>NZ_ASHX02000001.1:2695000-4042500 GCF_000478605.2 Streptomyces thermolilacinus SPC6 | reverse complement strand
ATTCCGACTTTATCAGATTCATCTCGGCCGATTGAAATCGGCTTTGCGATCCTGTGGGAATCGATTGGCTCCTTCGAGAACCTGACCGGTTCTGCGGAGCGAGAGAGACTCTAGCCGTCGCGGTCGAGCCTGTCCAGCTCCACGCAACCGTTTAAATCTACCTCCCCACCTACCCCGTGTCAACAGGTTTGGCGGGCGAAGAGGACAGTAGCAGCTCGAAGGGGTCGGACGCACATCAGGCGGCGGTCGGCAGCTCCGCGCTGCGGTCGGCGGACGCCACGTCTCCGGACTCGCCGGCCCGGGCGGCGCGGCCGCCGAGCACGTACACGTACACGAGGAAGGCGGCCTCGGCGGCGATGCCGATGGCGATCCGGGCCCAGGTGGGCAGGCCGGACGGCGTCACGAAGCCCTCGATGACTCCGGCGACGAAGAGGACCAGGGCGAGGCCGATGGCCATGCCGATCGCGGCGCGGCCCTGCTGGGCCAGGGCCGCACGGCGGGAGTACGGGCCCGGGTCGATCAGGGTCCAGCCGAGGCGCAGGCCCGTACCGGCGGCGACGAAGACGGCCGTGAGCTCCAGCAGGCCGTGTGGGATGACCAGGCCGAGGAAGGTGTCGAGGCGGCCCGCGGACGACATGAGGCCGATACCGACGCCGAGGTTCAGCATGTTGATGAACAGGACCCACAGCACCGGGAAGCACAGGAAGGCGCCCAGGACCAGGCACAGGGCGGCCGCTCGGGCGTTGTTCGTCCAGACCTGGGCGGCGAAGGACGCTGCCGGGTGACTGGAGTAGTACGACTCGTACTCGCCGCCGGGGCGGGTCATCTGGCGCAGCTCCTCGGGGGCGGCGATCGCTGCCTGGACCTCGGGGTTCGCGCCGATCCACCAGCCGATGAGCGCGGCGACGAGTGTGGAGAGGACCGCCGTGGGAATCCACCAGTGCCGTGAGCGGTAGACGGCGGCGGGGAACCCGGTGGTGAGGAAGCGGGCGACGTCGCGCCAGGAGGCGCGGCGGGTGCCGGTGACGGCGGCTCGGGCGCGGGCGACGAGCTGGGTGAGCCGGGCGGTGAGCGCCGGGTCGGGGGCGGTGCTCTGGATGACGGAGAGATGGGTCGCGGTGCGCTGGTACAGCGCGACGAGCTCGTCCGCCTCGGCGCCGGTGAGGCGGCGGCCGCGGTTCAGGAGGTGGTCCAGGCGGTCCCACTCGGCGCGGTGGGCGGTGACGTAGACGTCGAGGTCCATGATCGGCTGATGCTCCAGTGCACGGGATGCGTACGGTTCGTACTACTGCGGCGCGCTGTCGGTCAGCTTGGCAGACTGGCGTGAGGAGCGGTCGGGCAAGGTCGAGAAGGGTGGACGGCGTGAGTCAGGTCGTGACGGGGGACGCTGTCGTCCTGGGGCTGCGGCCGGCCAGGTTGCCGAGCCGGGCGCTGGCGCTGCTGATCGATCTCGCGGTCGTGTGGACGGCGTACCTGCTGATATCCATCGGTCTCGCGTTCGCGACGGCGTCGCTCGACGAGGCGGCGCTGATGGCGGTGTCGGCGGCGTCCTTCGTGCTGGTGCTGATCGGCGGGCCGATCGCGGTGGAGACGCTGACGCATGGGCGGTCGCTGGGGAAGCTGGCGTGCGGGCTGCGGGTGGTGCGGGACGACGGAGGGCCGATCCGGTTCCGGCACGCGCTGGTGCGGGGGCTGATCGGGATGGTGGAGATCCTGCTGACCTTCGGGGTGATCGCCTGTATCGCCTCGCTGGTCTCGGCGCGGGGTCGGCGGGTCGGGGATGTGTTCGCGGGGACGCTGGTGGTGCGGGAGCGGGTGCCCGCTGGGCGTACGGCTCCGGTGCCTCCGCCGCCGCCGTGGCTGGTGGGGCGGTTCGCACAGCTTGACCTGTCGGCGGTGCCGGACGGGCTGTGGCTGGGCATCCGGCAGTACCTGACGCGGATGGGGCAGCTGGACCCGGAGGCGGGGCGGGCGCTGGCGGAGCGGCTGGCAGACGAGCTCGTGGCGTGTACGGGGACGCCTGCGCCGCCTGGTGTGCCCGCGGCGGCGTTCCTGGCGGGCGTGGTGCACGAGCGGCAGGCGCGGGAGGCGCGTCGGATGGCCGAGGCGGGGCTGGGTGCCGGTGGTGTGGCTGGCGTCGGCGGTGTGAGTGGTGCGGGCGCTGTTGTGGCTGGTGGGGCTTTTGGTGGTGCGGGGGTCACTGGGGGGTTTGTGTCTGGTGAGGGTTCGGTTTCCGGTGCGCCTGCTGGTGTGACCGGGTCGGCGGGTGGTGCCGGGGTGGACGTGCCGGGTGGCGCGGGGGCTGAGAAGAGGGCCGCCACGGGGTTCGCGCCTCCGGCCTAGGCGCTGGAGCGGCGCGTCCGCGTCAGGGGAAGACGGACGGCGGGGTCTGGAGGTCCTCAAGCTCGACGCCGGGGGCTGCGAGGACGACGTCGCCGGCGATGTGGACGGTGTGCGTCTCGCCCGTGTCGAGGGCGCTGACCTGGTATTCGTCCACGGTCAGGGGGCCGTTGTCAGTGGTGTGCGTTTCACTGTTCACCAGGGCCCAGGACTGGTCGACGGTGAGGGGGGCGAGGACCGGGTCCGTGAAGGAGACGAGGCGGACACGGGTCGAGCCGGATCGGGGGGTGAGGCGCAGAAGACGGGCGGTGGCCACCAGGAAGGCCGGGGAACCACCGGTGAAGGCGTGGGCGCGCACATTGCCTTCTGTGGCGTGGGAGCCGGTCGGGTCGGTGCGGACCCAGGTGACGCCGTCGAGGGCGGCGCCGCGTACCTGCCAGCCGCCCGCGTGGAGTTCGAGGCGGATGGGGCGGCCGAGCTCGTCGAGGGCGAGGTCCACGGAGCCGGCGTGGTCGCCGGAGGGGGTGGTGAGTTGCGAGACGTAGCGCCAGCCGGAGGGTCCGGGCGCGCAGTGGAAGTGTTCTTCGCCGAGGGGGGTGCGATCGTGCGGATCGTGGAGCGAATAGCGGCCTCGGGGCATGGGTCCTCGGGGTTCTGGTCGGGGTCTCGGCGTCGCCGTTGAGCGGTGGCCGGGCCGGCCGGGTACGGGGCAGGCCCCCGACACGGGGGTGCGGGGGCCTGCCTTTTGTACCTGTCGCCGGTGCGGCCGCGCGGGCGGTCGCGTGGGGCGGTCAGTAGCGGTAGTGGTCCGGCTTGTAGGGGCCTTCGACCTTGACGCCGATGTAGTCGGCCTGCTCCGGGCGCAGCGTGGTGAGCTTGACGCCGAGCGCGTCCAGGTGCAGGCGGGCGACCTTCTCGTCCAGGTGCTTGGGCAGGACGTACACGTCGGTCGGGTACTGCTCCGGCTTCGTGTAGAGCTCGATCTGGGCCAGGGTCTGGTCCGCGAACGAGTTGGACATCACGAAGGACGGGTGGCCCGTGGCGTTGCCCAGGTTCAGCAGGCGGCCCTCGGAGAGGACGATGATCTTCTTGCCGTCGGGGAAGGTCCAGGTGTGGACCTGCGGCTTGACCTCGTCCTTGACGATGCCGGGGATCTTGGCGAGGCCGGCCATGTCGATCTCGTTGTCGAAGTGGCCGATGTTGCCGACGATGGCCTGGTGCTTCATCTTGGCCATGTCCGAGGCCATGATGATGTCCTTGTTGCCGGTCGTGGTGATGAAGATGTCGGCGGTCTCGACGACCTCGTCGAGGGTGGTGACCTGGTAGCCGTCCATCGCGGCCTGGAGGGCGCAGATGGGGTCGATCTCGGTGACGATGACGCGGGCGCCCTGGCCGCGGAGGGACTCGGCGCAGCCCTTGCCGACGTCGCCGTAGCCGCAGACGACGGCGACCTTGCCGCCGATCAGGACATCGGTGGCGCGGTTGATGCCGTCGACGAGGGAGTGGCGGCAGCCGTACTTGTTGTCGAACTTCGACTTGGTGACGGCGTCGTTGACGTTGATCGCCGGGAAGAGGAGCGTGCCGTCGCGGTGCATCTCGTACAGGCGGTGGACGCCCGTGGTGGTCTCCTCGGTGACGCCACGGATCTCGGAGGCGAGGCGGGTCCACTTCTGCGGGTTCTCCGCGAGGGTGCGGTTGAGGAGGCGCAGGATGTGGGCGTACTCCTCGCTGTCCGCGGTGGACGGGTCCGGGGCCTGGCCGGCCTTCTCGAACTCGACGCCCTTGTGGACGAGGAGGGTGGCGTCACCGCCGTCGTCGAGGATCATGTTGGGGCCGCCGGTGGGGCTGTCCGGCCAGGTCAGCGCCTGCTCGGTGCACCACCAGTACTCCTCCAGCGTCTCGCCCTTCCAGGCGAAGACGGGGATGCCCTTGGGGTCGTCCGGGGTGCCCTCGGGGCCGACGGCGATGGCGGCGGCGGCGTGGTCCTGCGTGGAGAAGATGTTGCAGGAGGCCCAGCGGACGCGGGCGCCGAGGGCGACGAGGGTCTCGATGAGGACGGCGGTCTGCACCGTCATGTGCAGGGAGCCGGTGACGCGGGCGCCCGCCAGGGGCTGGGCGTCGGCGTACTCCTTGCGGATCGCCATCAGGCCGGGCATCTCGTGCTCGGCGAGGGTGATCTCCTTGCGGCCGAACTCGGCCAGGGAGAGGTCGGCGACCTTGAAGTCCTGTCGGTTGTCGACAGTGGTCATGTCGGGCTGCTCCTCGTTGTCGGGTTCGAGGTGGGTACGGCTGGCTCCGCGCCGGCGGACACAAGGATGCCCGGGCACGCGCGGTGCAGTCGTCGGAGGCCCTCTCTCCCTCGGCCGGTCCGTCGGGACCGCCCGACCGCCATCAGCAGCGACGTCTGGCTCGGTATTCGAATCTACACCGATCGGGTGCGCGGGCTTCAAGTCCGCCCGGCCGGTTCCGGTCGTCCGGGCGGGGCCGGGGGACGCCGAAGGCCCCGGCGGGGGGCCGGGGCCTTCGGGTGCCGGGTGGACCGGCGGGGTCATGCGGTGGTGCGGTGGTGGGTCAGCGGTTGGCGCGGAGGATGTCCGGCTCCAGGTAGATGACCCGGGCGATGGGGACGGCGGCGCGGATGCGGTCCTCGGCGGCGTCGATGGCGGCGGCGATCTCGCCGGCGGTCTCGTCGTGCTGGACGGCGATCTTGGCGGCGACGAGGAGTTCCTCGGGGCCGAGGTGGAGGGTGCGCATGTGGATGACGCCGGTGACGGTGGTGCCGTCGACGAGGGCTTCCTCGATCTTGCGGACCTCGGTGAGGCCGGCGGACTCGCCCAGGAGGAGCGACTTGGTCTCGGCGGCGAGGACGATGGCGATCAGGATGAGCAGGACGCCGATGCAGAGGGTGCCGATGCCGTCCCAGACGCCGTCGCCGGTGATGAGGGCGAGGCTGACGCCGGCGAGGGCGAGGATCAGGCCGACGAGGGCGCCGAGGTCCTCGAGGAGGACGACGGGCAGCTCGGGGGCCTTGGCGGTGCGGATGAAGTCCTTCCAGGAAGTCTTGCCGCGGACTTCGTTGGACTCCTTGATGGCGGTGCGGAAGGAGAACGTCTCGGCGATGATCGCGAAGATGAGGACGCCGACGGGCCAGTACCAGGCCGTGATCTCGTGCGGGTGCTTGATCTTCTCGTAGCCCTCGTACAGGGCGAACATGCCGCCGACGGAGAAGAGGACGATCGAGACGAGGAAGGCGTAGATGTACCGCTCGCGGCCGTAGCCGAAGGGGTGCTGGGGGGTGGCCTCGCGCTGCGCCTTCTTGCCGCCGAGGAGGAGGAGTCCCTGGTTACCCGAGTCGGCGAGGGAGTGCACCGATTCGGCGAGCATCGACGACGAGCCACTGAAGATGAACGCCACGAATTTACTCGCGGCGATCGCGAGGTTGGCGACGAGTGCCGCCACGATCGCCTTGGTTCCGCCTGACGCGCTCATGCGTGTCCTGTCCCTTTCGCTGGTCCCGCTGGTCCCGGTGGTTCGTGGGTTCGGCCGGTTCGGTTCGGCGGGACATTGTTGCAGGAGCCGGTGACGGGAGTGGGTCAGGCCACCACTGTGGCCCTGAAGAGGGTGCCGCTGCCCGATAGTTCGACGGCTTCTCCGGCCGGTACGAAGACGGAGTGGCCGGGGGTGAGGGTGAGGTCGCCGAGGCGAGGGGTGCCGGCGGTGGCGAGCAGGATCTGCGGGGTGGCGGCGGTGAGGTCGACGGCGGCGGCGCCTTCGGGGCGTACGTACCGGGAGAGGCGGAACTCGTCGATGGGGGTGTCGTACACCTCCTCGCCGGACGGGGAGGGTTCGGGGCGCAGGGTGCCGGGGTCGCCGGCCTCGAAGCGGACGACGCGCAGGAGTTCGGGTACGTCGATGTGCTTGGGGGTGAGACCGCAGCGCAGGACGTTGTCGGAGTTGGCCATGATCTCGACGCCGAGGCCGCTCAGGTAGGAGTGCGGGACGCCCGCGCCCAGGTACATGGCCTCGCCGGGCTGGAGCCGTACGTGGTTGAGGAGGAGCGCGGCGAGGACGCCGCGGTCGCCGGGGAAGTGGTGGGCGAGGGTGGCGTACGGGGCGTGGGCGCCGCCGAGGCGGGCGCAGGCGGCGGCGGTTTCCGCGACGGTGTCGGCGATGGCGTCGGGGGCGGCGGTGAGGATGGCGGTGAGGACCTCGCGGAAGGCGGCGTCCTCGGGGTGGGCGTGGAGGAGGTCCACGTACGGCTTGAGGGAGTCGACTTCGAGGGCGGCGAGGAGGTCGGCGGTCTCGGCGGGGGCGCGGAAGCCGCAGAAGCCTTCGAAGGGGGTGAGGGCGCAGATCAGTTCGGGCTTGTGGTGGGGGTCCCGGTAGTTGCGGTGCGGGGCGTCGATGGGGATTCCGGCGCGTTCCTCGGCGGCGTAACCGGCGCGGGCCTGGTCGGGGTCGGGGTGGACCTGGAGGGAGAGGGGGGCGCCGGCGGCGAGGATCTTGAGGAGGAACGGCAGTCGGGGGCCGAACCTGGCGACCGTGGCGGGGCCGAGCTCCTTGTCGGGGTCGGCGGCGATGACCTCGTTGAGGGGCAGTTCGCGGTCGCCTTCGGGGGTGGGGCGGGTGACGCGGGAGGGTGCGCCGGGGTGGGCGCCCATCCACATCTCGGCCTGGGGCTCGCCGGTGGGGGCGGTGCCGAGCAGTTCCGGGATGGCCGTCGTGGAGCCCCAGGCGTAGGGGCGGACGGTGGTGGAGAGGCGGTCCATGGGCGGTGGCTTTCCGTGTGCGGGGTGGTGGTCGCCGGTGGGTCGCGGGCGCGGTGAACATCGGGGGCGTCGTCGGCGGCGGTGCCCGGGGCTGGGGTCGTCGGGGCCTGGCGGGGCCGGGGGTCAGAGGCGGCGGCCCGAGGCCAGGGCCAGGTAGCAGGCGGCGAAGTCGGTGACGGCGAGGAGTTCGGCGAGGGCCGCGAGGGTGTTGCCCTCTTCCGGCGCCAGTTCGCTGATGGGCGTGTCGTGGCCGAGGGCGAGTTCGCGGGCGGCGGGGACGGCGCTGAGGCCGCCCTCGTCGGCGGGCCGGTCGCGGAGGAGTACGACACGGGCGTGCAGCGCCTGCGCGTCCTCGACGCGGTCGCGGAAGAAGTCGTCGGGGTCGGCGCCGCCCGCGAAGTCGCCCGCGAGGAGGCCCGCGTGGGCGGCGAGCGCCTCGGGCAGCTCGGCGGCGAGGGCGGGGCGGCCCGCCAGTTCGGCGAGCACGGCGGCGAATCGGCGGCCCACGGGGGCCGCGGCGGCGCCCTCGGTCCAGATGAGGGGCAGCGCGTCGGAGAGCTCGGCCGCGAGGGTCTTGGCGGGGTTGTTGTACGTGGCGACACCAGGTCCGCAGCGTTCCGCGGTGCGGTCGAGGCGGTCGGCGACCTTATCCAGCGTGTCGGCGGGCGCGGTGAACAGGCCGACGCGGTCCAGGAGCGCGAGGAGCGGGGTGAACAGCGCCCACAGCGCGCCGGGGCCCGCGGCCTGCGGCTCGTCGTACAGCTCGTGCGGTGCCGTCGCCATGGGCACGACGAGCCCGTGGGTGGTGCCGACGGCTTCCGTGATGGGCGAGCGGCGCGGGGCGACGGCGACGACGGTGACGCCGCGGCGGTACGCCTGCTCGGCGAGCGTGGCGAGGCCGGGTTCGGAACCGTCGTTGGTCGGGATGAGCAGCAGGTCCACGGAGCCGGCCCAGCCGGGGAGGGCCCAGCGGACGGCGCCTCCGGCCGGGGCCACGCCGGTGGGGCGCAGCCGGATGACGGGCGCGGACGCCCCGGCGAGCGCGGCGATCAGGTCGGCGGCGCCGGTGGCGGCCGTGCCGGTGCCGGCGACGAGGACGGTGCGGGGGCGCCCTTCCGACTGGAGGGCGGTGACACCGGCTTCGGCGGCGTGCCGGGCGGCGGTGCGTACCCGGGCGCCGGCTTCGGCGGCTCCGCGCAGGAGTCCGCGGCGGTCCGCCTGGGCCAGTGCTTCGGGGGCGTCGAGCAGCGTCTCGTCGAGCATGGGTAGGCCTCCTGATCGCCGTGCGGGGTGTCGCCGGGGCGGTGGGGGTGGCGGGTCAGGCGGGGCGGCGGGCCTCGTCCACGAGGAGCACCGGGATGCCGTCCCGTACCGGGTAGGCGAGGCCGCAGTCGTCGCTCGTGCAGACCAGCTCGGGCGTCTCGTCGGCCGTGCGGTCGCTGAGGGGGGCGCGGCAGGCGGGGCAGGCGAGGATGTCGAGGAGGCCGGCTTCGAGCGGCATGGATGGTTCCCTTCGGGTGCGTTCGCTGTCGCGGCGCCGTTGCCGGGCTGCCGGTTGTGGGTCCGGCGGGGCCGGTGCGGGTCGTGCGTGCTGGGGGTGTGCTGGGGGTCCCGGCGTCGTCAGCCTACCGCCGGGGGGCGGCGGACGGTGGGTTTGCGGGAGGCCGGGGATCGGGCCCGGCTTGACGGGGGCGCGAGCTTGGCGTGGGGGCTGCTGGCTTTGCGGCGGCGCGAGCTTTGCGCGGGCGCGAGCTTGCGGGGGCTGCTGGCCTTACGGCGGCGCGAGCTTTGCGCGGGCGCGAGCTTGCGGGGCCATGGTGGGGCGGTGCCTGACGGGCCGCGCCTCACCGGAGCCGCGCCTCACCGGAGCCGTGCCTGACCGGAGCCGTGCCTGACCGGCGGTGACGGCTGGTGTCCGGCGGGGCGGAGCCTCGTCCTGGGCCTCTGCCGGAGCTGAGGCACCGGGGCTGTCGTCCCGGGTGTGGTGGTGCCGCCCCGGACCCGGTGCCGGTCCGCGACGTGCGGGACGGGCACCGGGGGGCGGGTGTGAGTGGCGCGGTACCGGGTGGTGGCGGGGCCGTCAGGCTCGTACGAGCGACAGGACCTCGTCGCGGACCTTGGCCATGGTGGCCTCGTCCTTCGCCTCGACGTTGAGACGGAGCAGCGGCTCGGTGTTGGAGGGCCGCAGGTTGAACCACCAGCCGTCGCCGCTGATGGTGAGGCCGTCCACCTCGTCGCTGGTGACGCCGTCGCGGGACAGGAACGCCTCGCGTACGGCGGCGGTGCTGGCGTCCTGGTCGGCGACCGTGGAGTTGATCTCGCCGGACGCGGCGTAGCGGTCGTACTCGGCGACGAGCTGGGACAGTGTGCCCTCCTGGCCGCCGAGCGCCGCGAGGACGTGGAGCGCGGCGAGCATGCCCGTGTCGGCGTTCCAGAAGTCGCGGAAGTAGTAGTGCGCGGAGTGCTCGCCGCCGAAGATCGCGCCCGTACGGGCCATCTCGGCCTTGATGAAGGAGTGGCCGACGCGGGTGCGGACGGGCGTGCCGCCGTTCTCGCGGACGACCTCCGGCACGGACAGCGACGTGATCAGGTTGTGGATGATCGTTCCGCCCGGGTGCCTGGCCAGCTCGCGGGCGGCGACCAGGGCGGTGATCGCGGACGGGGAGACGGGCTCGCCGCGCTCGTCCACGACGAAGCAGCGGTCGGCGTCGCCGTCGAAGGCCAGGCCCAGGTCGGCGCCCTCGGCGCGGACGCGCTGCTGGAGGTCCACGATGTTGGCCGGGTCGAGCGGGTTGGCCTCGTGATTCGGGAACGTGCCGTCCAGCTCGAAGTACATGGGCACGAGCGTCAGCGGGAGGCCCTCGAAGACGGTGGGCACCGTGTGGCCGCCCATGCCGTTGCCCGCGTCCACGACGACCTTCAGGGGGCGGATGGACGTGAGGTCCACCAGGGACTTCAGGTACTCGGCGTAGGCGTCGAGGGTGTCCTGTTCGGTGATCTCGCCGGGCGTGGCGGCCGGGGCGGGGGCGCCGGAGTCGCGCCACGTCTCGACGAGGGCGCGGATGTCGGCGAGGCCGCTGTCCTGGCCGATGGGGGCGGCGCCGGCGCGGCACATCTTGATGCCGTTGTACTGCGCCGGGTTGTGCGAGGCCGTGAACATGGCGCCCGGCAGGTCCAGGTTGCCGGAGGCGAAGTACAGCTGGTCGGTGGAGCACAGTCCGATGAGGGTCACGTCGGCGCCCCGGGCGGCCGCTCCGCGCGCGAAGGCGCCGGACAGGCCGGGGGACGACGGGCGCATGTCATGGCCGACGACGATCGCGTCGGCTCCGGTCACCTGGACGAAGGCGGCGCCGAACAGCTCGGCGAGCGTCTCGTCCCACTGGTCCGGCACGACTCCGCGGACGTCGTACGCCTTGACGATCTGCGACAGATCAGCAGTCACTGATCAACCTCCTGCGAGCCTGTGTGGGGTACACAAGCTACCCGCAGAGGGTGTCGGGGGCGTACGGAGGTACCTACGGAGCGTCGCCGGGAAGCAACGGTACCGGCCGGTAGGAGCGGGGCGGGCCCAAATGAACAAGACCGAGGCGGCCGGGCGGGGCAGCCGGGCGGGGTGCTCGTGACGCGGACCGGGCGGCCGAGGCGGCTGGTTCGGGCGGTCGTGGCCCCCCGGCGGCGGTCCTTGCGCGGGTCAGGAGTCCGGCGAGCGGAGCACGCGGAGGTGGCCGCGACGGCCGACCTCGACGGGGTCGCCGCCCCGGGCGCCGCCCTTGCCGCCGGCCTGGGCGGTGCGCTCCTGGGGGCGGGCCGCCTCGCGCACGGCGTTGGCCAGGGCCTCCAGGTCGTCGCCGCTGGGGCGGGTGGGGCCGGAGGCGTCGGAGAGGCGGACGACTTCCCAGCCGCGGGGCGCGGTGAGGCGCTCGCTGTGCTCGGCGCACAGGTCGTAGCAGTGGGGTTCCGCGTAGGTGGCGAGCGGGCCGAGGACCGCGGTCGAGTCGGCATAGACGTACGTCAGTGTCGCGACGGCAGGGCGGCCGCACGCGGTGCGCGAACAGCGACGTACAGGGCTCACGACGTTGGACGGTACCGCACTCTTGAGCGGGCCGCGACGACTCTCCACCCGGTCACTCGCCCGTGTCGCGGTGTGACGTCGGGCACAGGAGGGTTTCGAAGGGCCCCTCCGACCTGCGCGGGAGAGGTGTGGAGGGGGCTGCGGGAGGGGCGGGAGGAGCGTCGGGCCCTTCGGCTCGGCGAACGAATCCGGTCATTTCCCGCAGCGCGACCGATCGGGCAAACGTGCCGAATCGCGCCGCCGGGTGGCCGGAATGCTCATCTGACGACATGCCGGGACGCGGGCGTACGGGGGAACGCGCCGGGTGCGGGAGAGCTACGCTGCGTCAGGTGATGGACAGTCCAGGACCACCTCGCCCGACCGAGCCGCGACCGCGCCGCCGTGATCGCCACGGCCGAGGGATGCGCGGGCCCGTGGCACCGCCCCAGGTGCCCCTGTCCCTGTCGCGCGCGGACACCTTCCGGGACCTGGTGCAGGACTCCGTGGAGCGGCTGGAGCGGCGGTGGCCGCAGCTCGCCGATGTCGATTTCCTGGTGATGGAGGTGCCCGCGCCACGGGACGACTCCGTGCCGCTCGGCAGTTCGGAGCCCGCGACGCGGGACGGGCACGCGCGCGTGGTGGTGTACCGGCGGCCCGTGGAGCTGCGCGCCAAGAGCCGGGACGAGCGGGCGCTGCTGGTGCACGAGGTCGTGGTGGAGCAGGTCGCCGAGCTCCTGGGGCTGGCGCCCGAGTCGGTGGACCCGCGGTACGGGCAGGACTAGGACCGCTCGCGGGGTGGCGGTGCCGGGCGTGCGGGGCGCGCGGGTGCGGGATGCGCGAGCCTGCGGGGGCCGGTCATGGCCTGCGGGGCTGCGGATGCGTGGGCCCAGCGGGTGCGGGCCTCGCGGGTGCGGGCCTCGGGTGTGCGGCCTCCCCGAAGGCGCGGGGCCTCGCCGAAGGCGCGCGGCCTCGGGATGTGCGGGTCCTGCGAACAGCGGCTTCGCTCGAATCGCCCGCGGGAAAGGGCCGCGCCCGTACGGGCCGGTGTCCGTACGGGCGCGGAAGGTGTCCGGCCCGCTAGTCCTCCAGGACCGCGAGGTCCTGCTCGGCTTCCGGGACGCCCACCGTCGCACGGTCGTCGGTGAGGGTCTGGAGGGTGAACATCGCGATGCCGTCCTGCGGCAGGGCCAGCATGCGCGCCGCGTGGACGGGGCCGCCGGACAGGGTCTCGACGGTCAGCGCGTAGGAACCCTTGAGTCCGGCGGGCGCGGGCGGGGTGACCGCCACCGTGGTGCCCGCCTTGACGGTGTACGTCTTGGTGGCGGGCGTGCCGCCCTCGGTGCCGGGCGAGGCGGTGACGCGTACCTCGGCCGTCTTGCCGGGCGCGGTCAGCGACAGGGTGGTGCCCTTGGCGCGGTTGTCGGCGACGGTCGCGCGCTCCCCCACCGGGCCGGTCGCCGGGATGAACGCCACCTCCTGCTTGTCGCCGCTGCCGCGCACCACGCGCAGGGCGGCGACGACCGGGGTGGCCCGGCTCGCGTGGGCGGGGCTCAGCAGCAGGGCGCCGGCCTCGCCGTTGGTGAGGCCCTTCAGGTCGGCGGACGCCGTCATCCCGGACTTGACGCGGATCGTCTGCTGGACGGCCGGGGTGATGGTGCCCGTGGACCCGGCGAGCTGGATCTTCAGTTCGGCGTCGTCCTCGCCGGGCGCGAACGCCATGAGCTGCACGGACGTGGCGTCGGCGGGGATGCCGGGGAGGACGAGCGACGGGGCCGGGTCGGCGGAGGCGGGCAGCCAGTCGCTGCCGAGCTGGTCCACGGCGGAGCGGACGACAGCGCCGACGCGGCCGCTGCGGGTGGTGACGTGGACGGTGACGTCGGAGGTGGCCGGGTCCGCGCTGAGCGTGGACAGCAGCACGGGGACGCTGGACCGGGCGGGGACCGGGATGCCGTCGGTGAGCTGCGACTTCAGGGCGCCCTCCGGCCCGTACAGCTCGATGTCCACGACGGCGGCGGCGTCGTCGGGGTTGGTGAGGTGGACGTAGTCGCGGCGGTTCTCGGCGGTGGAGGTGCCGGGGAACCAGAAGTCCGTGTCGGGGGCCGTGCAGGTCACGCCGAGGAGGCCGCGGGCGCCGCCGGCGGGGACGACGGTGGTCTGCTGGGTGGTCCAGCCGGGGGCGAGCTTGCCGGAGGCGACACCGATGAGGGCCGGGGCCTCGGCGCCGTTGGCCTCCGCCGCGACCGGCGTCCCGGGGGTGGTGGCGTTGATGACCGGCTTGTCGGCGGCGGGCTTCTTGGCGGGCGCCGCCGCCTTGTCGTCCTCCGCCTCTTCGTCCGTCTTGCCGTCGGCCTTGTCGTCGGCGGGCTTCTTGTCGTCCTTCGCGGGCGCGTCCTGCGTGACGGCGGACGGCTTCAGTTCCGCCTTGTCGGGCAGGGCGTCCTCGCCCGCCGGGGCGCCGGAGCCGGACTTGCCCGCATCGCCGGTCGTGGCGGGCGTGAACGAGGTGTACGTCGTCTCGGCGACCTCGGACGTGCTCGGTGCCGGGCACAGCAGGCTGCTGCGCTCGACGGGCAGCTGGGCGGGCGCCGTGCCGGCGGCGGCGACCGGGGTGTCCGCGCCGGGGGACGTCACGGCGGCGAGGCCGGTGAGGGCTGCGAGGGCGGTCGCGGCGGCGAGGAGGGAGAGGGTGCTGCGGTTCACTGGTGGCTGCTCCCGTCGGGACGCTGCTCGCTGGCGGGGTCGTACGGGTCGTGTGGGTCGTACGGCCGCTGTTGCTGGTACGGGTACTGCTGTTCGTCGTACGGCTGCCCGCCGTACTGCTGCTGCGCCGGGTGCGCCGCCGGGTCGTACGGGGCCTGCTGGTAGGCGGCGCCGTCGTACGGCTGGGCGTAGGGCGCTTCGCCGTACTGCTGCTGCCCGTAGCCGTTGTCGCCGTAGCCCTGCTGCGCGTACGCCTCCTGGTACGGCTGCTCGCCGTACTGCTGCTCGGCGCCGGGTGCGGCCCAGTCGGTGGCGGGCGGCGGGGCATGCGGCGGTGCGGGCATGGCGTACGGGTCGGCGTCCGGCTCGTTCGCCGGGTCCGGTACGGGGGCGGGGGCGCCGTGCTGGTCGGTGTCGGCGGCCGCGGCGCGGAGCCTGCGCGCGCGGCGCCCGTCGCCAGTGACGTCCTGGGCGGGGATGGCCGCCGCGGGGTCATCGGGCAGGTCGTCGTCGATGTCGCGGCGGCGCCCCGGCAGGGCGAGGACGACCAGGACGACGGCGAGGGCGCACTGGGCCCAGATCCACGCGGTGTGGGTGAGCGGCGCGTCGTACGTCAGGTCGAGGCGGCCGCCCTGGGCGGGGAGCTTGAAGCCCTGCGCCCAGCCGTCGAGGGTGGTCTTCTCCAAGGGCTTGCCGTCGAGGGTGGCCTGCCAGCCGTCGTCGGCGCGGTCGGCGATGCGCAGGACGCGGCCCTCGCCGCCGGGCGGGATGTCGCTGTGCGCCTCGACGGGTCCTGAGCCGACCGGGAGGGGTTCGGTGCCCGCGTCGGCGGTGCCGCCTGCGGCGGGGACGATGACGGCACGGGCGACCTGGCGGTCGACGCGCCACAGGGCGCTGCCGTCGCGCTGGCTGAGCCTGCTGAGGCCCGGCGTCGCGTCGAGGACGCGGCCCATCTCGCGGGGCGCGCCGTCGCGTACCAGGACGTAGCGGATGGCGAAGCCGCTCAGCTCGGCGGTCTGGTCGGCGCCGGACCCGGCGACGAGGTGGGCGACGACCTTGTCGAGGCGCGGGTCGCCGCCGCCGGTGGCGGTCAGCTCGGCGTCGCCGAGGCGGGCGCCGGAGCCGCGGACGAGGGCGTAGGACACCTTGGCGGGTGACGGGCCGTCGAGGACGAGGGTGCGGGGCTGGTCGCGGGTGATGCTCTCCTCGGCGACGAACGCGGGCACCTGTGTGGGGTCGCGGCGCTCCAGCGGTCCGGCCGCGCCGCTGATCATCCAGTTGGCGGCGGAGACCAGCGGGCCGATCGCGGCGGCGAGGGCGATGAGGGCGGCGACGGGCTGGCGCCAGCCGAAGCTCTGCGCGGCGACGCGGGTGCGGCCGCCTTCTGCGCCGAGCATGCCCGCGGCGAGGAGGGCGAGGCCGTAGACGAGGGTGGCGGGTCCCGCCCAGCCGGTGGCGTCGTCGCCGGAGCCGTTGGTGAGGACGGCGAAGAGGAAGCCGGTGAGGGCGACGGCCCAGGCGCTGCGGACGGCGAACTGGCGCTCGGCGCGCAGCAGGGCGGCGAGGGCCGCGAGGACGAGGCCGATGAGGACCAGGCCGCCGACCGTGCGGGGGCCGCCGGGGCTGGTGCCGAGCAGGTCGAGCGCGGACGCCGGGCCCGTACGGACCGCCGTGCCGGCCTCCCTGAGGAAGGCGGCCGGGTCGGTCAGCAGGGACAGCGACCAGGGGGCGAGGACGAGCAGCGGCGTACCGGCGACGGCGAGGAGGCGCACCGCGTACGCGGTGATGTCGTCGCGGCGCAGGACGAGGACGGCGACGCCGAGGACGACGGCGAGCGGCCAGACGACGGGCGTGAACGCCATCGTGAACGTGAGGAGCAGCGTGTACGCCCAGGTGGCGCGCCAGCTGCCGCGCGGGGCGCCGGGTCCGCCGCCGCGCAGCCCGTACGCGGCGACGGCGGCGCGGGCCATGAGCGGCAGCAGGATCGCGAGGACGGCCGTGCCGAGCCGTCCGGTGGCGAGGGCGCCGGTCGCGGCGGGCAGGAAGGCGTAGGCGATGGCGGCCCACGCGCGCAGGAGCCGGGACTCCACGAGGGAGCGGGAGGCGAAGTACGCGGTGAAACCGGCGAGCGGTACGGAGCAGACCAGCAGCAGCGTGAGCGCGAAGCCGGTGGAGCCGAGGAACAGGCCGGACAGGCCCGCCAGCAGGGCGAGGTAGGGCGGGGCGCTCTGGGTGCCGCCGGTGCCTAGGGGGTGCCAGGCGTCGGCGTACCGGCTCCACAGGCCGCCCACGTCGTCGGGGACGGGCAGGAGGGCGCCGCCCGCGAGGGAGCCGCTGCCGAAGAACAGGCCGCGGCAGGCGATCACCGAGACGAGGAGCAGCAGGGCGAAGAGGACGGGGCCCGGTTTGCGGGCGATCTTCTTGAGCCGGGCGAACTGCTCGATCTCCAGGTAGTCGGCGTCGTCGCCGCCGGGGCCCGACTCGACGGCGCCGTGCCGGGAACCGCCGACGTCGGCATCGGTACCGGAGAAGTTGGAGGCGACCTGCTCGACCGTGGCGCGGACGGTGGCGCCGGGCGGCGGGAAGAGGGGGCGCAGTTCGGCGGGGTCGACGGCGTGGGCGGAGCGTCTGCGGCGGGCGGCGAGGACGCGCTCGGGCCTCAGTAGGACGGAGCACAGCCCCATGACCTCGTCCACGGCCTGGACGGGGGCCTTGCCGACGAGGTAGGCGAGGGTCCGCAGCAGGGTGCCGACGACGAGGCGGACGAGGACGTACGGGAGGGCGGCTCCGCGCGCGTTGGCGAGGAGCGTGTAGACGGCTCCGGCCTTGTCCACGCGGTGGGGGTTGGCGACGGAGCGGCCGGCGCAGTCCACGGTGCGGCGCTCGCGGGAGGCGGCTTCGGCGTGGCGGAGGACGGCGTCGGGGGCGACGAGGACGCGGTGCCCGGCGGCGTGGGCGCGCCAGCACAGATCGACGTCGTCGCGCATGAGGGGCAGGCGGCGGTCGAAGCCCCCGAGCTCCTCGAAGACGTCACGGCGGACGAGCATGCCGGCGGTGGAGACGGACAGGACGGGGCGGATCTGGTCGTGCTGCCCCTGGTCCTGTTCGCGGCGGTCGAGGCCGGTCCAGCGGCGGCCGCTGTTGGCGATGCTGACGCCGACTTCGAGGAGCTGCTTGCGGTCGTACCAGCCGAGGAGCTTGGGGCCGACGATGGCGGCGTACTCGTCGGAGTCGGCGACGCGGAGCAGTTCGGCGAGGGCGTCGGGGGCGGGCGCGCAGTCGTCGTGGAGGAGCCACAGCCACTGGACCGGCTCGCCGTGCGGCAGGTCGGGCATGTCGTAGGCGTCGTCGCGCCAGGTCCTGCTGGCCGGGTCCCAGCCGCTGGGCCGCTTCAGGTAGGGCAGGTCGTCGGGGCCGAGGAGGGGCGCGGTGCGGGCGGCCTCCTCGACGGCGGCGCCGAAGCCGGTGCGGCGGGCGAGGTGCAGTACCCGGTCGTCGCCGATGGCCTCGCCGACGAGCTGGGCGGATTCGTCCGCGCTGCCGGTGTCGGCGGCGATGACGTACTGCGCGGGGCGCTCCTGGCCGAGGAGTCCGGCGAGGGCGTCCGGCAGCCAGCGCGCTCCGTCGTGGGAGACGAGCACGGCGGTGACGACATGCCGCGGGAACTCGGGCTGCTGCGGCTCGGAAGCGGCGGAAAACGCGGCTGTGGTGGCGGACATCGAGGTACGGGCCCTCCGGCCAGGGGGTCGCCCGCGTCGCGGGGCGTCGGAGCGTCGTTGACGGGGCTCCACACTAATGGCTGGCACGACAGCGGTCCGCCGCCTGTGGACAGAGCACAGGCGGCGGACCGTTGGGCGGGTGCGTGTGGCTGGTGTGCGCGCTCGGGCGGCGGCTGCCGCGGGGGTGCCCGGGGGCCGCGCGCGGGCGGGCGCGGGGAGCGCTCAGACGGCGGCCTTCTTCAGGCGGCGGCGCTCGCGCTCGGACAGGCCGCCCCAGATTCCGAATCTCTCGTCATTGGCAAGCGCGTATTCGAGGCATTCCGAACGGACTTCACAGGCGAGGCAGACCTTCTTGGCCTCGCGGGTGGAGCCGCCCTTCTCGGGGAAGAAGGACTCGGGATCGGTCTGGGCGCACAACGCGCGCTCCTGCCAGCCGAGTTCCTCGTCCGCGTCCTCGACCAGCAGCTCCTGGAACAACTCGGTCATCTGCGCCCCTCGTCTGTCTTATACGTCCCCGTGATGCCGCACCGTTTCCCATTTCCGGCCGAACGACACGAGTGAAATTACAAGTGTGTAGCTCCAGGGCAGTCAAGCTGAGATCTGCTATTGGGCCCGGTATTCACTCTGCGGAACCAAGGCGGCGCAGAAAGTGTTCAAATCGGTAAAAATGAGACACTCCCGGTCGCCCGTCCCTCGCACCCGCCGTCGGCCGTCCTCACCAGGAAGGACGACCAGAGCCGCGATCTTGTTGCGGCCGGAGCGGCGAAGCGACCCGGATCACAGTCGGATCACAAGCCCCTGGCGGGGTTTGCGCGGGTGGTTCCTGCGCCATGTCTCCCGGACCGGGCGAGCACAAACCTTTCTCCCGGCGACCTGACCGGATGAGGTGAATCCGCGCCGCCGAACCGGTGACCGGGTTGACAGAACGAATCCGGCCAGTCCACCGTGGGGGCATGCCAGCGACCACAGCGCCCTACGCGACCCACGTTGCCCGTGGGTTCCGCCGCGCTGTCCACGCGCGCTGTTGCTGTTCGTGCTGTTGACGCTCCAGCGCTCCAGCCCCTCCCCGCAGGCGAGTCCCCCGCCGCACCCGCGACGCGTGCCCGGTCCCACGAGCACCGCCCGCCGCACGGACCCCGCACCCGCCGCACCCCGCCGCATCCGCTGAGCGGGCCCGCTGTTCCGGACCGCATCCGCCGCCCGCTCGCAGCGCCCGCCCGCGGCACCTGCCCGGACCAGCCCGCAGCACCCCGCTGCGCCTTCCGCCGAACAGCTCCGCCGAGGACACCAGCACCCCATGAACAGCGACAGCGACCTCCAGATCGCCGGCGACATCCTCGCCGTCCAGCACCTCCTCCAGCCCGCCAAGGAACACCCGACGACCGTCGCGGAGTTCGCCGGGCTCGCCCGGTCCATCGCCGCCGACCGCTCCCAGTGGGCGCCACTCGTCGCGTACGACGCCACGACCCGCTGGTACCACCGGCTGCGCACCGGGCCCGGCTACGAGGTGTGGCTGCTGTCGTGGCTGCCGGGCCAGGGCACGGGGGCACACGACCACGGTGGCTCGACCGGCTACTACACGGTGCTGGAGGGCGAGCTGACGGAACGTACGGAAGAGGGCGCGCGGACACTCACCGGGGGCGCGCGGGACGCGTCGGGCACCGTGTCCGGACGGGTCGTCACGCCCGGCCGGGTCCACGAACTCGTCAACGACTCCCTGGAACCCGCCGTCAGCCTGCACCTCTACTTCCCGGGCCTCACCGACATGCCGATGCACGGCCGGGCCGGAGTTGTCCACAGATTCGCCCCGAGCGCCCGGAGTGTCGTCCCCGCCTGACAGACTGCCCGCATGCGCATGGTGGTTCTGGCCGGTGGCATCGGTGGTGCCCGTTTCCTGCGCGGCCTCAAGCGGGCCGCGCCCGACGCGGACATCACGGTCATCGGCAACACAGGTGACGACATCCATCTCTTCGGGCTGAAGGTCTGCCCCGACCTGGACACGGTGATGTACACCCTCGGCGGTGGCATCAACGAGGAGCAGGGCTGGGGCCGGGCCGACGAGACCTTCACGGTCAAGAGCGAACTCGCGGCGTACGGGGTGGGCCCGGAGTGGTTCGGCCTCGGCGACCGGGACTTCGCCACGCACATCGTCCGCACGCAGATGATCGCCGCCGGGTACCCGCTCAGCGCGGTCACGGAGGCGCTGTGCGACCGGTGGCGGCCGGGGGTGCGGCTGCTGCCGATGTCCGACGACCGGGTGGAGACCCATGTCGCGGTCGAGATCGACGGCGAGCGGCGGGCCGTGCACTTCCAGGAGTACTGGGTGAGGCTGCGCGCCTCCGTGGACGCGCACGCGGTGGTGCCGGTCGGCGCCGAGCAGGCGAAGCCCGCGCCCGGGGTGCTGGAGGCCATCGCCGAGGCGGACGTGGTGCTGTTCCCGCCGTCCAACCCGGTGGTGAGCATCGGCACCATCCTCGCCGTGCCGGGCATCCGGGAGGCCATCGCGGAGGCCGGTGTGCCCGTGGTGGGCCTGTCTCCGATCGTCGGGAACGCGCCGGTGCGCGGCATGGCCGACAAGGTCCTCGCCGCGGTCGGCGTGGAGGCGACGGCCGCCGCGGTCGCCCGGCACTACGGCTCGGGGCTGCTCGACGGATGGCTCGTGGACACGGTCGACGCGGACGCGGTGGCGGAGGTGGAGGCCGCCGGCATCCGCTGCCGGGCCGTGCCGCTGATGATGACCGACGTGGACGCGGCCGCGGCGATGGCGCGTGAGGCCCTGGCCCTCGCCGAGGAGGTACGCGGATGACGGTCGGGTACCAGGTGTGGGCGCCGTCCGGGATGCCGGAGGTCGCGAAGGGCGACGACCTGGCCGTGCTGATCGCCACCGCCGAACCGGACCTCGCGGACGGCGACGTGGTCCTCGTCACGTCCAAGGTCGTGTCCAAGGCGGAGGGGCGGATCGTCGCCGCCGACGACCGGGAGGCGGCCATCGACGCGGAGACCGTCCGTGTCGTCGCCCGTCGCGGGACCCTGCGGATCGTGGAGAACCGCAACGGGCTGGTGATGGCCGCCGCAGGGGTCGACGCGTCGAACACGCCCGCCGGGACGGTGCTGCTCCTGCCCGAGGACCCGGACGCGTCCGCCCGCTCCATCCGGGCCGGGCTGCGCGACCTGCTCGGTGTGGACGTCGGCGTCATCGTGACCGACACGTTCGGGCGGCCGTGGCGGAGCGGCCTCACCGACGTCGCGATCGGCGCGGCCGGGGTGCGCGTCCTGGACGACCTGCGGGGCGGCACCGACACGTACGGAAACCCGCTCGTCGCGACGGTCGTGGCCAGCGCCGACGAGCTGGCCGCCGCCGGGGACCTGGTGAAGGGCAAGGCGGCCGGGCGGCCCGTCGCCGTCGTACGCGGTCTGCCGCACCTGGCGACCGGGGGCGGGGAGGACGATCCGGGTGCGCGGGCGCTGGTGCGCGGCGCGGACGGCGACATGTTCCGGCTCGGCACGTCGGAGGCGATACGGGAGGCGGTCACGCAGCGCCGCACCGTGCGGGCGTTCACCGACGACCCGGTGGACCCCGGTGCCGTACGGCGCGCGGTGGCCGCGGCGGTGACGGCCCCAGCGCCGCACCACACGACGCCCTGGCGGTTCGTGCTGCTGGAGAGCGCAGCGTCGCGGACCCGTCTGCTGGACGCCATGCGTGAGGCGTGGATCGCGGACCTGCGGCGGGACGGGCGCAGCGAGGAGGCCATCGCCCGGCGCGTCCGCCGCGGCGACGTCCTGCGGAACGCCCCGTATCTGGTGGTGCCGTGCCTCGTCACCGAGGGCGCCCACCACTACGGGGACGCGCGCAGGGACACGGCCGAGCGGGAGATGTTCGTCGTCGCGGCGGGCGCCGGGGTGCAGAACTTCCTGGTGGCGCTGGCGGGGGAGCGGCTCGGCTCTGCGTGGGTGTCGTCCACGATGTTCTGCCGCGACGTGGTGCGGGAGGCGCTCGAGCTGCCTGCCGACTGGGACCCGATGGGCGCGGTGGCCATCGGCCGCCCCGCCGAACCCCCGCAGCCCCGCCGTGACCGGGACCCGGAGGACTTCCTGACGGTGCGGTGAGGCGGGCCGGTCGGGTCGCAGGGCGCGGGCCGAGGGTGGTCGCCGCCGGGCCGGTGGTGGGCGCGGCGGGCCTGGTGGTCACCCCGTCGGGGCCTTCGCCCGCGTACTGCTCGGACCGCCGCTCCGCCACGGCGTCGGACAAGTGGCGTTCATGCCGGGGGCCGACCCAGGCAGCAGTGGGCGTCGGCCGGAAGGCGTACGTGCCGCTGACGGGCCCGTGGGCGGCTGGGCGGGTCAGAGGGCGGCGATGTTGCCCGGGGTCATGCGGGGGGCTCGGCGGGGTGGGGTGCGGCCGCTGAGGAGGATCAGGCGCGCGGCCCGGTGGCGCTGGCCGGCGTACGGCTCCAGCAGCTCCAGCATCTGCGTGTCGTCCGCGTCCCGGTTGCCTGCCAGGGCGTGGCCGACGATGCCGGGCAGGTGGTAGTCGCCGGTCGTCACCTCGTCGGGCGCGCCGTTGCTGCGCTGCACCGTCTCGGCGGACGTCCACGGGCCGATGCCGGGGACCAGCTCCAGTCTGCGCCGGGCGTCCTCGGGTGCCATGCCCGCCGCCTCCTCCAGTCGGCGCGCGACCCGCACGGCGCGCAGCACGGTCGCCGACCGCTTGGAGTCGACGCCCGCCCGGTGCCACTCCCACGTAGGGACGAGCGCCCAGGTGCGGGGCTCGGGCACCACCGAGAGGCGCAGCTCGGCGGGCGCGCCGGGCGCCGGTTCGCCGTACTTGCGTACGAGCAGCCGCCACGCCCGGTACGCCTCGTCCGTCGTGACCTTCTGCTCCAGGATCGACGGGATCAGGGACTCCAGCACCAGTCCGGTGCGCACCAGGCGAAGGCCGGGGCGGCGCTGCCGGGTGATGGCGAGGAACCGGTGGCGGGGCGTGAACGCGTCCGGGTCGTCCCGCTCGCCCAGCAGCACCGGGAGCCGGTCGAGGAGCCAGTCGGCGCCGCTCCCCCACGCCTCGGCCTCGACGGCGCCGCCGCGCGCCGTGACCCGCAGCGTGCCGGGGCCCTCGGGGGTGCGGCACGTCCGCCAGAACGCCCCGTCGGGCGTGGCCCGGAACGTGGGGTCGCCGGGGCCGCGCCGCAGCGGGCTCAGGGTGAGCCCGAGGTCCAGTGGCCACGGCGGCACCCAGGTGCGCCGCCGGGACGCGGGGGCCGGGACGCCGCCGGCCCGGCGGGGCGCCGCGGGCCCGGTCGCCTGCCGGGGCAGCGCGGACAGGGCGGGGCCGCCGGACGCAGGCCCACCGGACGCGGGGACGCCAGGCACGGGCCCTCCGTACGCCGGGCCGCCTGCCACAGGCCCACCGGACGCGGGGACGCCAGGCGCCGGTGCGTTCCCGCCGTCGCCGGGCACGGGTGCGGCCATGGCGCCGTCCGGCGCGGGGGTGCGCCGGGGGCGGGGGGCGTAGCGGCCGGCCACGGGGGCTCCAGGGGTGGTACGGGATGTCCGGGGGTCCCGAACAGGGTAGTCCCGGACGGGCCGGACCACCGCCCGGAGCCGAGCGGAGCGGAGCGCCGGAGAAGACCGACCGACCGCCGGAGCCGAGACCCGTTACTGGTCGGAGGAGAAGCGCACCGACGCGTCGGGCAGGCGGGCCCCGCACCAGACGCGTACGCCGTCGCGCAGCTCGTTGTCCGCGCCCACGTGCGCACCGTCGCCGATCACCGCGCCGTGCAGCACGGTGCGGGCCCCGATCCGGGCTCCCTCGCCGACGAGCGAGTCGGTGACGACCGCGCCGGGCTCCACGACCGCGCCCGCCATGACGGCGCTGCCGTCGATCCGGGCGCCCTCGCCGACCGTGGCGCCGGCGCCGATGACCGTACCGCCGGTGAGCTTGGCGTCCGGGGCGACGGAGGCACCGTCGACGACGAGGCGGTCGCCGCAGCGGCCCGGCACGGCCGGGGACGGGGCGCGGCCCAGGACCAGGTCGGCGGAGCCGCGCACGAACGCCTGCGGGGTGCCGAGGTCGAGCCAGTACGTCGAGTCCACCATGCCCTGGAGGTGGGCACCGTCCGCGAGGAGCCCGGGGAAGGTCTCGCGCTCGACGGAGACGGGCCGGTCCGCGGGGATCGTGTCGATGACGGACCGGCGGAAGACGTACGCACCGGCGTTGATCTGGTCGGTGACGATCTCCTCGGGGGTCTGCGGCTTCTCCAGGAAGGCCGTGACGCGCCCGGTGGGGTCGGTGGGGACGAGCCCGAACGCCCGCGGGTCCTCGACGCGGGTCAGGTGCAGGGAGACGTCGGCGCCCGACGTCTCGTGGGTGTCGACCAGGGCGCGGATGTCGAGGCCGGTCAGGATGTCCCCGTTGAAGATGAGGACCGGCTCGTCCGGCCCCGACGTGAGCCGCGAGGCGACGTTGCGTATCGCGCCGCCGGTGCCGAGCGGCTCCACCTCGGTGACGTACTCCAGGTGGAGCCCCAGTGACGATCCGTCGCCGAAGTACGGCTCGAACACCTCTGCCAGGTACGAGGTCGCCAGCACGATGTGCTCGACGCCCGCCGCGCGGGCCCGGGCGAGCTGGTGCGTGAGGAACGGCACGCCCGCCGCGGGGACCATCGGCTTCGGGGTGTTCACCGTCATCGGTCGCAGCCTGGTTCCCTTGCCGCCGACCAGGAGGATCGCTTCTGTCACCTGTCGTCTCTGCTTCCTGCTGGGCCGGTCGTCGGGTGGTGGCCGATCCGGCGTCATGAGCACGGCCGGAGACCGCTCATATGATCGGCACGACCAGGCAGTGTAGGCAGATCCTAGGCAGACCTGGACAGACGGTTCGACATGGCGCTTCGGTCAGGGCCTCCCCTGGTAGTCGGCCGCGGCCGCCCGGATGGTTCCGAGCTTGCCGTACAGCTTGGTGCCGGGGCAGGCGGTGGAGTACCCGTCGCGGTGGCCCGAAATGGTGTTGAGCTGGACCTTCGTGCCCTTCTTGTACAGGTTTCCGCCGCCGGACGTCAGGGTGCTCTTGCCGCGCGGGTTCTTGCCGTGGAGGCCCAGCTTCCACGCCGTCAGTTTGGCCACGGCGGTGACGGCCTTGGCGGGCGGGGTGGTGGAGGCGAACGAGCCGATCACGGCGATGCCGGTCGTGTTGGCGTTGAACCCGAGGGTGTGGGCGCCCTGGACGGGCTTGGCGACTCCGCCCGCGCGGCCCTCGTAGATGGTGCCGCACTTGTCCACGGCGAAGTTGTAGCCGAGGTCGCGCCAGCCCATGCTCTGCACGTGGTAGCGGTAGATGCCGCGCAGGACGGACGGCGCCTGGGCGCAGGTGTAGTTGTTGCCGGTCGCGCTGTGGTGGACGAAGGCCGCCTGGACGGACTTGGTGTACAGGAAGTTCGCCTCGCGCAGCTTCTCGTCGGCGCCCCAGCCCTTGCGGGTCACGATGCGCGGGCGCGGGCCGATGTACGGCTTGGCGGCGGCGGTGGTCGCGTCGGCGCCGGTGGCGGCGTTGGAGTCGGTACCGGAGCCGGAGTCCGCGTCGGCGAGCGCGTCGGCGAGCGCCTCTTCGGTCTGGGCCTTGGTGAGGGCCGGGATCTCGGTGGCGCCGATGGATGCCAGGTCGGCGTTGACGGCAGACGCGGCGGACTCCTCGGCGGTGAGCGCGACGGCGGGGGCGCCCTGGCCGGTGCCCGCGGGCTCGGCGGGGCTTTCGTCGGTGTCGGTCCCGGTGCCTGACGCGGGGTCGGCGTCGGTCTCGGACGCGGGGTCGGCGCCGTCGGTGGCCGGGTCCGTGGCGGAGTCCGGGTCCGTGGCCGGGTCCGTGTCATCGGTGGCCGGGCCGGTGGGGGTGTCGGCCGTCGGGTCGGCCGCCGTCGGATCAGCGGGGGTGTCCGTGCCGTCGTCGGCGGGTCCGTCCACCTCCGCGTCGTCGTGCGGGGCGTCGTCCTCGGGCGCCGCGTCCAGGCGCCCGGCGCCCGTACCGCCGTCGTCCCGCGCGACGCCGGGCGCCGTGCCGAGCGCCACCCCGGAGGCCGTACCGGGCAGCGTACGAGAGGACGTACGGAGCCCCGCGCCAGACGGCCCACCCGCCTCCGCCTTCGCGCCGGGGGCCGCGTCCGGCGCCTCGCCCGGGTCGACCAGCTCGACCCGCAGCCCGCGCGGCAGGGCCGGGGCGGCACCGCGCTCGTCCGGCGCCTCGGGCCGTACGCGCACCTCGACGCCGTCCGAGTCGCCCACCCACAGCGGCGCGGTCCCGCCGCGCACCGCCTGCGAACGGGCCTCGGCCGTACCGGGGTCGGCGGCGTGGTCGTGCTGATGGGCGTCCAGGTCCTGCCAGGCCGACCAGGCACCGGTCGCGGCGGAGCGCGTACGCACCTGGACCGTGCCGTGCAGTTCGGCGTCGGGTTCCTCCCAGACGACGCCGACCAGCGAGAACGGTTCGACGTCCCGGCGCGGCAGGCCCTGGACGGCGCGGGTGCCGGGAGCCGCGCTGCGCTCGTGGCCGGCGAGCGGCACGAGTGGCAGGGAGCGGGTGGAGCCGGGGTCCGGCACGTCACCCGACGCACCGGGGTCCGGCGCGTCGGAGCCCGTCGCGGGCGCGGCGACGGCCGACGCGGACAGGGGCAGGGGCAGCGCGAGGGCGGAGCCGGACGCGGTGGCGACCGCGACCGCTACGCCGATCAAGGGAACTCGAATGGAACGCATAGCCAGATACTGGACAATTCCCCGCAGTTGCGCTTCTCGGCTTTCCTGACGCCCCGTCGCCCCGTCCGGAGTACCGCGTCACCCGCTCGGCCCCGCCGCGCCCGCCCCGCACGCGTACGCTTTCCCGCGTGAACGCCAGCGACCGCACCCCTGCCGACCTGCTGCGATCCGCGCTCGCCGCGGACCCCGCGCGCCCCTTGGTCACGTACTACGACGACGCCACCGGTGAGCGCGTCGAACTCTCCGTGGCCACCTTCGCCAACTGGGTGGCCAAGACGGCGAACCTGCTCCAGGACGGGCTCTCCGCCGAGCCCGGCGAGCGGGTGGCGCTGCTGCTGCCCGCGCACTGGCAGACCGCCGTGTGGCTGGTCGCCTGCGCCTCCGTGGGCGTGGTGGCCGACCTCGACGGCGACCCCGCCGCCGCGGACCACGTGGTGGCCGGGCCCGACCGGCTGGACGACGGCCTGGCCTGCACGGGCGGGCGCCTCGCGCTGTCGCTCGCCCCGCTGGGCCGCCGCTTCCCCGCACCGCCCGCCGGATACGACGACTACGCGGTCGAGGTGCCGAGCCAGGGCGACCGGTTCGCCCCGTACGTCCCCGTCGATCCGGGCGCCGTCGCCCTCGCCGTACGGGAGACGGATGGCGGCCGTACGGAACTGACGGGCGCCGGGCTGGTCGGGCGGGCCCGCGCGGACGCGGCGCGGCGCGGCCTCGGGCCCGGGTCGCGGCTGCTGTCCGGGCTGGCCTGGGACTCCTGGGACGGCGTGTCGGCCGGGCTGTACGCGCCGCTGGCCGCGGGCGGGTCCGTCGTCCTGTGCCGCCACCCGCAGGAACTGGCGCCGGAGGCGCTGGCCGCGCGGATCGAGAGCGAGCGCGTCACGCACCGGGCCGACGAGGGCTGACGGGGCCAGGGCCGACGAAGCCCGACGAGGGCTGACGGGGGCTGACGGGGGCCAGGGCCGACGAAGCCCGGCGAGGGTCCACGAGCGGAGCCGCCGGGGGCCGGCGGGGGCCGACGGCCGGGCCGTGGCGGGCCGACACGTCCCCAGGTCCACCCGTCCGGCGGACGACGAGCCGAGTCCGCCGGGTTCCGGGGGCCCGACCGGTACATCATCGGGCGTACGCCTCACCGGCGCACAACCCGCGCGGGGCTCCGCCGTCTCACTGCGCGACGGCCGCCCCGGGTGCCGCCGACGCCCTCGAAGGACGGACTGACGACGTGACGGACACCGCCGGCACTCCCCCGGACCCGGACACCTCGGCCGGCCGCCGGCCGACGTGGCTGCGCTGGGCGGCGCTCGGCTCGTCCGCCGTCGTCCTCGCGGCCGCCGGGACCGGCTGGTGGCTGTACCGGAAGCTCGACGGCAACATCACCACCGACACGACGGCGCTGGCCGAGCTGAGGCGGTACGAGCGCGAGCGCCCCGCGCCGGTACCGCGCGGCGGCAAGAACATCCTGCTCGTCGGCTCCGACAGCCGGGCCGGGGAGAACGCCGAGTACGGGCGGGACCGGGGCACGCAGCGGTCGGACACGACGATCCTGCTCCATCTGTCGGCGCGCGGCCACGGCGTGACGGCCGTGTCGATCCCACGCGACCTGATGGTGGAAGTGCCCGGCTGCCGCACGCGCGGGGGCAAGCGGTCGGCGCCCCGGTTCGCGCAGTTCAACCTGGCGTTCCAGCTCGGCGGGACGGCGTGCACGATCCGTACGGTCGAGAAGCTGACCGGCATCCGCGTGGACCACCACATGGTGATCGACTTCCGGGGCTTCAAGGACATGGTGAACGCGGTCGGCGGCGTACGGGTGTGCGTCCGCGAGCCGATCGACGACCCGGACGCCAAGCTCAAGCTGGCGGCCGGGCCGCAGACGCTCGACGGGGAGCAGGCCCTCGGGTACGTACGGGCCCGCAAGTCGCTCGGCGACGGCAGCGACACGGAGCGGATGAACCGGCAGCAGGAGTTCCTCGGCGCGCTCGTGACGAAGGTGCAGAGCAACGGCGTGCTGCTCAATCCGGCCAAGCTGTACCCGGTCCTCGACGCGGCCACCAAGTCGCTCACCACCGACCCGGGGCTCGCCTCCCTGAAGGACCTGTACGACCTGGCGCGGCGGCTGCGCAGCGTACCGACCGAAAAGGTGCAGTTCCTGACGGTTCCCCGGAAGGCTCACCACATCGACCCGAACCGGGACGAGCTGGTGCAGCCGGACGCGGGGCGGCTGTTCAAGCGGCTGCGCGCGGACGACCCGGTGGTGGTCGTCCCGGCCACTGAGCGGGGCGGCGACGGACCGGCACCGTCGACGCGACCGAGCCCCGGCAGCGGCCCGTCCGGTGCCGCGAGCGCCGGGCCCGAGGGCGCGGCGAGCCCCGCTCCCGTGCCCACGTTCACCGGAACCAACGCGGCCGTGAACGCGTGCCCGTAAGGGGCGGGACCGCGAGGGACCCACGAGGGAGGTGTGAGGAAAGTCGTGACGGGGGCGGCGGAGTATGACGATTGGGCGGAATGCCCGCTTGTAAGTGCCGTGGAATTTGTCACGGACGTCGACCCGCGTTGAACTGGGCGGATAGTGTGACGCGATCCGGTGCGGCGACCGAGCAGGACGCGCACCCGTGGATCGTAAGACCGAGCGCCCGGAGGGGGAGGGGCGCCTCGCGTGGCACCGACGGAGGATTCAGGCAACCGTGGACGCGCACAGCCGTGGAGGGGCGGAGGAGATCGACCCCGCCGACCAGTGGGTACTCAACCCGCAGACCGGTAACTACGAACTGCGACTGGACCACTCCACAGGGCAGCCACCCTCCGGGACACCCCGCTCCAGCACCCCGCCCCCGCAGGGCCGCCGCGCCGCCCGCAGGGCCTCAGAACCGGCCAAGGCGCCGGACGCCGCCGACGAGGACGCGCCGACCGGTACGCGGCGCCGCGCGCCGGAGGTGCCCGGCCAGCGCAGGCGCCGTACCGCCGAGCCGCCCGCGCAGGGCGGCGGGCGCCGGGCCGCGGCACCGGCCGCCTCGGGACGGCGCAGGGGCAAGGCGAAGGACAAGAAGAGCCGTACCAAGAAGGTCCTGATGTGGACCGGCGGCGTCACCGCGTTCACCCTGCTCGCCACCGGCGGTGTCGCCTACTACCTGTACGAGCGGCTCGACGGGAACCTCAGCACCATCGACGTCGCGGGCGCGGGCGGCGGCAACGGGTTCAAGAAGGACCAGGCCATCAACATCCTGGTCATCGGCACCGACAAGCGCACCGGCGACGGCAACTCCGGCTACGGCGACAAGAACAGCCCCGGCCACGCCGACACGACGATCCTGCTGCACGTGTCGAAGGACCGGACGAACGCCACGGCCCTGTCCATCCCGCGCGACCTGATCACCGACATCCCCGAGTGCACGGTCCGGCTGGAGGACGGGACGGAGAAGACGATCCCGGCACAGAGCGGGGTGCGCTTCAACACCAGCCTCGGCCAGATGGACCGCAACCCCGGCTGCACCATGGCCACCGTCCACAAGATGACCGGCGTCCCCATCGACCACTTCATGATGGTCGACTTCAACGCCGTGAAGACCCTCTCGACGGCGGTCGGCGGTGTCGAGGTGTGCGTCGAGGAGGCCGTGAAGGACGACAAGTCCGGCCTCGACCTGCCGAAGGGCAAGAGCCTCATCCAGGGCGAGCAGGCGCTGGCGTTCGTCCGTACGCGTCAGGCGTTCGGGAACAAGAGCGACCTGAGCCGCATCCAGACGCAGCAGCAGTTCATGGGCGCGATGTTCCGTCAGATGAAGTCGAGCGAGACGCTGACCAGCCCGTCGAAGCTGCTGGACCTCGCCGACGCGGCGACCAAGGCGCTCACCGTCGACGACGGCATAGGCAGCGTCAAGAAGCTCCAGGAGCTGGGCATGGAGGTCGCCAAGGTCGACCCGAAGAACATCACGTTCGCCACGGTCCCGGTGCTCGACAACCCGCACGAGAAGATCAAGGCGACGGTCGTCCTCAACGAGGCGAAGGCCGAGCCGCTCTTCTCGATCATCAAGAACGACATCTCGCTCAGCGAGGTGGAGCAGAAGGAGAAGGACGCCAAGAACGCCGAGAAGGCGACACAGGCGGCACTCCTCGAGGGTCCCCGCGCCAAGCCCTCCGACGTACGCGTCGACGTGTACAACGGCAGCGGTGTCCGCGGCGGCGCCCAGTCCACCATCAACTGGCTCCAGAACTCGGCCGGAGTGCTGAAGTCGTCGAACAAGGCCAACGCTCCGGCGGACATCCCGAAGACGACGCTGGAGTTCGCGCCGAACCAGGCGGACCAGGCCCGCGCGCTCGCGGACCTCATGGGGCTGCCCGCGGCGGCGCTGAAGCAGGGCACGGCGGACGCAGGGGAGCGCGAGCCGATGACCCTCACCCTCGGCAAGGACTTCAAGGGTGCGGGGGTGCCCCTCACCGGTCCGGCGAAGGCGCCGGAGGGTGCGGTGGCAGCGGACAAGCAGGTGTGCGCGAAGTGACGCGCACCTGATCCACAGGGGATTTTCACCAGGGGAGACGTGGGTGGGACACAGCAGCGTGCGTGGGGAGGGGACGCGGGACGGCGTCCCGCACGCCCGGAAGGCCCGTGACACGGGCTGGGACGACGGCCTCGACACGGCGGGCCAGGCCGACGGCCGCTCCGGCGGCCAGGGCGCCGCCGGAACGGACGACGGCTCCGACGGCGGTACGGGAAGGGGCGCGGGCGCCGGGTCCGGTACCGGGCGCAGGGCTGCCCGGCGCGCGGAGGGCGACGCCCCGGACGAGGAGGACGACGGCGGGCCGGGCGGAAGATCCGCGCCCGGCCGACGGGGCGCGGGGGGCGGGCGCCGCAGGGCCGGCGGGCGGCCCCGCCGACGGGCGAGGAGCGGCAAACGGCGGGTGCTGCGCTGGGTGGCCTCGGTCGTGTCGCTGCTGATACTCGCCACGGCGGGCGCCGGATACCTCTACATCGAGCACCTCAACGGCAACATCCGCAGCGGCGACCGCAGCGGCGGCGACAGCGGCGTGCAGAAGGCCGCCCCCGACGCGTCCGGCAACACCCCGCTGAACATCCTGCTGATCGGCGCGGACGGCCGTAACTCCAAGGAGAACCTGGCCCTCGGCGGCGCCAAGGACACCGTCGGCGACAAGCCGCGCGGTGACGTCCAGATGCTGCTGCACGTCTCCGCCGACCGCAAGAGCGCCGCCGTGGTGAGCATCCCGCGCGACACCCGCGTCGACATCCCCGCCTGCAAGGACGCGGAAACGGGCGAGGAGTTCCCGCCGACCAACCGGATCATCACCGAGTCGCTCCAGCGCGGCGGGCCCGGCTGCACCCTCACCACCTGGGAGAAGCTGACCGGCGTCTACATCGACCACTGGATGATGGTGGACTTCGCGGGCGTGGTGCGGATGGCCGACGCGGTCGGCGGCGTCCCCGTGTGCGTCAAGGACAACGTGTGGGACCGGCCCACCGCCCAGGTCAAGGGCGGCTCCGGGCTCAAGCTGCGCAAGGGCGAGACGTACATCAAGGGCGAGCAGGCGCTGGCGTGGCTGCGCACCCGGCACGCCTTCTTCAACGACCAGGGCCGCGCCAAGGCCCAGCACATGTACATGAACGCGATGCTGCGCCAGCTGAAGCAGCAGAACGCGTTCACGGACACCGGCCGCATCATGGACCTGGCGGAGGCCGGGACCAAGGCGCTCCAGGTCTCCGACGAGCTGGGCAGGGTGCAGGACCTCTTCGACCTGGCCATGGAGTTGAAGGACGTCCCCGTCAACCGCATCACCATGACGACGCTGCCGACGGTCGAGGACCACCAGAACCGGGCGCATCTGCTGCCCGCTCAGAAGCCCGCGCAGCAGATCTGGAAGATGCTCCGCGAGGACATCCCCTTCGACGCCAACGGCGGCCCGGACACCTCGAAGAAGCCGTCCACCGCGCCGAAGGACCCCGGTCCGCCCGCAGCGGCGCCCGCCTCGCTCGCCGTGACGGTCGTCAACGGCACCGGGGTGGACGGGCAGTACGCGGTGAAGGGCCGCGCGGGCAGCATCAAGGACGTGCTGCGCGGCAAGGGCTTCACGCAGGCCGAGGCATCCCAGACGGCGGCTCCGAAGGCCGAGACGCTGCTCGCCTACCCGGAGTCGGCGGGCGCGCAGGGCAAGGCGGACGCGCTGTCCGTTGCGAAGGCGCTCGGCCTGCCGACCGGTGCCGTGCGGCCCGCCGGCGACGTGGACGGGCTGACGCTGACGATCGGCGGGGACTGGCGCGAGGGCGACACGTTCCCTAAGCAGGACTCCCCCAAGGCCGGTGACCTGCCGCCGGAGGCCGAGAACTCCAACGGCGCGAAGGCCGAGTGCATGGACGTCTACAAGCCCTACCGCTGGTAGCCGGGTACGGCCCCGCCGCGTGCGGGGCCGTACCGCCTACGCGCGCGGAGGCGGGCGCGCCCTCCGCGCGCGTAGGGCCGTACGGCATGAAGGGCGGGGCCGGTCACCTCGTACGGTGACCGGCCCCGCCCCTCTCGTACCGCCCGCGCGTCACTTCTCGGTGACGGTGACCTTCTCGTCGTTCTGGATCTGCCGCACCAGCTCCTTCACCTTCGCCTTGTCCCAGACGAGGTTGCCGCCGCGGCTGCCCGACACGGGCATGTTCATGGACGTGCCGTCGCCGCCGTTGACGCTCTTCATCGCGAAGAACATCTCGGCGAGGTCGAACAGCGACATGTCCTTGTCCACGATCAGCGTGTCGAGCCCGGCGCCGAGCGTCGGGTACAGCTTGAACGGGTTGAGGACCGTGCCGGGCGTCGCCGCCTGGCTCGCGAGCGCGGCGAGGAACTTCTGCTGGTTCTTCGTCCGCGCCAGGTCCGACTCGGCGAAGGCGTACCGGGTGCGGACGAAGGCGAGGGCCTGCTCGCCGTCGAGGGTCTGCTTGCCCGCCTGGAAGTCGGCGCCGGACTTCTTGTCCTTGAAGCCCTTCTCGATGGTCATCTCGACGCCGCCGAGCGCGTCCACGATGTTGGCGAAGCCCGCGAAACCGATCTCCGCGTAGTGGTCGATGCGCAGGCCGGTGTTGTGCTCGACGGTGCGGACGAGCAGCTCGGGGCCGTCCTCGGCGTACGCGGCGTTCAGCTTCACCCGGCGGCCGGTGCCCTTGAAGGTCTTGCCCGACTCGGAGCCGACGAAGGTGGGGATCTCCACGTCCGAGTCGCGCGGCAGGGAGATCATCGTGTTCCCGCTGCCGCACGCGGCGAGGATCATCATCGAGTCGGTGCGCTTGCCGTCGGCGGAGCCGGTGTGCAGGCGCTTCTTGTCCTCGGCCGTCATGCCCTCGCGGCTGTCGGAGCCGACGATGAGGTACGTGGTGCAGTCGCCCTCCTGGGGGCGCTCGATGACCTTGGCGAGGTCCACCTCGCGGCGCATCTTGCCGTCGGCCCAGAAGTACGTGCCGATCGTCGTGGCCACGAGGACGACGGCGACCGTGATGGCGCCGACCTTGATCCGGCGGCCCCAGTCCGCGGGGCGCGCGCCGGGGCTGTACGACGGCGAGGGCGGCATGCCGGTTCCGTGGCCGCCGCCTCCGGGGCCTCCCGGGCCGCCGGGACCCGCGCCGCGCGGGACGCCGTAGACCTGGCCCGTGTTGTAGCCGCTGTCGTACGACGCGGCGGCGTGGCCGGCCACGTCGTCGTACCCCTGCCGCTGCTGCGGCGGCACGGACCCGGGCCGTACGTGGGGCATGACGCGGGCGCCCTCGGGCTGGGCGTCGGCGCTGCCGCGGCCGTGACGCCCGTCACGGCCGCCGGACCATCCTTCAGGCCAGTCATTCATGCGCAACAGTGTGCCGCGCGCCCGTGCGGCCCCTACAGGGCGGGTGGGGAATCGGGGCTCCGCTGTAGCGAAGCTGATGCAATGCGGAGCTTCCCGACTCCGGGCATATGGTGGAGGGCATGACAGACCAGGCCATCCCCGAGGGCAAGCCGACCTCGGCGTCCCGCACCACGCTCAGCCACATCATGACGGGCAACGACACGAATCTGCTCGGCACGGTGCACGGCGGCGTGATCATGAAGCTGGTGGACGACGCGGCGGGCGCGGTCGCCGGACGCCACTCCGGCGGGCCCGCGGTGACCGCGTCCATGGACGAGATGGTGTTCCTGGAGCCGGTGCGCGTCGGGGACCTCGTCCATGTGAAGGCGCAGGTCAACTGGACGGGCCGGTCCTCGATGGAGGTCGGCGTGCGGGTGCTGGCCGAGCGGTGGAACGAGTCCACTCCGGCCACGCAGGTCGGCTCGGCGTACCTGGTGTTCGCCGCCGTGGACGCGGACGGCAAGCCCCGTCCCGTACCGCCGGTGATCCCGGAGACGGAGCGCGACAAGCGCCGCTACCAGGAGGCCCAGATCCGCCGCACCCACCGCCTGGCCCGCCGCCGCGCCATCAAGGAGCTGCGCGAGCGCCGGGCGGCGGAGGGCATCGACGACTGAGCACGCCGGGCCCCGGGGGCCGGCTGAGGCCCCCGGCCTCTGGTCCCGGGGCCTCAGGGCAGCAGCGTGTCCGGCGCCGCGGGGCCTCGGCGGCACGCCGCCTCGGGCGCGTCAGGGGCAGACGACCTGGTCGCCGGTGAGGGCCTCCGGCTTGCCGGACGGGCGGGCCGGTGCCGGGCTCTCGGCGCGCACCGGCCGTACGGCCTTGAAGTCCGTGCCCGCCGTCACCTTCATCAGCGGCCCCTGCCCCGCCACGGCCCGCAGTTCGGCGCCCGGCAGGGCGGCCGCGAGGGACTTCGCCGAGCGGTCCCAGCGCGGGTCGTACCGGACGACGGTCCGCGCGGTGTCCCGCCGGTCGGCGTTGTACGGGGTGCGGGTCGTGTCGAAGCCCGTCGCCCGCAGCGCGGCGTCCACGCGGGCGCCCAGGCCCCGCACCGCCGTGCCGTTGTACACCTGCACCCGGATGTTGCGGGGCGGTACGTCCACGACCGTGCGGCGCGGCTCGGCCTTGACGGGCCTGGTGGCGAGCGGCCGGTCCTCGCGGAGGGCCGCGAACAGCTCCTGCGCCCGCGGCGCGTCCCACCTCACCGTCGAGCCGATGCCCTCGACGCGCATCCCGGTCGCGGCGACCGGCACGGACGTGAACTCGGACGAGGCGGCCGTGAGCCCGCGCATCGCCTTGGCCAGCGCCAGCATCTGCTCCGTACCGAAGCCCCGGTCGGCGCGTACCGAGCCGGCCATCGCGTCCAGGACCTGCCGGAACCGCACCGGGTTGAGCAGCGCGCCGCTGCCCGCCACCCGGTCGATGAGCGCGGCGACGAACCGCTGCTGCCGCTCCATCCGCCCCAGGTCGGACGCCCCGTCCACATGGCGGGAGCGGACGTACTGGAGGGCCTTGCCGCCGTCGAGGGTGTGGGTCCCGGCGGGCAGGTCGAGCCCGGTGTACGGGTCCTTTATGGGGCGGGCGGTGCAGATCCGGACGCCGCCGACGGCGTCGACGGTGCGCATGAAGCTGGTGAAGTCGATCTCCAGGTAGTGGTCGATCTTCACGCCGGTCATCCGCTCGACGGTCCGTACGGTGAGGTTGGCCCCGCCCTCGGCGTACGCGGCGTTCAGCTTGACCGGGTGGCCGTCGTGGCGTTCGCCGGTGGTGGCGTCGGTGTGCTCGGGCAGCTCGGCGTACGAGTCGCGGGGCAGCGAGACGAGGCTGGCGCGCTTACGGTCCTCCGAGATGTGGGCCAGCATGATCGTGTCGGTGCAGTTGCAGGGGGCGCCGCCGAGCCGGTAGCGGGCCTTGTCGGCGGGGGTGACCTTGTCGCGGCCGTCGGTGCCGACGACCAGGATGTTCGTGCCGTGACCCGCGGTGGGGCGGTTCTTCATGTCCTTGAAGGCGTCCACGCGGCCGATGCCCGTGTCGAGGCTGGTGACGACGGCGTGGCCGATGCCGCCCGCCGCGAGGACCAGGACGGACAGGGCGGTCGCCATCCGCGCGGCCCACCGGCCCCGGCGGCGCCGAGGCGGCCGGGGCGGGGCGCCCGGAGGCTGCCGCCGACGCGGCTGCGGCGGGGTGCGTACGTGGGGTGCGCGCGGTCGTGTCTCCCGCCGGGGGCGCGGGCCGACCGGCTGCCCTCCGCCGCCGGCCGGCCGTCTCGCGCCGGGGGCCGGCGGTCGGGGGACCTGGCGGGCGGGTCGGCGGGGCGGCGTGGGCACGAGGGACACCTCCGCGGGCGAATGGGGGGATCGCCACAGTAGGCCCATACGATCAACGGCCCGTCGCACCGGCCGGGCGGGTCGCGGCGGTGTCCCCCGTTCGCGGTAACGTGGCGGGCGATACTCCTGTCCGCCCGCCGGGTTCGCCCCGGGCCCCGGGGCCGTCGCCGCCCCGGGCCGTCCTTACGTACCTCCGAGGAGCCATGCCTCTCCCCCCGGTCTCCGTGATCATGCCGGTCCTCAACGAGGAGCGGCATCTTCGCGACGCGGTCCGTCACATCCTCGACCAGGACTACGACGGCGAGATGGAGGTGGTGATCGCGCTCGGCCCGTCCACGGACCGCACCGACGAGATCGCCGCCGAGCTGGTCCGCGAGGACCCGCGCGTGCACACCGTGCCCAACCCGACGGGCCGGACGCCCGCCGCGCTGAACGCCGCGATCAAGGCGTCGCGCCACCCGATCGTCGTACGGGTGGACGGCCACGGGATGCTGTCGCCGAACTACATCGCGACGGCGGTGCGGCTGCTGGAGGAGACCGGCGCGCAGAACGTCGGCGGCATCATGAACGCCGAGGGCGAGAACGCCTGGGAGGACGCCGTCGCCGCCGCCATGACGTCCCGGATCGGCGTGGGCAACGCCGCGTTCCACACGGGCGGCGAGGCCGGTCCCGCGGAGACGGTGTACCTGGGCGTGTTCCGGCGCGAGGCGCTGGAGCAGCAGGGCGGCTACAACGAGGAGTTCATCCGGGCGCAGGACTGGGAGCTGAACTTCCGCATCCGCGAGGCGGGCGGGCTGATCTGGTTCTCGCCCGAGCTGCGGGTGCGGTACCGGCCGCGGCCCTCCGTGCGGGCGCTGGCCAAGCAGTACAAGGACTACGGCCGCTGGCGCCACGTGGTGGCCCGCTACCACCAGGGCTCCATCAACCTGCGGTACCTGGCCCCGCCGACGGCCGTCTGCGCCATCGCGGCGGGCCTGGTGGTGGGCGCGACGCTCACCCCGCTGGGCTTCGTCGTACCGGGCGGCTACCTGGCGGCGATCATGCTGGGCTCCATCCCGGCGGGCAAGGGCCTGCCGCTGAAGGCCCGCGTCCAGATCCCGCTGGCCCTGGCGACGATGCACATGTCGTGGGGCTACGGCTTCCTGACGAGCCCGCGCTCCCTGGCCCGCAAGGTCATCGCCAGCCGCCGCCCCCCGGTCCGCACGGCCGCCTGACCCGTCCCTTCACCGGTACGCCGGTGCGAAAGGCCCCGGTGCCCGACTCGGCTCCGGGGCCTTCGCCGCGCACCACCCGCACCGCACCGCCACGGCGCCGCCCCTGAACGGGGACGGCCCCCGGTGGCCGTGGGGGCTGCCGGGGGCCGTTCGCGGGGTGCGGGGGGTTACGGGAGGTTGCGGGCCATGACGATGCGCTGGACCTGGTTCGTGCCCTCGTAGATCTGGGTGATCTTGGCGTCGCGCATCATGCGCTCGACCGGGTAGTCGCGCGTGTAGCCGTAGCCGCCGAGCAGCTGGACCGCGTCCGTGGTGATCTCCATCGCCACGTCGGACGCGAAGCACTTGGCCGCCGCGCCGAAGAAGGTCAGGTCGCCGTCCACGCGCTCCGACTTGGCCGCCGCCGCGTACGTGAGCTGGCGGGCCGCCTCCAGCTTCATCGCCATGTCGGCCAGCATGAACTGCACGCCCTGGAACTCGGCGATGGCCTTGCCGAACTGCTTGCGCTCCTGGACGTAGCCCTTGGCGTAGTCGAGGGCGCCCTGCGCGATGCCGAGCGCCTGGGCCGCGATGGTGATGCGGGTGTGGTCCAGGGTCTTCATCGCCGTCGCGAAGCCCGTGCCCTCGGCACCGATCATGCGGTCGGCCGGGATGCGGACGTTGTCGAGGTACACCTCGCGGGTCGGGGAGCCCTTGATGCCGAGCTTCTTCTCCGGGGCGCCGAAGGAGACGCCCTCGTCGCCCTTCTCCACGACGAAGGCGCTGATGCCCTTGGAGCGCTTCTCCGGGTCCGTGACGGCCATGACCGTGTAGTACTCGGAGACGCCGGCGTTGGTGATCCAGCGCTTCACGCCGTTGAGGATGTAGTGGTCGCCGTCGCGGACGGCCTTCGTCTTCATGCCGGCCGCGTCCGAGCCCGCGTCGGGCTCCGACAGGCAGTACGAGAACATCGCGTCGCCCTTGGCGAGCGGGCCCAGGTACTTGCTCTTCAGCTCCTCGGAGCCGGACAGGATCACCGGCAGCGAGCCCAGCTTGTTCACGGCCGGGATCAGGGAGGACGACGCGCAGACGCGGGCCACCTCCTCGATGACGATCACGGTGGCGAGGGCGTCCGCGCCCGCGCCGCCGTACGTCTCGGGCACGTGCACCGCGTGCAGGTCGGAGGAGACGAGCGCGTCCAGCGCCTCCTGCGGGAAGCGGGCCTCCTCGTCCACCGCGGCGGCGTACGGCGCGATCTTGGCCTCGGCGAGCGAGCGGACGGTGTCCCGGAGCATGTCGTGCTCCTCGGACGGGCGGTACAGGTCGAAGTCAGGCGTTCCCGCCATGTCTGTCTCACTCCCCTGAGCTGCGGTGCTAACTACCGTTAAGTAACCCGAATTTTAGTGGGCGGCGGGCTGTCCGGCATATGTGAGGTTCACGTGAGCTTGCTGACAGCCGACGCGCCGCCGGATGCCTGCCCCCGTCCTCCCCCGACTATGCTCGGTTCGCATTCCCGGCACGTACAGCACTGGAGCAGCGCACATGGCCCTCAAGATCACCGTGATCGGCACCGGATACCTCGGCGCCACGCACGCAGCGGCCATGGCGGAGATCGGCTTCGAGGTCCTCGGGCTCGACATCGTCCCCGAGAAGATCGAGATGCTGTCGCAGGGCCGCGTGCCCATGTACGAGCCGGGCCTGGAGGAGCTGCTGCACAAGCACGTCGCCGGTATCGAGGGCTCGACCGGGCGGCTGCGCTTCACCACCTCCTGGGAGGAGGCGGCCGACTTCGGCGACGTCCACTTCGTCTGCGTGAACACGCCGCAGAAGCACGGCGAGTACGGCTGCGACATGAGTTACGTCGACGCCGCCTTCGGGGCGCTCGCCCCGCACCTGAAGAAGCCCTGCCTGGTCGTCGGCAAGTCCACCGTCCCCGTCGGCAGCGCCGAGCGCCTCTCGCGGCTCCTCGCCGAGCGCGCCCCGGCGGGCGCGGACGTGGAGCTGGCGTGGAACCCGGAGTTCCTGCGCGAGGGCTTCGCCGTCCAGGACACGCTCCGCCCGGACCGGATCGTCGTCGGCGTGGAGAGCGCGCGCGCCGAGAAGGTCATGCGCGAGGTGTACGAGGTGCCGGTCGGCCAGGGCTCGCCGTTCGTCGTGACGGACTTCCCGACCGCCGAGCTGGTGAAGACCGCCGCGAACTCCTTCCTCGCCACCAAGATCTCCTTCATCAACGCGATGGCCGAGGTCTGCGAGGCCGCCGGTGGTGACGTCGCCAAGCTCGCGGAGGCCATCGGCTACGACGAGCGGATCGGCGCCAAGTTCCTGCGCGCCGGAATCGGCTTCGGCGGCGGCTGCCTGCCCAAGGACATCCGCGCGTTCATGGCCCGCGCCGGGGAGCTGGGCGCCGACCAGGCGCTGACGTTCCTGCGGGAGATCGACTCCATCAACATGCGGCGCCGCAGCCAGATGGTCGGCATGGCGCGCGAGGCGCTGGGCGACGGGACGTTCCTCGGCAAGCGGGTCGCGGTGCTGGGCGCGGCGTTCAAGCCGGACTCCGACGACGTGCGGGACTCGCCCGCGCTGAACGTCGCCGGGCAGATCCACCTCCAGGGCGGCCAGGTCACCGTGTACGACCCGAAGGGCATGGACAACGCGCGGCGCGTGTTCCCGACGCTCGGGTACGCCGAGAGCGCACTGGAGGCGGTGCGGGGCGCCGATGTGGTGCTGCACCTGACGGAGTGGCGCGAGTTCCGCGAGGTGGACCCGGAGGAGCTGGGCGAGGTCGTCAACGCCCGGATCATCCTGGACGGCCGCAACGCGCTGGACGCGGAGCGCTGGCGCGCGGCGGGGTGGACGTTCCGCGCGATGGGCCGCCCCCGCGCCTGACCCCGGGGCCCCTGCCGACCCCGGGCCCCGACTGAGGGTGCCGGTCCCCGCGGGTGGCTGCCGCTGTGGGCATGCGTTCCGCCCCAGCTGACCGACTGCCCAGGACGGGGGCGGCGGCCCGCGACGGGGCGGGACGGCGCCGCGCTCCGCGTCGTGTGGGCAGGCCGCCGGCCAGGGGATGGGTGTGTGGGCAGGCCGCGGGCCAGGAGACGCGCGAGTGCCCGTCCCTCGGCTGAGGGGACGGGCACTCGTCGTACTACGGGCGGGTCAGCTGTCCAGGTCGGCGAGTGTGGCCGTGGACGGGCCGCGGCGGGCGGCGGCGTCGCGGGCCACCGCTTCCGCGTCGCGCAGGACACGGACCGCGTTCCGCCAGGTCAGCTTGGCCACGTCCGTACGGGACCAGCCACGCCCCAGCAGCTCCGCGATCAGGTTCGGGTAGCCGGACACGTCGTCCAGGCCCTCCGGCGTGAAGGCCGTGCCGTCGAAGTCGCCGCCGATGCCGATGTGGTCGATCCCGGCGGCCTCCCGCATGTGGTCGAGGTGGTCCGCGACCGTCGCGGCCGTGGCCACCGGACGCGGGTACGCCGCCTCGAACGCGGCGTGCAGCCGCATCGCCTCCGCAGAGGTGTCCAGGTGGTGGAAGCCGTGCGCCCGCAGGTTCTCGTCCGCGCGGGCCGTCCACTCCACCGCCTCGGGCAGGATGAACTTCGGTACGAACGTGGCCATGGCGACGCCCCCGTTGGCGGGGAGCCGCTCCAGTACGTCGTCGGGGACGTTGCGCGGGTGGTCGCACACGGCGCGCGCGGACGAGTGGGAGAAGATTACCGGCGCCTCGCTCGTGTCCAGCGCGTCCCGCATCGTCGTCGCCGCCACGTGCGACAGGTCCACCAGCATGCCCAGGCGGTTCATCTCCCGGACCACCTCGCGGCCGAACGCCGACAGACCGCCGACGCGCGGTACGTCGGTCGCCGAGTCCGCCCACGCGATGTTGTCGTTGTGCGTGAGCGTCATGTAGCGCACGCCCAGCGCGTACAGGGCGCGCAGCGTGGCGAGGCTGTTGTTGATGGAGTGGCCGCCCTCGGCGCCCTTGAGCGACGCGATACGGCCCTGGGCGCGGGCCGCCTCCATGTCGTCGGCCGTCAGCGCCGGGGCCAGCTCCGACGGGTGGCGGGCCAGCAGCCGGTCGACGCAGTCGATCTGCTCCAGGGTCGCGCTGACCGCGTCGTCGCCGGCCATGTCGCTGCGGACGTACACCGACCAGAACTGGGCGCCCACCCCGCCCGCGCGCAGCCGGGGCAGGTCCGTGTGGAGCCGGCCCGTCTGGTCGGCGGCCACGTCGAGGCGTTCCAGGTCGTACCCGGCCTTCTCGCGCAGCGCCCACGGCAGGTCGTTGTGGCCGTCCACGACGGGGAACTCGGCGAGCAGCTCCCGCGCCGCCGCCAGGTCCCGCGCGCCGCTCACCGGGGCATCGCCGGTCACCGGAGTCCCGCCCGGCGCGGGCGCCTCGCCCGTCACTTGGCGAAACCGAAGGACGCGGCGCCCTCGACCTTGGCCCGCAGGCGCTTGCCCTTCTCCGTGGCCTGGTCGTTCAGGTCCTGCTGGAACTCCTTCATGCGGGCCAGCAGGTCCGCGTCGTGCGCGGCGAGCATGCGGGCCGCGAGCAGCCCCGCGTTGCGGGCACCGGCGACGGAGACCGTGGCGACGGGCACACCGGCCGGCATCTGCACGATGGAGAGCAGCGAGTCCATGCCGTCGAGGTACTTCAGCGGCACGGGCACGCCGATGACCGGCAGCGGCGTGACGGAGGCGAGCATGCCGGGCAGGTGGGCGGCGCCCCCGGCCCCGGCGATGATCGCCTTGAGGCCGCGGTCGGCGGCCCCCTCGCCGTACGCGACCATCTCGCGCGGCATGCGGTGCGCGGAGACGACGTCCACCTCGTACGGGATCTCGAACTCGTCGAGGGCCTGGGCGGCGGCCTCCATCACGGGCCAGTCGGAGTCGGAGCCCATGACGATGCCGACGACAGGCGCGGGTGCGTTACTCAACGATCGTTCCTCGCAGGTAGTCGGCGGCGTGGCGGGCGCGCTCCAGCACGTCGTCCAGGTCGTCGCCGTAGGTGTTGACGTGGCCGACCTTGCGGCCGGGCTTCACGTCCTTGCCGTACATGTGGATCTTGAGCTGCGGGTCGCGGGCCATGCAGTGCAGGTACCCCTGGTACATGTCCGGGTAGTCGCCGCCGAGCACGTTCGCCATGACCGTCCAGCGGGCGCGGGGGCGCGGGTCGCCGAGCGGCAGGTCGAGGACGGCCCGCACGTGGTTGGCGAACTGCGAGGTGACCGCGCCGTCCTGGGTCCAGTGGCCGGAGTTGTGCGGGCGCATCGCCAGCTCGTTGACGAGGACGCCGCCGTCGCGGGTCTCGAACAGCTCCACCGCGAGGTGGCCGACGACGCCCAGCTCGTCCGCGATGCGCAGCGCCAGGCGCTGGGCCTCCAGGGCGCGCTCCTCGGGCAGGTCCGGAGCGGGGGCGATGACCGTGTCGCACACGCCGTCCACCTGGCGGGACTCGACCACCGGGTAGGCGACGGCCTGGCCGTGCGGGGAGCGGACGACGTTCGCCGCGAGCTCCCGTACGAAGTCCACCTTCTCCTCGGCGAGGACCGGCACCCCGGCGAGGAACGGGTCGCGGGCGTCCTCCTCGGAACGGACGAACCACACGCCCTTGCCGTCGTAGCCGCCGCGCACCGTCTTGAGGATGATCGGGAAGCCGTCGCCCTCCGCGGCGAACGCCGCCGCGTCGGCCGGGTCCGCCACGATGCGGTGGCGGGGGCAGGGCGCGCCGATCGCGTCGAGCTTCGCGCGCATCACGCCCTTGTCCTGGGCGTGCACCAGCGCGTCCGGGCCCGGGCGGACGGGGATGCCCTCCGCCTCCAGGGCCCTGAGGTGCTCGGTGGGCACGTGCTCGTGGTCGAAGGTGATCACGTCGCAGCCGCGCGCGAAGTCACGCAGCGTGTCCAGGTCGCGATAGTCGCCGATGACGACATCGCTCACGACCTGGGCCGCGGAATCCTGCGGCGTGTCACTGAGAAGCCTGAATCTGATGCCGAGGGGGATGCCCGCCTCGTGGGTCATACGGGCGAGCTGACCGCCGCCGACCATGCCGACTACCGGGAACGTCACCCTCCTAGCGTATCCGCCGCCCGTCGCGGGGCGTGACGGTGGCCGCCGGGCTCGTGTCGCGGCGGCCTCGCGTACCCGCGCGTCCCCAGCGGGTGATGGTTAGCATGACGGGGTTGACGCACATGGCCGGCGGACGGGACTGAAACGATCATTATGACGGAACAGAGCGCCCTGAGGGTGCGGCTGGAACGGCTCGTCCGGGAGATAGCGAAATTCGGACTCGTCGGCGGAATCGGCGTGCTCGTCAACATGGGCGCGTTCAACCTGCTGCGCCAGACCACGGACCTGCCGGTCGTCCGCGCCAGCCTGCTGGCCACGGTCATCGCCATCGCCTGCAACTACGTCGGTTTCCGCTATTTCACCTACCGGGACCGGGACAAGACACGGCGGACGCGCGAAGCGACGCTGTTCTTCGCGTTCAGCGCCGCGGGAATGGTGATCGAGAACGGAATCCTGTACGCGGCGACGTACGGCTTCGGGTGGGACAGCCCGCTGCAGAACAACTTCTTCAAGTTCTTCGGAATCGGCGTCGGCACGCTGTTCCGGTTCTGGTCGTACCGCACGTGGGTGTTCCGGGCACTGCCGGAGACCGGTGAGGAGAAGGGGACGGACGCGGAGGGCGACGACGGCGCGTCGGCCGCGTCCGCAGCGATCCTGGGACAGCGCAAGCCGCAGGACACCCCGGCCCCGGCCGGCCGCCGCTGAGGCGTGCCGGGGGGGGCGCCGCTGAGGCCGCGGTACCGGATGGGCCGCCGCTGACGGTCGTCGTCTGCCGGCTTCTGCTGCCGGGCTCTGTCGGCTCGGTCGGGGGGCGCAGGACCGGGCCGGGGCCCGGGGTCAGCGGATCGGGCGGGGGGACGGCGTCTCGTCCCTGCGTACGGTCTCGCGGCTGAGGAACAGCGCGAACACGGCGGGCTTCAGCTGCACCAGCTCCAGACGGCCGCCGTCCGCCTCCGCGAGGTCCCGGGCCACGGCCAGGCCGATGCCCGTGGAGTTGCGGCCGCTGATGGTCCGCTCGAAGATCCGCGCGCCCAGGTCCGCCGGGACGCCCGGCCCCTCGTCGGTGACCTCGACCACCACCTGGTTGCCGGTGACACGGGTGCGCAGCGCGACCGTACCGCCGCCGTGCATCAGCGAGTTCTCGATCAGCGCGGCCAGCACCTGCGCGACCGCGCCCGGCGTGCCGACGGCCCGCAGACCGGTCTTACCCGACCGTACGATCGCCCGGCCCGCGCTGCGGTACGCCGGGCGCCACTCCTCGATCTGCTGCTTGACGACCTCGTCCAGGTCGAAGGCGACGGCGGAGCCCGTGCGGGGGTCCCGGGAGTTGGTGAGCAGCCGCTGCACGACGTCCGTGAGCCGCTCGACCTGGGCGAGCGCGATCGTCGCCTCCTCGCGGGCCGTGTCCAGGTCGTCGGTGACGGCGATCTCCTCCAGCCGCATCGACAGCGCGGTCAGCGGGGTGCGCAGCTGGTGGGAGGCGTCGGCGGCGAGGCGGCGCTCGGCGGTGAGCATCCGGGCGATGCGCTCGGCGGACGCGTCCAGCACGTCCGCGACCCGGTCCAGCTCGGGCACCCCGTAGCGGCGGTGCCGGGGCCTGGGGTCGCCGGAGCCGAGCCGCTCGGCTGTCCCGGCGAGGTCGGTGAGCGGCGACGCGAGCCGGTTGGCCTGCCGTACGGCGAGGAGGACGGCGGCCACGACGGCCAGCAGCGCGACCGCGCCGATGATCAGCAGCGTACGGCCGACCTCGCGGGTGATGGAGGAGCGGGACTCCTCGACGGTGACCTTCTCGCCGTGCTCCCCCACCGCCGTGCCCCGGATGACGCCGCCTTCGGGACGGTCGCCCACCTCGATGCGGGGGCCGCCGGGGATGTCGATGCGGGCGTACCGCTCGGCGCCGCTGTGGTCGGACAGGATGTCCGGGTCGACGCGCTCGCCGCTGATGAGGCGGCTGTCCACGATGCTGGCGAGCCGCAGCGCCTCCGAGTCGACGCTCTCCTGGGCGCTGCTGGTGATCGTCCGGGTCTCCACGATGACGAGGGAGACCCCGAAGACGGCGATGACGACCAGCACCACGGCGAGCGTGGAGCTGATGAGGCGGCGGCGCACGGAGGAGTCGCCTCAGCTCTTCTCGAAGCGGAAGCCGACCCCGCGCACGGTGGCGATGTAGCGGGGGTTCGCCGCGTCGTCGCCGAGCTTCTTGCGGAGCCAGGAGATGTGCATGTCGAGGGTCTTGGTGGACGACCACCACGTCGTGTCCCAGACCTCGCGCATCAGCTGGTCGCGTGTGACGACCCGGCCCGCGTCACGGACGAGGACGCGCAGCAGGTCGAACTCCTTGGCGGTGAGCTGGAGCTCCTCGTCGCCCATCCAGGCGCGGTGCGACTCGACGTCGATGCGGACGCCGTGCGTCGCGGGCTGCGGGGCGGGCTCGGCGGCGCCGCGCCGCAGCAGGGCCCGTACGCGCGCGAGCAGCTCGGCGAGGCGGAACGGCTTGGTGACGTAGTCGTCGGCGCCCGCGTCGAGCCCGACGACCGTGTCCACCTCGTCGGCGCGGGCGGTCAGCACGAGGATCGGCACCGTGTGCCCCTCGGAGCGCAGCCGCCGGGCGACCTCCAGGCCGTCCATGCCGGGCAGGCCCAGGTCCAGGACGACGAGGTCGACGCCGCCCTGCAGTCCCGTGTCGAGCGCGCTGGGTCCGTCCTGCCGCACCTCGACCTCGTACCCCTCCCGCCGCAGGGCGCGGGCGAGGGGCTCCGAGATGGATGCGTCGTCCTCGGCGAGCAGTACACGCGTCATGCAGTGATGGTAGTCCGCAGGAGGTGGGGGTCGTGAGGGTCGTGGGGGGATCAGGTCAAGATCGGTCCCGCCTGGAGTCCAGGGTGTAATCCTGACAATGACCTTTGAATGTGGGGTCGCGGTTCCACCAGCCCCTGTGATCCATCTCTCAAGTCCTTCCATATGCCGCACTGTCGTGGCGTATGGTGGCGAGACGCTCGAAGTGGTAATCGGGGACCTTTGACGGCTTCGCTCGTTGAACGCGTCAAAGGTCTCTTTTCTGCTCGGCGAAGGAATGACCTGTGGGCCGGGCTCCGCGGTGCGACGTCCCGTCGCGCGCGACGGGGCGTGGATCCCGGTACGGCCCCCGCCGTGCCGGTGCCGGCCGCCCGGAGCGGGCGCGGGTCGCCCACGAAGCGAACGCGTCCCGAACGAACAAGGATCGACCATGGCGTCCAGCCTGACGAAGGACTCGACCGGTATCCCGGATTACGAGAAGACCTTCCTCGGCCACCCCCGCGGCTTGGCCTACCTCTTCATGACCGAGATGTGGGAGCGCTACAGCTACTACGGCATGCGCGCCCTGCTCGTGCTGTACCTGTCGGCCCAGGCGGCCGACGGCGGTCTCGGTTTCGAGGACGCCACGGCCATCGCCATCTACTCGGTGTACAACGCGATGGTGTACCTGCTCGCCCTGCCGGGCGGCTGGTTCGGCGACCGTGTCTGGGGCGCCCGCAAGACGGTGGCCATCTCCGGCACGATCATCATGGTCGGCCACTTCCTGCTGGCACTGCCGATGGAGGCGTCGTTCTTCCTCGGCCTGGCGTTCATCGCGGCGGGCTCCGGCCTGCTGAAGGCCAACATCTCCACGATGGTCGGCCACCTGTACCGGGACAAGAACGACCCGCGCCGTGACGGTGGCTTCACGATCTTCTACATGGGCATCAACCTCGGTGCCTTCGCCGCCCCGCTGAGCATCGGCCTCGTCGGCCAGACGATCAACTGGCACCTCGGCTTCGCGATGGCCGGTGTCGGCATGGGCCTGGGTCTGCTCTTCTACTTCTTCGGCTTCCGCAGCCTGGCCCCCGAGTCCAACCAGGTGCCCGCCCCGCTGACGCCCGCCGAGCGCGCCGGTGTCCTCAAGCGCGGCCTGATCTGGCTGGCCGTGGCCGCCGCCGCGTACGGTCTGGTCGGCCTGAGCGGCCAGTTCACCATCGACTGGGTGCTGTGGCCGCTGACCATCCTGGGCCTGGCCCTGCCGACGTACTACCTGGTGAAGGTGCGCCGCGACAGCGAGCTTGAGCCGGTCGAGCGGTCCCGGATGTCGGCGTACGCCTGGTTCTTCGTGGCCGCCGCCGCGTTCTGGGCGATCTACGACCAGACCGGTTCCACGCTGACCCTGTTCGCCAAGGACAACACCGCGAACACGCTGTTCGGCCTCGACTTCCCGTCGAGCTGGTTCCAGTCGCTGAACCCGCTGTACGTGATGGCGCTCGCGCCGGTCTTCGCCTGGCTGTGGGTGGCGCTGTCGCGCCGCGGCAAGGAGCCGAGCACGCTGAGCAAGTTCGCCACGGGCCTGGTGCTGATCGGCAGCTCCTTCTTCGTGATGATGCTGGCGCAGACCGCGTCGGCGGGCGGCGTGAAGGTCACCCCGCTGTGGCTGGCGTCGGTGTACCTGATCCAGACCGTCGGTGAGCTCACCCTCTCCCCCGTCGGCCTGTCCCTGACGACGAAGCTGGCCCCGGCCAAGTACGCGTCGCAGATGATGGGCGTCTGGTTCCTCGCCGTGACCGCCGGTTCGTCCGTGATCTCGCTGCTCCAGCTGGTGGGCGCGCCGACCGACACGGAGTGGTGGTTCGCCAGCCAGGGCGCCATCGCCGTGCTCGGCGGTGTCGCGATCTTCATGTTCCGCAAGCGGGTCCAGCCGCTGATGGGCGGCGTGCACTGACCGTCGCGCGACCGTGAGGGGCGCCGCACCGGGTACCGGTGCGGCGCCCCTTCGGCGTACGGGCCCGTTCCTCATTGCCCACAGGACGTTGTCCACAGGGCGTTGTCCACAGGCCTCCCGCAGGGTGGGTGGGCGCGCCTATAGTTCAGCGATCAGTGTCAAAGGGGGGCATAGATGGCGGGCAGGAGCGAGCCGGTCGCCGGGGCGGACGACGCGAACGGCGCGAACGCAGTCGGCGCGGATACGGGCGGCGCGGGTACGGACGCGGAGGGTGCCGAGAGCGGCGCCGGGGGTGCGCCGCGTCGGCGGCGGGTGTGGCGGTGGGTCGGCGGCGGCTGTGCGGTGCTACTGCTCGCGGCCGCCGGCGGGGGCTGGTGGGCGTACAGCAGCCTCGACGGGAACATCAAGGGTGTGGACATCGGCAAGGCGCTCGGTGACGACCGGCCACGCAAGGCGCCCAGCGCGCTCGGCGCGACGAACCTGCTGGTCCTGGGCTCCGACTCGCGCGCCGGGGACAACGCGGCGCTCGACGGCGGCGCCGTGAGCGGGGCCCGGTCGGACACGGCGCTGGTGGTGCACGTGTCGGAGAACCGTACGAAGGCCGTCGCCGTGTCCATACCCCGCGACACGCTCGTGGACCGCCCGGCCTGCGCGAAGCCGGACGGCGGCGAGACCGCGCCCGCCACGCGCGTGATGTTCAACTCCGTGTACGGCACGGGCGGCGCGCCCTGCGTCGTGAAGACGGTCGAGCAGATGTCGGGCGTCCGCATCGACCACTTCATGGAGATCGACTTCGCCGGCTTCAAGGACCTGGTGGACGACCTGGGCGGGGTGACCGTCGAGGTCCGCGAGCCGATACGGGACACGAAGGGCGGCTTCACCCTGGAGCCCGGCACGCACCGGCTGGACGGCACCGACTCGCTGAAGTTCGTCCGCACCCGGTACGGGTACCGCGACGGCAGCGACCTGGGGCGCATCGGTCTCCAGCAGCAGTTCCTGATGGCGCTGCTGCGCGAGGTGCAGCGGCAGGACCTGCTCGGCAGCCCGGCGAAGACGTTCCGCATCGCCGCGTCCCTGACCAAGTCGCTGACCACCGACTCCGAGCTCGCCTCGCTCCCCGCGCTGGTGGACTTCGGACGGAGCATGCGCGGGATCGACCCGGTCGCGATGGACACGATCATGCTGCCCGTCTCGTACGACAAGGCCGACCCCAACCGGGTCGTCCCCGCAGAGCCGCAGGCGGGCACGTTGTGGAAGGCGATACGGGAGGACGCCCCCATACCGGAGTCGGCCCGGAAGTCCCCTGCGGCGGCCCGCTGACCGGGGCGTCCGGTCGCGGAGTGGGGGGCGGGGCCCTGAGTGGGGCGGGTGCAGGTGGGTGGGGCGGGGTGCCGGTGAGCGGGGCGAGGTGCCGGTGAGCGGGGCGGGCGTCGGTGAGCGGGGCGGGCGTCGGTGAGCGGGGCGGGTGCCGTGGAGCGGCCATGGGGGGTGAGGGTTGAGGGCGAGGGACGGGGGGCGGGGGCGGGGGGCGGGCCCCCGGGGCGGCTTGATCCTGGGGGGAACGGGGTGTCCGGGGCCGGGTGGGCTGTCATCATGAGCGGTCTCATGGACCAGGGGGTGGCGATGGCCGGGACGGCGAGCGGGACGGCGGCGCGGATGTCGGGGGGCGAGGCGCTGCGGCGGCTGGCCGGGGCGCAGAAGTCGGCGAAGGGGGTGTCGCTGTACTCGCGGTTCGTGAACCGCCCGGCGGGCCGGGTCCTCGCGGCCGGGTCGTACGTCGTGGGGCTCACGCCCAACCAGGTCACGCTCGTCAGCGCCCTGTTCGGCTTCGGCGGGATCGCGGTGCTGGCGCTGGCGGCGCCCTCCTGGTGGGCGGGGGCGCTGGTGTGGCTGGCGCTCGCGGTCGGTTTCGCCTTCGACTCGGCGGACGGGCAGCTCGCGCGGCTGCGCGGCGGCGGCAGCCCGGCGGGGGAGTGGCTGGACCATGTGGTGGACTGCGCCAAGACGACCGCGCTGCACTCGGCCGTGCTGGTCGCGTTCTACCGGCACCCCGGCCACTTCGGCACCGGGTCGGACGTGCTGCTGCTGGTGCCGCTGGTGTTCCTGCTCGCCTCGATCGTGACGTTCTTCGGCGGGCTGCTCACCGAGCAGCTGAAGCGGAAGGCCGCGCCCGGAGCCGCCGCGCCCGCCCCCTCGACGCTGCGCGCGGTGGCGTTGCTGCCCGTGGACCACGGCGTGTTCTGCCTGGTGTTCCTGCTGCTGGGCGGCGGGCCGCTGTTCCTGTGGGGGTACGGGCTGCTGGGCGCCGCCGCCGTGCTGTACCTGCCGCTGTTCCTGGCGAAGTGGTTCCGGGAGCTCAGCCGCCCCGCTGCTCACCCTGCGGGGCGGCAACCGGCGGCCCGCTGAGGGCGTCGAGGGCGCGGCGCAGCTGGGTGCTGGACGTGTGCACCGTGTACGGGAAGTAGACGACGTCCACGCCCACGGTCGCGAAGTCCTTCTCCAGCCGGTCGCCGCGCGGGGTGCCGCGCCAGTCGTCGCCCTTGAACAGGACGTCGAACCGGACCTGCTTCCACGTCTCCAGCTTGTCGGGGACGGTCTCGACGAACGCGGCGTCCACGTACTTGATGTTGCGGACGATCTCCAGCCGTTCGATGAGCGGGATGACGGGGCGGTGGCCCTTGGCGCGCTCCGCCATCTCGTCCGAGACGACGCCCGCGACGAGGTAGTCGCACTGCTGCCGGGCGTGCCGCAGGATGTTCAAGTGGCCTATGTGGAAAAGATCGTAGGCCCCCGGTGCGTATCCCACCCGGTATGGTTTGCGCTCCGACATGACTCGCTTGCCCCCCTCTGGAACGGTCCGCCCCCCGTGTCTGGGCTCGTCCCGGGTGACAGTACCGCGCACACTTCGCGGGGGACAGGTGAACGATTAGGGTGCGGCGAGCGATCGTTCGTCTGAGGGGGGCTTCGCATGGGGGACGCGGACGGGACCGGCCGGGACGGGGAAGCACGGCGGCGGCGCCTGCTGCTGGTGTCCACCAACTACGCGCCGGAGCACACGGGGATCGGCCCGTACGCGACGCAGGTCGCCGAGCACTGGGCGGCGCGCGGCCATGAGACGCACGTGCTGGCGGGGATGCCGCACTATCCGTCCTGGTCCGTCGATCCGGCGTACCGGGGCGCGTGGCGGCGCACGGAGGTGCGCGGGGGTGTGACCGTGCACCGCAGGCGCCACACGGTGCCGAGCCGCCAGACGGCGGTGCGGCGCGCGCTGTTCGAGGGTTCGCTGCTGGCGCACCAGCTGGCGGCGCCGCCCCGGATGCCCCGGCCGGACGCGGTGGTGGCCCAACTGCCCAGCCTCGCCGGGGGTGTGGTCGCGGCGCGGCTCGCGGCGCGCTGGCGGGTGCCGTTCGTCCCGGTCGTGCAGGATCTGATGGGGGCGGCGGCCGCGCAGAGCGGCATAGAGGGCGGTGACCGGGCTGCTGCGGCGGCGGCGCGCGTGGAGGCGTACGTGCTGGGCCGGGCCACGCTGGTCGGGGTCATCCACGAGACGTTCACCGCGCGGGTGACCGCGCTGGGTGTGCCGCCAGGGTGGATCCGGGTGGTGCCCAACTGGTCGCATGTGGCGGCGCCTTCGCGGCCGCGTGGGGAGACGCGGCTGCGGCTGGGCTGGGCGCCGGACGACACGGTGGTGCTGCACTCCGGGAACATGGGCCTCAAGCAGGGCCTGGAGGTGCTGGTCGGCGCGGCCCGGCTCGATCCGGGGGTGCGGGTGGTGCTGATGGGCGACGGCAACCAGCGGGAGGCGCTGGGGCGGCTCGCGGCGGGCGTGCCGAACCTGGAGTTCCTGCCGCCCGTGGAGGACGCGGAGTTCCCGGAGGTGCTGGCGGCGGCGGACGTGCTGGCGGTGACGCAGCGGGCGTCGGTGCTGGACATGAGCGTGCCGTCCAAGCTGACGTCGTACTTCGCGGCCGGGCGGCCCGTCGTGGCGTCGGTCGCGGACGGCGGCGGCACGGCGCAGGAGGTGCGGCGCTCGGGTGCGGGCGTGCTGGTCCCGCCGGAGGACCCGGGCGCGCTGCTGGAGGCCGTACGGAAGCTGGCCGCCGACCCGGAGGCCGCGGACGCGCTGGGCGCCGAGGGGCCCCGGCACGTGGCCGCGCATCTGAGCCGGGCGGCGGGGCTGGCCCGGTACGACGCCCTGCTGGACGAGGTGCTGGCGGGCACGGGGGTCAAGGGGGCCTCGGGTGACGGGGGTGCCGGGGTGGAAGGAGCGGAGAGGTGAACCAGGTGCACGGCGGACCGGGGGCGGGGGCGCCGCCGGTCCTGGTGGACGACGAACCGGACCTGCTGCGGGACCAGTTCCGGCAGCTGCTGCGGTACCCGCGCCTGATCGCGGGCGGGGTGCTGCTCGGCCTGCTGGGCGGCGCCTGGCTCGGGTACAGCACGTCCGACACGTACGTGGCGACGAGCGACGTGGTGCTGCGGGTGCCGACGGAGGACCCGTTCAACCCGTCCATCGCCGTCGAGAAGACCCTCGACATGAACACCGAGCGGCAGGCCGCCACCAGCCGACGTACCGCCGAACGCGCCGCCGAGGCCCTGGACTTCCCAGGCGACCCGGCGGACCTCGTCACCGGTCTCCAGGTGACCAATCCGCCCAAGTCGCAGGTGCTGCGGTTCAGTTACACGACGGCCGACCCGGACCTGTCGGCGCGTCGGGCGAACGCGCTGGTCGCGGCGTACCTGGCGGACCGCAGGGAGCAGACCGAGCAGACCCGCGACACGATGATCAAGGGCCTTCAGGCGCAGCTCGCGCCGATCGCCCGGCAGCACGACGAGCTGGACGAGGAGCTGGACGGCCGGACCGGCGCCGAGGCGGAGGCGGACTTCGCGGTCAAGGCGAACCTCCTCAACCGGATCACCGAGCTGAGCAACCGCATCAGCAAGCTGAAGGCGCTCGACGTGACGCCCGGCAAGGTCATCAGGACGGCGACGCCGCCCACCTCGTCGGACGGGCCCGGCTGGGCGCTGTCGCTGGGCCTCGGCGGGGCGGTCGGTGTGGCGCTGGGTCTGCTGATGGCGTGGGTGCGGCTGGTGTTCGACCCGGCGGCCCGCTCCGAGGGGGACGTGGCGCGGGCCCTGCGGGCGCCCGTGCTCGGCTCGCTGCCGCGCACCCGCGAGACGGACCCGCTGCTGACGGAGGACCGCGAGGAGTCGCCGCTGGCGGAGGAGTACCGGTCCATCGCCTACCGGCTGGCGTACGACCAGCGGTTCGCGGACCGGCGGCGGCTGCTGGTGGCGGCGCCGCGCGGCTCCAGCCGTACGGCGGCGGCGGTGGCGGTCAACCTGGCGGCGTCGTTCGCGGAGACCGGCAAACGGGTGCTGATCGTGGAGGCGGAGCTGCGGCAGCCGTCGCTGGAGGGGCAGCTGCGGGCGCGGGAGATCGGCCGGCCCGCCTGGACGCTGGACGTCGGCGAAGGCGACGCGTGGCCCGCCGGGCGGCGGCTGGTCGTGGACGCCGGGGAGTCGGGCACGTTCGACCTGGTGCCGGGCGCCCGGGTGCGGAACGTGGCGCGTGCCCTGACGTCGCCGGAGATGTCCCGGCTGGTGGAGGAGGCCGACGACCCGAACGTGACGGTGATCGTGCTGACCCCGCCGGTGTTCGCGTACGCCGACGCGCTGGCGCTGGTGGACCGGGTGGACGGGGTGCTGGTCGTGTGCGACCCGCGCGGGGTGCACCGCTCGCAGCTGGCCCGGCTGCGGGACCTGATAACGGGCGCGGGCGGCACGGTGCTCGGCACGGTGATGCACCGGGGCCAGCGCGGCAAGGGCGGGCGCCAGGGGCGTAAGGCCGCCAAGGCGGCGAAGGCGGCCGGGAAGGGCTCGCGGGGGACGAAGGGCTCGCACGGGCAGCCGCGCGGTGCGGTCCCCCGGCCCGCGCGGGCCGGCGGCCGGGCGGGCGGTGCGGAGGCTGGGCCTGCGGCGGGCCGGTACGAGGACCCGTCCACGACGATGGCGCTGCGCACCGTCACCCCGCCCGACGACCAGCCGTGAGCACGGCCGGGATCGGGGCAGGAAGCGGTCCGGGCGGTCCGGGCACGGGACCCGGCGTGGCCGGAGGGGCGCTGCGGGGGCGTACGGCCGCTGTGGCCTCCGTGCTGGACCAGGGCGCGGCGGGGCTGACGAACATCCTGGTGCTGGTGCTGGCCGCGCGGCTCTCGACGGCGGCCGGGTTCGCCGAGTTCTCCATGGTGTACCTGGTGTTCACCGTGGCGCTGGGCCTGTTCATGGCGTACGTCGGGCAGGCGCTGGTGCTGGTGCGGGGCGGTGCGGGCGCGGTGGCGTCGGCCTGCCGCTCGGCGCTGGCCTTCACCGCCGCCGGGGCGCTCGCCACCGGGGTGGTGCTGGCGCTGGCGGGTGTCGTGCTGCCGCCGGGCGCGCGGGCGCTGGTGGCGCTGGGCGCGGTGCTGCCGGTGGTGCTGCTCCAGGACGCGGCACGGTACTGCTTCTCGCTGCTGGGCCGCCCGCACCACGCGCTGGCCGCCGACGGGCTGCGGCTCGCCTCGACGGTGGCCGTGCTTGCCGCGCAGCCCGCCGGGGCGTCGCCCGCGCGGCTCGTACTGGCCTGGGGGCTGGCCGCGCTGCCGGGGCTCCTGGTGGCGGGGCTGCTGCTGCGGCGGCCGCTGGCGGGGGCGCGGGCGCAGGTGCGGCGGTATCTGCGGCGCGGGCATCTGGGGCGGCGGTTCGTCGTGGAGTTCGCGGTGGGCAACGGTTCCAGCCAGGTCGCCGTGCTGTGCCTGGGTCTGGTGGGCGGCCCGCTCGCGGTGGGCGCGCTGCGGGGCGCCTCCGCCCTGTTCGGGCCGCTGAACGTGTTCTTCGGCGCGGCGAACGGCTTCGGGCCGCCGCTGCTGAACCGGCTCGGCGGCGGGCGGTCCGTGGTGCGGGTGACGCTGCTGCTGGGGTGCGCGCTCGCCGCGACGGGCGCGGTGTGGGGCGGGGTGTGGTGGCTGCTGCCGGACGGCTGGGGCCGCCGCGTGCTGGGCGAGTCGTGGCCGGCGGTCGCGGCGCTGCTGCCCGCGTCGGCCGCGCAGTACACGCTGATGGGCCTCGGCGTGAGCGCCCTGCTGACGCTGCGGGTGCTGAGCCCGCGCGAGACGCTGCCGGTGCAGGTGGTGTTCTCGCTGCTGTCGGTGGCGCTGCTGTACGCGGGGTTCGCGGCGGGCGGCGCGGTCGGCGCGGCGTGGGGCCTCGCGGGCGGTTCGGCGGCGAAGGCCCTGGCCGCGTGGGTGCGGGTGGCCCGGGTACGGCGCCGGGCGGACCGGGCCCCCGAGGCCGCCGCCGTCGCGGGGGTGTGAGGGGCGGTACGGGCGGTCGCGCGGCGGAGCCGGTCGCGTGCCACGTGGTGACGGTCGGCTCGGTCACGGTCTGCTCGCCAGGCCGGACCCGGGCGTGAGGGGCGCGGTACCGGGAGGCGCGCCCGCCGCACGAGGATCCGTACGGGGAAGCGGGGTCCGTCAGCCCAGGCGGGCCCCGCGGTCGGTGCGGTACGTGGCGATGAGCGCCAGGCACAGCGCGGCGATGGCGACCTTGCCGGTGGCCTGGAGGAGCGGGCCGCGTACGAGGATGAAGGAGTACCCCGCCACCAGCGGCGCCGTGATCAGCAGCAGGCTGCCGGTCGGGGAGCCCCGCACCGCGCGCCGTGCCACCCGCCGGTCCACGCGCGCGGCGGCGTACCCGAGGGCCGCCATGCCCGCCGTCATGCCGACGGGCCCGAAGTCGATCCACAGCTCCGCCCACACCGGGGACGACAGGTTGGTGTTGACGGCGCCCATCCACTCGCCGACCATCACGCCCGTGTCGGACGGCTTGTCCGCCCACACCGAGCGGGGCACGGCGAACAGCAGCGACCCGGCGAGCTGGTAGCCGTACGTGTGGCCCTGCCCGGACTCCACGTAGGTGATCGTGTTGGCGAACATGCCGACCTGGTCGTAGTCCTTCAGCGCCAGCGGTTCCAGGAACGACGTCGTCTCGATCTGGCGCGCGTTGTTCTCGTCGTACCGGAAGCGGTCGGCGAACGGGAAGACGAGCAGCGCGACGACCACGCCGAGGCTCAGGGACGCCCGGTACATGGCGGCGCTCACCGGGAACGCGGTGAACAGCAGCGCGAACAGCACGGTGAGGAACCAGTAGCGCGGGTTCGAGACCGGGTTGTTGACGATGACGTTCAGGACGACGAGCGCGCCGAAGACGGTGACGACGGACCAGGTGCGGCGGGCCCGGCGGGACGTGATCAGCCAGCGCGTGTACACGAGGAGCGCGATCAGCGGCGGGACCGTGCCGAAGCCGCGCAGGAACGCCTGGCCCGCCTGGGAGCCGTCGCCGGAGACGCCCGCGTCCTCGATGCTGGCGATGATCTCCTGGCGGCTGCTGAAGAAGACGGCGGGGCCGCCCAGTTTGACGATCAGAAGCCCGCCGCACGCGAAGGCGGCGAGGACCAGCAGCATCAGGCGCCTGCGGTGGATCAGCACGGGCCGCCCGTCGGGGTCGGCGGCCCGCCCGGTCTCCCGCCCGGACTCCCGCCCGGAGTCCCGTCCGCCGCTGCCGCGTTCGCGGTGGCGGGGGGTGCGGTACCGGGCGAGGAGGGCGCCCACGTCGAAGGCGAAACAGCCCAGCAGGACCAGCGACACGGCCTGGACCAGGTCCTCGCGCGGGCCGACGACCGGGGTCGGGACACGCCCGAGGACGGCCTGCGCCAGCGGGGCGACGCCCATCGCCATGTAGCAGAACATCCAGAACGTCGCCTGGAGCAGCTTGCGGCGGGAGGTCAGCACCATCGCGGACAGCCGCACCCCGCAGTACACGGTGAGGACGGCCTGGAGCCAGAACGCCGCGTCGCGCGGGCCCTCGCCGGACTGGGAGACGACGACGAGCGGCAGGAAGCCGGAGAGGCCCAGGACGAGCGGCACGGACAGCGCCCGCGACAGCAGGGTGCGCGGCCGGAACGGCGGCGGCAGCGGTACGGGCCGGGGCGCGTGGCCCGACGGCGTGCGGGGCGGCGGGCCCTCGGGCGGTCCGCCACCGGACAGCGCGCCCCCGGGTGCGCCGGGCGGTGCGCCGGGCGGGTCGGCGGGCGTGGCGCGGGGTGTCGTGTCGGCCGTCACTCCGTACCCCCCGTCCCCGTGTTCCGCGCAGTCTAACGAGCGCGTCCCGCGATGCCCTGTGAGCGGGAGCCACCAGCCGTTAATCTGACGGTCGTTCCGCATCGGGCCGCAACAGGGGGGAATCCGACGCATGCGCGACCTGTCCGCGTTCACGCTGGCCGGGTACGACAAGGGCCGGGGCAAGCTCACCCAGGCCCTGTGGTTCGCCGTCATGAACCTGGTCTTCACGGCCTGGTGGTGCCCGGCCCGGCTGCGGGTCGCCCTGCTGCGGGCGTTCGGCGCGACGATCGGCGAGAACGTGCTCATACGGCACCGGGTGCGCGTCCTGTGGCCGTGGAAGCTGACCGTCGGCGACCACACCTGGATCGGTGAGGGCGCCTGGCTGCTCAACCTGGAGCCGGTCACCCTCGGGGCGCACGTCTGCGTCTCGCAGGAGGCGCTGCTGTGCACGGGGAGCCACGACCACCGCGCCGCCGGCTTCCGGTACCGCAACGCGCCCATCACCGTCGAGGACGGCGCCTGGGTCGCGGCCCGCGCCACCGTCCTCGCCGGCACCCGCGTCGGCCGCCACTCCGTCGTCGGCGCCGGGGCCGTGCTCCACCGGGACCTGCCCGAGCTGACCCTGCACACCGCGGACGGCACGCGCCGCCCCGTCGAGGAGCCCATGTGACCGCCGCTTCCCTGCGCGTCCTGCACGCCGTCACCCTGCACTCCCCCACCGGCGCGTTCGGCGGGCCCGTACGGGTCGCCCTGAACCTGGCGCACGGGCTGCGCGAGCGGGGTCACGACCCGCGCCTGCTGGCCCTGGCCGACGGGTCCGGGCCGGTACCGCCGACGGACGTGGAGGGCGTGCCCGCCCGGCTGTACCCGGCGCGGCGGCTGCTGCCGCTCGGCTTCAGCGGGATCACCTCACCGGCGCTGCTCGCCGCAGCGGGGCGCCTGGTGCGGGGCGCCGACGTGGTCCACGTGCACCTGGCCCGGGACCTGGTGACCCTGCCGGTGGCGCTGGCCGCGCTGCGCGCGCGGGTGCCGCTGGTGCTCCAGACGCACGGCATGGTGGACCCCAGCGACCGGCTCCTGGCGAAGGTCCTCGACGCGGTGGCCGTACGGCGGGTGCTGCGCGGCGCCGACGCCGTACTGCACCTCACCGCGCACGAGCGGCGCGGCCTGGACGCGGTCGTCGGGGAGCCGCTGCCGCACGCGGTGCGGCTGGTCAACGGCGTTCCCCGGCAGGAGGCGCGGCCCGCCCCCGGGGGGCCGCCGAGGATTCTGTACGCGGCGCGGCTGCAGGCCCGCAAGCGTCCGTGCGACTTCGTGGCCGCCGCGCCGGAGGTGCTGCGCCGCCACCCGGACGCGCGGTTCGTGGTGGCGGGCCCCGACGAGGGTGAACTGCCCGCCGTGCGGGCGCTGATCGACCGGCTGGGGCTGCGCGAGCGGGTGGAGTGCGTGGGCGCGCTGGGCTCGGCCCAGGTGCTGGACGAGCTGCGGCGGGCGCATGTGTACGTGCTGCCGTCGGTGGACGAGCCGTTCCCGATGTCGGTGCTGGAGTCACTGTCGGTGGGCACCCCGGCCGTGGTGACCGAGTCGAACGGGCTGGCGTCGGCGGTCCGGGAGGCGGGCGCGGGCCGGGTCGTGGCGGACGCGTCGGGCCTCGCGGGCGCCGTCCTGGAGCTGCTGGAGCCGGAGGTGGCGGAGAAGGCGTCGGCGGCGGCGCACGCGCTGGCCGGTTCGGCCTTCTCCATGGACGCCGTGGTGGACGAGCTGCTGGCCGTGTACGGCGGGGCGGCGGACCGCCGCCGGGCGTAGCGGCCAAGGCCTGGCGCCGTCGGGCAGCCGTCGCCGAAAGACCCTCGCCCCGTCAGGCCGTTGCCGTCAGGGCCCCCGTCAGGCCGTCGCCGTTCAGGCGCGCAGCCAGGCGTAGCAGCCGCTGGACTCGAAGCGGGCGGCGCCGGGCGGGATGGTGAGGGTGTGCGGTCCTGTGGCGCCGGGGGCGGGGCCTCCGGCGACGCGGGTGCCCTTCGCGTCGGTGACCTGCCAGGAGCAGCCGGGCCCCGCGGACACGGTCCGGTAGCGGCCGGCGGCCGGGGAGGCGTGGGTGCCGTCCGGGTAGCCGCCCTCGGCCGCGTCGAGGACCGGGCGCTGGTCGGGGCACAGGTGGGTGACGGCGTCGTCGGCGTCGCGCAGGTCCCCGGCGACGACGGCCGCCGCGGCGGCGTCCTTGTCGTGCTTGGCGGTCCGGGAGATCCGCTGGCAGGTCTCCTTACCCACGTCGAGGACGGCGGCGGGATCGACGGCCTGCGGGACCCGGCCGCTCAGGTACCGCTTCTCCTTCGGTGTGAACGAGCCGGTGGCCGGGGTGAGCGCCGCGTCGGGCCGTACGGGCCCGGCCGGGGTGCCTTCGGGCGCGGGCGCGGCACCGGGCGCGGAGCTGGGCCCGGTGGTCGCGGCGCCGTCCTGCTCCCCGGCGACCCGTTCGGCCGCCGACAGGGAGGCCGGGGCCGTGGCGGGCGCCGCCGCCCCCTCCGTACGACCGGAGCCGGGGTCGCCGGAGCGGCCGGAGTCGCCGGACGAGCAGCCCGCCAGGGCGAGCGCCGCCGCCAGCGCCAGGGACGTGGCGACGGGACGGCGGAGGTGGGTGCGCATGTACGGCTCCTGGTGGTGGGTGCGCGGTCCGGGGCGGCGCGTCGGCGCGCCGCCCCGGCCGCGCGCTGCTACAGCGGGGAGAAGGTGAGGGTCAGCCGGGGCGTGCCGCCCGAGGCGGGGGCCTCGCGGGACCAGAGCCACAGGGCGTCCGTGCCCCCGCCGGTCAGCGCCACGCTGTAGTCGCCGCCCAGCGCGGCGGCGACGGCCTCCGGGTCGAGCTGGACGGACGCGCCGGAGCTCGGGCCCGCGGGCGGGGTGAGCGTGCCCAGCACCCGGGTGCCGACCGCCGGTTTCGTCGCGTACGTGACCCCGGTCTCCGACCAGGCGCCGGTGACCGGCCGTACCAGCACGGGGTCGGTGGACCCGGCGGTGGCCGACGAGTCGGTGCGGACCTCCAGCGACGCCCCGGCGAGCCGCGTCCCGGCGGGGGCGGCGGGCAGGGTGAAGCGGAGGTACGTCTCGTAGGCGGCGCTGCCGCGCACGGCCAGCGAGGTCGCGGCGCCGTAGTTGGTGCCGGTGGAGGCCCCGTTGACGTACGTGTCCGCGACCGGGGTCACGGTGGTGACCGTGTCGCCCTTCTGGGAGGCGCGCGCGTAGTGGCCCGCGACCTGGGTGGCGGTGAGCGCGGTCGGGTAGACGGCGGTCTCGTCGAGCTGCCCGGCGAAGTAGTTGCTCGACGGGCGGGACGGCCAGTTGCCGACGGCGTCGCCGCCGATGTGCCAGTACCCGGCGTACCGCTCGTGGCCGGAGTAGCCGTTGCCGCCGATGCGCCTGCCGTCGACGTACAGGGTCATCCCGGAGGGGCCCTGGGTGCCGACGACGTGGTGCCACTTGCCGTCGTTGTACGTGCCCGGGGTGCTGAGGTAGCGGGCGGTGCCGTCGTAGGCGCCGAAGTACAGCTGGCCCCAGTTGTTCATGTAGATGTGCTTGTCGTACCGGCCGCTGTTGCGGGTGGTGTTGTTGCCGAACCCGATCAGCTTGCCGCCGCGTGTCGTGGTGGTCCTGAACCACGTCTCGATCGTGTACGCGTCGCCGACGGTGACCCGCCGGTCGCTGTACACCTTGGCGTCCACGCCGTCGAACCCGAACGCCTTGCTGCCGTCCGCGACCACGCCGGGCTGGCCCTGGACGGGCGCGCCGGACTGGAGGCCGCTCGTGTCCCCGTTGGAGGAGTCCGCGACGTACGGGGTGACCGTGTCGTCGTAGCGCCAGTACAGCTGGGCGCCGTCGGCGATGACCTGGGAGGCGTACGGCTGCGCGGACACCGCGACGGTGGCGCTGACCGTGGCGGACAGGCCGCTGACGTTCCCGGCGCCGTCCGTGGCGGTCACCCGGTAGGTGTGGGTGGTGCCCGGGGTGAGGCCCGTGTCGGTGAACGACGCCTGCGGGCGGTGCCAGGGCAGCGAGTCGGCGGCGACGGTGGCGACCGGGGTGGCCGCGCCGTCCCGGTACACCTTGTACGTGAGGCGGCTGTCGTCCAGGTCGAGGCTGGTGCGCCAGCGGACGTGGACCTCGCCCGGTTTGACGCTGGCCGCGTCGGCGACGGGCGTGGTGGGCCGGCCCGTGTCGCCGGTGGAGGCGAAGCGGGTGAGGCCCTGGGCGGGGGCGCCGTTGACGGTGGTGAACTCGCCGCCCGACCACAGGTATTCGACGCCGTCCTTGGCGGCGATCGTGATCACACGCGGGCCGATGCCCTCCCCGATGCCGTCGTTGGTGTCGGGGAACCAGCCCAGCTTGCCGACGGACGTCGTCGGCTGCGCGAGGAAGTGGTAGCGGCGGCCGTCGGGGAACTCTCCGACGAGACCGCAGTCGTGCGCGTGCGAGGCGCTGTACAGCACGCCCTTGTGGGACTCGACGGCCTGGGTGGCGCCCAGGCAGGTGTCCCGCCAGCGCTGCTCCAGGGTGTTCAGCTCCAGGGCGATCCGGCCGTCGAAGCCGCCGGTTCCCTCGTTGGCGGTGTAGAAGCCGGTGGCGTCCGTGTCGATGTCCTTGACGACCGAGCTGTTCATGATGAAGCCCGGGTACGTCTTGACGTTCGCGCCGGTCGTGGCGTCCACCACGGCGAGGGCGTGCGAGGAGGCGCCGTTGACGGTGAAGAAGTCGCCGCCGAGCAGGGCGTGCCGTCCGTCGGGGGTGACCTCGACGGCCCGGCCCGGCTCGTCGACGTCGGCCCGGAACGGCCGCAGGGCGCCGGTCGTCGCGTCCACGGCGGCGTACCGCGCGCGGGGCTGGCCGTTGACGGTGGTGAAGTCGCCGCCCGCGTACACCGTGTCGTCGGTGACGGCGAGGGCGCGCACGGTGGCGGGGAAGGCCGCGTTGAAGGGGTCCTTCGGGGCGCAGGTCGCGATGTCGATGGCGGCGACGCTGGACACGGGCATGCCGTTGACGGCGCCGAAGTAGCCGCCCGCGTACAGGGTGCGCTTGTCGGGCGACACGGCCAGGGCGCGCACGGTGGCGGTGCCGGAGGAGACCGTGAACGACAGCCGGCAGTCGGTGGGGGCGCCCGTCGCCGCGTCGAGCGCGACGAAGTTCAGCGCCTGCCGCTCGGTGCCGGACGCGCCCTCGGGGGGCCGTACGGCGGAGAAGGTGCCGCCCGCGAAGACCACGCCGCTCGCCTCGGCGAGAGCCCAGACGATGCCGTTGGTCTGCCAGGTGGGCAGGTCGTCCGCGGTGAAGGGCACCGGTGCGGTGAGTGCGGTGGCCTGCGGAGCGGCGACCGCCCCCAGACCGGCCGCCAGGGACAGGGCGAGGGCGGCGTGCAGCCCTCTGGATCTCTTCATGTACCCCCCAAGACGGACGTCTTGACGCCGTGAGCGCTCGTCCGGCGCGGTGCCGCCGGGCGCGTGGTCAGTCGCCCAAACGTGTGAATGAGCCGTACAGTAGCGGCCCTTGGGCCATTTCTGGCCAACTCCGCGTAAAACTACGGAGAGTGGTAGGCGGTGCGGCGCCGGGGACCGGCGACGGCGACTCGGCGGCCACCGGCCCGGGCACGCGTCAGCGGTCCCGCGCGCCGCCTCGGAGCCGTCGCCGGCCCCGCGCCCGCCTCAGCGGTCCACGCGGACGGTCACCCCGGCCAGCTCGTCCTGGACCTGGCGGATGTCGGCGTCCACCATGATCCGGGCCAGCTCGTCCACCCGTACCTCCGGCTTCCAGCCGAGCAGCTCCTCCGCCTTGCTGGCGTCGCCGATCAGCGCGTCCACCTCGCTGGGCCGCTCGTACTTGGCGTCGTACCGGACGTACTCGCGCCAGTCGAGGTCCGCGTGGCCGAACGCCGTCTCCAGGAACTGCCGCACGGTCGCCGGGACGCCCGTCGCGACGACGTAGTCCGTCGGCTCGTCCTGCTGGAGCATCCGCCACATCGCTTCCACGTACTCGGGGGCGTACCCCCAGTCGCGGACGGCGTCCAGGTTGCCGAGGTACAGCTCGCTCTGGAGGCCCGCCTTGATCCGGGCGACCGCCCGCGTGATCTTGCGGGTTACGAAGGTCTCGCCGCGGCGCGGCGACTCGTGGTTGAACAGGATGCCGTTCACGGCGTACATCCCGTACGCCTCCCGGTAGTTGACCGTCGCCCAGTAGCCGTACACCTTGGCGACGCCGTACGGGCTGCGCGGGTGGAACGGGGTCCGCTCGTTCTGCGGGGGCGGGGTCGCGCCGAACATCTCCGACGACGACGCCTGGTAGACGCGCGTCTCGATGCCCGACGCCCGTACGGCCTCCAGCAGCCGCAGCGCCCCGAGCCCGGTGACGTCCCCGGTGTACAGCGGCGCGTCGAAGGAGACCCTGACATGGGACTGGGCGCCCAGGTTGTACACCTCGTCCGGCCGTATCCCGCGCAGCAGGTTCACCAGCGCCACCCCGTCGGACAAGTCGGCGTGGTGCAGCACGAACGACCGGCCGGACTCCTGGGGGCCCTGGTAGATGTGGTCGATCCGCTCCGTGTTGAAGCTGGACGAGCGGCGCACCAGGCCGTGGACCGTGTACCCCTTCGACAGCAGCAGCTCCGACAGGTACGAGCCGTCCTGCCCGGTGACCCCCGTGATCAGTGCGGTCCTGCTCATGCGTGGCATCCCCTCCCGGAGGAGCCGCGCACCGGCCCCGTCCCCGTTGTCCTCTTGGCCTGTATACGCGAATCCGGGCGACGGGCGCGGGTCGCGCCGCCGCTCCTGGCATGATCCGGCCCATGACCGACTCGCAGGCGGCACCGCCGCCCTCCGCCCCGTCGTCGTCCTCCGCCCCGTCGCCGTCGCCGTCGTACCTGCCGTCGCGGGCCCGGATATTCGTCGCGGGCCACCGCGGACTCGTGGGATCCGCGATGATCCGCAGGCTGACCGCCGACGGCCATGAGGTGATCACCCGCGACCGTGGCACGCTCGACCTGCGCGACGCCGCCGCGACCGGCGCGTTCCTCGCGGACGTACGCCCGGACGCCGTCGTCCTGGCCGCCGCGAAGGTCGGCGGAATCCTCGCGAACAGCACGCAGCCGGTGCCGTTCCTGGAGGACAACCTGCGCATCCAGCTCAGCGTCATCGCGGGCGCCCACGCCGCCGGTGTGCCGCGCCTGCTGTTCCTCGGCTCGTCGTGCATCTACCCCAAGCACGCCCCGCAGCCCATCCGCGAGGACGCGCTGCTGACCGGCCCGCTGGAGCCCACCAACGAGCCGTACGCCCTCGCGAAGATCGCCGGGATCTGCCAGGTCCAGTCGTACCGGCGGCAGTTCGGCGCCCAGTACATCTCCGCGATGCCGACGAACCTGTACGGGCCCGGCGACAACTTCGACCTGGAGACCTCGCACGTCCTGCCCGCCCTGGTGCGCCGCTTCCACGAGGCGCGCGAGGCCGGCCGCGACGAGGTGACCCTGTGGGGCTCGGGCACCCCGCGCCGCGAGTTCCTGCACGTGGACGACCTCGCCGACGCCTGCGCGACGCTGCTCGCCTCGTACGACGGGGACGCGCCGGTCAACGTGGGCTGCGGGCAGGACCTGACGATCCGTGAACTGGCCGAGACGGTCGCGGAGGTGACCGGCTTCACCGGCCGGATCGCCTGGGACACGTCCAAGCCCGACGGCACACCCCGCAAGCTGCTGGACGTCTCCCGGCTGACCGGGCTCGGCTGGAAGCCCCGCGTCCCGCTGCGGGACGGCATCGCCGCGACGTACGCGTGGTGGCTGGCCCACGGCGGCACGGAACCGGCCCGCACGGCCGACGCGTAGGCACCGGGGGCGCGCCCGGCCCGGCCGGGCGGGGCGCGCCGGGTCGGGCGCCATCAGTACGCCCCGCGGCCGTCGACGACGGCCCGGAGCGTACGGCTCATCACGTCGAGGTCGCTGCTGAACGACCAGTTGTCCACGTAGTGGAGATCAAGCTGGACCGTTTCGTCCCAGGACAGGTCCGAGCGGCCGCTGACCTGCCACAGGCCGGTCATGCCGGGCTTGACGCGCAGCCGGCGCAGCGCCGTCGCGTCGTACGCCGCGACCTCGTCGGGCAGCGGCGGGCGCGGGCCCACCAGGGACATGTCGCCCCGCACCACGTTGACCAGCTGCGGCAGTTCGTCCAGGGAGGTGCGGCGCAGGAAGCGGCCCACGCGGGTGACGCGCGGGTCGCGGCGCATCTTGAACATCAGCCCGTCGCACTCGTTGCGCGTGGCGAGGTCGTCCTTGCGGCTGTCGGCGTCGGTGACCATGCTGCGGAACTTCCACATGGTGAACGTCCGCTGGTCGCGGCCCACGCGCACCTGCCGGTAGAGCGCGGGCCCCGGTGAGTCCAGGCGTATGAGCGCGGCGAGCAGGAGCAGCAGCGGCGCGAGGAGCAGCAGCCCGAGGGCGGCGCCGCATCGGTCGACGGTGGACTTCAGCGCGGCCTGCGCGCCGTGGCGGAGCGGCGGTTCGACGCGCAGGACGGTCAGCCCGGCGACGGAGGCGGCCGTCAGCCGCTTCACGGACGTCTCCACCAGGCCTGGCGTCAGGGCGACCTCGAGTCCGGCGTCGTGCAGCACCCAGCACAGCTCGCGCAGCCGGTCGCCGGTGAGGCTGGCGCCCGGGGCGAGGAGCACCAGCTCGGCGTCGTGGCGCCGCGCGGCCTCCACCACGTGGTGCCCCGCGGCGCGGCCGTCGAGGCCCGGGTCGAGCCGCTCGCTGCCGGCCGCCGCGGCCGCGAGGGCGCCCTCCGCCAGGGCGCCAGGGACTCCGGCGAGGGGATCGTCCACGGCGACGACGGTGCCGACGACGGCGTACGGGTGGTCCGTGCGCGACGCCAGGCGATGGACGGCGGCCTCCAGGACGCCCGGCTCGCCGACGACGAGGACCCGGTCCACGGCTTCGGCGGCGCGCCGGGCTGCGGTGAGGTGGCGGTGCAGCCTGCGGTGGCACACGACGGCCGCGACCAGGCACGGCAGCAGCGCGGCGAGCGCCGGGTACGGCTGCGGGGTGCGGGCGGTGGCTACGCCGAGGACGGCGAGCGAGGCCACGAGGATCAGCCAGTCGTGCAGGACGGGCATCGCCCCGCGCGACTCGCCGAGGTCGCCGGTGCGGTAGCGGTGCCGCAGCGCCCGTACGGAGATCCAGGCCACCGTGGCGACGGCGGCGGTCCGCAGCGGGTGCGGCTGATGGGCCCGGTCGAGGACCAGGGCGACGGACACGGCGGTGACGACGGCGTCGGTGCCGAGGACGGCCGGCAGGTACCAGCGCGGTTTGGCGCGGCGGCCCGCCGGGGCGCGACGCCGGGTCCGCCCGGCGTCGCGGACGGTGGTCAGACGTGTGGTGCGAGCCCCATAGGTTCCCGTGTCTCCCAAGATTCGTACGCCCCCCCAGGCTTGGAAAACCGTGCGCCCCGCCCAGGTCGGTTCGGCGGGTCACACAATTCCTTCACGCGAGGGCACACTACGCCACACGGACGTTCTACAGAACACGTCCTTTCGTAAGCTTTCGTATACGTACCGTTTCCGGTCACTCGCTTACGCAGATGCTGACACAGCGGCGACCGACCCTGTTCACGCGGGCGCGGCCAGCTCCGCCCAGACGGTCTTCCCCGCCGCCTCAGCGGCCCTGGTGACGCCCCAGTCGAGGCAGAGCCGCTGCACGATGAACATGCCGTGGCCGCCGGGCCGCCCGGCGCGGTGGGGGGTGCGGGGCGCTGGCTGTCCGGCGCCCCGGTCCTCGACCTCCAGGCGCAGGACCTTGGCGTGCAGGGAGACCCGCAGCTCCTCGGGGCCCTCGGCGTGCAGACAGGCGTTGGTGACCAGCTCGGAGACGACCAGCAGGACGTCCTCGGCGGCGGCGCGGCGGTCCGCGGTGGCGGCGGGGAGCCATCCCCAGTCGTAGAGCGCCTGGCGCGTGAAGTCGCGGGCGAGGGGTACGCCCCCGCTCGCGCCATCCAGCGTGAGCCGGCGCGTCTCGCGGTGCGGGCCGCGCTCCTGCTCGCCGTTCCCCTGCTCGCCGTCCTCCCGGGGCCCGTGCTCCCGCTCGTGCGGGCCGCGCTCCCGCGTATCCCGCTCGTGCGGGCCGCGCCGGTCGGACGCGCCGGAGGGTGCCACGCGCTGTGCCGAGGGGGTGCCGGGGCGGTCCGGCTCGGGGCCGAGGCCGCTCGGCGGTTGCTGCTGGGTGGCACCCATCAGCGCGTCACCTCACCGATTCACCAGGTCGTCATTTGCTCGACGTCACATCGTTTACCAAGAGTGTGGACTCTTCGCGGCCCACCGTGGGGGTCTTCTGGCTTCTTCTGCCCGCCCGTCCCCGGGCGACACCCCTCAGATCGGCCCCGCAGGGCCCGCGGCGTGTACTCGCCGCCGCCCGCCGGGCTACCGCCCAAGGGCGGCGTCCAGGGAGTCGTGGATCTCGAAGACCACACCGGCTCCCGTGATCTCGAACACACGGGCGACGGCGGGCCGCATCGCGGCCAGGTGCACCACCCCGCCGGCCGCCTCGGCCTTCAGTCGCGCGCCGAGGAGCACGTTCAGCCCGGTCGAGTCGCAGAACTCCAGCTGCGAGCAGTCGACCACCAGCCGTGTCCGGCCCTGGGCGACCGCGGCCTCCAGGGGTTCGCGCAGCAGCTCCGCGGTGTGGTGATCGAGCTCACCCACCGGGGTCAGGACCTCGCTCGAACCTTCCGTCCGGACCCCGACGTGAAGTCGGCCCTGGTTCGCGCTGCCGACTGTCTCGCGGCCCATTCCGCCCCTCTTCGCCGATGCCGTTGGGTCGGGAGAACCCTACGACGAATCCGCCCCGGCGGGTAGCCGGAGGTCACCGCAAAGGGTATATACAGGAAAAACGGCAATCGCATCGGCCACTTGCACCGGCATGGGCGAACCCGATAGGGCTAGTAGGGCAACCCCCGACACGGCCGGCTTTGGAGGCGCCGCACACCGCAATCCGACGTATGGGCATCGGCGGCCATATGCCGAGAACGATGGAGGACACCATGTCACCCCGGCTCGACGAGACGCGTACCCACGACGCGGCGTCGGCAACATCCCCCCACCCCTTCGATCGGTCCGGTTTCCCGGACCTCCCCGACCTCCCCGAGATCCCTCCGTACGACGAGGTGGGGGCGGTGGACGCGCGCGCGCTGTCCAAGACGCTGTTCGCGCGGCTCGAAGCCCTCGAAGAGGGCACCCACGAGTACGCGTACGTCCGCAACACCCTGGTCGAGCTGAACCTCGCCCTGGTCAAGTTCGCCGCCTCCCGGTTCCGCACGCGCAGCGAGCCGATGGAGGACATCATCCAGGTCGGCACCATCGGCCTGATCAAGGCGATCGACCGCTTCGAGCTGAGCCGCGAGGTCGAGTTCCCGACCTTCGCGATGCCGACGATCATCGGCGAGATCAAGCGCTTCTTCCGCGACACGTCCTGGTCCGTACGGGTTCCCCGGCGCCTCCAGGAGTTGCGCCTGGAGCTGGCGAAGGCCGGTGACGAGCTGGCGCAGGAGCTGGACCGCTCCCCGACCGTCGCGGAGCTGGCGGACCGGCTCGGCATCAGCAACGACGAGGTCGTCGAGGGCATGGCGGCGAGCAACGCCTACACCGCCAGCTCCCTGGACGCCCAGCCCGAGGAGGACGACACCGAGGGCGCCCTAGCGGACCGGATCGGCTACGAGGACCACGGCCTGGAGGGGATCGAGTACATCGAGTCCCTGAAGCCGCTGATCGCGTCGCTGCCCGCGCGGGACCGCAAGATCCTTTCGCTCCGGTTCGTCGCGGGGCTCACGCAGTCGCAGATCGGCGAGGAGCTGAACATCTCGCAGATGCACGTGTCGCGGCTGCTGTCGCGCACGCTGACGAAGCTCCGCAAGGGCCTCACCCTGGAGGAGTGAGCTTCCCTCTCACTGCACCCGCCGTGCCCCTACGCCCGAGGACCCGCCCCCTTTTGAGGAGAGCGGGCCCTCGGGCGTAGGCGCGCGTTACTGGCGCGATCCTGCCGGGCGGGGGCGCGGGCCCTGGTTGGGTGGGGGGCCATGACGACGACGATGCGGCAGGAGCGGTTCCTGCGCCGGTTCCACGCCCGGCGCCCCGGCGTCACCGGCGAGACCCTGTCCAGAGGCGCCGGGCCCGACGGGCGGTCCAGCTACACGATGCTCCGCGACCTGGTCCGGGGTGCGCGCTCTGTCCTGGACCTGGGCTGCGGTGACGGGGTGCTGCTGGAGCGGCTGGCGGCCGACGGCGGGCACACCGGGCGGACGCCGTCAGGGGGCGGCTCGCGCGTCGGCGCGCCGGGGCGCGTGTCGGCGGGGGCCCCGGGGCGCGTGCTGGCGGGGGTGGACCTGTCGGCCGAGGCGCTGGCGGTGGCGCGGGGGCGGGCCGGGGTGCCCGCGGGGACGGTCCTGGCGCAGGGGCGCGGGCAGCGGCTGCCGTTCGCGGACGGCTCGTTCGACGCGTGCGTGTCGCACATGGCGCTGATGCTGATGGGCGATGTGGAGCTGGTCGCCGCCGAGGTGGCCCGCGTCCTCGTCCCGGGCGGAACGTTCGCCTGCGTGGTGGGCGGCGGGGCGGTCTCCGGGGGCGGTGACGCGTACGAGCGGTTCCTGCCGCTGCTGCGGGAGGCCGTGGAGGCCCTGCCCGCCGAGCGGCGCGCACCGAGGCTGGGCGACGCCAGGACCCGTACCCGCGAGGGGCTCGGCGCGCTGCTGCGGGACGCCGGTTTCGGGGCGGTCGGCTGGGAGACCGTACCGCTGCGGCTCGACGGGACGGCCGACGAGGTGTGGGCCACCGTGTCGGGCCTGTACGACCTGGCGCCGCTGCCCGGGCCGGACGCCGCCGCGCTGCGCGAGGCGTTCCTCGCCGAGGCCGCACCGCTCGCCGGGCCGGACGGCCGCGTGCCGTGCGCGATGCGCGTCCACGTGGCCCACGCGTCCCTGCCGCCCCGCTGAGGAGGGCTGGGCGCGGTCAGGCGGGCTCGGCGAGGGTGTCGGCGACGAGGGCGTTGGCGTGACCGTGGCCGAGGCCGTGCTCGCTCTTGAGCCAGGCGACCAGCTCCATGTGCCGGGTGAGCGGGGAGGTGCGGATGAGGTCCTTCCACTCCGCGACCGGCCGCCCGTACTTCTTCTCGATCGACGGGAAGTAGCTCGCGGGCCCCTTCACCTGCGCCTGCTGGGTCATCTCCGGTTCCTTCCTGCCGTGGCTGCTGCCGCTGTCGGGAGGGCTGACCCCGGGCGGCCGCCGGAATGAGCGGTGGGCCCGGGTGACCCGCGTCACAGAGGAGGAAGGAGGTTGCCAGGTCACGGCAGTGAGCGGGGTGCGGACATGGCGGGAACGCCCGTACTTCCCGCCGCCGTCGACATCGCGGAATGCCGTGGTGACCTTCGTGTTCCCGGTGCGGGAGGCCCACGGCGAGAGGCTGGCCTTCGAGACCGCGTCCATGCGCGCCCCGGGCAGCCGGGACGGGGAGTGCCTGCGGACCGCGGAGGCACGGATCAGGGCGGCCGAGCCGGTGAAGGACGCGGTCAGGACGCCCCGGTACTGGCTGCACCTCACGGAGGCGGACGGTACGGCGAGCCGTACGCGGCTCCGCGGCGGCCTTGAGGAGAACCCGTCGGCCCGCCCGGGACGGCCCGTGGAGGTCACGTACTGGCGGGGGCAGATCCGGTACGTCGAATTCCCGGACGGTTCCGGGTGCGTGGACCGGAGCCGTCGGCGCCGCCACGACCTGGACCTCGTCCTCGTGGACGATCCGGCCCGGAGCCGTCGTCTCGACGCGCTCGCAGGGGACGCCGTGCTCCGCCAGGAGCGTCAGATAGCCGTCGACCCGGTCGACGAGGTGGCACGCCGTCGACTTGAACCAGGCCACCGCGCCGGGGTTGAGGTCCGGGTCGTAGACGGTGGGGTCGGTGTCGGACGGGTTCGGGTAGGTGGCGTCGTACCAGTCGTTCGCCGCGCGCCGGAACCGGTACTCGTCGGGGGACAGCCGCCCCTCCCTGGCCAGGGCGTTGGCCAGCGCGAAGACCCCGGGGTGGTGGCCCCGGGGACCGCGCGTCGGGGACTGGAAGCGGACGTACAGGAGTCGCCGGGTCACCCGGCCGACGCTACGCCCGCGCGCCGCGTCCCAGAACCACCGGGGCGCCCGCGCGCCAGACCTCGGTGACGAGCGGGACGCCCGGGCGGTAGGCGAGGTGGACGTGGGACGGGGCGTCCAGGAAGGCCAGGTCGGCGCGGGCGCCGGGGCTCAGGCGGCCGATGTCGGTGCGGCGCAGGGCCGCCGCGCCCCCGGCCGTCGCGGACCACACCGCCTCGTCGGGCGTCATGCCCATGTCCCGTACCGCCAGGGCCACGCAGAACGGCATCGACGAGGTGAACGACGAGCCGGGGTTGCAGTCCGTGGACAGCGCCACCGTCGCGCCCGCGTCCAGCAGGCGCCGCGCGTCCGGCCACTTGGCGCGCGTCGAGAACTCCGCGCCCGGCAGGAGCGTGGCGACGGTCGCGCTGTTGGCGAGGGCGTCCACGTCGTCGTCGGTCAGGTGCGTGCAGTGGTCGGCGCTCGCCGCGTCCAGCTCCACCGCGAGCTGGACGCCGGGGCCGTACGACAGCTGGTTGGCGTGGACGCGCGGGTGCAGGCCGCGCGCCTTGCCCGCGGTGAGGATCGCGCGGGCCTGGTCGCCGTCGAAGGCGCCCTTCTCGCAGAACACGTCGATCCAGCGCGCGTGCGGGGCGCACGCGTCGAGCATCTCGCCGGTGACCAGGGCGACGTATCCGGCCGGGTCGTCGGCGTAGTCCGGGGACACGATGTGCGCGCCGAGGTAGGTGACCTCGTCGGTGTGGCGGGCGGCGACGCGCAGGGCCCGCGCCTCGTCCTCGACGGTCAGGCCGTAGCCGGACTTCGTCTCGAAGGTGGTCGTGCCCTGGCGGAGCGCCTCCCGCAGGTAGCGGACGACGTTCGCCTCCAGTTCGGCGTCGGTCGCGGCGCGGGTCGCGGCGACCGTCGTGCGGATGCCGCCCGCCTCGTACGCCCGGCCGGACATGCGGGCGTTGAACTCGGCGGTGCGGTCGCCCGCGAAGACGAGGTGCGAGTGGGAGTCGACGAAGCCGGGGACGACCGTCCGGCCGCCCGCGTCGACCCGGTTGTCAGTGGCGGGTGCTTTGCTGGATTCACCGGTCCAGACGACGCGGTCGCCCTCGATGACGAGCGCGGCGTCCTGGATCAGTCCGAGGGGGGAACCGTCACCGAGGGAGGGGTCGTTGGTGACCAGACCGGCGATGTTGGTGATGAGCGTGGCCGCGGTGGCCTTCGGCGCGACGGCGTTGTTCGTCGTGTCGGGCCCCGCGGTCGCGGGGGCGCTGTTCGTGGGCTCGTTGCCGCTGTTCATGGTGCGGGAGTTCTCCTTCGGCCGGGTCAGTCGAGCAGGGCGGCGATCGCGTCCCGCAGCGCCCGCGGCACATCGGGTACGAGGGCGTGGGTCCCGTCCCGTACGACCTGGCGGCCGCCGACGACCGTGTGGCGCACATCCGCCGCGGACGCGGCGAATACGGCCGTCTCGGCTGCCAGACGCGGCGGTGGCCCGGCCGTCCTGACGGTGTCCAGCGCGATCGTCGTGAAGTCGGCGAGCGCGCCCGGCTCCAGGACGCCCGCGTCGGGGCGCCCGAGCGCGGCGTGCCCGTCGGCTCCGGCGGCGCGCAGCAGCTGCGCGGCGGTCCAGTTGCCGCGCACGCGGGTGCGCAGCCGCTCGTCCAGCTCCATGGCGCGCGCCTCCTCCAGGAGGTCGATCACGGCGTGGCTGTCGGAGCCGAGCGACAGGGGGCTGCCCGCCCGCTGGAGGGCGACGGCCGGGCCGATGCCGTCCGCGAGGTCGCGTTCGGTGGTGGGGCACATGCAGGTACCGGTGCGGGTGGTGCCGAGCAGGGCGATGTCCTCGTCGGTGAGGTGCGTGGCGTGCACGGCGGTGGTCCGCTCGCCGAGGGCGCCGTGATCGGCCAGCAGGCGGGCCGGGGTGCGGCCGTGGGCGGCGAGGCACGCCTCGTTCTCCGCGGGCTGTTCGGACAGGTGGACGTGCAGGGGTGCGCCCCGGTCGCGTGCCCAGTCGGCGACGGTGGCCAGCTGGTCGGCGGGAACGGCGCGTACGGAGTGGATGGCCGCGCCGATCCGGACGGTGCCGTCGCCGGTGTCCTTCAGGGCGCCGACGCGTTCGGCCCAGGCGTCGGCGGTGCCGTCGGAGAAGCGGAGCTGGTGCTCGTTGGGCGGCTCGCCGAAGCCGGACGACAGATAGGCGGTGTCGAGGAGGGTGATGCGGATGCCCGCGTCGGCGGCGGCGGCGATCAGCGCCTCGCCCATCGCGTTGGGGTCGGCGTAGGGGGCGCCGCCGGGCGCGTGGTGCAGGTAGTGGAACTCGCCGACGGCGGTGATGCCCGCGAGGGCCATCTCCGCGTACACGGCGGTCGCCAGCGCGCGGTACGTGTCGGGGGTGAGCCGGGACGCCACCTGGTACATGGTGTCGCGCCACGTCCAGAAGCTGCCCCGCTCGGCCTGGGCGCGGCCGCGCAGGGCCCGGTGGAAGGCGTGGCTGTGGGCGTTGGCCAGGCCTGGGAGGGTCAGTCCGCGCAGGGGTGTGGCGCCCGGCGGCGGGGTGGGCGTGTCCGGGCGGACGGCGGTGATCCGGCCGTCCGCTACGTCCAGGGCGACGCCGGGGACGACCGTGTCGCCCAGCCAGGCGTGTTCCAGCCAGTACGTGGTCAGCGGCATGCCAGGCCCTCCAGTACGTCGGCGAGGGCGTGCACGCCGACCACGCAGTCGTCCTCGGCGGCGAACTCGGCCGGGGAGTGCGAGACGCCCGTGGGGTTGCGGACGAACAGCATCGCGGTCGGGACGGAGGCGGACAGGATGCCCGCGTCGTGCCCGGCGCCGGTGCCCAGCACGGGCACGGGCCGGTCGCCGCCGCCGGGCCGGTCGCCGCCGAGGATGGCGGCCAGCTCGTCGCGCAGGGCGTGGGCGAACTCGACGACCGGGGTGAACGACTCGCGTACGACGGCGAGGTCGACGCCCTGCCGTTCGGCGGCCTCCCGCGCGGCGGCCTCCACGGCGGCCGTGACCGTGTCGAGCGTGGCCTGGTCGGCGGCGCGCGAGTCGAGCCAGCCGCGCACGAGGGACGGGATGGCGTTGACGCCGTTGGGTTCGACGGCGACCTTGCCGAAGGTGGCGACGGCGCCGGCGAGTTCCGCCTCGCGGCGGGCGGCCAGGACCGTCTCGGCGTACGGCAGCATCGGGTCGCGGCGGTCCACGAGCCGGGTGGTTCCCGCGTGGTTGGCCTCGCCCCGGAAGTCGTACCGCCAGCGGCCGTGCGGCCAGATCGCGGAGGCGATGCCGACCGGGTCGCCGGTCAGGTCCAGGGCGCGGCCCTGCTCGACGTGCAGCTCCACGAACGCGCCGATCCGGGCGAGGCGCTCCGGGTCGGGGCCGATGGCGGCGGGGTCGTACCCGGCGGCCTCCATGGCGTCGGGCAGGGCGACGCCGTCGCCGTCGCGCAGCGCGTACGCGGCGTCCTTCGTGAGCTGCCCGGCGGTGAGGCGGGAGCCGACGCAGGCGAGGCCGAAGCGGGCGCCCTCCTCGTCGCCGAAGTTGACGACGGCGAGGGGCCGGGCGAGGGCGGCGCCCCGCTGGAGGAGTTCGTCGACGGCGGCGAAGGACGAAACGACGCCGAGCGGGCCGTCGAAGGCGCCGCCGTCGGGGACGGAGTCCAGGTGGGAGCCGGTGACGACGGCGTCCGTGCCGTGCGGGTCGCCCAGCCAGGCCCACTGGTTGCCGTTGCGGTCGGTCTCGTAGGCGAGGCCCCGCGACTCGGCCTGTTCGCGGAACCAGGCGCGGCAGTCGGTGTCGGCGCCGGTCCAGGCGTAGCGGCGGTAGCCGCCGGAGGCGGGGTCGCGGCCGATGCCGGCCAGCTCCTTCCACATGGTGTGGAAGGACTGGCCGGCGACCGGCTGCCGTCGCTGGGACGGGGTCACGCGTCCTCCCGCATCGGGACGCGGACGCCCCGCTCGGCGGCGACCTCGTCGGCGCGGTCGTATCCGGCGTCCACGTGCCGGATGACGCCCATGCCGGGGTCGTTGGTGAGGACGCGGCGGATCTTCTCGCCCGCCAGCGGGGTGCCGTCGGCGACGGTGACCTGGCCCGCGTGGATGGAGCGGCCCATGCCGACGCCGCCGCCGTGGTGCAGGGAGACCCAGGAGGCGCCGGACGCGACGTTGACCATGGCGTTCAGCAGCGGCCAGTCCGCGATGGCGTCGGAGCCGTCGAGCATGGCCTCGGTCTCGCGGTACGGGGAGGCGACGGAGCCGCAGTCGAGGTGGTCGCGGCCGATGGCGAGCGGGGCGGCCAGCTCGCCGGAGGCCACCATGTCGTTGAAGCGCTCACCGGCGCGGTCGCGCTCGCCGTAGCCGAGCCAGCAGATGCGGGCGGGCAGGCCCTGGAAGTGGACGCGCTCCCCGGCCATCTTGATCCAGCGGGCCAGCGACTCGTTCTCCGGGAACAGCTCCAGGATCGCCTTGTCCGTCTTGGCGATGTCGGACGCCTCACCGGAAAGGGCGGCCCAGCGGAAGGGGCCCTTGCCCTCGCAGAACAGCGGGCGGATGTAGGCGGGGACGAAGCCGGGGAAGGCGAACGCCCTCTCGTACCCGGCGAGCTGGGCCTCGCCGCGGATGGAGTTGCCGTAGTCGAAGACCTCGGCGCCCGCGTCCATGAAGCCGACCATCGCCTCGACGTGCCTGGCCATCGACTCGCGGGCCCGCTGCGTGAACCCGGCCGGGTCCTTGGCGGCGGCGTCGGCCATGTCCTCGAAGGCGACGCCGACCGGCAGGTAGGCGAGCGGGTCGTGGGCGGAGGTCTGGTCGGTGACGATGTCGATGGGGGCGCCCATCGCGAGGAGCTGCGGTACCAGTTCGGCGGCGTTGCCGAGCACGCCGATCGACAGGGGGCGGCGCGCGTCGCGGGCCTCGGTGGCCAGCTGCAGGGCGTGGTCGAGGGAGTCGGCCTTGACGTCCAGGTAGCGGTGCTCGATGCGGCGCTCGATGGCGCGCGGGTCGCAGTCGACGCAGATGGCGACGCCGTCGTTCATGGTGACGGCGAGCGGCTGGGCGCCGCCCATGCCGCCGAGACCGGCGGTGAGGGTGATCGTCCCGGCGAGGGTGCCGCCGAACTTCTTCGCGGCGACGGCGGCGAACGTCTCGTACGTTCCCTGGAGGATGCCCTGCGTGCCGATGTAGATCCACGACCCGGCGGTCATCTGCCCGTACATGGTGAGACCGAGCGCCTCCAGGCGGCGGAACTCCTCCCAGTTCGCCCAGTCGCCGACCAGGTTGGAGTTGGCGATCAGGACGCGCGGGGCCCACTCGTGGGTCTGCATCACGCCGACCGGGCGGCCGGACTGGACGAGCATCGTCTCGTCCTGCTTCAGGGTGCGCAGCGTGCGGACCATGGCGTCGAAGGAGCGCCAGTCGCGGGCCGCCTTGCCGGTGCCGCCGTAGACGACGAGCTTGTCGGGGTGCTCGGCGACCTCCGGGTCGAGGTTGTTCTGGAGCATCCGCAGAGCGGCCTCCTGCTGCCATCCCAGGGCGCTCAGTTCCGTACCGCGCGGGGCCCGTACGGGTCGGGGTCCTGACATGGGGGTGCCTCCTCGAATGCGGATGCCTCGGCCTCGGCCACTGCGGCGCCGGCCTCTTGTGAGTGAGATATTCACATCCTGCTGGACTGAATAGTTGTAGTCAACAGCTGCGCGGGCGCGCGCCGGGTGTTTGGCTGGAGGGCATGGCTTCCGACCGACGTGATCAAGCCGTCCGCGCAGCCGTCGAGCACGCGCTGCTCCCCGATTCCCAGCCCGTCGTCGCCCTCCTCGACACCGCCGGTGTCCGCGCCTCCGCCGCCGCCCTGCGCGCCGCGTTCGCCGCCGTCACCGACGCGCCCGTCCTGCACGCCTTCGCCGTGAAGGCCTCCCCGCTCGTCCCCGTCCTGCGCCTGCTGTACGAGGAGGGGCTCGGCGCCGAGGTCGCGAGCCCCGGCGAGCTGGCCCTCGCCCGCGCCGCCGGCGTCCCGCCCCGCATGACCGTCCTCGACTCCCCCGCCAAGACCGTGGCCGAACTGCGCGAGGCCATCGACCTCGGCATCGCCGTCAACGCCGACAACCCGCAGGAGCTCGCCCGCCTCGACACGCTCGTCGCCGCCCGCGCGACCGCCCCGCCGCCCGTCGGCCTGCGCGTCAACGCCCAGGTCGGCGGCGGCACCATCGACGCCCTGTCCACCGCGACCGACACCTCGAAGTTCGGCGTCGCCCTGCGCGACCCGGGCGCCCGCGCGTGGATCGTCCGGGCGTTCCTGGACCGCCCGTGGCTGACCCGGCTGCACACCCACTCCGGCTCCCAGGGCGTCCCGCTCGCGCGCATGGCGGACGGGGTGCGGGCCGTATACGAACTGGCCGAGGAGATCAACGAGGCGGCCGGGCGGCGCCAGGTGGACACGATCGACCTCGGCGGCGGCCTGCCGGTGAACTTCGCGTCCGACGAGGAGACCCCCACGTACGAGGAGTACGCGCGGCTGCTCGCCGCCGAGGTGCCGGGGCTGTTCGACGGGCGGTACGGGCTGGTCACCGAGTTCGGCCGGTCGCTGCTGGCCAGGCACGGCACCGTCCTCGCCCGCGTCGAGTACACCAAGACGTCCGGCTCGCGGGCCATCGCCGTCACGCACGCCGGGGTCCAGGTCGCCACCCGCACCGTGTACGCGCCCGCGTCCTGGCCGCTGCGCATCGCCGCGTACGACGCGAAGGGGCTGCCCAAGGAGGGGCCGGCCGTCGACCAGGACGTGGCCGGGCCCGCCTGTTTCGCGGGCGACCTGCTGGCCGTGGCCCGCCCCCTGCCGCGCCTCGAACCGGGAGACGTGGTGGCGGCGCTGGACACCGGCGCGTACTACTTCGCGCACCACTACGCGTACAACTCCCTGCCCAGGCCCGCCGTGTACGGCTACACGGTCCGCCCGGACGGAACGGTGCGGTTCGCCGCCGTACGGCCGCCGCAGCCGGTGGCGGAGATCGTCGCCGAGTCGGGCGGGGAGCTGCGGGACGCGCTGGTGGCGGAGTAGGGACGCCCCGAGCGCCCCCGGCGCGGGCGGCGCGGAGCCTACCGCGCCGGGGGCACGTTCCAAAGGAAAATGCCAGAAGTCCCGCCCAGGGATGGAACGTTGCGTAACCTCTCCGCTACCGAGGTCGCCACGACTGCGCCATGGGAGGGGAATCCGCGTGCCCGGAATCGACGAGTGCCTGCTGGAAGCGATGACCCTGCCGGGTGCGCGCGGCGCGGCCCTCGTGGACTGGACCAGCGGGCTCGCCCTGGGAACGGCCGGGGAGTCCCCGGTCGGAGACCACGAGACGAGCGCCGCCGAGGCGGCCGAACTGGCCCGCGCGGCGGCGGAGTACCAGTCGTTCAGCCCGGCGGCGGGCGGGCGGACCGGCGCACCGGACGGCGGACCTCCGGGCGGAGCACCAGGCGCCGGGCCGGGAGCCGTTCCCGGCTTGGGCTCCAGCCCCGGGCCCGGCTCGGCGGACGACGAGGACGCCCCCGTCGAGGACCTCATCGTCACCACCCGCACCGGCTACCACGTGCTCCGCTTCGTCACCACGAACTTCGACAGCAGCCTTTTCCTGCACCTGTGGCTCGACCGCGACACGGGCAACCTGGCGCTGGCCCGCTTACGCCTCCGGGACCTCGCGGAACGGCTGGTGCTGTGATGAACGGCGTCGTCTCCCCCATGCTGCGGCGCCTCGCGGCCGACCGGGCGACCGGCGCCCTCGTACGCGACCACGGCACGCTCTACCTGGTCGAGGGCCAGGTCGTGCACGCCGAGAGCCCCGTCGCGCCCGGCCTCGACATCCTGCTGGCGGGCGGCAGCGACCGCCGCTCCGCCGCCCGCGCCCGCACCGGCCGCCCGGGCCGGATAGGCGACGGCGAGCGCGAGATATGCCGCCTCGGCGCCCTGTTCGACGCCGCGTTCTTCGCGCTCGCCCCCGGCCGGGGCCCGGCCCGCTTCCGGTACGGCGCCGAGCCCCGCCACGCGGGCCCGGGCCGCCCCGTGCCGGCCGTCGCCCTGGAGCGCGAGACGCTGCGCCGCCGCGAACTGCTCGACAGCGTCTGGCCCTACCCCGCGCTCGACGCCGCCCCCGTCGTCCCCCGCCCCACGGCGCCCGGCCAGACCGTCACCGCCCGCGGCCGCGCCCTGCTGGCCCGCGCCGACGGGACCCGCACCCCGGCGCAGCTCGCCTGGGTCCTGGGCCGCCCCGCCTTCCACACGCTGCTGGAGATACGGCGCCTGGCCGCCGCCGGACTGGTCGAGACACCCGCCCCGCCGCCGCCCGCCGGCCCCAGTACCGGCACCGCCGCCGCGCCCGCCGCCGCGCCCGCCGTCGCACCGGGCGGCGCCCCCGCACCCGTACCCCTGCCTCTGCCCCTCCCGCCGAGCGGCGCCGTCCCCGCGGCCGACCACCCCGACATCGCCCTGCTCCGCCGAGTCCGTGACGCTCTGGAGGCACGCCTGTGACCACCCGCACCACCCCCCTGTCCTCATGAGGCCCGCGTCATGAGGCGCGCCCTGCGGCAGCGCGCCGAGAGGAGACAACTGATGACGGCCGAACCGTACGTACTCGGGGAGCTGCGCCGCCTCCGCGCGCGGGTCCCGCAGCTGACCGGGGCGCTCGCCGCCAGCGTCGACGGTCTGGTCCTCGCGCAGGACACAGGGGACGTCGAGCCGGAGGGCGTCGCCGCGCTGACGGCGGCCGCGCTCGGCGTCGCCGTACGGCTCACCGACGCCACCGGGCGCGGCGGCTTCCGCGAGCTGCTGGTGCGCGGCGAGCACGGCTACGTGGCGACGTACGCGGCGGGCGGCACGGCCGTGCTGACGCTGCTCGCGGAGCCCCGCGTCAACGTCGGCCGCCTCCACCTGGAGGGCCGCCGCTCCGGCGCGCGGATCGCGGAACTCGTGGACGGCGCCCTGGAGCGGCCCGACCTCGCCCCCTGACACACCCGCAGGACACGACCCGCAGGACACCACCCGCGCCAGCGGAAATTACCACGAAAGGAAGTGCGCGTTCATGGCCAACGCGGAGACGACCCTCAAGGAAGCGATGACGGCGATCGACGGCGCCCTGGGCGCCGCGCTCGTCGACTACTCGAGCGGCATGGCCCTCGGCATGGTCGGCGGCGGCCAGGACCTGGACCTCACGGTCGCCGCCGCCGGGAACACCGACGTGGTCCGCGCGAAGGTGCGCACCATGGAGATGCTCGGCCTCAACGACGAGATCGAGGACATCCTGATCACCCTCGGCAGCCAGTACCACCTGATCCGGCTCCTCAAGGGCCGCGGCACGAACGGGCTGTTCCTTTACCTGGCGCTCGACAAGAACCGGGCGAACCTCGCGATGGCCCGCCACCAGCTCAGGACGATCGAGAGCGGCCTGGAGGTCTGACCGCCCCGGACCCGTCAGCGGCGCCGCGCCCCACCGGGCGCGGCGTCACCGGCGGCGATGCCCGTCGCCTTGTACGCGGTGACGTGCCGTCCGGCCGGGCCGCCGCGCCGGGCGAGCCGGTCGGCGCAGACCCACAGCAGCCGGTCGTCGACGCGCTCGCGGCGGCCGATCCACACGGCCTTCAGCCACAGCCCGGCGCCGAGCCCCGCGACGAGCAGTCCCACGGCGGCGGGCACCGCGAACGACGTGGCCACGGCCACCGGGAAGGCGAGCAGCAGCCACCAGCGGCGGGCCCGCCGCCAGGCCCGCGCGGTCACGGCCCGGTCCTGGAGGATGTCCTGCCGGGCGGCCCGTACGGCTCCGGCGGCCAGCTCCGCGTACCGCCCGCGCCGTGCGAGGAACACCCCCGCCGCGGCGACCAGGAACAGCGCGGCCCCCGCGAGGAGCCCGATCCGCCGTCCCGTCAGTCCCGGCGGCACGGTCCCCACCGCCGCCCCGACGATCCCCGACCACCACAGGGGCGCCGCCCCGGCCCGTACCGCCACGGCCACCCTCGCCAGCGACTGCCCTCCGCGCGCCACGTCCGTCCTCCTTCTGCCTCGGCTCCGATGCGGCTGTGCGCCGGGCAGGGTACAGGCGGTCCGTGAGAGTTCCCTGAGAGAACGCCGTGCGGCTACTCCACGAACAGTCCGCGCGCCGCCGCCCGCGCGTCGAACTCCTCCAGCCGCGCCTGCGCGTCCGGCAGCCCGTCGCACATGGCCTCCAGCAGCACCCGGCCCAGCAGCATCGGCCCGCACGCCGTGTCGAAGGCGAGGGCGGTGCCGACGGCGGCCGGGAGGAGCAGGTCGCTGTGGCGGGCGACCGGCGCGAACGCCGAGTCGGCGACGGTCACCACGGTCAGCCCGGCGGCCCGCGCGTACTCCAGGGCATCGACCACCTCGCGGGGGTGGCGGGGCAGCGCGAAACAGAGCAGGGCCGTGGCCCCGGCCCGTACGGCGGCGTCGATCCGGTCGGTCAGCATCGAGCCGCCCTCGTCCAGCACCCGGACGTCCGGGTGGACCTTGGCGGCGAAGTACGCGAAGCCGCGCGCCTGGGCCGCGGCGGCCCGCAGGCCGAGGACGGGCAGGGGGCGGGACGCGGCGAGCAGCCGCCCGGCGCGCTCGGCGGGCGCGGGGTCGGCGAGGAGCTCCGCGAGGTGGCGGAGGTTCTCGATCTCGGCGTGGACGGCCTGCTGGTACTCGTTGGCCGCCGCCGCCCCGGCGGGCGCGTCCTCCCGGGCGGCGCGGGCGGGTTCGGCGGGGGCGACCTCGCGCAGGTGCCTGCGCAGCGCGGGGTAACCGTCGAAGCCGAGGGCGACGGCGAAGCGGGTGACGGACGGCTGGCTGACCCCGGCCAGCTCGGCCAGCTCCACGCTGGACAGGAACGGCACGTCGGCGGCGCGCCGCACCATCCAGTGGGCGATCCGCCGCTGCGTCGGCGTCAGCCGGTGGCCCTCGAAAAGGGCCTGGAGCCGCGCGCCGGGGGTGTCGTTCATGCCGGTGCCCCTGTCCTCCACCTCAGGTCTATTCAGTCACCGCGGTGACTGAATAGACCATATGCAAGACCGCCCCCACCACGAAACCCGGCCACCCCCGCTTCCCGCCCCCGCCTCACCCGGCAATCCCCCCGCCATCCCCACCGGATCGCCACACATCCCGGACGCCCGCGCGAGTCCGGCGAGTTGGCCAGGGAACCGGTTCCGCGCCCCCTGCGTGACTGCTTCCGGTGCCATACGGTTCCGGACATGCCGTTGTGGCGCGAATTCGTTCCGGCCCAGCCGAACCGGGGATGAACATGCTGACGTACCACGAGGTCATGACGACCGACTTGGGGAAGCTGTCCGCGGCCGCCGACAGATGGGAGTCGATGGCGGACGAGCTGCGGAAGGCGGAGAGCCTCTACCGGGAGAGCGTCCGCGGCGTGACCACCGGCGGCTCGTGGGTGGGACGCAGCGCGGGCACGGCGTCCGTGAACTTCGCCGCGACCCGCTACGAGTACGAGGCCGCGCAGATCCAGGCGAAGGCGACGGCGAACTTGCTGCACAACGCCCACCAGCAGTTCACCGAGCTGAGGCGGAAGCTGGAGAACGCCCGCGCCGACGCCGTCAAGGACGGCATGCGGGTCTCCGAGCAGGGCGACGTCGCCTTCGACATGGAGCGAGCCACCCCCGCCGAGCGCCAGGCCCTCCTCCACGACCCGCACTACGCCAGGGACGTTCGCGCGAGCGAGCAGGCGTGGGCCGAGTACATCAAGGCGTGCGTCAAAGCCGTGGACGACGCCGACAAGGACCTGCGCAAGGACCTCGAAGCGGTCGTCAAGGACTCCGGCGGCGGCCGGAACGACGCGACCACCGGCGGCTTCAACGGCAACGCGGGCGCGGTCGCCGCCGCCGACGACCAGCAGCGCCGGGACCGCATGACCCTCGCCTCGTTCGCCATGCGCGACAACGAGACGCTGGAGGACTGGCTCGCCCGCCTCCAGCGCGACGGCGTCGAGAAGCTGACCGGCAACAAGCAGCTCGCGGACCTGCTCGCCGGGGTCCAGAAGGGCACGGTCACCGCCGGTGCCTTCGCGCTGGCCCTGGGCACGTCCCTCAAGGGCGGCTTCAAGCTGTACCAGTTCCTCAAGGACGGCAAGACGGTCACCGCGCCGGGCACGTTCATCACGAGCCGCGTCAACGAGCGGATGGTGCTCGCCCAGTCGGGCAGCCTGTGGAGCAAGCTGCCGCCCGGTCTCGTCTCGGCGCTGACCGGCTCGGACGAGGCGGCGGTGCTCGGCGGGCACGTCAAGGACGGCCGGTTCTTCATCCCGACGGCGGCGGAGGCCAACCTCGCGCGCGTCGCCCAGCACGGCGGCCTGGGCAGCGCCTTCCAGGCGGCGGGCTGGCTGCGCGGCGCCGGTGTCGTGGGCGGCGCGGCGGCCACCCTGTACGGCGTGGCCAACCTCGCCACGTACAACACGGACATGATCAAGGCGGACCCGGCCAAGTTCGCCACCGACCTCAGCGGCACCGCCTTCAACGCGTCCCTAACCGCCCTGACCGTGGCCCCGAACCCGGTCACCGTCGGCCTGGCCGTCGGCACCGGCCTCGTGTACGGCGGCTGCCTGGTCTGGGAGAACCGGGAGGCCATCGCGGACGGCCTGGAGGACGCCGGGGAGTGGATCGGCGACCGCGCCGAGGAAGCCGGCGAGGGCCTGAGGAAGATCGGCAGCGCCCTCAACCCGTTCGACTGATCCGGCCGATCCGACCGATCCGGCCGACTGATCCGACCGACCCGTCCACCGATCCGACCGATTCGTCTGATCCGACTGATCCGACCGACCAGGGAAGCCATGCACACCACCATCACCCCGTTCGCCCTCGCCCGCTGGAAGCCGGAGAGGACGCCGGGCGGACTGCGGCAGTCCGGCTGGACCGGCACCTCGCCGGAGTTCGGCGAGATCCGCGTGGTCTGGCCCGCGCCGCCGCACACCCGGAACGTGGTCGTCACGGAGGTGAGCGGTCCCGGCCTTCCCACCGCCAGGTTCGAGACGCGCGGCCTGCTGTCGGAACTGGTGAGCAAGCCCACCCTGAACCGGGCCACGTGCCGGGTGGACGGGCGGTCCGTCGCCATGGAGCGGCACCGGTGGGCCGTCACCCACCGGGGCCGCGCCCTGCGCATGCGGTACCTGGGTGACGACTACCGGCTCATGGCCCTCGGCAAGCGCGCCTACCGGCTGGAGCGGCTCCACGACGACGAGGATCCCGGCGTCGTGGTGACGGCCCACCAGACGGGCATCGGGAGCGGCAGGCGGGTGACTCTGCGGGCGGCGGGGCGGGTGCTGCCCGCCGACCTCGCCCTGGCCGCCCTGTTCGCCGGGGTCGACCGGTCGGTCCTCACACGGCGCGGAGCCGTGCGGGCCGGCATCAAGAGGATGTTCAGCTTCTGGGCGGAGACGACGTACTGACGTGCCGGCACCGGCGCGCCCGGTGCCCGGTCCTCCGAGCCCGACCTACCGAGTGAGTGTGTATGCCTTCCATCGACGTTTCCCGGTCCCGTTTCCGGCTGACCGACGAGCACCTCATCGTGCTCTCCGAACTGGCCGCCGACCGGCCGGTGGACGAGGAGTTCGCCGCCGCCCGCAAGGAGGCCGAGGACAGCGGCCTGGTCACCGCGGACGGGCGGCTCGTCCAGGCGCTGCTGCCGCTCGTGCAGACCTTCCTCGCCCCCGGTGTGGTCATCTCCCTGGAGGCGGGCAGCCGCCAGGGCACGCTCCACCACGGCATGCTCATCGGCGACGAGCACGTCGTCGTCCACGAGGCGTGGCCGGGCGAGGCCGAGCAGGAGTACTCCCTCGTCGAGCCGAAGACCCTGGTCTGGAAGCTCGCCTCGATGGTGAACCTCCGCCAGGGCCCCGCCACCCGGGAGACGGCCCTGACGGCCGTCGAGACGACCGTCTCCGGCGTCGAGAGCGCCCTCGCCGCCCTGAAGGCCGTGGCCGGCCCCGGCCGCACCGTCGAGGACGAGAGGAACGCCGTACGGCAGGCCCTGGCGGCCGCCGGCACGCTCGGCGAGCCGGCCCTGTCCCTCCTCGCGGAACTGGTGACCGAGCTGCGGTGCAGCTGGCGTATGACCGCCGCCTGGCAGGCTGAGCGGGACCACCAGGACGGCGTGGAGGGCCGTGGCTTCGCCGTGTGGGACTGCGGGCCGCTCGGCTACTGGCTGCGGGAGCTGCCGCAGGAACCGCTCCCGGCCGAGGAGATCACCCCGGCGAGCCCGTTCCGCCTGGTCCGCACCGACGCCAAATCGGTCTGGAGCCTCATCGCGGACCTGCTCCCGGACGCCGAGGAGGTACGCGCCGCGCGGGCGGCCGCCGGACGCTGAACGCCGGGGCTGCCGGACGCCGAGCGGCAACGGCCGCCGGACGCTGGGCGGGCGCGGGACAGCGCGAAGGGGGCCGGTCCTCGTGGACCGGCCCCCTTCGCGTGCGTACGCGTTTGCGCGGGGACCGCCGCACCCCCGTGAGCCGGGGGGCGGGACGACGGCGGTCCCCGCGAGGGACACGGGCCGGGTCAGGGCCGGTCACCGCGTCCGCGGCGCCCATGGAAAGTCCGGGAGCCGCTCCGGAGGTCCCTGACGCCGACGACCCCTACGGTGCCGGAGCCGTGTTAAGCCCGTGCTGCCCGCACGTGTCGTCCCCGTACCGTTTGCGCGAACCCCTCGCGCCCGGACCTCACTTGCCGTCGCGGGCCAGGAACGCCAGCAGGTCCTGGCGGCTGACCACGCCGGTCGGCTTGCCCTCGACCAGCACGATCGCCGCGTCCGCCCGGCCCAGCACCGCCATCAGGTCCTCGACCGGCTCGCCGGAGCCGACCTGCGGCAGCGGGGCGCTCATGTGCTTCTCCAGCGGGTCGTTCAGCGACGCGCGCTGGGCGAACAGCGCCTCCAGCAGCTCCCGCTCGACGACCGAGCCGACGATCTCGGCGGCCATCACGTCCGGGTGCCCGGCGCCCGGCTTGACGATGGGCATCTGCGACACGCCGTACTCGCGGAGCACCTCGATCGCCTGGCCGACGGTCTCCTCCGGGTGCATGTGCACCAGCTTCGGGATGTCGCCCTCCTTGTGGCGCAGCACGTCGCCGACGCGCGCGGACGGGCCCGCGTTCTCCAGGAAGCCGTAGTCGGCCATCCACTCGTCGTTGAAGATCTTGGAGAGGTAGCCGCGACCGCTGTCCGGCAGCAGGACGACGACCACGTCGTCCGGGCCGAGGCCCTCCGCTACGCGCAGCGCCGCGACGACGGCCATGCCGCAGGAGCCGCCGACGAGGAGGCCCTCCTCCTTTGCGAGGCGGCGGGTCATCTGGAAGGAGTCCTTGTCGGAGACGGCGACGATCTCGTCCGTCACGTTCTGGTCGTACGCGGACGGCCAGAAGTCCTCACCGACGCCCTCGACCAGGTACGGACGGCCGGAACCGCCCGAGTAGACCGAGCCCTCCGGGTCGGCGCCGATGACCTTGACCTTGCCGTCGCTGACCTCCTTGAGGTAGCGGCCGGTACCGGAGATGGTGCCGCCCGTGCCGACGCCGGCGACGAAGTGGGTGATCCGCCCCTCCGTCTGCTCCCACAGCTCGGGACCGGTCGTCTCGTAGTGCGAGCGCGGGTTGTTCGGGTTCGAGTACTGGTCCGGCTTCCACGCGCCGGGCGTCTCGCGGACGAGGCGGTCGGAGACGTTGTAGTACGAGTCCGGGTGCTCCGGGTCGACCGCCGTCGGGCAGACGACGACCTCGGCGCCGTACGCGCGCAGCACGTTGATCTTGTCCGTGGACACCTTGTCCGGGCAGACGAAGACGCACTTGTAGCCCTTCTGCTGGGCCACGATCGCGAGGCCCACGCCCGTGTTGCCGGACGTCGGCTCGACGATGGTGCCGCCGGGCTTCAGCTCGCCGCTCTTCTCGGCGGCCTCGATCATGCGCAGGGCGATGCGGTCCTTCACCGAACCGCCGGGGTTGAAGTACTCGACCTTGGCCAGGACCGTGGCCTGGATGCCCTCGGTCACACTGTTGAGCTTCACCAGCGGGGTGTTGCCGACGAGGCTGATCATCGAGTCGTGGATTTGCACCGTAAGTCTCCGGGGTCTCCGTAATGGTCCAGCCAGCGTAAGCCGAGTGGATGCGTAGGCGGGCAGGGTTCCGGGGCAGTTAGCTCACAGACTGTACGGAGGAGGTGGCTGCCCCTATGTCGAGGGCGAGAGTGGCACGGCGGATCGCGACCGGTGCGGCGTACGGAGGCGGGGGCATCGGCCTGCTCGGGGTCGCCGGGGTGGGGGTGCTGCTCGCCGAGATGCACCTGGCGAAGCGGTCCGTGGGAGGCGGCGTGGCACCGCTGCCCCCGACGGCCGACGGGCTGTACGGGCGGGGCTTCGACGGGGTGCCGCTGCGCCTGGCCATGCTGGGCGACTCGACGGCGGCGGGGCAGGGCGTACGGCGTGCGGGGCAGACGCCGGGCGCGCTGCTGGCGTCGGGGCTCGCCCAGGTGGCCGAGCGGTCGGTGGAGCTGCGGAACGTGGCCCTGCCGGGTGCCCGGTCCGACGATCTGGAGCGGCAGGTGGCGCTGCTGCTGACGCAGCCGGGCCGCGTCCCGGACGTCTGCGTGATCATGATCGGGGCGAACGACGTCACCCACCGGATGCCGCCCACGCAGTCGGTGCGGTACCTGTCGGAGGCGGTACGGCGGCTGCGCGCGGCGGGCGCCGAGGTGGTGGTGGGCACCTGCCCGGACCTGGGCACGGTCGAGCCGGTGTACCAGCCGCTGCGCTGGCTGGCCCGGCGGCTGTCGCGGCAGCTGGCGGCGGCGCAGACGATCGTGGCCGTGGAGCACGGCGGCCGGACCGTGTCGCTGGGCGACCTGCTGGGGCCGGAGTTCGCGGCGAACCCGCGGGAGATGTTCGGCGCCGACAACTACCACCCGTCGGCCGAGGGGTACGCGACGGCGGCGATGGCGGTGCTGCCGACCGTGTGCGCGGTCCTCGGCCTGTGGCCCGAGCCGGAGCGGCTGGACGCGGACCGGCGCGAGGGCATGCTGCCGGTGGCCCAGGCCGCCGCCGAGGCGGCGGAGGAGGCCGGTACGGAGGTGACGGGCGCCCGTGCCCCGTGGGCCCTGCTCAAGCACCGCCGCCGCCGTCGCCTCACGGAGCCCGCGGCCCCGGACCCGGCGCCCTGACCGCGGGGGGCGCGGCCCCGGACCCGCCCGTCGCGGCGGGGCGTGCGGGGTGTGCGAGGCGTGAGGGGCGTGAGGGGACTACCCTGCGAGGAGAGGGCTGAGCGGGTGCTTAGGGTCACACCCCACACCCGGTGACCCCGGCCCTACGTAGGGGTAACTTCCTTGTCGTCGCACACCCGCGCCCACCTGGAGCCGTGATGCCCGAAGCCGTGATCGTCTCAGCCGCCCGCACGCCCATCGGCCGGGCCTTCAAAGGCTCGCTGAAGGACCTGCGGCCGGACGACCTGACCGCAACGATCATCCAGGCCGCCCTCGCCAAGGTGCCCGAGCTCGACCCGCGCGACATCGACGACCTCATGCTCGGCTGCGGCCTCCCCGGCGGCGAGCAGGGCTTCAACCTGGGCCGTATCGTCGCCGTCCGCATGGGCATGGACCACCTGCCCGGCTGCACCCTGACCCGTTACTGCGCCTCGTCCCTCCAGACGACCCGCATGGCCCTGCACGCCATCAAGGCCGGCGAGGGCGACGTGTTCATCTCCGCCGGTGTCGAGATGGTCTCGCGGTACGTGAAGGGCAACTCCGACACCCTGCCCGACACCCACAACCCGGTCTTCGCCGACGCGCAGGCCCGCACCGCCGCGGCCGCCGAGAACGGCGCCTCCGAGTGGCGCGACCCGCGTGAGGACGGCCTCGTGCCGGACGCGTACATCGCGATGGGCCAGACCGCCGAGAACCTGGCCCTCCACAAGGGCGTCAGCCGCCAGGAGATGGACGAGTTCGGCGTACGGTCGCAGAACCTCGCCGAGCAGGCCATCAAGAACGGCTTCTGGGAGCGCGAGATCACCCCGGTGGCGCTCCCGGACGGCACCGTCGTCAGCAAGGACGACGGCCCGCGCGCGGGCGTCACCATGGAGGGCGTCCAGGGCCTCAAGCCGGTCTTCCGCCCCGACGGCCGGGTCACCGCGGGCAACTGCTGCCCGCTCAACGACGGCGCCGCCGCCCTGGTGGTCATGTCCGACACGAAGGCGCGCGAGCTGGGACTCACCCCGCTCGCCCGGGTCGTCTCCACCGGCGTCTCCGGCCTCTCCCCCGAGATCATGGGCTACGGCCCGGTCGAGGCCAGCAAGCGGGCGCTCGCCCTCGCCGGTCTCACCGTGGACGACATCGACCTGTTCGAGATCAACGAGGCGTTCGCCGCCCAGGTGATCCCGTCCTACAAGGACCTGGGCATCCCGCTGGACAAGCTGAACGTCAACGGCGGCGCCATCGCCGTCGGCCACCCCTTCGGCATGACCGGCGCCCGCATCACCGGCACGCTGATCAACAGCCTCCAGTTCCACGACAAGCAGTTCGGCCTGGAGACCATGTGCGTCGGCGGCGGCCAGGGCATGGCCATGGTGATCGAGCGCCTCTCCTGACCCGGCCCCCCCCCTCCCCCGGCCCTGCCGCCCGTCCCGCGCGGCGGGGCCGCCCTCTCCCGCTCCGGGCGCGCTGAACCGCTTCGCGTCCCGGCCGTGACCGAATCTCCCCCAGGATGTGACCTATCTCCTGGGGGAGATTCGTTTACGCAGGTCATGGCCGTAGGAGCGGGAAACACCGGCCAAAGAAACCTGTCCAATTCGTGACGTAATGCACTGACACCGGGCCCACAGCTGGCACAAGCTGATGTAGGAAGTGCGGGGGATCGATTGAAACCGGGAGTACGTCAGTGAGCGCCATGCCCATCGCCCTGCTGCTGACCACGGCCGCCGCCACGGCCGTGGGCGCCGCTGCCCTGTACGCGGTCCACGGGCTGCGCCGCCAGATCGCCGCCCTGCGCACCGACCTGGCCGCCGCGCACGCCGCCGCCACCGGGCAGAGCCCGACCGTCCCGCACGCCCGCTCCACGGAGCCGACGATGGCGGACGAGATACGCACGGCCGTCGCCGAGGCCCTCGCCGAGGAACGCGAGCGGGAGCTGGCGGAGGCCCGCGCGTTCTGGGCCGCGCAGGAGGCGCGCGACGCCGCCGACTCCCCCGCCTCCCTGCTGGGCGGCCTGCCGGGACCGCTGGGCGCCACCGGCGACGACGGCCCCTACTTCGTACCGCGTCAGGCGGACTTCGCGGGCCTGGAGGCGCTGGATCTGGACGCCGAGTACGACGCGGCCGAGCCCGCCGCCGACTTCGCCGACGCGGAGCTGACCGACTTCCCCGCGCTCCCCGGGCTGCCTGGCCTGCTGGGCGGCGAGCTGCCCGGGCCGGCCGGGGCCGGTGACTGCCCCGACTACGCCGAGGACTCCCCCGAGCTGGCCGCCGCCCGCCGCCGCCACCCCTCGCACCCGGACTTCGTGCCCGTCCAGACCCCGGTCGTCACCGACCACGAGCGGACGGTGGCGCGCCTGGAGGAGCTGGCGGACGCGCGGACCGCGCTGACCGACGTACGGCCCGGGCCGCTCGGCACGCTGGACGTGTACGTCTTCGAGGACGGCACGACCCTGTGCATGACGCCGGGGCACCGCGAGACCGCCGAGCGCCTCGCCGAGGCCCTGCGCGAGGGCGCGACGCCGTTCCTGCTGGGCGGGTCGGGCATCTCCGGCGCGTACGCCCTGACCTTCGCGTGCGGCGACGGCGAGAACGTCTACATCCTCGCCGACCGCGTCATCGCCTCCCTCTGACCCGCCCCAGGCCGACGGACTGTCCGGCCGACGGACTGCCGGGCTGACAGGCGGCCGGACGGCCGGGTCACCGGACTGACGGGCCCGCCTACAGGCCGATGCGTGCCGCCGTCGCGCGGACCGACGCCAGCGCCCCGGCCGACTCGGCGTCCAGCACGTCCCCCGACGCCCCGCCCCGGCGCGCGGCCTCCCGCAGCGCCTCGGCAAGATCGGCGCCCGCGACGGCCAGCTGGTCGCCGACCGCGAACACCCCCGCGTCGGGCATGACCCGCGGCTTTGCCGGGCCCGCGCCCTCGAGCCGCTGCGCCCGCTCGGCCAACTCCCTCGCCAGCGCCAGCCCTTCGGCCGCCGCGCCCTGCCGGAGCCTGCTCTGCGGGGCGGCCCGCAGCCGGTCGGCCAGACGGTTCACGGCCTCGTCCAGTTCCCTCGTATCGTGCACGCCGCGACCCTATGCGCCGGTACGGCACTGTCGCCAACGGGCGAACACCGGACGCTCTCCCGCACTCCCCGCCGCACGGGCCGTGAAGTGGCCGACCGGCTTCGCACCGTCGGGGAAGGCGCCTCCGGGCGACGGCCCGTACGACGCCGAAGGGCCCGCCCGGACGAACCGGGCGGGCCCTTCGGCCGTTCTCACCGCTCGGCCGCTCACGGGGCCGGCCGGCGGGGCGATCAGTCGTCGCCGGAGAAGATCGCCACGAGGCGCAGGAACTCCAGGTAGATCCACACCAGGGTCATCGTGAGGCCGAAGGCGGCCAGCCACGACTCCTCGCGCGGCGCGCCGTACGTGACGCCGTCCTCGACCTGCTTGAAGTCCAGCGCCAGGAAGCAGGCGCCGAGGATGATGCCGATGACACCGAACAGGATGCCGAGGCCGCCGCTGCGGAAGCCCAGGCCGTCACCGCCGCCGAAGACGGCGAACAGCATGTTCACCGCCATCAGCAGGACGAAGCCGATCGCGGCGGCCATCACGAAGCCGTAGAAGCGGCGCGTGACGCGGATCCAGCGCATCTTGTACGCGATCAGCACACCGGCGAAGACCGACATCGTGCCAAGCACCGCCTGCGGCACCGCGCCCGCCGCGACATACGTCGTGACGGCGCTGGAGATGACGCCCAGGAAGACGCCCTCGAACGCCGCGTACGCCAGGATCAGCGCGGGCGCCGGCTTGCGCTTGAAGGACTGCACCATCGCCAGGACGAAGGCCACCAGGGCCGCGCCGATGGCGATGCCGTACGACTTGTTCAGGTTCGCGGGGTCCACCGGCAGCAGGAACCAGGCGAGGGCCGCGGTGACGAACACCGTGCCGAGCGTGATGGCCGTGCGGGACACCACGTCGTCGATGGTCATGGCACCCGGGCGCGCCGGGGCCTGCAGACCGGTGCCCTGCTGGACGTCCGGCTGCGCGTAGGGGTTGGTCGCGTACGGGTTCGTCGCGTACGGGTTCGTCGCGTACGGGTTGGTTCCAGCGGCGGGGCCCCCGGCCTGCTGCTGCGCGTTGAAGCCCGCGTAGCCGTTGTCGCGGCTGAACCCCCGTCGCGAGAAGACCGGGTTGCTGCTCCTCATCTCACTCCTCCATGGCCGCCGTGCGCGGCCTTGACACCAGAGTAATGGGGAAGCAAAGGAAACACCCTAGTGCTCGGGGAGGATCTTTCCGCTCCTGGGTCTCGATCACGCAACCCCCGTGTCGCGCCGGAGCCTCCCCGAGCCGTCGGTGCCCGGAGCGGGACTCGAACCCGCACGGCCGTAGGCCAGCGAGGTTTAAGCTCGCCGTGTCTGCGTTCCACCATCCGGGCAGGACGCGAAGCTTCTCTCTCCGCGTCAACACATGAGCCTATCCGGGCGCGTCCCGCGGACGGCGGGAGAGTGGCCCGATGTTGTCTTATTTTATTGGCGCCTGAGGGACCGTCAGCATACGGGGAGTGCGTTGCGCAGCAGCGGCGGGGGGTTCGCGGCCGCACATGCCGTTTCGGTGGAATGACGGAAAGTCGCCGTCCGTCCACGGCGAGTCCTCGCCATGCGCGGCCGAGAGCCCTTCCCGTACGCCGTCCCGAGGGGGCTCTCAGGGGTGCCGTCATACCTCAGGAGGAGCGCCGCGCGGCGCCGTCAGACTCCAGAGGGCCCCGGGAACGGGCATGCGGACGGACGCCCGGCGGGGGTGGCGGCGCGGACGATGGAACGGTCCTCGCCGAACCCATGTGTGACAGGAGTCCTCCCCGTGATCCCCACCACGACGACCGCACGCCGCGCCACCGCGGTGGCCGCCCGCGCCACGGATCTCTCCAAGGTCTACGGACAGGGCGAGACCCAGGTGGTCGCCCTCGACCGGGTCACGGTGGAGTTCCCGCAGGGCGAGTTCACCGCGATCATGGGCCCGTCCGGCTCCGGCAAGTCCACGCTGATGCACTGCGTGGCCGGCCTGGACGCCTTCTCTCACGGCTCCGTCCGCATCGGCGACACGGAGCTGGGCGCCCTGAAGGACAAGCAGCTCACCCAGCTGCGCCGGGACAAGATCGGCTTCATCTTCCAGGCGTTCAACCTGCTGCCGACGCTCACCGCCCTGGAGAACATCACGCTCCCCATGGACATCGCGGGCCGCAAGCCGGACAAGCAGTGGCTGGACCGGGTCATCGACATGGTGGGCCTGTCCGCGCGGCTCGGGCACCGGCCGGCGCAGCTCTCCGGCGGCCAGCAGCAGCGCGTCGCCGTGGCCCGCGCGCTGGCGTCCCGGCCGGAGATCATCTTCGGTGACGAGCCGACCGGCAACCTCGACTCGCGCTCCGGCGCCGAGGTGCTGGGCTTCCTGCGCAACTCGGTGCGCGAGCTGGGCCAGACCGTGGTGATGGTCACCCACGACCCGGTCGCCGCGTCCTACGCCGACCGGGTGATCTTCCTGGCGGACGGCCGGATCGTGGACGAGATGCTCGCGCCGACCGCCGACCGGGTGCTGGACCGCATGAAGGAGTTCGACACCAAGGGCCGGACCAGCTGACGCGCCCCGACCGCGTCTCCCGCCCCCTCCGCCCCTTCCGTCACCGGACACCTCCACCCCAGGACTGAACCCCATGTTCCGTACCGCCCTGCGCAATGTGCTCGCGCACAAGGCCAGGCTGCTGATGACCGTCCTCGCCGTCATGCTCGGCGTGGCCTTCGTCTCCGGCACCCTCGTCTTCACCGACACCCTCAACCGGGCCTTCACCAAGCAGGCCGCCAAGAGCTACGACGACGTGGCCGTCGCCGTCACCTCCCACCCCAGTCAGGACAGCGCGAAGCAGGAGCCGGGCGTCTCCCGCGCCACCCTCGACAAGATCGCCGCCGTGCCGGGGGTCGCCACCGCCGTCGGCCGCGTCGAGGGCTTCGCGGGCGTGCCCGACCCGGACGGCAGGCTGATCGGCGTCGGCTGGTCCAACAAGGGCGCCAACTTCGCCCCCGGCAAGGACGGCCGGGACTCCCGGTACGACTTCGTCAAGGGCTCCGGTCCCGTCGCCGCCGGGCAGATCGCCCTCGACCGGGAGACCGCCGACAAGGGCCGGTACCAGGTCGGCGACACGGTCCGCGTCGCGACGAACGGCCCCGTGGCCGAGTACCGCCTCCAGGGCGTCTTCACCACCGACGACGGCGCCGTCAGCGCCGGCGGCAGCCTCGTCCTGTTCGACACGCAGACCGCGCAGCGCCTCTTCCTCAAGCCCGGCTACTTCCAGGACGTCACCGTCACCGCCGCGTCCGGCGCCGACGACACGAAGCTCCTCGCCGCGATCGAGCCGCTGCTGCCCGAGCACGCCGAGGCGCAGACCGGCCGGGCGCTCTCCGAGGAGCAGGCGAAGGAGATCGAGGAGGGCATGAGCGCGTTCAGCCAGGTCTTCCTCGGCGCCGCCGCCATCGCCCTGTTCGTCGGGATCTTCCTGATCGCCAACACGTTCACGATGCTCGTCGCGCAGCGCACCAAGGAGGTCGCGCTGATGCGGGCCGTCGGCGCGTCCCGCAAGCAGGTCACCCGCTCGGTGCTGGCGGAGGCCGCGATCGTCGGCCTGGTCGCCTCCGTCGCGGGCTACCTGCTGGGCATCGCGCTCGCCGTGGGCCTGCGCTCCGGCATGGCGTCCTTCGGCCTGAAGATGCCGGACGGCCCGCTCGTCCTCGGTGTCACGCCGGTGCTCTCCGCGCTCGGTGTCGGCCTCGTCATCACCATGCTCGCCGCGTGGCTGCCCGGCCGCCGCGCCGCGAAGATCCCGCCGGTCGCCGCGATGAACAGCGTGCACGCCGCGCCCACGCAGAAGTCGCTGGTCGTCCGCAACAGCATCGGCGGCGCACTCGCCCTGACCGGCGCCGCCGTGATCGTGTACGGCGCCGTGGAGGCCGGTGACACGGGCCGCATGCTGGTCGCGGGCGGCGCGTTCCTCGCCCTGATCGGCATCATCATGCTGATCCCGCTGCTGTCGCGGCCGCTGATCGCCGCCGTACGGCCGCTGCTGGTCGGCGCGTTCGGGATCTCCGGCAAGCTCGCCGGGCAGAACGCCGTCCGCAACCCGCGCCGCACGGGCGCGACCGCTTCGGCGCTCGCCATCGGCCTGACCCTGGTCACCGGTCTGTCCGTGCTCGGCGTCACCGTCGGCCGGTCCCTGGACCAGGCGACCACGGACCAGATCAAGGCCGACTACATGGTGCAGATGGCCAGCGGCGGCCCGCTCGACCCGTCGGTGCTGACCGCCCTGGAGAAGACCGCGGGCGTCACGGCCGTGTCGCCGCAGCAGGCGTCCGGCTTCGAACTGGGCGGGAAGTACACCTCCGCGTCGGCCGTCACGCCCGGCGCCATCGAGAAGGTCCTGAAGGTCGAGCCGACGGCCGGTTCGCTGGACTCGCTGGCGCGCGGTCAGATCGCCGTGGCCGACGACACCGCGAAGTCGCGCGGCTGGAAGGTCGGCAGCACCGTCCCCGTCACGTACGACGACGAGAAGAAGGGCACGCTGACCGTCGGCGCCGTCTACAAGGCGTCCGAGTTCCTCTCGCCCGTCCTGATCGACCGGAAGGTCGTCGCCCCGCACGAGCCCGAGCCGTACATCCCCGCCATCTTCGTGTCGGTGGACGGCGGGGCGAGCGCCGCCCAGGAGAAGGCGCTGATCGAGGCGCTGGGGAAGAACCCGGCGATCAACTTCATGGACGAGAAGGACATCCGTGACTCGTTCGGCGGACCCATCAACATGCTGCTGAACATCATGTACGGCCTGCTCGCGATGGCCCTGATCATCGCCGTGCTCGGGGTGGTCAACACGCTCGCCATGTCGGTGTTCGAGCGCCAGCAGGAGATCGGCATGCTCCGCGCGATCGGTCTCGACCGGCGCCGGGTGAAGCGGATGGTCCGCCTGGAAGCCGTGGTGATCTCCCTGTACGGCGCGGTCGTCGGCATCGTGCTCGGCGCGTTCCTCGGCTGGGCGATCGGCGAGACCTTCAAGAGCAGCCTGCCCGGGTACACGCTGGTCCTGCCGTGGGACCGGATCGGGGTCTTCCTCCTGCTGGCCGGTCTGGTCGGCGTGCTGGCCGCGATGTGGCCGGCGCGCAGCGCGGCGAAGCTCAACATGCTGAACGCCATCAAGGCCGAGTAGGGCGCGTCCGCGTCACGCGGTGCGGAAAGGGCCGGGCTCCCCGTGGCGGGGGCCCGGCCCTTCGGCGTGCGGCCGGCGAGGGAGCGGGTGTCACCCGCCGTGGTGCTCGCTCTCACCTGCCGTGCTGCTCGCTCCAGACGCGGCTGCGCAGCGGCATCCCGGACGCGCCGCCGTCGGGCGTCCGCACGGCGAGGACCTGGTTGACGCCGATCCGGTTGCGTTCGAACGCCAGGGCGGAGGCGGCCATGTAGAGCCGCCAGACGCGGGCGCGGCCGGGCCCGGTGAGCCGTACGGCCTCTTCCCAGTGGTCCTCCAGGTTGGCGACCCAGCGGCGCAGGGTGAGGGCGTAGTGCTCGCGGATCGCCTCCACGTCCCGCACCTCGAACCCGGCCTCCTCCAGGGTCGCCGTGGTGCGGCCGAGCGGGGCCAACTCCCCGTCGGGGAAGACGTACGCGTCGATGAACGGGTCGATGCGGTACTCCTCCTCGCGGGGCTCGGGGCGGCGGGCGATCTGGTGGTTGAGGAGCCGCCCGCCGGGCTTGAGCAGTCCGTACAGGTCCTCTGCGTACTCCCGGTAGCGGACGGCGCCGACGTGCTCGGCCATGCCGACGGAGGCGATCGCGTCGTACGGGCCGTCGCGCACGTCCCGGTAGTCCTGGACGCGGATCTCCACCCGGTCGGTGAGGCCCTCGTCGGCGACCCGCTTGCGCGCGTACGCGGCCTGTTCGGCGCTGAGGGTGATCCCGACGACGGCGGCGCCGTGGTGGCGGGCGGCGTGCAGCGCGAGGGAGCCCCAGCCGCAGCCCACGTCCAGGAGACGGTCGCCCTCCGTGAGGGCCAGCTTGCGGCAGATCAGCTCCAGCTTGTCCCGCTGTGCGTCCTCCAGGGTGCCGCCCTCGGTCCAGTAGGCGCACGAGTAGACCATGGACGGGCCGAGGACCAGCTCGTAGAAGTCGTTGCCGACGTCGTAGTGGTGGCTGATCGCCGCGCGGTCGCGGGTCCTGGTGTGGAGGGGGCCGCTGCGGCGCCGGACCTCCTCGGCGGGCGGGGTGGGCGGCGGCCACGGCCCCGCGAGGCGCAGCAGATCGCGGGCGGCGGCGCGGACGCGGGGGTCGCGGGCGGTACGCAGGACGTGCGCGACGCGCGTACGGGCCTGGTGGTGCGGGCCGTGTCTCCGGCCGTGCGGGTGCCCGTCCCGGCCGTGCCCCTCCAGCTCCCGGCCGTGCGGGTCGCGGGGGTGCGGGTCGCGTTCCCACAGGAGGCCCGCGAGCCGGGCGAGCGCCTCGTACAGGTCGCCCTCCACGTCCAGCTCCCCGGCCACCCAGCCACGGGCGAGGCCCAGTTCGCCGGGCCGCCACGCCATGCGGCGCAGGGCCCTGCGGTGGTGGATGACCAGTACGGGCCCCGGCGGACCGGCCTCGCTGCCGTCCCACGCGCGGACCCGCACCGGGAGCGGGACACCCAGCAGGTCCTCGGCGAGCGAGGCCAACCGGGAAGCGGCATCGGCCATGGTGCAACACCTCCGTGACGTCGATCCCAGAAATGCTCGGCACCACGTAAACACCGACGGCTGCGGAAAGCAGTCCCCGAATCACGCCGAGTGTCCGGCGGCCAGTGCGTTCCCGTCACCCGCGCCCCCACGAGCGCCCCCGTGCGCCCGGGTACGGCAACGCGACGAGGGGCCGCCCGCACCACGGATGGCGGGCGGCCCCTCGTCGGGACTGCGCTGGTGGCGGCCGGTCGGACCGGCCGTCACGGCCGGGCGGGACCGGCCGGGTTCAGGAGGCCTTGGCCTTCTCCGGCTTGGCGGCGGCGGGCGCCGGAGCGGGCTTGGCGGCCTCGTAGAACTCCTCGCGCGGCGACTCGATGGCGCCGAGCGAGACGACCTCGCGCTTGAGGAACATCGCGAGCGTCCAGTCCGCGAAGACGCGGATCTTGCGGTTCCAGGTCGGCATGGCCATGCCGTGGTAGCCGCGGTGCATGTACCAGGCGAGACGGCCCTTGAGCTTGATCTTCATCTTGCCCATGACGATCATCGCGACGCCCTTGTGCAGGCCGAGGCCCGCGACCGCGCCCTTGTTGGCGTGGCTGTACTCCTTCTGCGGGAAGCCCCGCATGCCGGAGAGGACGTTGTCGCCGAGGACCTTGGCCTGGCGCAGCGCGTGCTGGGCGTTCGGCGGGCACCAGGCGTTCTCGTTGCCGGCCTTGCGGCCCACGAGGTCCGGGACCTGGGCGTTGTCGCCGGCGGCCCAGATGTAGTCGGTGCCGGTGACCTGGAGGGTCGGCTGGCAGTCGACGTGGCCGCGCGGGCCGAGCGGCAGGCCGAAGCGGGCCAGCGCCGGGTTCGGCTTCACACCGGCGGTCCACACGATCGTGTTGGAGTCCACCTCGAGGCCGTTCTTCAGCACCACGTGGCCGTCGACGCAGGAGTCCATGGACGTGCTCAGGTAGACCTCGACGCCACGGCCCTCGAGGTGCTCCTTGCCGTACTTGCCGAGCTTCGGGCCGACCTCGGGGAGGATCTTGTCGGCGGCGTCCACCAGGATGAAGCGCATGTCCTCGCGGGACACGTTCTTGTAGTACTTGGCGGCGTCGCGGGCCATGTCCTCGACCTCGCCGATCGTCTCGGCGCCGGCGAAGCCACCGCCGACGAAGACGAAGGTCAGCGCCTTGCGGCGGACCTCCTCGTCGGTGGTCGAGTCGGCCTTGTCCAGCTGCTCGAGCACGTGGTTGCGCAGGCCGATGGCCTCCTCGATGCCCTTCATGCCGATGCCCTGCTCGGCCAGGCCGGGGATCGGGAAGGTGCGGGAGACCGCGCCGAGCGCGATCACCAGGTAGTCGAAGGGCAGCTCGTACGCCTCGCCGACCAGCGGGGCGACGGTGGCGACCTTCCGGTCCTGGTCGATGGTGGTGACCCGACCGGTGAGGACCTCGGCCTTGGGCAGCACGCGTCGCAGCGGGACGACGACGTGCCGCGGCGAGATGCTGCCGGCGGCGGCTTCGGGGAGGAACGGCTGGTACGTCATGTACGAGCGCGGGTCGACGACCGTGACGGTCGCCTCGCCGTAGCGCATCTTCTTCAGGATGCGTCGAGCTGCGTACAGGCCTACGTACCCACCGCCTACTACGAGGATCCTGGGACGCTCCGTGGTGCTCATGCCATCGAGTATCCACCCCTCGGACGGGGGTCGCTCGTGCGCCCCTTCACAAGGTTCCGGGAGACCTCTGCTACACTGCGCGGCTCACGTGACGGAGGTCATGGCGCGGCACGGGAACCACGGTGTAACGGAGGACGTTGTTCACTGCCCCCTCACCCCCCGTGAACTGGACCGGAGAGCCTTCCGTAACCCCGGGCCGCCGCCTTGGTTCACATGGCCGAAACGCTTCTGCGGTTACGAAAGCCGGGGCGCGATCGAGGCCTGGGAGCCATCGGTAAGGGTCACACCCCCGCCGCAGACCCTCATCAGGCGGTTTTTCCTTGTGAAGAACTTCACGACCTTTTTCCGACGCGCTGTCGCCGAAGCCTCCGCACCCTGCCCGGTTCCACCACAACCACCACGTCCGCCCCGCTTGTCCCCCCGCGTCGGCACCCCCGGCCGAGGGCACGGACGGCCCCGCCGCGGGCAGGGCGGGCCCGTCTCCGGGCGCCGGCCGCGGTCGGCGATCCCGTCGGCGTCGGCCGCACAACCGTTCGCGGTTACCGACTGTCAAACGGGGCACGGGCGGTACCGGGGAGGGATGACCGACTCTCCGGCCCCCGTGCCGGCGCGCCCCCGGAGACGGGCGGACGATGCTCGCGCCGGCCCGCACACGACGTCTGACGCGGCCGCTTCGGGGGCCCGGAGAGCATGAGGATCTTCCGTGGTACAGCCTTCCCCTGCGGCCCGGCAGCCCGCGCCACGGCGCGGCCCACGGCTGGCGGCGCTCGACGGCCTGCGGCTCGTCGCCGCCCTGATGGTGGTGCTCTACCACTATGTGGGCCTCGGCCACGGATGGGCGATCGAGAGCCGGACGCTCTTCCCGCGGGTCTTCCCGTTCGCGGCCTACGGCTGGCTCGGGGTGCAACTGTTCTTCCTCATCAGCGGGTTCGTCATCTGCATGAGCTGCTGGGGGCGTTCGCTGGGGGACTTCTTCACCTCGCGCGTCGTGCGGCTGTATCCCGCGTACTGGTTCTGCGTCCTGGCCACCACGGCCGTCCTGGTCCTCGTGCCGGGCGGGTACGTGCGGCTCGCCTGGGCGGACGTGGTCGCCAACATGACCATGGTGCAGGCGTTCCTCGGCGTGAAGCCGGTGGACCCGGTGTACTGGACTCTCTTCGCCGAGCTGCGGTTCTACCTGCTGTTCGCGATCGTGGCGTGGGGCGGGCTGACGTACCGGCGCGTGCTGCTGTTCTGCTGCCTGTGGGGGTCGGCCGCGCTGGCGTTCAACCGGTTCGGCTGGGGCTCGTTCGGCGAGTTCCTCATGCCGGAGCACTGCTGGTACTTCATCGCCGGCATGGCGTTCTACCTGATGTACCGCTTCCGTCCCACGGTGCTCCTGTGGGGCGTCGTCCTGGTGTCGTTCGCCGCCGCGGTGCCGAGCGCGCGCCTGACGTGGCGGGCGTCCATCAGGAACATGGACCAGTGGGTCCCCTTCTGGCCGGTGATGGCCGTGCTGACGGTGTCGTTCGGGATGATGGCGCTGGTCGCCACCGGAAGGACCGGCTGGATCACCTGGCGGTGGCTGCCGGTCGCCGGATCGCTCACCTATCCGCTGTACCTGCTGCACCAGTACATCGGCTGGGAGACCATCACGTACGTCGAGAAGACCTACCGGGTCGACCCGACGCTGCTGCTGGGCGGGCTGATCGGCTCCATGATGCTGGCCGCCTACCTGGTCCACCGGCTCGTCGAGGAGCCTCTCGGCCGCTGGCTGAAGCCGCGTGTCCGCGCCGGGATCGCGGACGCGGCGGGCCGTGCCGAGCGGTCGGGCGTACGCGTGGCGCCGGGCTTCCCCACGGCCCGGGCCGCGCGGGTCCCGATGGCGCCGGCGGTCGCCCACGGTGCCGCGGTGCCGGGCCGCCGCCGCGAGCCGGCCGTGGTGGGCGCCGCCGCCGGACACCCCGGGGACGGCACGCTCTGCCCGGCCGACTGCGGTCACGGCACCAGGCACTGACCCCGCGCGCGCCGCCCGCGCCCCGGCCCGGGGGCGGACCGGCTACCGGGCCGCGGGCGCCGGGCGCTTGGGCGGGTGGGCGGTGAACTCGGCCTGGTCGGCGAGGAACCCCTCCGCGTACAGCCGCCGGGGCGCGAAGACCGCGGTGAGGGTCAGGCGCCACGGGGAGTCCTCCGTGTCCCGGTCGACCAGTGTGTGCGAGGCACCGGGGTAGCGGAGGACCCGGAGGGACGCGGCCGGGAGGGTCTCGCGGTAGACGGCCTCGGTCTCCGCGACGTCCACATTGTCGTCCCGGCCGGCCAGGACCAGCAGGACGGGGGTGCCGCGCATCGCCCGCAGGTCGGCGGTCGCGTCGGAGGTGAAGTTCCTGGCGATGAAGGACCACCGCGCGGGCGTCATCCCGTCCGCGTCGCCGAACGCCGCGCGGTACTCGGCGAAGGACGCGCCCCGCTCCAGCAGGCGCAGTGTGGCCTCCCTGCGGCGCAGCGCCGCTTCCCGCCGGGCGGGGGCGGCGTTGTCGCGGCGCAGTTCGGCGAGGAGGTTGTACCGGCCCTGCCGCAGCCAGTTGACCGCCGGGGAGACGGCGATGACGAACTGGAGGCGCGGGTCGCGCGCGGCCGCCTTCGGCAGCACCCAGCCGGCCTGGCTGGCGCCCCACAGGCCGATGCGCCACCCGTCGATGTCCGGGCGGCCGCGGGCCCAGGCGACGGCGGCCAGCGTCTCCTCCGCACGGTCCGCCATGCTCTGCTCCAGCCAGTCGCCTTCGGAGCCGCCGACCCCCGCCTTGCTGAACGACAGCGAGGCGTACCCCGCGCGGGCGAAGGACTCCCAGACCGGCCGGTAGAACGTCTCGTGGGTCGCGTCGACGGGCCCGTCGCCGTGGACGAAGACGACCAGGCCGAACGGCCCCTCCCCCGTCTCGGGCAGCGCCAGCACGCCCTGGAGCAGCTTTCCGTCGTGCCGCAGCGACACCCGCTCCTCGCGCAGCGCGTAGGTGTTCTGCCACACCGCCAGCCCGGCCAGCCCGACGGCCACCGCCAGGGCGCCCACCAGCACCTTCAGCGTCCGGCGCCACACGCGCCGCCCGCGCCCCCCGGACGCCTGGAGTCCCACGGACATGCCCACCCCACAGAAAACGCTCCTACCAAAAACGCTCGTATCGAGAATGAACGTACTACACTCGATCGCACTAGCGGTGCGGCGACGGAGGGAGCGGCATGGAGACGGCGAAGCGCGGTCACCCGACGGCGGTGCGCAGAGGGGTGCCCCGGGGCGAGGAGGCGCGGGTGGCGGCGCTGTACTGGGAGGCCTTCGGGCGAAAGCTCGCGCCCGCGCTGAACCCGCCGGAGACGGGGCGCCGGTTCATCGCGGACCACCTGCGGCACGACCGGGGCGTGACCGCCCTCGTGGGAGGCCGCGTCGTCGGCGTCGCCGGGTACCGGCTCGGCGACCGCGCGCTGACGGGCGGCGGCGCGCGGGACGTGCTGTCGGCCTACGGTCCGCTGCGCGGCCTGCCGCGCCTGGCGGTCCTGGCCCTGTTCGAGCGGACGCCCGCGGAGGGGGAACTCGTCATGGACGGCATCGCCGTGGACGCGGCCCACCGCGGGCGCGGCATCGGCGGGCTGCTGCTGGAGGAGATCGCCGCGGTGGCGGCCGACCACGGCTGCCGCCGGGTCCGGCTGGACGTCATCGACGTCAACCCCCGCGCCAGGGCGCTGTACGAGCGGTACGGCTTCACCGCCGTGCGCACCGAGCGCACCCCGTATCTGCGCGGTCCCCTGGGCTTCGGCGCGGTCACCACCATGCACCGCCCGGTCACCTCCGCGGACGCGTCCGGGAAGGGGCGTACGCGGTGAACGCCCCTACCAGCGACCCGGTCGCGGCGGACGAGCCGGACGGCAGGCCGGAGATCCCCACGCGGCTCCTGGTGCACGCCCTGGTCCGCGAGGACGGCACCGTCGACGCCGGTGAGCTCTACACCGTCGCCGAGCTCCTCGGCATGACGGGCCAGCAGGTCCGGCTGTGCGTCAAACGCCTCGTCGACGAGGGGCGCTTCACCCAGGAGGGCCGCGGCCGCCGCGCCACCCTCCGCGCCGTCGCCGACGTCACGGGGTCCCTGGCGCCCGACGCCGCGTACGTACGCCACGCCTGCCGGCAGGACGCGGGACTCGCCCCGTGGGACGGCACCTGGCACCTGTTCGCCTTCGCCATCCCCGAGACCCGCCGCTCCGCCCGCGACGCGCTGCGCGAGCGCCTGCTGCACCTCGGCGCGGCGCCCGTCCAGAGCGGCCTGTACGTCACCGCCAACCCCGTCACCGGACTCGTCCGCGCCGAGGCCGGCCGCCTCGGCGTCCTGGACGCGCTCACCTGCCTGAGCAGTGGCGACCTGCGGATCGGGGACATCACCGCACCGCGCGCCCTGGCGGCCGCCCTGTGGCCCCTGGAGGAGGTCGCCTCCCGGCACACCCGCCTGGCGGCCTTCGCCGAGAGGTGCCTGGAGCGGCTCGCGCGGGGGCCGGAGATGCCGGAGGCGGAACGGCTGACCACCTTCGTGGAACTCGCCGCGCACTTCACCGCGGCGATGACCCCCGACCCGCTCCTGCCGCCCGAGCTCCTGCCCCAGCCGTGGCCCGGCACCCGCGCCCGCGACCTGACCGCCGCGTGCCTGCGCCGCCTCCGCACCGGACGGCCGGCCGGCGACGCCCCCGCCCCGCGGCTCTTCGCACTGTACGCGGACGCCCTGGAGCCGGCGGCGGCTGAGGGCCCCTCAGACCGGGCGCCGCAGTGGTCTGGGGGTCGCGCGCGGACGGCTGATACGGTTTCGGACACCGGTCGTGTGCCGCCTGACCAGCGGCACGGCACTGCCGGGCGACGTTCATCGAACCAGGGGGAAGTGTGTCCGACGTGACGCCTGACGACGTGTACGACGGACACGTGCGGGAGTGGCACAGCGAGGAGGGCTGGGGCGTCCTGGTGACGCCCGGCCTCCCGGACGACGTGTGGGCGCACTACTCGGCCGTCGAGGCCGAGGGGTTCCGCGCGCTGACCGCCGGGGAGGCCGTCACCTTCACGGCGGAGCGGGCCGAGCAGGACCAGTTCCGCTGGAGGGCTGTGCGCGTCTGGCCGTCCGGGCCGGAGCCGCTGCCGGGGGACGGCGGGGGCACCGGGGGTCCGGGCTACTCGTCCGGCCTCGACATCACCTTCGACACCTGATCGTCCCGCCCGGAACGCGCCGGTCGTATCCACCAGTCACGCGCGGACCGCGGTTGGTTGCCGACGCCCGCGCGGATGGACGGAAGCAGGACCCATCCGATGTCTCTCATAGCCGCCAGGCGCGCCGCCGCGCTCGGCTCCGCCGCTCTGGCCGCCTCGATGCTGCTGGCCTCGGCCCCCGCGCACGCGGGCACGCAGCAGGCGAAGCACACCTTCAAGATGTCCGCCCCGTACTACAAGAAGACCGACTCCAACGGCACGTTCACCGGGCAGGTGAACATGGCCGGGACCGTCGGCAAGCCCGCCACCATGGCGTGGTCGTTCCGCACCTCGCCGAAGGTCCAGGCCATCGCCACGGGCAGGATGACCTGCAAGGCCGGCCACATGCAGCTGCCCTACCACGACAGCCACGCCAGTGTGCCGGTCGACTACTTCTGGCACTCGTCGGTCAAGAACAACCGGCGCAACAAGGACTACACCCTCTGGGGGAACTGCACCTTCCGCGTGAAGGTCGGCGGCAAGACCGGCACCGCGAACCTCGGGTTCCGCTTCAACTACGCGCTGTTCGACGGCATCAGCCGCAGCGCCGCCGCGGACCAGCCGACCGGAGGCACCGCGCCGGCGCCCGGCAAGGACGGCGAGTTCGGCACCGACCTGAAGATCGCCTACGACTCCTGATCCTCGGACAAGGCCGATCGGTACCGCCCCCGCCCGTCCCACAGGACCGGGCGGGGGCGGTCCCGTCACCGATACGCGACGAGCACGGCCGTCAGGCCAGGGACCAGGCGATGCCGTCGAGGATGTCGTGTTCGCCCGCGAACCGGCACGGATGCGGGGTGTACACGCTCGCGCGTACACTTCGCTCATGACCGAGAACACCGTGACCGTCCGGGAAGCGCGCGCCCACCTCGCCGATCACATCAACCGCGCCGAAGAGGGCGTCCCGACCGTCATCACGCGCAACGGCGTCCCCGTGGCGGCCGTGGTGCCGATCTCGGACTTCGAGGCACTGGAGGAGGCCGCCGACGTGATGCTGGCGCGCGAGGCCGAAGCCGTGCTCGCCGAGGGCGGCGCCACCGTGACGATGGCGGAACTGCTGGCGGACCTGTTCACTGAGCAGGACGGCGAGGCGGCGTGAAGTACGCCTTCCGGTTCACCGCGGCGGCGCAGCGGCAGCTCCGGGCCATCAGCCGCCCCGACGCCATGCGCATCCTGGCCGCGCTGACCGCACTCGGTGACGACCCCTACCGCGAGGACGCCGACGTCAAGAAGCTCAGCGGCCCCTCCGGGCTCTACCGGCTCAGGGTCGGCAGCTACCGGGTCGCCTACCAGGTCAACGATGGCGAGCTCGTCATCCTCGTCGTCAAGGTAGGCGACCGGCGGGACGTGTACCGCAACCTGTAGGCCGTCAGGCCAGGGACCAGGCGATGCCGTCGAGGATGTCGTGTTCGCTGACCACGACCTCCTGCGCCGCCACATGGGTCATGATCTCCTCCAGGACCAGCGCGCCCGCCACGATGACGTCCACGCGGCCCGGGTGGATGACCGGGAAGGCGGCGCGTTCGTCGTGGGTCAGCGAGCGGAGCCGCGCCGACACCTCCGCCACCCGCTCGTACGGGATGCGGGAGCGGTGGATCGCCGCGGAGTCGTACTCCCCGAGGCGAAGCGCCAGGGCCGCGACCGTGGTGACCGAGCCGGCGAGGCCGACCAGCGTGCGGGCCTCGCGGACCGGGACGGTCTCCTCGGCCAGGGCGATCGCCGCGCGCACGTCGGCGCGGATCGCGGCCACCTCGTCCTCGGTCGGCGGGTCGTGGCGCACATGGCGCTCCGTCAGCCGTACGCAGCCGATGTCCACCGAGCGGGCCGCCTCGACGTGCCCGGTGCCGACGACGAACTCCGTCGAGCCGCCGCCGATGTCCACCACCAGGTACTCGTCGCTGCCCCGCAGCTCCTTCGTCGCGCCCGTGAAGGAGAACTCGGCCTCCTGGTCGCCGGTGATGACCTCCGGCTCCACGCCCAGGATGTCCATCACGCCCCGCACGAAGTCCTCGCGGTTCTCGGCGTCGCGGGACGCGGACGTCGCCACGAACCGGACCCGCTCGGCGCCCAGCTCCTTGATGGCGGCGGCGTACTCGCGGCACGCGGCGAACGTGCGCTCCAGCGCCTCCGGGGCGAGCCGCCCCGTGCGGTCCACGCCCTGGCCCAGGCGGACGATCGTCATCCGCCGGTCCAGGTCCACGAGGGTCCCCGCCTCGGGGTCGATGTCCGCCACGAGCAGGCGGATGGAGTTCGTACCGCAGTCGATGGCCGCGACCCTGGTCACTCGCCCGCCTCCCCCGCGTGGTCCGCGCCGCGCTCCACGCTCACGCACGGGCCCTTCGCCCACCACTCCGGCAGCATCGCCAGCGCCTCGTCGCCCAGCGGGTTCACACCCGGCCCGGCGACCAGCGAGTGGGCGACCAGCACGTGCAGGCACTTCACGCGGTCGGGCATGCCGCCCGCGCTGGGGAACCCGGCGAGGACCTCGATGGCGTCGCGGCGGGCGATGTAGTCCTCGTGCGCGGCGCGGTAGGCGGCGGCCAGCTCCGGGTCGGCGGCGAGGCGCTCGGTCATCTCCTTCATGACGCCGTTCGCCTCCAGCGTGCCGATCGCGGAGTTCGCGCGGGGGCACGTGAGGTAGTACGTCGTCGGGAAGGGCGTGCCGTCGGGGAGCCGGGGCGCGGTCTCCACCACGTCGGGCTCACCGCACGGGCAGCGGTGCGCGATGGCCCGCAGGCCGCGCGGCGGGCGGCCGAGCTGTTCCTGGAAGGCCGCGACATCGGCCTCGGTCGGCTCGGTGCGTTCGGTCTGCGGAGGGGGCGTTTCCATGCCTGCCTTGATCCTGCTCGGTCCCGCTCGGGGCGGTTCGGGGGTCGGTGGGTGGTTCGGGACGGGGGCGTGCGGCTACGGGGCGCGCTGGTCGGCGCGGTCCACGCCGTCCCAGACGTTCGAGTACCAGGGCCGGCCGGTGCCGCCCTGGTCGGTGCGGTGCTGCCGCTCCGCCTCGGGGTCGTTCATGATGTACGCCGTCTCGCCGGGCATCACGTAGTGGAGGTGCTGGCGGGCGAGCCGCTTGACGTAGGCGTCGTCCTGGAGGCGGGCCTTCTCGTCGCGGAGCCGTTCGACGCGGGCGGCGGCCTCCTCGGCGAGCCGCTCCTGCTCGGCGATCTCGGCGCGCTGCGACACGTACTGCCGCATCGGGTACGCGAGGGCGACGACCATCGTGCACACGACGAGGGCGAGGAACGCGGCCCGGCCGGTGAGCCGGGAGCGGCGCGCCTGGCGGCGGTTCTGGGAGCGGTAGACGCGGGCGGCGGTCTGCTCGCCGAGCAGCCGCAGCCTCGTCGCGGTCGAGAACCGGTCCCGGTCCTGGCCCATCGGCTCGCCCCTCCTCACGTACGACGTCCCCGGACACGGTACGGGACCGTGGCCGGGGACGTACGCAACCGGGGGCGACGAGGCGTCGGCCCCGGGCGCGTCAGGCGTACACGCCGGGCGTCAGTCGTTCGCCGGGCGGAACCGCGGGAACGCGCTGCGGCCCGCGTACACGGCGGCGTCGTCGAGGATCTCCTCGATGCGCAGCAGCTGGTTGTACTTGGCGACGCGCTCGGAGCGGGCCGGGGCGCCGGTCTTGATCTGGCCGCAGTTGGTGGCGACGGCCAGGTCGGCGATGGTGACGTCCTCGGTCTCGCCGGAGCGGTGGGACATCATGCACTTGAAGCCGTTGCGCTGGGCCAGCTCGACGGCGTCCAGGGTCTCCGTGAGGGAGCCGATCTGGTTGACCTTGACGAGCAGGGCGTTCGCGGCGCCCTCCTCGATGCCGCGGGCCAGGCGCTCCGGGTTGGTGACGAACAGGTCGTCGCCGACGAGCTGGACCTTCGTGCCGAGCTTCTCGGTGATGGTCTTCCAGCCGTCCCAGTCGTCCTCGAACAGCGGGTCCTCGATGGAGACGAGCGGGTACGAGGCGACGAGCTCCTCGTAGTACTCGGTCATCTCGGCGGCCGTGCGGGACTTGCCCTCGAACTCGTACGCGCCGTCCTTGTAGAACTCGGACGCGGCGACGTCCAGGGCGAGCGCGATGTCCCGGCCGGGGGTGTAACCGGCCTGCTTGACGGCCTCCAGGATGAGGTCGAGCGCGGCGCGGTTGGAGTCCAGGTTCGGGGCGAAGCCGCCCTCGTCGCCGAGGCCGGTGGACAGGCCCTTCTCCTTCAGCACCTTCTTGAGGGTGTGGTAGACCTCGGTGCCCCAGCGCAGGGCCTCGGAGAAGGACTCCGCGCCGATCGGGGCGATCATGAACTCCTGGATGTCCACGTTGGAGTCGGCGTGCGAGCCGCCGTTCAGGATGTTCATCATCGGCACCGGCAGCAGGTGCGCGTTCGGGCCGCCCAGGTAGCGGAACAGCGGCAGGTCGGACGCCTCGGAGGCGGCGTGCGCCACGGCGAGGGAGACGCCGAGGATGGCGTTGGCGCCGAGCGAGGACTTGTCCGGGGTGGCGTCCAGGTCGAACATCGCCTGGTCGATCAGCCGCTGCTCGGTGGCGTCGTAGCCGACGAGCTCCGGGCCGATCTGCTCGATGACGGCGAGCACGGCCTTCTCGACACCCTTGCCGAGGTAGCGGTCCTTGTCACCGTCGCGGAGCTCGAGGGCCTCGAACGCACCGGTGGAGGCACCGGAGGGGACGGCAGCACGGCCGGTGCTGCCGTCGTCGAGGCCGACCTCGACCTCGACCGTGGGGTTGCCTCGGGAGTCCAGGATTTCCCGGGCTACGACGACGTCGATGGACGGCACGAGCATCTCCTTCTGGGATGTGACGCGTGGAGTGCAGGGTCTTCACCCTTGCGCCAAGAGCCTAACCGCCTGGGGGGCCACTGCCCGCTACCGCCCGCCCGCTGGGACGAAAAAGCGCACAAGGCGGTGCATAGCGGGATGAATAGCCATCATCTCTACTGGACGGTAACCGGTCTGAGTGGCCCTCTGCTCATCCGCCCTGGACCGGTTTGCCCCGGTTCGACCGTACGGAGGACGGGGGCGAAGCAGGGGCGGGACGGCCACTGCGGGGCCGGGCGGGCCGCCGGGGGCCGCGAGGGCGCCCCGGGGGGGCGGAGGGCCGAGGGCGCCGGGAAGGCCGGAGCCCCGGCCCGCCGCGTACGGGGGATGCGCGACGGACCGGGGCGGTCCGGGCGGGCCGGTGACGGCCCTGGGGGCACGGCGACCCGGGGGACACGGCGATCCCTGGGACACGGCGGCCCTGGCGGCGCGGCGGCCCGGACAGCCGCCGCGCCGGAGTGCGGGTGCGGGTCAGCTCAGGTGGAGCTGCTGGCCCGGGTAGATGAGGTCGGCGTCGGCGACGATGTCCTTGTTGAGCTCGAACAGCTTCGCCCAGCCGCCCTTGACGCCCTCGGCGGCGGCGATGGAGCTGAGCGTGTCGCCGGCCTTGACCTTGTACTCGCCGTCGCCCTTCTGAACCTTCTCGCCGGTCGGGGTGGTGACGGTCTTCGACTCGGCCTTCGGCTTGGCGGTCTCGGCCTTCGGCGCGGTGCGCTGCTCGCTGCGCGTGGTGGGCTGCTCGGCGGTGCGCTCGGGGGCGCCGCCGCCGTAGGGGGTGCTGGACAGGCCGACGCCGCAGTGCGGCCAGGCGCCCTTGCCCTGGCCCGCGAGGACCTTCTCGGCGACGGCTATCTGCTGGGCCTTGCTGGCCTTGTCGGCGGTGGAGGCGTACTGCGTGCCGCCGTACGCGGCCCAGGTGGAGGCCGAGAACTGAAGGCCGCCGTAGTAGCCGTTGCCGGTGTTGATGGACCAGTTGCCGCCGGACTCGCACTGCGCGACGCGGTCCCACTCGGCGGCGGTCGCGGCGCTGGCGGACGTGGCGCCCATCAGCGGGGCGGCGACGGCCACACCGGTGATGCCGGCGAACGCGGCGAGACGGACGGCCTTGGACGGGCGACGGTGCTTTCCCTTGCCGGAATTCAGCATGGTGGATCTCCTCACCGACGCCTGCGAGGTGAGCTGTCGGGTTCGGGCCTGGTGAGTGCCCGGCCGCGCGCTGGTGGCGCGCGGCTTCACCCCTAGCCGGACTTGGCCGTCTCTCGACGGCCGGGCCCGGCACTTACCTTGGGTCCCCCGCTCCTGCCCACGGCGCTCGAAGCGTCGACTGTTCCCGTCGTCCGGCGGCAGGATTCGGCGTTACCGGCCAACGGGGCCCGCGGTGGCGAGCGATATCGACGGTAAGCACAGACCCGCACGGAGATCAAAGACGGACATCCCGGTCAATCCGCCCCTACGCGCCTGCCCCATAAGGGCGTTTGCGCAGGTAGGGGCGGAAACGGACGGACCGGGCGGCGCGGGGGCGCGAGTTGAGGCAAAGAGACTCTTGTCTCACTTCGAGGAAACGGACATTCCCGCCCGTAACTACCCCTCGTTCGCGCCCAGGTCGAGGCTCTGGCCAGGGAGGATGAGGTCGGGGTCGGTACCCACGGTCTCGCGGTTCGCGTCGTAGAGCGCCGTCCAGCCGCCGGGCAGCTCGTGGCTGTCCGCGATGGTCCACAGGTTGTCGCCGGGCTGGACGGTGTACGTACCGTCGGGGGCGAGGCCGGCCCCGGTACGTGCCGTTCCGTCACCGCGCGAGGCGTGCCCGCCGGATTCGCGGCCCTCGGCCGGATTGCCGGTCCCGGTGGTCTCGTCCGTTCCGCCCGGAAGTGCCGGGACGGTCCCGGCCTCTTCCTTGGCGGGTTCGCCGCGGTGCTTGCCGGTGCCGGACGCGGGGGTGCCCGTGCCGTCCTCGGCCGTGGGCGTCCCGTCGGGCGCGGCCGGGCCGGTGGAGGGCGCCGTGGGCGCGGTCGGGGAGGCCGTCGCGTCGGGGGTGGCGGGCGCGGTGGGCTCGCCGGGCAGCCCGGTCGCGCCGGAGCCGGTGGAGCCCTCGGTGCCGGCCGGGCTGTCGCCCGGCGCGGTGGGCTGCTCGCCCGTGGCGGGCTTGTCGGCGCCGGCGTCGGTTCCCGTGTCCGCGGTGGGGTCGGGCGTCGCGTCGGGGGCGGTCTCGGCCGGGGCGGAGTCGTCGCCCGCGCCGCCGAGGTTCGCGATGGGCGCGCAGGTCTCCCAGGCGGCGGAGCCCTGGGCGGCGTAGACCTTCTCCGCGACGGCTATCTGCTCGGAGCGGCTGGCGAGGTCGGCGCGCGGCGCGTAGGCCGTGCCGCCGTACGCCTGCCATGTCTCCTGCGACAGCTGGAGGCCGCCGTAGTACCCGTTGCCGAGGTCGGCGCTCCACATGCCACCGGTCTCGCATTCTGCGACGCGGTCCCAGGTGGCGGCGTCGGCGGCGGACGCGGTGCCCGCGCCGAGCAGCGGCAGGGCGATCGCTGATCCGGTCACGCCCGCGGCGACGACGAGGGCGGGAGCTTGACGGGGGCGACGGTGTCGTCCGTTCCCGGAGCGCATGCGTTGGACCTTTCGCGTGACTGCTGAGGTGACGGTGAACGTAGCGGCATTCGAACGTCAGTCACAAGTCGATGCAGCGGGGATCACGTGAACATCACAGAACTGACGGAACGTCAGTTCTCATGGGCGTGATTCGGGTGTAAAGGCCACCGGGAGGGTCCTCAGTCCGCGCATGATGAGCCCGCCGCGCCACCGCAGTTCGTCCGGTTCGGCGGCGAGACGCAGGTCGGGGAGCCGGGTCAGGAGCGTGGCCAGCGCGGCCTGCCCCTCCAGCCGGGCGAGGGGCGCGCCGAGGCAGTAGTGGATGCCGTGCCCGTACCCCAGGTGCTGGTTGTCGCGCCGCCCGAGGTCCAGGGTGTCCGGGTCGTCGAACCGCGCCGGGTCCCGGTCCGCCGCCGCGAGGACGACGAGGACGGGGTCGCCCGCCTCGATCCGCTGCCCGCCGACGGTGAGCGGCTCGGTCGCGAAACGCCAGGTCGCCAGCTCGACCGGCCCGTCGTAGCGGAGCAGTTCCTCCACCCCGGTGGCCAGCAGGTCCGTCTCCCCGGCGGCCAGGGACGCCTGGAGGCGGGCCCGTTCGGCGGGGTTGCGGAGCAGCGCGTACGTGCCGTTACCGATGAGGTTCACGGTCGTCTCGAAGCCCGCGAACAGGAGGATGAACGCCATCGCGGCGGCCTCGTTCTCGGTGAGGTGCTCGCCGTGGTCGGAGGCGCGGATCAGGCCGGAGATCAGGTCGTCGCCGAGGTCGCCGCGCTTGCGGTGGATCAGGTCCACCAGGTACGCCCGCATCCGCTTCACGGCCCGCGCGACCCCGCCGCGCGGGCCGCCGCCGTGCCGGATCATCTGCCCGGCCCAGTCCCGGAAGTCGTCCTGGTCCTCGGCGGGCACCCCGAGCATGTCGCAAATCGCGTAAATGGGGAGGGGGAAGGCGAACTCATGGATGAGGTCCGCCTCGCCTTTTGTTGCGAAACCGTCGATCAGACGGTCCGTCAGCTCCTGCACGCGCGGCGCGAACTCCGCGACCCGGCGGGGCGTGAACGCCTTCGACACGAGCCGCCGCAGCCGGGTGTGGTCCGGCGGGTCGATGTTCAGCAGGTGCGTCATCAGCTCCGCCTTGCGCTCCCCCGGAATGCCCGTCTTGCCCTTGGCGTGGGCGGGCTCGTCGTGGTGCGCGGGGTTCTTGCTGAGCCGCTGGTCCGCGAGCGCCTGCTTCGCGTCGGCGTACCGGGTGACCAGCCACGCCTCGACCCCGCTGGGCAGCCGCGTGCGGTGCACCGGCGCGTGCTCCCGCAGCCAGGCGTACGCCGGGTACGGGTCGGTGGCGAACTCCCAGGTGAAGAGCTCGGGGGGCGTGGCGGGGTCGTTCGCGGCGTTCACCCCTCGACGGTATCCGCCCCGCCGCCGAGCGCCTTCACGGCACCCGGATGCCCGGCGTCGGCGGCCTTGCGCATCCAGTGGGCGGCGCCGTCCTCGTCGCCCCCCTGCTCCCGGAGGCGGGCGAGGCGGAAGGCGGCGTAGGCGTCCCCCAGCTCGAAGCCCTTCTGGTACCAGGTGCGGGCTTCGTCGACACGACCGTGCTTCTCAAGGAAAGCGCCTACGTGGGTCACGTGGATGCCCAGAACGTCGGCGTCCGCATCCGCGCACTCCACGCGCAGCTGTTCTTCCTCGTCACTGATGGACATCGCTGGGCCGAAGGCGTCCGCGCTCCACGTGTCGTCTCCCGCTGCGGCGGCGCGGTCGAACCATACCTGGGCCGTTTCCTCCTGCTGCCAGAAACGGTGTATAGCACCGCAGAGGGCCGATGACTGCGCGGAGCTGGTGTGGAGCGCTTGATAGCTGCGGATGTATGCCTCATCCACCTTGCCGCGCCCGAGCAACAGGGTGGCGAGGTGGGATGCCGCCTCGTGATCTCCCTGTCGTGCAGCCGCGCTCCACCACCCCTCCGCCCGGTCCCGCAGCAACTTGCCCAGCAGAGTCGCGGCGCGCGCGTCGCCCGCATCGGCTGCCTTCTCCAGGTAGTGCTCCGCCGCCCGCGCCTCGCCCCGGTCGGCCAGCGCCCGCCCCAGGTCCGCGGCGGCGGCCGTGTGGCCCGCGTCGGCGGCCTTGCGCAGCCACTCCTCGTCGTCGGTGAGGCGGGCCAGGCGGTACATGGCTTCGGGGTCGCCTGATTTGGCGCCCGTGCGGAAGTGCACGGTTGCGAGGTGGGTAACCAGCTGCCCACCTTGGGCAACGGCCAGATCCCATGTCTCGTACGGGACCGGGGGCAGCTCGTCGGATTGGATCGCCTCACCGACCAGGTAGCCGTAGCCGACCAGCCCGCCCGCCTCGGTTGACTCGACCAGCAGGCCGGTCACTCCATGGCGCGGGCGCACCGCCCAGGCGAGGGCGGCGTCGAATGCGTCGGTGTGTTCCGGGGCGTACATCTCGTAGACGGCGCGGGCCAATTCGCGCGGCGCGCCGGACATCCCGCACCGCATGAGGTCGAGAACGGCGCGCACGAGCTGGTGACCAGGCTGATTGCCTGAGGGGCGCCCGGCCCTGCGCCACTCCGCCCACAGGTGAGGGCCGACGGCGAGGTACTCGGTGACGCGCAGGTCACCGCACCAATCCGTCAACGCTTCGAAGCGCGGGTCGCCGGCCTCCTCTATCCGGTCGAACTCGTCCTCGCTCCACTCCAGCTCCAGTTCCACCACCCGCGCCCGGCTCAGTACGCGGGCCGTCGCCGGGGTGCCGAAGCGGTGCTCGTCGTACGCCGCGTCGGTCATCGTGGCGACGATCCGGACGCCCATGGCGATGAGGCGCGACAGCAGGGCGGCGTCCAGGCCCTCCACGTACCGCTCCAAGTCGTCGAGCCACAGCACGCAGGGGGACTTCCGGGCGGCGATGCGCTCGGGCAGCGCCCGCAGGTCCGTGCCGGGCGGCGGGACGCAGACCTCTGTTCCGGGCGGGAGCCGCCGTACATACGCCCAGGCGGTGGTGGTCCTGCCGGACAGCGGCGGGCCGGTGATCAGCAGGAAGCCGTCCCGCCGCTCCGGGCCGAGGTCCGCGTCCCGGTCACGGCGGATGTACGGGCCCTCGTGCGGGGCGCCCAGCGCGTGCGGGTCCACCGTCGCAGCGTCCAGCCAGAGGGCCGGGTCGGGCGGGGCCACGTAGAAGTTGACCTGCTCGACGGTGTGCGCCTGCACGATGTTCCCCGCCGCGCTGTCCGACACCGTGTTGCGGACGGCGGGCCCCACAGGGACGGGACCCACGGGGCCAAACCCCACGGGCGTCGGCTCCCCCGCGTACGTCCGGATCGCGTCGAGCACCCGGGGGTCGCGGGGGGCCGCCCGTCGCAGCCACGACTCCGCGCGGGACCTGGCGGCCTCGTCGGAGACGGCCAGCCGGACCTGGCTGGCCAGCAGGTCGAAGCCCAGCGCGCCCTCGGGGTCGAGGACGCTCAGGCGCTCCATCAGCCCCAGGTAGTCGTCCGACTTCAACACCCTCACCAGGGCGTCGAAGTCCCCCTCGCGCAGCTCCCCCACGCCCACCGGTCCTCCCCCGACTCACCCGCCCCGTACGGCCACCGTCACGTTACCCAGCGTCGTGGCCCTCCGCCGCGCGGATCGTGTCGCGGTAGGCGCGGGCCGCCGCCCGCAGGGCCGCTTCCGGGTCCACGCCCTCGGCCTCCGCGCGGGCGGCCATCTCCAGCAGGGCGTAGCCGACGCCCTCGCCGGACGGGGGCGGCACGTCCATGCCCGCCGTGCGGACGCGGCTCGCGAGCTTCGCCGCCAGCGCGAGGCCCGGCTGCCCCAGCGGGATGCCGTCCGTGACGGAGGTGCGCTGCTTCTCGAGGGCCTTGGTGCGCAGCCAGTGCTCCTTGACCTGCTCGGGCGTCTCGGCGGTCGCGTCGCCGAAGACGTGCGGGTGCCGGTGGATGAGCTTCTCGACCAGGCCGCCCGCCACGTCGTCCAGCGAGAACGGCTCGTCGTCCGCCTCCTCGGCGATCCGGGCGTGGAAGACGACTTGGAGGAGCACGTCGCCCAGCTCCTCGCGCAGCTCCTCCCGGTCGCCGTCCTCGATGGCCTCGACCAGCTCGTACGCCTCCTCGATGGCGTACTTGGCGAGGCCCTGGTGCGTCTGGCGGGACGACCAGGGGCACTCGCGGCGGATTCGGTCCATCACCTCGACCAGGTCCAGCAGGCGCGCGCCGGGCAGGTCGTACGAGCCGGGCAGCAGCTCCAGGTCGGGCATGGCGACGCGGCCGGACCCGGCGAGGCGGGCCAGGCCGTCGGTGAGCGCCTGGTCGCCCTCGCCGGACGCGACGACGACGACCGTACGGTCCCCGGCGCACGCGTCCACCAGCTCCCGGGCGGTGGGCGCGGCGGTCTCGACGGCGACCCCGGCCTCGCGGAGGTACGGCAGCTGCGGGTGGGCCGGGTCGGGGCACAGGACCTCGTCGGCGGCGTGCAGGGTCTGCCACGCCGGCCAGGACAGCACGCCGGGCGCGACCCGGTGGCTGGTGGTGAGGAGGACGATGCGGCCGGTGCCGGGGGTGTCTGCGGCTTGAGCGTTCACCCCTCGAACCTACCGCCGGTCCCGGACGCCCCTCGAACCCGCCGCCCGGTCCTACAGGCCCGTCGGGGCGGCGGCCGGGTCCTGGGTGACCTGGCGGAGCCACGGCGCCTGGTAGCGGCCGAGCTGGATCTTGTCGTGGTCCCAGGTGCCGTACCGGGGGTTCACGTCGATGCCGAGGGCCCTGGACGCGCTGCCGAACAGGTCGGCGAGCTTCTTCTGGCCCTCGGGGCTGTTGGTCACGCCGTGCTTCTCGGCGATCTTGTTCATGAGGATGTTCCGCCGGACGACGTCGTCGATCTCGTCGGGGGCGGTGCCCTGCTGCTGGAGGAGCATCGCGGCGAGCTGCGCGTCCCCTCCGTACTGGCGGGCGGCGGCGCGCCGCGTCTGCTGGATCTCCTTGCGGCTGACGGTGATCCCGGAGTCGGCGGCGACCTTCTCCACCACCCGGTCGAAGATCATCCCGTTGAGCTTCTCGCGGCTGAGGTCTCCCGTGGCGCGGATCAGCTGCTCGGCCTGCGGCGACGCCTCCTGCGCCGTGCGGACGTCCCGGACCTGCGCCTGGAGCGCGGCCGTCTCGATCCGCTGTCCGCCGACGACGGCGGCCGCGCCCGGGTGGGCGTCGCTGCCGCAGGCGGTGAGGAGGGGGGCCGCGACGACGAGGGCGGCGGAGACGGAGAGCGCGGTGCGACGGCGGCGGTGCAAAGGGGGCCTCCCGGCGTGGGTCGTACGTCAGTGTCAACGACCTTGCGGTGATCGATGGTATGCAGTGGCTGTGGCCCGGGCCACTACTTCGGAGCCACTTCTGCCAACGAGTCACGGTCCTTCGGGTTCTCGGGCCGCAGCATGATCGTCCGGGAGACGACGAACGTGACGGGGATCGCGGCCGCGGCGGCGAGCAGCGGCGCGTACCGGCTGGACATTCCCGCGATGCCGACCAGCAGCCACACCCCGAGGGTGGTGATCACGAAGTTGGCCGCGTTGGTGAGCGGGAACAGCAGGAACTTCCGCCAGGTGGGGCGGGTGCGGTAGGTGAAGTAGCTGGTGAGGAAGAACGAGCCGGTCATCGACAGCAGGAACGCCACGACGTGCGCGGCGACGTACGGCAGGCCGCACGCGAGGAGCAGCAGGTAGCAGCCGTAGTACGTACCGGTGTTCACCACCCCGACCAGGGCGAACCTGACGATCTGGCCGCTGACGCCGGTCATCTTCGGCTGAACTCCCCTGGGGACGGTCGGGTGCGCGGTGCCGCGCCGGTGTTCGTCGCCTTCACCAGGAAGTGGGGGCGCCGCTTCACCTCGTAGTAGATACGGCCCACATACTCCCCGATCAGGCCGAGCATGACCATCTGGACACCGGCGAGGGCGGTGACGGCGACCAGGAGGGTGACGTATCCGGGGGTGTCCACGCCGTTGAGGAGGGCGTCGCCGACGATCCACGCGGCGTAGAGGGCGGCGGTGGAGACGAGGACGAGGCCCAGGTGGAGTGCGGCGCGCAGCGGTTTGTCGTTGAAGGAGAGCAGACCGTCGAGGCCGTAGTTGAGGAGTTTGCGGAACGTCCATTTCGAGCGGCCCTGCTCGCGGGTCTCGTTCCGGTACTCGAAGGTGGTGGTGGGGAAACCGACCCAGGCGAAGATCCCTTTCGAGAAACGGTTGTACTCGGTGAGTTCGAGCACCGCTTCGACGGCCCTGCGGGACAGCAGCCGGAAGTCGCCGACGCCGTCGGTCAGCTCCACGTCCACGAGCCGGTTGATCACCCGGTAGTAGCCGCGGGCGAGCAGGGTGCGGGTGACGCGGTCGCCGTCGCGGGTCCGGCGGGCGACGACCTGGTCGTACCCCTCGGCGTGCAGCTCCAGCATGCGGCCGACGAGGCGCGGCGGGTGCTGGAGGTCGGCGTCCATGAGGACGACCGCGTCGCCGGTGGCGTGGCGCAGCCCGGCGAGCATGGCGGCCTCCTTGCCGAAGTTGCGGCTGAAGGAGACGTACCGGACGCGGGGGTCCGCGGCGGCCCGCTCCTGGAGGATCTCCAGGGTGCCGTCACGGCTTCCGTCGTCCACGTAGACGAGTTCGAAGTCCACCGCGAGGCGGCCCAATTCCGTGGTGACGTGCTCGTGGAACCGGGCGATGATCTCCTCTTCGTCGAAGCAGGGCACCACTATCGAGATCAGCACGCGGTAAACGGAAACGGCCGTGCGTGTCGGGTGCGGACCCGCTTTGTGGCGGGCAGGCGGCCATTGGGTGAACTCGTTTACGGGGCAGCCGAGTCGGCGGTTCTCCGGTGCCATATTCGGGGGCGTGGCCGAGTCCCGTACCCTTCCGTCCGCGCGGCCGTCCGCCTCCGGCGCGGCCGTGTGCGGCGCGCTGTCCGCGCTGTTCGCCGTGGTGGCGGTGTGCGCCGGTGACGCCGTGGCCCGGACCTTCCCCTTCGGGCCGCGTACGCGTGCCGTCAACGACCTCGGCAACCAGTTCGTGCCGTTCCACGCCCACCTGTGGGACCTGCTGCACGGGCGGGCCGGGGGCGGGACGCTGCTGAACTGGCGGTCGGGGTACGGGACCAGCCTGCTGCCCGACCTGGGCACGTATCTGACGAGCCCGTTCGCGGTGCTGGTCGCCGCGTTCCCGCGCGAGCGGATCGACCTGGCCGTGTACGTGGTGACCGTGTTGAAGCTGGGCTCGGCGGCGGCTGCCATGGCGGTGGTGCTGCTGCGGCAGCGGCGGGGCAGCCGGTGGGGCGCGGCCGTGCTGGGCGCGGCGTACGCGCTGTGCGGCTGGGCGGTCGTGGAGGCGTCGTACAACCCGATGTGGCTGGACGGGCTGGTCGCCTTCCCGCTGCTGTGCCTGGTCGTGGAGTGGGTGCGGGAGGGGCGGCGGCCGCTGCTGGGGCCGGTGGTGGTGGCCCTGTGCTGGGCGGCGAACTTCTACACCGCGTACATGGCGACGCTGGGCGCGGCGCTGGTGCTGGCCGCGCGGCTGGGGGCGGGGGGTGGCGCTGGACTTCCGGGGACGGGGGCCGGGCTACCTGGGGCGGGGGCTTCGGGAGCGGGGGCTTCGGGGGTGGTGGAGGGCCGTGGGGCTCGCGGGGTGGTGCGGGTGTGGGCGCGGGCGGTGGGGACGGTGGTGCTGGGGGTGTGCCTCGCCGGGCCCGTGCTGGTGCCGGTGTTCCTGGGGTCGCGGCACGCGTATCCGGGGTGGACGCGCCGGTTCGAGGCGGCGGAGTGGGCTGACGTGGCCGCGCGGGTGCTCCCGGCGACGTACAGCTTCTTCACGCCCGCGCTGTTCCTGGGCGCCGGGGCGCTGCTGCTGGCGGCCGCGCTGCCGTTCCACCGGGCGGTGGACGGGCGGGAGCGGCTCGTGTGGGGCGGGCTGGTGGCGGGGGTGCTGCTGTCGGCGCAGTGGGAGCCGACGCACCTGGTGTGGCATGTGTTCGCCACACCGAACGGCAGCCCGTACCGGCAGACGTTCGTGCTGGCCGGTGTCGTGGTGATGGCCGCGTGGACGGGCGTGGCGGCGGGCGGCTGGCCGGGGTGGCGGGCGCTGCTGGGCGGGGCGGCGCTGCTGGGCGTGGTCGCGGCGGTGGCCTCGGGGAGCGGGCTGGTGACGGGCGCGGCGTACGGGCTGTTCGGGGCGGGAGGGGTCGTGGCGGTGGGGGCCGTGGTGCTGTTGAGGGCGGCGAGTGGTGCGGGACGGGCGGGGGCCGGGGCCGGCGGGGCTCGGGGGCGTGGGCGTCCGGTTGTACGGGGGGTGGGGGGCGCGCTGTTGGCGGTCAGCGTGGTCGTGCCGGCCGCGGCGACCACGGCGTACGCCGACCGGGAGCGGCCCGCGCGGCTGGACGACTACCCGGCGTGGGGCGCCGCGCACGACGCGCGGGCGGCGGCGGTGCGGGGCGCGGACGGGTGGCCCGCGTACCGGACCGATCCGGGGCGCCCGCAGCTCACCGGCAACGACCCGCTGCTGCTGGGCGGGCAGGGCGCCGCGTACTACAGCAGCCACACGCCCGAGGTGTGGACGCGGACCCTGGCGGCTCTCGGCGGCGGCTGGACGTCGCACGGCCGGAACCTCCAGAGCCTCGACAACCCGGTCACGGACGCGCTGTTCGCGGTGGGCGCGCGCTGGCGGGACGGGGTGCTGACGCGGACGGACGAGCGGCTGCCGCTGGTGACGGTACGGGCGGAGGGCGTCGCGGAGGCGGGTGCGGGCGCCGGGGACGCGGGTGCGGGCACGGGGGTCGCGGGTCCCGGCACGGGGCGGGAACTCCGGTACGGCGCTTCCGCGTTCCGTAACCAGGAGCTGCTGCTCGGGTCGCGCGTCTACGACCTCCCCGCGGATGGCGTGTGCCCGGTCGGCAGCGACGTCTTCGCCTGGGCGCCCGACTTCACCGGCACGGCGCGTCTCGGCGGTACGGGCAGGCCGGCCGAGCTTCGCGGCGGGCTGCCCAAGCGGCGGGCCGCCATGACCCCCCTCGGCACCCAGCGCGTGGCGGGCACGCGCGTGGAGTGGCGGGGCCGGGGCGCCGTGCCCGACGGCGCCGTCGGCTGCCTGGACCGGGGGCGGCTGAGCGAGGCGGTCGCGCGGCTGCGGGCGGGGGCGGCGGTGGACGTACGGGTCGACGGCGACGAGGTGCGGGCCACGCTCCCGCCGGACGCCCACGGGGTGGCGGTCCTTTCGGCGCCCCGCATCGCCGGGTGGCGGTGCCAGGGCCGCCCGGCCGGGGAGCATCTGGGGCTGGTGGCCGTGGAGGTGGCGCCGGGCGAGCGGTCGGTGAGCTGCGCGTTCCGCACGCCGGGGCTGCGGGGCGGCGCTGCGGCCGGGGCGGGGGCGCTGGTGGTGCTGGCTGCGGTCGCCGCGCGCGTACGGCGTGCGCGTCGCCCGTACGCCACCAAGACTTCACCCGTGCACCACCGTGCCGTCTCCCGGGAACCTGCCGGTGCGGCGTAGCTTGCCCCGCATGCCCTCTCTTCTGAGCAACCCGCTGACGAGGCGGCTGCTGCGGCCCGCCGTCACCCTGGTCGAGCAGCGCATGGAGCACATCACGCACGCGTTCCAGAAGGACCTGGACGCCCTGCACCACGAGGTCGCCGATCTGCGGCGGCAGAGCTACGGGCTCGGGCTGCTGCTCGACCACGCCGGGCGTGACGCTCACCGGATGCCGACGCCCACGCAGGTGGACCGGCTCGTCGGCGAGGTCCGTACGGTGACGGGCGCGGCGGACGAGCGGGCGCGGGGCGACATCACGGTGGCGTACCGGCACCTCGTGGCGCTGGAGGCGCTGGGGACCGGCGGGATCGGCGGGACGGTGTCCGACGTGTGCGGCCGCCTGGCGGCGGTGCCGTTGCTGGTGGCGGCGGGTGCGGAGACCGGTCCGGGGGGTGTGGTGGAGGTGCTGGAGGCCGGGTCGCGGCACGGGCTGTTCGCGGCGGCGCTGCGGCGGATGCTGCGGCGGCACGGGGTGGAGGCGCGGCTGACGCTGCTCGACCCGGGGGACGAGGACGTGGTGCGGGGCAACCTGGCGCTGGGCGGGGCCGGTTCGCAGGACGTGCGGCTGGTGCGGGGCGGCCTCGACGCGCCCGAGGTGCGGGAGCGGCGGTACGGCGTGCTGCTCCTGGACGCCCCGCACGAGGGGGCGCAGGGGCTGGCGGGCCCGGGCGCGGTGCTGGTCGCCCCGGCGGACCCGGCGCCCGGCCCCGGGCTCCGGCCCCTCGGCCAGGTGGCCGACTCCGTGTACTGCGCCCCGGCCCTGTAGGTCACGCGGGGCGGTGAGCCCCTGGCTCACGCGGGGGCGGCGGGACGTGCACCGCCGGGGCCGGGGGCGCGGGGCGCGGTCAGTGGGTGCGGATCTGCTGCTGGTGGGTGAGCGCCCGGCGGAGTTCGCCCGCCAGCGGGTGGTACGGCCCGTAGGCGCGCTCCGTGTCGTACAGCAGGTTCTGGAGCTGCTGGTGCGCCCCCGAGTGGTCGCCCATGGTCAGCAGCAGGTGCCCGATCCGGTGCCGGATGCCGAACGCCCGGCTCGGGTCGGCGCCGGGCTGCTGCCGGGCGCTCTCGTGGTACGGCAGGATCGCCCGGTACTCGGCGAGCGCCTCCGCCGCCTGGCCCAGATGCTCCAGGCAGAGCGCCACGTCGTGCCGGTACTGGAGGGTCTGCGGGTCGGCCGGGCCCGCCTCGGCCTCCCGGTCGGCGGCGAGGCGGCGCAGCTCCGGCAGGGCGCGCCGGTACTGGCCGTCGTCCATCAGGGTCGTCGCGTACTGCTTGCGCAGGACCCGCACCACGTGCGACTGCTCGCCGTGCTCGGCCGCTGCGGCCGGGAGGATCGCGCCGAGGATGTCCACGGCCTGCGTGATGCGGCCCTCGCCCAGCAGCCGCTTCACCTCGTCCACGGCGGCGGCCACGTCGGGCCGTCCCGCGGCGGGCACACCGCTTCCCGTACCGGTCGCGGACATGCCCGGCGTGCCCGGCGGCGGGGCGGTCGGGGGCGGCGGGACGTGCACCGCCGGGGCGGGCGCCGAGGCACGCTCGGGCCAGGGCGCGAGGGGCCGGGTGAACGGCCGGGTGGGGTCCATGGGCCCGGTCGGCCCGGCGGCGCGCGAGGGCAGCAGCGGGGCGAGCGCCTCGTACACCTCCTGCGCGCCGGACGGCCGGTGCTGCGGGTCCTTCGCGAGGAGCCGCAGCACGAGGGCCTCCAGGGCCTCGGGGGTGTCGGGGCGGATGGACCGGATGGGCGGCGGCGGCTCGTACAGGTGGCGGTGGAGGACGCCCAGGGCGGTGGAGCCCGCGAAAGGCACGTTCCCGCTGAGGAGTTCGTGCAGGACGATGCCGAGCGCGTACAGGTCCGTGTACGGTCCGACGGCGCCGCCCATGGCCTGCTCGGGCGCCATGTAGGCGGGGCTGCCGATGGGCGAGCCGGTGTGCGTGAGGCGCGTCGTGTCGGTGTCCAGGACGGACGCGACGCCCAGGTCGAGGACGGTGATCGTGCCGTCGGGCTTCACCATCACGTTGCGCGGCTTCAGGTCGCGGTGGACGATCGGCACGGCGTGGACGGCGGCCAGCACGGCGCACATCTGCGCGGCCACCGAGACGGCCCACTGCCAGGGGTACGGCTCGTGCTCCGCCAGGTGGTCGGAGAGGTCGGCGCCCTCCACGTACTGCATGACCAGGTACAGGTCGTCACCGTCGCTGCCCGCGTCGTGCACGGTGACCAGGCCGGGGTGGGAGACCTGCGCGGTGACCCGGCACTCGCGGACGAAGCGGCGGCGCATGTCCTCCGCGACGGTGGCGGCGGCCATGTGGTCGGGCCGCAGCAGCTTCACGGCCACGCGGCGGTCCAGGCGCCGGTCGTACGCCGTCCAGACCTGGCCCATGCCGCCCTGGCCGATGAGCGTGGCCAGCTCGTACCGGCCGGTGATGACCCGTCCGTTCACCGGGTGCCGTCGTCCCTTCTGAGGAGGTCGCTCAGCTCGTCCAGCTCGGCGCGGACCTGGTCGATCCGGGGCCCCGCGGGCGGGCCGGGCTGGGTCTGCGGCTGCGGCTGCGGCTGCGGCTGCGGCTGCGGCTGCGGCTGCGGCTGCGGCTGGACCGTCACGGGCGGCTGGACCGTGGCGGCGGGCTGGGGCTGGGCGTACGGGGAGGGCACCGGCGTGGGTATGCCCGGGTACCCCTGGCCCTGCGGCGCCGGGTACCCGTAGCCGGGGGCGGGGCCGGACGCCGGGCCGGTGGGGAACGTCGTCGCGTACGGCGAGGGGCCCGCGGGGGCGGCCGGGCCGGACGCGCTCCCGTCGAAGTGGCGGATGTCCGCGTAGAGGAAGTACCCGGTGAACGCGGCGGCGTTGAGCAGCAGCCCGCCCGCCGCCAGGTTGGCCTGGAGGGACTCGGTGTCCTCCGGCATGAGGACGATCGTCGTCAGCGTGAGGACCACGGAGACGCCGAACAGCCACCAGTCGCGGGACCGCCGGGTCACGAGCGCCAGCCGCAGCATCGCCCCGCCCGTGAGGAAGCCGCAGCTCAGCAGCGGCAGCACGGCGAAGAGCACGCGGAGCCATATGACATGGGTCGGCGTGCCACGCCGCGGTGGCACGAGGCCGGGGCCGGGGCCGTACATGGCTCCTCCAGGAGGCCGGGTGGGGGGAGACGAACGGATGTCGGATGCGGTTACGGGGACGAGCGTATACAGCGACACCGACAAGGGCCGCAGGGTTGCACGGAACTGCCGTGCCGTTGCTCACCCCCGCGCACACCCGCACGCTCACGCCCGGCCCCGCGCACACCCGCACGCTCACGCCCGGCCCCGCGCACGCCCGGCGCCCGCAAACCCCGCACGTTCCCGGCCGCCACCGCGTACGCCCCCGCGCCCGCTCGCCCGGCCCACGTACACCCCCGCGCACGCCCTCGGCGCCCGCACACCCGCGCACCCGCCCGGTCACGCCTCCAGCGTGCCGTCCGTCAGCCCGTCGTACATGCCGCGCACCAGCCGCTCGCCCAGGCGGCCCACCTGGCGCAGGGCCTGTTCGAACTCGGCGAGCGCGCGGAACCGTTCGCCGTACCGGCGCTGCTCGGCCAGCGGGAGGCGCGGCAGTTGGAGGCGGCGCACGTCCACGCGGGTCGCGGTGGAGGCGTAACTGCTGGCCTGCCGCTGGTTGGCGGTGCCGCGCAGGAATCCGGCGAGGAACCAGGGGTCGAGCGCGGCCGGGTCGGGGCGCAGGAGGTGCAGGTTGCGCCCCAGGGCGGCACCGGCGGCGGACTCGTCCACCACGCGCGCGACGGGGCCGCCGCCGAGGACGGGGACGACGACGTCGCCGGTGCGCAGCAGCACGGGGTCCTCACCGCCCGCGCCTTCGGGAAGTGTGCCGCTGGGCTCCTGGCCGGTGAGGACGTCCTGCTCGGTGAGGACACGGGGGCGGGCGGCCGGCGTACGGGCGCCGGTGCGGGAGCCGAACCCGGTGCCGGACGCCGGAGCGGTGCCCGTGCCGCCCGCGTGGAGGCGCAGGGCCCCGCTGCGGGCGAGTTCCCCGACCGTGACGCCGGGTGCCCGGGCCCCCGTGCCCGTGACGGGTGCCGGTGCGGGCTCGGCCGCGGTGATGCGGCCGGGCGGCGGGGTGAGTTCGGCGGTACGGCGCAGCTGCGCGGCCAGACGGTCGGCGACGGTGGCCAGCTCGGCCGCGCCGCCGCTCGCCGCGGGGGGCGGCAGGTGGCGGGCGGGCGCCAGGTCCACGTCGTCGTCCAGCAGGTCGATGACGGGCACGGAGCGGCTGATGCCGGGCCGCTGCGGCGCGGTGCCGTGCCGGTCGAACGGCTTCCACGCGTCCAGTACGGCGGTGTGGACGGCCTGCCAGTCGAGCCGGTCGCGCCCGGCCGCGCCGCACGTGGATGTGTCGACGAGCAGCAGTTCCGGCGACGGTGAGGCGGCGCCCGGCTTGCGCAGCACCCACAGGTGGAGCGGGATGCCGTACGGGGGCGCGGCGCCGGCCGGAAGGGCGACGACCGCGCGGAGGGCGCCGCGCCGCAGCAGGTCGGCGCGGATGCGGCGGCCCGAGCGGCGGGACGCGGCGGCGGGCGGCATGAGCAGTACGGCGGTGCCGCCGGGGCGCAGGCGGGCGAGGGCGTGCTGCACCCAGGCGAGCTCGGACTCCGTGCGGGCGGGGAAGCCGTACTCCCAGCGCGGGTCGTAGGCCAGTTCCTCGTGGCCCCAGTTGCGTTCGTTGAACGGCGGGTGGCACAGGACCGCGTCGGCGGCCAGGTGCGGGTGGGCGTCGGCCCGCAGGGCGTCCCCCGCGCGCGCGTGCAGCTCGGCGCCGGTGTGCAGGGCGAGGCGCAGCGCGCTGAGGGCGGCCAGGTCGGGGTCGGCCTCCTGGGCGTAGAGGGCGGCGGGCGCCTCGACGGCGCGCAGCAGGGCACCCGTACCGCACGCGGGGTCGAGGACGGTGGGACGCTCGACGCGGCCGGGCGGGGCGGCGAGCGCGGCCATGAGGGCCGCGGGGCCGGGTGGCGTCAGGGTGAAGTGGCGGGGAGCGGCGTCGAGGTGGCGGCCGATCAGGAACTCGTACGCGGCCGGGGCGCCCCCCGTGTCGGCGGCGAGTTCGACGGCGGCGCGCAGCAGCGGCACGGACGGGGCGAGCGCCTCGGCGGTGGGCGTGGCGACGGGGCGGCGGGAGCCCAGGCGCGTGGTGAGGGCGCGGTCGAGGACGGGGGGCATGAGCGCGGCGAGGTGGTCGTCGGAGACCCGGTCCCCGGCGGGCCACAGGGCGGGGTGCTCATGGACGAGGAGGAGCGCGCAGCCCGTGTGGACGAGGGCGGTGGCCGCACCTCCGGGGTGTCCCGCGACCTGCTGCCAGACCCTTTCCCGCAGGGGCACTTCGGCGAGTTTGCCCTGGGCGCGCAGCCAGTCCTCGACGTCGGTCAGCGCGAACGACGGGCTGGTCTCGGTGCCGCCGACGGGCTTGGGGAAGTCGGGGTGGCGGCGGCGCCAGTTGCTCACGGCGGCGCGCCCGACTCCGGCCAGTCTGGCGATCTCGGCGGCGGTCACCTCTGCTGCGTTCGCGTTGTCCGGCACGTCGGCCGCTCCCTCCGTCCGCGATGTGTCCGCATCCTATGGGCGGTCATCCCCTGACATCGTTTCACAGTGTGAGTAAAGACAGTGAAGTGAAATCGTGTTGACTCGGTTCACAAGGTCTGGTCTGATTCTCGGCACGGCCGGCCTGGTGCTCGGCATCCTGGGCGTGATCTTCGCGATCATCCCGCTGCTGTTCTGGCTGGGCGGCATCCTCGCCCTGCTGGGCCTGATCCTGGGCGCGGTCGGCATGGGCCGTGCCAAGCGCGGCGCCGCCACCAACAAGGGCGTGGCGATCTCCGGCACCATCCTCGGCCTGATCGGCCTGATCCTCTCCATCGTGTTCGGCATCATGACCGCCATGGCCGTCGACAAGGTGGTGGACGACGTCAACAAGGAGCTGTCGAGGACCGCCCCGGCACCGACGGGCGCCGACAAGGGCTCGGCCGCCGCGGGTGACGCGGGCGGCACGGACGGCACGGACGGCGCCGCGGTGCCCGAACTGCTGGCCGCCGACGAGGCGATCGTCTACGACGACGACCTTCAGATCAGCCTGTCCGCGGCGAAGTCCTTCGAGCCGAGCGAGTACAACGTCGGCCACACCAAGGGCAACAAGGCGTACAAGGTCACCCTCCTCATCGAGAACGGCAGCAAGGAGAAGTTCAACGCCGACACGGTGATCCTGGAGGCCCGCGCGGGCGAGGCGGGCGTCACCGCCGAGCAGATCTTCGACGAGGGCCTGGACGGTGTGACCGGCTCGGTCGCGCCCGGCAAGAAGGCCACCGGCGTCTTCGCCTTCAGCGTCCCGGCCGACGCCAAGACGCTCACCGTCGAGGTCACCCCGGGCCTGGACTACGAGGCCCAGCAGTGGGAGCTCAAGTTCTGAGCCGAATGCCCCGTACGGGGTGTGCGGCGTGCGGCCCCCGCACGCCGCACACCGCTGTTCTCCGGGCACGTGCCGCCGGGTTCACACCCGGTGGCGCACCCATACGTTCGGCTCGACGTACACCGCGTACCCGTGCGACGCCTCGCAGCGGACCGGTGTCAGCGCGAACGGCACCTCCACCGGCCCGTCCTCGTCGAACGGCAGGCCGGTCCACTCCCGCCACGCCTCCACGGCCCCGCCGATCGTCATGGACGCCGGGGCGACCGAGTCGATCACACCGCCCGCGCGGACGTGGACCCTCAGCCACGGGTCGTGCGGCAGCCCGTCCTCCGGGCGCGTACGGAACGCGTACTCGGCCATCGGCGTGCGCGGCTCCAGGTGCTTGCCGCTGGGCCGCACCGGCGCCACGACCTCCGTGAAGCCCCGCTCCCGGGCGTTGTCGCGCATCGCGGCGAGCATCCGCGCCGACAGCCCCCGGCCCAGCATGTCCCGGGCGACCGCGATCTCGATGGCGCTCACCGTGTCCGGCGCCCGGCCGGCCCGCCGGTCCGCCATCGCCCATCCCAGCACCTGGTCCCAGCCCCGCGTCGGCAGCACCCCGTCGCGCCCCTCGGCGCGCAGCGCGAACGGCACGCTGAACGACCGCGCCACGACCCGTCCGTCCGCGTCCAGCGCCAGGGACACGTACTCGGGCGCCTCGGTGACCATCCACGGGTAGCCGAGGTTCGACACCTGGTCCTGGAGCATGAACTCCGGCCACAGGTTGGGCATCGCCCACAGCGCGTCCAGCAGTTCCGGCCGCTCGGCCAGACTGACGATCTTCACATCCATACGCCGAGGCTAGGCACGCGTCGGCTCGCGCCGCCACGGGGTTTCCGGGACGGCGGGGCAGCCGGGACGGTCATGCGGCCGGGCAGCCGGGAGGCCAGTGGCCCGGGCGGCCGGTACGGTCGGGCGACCGGAAGGCCAGTGGCCCGGGCAGCCGGGAGGCCAGCGCACCGGGCGGCCGGGCCAGCCGGCACGGTCAGGGGCCGGGATGGTCAGGGGGCCGGAACGGTCAGGACCGGGGCAGCGGTTCGCCCGGGCAGCCCTTGAGGACCCGCCGCATCGCGTCCCGTTCGGCGGCGGTGACCCACACCCCGTACTTCTTCTTCACCGCGACCTGCCGCGCCACGTACGGGCAGCGGTACGCCTTCGACGGCGGCAGCCAGGTCGCCGTGTCGCCGTCGCCCTTGCGGCGGTTGGCGGACGAGTCCACGGCCAGCAGGTTCAGCGGGTCGTTGGCGAACCGCAGCCGCTTGTCCGCGTCCCACCGGTGGGCGCCCTTCTGCCAGGCGTCCGACAGGGCCACGACGTGGTCTATGTCCACCTTGCCGTCACCGCGCCGGAACTCGATGCGCCGCCCCGTGTACGGGTCGGCGGCGATGGTCCCGCGCGCCACCTTGCAGCGGTCGCCCTCCTTGTGGCGCACGCCGGTCGCGTCCCGTACGAGGATGTCCTCGCGGGTCCCGCAGCCGTTACCGTCCGTGTCCGCCCAGGGGCGGCCGAACTTCTCCCGCTCGTAACCGGTCCTCGGCGCCCGGCCCTTGACGGTCAGCGTCTCGACGGCGGCCAGCGCGGAACCGGCCGCCCCGCCGCCGGAGCCACTGGACGCCCCGGAGCCCCCGCCCTGACCAATCGCGTCGCACCCGGAGACGGCGAGGGCGGCGGCCACCAGCGCGAAGGCGAGGGGGCGGCGGGCGGCGGCGCTGGCGATGGTCGGCATGGTCGAGATCCTAGGAGGCCACGCGCCGGCCCCCGTAGGCCCCCGCTCCCCGTACCCCCTGGGGAAGCCCCTGGCTACGTCCTCTACGACCCCTACGACCCCTACGACCCCAGGATCGTCGTCAGGAACTCGCCCGTCCACGCCAGCAGTTCGCGGCCCACCACCGGCTTGCCGCCGATCGTGCCGGTCGTGGGGCGCGGCACCAGGATCTGGTGGGCCGGGGCCTTGATGACCGTACGCGGGTACAGCCGCTTCAGGCGCAGCTCCTGCGACTCGCGCAGCTCCACGGGCGCGAAGCGGATGTTGCTGCCCTGCAGGACGATCTCGCCGACCCCGCAGGCCCGCGCCAGCATCCGCAGCCCTGCCACGAGGAGCAGGTTCTCGACCGGCTCGGGAAGCTTGCCGTACCGGTCCGTCAGCTCCTCCCGTACGGCCTTGATGTCCTCCTCCGAGTTGGCGGAGGCGATGGCCCGGTACGCCTGGAGGCGCAGCCGCTCGCCGGGCGCGTAGTCGTGCGGGACGTGCGCGTCGACCGGCAGCTCGATCTTGACCTCCAGCGGCGGCTCCTCCTCCACGCCGCCCTCCAGGGACGCCCGGTAGTCGGCGACGGCCTCGCCCACCATCCGTACGTACAGGTCGAAGCCGACCCCGGCGATGTGGCCGGACTGCTCGCCGCCCAGCAGGTTGCCCGCGCCGCGGATCTCCAGGTCCTTCATGGCGACGTACATGCCCGCGCCCATCTCCGTGTGCTGGGCGATCGTCGCGAGCCGCTCGTGCGCGGTCTCCGTGAGCGGCTTCTCCGGCGGGTACAGGAAGTACGCGTACCCGCGCTCGCGGCCCCGGCCGACGCGGCCGCGCAGCTGGTGCAGCTGCGACAGGCCGAAGTTGTCGCCGCGCTCCACGATCAGGGTGTTGGCGTTGGAGATGTCGATGCCGGACTCGACGATCGTCGTGGAGACGAGCACGTCGAACTTCTTCTCCCAGAAGTCCACGACGACCTGCTCCAGCGCCTGCTCCGACATCTGGCCGTGGGCCGTCGCGATCCGCGCCTCGGGCACGATCTCGCGCAGGCGAGCGGCGGCCCGGTCGATGGACTCGACCCGGTTGTGGATGTAGAACACCTGGCCCTCGCGGAGGAGTTCGCGGCGGATCGCGGCGCCGATCTGCTTCTCCTCGTACGGGCCGACGAAGGTGAGGACCGGGTGCCGCTCCTCGGGCGGGGTGGTGATGGTGGACATCTCGCGGATGCCGGTGACGGCCATCTCCAGGGTGCGAGGGATGGGCGTCGCGGACATCGTCAGCACGTCCACGTTGGCGCGGAGCTTCTTCAGCTGCTCCTTGTGCTCGACGCCGAAGCGCTGCTCCTCGTCCACGATGACCAGGCCCAGGTCCTTGAACTTCGTCTCGGACGAGAACAGCCGGTGCGTGCCGATGACGACGTCGACGGAGCCCTCCCGCAGCCCCTCCAGCGTCGCCTTCGCCTCCGCGTCCGACTGGAAGCGGGAGAGTGCCTTCACGACGACGGGGAACTGCGCGTACCGCTCCGAGAACGTGCCGAAGTGCTGCTGCACGAGGAGCGTCGTCGGGACGAGGACGGCGACCTGCTTGCCGTCCTGCACGGCCTTGAACGCGGCCCGTACGGCGATCTCCGTCTTGCCGTAGCCGACGTCGCCGCAGATCAGCCGGTCCATGGGGACCGACTTCTCCATGTCCTCCTTCACCTCGGCGATGGTGGACAGCTGGTCGGGCGTCTCCGCGTACGGGAAGGCGTCCTCCAGCTCCCGCTGCCACGGCGTGTCCGGGCCGAAGGCGTGGCCGGGCGCCGCCATCCGCGCCGAGTACAGCTTGATCAGGTCGGCGGCGATCTCCTTGACGGCCTTCTTCGCGCGCGCCTTCGTCTTGGTCCAGTCGGCGCCGCCGAGCCGGTGCAGGGTGGGCGCCTCGCCGCCGACGTACTTGGTGACCTGCTCCAGCTGGTCGGTCGGGATGTACAGCCGGTCGCCGGGCTGGCCGCGCTTGGCGGGGGCGTACTCGACGAGCAGGTACTCGCGCGTGGCGCCCTGCACGGTCCGCTGGACCATCTCGATGTACCGGCCGACGCCGTGCTGCTCGTGGACGATGTAGTCGCCCGCCTCCAGGGTGAGCGGGTCGATGGTCTTGCGGCGGCGCGTCGGCATGCGGCGGCCGTCCTTGCCCGCCGCCTTCTGCCCGGTCAGGTCGGTCTCCGTCAGCACGGCGAGCTTCAGCCCCGCGTCGACGAATCCGTGCTCGACCGACCCGCACGCCACGTGCACCACGGACGGGGTGATCTCCTTCAGCTCACCGTCGAGCCGGGCGGCGATGCCCTCGCCGCCGAGCACCTCGACCGTACGGGCCGCGGGGCCGTGCGCCTCCGTCACGTAGACCGTGCGCCAGCCGTCGGCGAGCCAGCCCTTCGTGTCGGCGAGCGCGCGGGCCGTGTCGCCCCGGTACGCCTCCGGGGCGTGCATGCCCAGCTGGATCGTGTCGGCCTCCAGCTCCGCGTCGGGCGCGAACGGCGACACCGTCCACCAGGGGATGCCCAGCTCGCGGGCCCGGTCCCGGACGTCCGCGATGGACCACAGGGACGCGGCGCCCACGTCGATCGGGGCCTCCCCGCCGCCCGCCGTGGCCGCCCACGACGCCTGGAGGAACTCCTGCGAGGTGGCCACCAGGTCGGCGGCCCGGGTCCGTACCCGCTCCGGGTCGCAGACGACGGCCATCGAGCCCTGCGGCAGCACGTCGAGCAGCAGCTCCATGTCGTCCACGAGGACCGGCGCGAGGGACTCCATGCCCTCGACGGCGATCCCTTCCGCGATCTTGCCGAGCAGTTCGCCCAGCTCGGGGTGGGCCTCGGCGAGCGCGGCGGCCCGCTCCCTGACCTGCGCGGTCAGCAGCAGCTCGCGGCAGGGCGGCGCCCACAGGCCGTGCTCCGCGACCTCCAGGGACCGCTGGTCGGCGACCTTGAAGTAGCGGATCTCCTCGACGTCGTCGCCCCAGAACTCGATGCGTACGGGGTGTTCCTCGGTCGGCGGGAAGACGTCCAGGATGCCGCCGCGCACCGCGAACTCGCCGCGCTTCTCCACCAGCTCCACCCGCTGGTACGCGGCGGCCGCGAGGCCCTCCACGATCGCGTCCAGGTCGGCGCTCTGCCCGGTCCTGAGGCTGACGGGCTCCAGGTCGCCGAGGCCCTTGACCTGCGGCTGGAGCACGGAACGCACCGGGGCGACGACCACCTGGACGGGGCCCGCCGCCGGGTCGTCGGGCGAGGGGTGCGCGAGGCGGCGCAGCACGGCCAGGCGCCGCCCGACCGTGTCGCTGCGCGGGGACAGCCGCTCGTGGGGCAGGGTCTCCCAGGACGGGTAGTCCACGACGCGGTCGGGGTCGAGGAGGCTGCGCAGCGCGGCCGCCAGGTCCTCGGCCTCCCGGCCGGTCGCGGTCACCGCGAGCACGGGCCGCCCGGCGTCCCTGGCCAGCGCCGCCACCGCGAAGGGCCGCGCCGCCGGGGGGCCGACCAGATCGACATGGGCCCGGTGCCCGTCGGCGGCGGCCTTGACGGCCTCGGCGAGGGCGGGGTCCTTGACGACGGCGTCGAGCAGACCGTGCAGGCTCATGGAGCTTTCCGTCCCTGGGGTCATGTGGAGGGTGGGCAACACGAAAGACCCGACGCGGAGTACGGGCCGGGTTCTTTCAGCCTACGCCCGAGCACCGACACCCGCGCCGGAACACGGTCGGGGCGCGGGCGGGCTGCGGCACGGGCCATCCGGTCCCTGGACAGGCCGGTGCGCGCGACGGGCGCGTGCGCGGGCGCAGGCAGTCGCCCGGCGGCAGGCAGTCCCCCGAGGACGGGTACGCGCCCGGTGACGGACTGGTACCGGGAGCGGACTGCGCCTTCCGGAGGGGACGGACGCGCGAGCGGAACGCCGTCGACGGCGAGCGGCGGGCGGGCAGGGGCGTGCCGGACGCACACGGGCAGGCACCGGGAGCGGGGACGCCCCGTGGCGGCCCGCAGGGAAGCGGTCGCCACGGGGCGGTGAGGTACACGCGCCGGGCAGCCGGGCCCGGGGCGCGGGCCGGCCGCCCGGGTACCTGGACGGTCAGCGCAGGTGCGGCCCTCGCCCGGGCGGTCAGCCCAGGGCGCGCACGGCGGCGTAGTACTTGTCAGCCGTCTTGAGGCAGGCGGCCTTCGCCTTCTTCCGGCCGGCCGGGGTCAGCGGGTCGGCCCAGAAGCGCGCGTTGCACACCTGCTTCATGTCCTGGAGGAACACGTCGTCGATCCGCTTCTTGTGCTGGCTGCGGAATTTCGACACACCGACGAGGCTCTTGTAGTTCCGGTATCCGAAGTCATGCCGGTGGCACGGAAACGTGAAATCGTACCCGCCCGGAATCTTCTCCGGGGCCTTGGAACAGCCGTCGGTGGACCAGTTGAACTTGTACGGGTTCTTTCCCTTCCGGTACTGGCCGAGGCCGGCGAACCAGGCGTCGAGGGAGGTCTGTCCCTTGACGGTCAGCTTGCCCAGCCGCTTGATGCGGTCGGCCTTGCTCGCCATGGGGGTCACGCCCGCCATGGCCGCGGTCGGCCCGGTCACGGCCTTCCCGCTCACCGGCGTCGCGGCGACGGCCGGGGCCATCGACGTGAAGCCGATGACACCCGCGAGCACAGCGCCACCGAAGGCGCTTCGCGCTTTATTCACTTGAACTCTTCCCCGTGCACAATCGTGTGACGGCCGCATTCCCCTGCGGCCGGGAAGAACACTACGACAGAGAGCCGCACCAGTAAAGCGAAATGTAAAAGCTCGCCGCGCACACGGGGAAGCTCAGGAAAACCTCAAGGAATAAGGAATTCCGCGCGGGATGAACGGGATATACGGGACCGCCTCTCCGCCGGGTCCCCACCCCCGTGAGGGACCCCGCGAAGAAACGGCCCTCCCTGAGTACCAGCCGGCCCCTCAGCCCCCCAACAGGTTTTCGCCCCGGGGCGGCGGCAGCGGCACGAGCGTCAGCGCGCGGGCCCTCCAGGAGGCGTCCACGTAGACGCCGGCGAGCGGGTACCAGCCGCCCCGGTCGGGCGGCCCGGTGACGGTGGCGACCTTCATGCGGGCGGTGTCGATGACCCGGGCGCCGGGCGCGAGCGGCGCGGCGCTCACCGTACGGCTCCGGCGCCCCCGGAGCCGTACCGGAGGACCATCCGAGCACCCGTGGCAAGCAGCCGCAGGTTCGCGGCGGGGTCGTGCACGGCGTCCTCGGCGACGGCCCGCGCGTGCGCGACCCCTCGCACGGCGATGCCCCGCTCCCGCCCGTCGGCCAGCCCTCGCGCCCGTGCCTCGGCATGCCCGGCACAGCCCCGGATGTACCCCCGCAGCCGCTCCCGCACCGCGTCGGCCAGGTCCCCGGTGGGTCGTACGGAGGCGAGCAGGAGCGCGAGCTTCACGTCCTCGCCGATCTGGCGGGCGCTCGGCGGTGGAGGCGCGTCCGGCGCGTGAGAGACCTGTGTGTTCGTCATGTGCGTCCCCGGTGGAGTAGGCGTGCGGAACCGGCAGGGGGCGGCGCTTCCGGCCATCACCCCGTGCGGCTGACATTCATCCAACGCGGGTACCGCCCCAAGGAGAACCGGGCACGCTGGAGGTCCGGTTGAACGGGTTGAACGCTCGGGGGTTCGACGATGGCGGCACGGACACGCACACCCAACGAGGCGCTGGCGCGGCTGATGGCCGAGGCCGGCATCGGCAACGAACAGCTCGCCCGCAAGGTGAACGCGGCAGGCACGGAACTCGGGCTGCGGCTGCGATACGACAAGTCCGCCGTCTCCCACTGGCTGAAGGGAAGCGTGCCGAAGGCGGAGGCGCGCCCCGCCGTGGCTGAGGCGCTGGGGCGACTGCTGGGCCGCCCGGTCACGAGTGCCGAACTGGGCTGGGGCGCGAGCGCGTGGCCCGGCACGGAACCCGATGTCGCGACGGGGGTGATGGAGCTGAGCCTGGCCGACATGGACCCGTCACGGCGGGGTGTGCTGGGGGCCGGGTTGTACAGCGCGACGTTGCTGGTGCCGGGGTTCCGGGAGCTGGTGGGGCGGGCCGACGCGGTACGGGCGGGGCGGGCCGTGCGGATCGGGGGCGGTGACGTGGTGACCGTACGGCGTATGACGGACAAGGTCGCGGAGATCCTGGACGAGATCGGCGCCGGGCACGCCCGTCCCATGGCCGCCGCGTTCCTGGCGAACACGGTCGGCCCGTACCTGAAGGCGTCCGGCCCCGAGCGCGTACGGCGCGACATGCGCGCCGCGGCGGCCGACCTGGTCTACCTGACCGGTTGGATGGCCATGTACGAGGAGCGGCAGGGCCTCGGGCAGCGGTACTACGTCAAGGCGCTGCGGCTGGCAGGCGAGGCGGAGGACCATGTCACGTACTGCCGGACCCTGCGCGGCATGAGCCTCCAGGCGTCGCACCTCGGGTACGGGCCGAAGGCGCTGGAACTGGCCGACGGGGCCGCCGCCGCGGCGCCTTCGGCGGGGCCGCGGCTCGTGGCCTTCCTGCGCGGCCAGCAGGCGCACGCCTCCGCGATGGTGGGCGACCGGCGTGGCGCGCTGGCCCGGCTGGGCGAGACGGAGGCCGCGCTGGCGAGGGCGGACAACCGGCGGGACGCGGTCGGCGGCTACGACGAGGCGGCGTACTTCTTCCACGAGGCGCACGTCAGGTGGTGCCTGGGCGACGGGGAGGGCTCGGTCAGGAGCCTGCGCCGCTCCAACGCGGCCCGCGCCGGGGAGGAGCGGGAGGGGCGGCTGCACTGCCTGGGCGTGATCGCGGAGCGGCAGTTCCGGATGCGGCACGTGGAGGCGGCGTGCGGGACATGGCACACGTTCCTGGACGCGTACCTGGGCCTGTCCTCGGCCCGTGGCGACGCCCATCTGGCGACGCTCCTGCGGGCCCTGCCCCCGTACCGCGCGCTGCCCGCCGCCCGCCACCTGGAGGAACGCGCCCGCGATGTGGCCGCGCTGAAGGCGGCGTGAGTGCGCGGGCATTGGATCAGCACCCGGCGCGTACGAGGTCCACGACCTCGTGCAGGGAGCCGACCGAGTAGTCCGCCGCCGCCCTCACCTCGGGGTCGTCGGCCCAGTAGTGGCCCCACGGGCCCCGGCGGAGGTGCGCGGTCCGAAGGCCGCACGCCGAGGCCGGGTACACGTCCCTGAAGGGGTGGTCCCCCACGTACAACGTCTCCTCCGGCAGGACCCCGGCGGCCTGGACGACCCGGGCGAAGAACTCCGGCGACGGCTTGGCGCAGCCCCATTCGCCGCTGGTCGCGAGGGCGTCGGCGGGCAGGTCGAGGTCCCGCAGCAGGGCGCCCGCCTTCGGCGTCTGGTTGCCGGCGACGACGACGCGGACCCCGGCATCCCGGAGCGCGGCGAGGGCGGGGCGCACGTCTTCGTACAGGTCGCCCTCGTCGAGTCGCTCCCCGCACCCGGCGGCCTCACGCGCCCGGTACTCGGCTCCGACATCGAGGCCCGGCCGCAGCAGCCGCAGCGCGTCGGTGTTGTGCCGCCCCTGCGCCACGACCGCACCCACCAGCGCGGACAGCGTGTGGCGCGGAACCCCGAGCCAGTCGGCCCAGCCGCCCCAGTACCGGTCGTCGCGTACGAGGGTCTCCCCGATGTCGAGCGCTACCACACGGATCATCCGGCCAGCCTACGTACCCGATGCGGCGCCGTGCTGCGGAACGCGCCACGGGCGCCCCGCACCGTCCGCAGGCTCCGGCGTGTCTGACGAGTTCGGCGCGGCATGCGCGAGGTGAGGGCGCGACATGCTGCGGAGCGGGGGTGCACCTGCTCCGGCAGGCACGGAACGCCGATGCGCAGCTCCCGGCCCACAACGCGCCGTAAACCGGCCACCCTTGGCCCACCAAGCGAATCATGGCTACGTTGCCGTGATAGGCACGTGACACACAGCGACGACACCGATCGGCAACCGGGGGCGGGGCTCATGGCATGGGGCGACTGGGAACAGGCGAAGCAGGACGCGGCGACGCGCATGAGGCTCAACCAACTGCCGCCGGACGCGCGCGGACCGGCGGTGGACGCGGACCTCGTCGTCCACGACCGCGTCCTGGGCAGCCTCGGTGACATGGCGAGGGACCTTCGTGAGGCGGTGTCCCGCGACGGCGATCACGCCCGCGCGGCCACCGCCGAGGCCGCGTCCGAGCTGGCCGCCGACGGCCTCGGCATGGGCGGGGCCATGCGCGCGGTACACGACGCGTGGGCCACGAAGCTGGCCACGCTGAAGGACGCGTGCGCGCACATCTCCAACCACCTCGACTACTCACGGTCCGCCCACGCCAAGGACGAGCAGAAGATCGTGGCCGACTTCTCCGTGTCCCGCGTCTGGAACGCGATCAAGTAGGGGGAGGGGCGACACATCATGGTGACCTTGCGGCAACTTCAGGACTTACGCCTCGGCAAGCTCGGCACGGCGGTCGACCACTGGGAACAGATGGTCCGCAAGCTCACGTCTCTCGCGCAGGGCGGCGACGGCGGACCGAACGCGGCCGACTTCGCCGCCAAGGCGCAGACCGCCGACTGGAAGGGCGACAACGCAGCCGTCACGAAGGCGTTCACCACGAAGACCGCCCAGCAGTTCACCGACATCCTCACCGAGGCCCGCAGCATCCACGCCGTGCTGCGCGACGCGCACACGGCGTTGGCGGGGCACCAGCGGGCGCTCAGAGCCGCCGTCGACCGCTGGCGCGGGGAGAACATCGCCTTCGACGGTCAGGGCCGAGCGCACCGGGTCGTCCGGCACGCCGACAACTCGACCCCCGACGAGGCGGTGGCCCCCGAGCGCCTCCAGGCTGCCGCGACTGAGATCGCCTCCATCGTGGAGGCCGCGTCCGAGACCGATCGGATCGCGAGCCGTGCGCTGCACCGCCACGCCAAGAGCACCCACGACTTCGACGAGACGGGCTATCGCGGCCTCAAGGACGCCGACAGAGTGCAGGGCCTCGCCGACCTGAACGCCGCTCTGCAGCTCGCCGCCAAGGGCCCCGACATGACGGACGCCGAGCTCAAGCGGTTCAACACGCTGATGCGCCAGCACCGGGACAACCCGGCTTTCGCGGAGAACTTCGCCACCCGCCTCAACGCCACGGGCACCCTGGAGCTGTGGCGCGAACTCGCAGGCGGTCCGCATCAAGGGCCCCGCCCGGGCAACCTGCGCGCCGAACTCCTGGCGGACACCCAGAAGTTCCTCGGAACCACCCTGGCCACCGCCAGCCACGGCACCTCACCCGCGATCACGAAGTGGAAGAGCGGCATCATCGCCGCGGGCGACGACCGCATCGGCGGCTGCGGCCCCTACGGCTTCCAGGTGACCAGCGCCCTGATGCGCCACGGCACCTGGGACGCGGGCTTCCTCACCTCGTACGGCACCAAGCTGATCGAGTTCGAGCGTTCTGATCCCGGGTACGGCGGCACGAAGAACCTGTGGAGCCTTTCTCCGCAACAGCAGCTCGACTATCCGAGGAACACCTCCCCGCTCACCGCGGGCGACCCGATGCACGGGTTCCTTCAGGCGCTGAGCCACAACCCGGAGGCTTCCCTGCAGTTCTTCGGCGGGAGGAACGGCGGCTCGCATGGGCTTCAAATGGTCGACAATCTCGGCTACCTGATCGGCGATCCGGGGTCCGACGCCCGCGTCTGGCCGACGGACTTCGACGGCAGGACTCCCGGCTACGCGCACCTGGGCAGCGCCCTGGAATCGGCGACACTGGGCTACCCCTCCGACGCCGTCAACCCGCAGCCACCGGCTCTGGGCTCACGTCAGCAGATCGAGGATCGCGCCGACCGCCTCGCTCTGATGGCGAGACTGGTGGGTCACTACGAATCCACCGACGTCATCGACCAGCAGGACGGCATCCGCCCCAGCCTCGCGCGCATGGCGGCAGGACACATCGACAGCCTGAACTATTCCGTCGACGATTTCGGCGGGAGCGGCGACCACACGGGACGGGACCGCCTGTACGGGCTGGACCGCTACCGGCTCGCGGACTTCGGCCGTGGTGACAGCGCCGCCTTCCTCCGCGCGCTCGCCTCGGACCAGGACGCCTTCGAGACGGTGTCCGCCGCTCAGCAGCTCTACGGCACGAGCATGATGGCGACGACTGGGCACCCGGCGGACGCCCAGAGCATCGGCACGCACAGCGTCTACATGCACGGGGTGTTGGACGAGGCCCGGTCGGAATCCATCGGCAAGGAGTTCGCGGACGACGCCACCCAACGAAATCTTGAACTTCAGAAGCAGGCAGCCTGGCGCCAGTACGTCACCTCGGCTGTCGTCGGAGCCGGTGTCGGAGTGGGTACCGCCCTCGTCACAGGTACCGGTGTCGGCGCCCTTCTCATCCCCGTCGCGATCGAGACCGCGGGCGGCGCCGTGGAGACACATGTGCAGACGCAGATGATGGACTGGCTCGAAGCGAACAAGTACGACAACACCGCTGAAGCCGTCGCCGGCCTGGATGACGCGCGTGCGGCTGGTGAGAGGCGGGCGATGATCCCGCTCCTGGCGTGGGCCGAGTCACAAGGGCTTTCCGAACAGCAGGTGAGAGACATGCGTGACGACGCTGAGAGCAGGTACGGCGCCGGCCGGAATCTCAGCGACACCGACGACAGGCGGGGCCACTGACATGCGACGCAAGCTGCTGCCCCTGGCGTTGCTGGCCGCGTGTCTCAGCGGCTGTGCGGAACGCCCACGACACGAGACGCCGACCGACGACCGCGCAAGATGCGAGAAGGCTCTGCCGGATTCCGCGATCACCTGGCTCAGCGGTCGTACACACGGCGGCACATTGGGCTTCATGGCGTCCTACGACTTCACCGAAGCGCGCGACCTGCTCCTCGACGACTTCCGGGCCTGGGGTCCGCAGACACCGTACGGAAACGGCACCCAGTCCGTGCGGGTGTGCTCCATCAGCGGTCCGGCGAACACGGCGCGGTACCGGCTCGCGTACGAAGTCTCCAAGGACAGACTCGGCGCGGTCAGGCCCCCGGGGCGGGGCTCCATGGTGCGGGTGAACGACGACATCGTTCTGACCTCGTCGTGGCGGCCCCCCGTCGAGGGGCTTCCCGGCGCGGTCGGCCGCGGCACGTACGCGGTACACGTGGCGTGCCGGATACCGGAAGCCGATCCAGGACAACTGGACGGCGCGCCGCTCAAAGGCGAGTTGGAGGACAGCCTCACCAACGAAAGCAGCGCTCGTGTCCACTACACCCACCTGCTCCACTCCGCGCGGGTCATGGTGAAGGCCCTCGGGTGTACGAACAAGCCTGTGGTGCCCGCTCAGCCGCCCGCGGCCGTGAAGTGACGCGGCGGCCCCGGGCACGTGACATGCCGGGGCCGCCGTCGGTTACAGCAGGCCGTCCCACATCTGTTCCAGGAGGACCGACCACCAGCTCTCCGGGGAGGCCAGGGCCGCGGGGTCCAGCATGGCGAGCTGGGCCTGGAAGTCGACCGTCCAGCGGCCCGCCTGCTCGGGCGTCAGGCCGAAGCGCAGGCGCCACATACGGCCCAGCAGCGCCAGGCAGCGGGTGAACTCCGGCAGGCCCGTGTTCACGAACTGCGGGGCCACCGACTGGCCGCCCGGGCCCGCCTCGACCGGGACCGCGACGATGTGCGCCGTGCCGTACTGGACGCAGATCGCCCGGCCGAAGTCGGAGCCGAGCACCAGGTACGAGCCCGCGTCCGGCGCCGGCTGGACCTGGCGCTGCATGGCCAGTTCGGCCAGCGTCGGGACGACCGGCTGCGCGGGCTGCGCCCAGAAGAACGGCCCGAAGTCCGCGGGCAGGCCCGCCCACACGAGGGTGCGGGCGACCAGTTCCGGTACGCCCTGGCGGGACACCGCCCGCTGGTCGAACCGGCAGATGCCGTGCGGCCCGAACGCCCCCGCCAGTTCCTGCGCGATGCCCTCCGGCGGGATCGGCGGCGCGGGCGCCACCTGCGGCAGCGGAGCCCGTACCGGCGCGGGGCGCGCGGGGCCGTCCGCCACCTGGTGCAGTTCGCCCTGGTGCGCGATCAGCTGGCGCATGCCCTGCTGGCGGCTCGCGTGGTCACGCCCGTACGGCGCGATCGACGTGATGCGCGCCTGCGGCCACGTCTCGCGGATCATCCGGGCGCAGTACCCGCCGGGCAGCTCGCACGACGCCAGCTCCGTGTGCAGCTCCAGCACCTGCTGCGGCGGCACGTTCATGGCGCGCAGCTCGTGCAGGATCTGCCACTCCGGGTGCGGGGTGCCCGGCGCGGAACGCCGGATGATCTGCGCCTCCGAACCGTCCGGCGCCCGGTAGCGCAGCACCACCTGGTAGCCGGGCCCGACCGTCGGCAGGCCGCCGGGCTGGTGCGGGTACCCGTACGCGGGTACGCCGGGGGGCGGTACGGCTCCGGGATGCGGCATCGCCCCGGGCGGCGTCGCACCAGGCGGCGGCACGGCTCCGGGCGGCGGCGTCGCCCCGTGAGGCGGTACGGCTCCGGGCGTGCCCGGCATGCCCGGTGCTCCCGGCGGGCCGGGGGGCGCGGGCGGGCCGCCAGGACCCGGGTGGGCCAGCATCGTCGCCGCGTGGTGCACCCCGCCGGGAGGCGTCCCGCCGGGCGCACCGGGCGGAGGCGGCGGCGCGGGCACCCCGGCGCCCGGCGCACCGGGCGGGCCGGGCGGCGCCGGGGGGCCACCCGGACCCGGGTGGGCGAGCATCGTCTGCGCCATGTCCACACTGCCGCCGCCACCCGGCGGCAGTGTCGAACCAGGCCCACCAGGCGCTCCGGGAGGTCCCGGAGGTCCGGGCGGGCCCGGGGGCGGCGGCACACCGGGGCCGCCCGGCCCCGGCTGGGCCAGCATCGTCTGCGCCATGTCCACGCTCCCGCTGCCACCCGGCGGCGGCGTCGAACCGGGAGGCGCGGGCGGACCGGGCGGCTTCGGCCCGTCGGGGCCGAGCTGCGCGACCAGCTGCGTCGGTACGTACCCGCCCGCGGGCGCGCCGGGCGCACCCGGGCCGGACGCGGGCGCGGGCGGCGGGGTCGGCGTACCGGCGGGCGGGCGCGCACCCGGCGTACCCGGAGCGCCCGGCGGCGGCGGGGTCGTCGAACCGCCCCCGCGCGGACCGCTCCCGGGCGCGCGCGGCGGCAGGGTCGCCTTCGCCGTGGCCGCGTCGGCGATGTCGGCGGCGTCCACGTCGATGGCGGGCGCGATGGCCGTACGCGGAAGCTGGCTGCCGCCCTGGATCAGCGCGGTCGGCGCGTCGGCGGGCACCGCGGGCGGCGGCGTGTCGTCGTCGTCCGAACCCGACAGGGGCGGCGCGAACACGGTCGCCGGGAGCGGCACGGAGACGTCGTCGGCCGCGTCGGCGGAGGCGCTCGTGTCGTTCCAGGCGGAGGGGGGCGGGGTGGCGTGCGCGGTGGACGGCGGCGTGACGGGCACACCGTCCTGCGCGGTCGGCTCGTGGTCCGGGGCGGAATCCTGGGCGGAGTCCGGGACGGAATCCGGGGCGGAGTCCTGTACGGGTGCCGGGGCGGAGTCCTGTACGGCGTCCCTGGGGGCGGGAACCGTACCGCCGGCCGGGGCGCCGTCGCCGGTCCCGGTGCCGCCGGGCGCGGGTACCGCGAACGGCACGGCGTCACGCGGCTCGGCGTCCCCGTCCCGCGGCTCGGCGTCCCGCGCGGGCGTGCCGCCCGGGACGGCGTCCTCCTGTACGGCCCCGTCGGCCGGGGCCGCTTCGCGCGGGCCCGTGTCCGGATCGGGCTGCGCGGGCGGCGCGAACGGCGGCGGTGTCGCGCCCTCCGCGGGCGCACCCCCCGACGAGCCCGCGCCCGCGTCGGCACCGGCTGAGGCACCCGTACCGGAACCGTCGCCCGCCCCCGGCCGCCCCTCGTCGCCGCGGCGGTCCGGGATGCCCATGCGGTCGGCGGCGTCCTGGAGCCACTCGGGCGGGGTCAGCAGGAACGACGTCTGGTTCAGGTCGATGCGCTCCGGCTCGCGGGGCGGCGGGGCCTGGGCCCCGGCGGCGGTGCCGTACTCCTCCTCGTACCGCCGGATCACCTCGCCGACCGGCAGCGAAGGCCACAGCGTCGCCTCCCCGCTGTCGCGGGCGATGACCAGCCGCTGGCCGCCGCCGTCCGACGACGGGCCGTCGGGGCGGTCCTCCGCCCAGGCGACGAAGCCCAGCTCGAACTCCCGCACCCGCACCTCGCGGTGCTGGTACGGCGGCACATCGCCGTTGATCCACTCCTCGGCGCGCTCCTGCGCCTGCGCGAACGTCACCATCGGACCGTCACCCGTCACCCTTCACCCGTGACGGGGACGGCGCGCGCGAAGCCGCCGTCCACCATCAGGTTCGCCACCGTCTCCAGCTCCGGCGGGCTGCCCGCCAGTCGCCGCAGGAACTCGTCGAAGTCATCGCCGCACGGCAGCAGCAGCCGCTCCATGCGCTCCTCGATCGCCGACCCGTCGCCGTCCCGCGCGTCGTCGTACGGGCAGAACCACACCGAGCCCGCCCCGGCGCCGCGCACCTTCACCGCGACCAGGCCGCCCTGGACGAACGCGACGCCCAGGTAGTCCTTGGTCAGGTGGTCGCGCAGGCACTTGTTGACGTACACGAGGTCGTTGAGGCCCGCCTCGTCACGGACCGTGAAGAACGGCTGGTCGACCAGCAGTCCCAGCTCCGCGTCGAGGGCCACGCCGACGGGGGCGCAGCCGCCCGCCGCCTTGAGGAAGGAGCGGTACGCGCCGGGCAGCCGGTAGCCGAGGTCCTCCTCGACGCCCTGGAGCTGCGTCTCCGTCACCGACACGGCGCCGCGCGGCAGTCCGAAGTGGGCGGGGCGGGTCTCCTGGAGGGGCCGCGTGCCGCGCTTGCCCTGGTCGACGGCCGCCGTGGTGAGCCCGCCGTGGTGCCGCAGCAGGGCCTTCACCTCGACGGGGACCAGTTCCATGCGGCGGGTGCGCGGGACGTGGTGCCAGGTCCAGCCGTGCGGGGTCGCCACGGCGGGGAGCGTCTCCCACAGGGGGTGTCCGTCGGCCTTGAGCGCGGCGTTCGCGGAGACGTAGTCCGTCAGCCGCAGCTCGTCCACGCCGAAGCCCTCGGGGGGTTCGGCGATCTCCGCGGCGGCGCGCGCGTACGGGGAGAAGTCCGGGAAGCCGTCGGCGTCCACCCGCACCCCTCTAGGGTGGCGGGCGGCCCGGACGGGGTCCGGGAAGTGCACGACCTGCCCGGCGTATGCCGCGTTCGGCGGCGCGGCTTGATGCCCGAGCCGACCTGTCGTCATGGCGGTTGCCCCCTGGCTGCTGCTGGCTGGTTCAGCACAGCCTATGCGGTGGGTCCAGAGGGCGGACCCGACCTCCGCGGCGGTCACGAAGCGTCACGTGCGGGTGACCGATCAGCGATGCCGCGACACACCGATGAGCCGATTCAGCGACCTCGTTTCCCATCTCCTCACCCATTTGGCAGTCTGTCCACGCAACTGGGGGGATTGCACAGAGGGGAAACAGTACGCACCATGCACACAGCGCAACCAGGAACGCCACCCGCCGCCCACACAACCGGGCCCGGCGGCGGGGACCCGCGCCTCTCGTGGAGCGCCGCCGCCCCGGACCGCGCGCCCGTGCTGCGCCACCGCCGGGACGGCATCCTGCCGACGGTCGGCGCGGCGCTGTCGGTGCGCGGCGAGACCCTCACGTGCACGGCGGCGCGCGGCAACCAGCCGCCCGTGCTGCACCCCCTCGTACAGGACTTCCTGGACACGCTCACCAGCGGGCAGCGGGAACGGTTCACCGGGCGCTGCCCCGAGGCGATCCTGCTGTCGCGGCATCTGACGGCCGCGGAGAACAGCCGGTCCAAGCGGGCCCGGCGCAAGCCGCTGACGGCCGGTGAGGCCAAGCGGTCGCTGAAGAACGCGAAGATCACGGCCCGGCGCATCCGGGAGGACGGCGACCCGCTGCACGGCAGCTACGCCGCGCCGTGCCGGTCCTGCGCGGCGCTCCTCGCGCACTTCGGTGTACGTTCCGTCGATCCGACCTCGTCCCACCAGAACGGCTGACCGCACACGCCATGCCCGACCTCAACACCACCCGTTTCCCCGTCGCCGTGGACGCCGCCCTGCGGGAGGCGGGCTGGCAGCCGGGCCGCTGGGACATACAGCGCGCCGAGCAGTGGGCCGACACGCTGCGGTCCCATGTGTCCCCGGCGGGGCACCGGCACAGCGTGTTCCCCGCGGCGGTGGAGGCGTGGGCCGAGTTCGGGGGGCTGCGGATCGTACCGCCCGGTCAGGGGCGGCAGGTCGCGCCCAGCCCGCTGCTGCTGGACCCGCTGGCGGGGCTGCACCTGGCGCGGAGCCTGTCGGACCTGGGGCGGGCGCTGGAGACGGAGCTGGCGCCGCTGGGCGTCGAGGGGGATGAGCGGGGGGTGCTCGCGATCGACCTGGAAGGGCGGGTGTACGGGCTGGATCATGCGGGGGACTGGTACTTGGGGGTGGACATCGATCACGCGCTGTCGGCGCTCATCACCGGCGCCCACCCCACGCGCCTCACCAACCCCTGAGGGCCGAGCCCCTGCGGCCCGGGCCCGCCCGGTGCGGGGCCACCATGCTTGAGCGCCCTCCCCGCCACCGCCTGACGCCCGCCGCCCCTGAATGCGGGGTGCCCCCGCTGGTCCGTCCCGCCTTGCGGGGCGCACTGCGCTGCGGGCGTTCCGCTGTGGGCACGCGTTCCGCCGGGCGGAACGGGTGGGCACAGCGGACTTGCCGGGTGCCGGTCCCAGCGCCTGCCGCGCAGGTGCGCAACCTCCCGGGCGGGGTACCCCGTTGTGCCCACCCGTCCCGCCCCTGGCGGGCCAGCTGCCCACAACTGGTTGTGTGTTGCCGCCGCCCTCAAGGGACAGCGGTCAGCAGCGGTGGCCCCGCACGGGGCGGGCCCGGCCCGCAGGGCGCACCGCTCGGATGTGCTGGGCCCGCATGGCGTGGGCTGGGCCCGCAGGGTGGGGGCGCTCCGGCGGCGGTCCCGCCGAGGGGCTGAGGTCCTGGACCGGCCGGACCCGCACGGGGACGGGAGCCGCGGGGGGTGGGACCCGGGCCGGCGGGGGCGCCCGCAACAGGAGGCATCACGCACCAGCGGCACCCCGACACGCGAGAGGCGCCCCGCGCCGCCGGTGGCCGGGGGTACCCCGGCATGGGGCGGGCGCCGCGCGCCAAGGGGTGGCCGGGGGTACCCCGGCATGGGGCGGGCGCCGCGCGCCAAGGGGTGGCCGGGGGTACCCCGGCATGGGGCGGGCGCCGCGCGCCAAGGGGTGGCCGGGGGTACCCCCAAGGGTCAGGCTGGCGCTGGGAGGATCGCGCTCACTCGGAAGCCCCCCTCCTCCGTGGGCCCCGACACGAACACCCCGCCCAGCGCCGTCACCCGCTCCCGCATCCCCACCAGTCCGTTCCCGCCGCTCGGCAGGTCGGCGTCGGTCGCGGCCGCGTCGGAGGGGCCGTTCTCGACCTGCACGGCCACCTCGCCCTCCCGGTGCGCCAGGCGTACGACGACCTTCGCGCCCGCAGCGTGCTTGTGGACGTTCGTCAGCGCCTCCTGCACCACCCGGTACGCGGTCTGCCCGACCTCCGGGGCGTACGCCCGCGCCTCGCCCCGCACCAGCAGTTCGACGGCCGTCCCCGCCGCGCGGGACTGCTCGACCAGCTCATCCAGGCCGCCCAGCCCCGGCCCGTCCTCCGGGCCCGGCGGCCGCCCCGCCGCCGAGGCCGCAGCCGCGGCCGCTGCCCGTCCCACCGCCGCCAGCGGCTCCGCCGCCGACCTCGTGGACCCCGCCGACGCAGCCGCCCCCGCCGGCCGCGCCGACCCCGCCGGTCCGGTCGCGCCGGACGCCATGGGCGACGGGTCGGCCCGCAGTACGCCCAGCATCTCCCGCAGCTCCGTCAGCGCCTGCCGCCCCATCTCCCCCACCAGCGCCGCGTTCCGCACCGCCTTCTGCGGGTCCTTCAGGGCCACCGCCTGGAGCGCCGCCGCGTGCACCACCATGAGGCTCACCCGGTGCGCGACCACGTCGTGCATCTCCCGCGCGATGCGGGTCCGCTCCTCCGTGCGGGCGAGCTGGGCGCGCTGTTCCGCCTGGTCGGCCAGGAGCGACAGCTCCTGCTCCAGGGAGTCGGCGCGCTCGCGCAGGCTCTCCAGCAGCCGCCGCCGCGCCCCTATATAGAGCCCGAACAGCACCGGCGGCGCGCTCAGCCCGACCGACATGAACACCGACACGAGCGGCACGTACCAGGCGCCCGGGTCGAAGTCGGCGGCGGCGACGTCCTGCCGCAGCCGCACGAACGTCACCAGGAACACCCCCACCAGCGACATTCCGGCGAGCGCCGCCGTGATGCGGCGCGGCACCTCGGACGCGGCGAGCGTGTACAGCCCGACGACGGCCATCAGATAGCCCATCTCGGCGGGTGTGACGGCGATGGAGACGAGGACGACGGCGATGGGCCAGCGCCGCCGTACGACGAGGACCGAACCGGCGACCAGCCCGAACAGCACCCCCACCGGCACCGGCAGGTGCGTGCTCTCCGCGAAGCCGACGCCCTCGGCCGCGCACTCCAGGGCCGACACGACCCCGAGTCCGATGTCCAGCGCGGCTCCGCGCCGCCTCCCCCACCACCCGAATCCGCGGGCGGTCATGCCCGCGGCGTCCTGGTGCGCCCCCGTTGTGGTCATGCGTCCCAGCCTACGGGCGGCCCCCGGCCCCGTACCGGCCCCCGTCACGCGGCCCCGTCCCCCGCACCCCGCGGCCGCCCGGGAGCCCCGCGCCGGGCACCGTCGCACGGAGGCCGCCCCGTACGGCATAGTGTTGCGTGCCGGTCCGGCGACCCGACCCCGTGTGCGGTTCAGCCGGACTGATCCCCCATGGTGTAATCAGGCAGCACTGCGGGTTTTGGTCCCGTATGTTCAGGTTCGAATCCTGATGGGGGAGCCGCCCACCCCACCTCTCGTACGGGTCCCGGCCTCAACGGTCGGGACCCGCGCTCGTTCCGGCTCCGATACCCCCCGGTATCCTGCGGGTGTCCACCACCCGAAGCCGAAGGGCCCACCCGTGAGCGCCAACCCCCCGGCCGCAGTCATCGTCCTCGCCGCGGGTGAGGGCACCCGCATGAAGTCCAAGACCCCGAAGGTCCTGCACGAGATCTGCGGCCGCTCCCTCGTCGGACACGTCGTCTCCGCCGCGCGCGAGCTGAACCCCGGGCACCTCTGCGTCGTCGTGGGCCACGCCCGCGAGCAGGTCACCGCGCACCTCCAGGAGCACTACGCCGGTACCCGCACCGCCGTCCAGTACGAGCAGAACGGCACCGGCCACGCCGTGCGCATGGCGCTGGAGGAGCTGGGCGGCGTCGAGGGCACCGTCGTCGTCGTGTGCGGCGACACGCCGCTGCTGTCCGGGCACACGCTGGGCGCGCTGGCCGCGACGCACTCCGCCGACGGCAACGCCGTGACCGTGCTGACCGCCGAGGTCCCCGACGCGACCGGCTACGGCCGGATCGTGCGCGACCCTGAGACGGGCGCCGTCACCGCGATCGTGGAGCACAAGGACGCCACCGAGGAGCAGCGGGCCGTCCGGGAGATCAACTCCGGGGTGTTCGCGTTCGACGGGCGGCTCCTGGCGGACGCGCTCGCCCAGGTCCGCACGGACAACAGCCAGGGCGAGGAGTACCTCACCGACGTGCTGGGCATCCTGCGCGAGGCCGGGCACCGCGTCGGCGCGTCCGTCGCGGGCGACCACCGCGAGATCCTCGGCATCAACAACCGGATCCAGCTCTCCGAGGCGCGCGCGCTGCTCAACCGGCGCCTCCTGGAGCGGGCCATGGCCGACGGCGTGACGGTGATCGACCCGGCGTCCGTGCAGGTGGACGTCACGGTGACGTTCGAGCGGGACGCGGTGGTCCACCCGGGCACGCAGCTGCTGGGCGCCACGCACATCGCGGAGGACGCCGAGGTCGGCCCCAACACGCGCCTCAAGGACACGAAGGTCGGCCGGGGCGCCCGTCTGGACAACACGGTGGCGGACGGCGCCGAGGTCGGCGAGGGCGCCTCCGTGGGCCCGTACGCGTACCTCCGCCCGGGCACGCGGCTCGGCGTCAAGAGCAAGGTCGGGACGTACGTCGAGACGAAGAACGCGACGATCGGCGAGGGCACGAAGGTGCCGCACCTGTCGTACGTGGGCGACGCCACCATCGGCGAGTACACGAACATCGGCGCCGCGAGCGTCTTCGTGAACTACGACGGTGAGAAGAAGCACCACACGACGATCGGGTCCCACTGCAAGACCGGGTCCGACAACATGTTTGTGGCTCCTGTCACGGTCGGGGACGGCGCGTACACGGCCGCCGGCTCCGTGATCACCAAGGACGTGCCGGCCGGTGCGCTGGCCGTGGCCCGTGGTCAGCAGCGGAATATCGAGGGCTGGGTCGCCCGGAAGCGGCCCGGCAGCGCCGCCGCGCAGGCCGCCTCGGCGGCGTCGGAGGGGACCGGCGGCGAAGGCTGACCGAAAACACGTACGTCGTACTGGGCGTACCGTGATACGTGCACACAAATTCGGCTGGTTCGCGGCAACACGGGACACGCGGCCAGAGAACACGTCTGAGGAGACAGTGCTGTGACCGGGATCAAGACGACCGGCGAGAAGAAGCTGATGCTCTTCTCCGGCCGCGCCCACCCCGAGCTGGCCGAGGAGGTCGCACATCAGCTGGGTGTCGCCCTGGTGCCGACGAAGGTCTTCGACTTCGCCAACGGTGAGATCTACGTCCGCTACCAGGAGTCGGCGCGCGGCGCGGACTGCTTCCTGATCCAGAGCCACACGGCTCCGATCAACAAGTGGATCATGGAACAGCTGATCATGATCGACGCTCTGAAGCGGGCCTCCGCCGCGAGCATCACCGTGATCATCCCGTCCTACGGCTACGCCCGCCAGGACAAGAAGCACAAGGGCCGCGAGCCGATCTCGGCGCGTCTCGTCGCGGACCTGCTCAAGACGGCGGGCGCGGACCGCATCCTCACCGTGGACCTCCACACGGACCAGATCCAGGGCTTCTTCGACGGCCCGGTCGACCACCTCACCGCGCTGCCGGTCCTCGCGGACTACGTGGGCGCGAAGGTGGACCGCTCGAAGCTGACCGTCGTCTCCCCGGACGCCGGCCGCGTACGGGTCGCCGACCGCTGGTGCGACCGGCTGGACGCCCCGCTGGCGATCGTCCACAAGCGGCGCGACAAGGACGTCGCCAACCAGGTGACCGTCCACGAGGTCGTCGGCGAGGTCGAGGGCCGGGTGTGCGTCCTGGTGGACGACATGATCGACACGGGCGGCACCATCTGCGCCGCCGCCGAGGCGCTGTTCGCGCACGGCGCCGAGGACGTCATCGTCACCGCGACGCACGGCATCCTCTCCGGCCCGGCCGCGGACCGGCTTAAGAACTCCAAGGTCAGCGAGTTCGTCCTGACGAACACGCTGCCCACGCCGGGCGAGCTGGAGCTCGACAAGATCACGGTGCTGTCCATCGCGCCGACGATCGCCCGCGCCGTGCACGAGGTCTTCGAGGACGGTTCGGTCACGAGCCTCTTCGAGGAGCAGCAGTAGCCGTAGCAGCCGCTGACGCCTGGAAGGCCGCCTCCCCCGCCCGGGAGGCGGCCTTCGGCGTGCCACGGGTTGTGGACCGGTGATCGATTGGGTGGGGCGCGGGGGGCCGAGTAGACTGTCGGAGTTGCTCGGCGAGGGAGGCCGTGGTCCTGGTGACCGCGGCGGTCCGTTATCGACGCGCTCTTCGTAGCAGGCCAAGTCCAGTCGTGGCCGAGTGACCGCGACCAGATATCCGCCCCACGCATACGAGGAGTGCGCCATGTCCGAGGTGAAGCTCACCGCCGAGACCCGCAGCGAGTTCGGCAAGGGTGCCGCCCGCCGCATCCGCCGCGAGAGCAAGGTTCCCGGCGTCCTGTACGGCCACGGCACCGACCCGGTCCACCTGACCCTGCCGGGCCACGACCTGATGATGGCGCTCAAGACCTCCAACGCCCTGCTGGCGCTGGAGTTCGAGGGCAAGACCGAGCTGGCCATCCCGAAGGCCGTGCAGCGCGACCCGCTGAAGGGCTTCATCGAGCACGTCGACCTGCTGCTCGTGAACCGCGGCGAGCAGGTCAACGTCGAGATCCCGGTCCACACCGAGGGCGAGCTCGCCCCCGGCGGCAACCTGCTCGAGCACGTGCTGAACGCCCTGCCCGTCGAGGCCGAGGCCACCCACATCCCCGAGTCCCTGACCGTCTCCGTCGAGGGCCTGGAGGCCGGTGCCTCCGTCCTCGCCAAGGACATCCCGCTGCCCAAGGGCGTCACCCTCGCCGTCGACGAGGACACCGTCGTCCTGCAGGTCCTGGCCGCCCAGGCCGAGGAGCCGGCCGCCGAGGGCGAAGAGTCCGCCGAGGCCTGAGCACCGACCGCGGCCCCGGCCGCGCTCTGACGCCGGCGCCGGCGTCGCGGCTTTCCCGGCCGCGGCGCCGGCCCGCCGTCGTCGTGGGGGGGGCGCCGAGCACCCCCCACACCCCTTTCCCGGAGCTTCCTGGAGGCAGACGCAGATGACGACGGACGCCAGCGCCCCCTGGCTGATCGCGGGTCTTGGCAACCCGGGCCCCGACTACGCGGGAAACCGGCACAACGTCGGCTTCATGGTGGTCGACCTCCTCGCCGAGCGGATCGGCGGCTCCTTCAAGCGGCACGGCAAGGCGCAGGCACAGGTCGTGGAGGGGCGGATCGGGCCGCCCGGACCGGCCGGGCGGCGGGTCGTGCTCGCCAAGCCCATGTCGTACATGAACCTCTCCGGCGGGCCCGTCACCGCGCTGCGGGACTTCTACAAGGTGCCCACCGGCCACATCGTCGCCGTCCACGACGAGCTGGACATCGACTACGGGGTGCTCCGCCTCAAGCTGGGCGGCGGCGACAACGGCCACAACGGCCTCAAGTCGATGACCAAGGCGATGGGCCCCGACTACCACCGGGTGCGGTTCGGCATCGGCCGCCCGCCCGGCCGGATGCCCGTCGCGGACTTCGTCCTCAAGGACTTCTCCTCCGCCGAGCGCAAGGAGCTGGCGTACTTCGTGGACCGCGCCGCCGACGCCGTCGAGGCGCTGGTCACCGAGGGCCTGGAGCGGGCCCGGTCCACGTACAACTCCTGACGAACCGGCCGCCGGGATTGACCGGGCGCCGTCCCATGGCCAAGGATCGCGCCCCATGAGCCCGAAGAAGCGGACTTCCCTGCTCCCCTACGCCCGGGTCACCGCCATGGCGCTGGTCGCCCTGGTCCTGGTGGTCGCGGGCGTCTGGGCGTCCTGGGGCACCGCGCAGCACGTGCTGCTCTCCCAGGGCCGTGAGCACGGCACCATGACGGTCACCGGCTGCGGCGACGAGGTGTGCACGGGCCGGTTCGTGCCCGAGGGGCCCGGCGCCCCGTCCCGTACGGACATGACCATCGCCCGGTCCGTCGCCGTCGAGAAGGACGGCCGGTACGAGGTCGTCGTGAAACCCGACACGACCGAGGCGGTGCGCACCGGCTGGGCGGGCGGGCTGCACGCGTGGCTGCCGCTGGGCGGCGCGCTGCTGCTGGCGTCCCTGGTGATCGGCGGCGGACTGCGCCGGCCCCGCCTCGCCTGGGGCGCCGGAGCGGCGGGCGGAGTGCTGCTGCTGGCGTCGTTCCTGGCTCTCTGACGGAGCGTCAGGGGGGCCTTTTCGGCCAGGTTGTTGCAGAACCCGCACGGACTTCCGTACAACCAAACCAGATTTGGCGAAATCTTTGCCTCCGGTGCGGGGAACAGGCGGGACAAACCCCTCCTGAACACCCCTAATCCTCCTTGACTGGTGTGCGAGCTCACAGGAAGCTGAGCCGCCCCCCACGGCCTCAGTCATCTCTCACGTTGGACTGCCCATGCGCACCCTTTCCAAGACCACCGGCGCTCTGGTGGCGGCCGCGGCCTGCGGCCTGATGCTCGCTCCCGCCGCCCACGCCGCCGGTGGCGACACCTACTCCCCCGTGCTGCGCCAGGAGGTGCCGCGCGTCGCGACCGACGAGGGCGCCCCCCAGAAGGGATTCGGCAACTGCGCCGACATCCCGGCCGACCAGGACGGCTGGCACTTCGTCCTGCCCGGCAACGAGTCCCACTTCGTCAAGCTGACGGTCACCTTCGAGCCCGGCGGCCAGCAGGTCATCACCGACTTCGGCCCGCCGTCCGACAAGCACGCCTACGTCGCGTCGGCGCCGGGCGCCAAGCTGACCTCGGTCGTCGCCGAGGTGAAGGGCGGCGACCTGAAGAAGTTCAACCTGTCGCACACCTGCCCGGCGAGCACCACGCCGTCGGAGAACCCGTCCGGCACCCCGTCCGGCACCCCGTCCGAGAACCCCTCGGGCACCCCGTCGGAGAACCCGTCCGGCACCCCGTCGGAGAACCCGTCCGGCACCCCGTCCGAGAACCCCTCGGGCACCCCGTCGGAGAACCCGTCGGGCACCCCGTCCGAGACGCCGGGCACGCCCGCGCCGTCCGAGACGACCCCGGGCGGGACCGCGCCGACCGCCGCGCCGTCCGCCTCCGAGGGCGCCACGACCGGTGACCTCGCCGAGACCGGCAGCAGCGCCCCCGTGGGCGCCCTCGCCGCCGCGGCCGCGCTGCTCGTCGGTGGTGGCGCCTTCCTGGTGATGCGCCGCCGCAAGGCCCAGCAGCACTGATGACGCCCCCCGCGCACGGAGAACGTGCGCGGGGACACGAGCGGGCCCCCGCCGGAGCGAATCCGGCGGGGGCCCGTTTCACATGCCCCGAAGGACGCCCGAAGGACGCCCGAAGCAAGGTCAGCCGGTGTTGCGCAGACCGGCCGCCACGCCGTTGACCGTGAGCAGCAGCGCCCGGGCCAGCAGCGGGTCGGCGGGCTCGCCCGCGTCCGCCGCGTCGCGCTGCCGCTTCAGCAGGGCGACCTGGAGGTAGGAGATCGGGTCCAGGTAGGCGTCGCGGATCTGGAACGTCCGCCGCAGCGCGGGCTGCGCGTCCAGCAGCTCCCGCTCGCCGGTGACGCGCAGGACCTGCTCCACGGTGAGGGCGTGCTCGGCCTCGATGGTGGCGAAGACGTGCTTCAGCGGCTCGGGGACGAGCGTGTCCACGTAGTGGCGGGCGATCCGCAGGTCCGTCTTGGCGAGGGTCATCTCGACGTTCGACAGGAAGTTGCGGAAGAAGTGCCACTTCTCGTACATCTCGGCGAGCACGTCGTCGAGGCCCGCGTCGCGCAGCGCCTTCAGGCCGGAGCCGACGCCGAACCAGCCGGGCACGATCTGCCGCGACTGCGTCCAGCCGAACACCCACGGGATGGCCCGCAGTCCGTCGAGCCCGGCGCCCGAGTCGGGGCGGCGGGACGGGCGGGAGCCGAGGTGCAGCTCCGCGAGCTGGTCCACGGGCGTGGAGGCGAAGAAGTACGCCGGGAGGTCCGGGTCCTCGACGAGCGCCCGGTACGCCGTGTGGGCGGCCTCCGAGACGGTGTCCATCGCGGCGTCCCAGCGGGCCAGGGACTCCTGCGGCTGGCGCGGCCCGGTGTGCAGGGCGGACGCCTGGAGCGTCGCGGCGACGGTCAGCTCCAGGTTCTCCCTGGCCAGGGACGGGATCAGGTACTTGTCGGAGATGACCTCGCCCTGCTCGGTGACCTTGATCTCGCCCTCCAGGGTGCCCCAGGGCTGGGCGAGGATCGCGTCATGCGACGGGCCGCCGCCCCGGCCGACGGTGCCGCCGCGGCCGTGGAACAGCCTCAGGCGCACGCCGTAGCGGTGGGCCACGTCGCGCAGCCTGCGCTGGGCGCGGTGGATCTCCCACTGGGAGGTGGTGATGCCGCCGAACTTGGAGGAGTCGGAGTAGCCGAGCATGACCTCCTGCACATCGCCGCGCAGCGAGACGAGCCGCCGGTAGGACGGGTCGGCGAGCATGTCGTCGAGGATGACGTCGGCGGCCTTCAGCTCGTCGGTCGTCTCCAGCAGCGGCACGATGCCGATCTTCGCCCAGCCCCCGTGGAGGTCGATCAGACCGGCCTCGCGGGCGAGGACGGCGGCGGCGAACACGTCGTCGGCGCCCTGGCACATCGAGATGATGTACGACTCGATGACCTCGGGCCCGAACCGCTCGAACGCCGCCTTCACCGTGTGGAACACGCCGAGCGTCTTCTGCCCGGCCGCGTCGAGCGGCGCCGGGGTCGGGGCGAGCGGGCGGCGCGAGCGCAGCTCCTTGGCGAGCAGCTTCTGCCGGTACTCGCGGGGCATGTCCGCGTACCGCCACGACTCCTCGCCCAGCCGGTCGAACAGCTGGCCGAGCGCGTGGTGGTGGGCGTCGGCGTGCTCGCGTACGTCCATCGTGGCGAGCTGGAGGCCGAACGCCGCGAGGGTGCGGATCGTGCGGTCCAGGTGGCCGTCGGCGAGGAGGCCGCCGCGATGCTCGCGAAGCGACGTCTGGATGAGGGCGAGGTCCTGGAGCAGCTCGGCGGTGCCGAGGTAGTCGCGGCCCTCCTGGTGCGGGGTGCCCTTCGCGAGGCGCTCGCGGGTGTTGACGAGCTTCTGCCGGACGCAGGTGGCCTTGAGCCGGTACGGCTCCTCGGCGTTGAGCCGCTTGTAGCGAGGGCTGATCTCGGGCAGCCGGTCCAGGTCCCGCTGGAGGGAGTCGAGCAGCTCCTGGGTGGCGCCCGCGTACCGGATGGAGTTCGACAGCAGGCCGCGCAGCTCGTCGATCATCTCGATGGCGTCGGTGAGGCCGTGCTCGTGCTGGAGGATCAGCACCTCCCAGGTGACGGCCGGGGTCACGTTGGGGTTGCCGTCGCGGTCGCCGCCGATCCAGGTGCCGAAGGTCAGCGGGCGGGTGCCGGGCGGCAGCTCGTAGCCGACGCGCTCCAGCTCGGCGGCCAGGTCCTCCAGGACGTCGCCGACGGCGCCGGCGTGCAGTTCGTCCAGGTAGTAGATGGCGTTGCGGGCCTCGTCGGCGGGCTCGGGGCGGACGACGCGCAGCTCGTCGGTCTGCCAGATGAGGTCGATGTCCCCGGGGAGCCGCAGGTCGTGGCGGCGGCGGTCGGCGGCGGTGACCGGCTCGTCGAGGAGGGCGGCGATCCGGCGGAGCTTGTTCAGCACCGAGCGGCGCGCGGCCTCGGTGGGGTGCGCGGTGAAGACGGGGCGGACGTTGAGGTTGCGGATGGTCTCGCGGACGTGTTCCGCGTCGCCGTCCTTGAGCATGTCCGCCGTACGGGCGAGGAGGCCGCCCTCGGCGGCGCGGCGCGTCCGCATCTCGCGGCCGCGGTGGACCTGCTCGGTGACGTTCGCCAGGTGGAAGTAGGTGGAGAAGGCGCGGACCAGCCGGGCGGCGGTCTCCAGGTCGGTGTCGCCGAGCAGCTCGGCGGCGGCCTCGCCGTCCTCGCGGGTCAGGCGGCGGACCTTCTCGACGAGTTCGAGGAGCTCGGGCCCCTCCTGCCGTACGAGCGTCTCGCCCAGCAGGTCACCCAGTCGGCGGATGTCGGCGCGCAGCTCGGCGCTTGCGGAAGGGGTCTGGTCGGCACTGCTCACAGGTGCGGCTCCTTGCAGTGATGAGCACGTCTGGAGGGGGTACTGCTGAGGTGTCCCCGGGGAATGCCCCTTCGCGCTACCGGCCGGTTGGCGCGAGGCGATCCCAGCGGGACGCTGCGGACCGCGCTGTCCGACGGAACCAGGATAGGTGTCCGTCCGGGCCACGCCGCTCGCAGCCCTCTTGCCGCGGGCCGGGGCGCTGCCATACTTACGTCTCCGTAGGTTACGGCACCGTAGCCAGCGGGCACCGTACGTCCCGTTCCGTCTCCCATCCCGTTCGCCCCGGAAGTCCCCCGTTTCTCCCATCACCCGGACGTACGCGAGCAGACCGGGGCACGCGAGGTACCCGACGCACAGGTCGGCTTTCGACGCGCTCGGGGTACCCGACTCATCCGTCAGATCCGTGAACCATCCGCCTCACTCCTGGAGGACGCCCATGACCATGAGCCCGGAAGTGCTCGACCAAAGCACGCAGCAGAAAGACCTTCCGTCCGCCACGCTCGGCGGCGACAGCAAGCGCTCCATCGAGCAGATCACCCTGCTCCTCTTCATCATCGTGCCGTTCCTCGCCCTGGTGGCGGCCGTGCCGCTGGCCTGGGGCTGGGGGGTGAGCTGGCTCGATCTGGGGCTGCTCACGGCGATGTACTTCATCGGCTGCCACGGCATCACGATCGGCTTCCACCGGTACTTCACGCACGGCTCGTTCAAGGCGAAGCGGCCGCTGCGGATCGCGCTGGCGATCATGGGGTCGCTGGCGGTGGAGGGACCGCTGGTCCGCTGGGTGGCGGACCACCGCAAGCACCACAAGTTCTCCGACGCGGAGGGCGACCCTCACTCGCCGTGGCGGTTCGGGGAGACGGTCCCCGCGCTGATGAAGGGCCTGTGGTGGGCGCACATCGGCTGGATGTTCGACGAGGAGCAGACCCCGCAGCAGAAGTACGCCCCCGACCTGATCAAGGACCCGGCGCTGCGGCGGATCTCCCGCCAGTTCGTGCTGTGGACGGTCGTGTCGCTGGCGATCCCGCCGCTGGTGGGCGGCCTGGTGACCATGTCGTGGTGGGGCGCGTTCACGGCGTTCTTCTGGGGCTCCCTGGTACGGGTGGCGCTGCTGCACCATGTGACGTGGTCGATCAACTCGATCTGCCACGCGGTGGGCAAGCGCCCGTTCAAGTCGCGTGACCGCTCGGGCAACGTGTGGTGGCTGGCCGTCCTGTCGTGCGGCGAGTCGTGGCACAACCTGCACCACGCCGACCCGACGAGCGCCCGGCACGGCGTGATGCGCGGGCAGATCGACTCCAGCGCGCGGCTGATCCGCTGGTTCGAGAAGCTGGGCTGGGCGTACGACGTGCGCTGGCCCACCGAGGCCCGCATCGAAGCCCGCCGCCAGGCGAGCTCCGCGAACGCGGCATGATGGACGGCGTGGCGATCGACGGCAGTGGTACCAGCAGCGACAAGCCCCGGCGCGGGCGCCGGGTCCGGATGACGGGTGCCGAGCGGCGCCAGCAGCTGCTCGACATCGGCCGGACGCTGTTCGCCGAGCGCGGCTTCGAGGGCACGTCGGTGGAGGAGATCGCGGCGAAGGCCGGGGTGTCGAAGCCGGTCGTGTACGAGCACTTCGGCGGCAAGGAGGGGCTGTACGCGGTCGTGGTGGACCGCGAGATGCGCCAGCTCCTCGACATGGTGACCGGCGCGCTCACGGCGGGGCATCCGCGTGAGCTGCTGGAGCAGGCGGCGTTCGCGCTGCTGGACTACATCGAGACGTACACGGACGGCTTCCGCATCCTGGTGCGGGACTCGCCGGTGGCGCAGTCCACGGGCACGTTCGCGTCGCTGATCTCGGACATCGCCACGCAGGTGGAGGACATCCTGGGCCTCGAGTTCAAGGCCCGGGGCTTCGACCCGAAGCTGGCCCCGCTGTACGCGCAGGCGCTGGTGGGGATGGTCGCCCTGACGGGGCAGTGGTGGCTGGATGCGCGCAAGCCGAAGAAGGCGGAGGTGGCGGCGCATCTGGTGAACCTGGCTTGGCATGGGCTGGACGGGCTGGAGCAGAAGCCCCGCCTCATAGGCCACCGGAAGTCCTGACGCCGCACCCCCTGTAGCCCCCCACCGGCCCTCCCGCCGCCCGTGGGGGCCACACCCCTGCTCCCCTGGCCGCCTGGCCCCCTGGGGGGCACCCGACCTCCTGCCGGCCCGAGCCCCGGCGCGGCAGCGCCCTCTGCCCCCAGCACGGCGCCTTGCCTTGGGCTGCGCCCCTGGCCCCCTGGGGCTCCGCCGACCGCTGTGTGCGGCGGGCCCGACTCGATGACCGCACGCCCCCAGTGATCCTGCTGCGTGACACGCCCATGCGGGCCGCCTCCGCTGCGGTCCGGCCGCCCGTGCGGGGCGCGCTGCCGTGCGCGTCCGCTCCGCTGTGGGCAGCTGGTCCGCCCAGAGGGCGGAACGGGTGGGCACAGCGGACCTGTAGGGCGCCACGTCCAGCGCCTCACGCACAGGTGCGCGCCCTCCGGGGCGGGGTACCCCGTTGTGCCCACCCTCCCCCAAGGTCTCGGCTTCGCTCGACCAGGGGGGACCCCCACCGCCCCTTGCGGGACGCCTGCCCCCAACGGGGGGGGGCGACAGCCCCCGTCCGCAGGCCCGGCACGGTGCGGGCACCGCTCGGGCCCCGGCACAGCGGCCGGGCGCTCCGGGTGCGGGGGGGGCGAGGGCCGCACCTGGGGGCACGGGCTCAGGGCGCTCCGGGCCGGGCACGGGCTCAGGGCCAGCTCGGGCCGGGGGCACGGGCCCAAGGCGCTCGGGGCCAGGGGGTGGGCTCGGGGCCCTCGGGTCGGGCCCCAAGGGCGGGGGCCCGGGTCAGGGGGCGGGTTCCAGGAACTCGAGGCGGTTGCCGTACGGGTCCTCGGAGTAGAAGCGGCGGTGACCCGGCAGCTTGTCGTCCCACACCACCGGCGCCCCGTGCGCCGCCAGCCGCGCCGCGTACGCCTCGATCCCCCGCACCCGCAGCCCCGGATGCGCCTTCCGCGCGGGCCGGAAACCCGCCTCGATGCCCACGTGCAGCTGCACCGCACCCGACTGGAACCAGCACCCCCCGTTCGCGGCGAGCGACGGCGGCTTCGGGATCTCCGTCATCCCGAGCGCGCCCACGTAGTACGCGCGCATCGCGTCCTCCGAACCGGCGGGCGCCGCGAGCTGGACGTGATCGACAGCGGTCAGCATGACGTTCAGTACTCCTTCCGGGCGACCGCGAAGACGCGGCGGTACGGGTACACCGTGCCGTGCGGGCCCGGCGGGTACGCCTTGCGCAGCAGGTCCCGGTACTGCGACAGGAACTCCGCCACCGCCTCCGCGTCCTCACCGAGCGCCGTCAGCACCGGCCGCAGGGCCGTGCCCTTGGTCCAGTCGAGGACCGGGTCCTCGCCCTGGAGGAGCTGGGCGTACACGGTCTCCCACACGTCGGCCGCGCACCCGAGGTCGGCCAGCCGCTCCAGGTACTCCGTCGCCGGAAGTATGTGGACGTACCCCCGCGCGTGGTCGCCGAGCCGGTCGCGCCAGCGCGGGGACTCGCACAGTTCGGCCAGCAGGGCGTGGCTGGGCGAGGTGAAGTTGGCCGGCACCTGGAAGGCGAGCGTGCCGCCGGGCACGATCCCGTCGAGCCAGCCGCCGAACGACTCGGCGTGCCCCGGCACCCACTGGAGCGCCGCGTTGGAGACGATCAGGTCGTACGGCTCGTCGGGCACCCACCCGGCGGCGTCCGCGCGCCGGAAGTCGATGCGGCCGCCGCCCGGCGTGGGCCCGGCGTGGTCCCGCTCGGCCATGTCGAGCATCTCGCGCGAGAGGTCGAACCCGGTGATGTGCGCGTCCGGCCAGCGATCCGCGAGCAGCGCGGTGATGTTGCCTGGCCCGCAGCCGATGTCGGCGATGCGGGCGGGCCGCCCCTCCTTCGCGGCGGGCAGCTCGGGGATCCGGGCCAGCAGATCGAAGAACGGCCGCGCGCGGTGGCCGGAGTGGCGCAGATACTGCCGAGGGTCCCAAATCGGTGCGGATCGCATGGTCAATTCCCCTTGCTGGTACGAGATATCTCAGCCAAACGTTGCTCCAGTCGGGGCCCCCTCAATCGTACGGACGGTATTTCTTGACATCAAGAGACTTCATATCGACAGATCGCCTACACTGATCGTCATGGAGGACGAGGTGGACCGTCTGGTCGCTGCATGGCGCCGCGAGCGCCCGGACCTCGACGTGGAGCCGCTCGAGGTGCTGAGCCGGGTGTCCCGGCTGGCGCGCCACCTGGACCGGGCCCGCCGCCTCGCCTTCGCCGAGCACCAGCTGGAGCCGTGGGAGTTCGACGTCCTCACGTCGCTGCGCCGCGCGGGCGCGCCGTACCAGCTCTCCCCCGGCCAGCTCCTCACGCAGACGCTCGTCACGTCCGGCACGATGACCAACCGCATCGACCGGCTCGCGAAGAAGGGCCTCGTGGAGCGGCTGCCCGACCCGACGGACCGGCGCGGTGTCCTCGTACGCCTCACGGCCGAGGGCCGCGACCGCGCCGACCAGGCGCTCGCCGGGCTGCTCGATCAGGAGCGGGCGATCCTGGCGCAGCTGTCCCGCGCCCAGCGCGCCGATCTGGCGGCGCTGCTACGCCAGCTGACCGCCCCGTTCGACAACATCCCCGGCTGATTCGGCGGGCCCGACCCCGGCCCGGCGGGCCAGCGCGACCGCCGCGAGCGTGGAGTGCACGCCGAGCTTGCCCAGCACGTTCTGCATATGCGTACGGACCGTGTGCGGCGACAGGAAGAGGCGCTCGGCGACGGCCTTGCGCCCGAGGCCCGCGACCATGCAGCGCAGAACCTCCCGCTCGCGCGGCGTCAGGGACTCCACGAGCCGTTCGCTGTCCGTGCGGTGCTTGCGGGCGGCCGTCAGCTCCCGCAGCACGCCCGTGAGCAGCGCGGGCGCCAGATGGGTCTCGTCGCGCAGGACGCCCCGGATCACGCCGAGGAGCCGCTGGAGGGAGCAGTCCTTGGCCACCCAGCCGTTGGCCCCCGCCTGGAGGGCGAGGGCGGCGCGGCCCGGGTCGTCCCTCTCGGCGAGCACCACGATCCGTACGGCGGGCTGGGCCTCGCGCACCCCGGCGACCAGGGAGATCCCGTCCACGATGCCGTCGGCCGCGCCGCCGTCGGGGACGACCCGCGCGACGGCCTGCCCGGCGGTCCGGCCCGTGGCCACGCCCAGGTCGGCATCGACGAGGAGCACGTCGAACCGGCGGCCCTCGGCGGCCGCCCGGTCGAGGCAGCGCAGCGCGGCGGGGCCGCTGCCCGCCGCGGTGACGTCCACGTCGGGCTCGGCCGCCAGCGCCGCGGCGAGCGACTCGGCGAAGATGCGGTGGTCGTCCACCACCAGGACCCGGATGCGGACCATGGACACCCCCATGCGTCGAGGAAGCGGACCGGCGCGGATACGGCGCCCGGAGCCGGTGCCCTCACATGGACCGCGCGGCCGCCGCCGTGCTGTGAGTGCTACCCCGCCCCGGGCGCGCCGTACCCGACTGCTCTCGCCCCCTGATCGGCACCGGCCCCCACCGATGCTGTCCATCAGCGTACGGGCGTGAGTCCGGAGGGGAAGCGGATTTGCGGAACTGACCGGCCAGGGTGTTTCCCGTGTGTCGGCAGTGTCGTTACGGGACGGAAATCGACAGTTCCCGAACCGGCTGCCGCTCCTTCGGATCACGCTCTGAGCGTTCAGGGCGTTGCCTCCAGGGCGTTCGGAGCGACGGGGGCGGGCGTTCAGAGCAGACGGCGGGCGCCCTCCGACGGTACGGCCGGGAAGATCCGCGGCGCCCGGTACCCCGCCGCGGCGAAGGCGCCCGCCACCGCCGAGGCGACGGTGTCCGCCGCGTCCTCCCCGGCGAGGACGACCGCCGAGCCGCCGAAGCCGCCGCCGGTCATCCTGGCGCCGAGCGCCCCGGCGGAGAGCGCCGACGACACGACGAGGTCCAGCTCCGGGCAGGAGACCCGCAGGTCGTCCCGGAGCGACGCGTGCCCATCGGACAGGACGGCGCCCACGGCCCGTACGTCCCCGGCGTCGAGCAGCGCCATCGTCCGCTCGACGCGCCGGTTCTCGGACACGACGTGGCGCACGCAGGCGCGCACGGCCGGGTCGTCCAGCCGCCCCAGCGCCTCGGGGAGCGTGTCGTACGGGACCTCGCGCAGCGTGCGCACCCCGAGGGCCCGCGCGCCCGCCTCGCACCCGGCGCGCCGCTCGGCGTACGCGCCGTCCCCGAGCGCGTGCCGCACGCCCGTGTCCACGACGAGCAGCCGCAGCGCGTGCCCCGCCGGGTCGAACGGCACCTGGCGGCACGTCAGGTCGCGGGTGTCGAGGTGCAGCAGGTGCCCGGACGCGCAGCAGGCGGACGCCATCTGGTCCATGACGCCGCAGGGCACGCCGACGAAGGCGTTCTCGGCGCGCCGGGCAAGAACGGCCAGTTCGGGGCCGGTCAGCCCGAGCCCGTACAGGTCGTTCAGGGCGAGGGCGGTGACGACCTCCAGCGCGGCGGACGACGAGAGCCCGGCGCCCGTGGGCACGGTGGACGACAGTTGGATGTCGGCGCCGCCCCCGACGGGGTGCCCGGCCTCGCGCAGCGCCCAGACGACCCCGGCGGGGTACGCCGCCCAGCCCGGCACGGCGCCCGGCCGCAGCGCGGCGGCCTCCAGCTCGACCACGCCCTGACGGCCCTCCACCCGTGCCCGCCCGTCTGATTGCGCGCACCCGTCGGCCTGCGCCTGCGCCGAGTGGAGCCGCAGGCGGCCGTCCGTGCGGCGGGCCACGGCGGCGACCGCCGTGTGCGGCAGGGCCAGCGGCATCACGAACCCGTCGTTGAAGTCCGTGTACTCGCCGATCAGGTTCACCCGGCCGGGCGCCGCCCACACGCCGTCCGGCGCGGCGCCGTACAGCTCCCAAAACCGCGTGGCGGCCTCCTCCGCCACGGCCGGGGCCCCCGTCGCGGTCACCGTCCCGCCTCTCTCTGTGCCGCGCGCCGCCGCGCGAAGTCCCAGGCGTCGCCCACGATGTCGGCGAGGTCCGGGCGCGAGGGCCGCCAGCCGAGCCGCTCCCGCGCGACGGCCGCCGACGCGACGAGGACGGCCGGGTCGCCGGGGCGGCGCGCGGCGGTGACCTCGGGCACGGGGTGGCCGGTCACCTTCCGGACGGTCTCCACGACCTCCCGTACGGAGAAGCCGTTGCCGTTGCCGAGGTTGCACACGAGGTGCTCTCCCGGCGTGACGGCGTCCAGGGCGAGCAGGTGCGCCTCGGCGAGGTCGGCGACATGGATGTAGTCACGGACGCAGGTGCCGTCCGGGGTCGGGTAGTCGCCCCCGTACACGGAGATGGACTCCCGCTGTCCCAGGGCGACTTGGAGGACCAGCGGGATGAGGTGCGACTCCGGGTCGTGGCGCTCGCCCCGCTCGCCGTACGCGCCCGCGACGTTGAAGTACCGCAGGGAGGCCGCGGCCAGGCCGTGCGCGGCCGCCTCACCGCCGATCATGTGGTCGACCGCCAGCTTGGTAGCGCCGTACGGGCTGGTGGGTGCCGTCGGGTCGGTCTCCGTGATCGGGGTGGAGACCGGCTCGCCGTACGTGGCGGCGGTGGACGAGAACACGAGGCGGCGCACCCCGGCGGCGCGCATCGCGGCGAGCAGCGCCATCGTGCCGCCGACGTTGTTCTCCCAGTACTTCTCCGGCTTGGCGACGGACTCCCCGACCTGCGAGTACGCCGCGAAGTGCAGCACCCCGTCGTAGGAGCCGTCGAGGTGGCGGGCGGCGTCCTGGACGCGGCCCTCGACGAACGCGGCGCCCTCGGGGACGGCCTCGCGGAAGCCGGTCGAGAGGTCGTCCAGGACGGTCACCTCGTGGCCGGCCTCCAGCAGATGTGCGGCGACGACACTGCCGACGTATCCGGCCCCGCCCGTAACCAGGTACTTCATGATCCGCTCGCTACCTCTCGCAGTCGCCGGGCCGCGGCCTCCGGCGGGACGTCGTTGATGAACACGCTCATGCCCGATTCGGAGCCCGCGAGGAACTTCAGCTTGCCGGATGTGCGGCGGATGGTGAAAAGCTCGAGATGCAGCGCGAACGCGTCGCGCCGCGGGTCGCGCAGCGGCGCCTGGTGCCACGCGGAGATGTACGGGGTGGGCGGCCGGCCCCCGCCGAAGATCCGGTCGAAGCGCCTGAGCAACTCCAGGTAGACGCGGGGGAACTCGGCGCGCGCCGCCTCGTCCAGCGCGGGCAGGTCCGGGACGCGGCGGCGGGGGTAGAGGTGCACCTCGTACGGCCAGTGGGCGGCGTACGGGACGAACGCGGTCCAGTGGCCGGTGTCGAGGACGACGCGCTCGCCGTCGGCGCGCTCCCGCGCGACGACGTCGTCGAAGAGGTTGGCGCCGCCGGTGCGGGCCGCGTGCTCCTCCAGGGAGCGCAGCATCAGCGCCGTGCGGGGGGTGGTGAAGGGGTAGCCGTAGATCTGGCCGTGCGGGTGGCCGAGGGTGACCCCGATCTCGGCGCCCCGGTTCTCGAAGCAGAACACCTGCTCCACGCCGGGCAGTCCGGCTAGTTCGGCGGTGCGGTCGGTCCACGCCTCCAGGACGAGCGCGGCCCGCTCCTCGGTGAGGTCCGCGAAGGAGGCGTCGTGGTCGGAGGTGAAGCAGACGACCTCGCAGCGTCCCGCGTCACCGGCGAGCGAGGGGAAGCGGTTCTCGAAGACGACGACGTCGTAGTCGCTGTCGGGGATCTCGGTGTGCCGGCCGTCGCGCGAGGGGCAGAGCGGGCAGGCGTCGGGCGGCGGGAGGTGGGTGCGGTCCTGCCGGTGGGAGGCGACGGCGACGCGGTCGCCGAGGAGGACGTCCTCGCGGATCTCGGCGGTGGTGGCGACGGGGTGGAGGGGCCGCGGATCGGCCGTGTCGCGCACCACGTCGTCGCGGGAGTCGTAGTACACCAGCTCGCGCCCGTCGGCGAGCCGGGTGGACGTCTTCTTCACGGCGGGAACTCTCTCTCCCTCATGGCGCGACCAGATCGAACAGAATCACACACAAGGAAGCAGAACCGAACAGTGTGCGTCAATGAGGCGCGGCGCAATACCGGCTGTACGTCGGGTACAGGGTCTCGCGTGCGTACCGGCCGCGCGATTGCTTACCCGGCTGCGCGTGCGTGCCGGTCTATCGCTGGTGCGGGATTCCGGAGAGGTCGGCGGCGCGGTCGAGGAGGCCCGTGCGGGCGGCGAGCGCGGCGGCCTCCAGGCGGGAGCCGACGCCGAGCTTCATCAGGACCCTCTGCACATGGGTGCGGGCCGTGCTGGGGGCGATGCCCATCCCGGCGGCGATGAGGCGGGTGTCCTCGCCCTCCGTGACCCGCACGAGGACCTCCACCTCGCGGGGCGTCAGCATCCGCAGCAGGCGCTGACCCTCGTCGTCGGGGGTGGCGGACGGGTTCAGCAGCTCGGTGAACGCGCCCTGGAGGAGCTGCGGGGCGACGGCGGTCTCCCCGGCGCGGGCCTTCATGATGGCCCGTTCGACGCCCTCGATGCGCTCGTCGTGCCGTACGTACCCGGAGGCGCCCGCCGCGAAGGCCGCCGCGATGCCGCGCGGGCTCGGCACCGGGCCGAGGACCACCACCGCGACCTGCGGGCGGTCCCGTTTGATCCGTACGACCGGGTCGAAGGCGCCGGGCTCCGCGGGGGTCGCCGTGCCGAGGAGACACACCTCAGGGGCGCGGCTCACCACCAGTTCGGCCGCGCCCGCGGCGGGCGCGGCGGCGGCGAGCACGCGGTGTCCGCGCAGTTTCAGGGCCGAGGCGAGCGCCTCGGCGAGCAGGCGGTGGTCGTCGACCACCATCAGACGCACGCCCATCGAGAACCCCCAACCCCCTGGCACGGCCCCCCGGCCGTCCATGACCCGGCAAGCTACACGCTTGTTCGACGTCGTGCGCCCCCTACCGGCCAGGAGCCCCCCACAATGCCGAATTCTTCGCCGGACAGGGCTACTTGGGCTGCGGCGGGCTGACGCCGCGCAGGCCCGGCGGCCCCCGGGAAAGCCCGCGGCCCGGCACGTCCGGGGAGGACGTACCGGGCCGCGGGGGCGCACGGGATCACTGGGTGGTGAACACCAGCGCGAGGTAGCGCGTCTCCTTCACCACCGTGGAGGGCTTCGAGATGAAATAGTCGCCCATGTACAGCCGTCCGTCGCGGTAGAGGAGGGCCTCACGGTCGGAGAGGGTCTGCTCGGCGTTGTTGATCGACCGCTCCACCGGGGTGTTCAGCAGGACCGTCTCCTTGAAGGAGGCGCCGTCCACGCTGACGACCTGACCGCCGATCTCGTACGCGGGCGACTTGTACGCGATGAGGTTGCCTCCGTCCATCCGGACCGGGATGACCTCGCGGTGCTTGCCCGAGTCCAGCCGCTGGCCGGTGAGCTGCCCGGTGGTCAGGTCGAAGGCGACGACCTCGTTGACCCGGGAGGGACCGCTGTCCGAGCCGGAGCCCTCGTGCTGCTCGGTCGGCAGGTAGAGGCGGCCGTTGCCCACGACGAGCTTCTCGCACTTCTCCACGCTGGTGGATTTGCACTCGGCCGCGTACCGGTCGGCGTCGGCGGCGATCTTCACCTTCAGCTTGCCGGTGTTCTCGTCGATGGAGAAGAAGTCCGAGATGCCGGAGCCGTCGCCCGCCGTGTCACCGACGTCGGCCGCGACGACCAGCGGCTTGGTCGAGACGACGGACGCGTACTCGACACCCGGGGGCATCTTGTACGAGGAGAGCGGCGCGCCCGTGACCGGGTTGAGGTTCTGGATCGTCACCGTCGGGTTGTCGATGTCACCGCACTTGCGGGCCGCGACGAGGCCCTCGCCGCCGCCGTAGCCCATGTCACGGCAGTTCTCGGCGTTCTCCTGGGGGCGCCACAGCTCCTTGCCGGTGGCCAGGTCCCAGGCCGCGCCGCCGTACATGCCGCCGGCCGCGACCGTACCGGCCCCGATGGTGACCTCGTCCCAGGTGACCTTGCGCTCGCCGCGCGTGGCGCCCGTGACGGACTTGGTCCACAGCATCTTGCCGGCGTCCAGGTCGAACACCCCGACCTCGGAGCAGCCCGGGTACTTGTTCTGCGGCGTCGGCTTGGACGGCTGGAAGACCACGGCGGTCTTGTTGTCCTTCACATGGCGGCTCGCGGCGCACAGCTCGCCGGGCAGCGGCACGGTCCACAGCTTGGTGCCCTTGGCCGCGTCGTAGCCGACGACCTCGTTGACGCCGGACTTGGCGTACGTCTTGTCGGTCAGCCACGAGCCGGTGGCGGTCACCGTGTCGGCGACGACGGGCGCCGGGACGGAGAACGCGACCTTCGCCTGCGTGTTGGCGGGCACCTTCTCCTTGCCCGCGCCGTCGGGGGCCTTGGCGCCACCGTCGTCGCCGCCGTTCTCGCCGCCGCCGCTCGTGCCGGTGCTGCTGTTGGCGGTGTTCTCGGCCGGGTCGTCGCCCTTGCTGGTGGCGTACCAGGCACCGGCGCCGACGATGAGCGCCACGGCGACGGCCGCCGCGATGATGATCTTCATCTGGGCGGACAGCCTGCCGCGCCCGCCCTGTCCCGCCGGGCCGCCGGGCATGCCGGGCTGAGGGGCCATCTGGTGCATGGGCGCGGTCGGGTAGCCGTACGCGGGCGGCTGGCCGGGCATGCCGGGCGGCGGCTGTACGGGCGGCTGGCCCGGGTAGCCGTACGCCGGGGTCGCGGGCTGGCCGGGCGGCGGCACGGGGGCCGGTCCGCCGGGGCCCTGCGGGGCGCCCGGGCCCTGGGGGGCCTGCGGGTAGCCGTACGCGGGGGTGCCCTGCGGCGGCGGGGTGGGCGCGCCGAAGCCGCCGGACGGCGGGTCCTGCGGGGCGCCGAAACCACCGGGCGGCGGGTCCTGCGGCGCGCCGAAACCGCCGGACGGCGGGTCCTGCGGGGCGCCGAAGCCGCCCTGCGGGGGCGGGCCGGGCGGCTCGCTGGGCGGGCCCGGGGGCTGGTTGGGCGGCGGGGGCGGTTGCGTCATCGGTGCGTACCTCTGCGGAAGCTCTGGGGAAGGAAGTCGTGGGTGCGGCCCGCGCCCCGGCCGGTGCGGGCCGACCGGGGGCGGGCCGACGACCGGCGGGGCCGGGCCGACGCGTTACCTGCCGAAGGCGATCATGGTCTTGGTCTCCAGCTCGGCCTTGTCGCCCCGGGCGCTGACCCGGCCGCTGGCGATGAAGGACCGGCCGTCGGCGTACAGGTACCGGGGCTGCCAGAAGTCGCGCTCGATGCGGGCGACGGACTCCGGGTGCTGGAGCAGCACGGTCGGCTGGCCGCCGGTCGGGGCGAGGGAGGCGATGGCGCCGCCCCGGTCCCAGGAGCCCTCGATGTAGACGATGAGCTTGCCGCCGTCGAGGCGCATCGGGAGCATCGTCTTCTCCGCGCCGGCCGTGGCGCGCCACTTGGGCTTGCCGGTGTTCAGGTCGAACGCCACGACGTGGTTGGTGCCGCGCGTCAGGCTGGTCGGCTCGGTCGACATGTAGAACGTGTTCGCGTCGGCCGCGACGCCGGTGCAGCCCTGGAGGCGCTGGCCGAAGACGATGAGGCCGCCACCGCCGCAGGGGGCGCGGAACTTGTCGCTGCCGCCGGACAGCTGGGAGCGCAGCTTGCCCGAGTCGGTGAACGCGAGGACGGTGCGCTGCTTCTTCTCATCGTGGACGGCGTTCACGACGAGCGGGCTGACCGAGTAGACCTTGTTCACCTCCCAGCCGCGCGTCAGCTGGTACTTCCACTTGGGCTTGCCGGTGGCCGGATCGACCTCCCAGACCTCCTGCTGCGGGTTCTTGTAGTCGGAGACCCGGCAGCTGGCGGCGGCGATCAGACGGCTGCCCTCGCCCGCGAAGGCGTAGGGCTGGCAGCCGTCGGAGGGCTTGCCGAAGATCTGCTTGCCGTCGGTGAGGGAGAACCCGTAGGAGTTGCCCGTGCCCGCGGCGGCGACGGTGTTGCCCGCGATGGCGAGGGTGGGGTCGGATAGCGCGCTGAACCCGGTGGCCTTGGGCACCTCGGTCTTCCAGCCGGCCTTGCCCGCCTTGAGGTCGACCTGCTGGAGTACGCGGCAGTCGGCGCGGTCGCCGGTGCCGTCCTTGAGGCCGAGGACGATGACGCCGTTCGCGGTGGGCGCGTTCGCGGCCTCGCAGACGTCCGTGGTGAAGGGGACGCTCCACTTCTTCTTGCCGTCGGCGGCGGAGAAGCCCTCGATGCTCCGGTACATGGCCTTGACGATCGTGTCGCCGACGACCCAGGGGCCGTACACGTCGGCGCCGTTGCGCGGCAGGTCCACGTCGTTCTTGAGGAGCCACTCGACCTTGGCCTCGCCTGGCTTGCGCCCCGCGTTCAGGTCGTCGTCCACCTCGCGGTCGCCGCCGGTGCCGTCGCCCTTGTCCTCGGACACGGACGGGGCCGGCTCGGACGGGGAGCCGGACGGCTGGGCGACGGTCGTCTTCTGCTGCTCGTCGTCGCCGCTGAGCGCCCACCAGGAGACGCCGCCGACGACGAGGAGGGCGGCCAGCGAGCCCGCGACGACCATGAGGGTCTTCTTCTTCGACGCGTTGCCGCCGGGGCCGCCCGGCCCGGTGCCCGTGACTCCGGGGTACTGGGGCTGGGTCGGGTAGCCCCCGTAGGGGTTCGGCTGCTGCCCGTAGGGGCCCGGCTGCCCGTAGGGGTTCGGCTGCTGCCCGTAGGGACCGGGCTGGCCGTACGGGCCGGGCTGCTGCCCGTAGGGGCCGGGCTGGCCGGGCTGCTGACCGGGGGCCTGAGGGTAGCCGTAGCCGGGCGCCGGGGGCTGGCCGGGCGCCTGCGGGAAGCCGTACCCGGCGGCGGGCTCGGCCGGGGCCGCGGGCGGCTGCTGCGGCTGGGCGGGCGGCTGCGCCTCGGGCTTCGCGAACGGGGCGGGCGGCTGCGCCGGGGCGGCCGGCGGCTGCGCCGGAGGTGCCGAGGGCGGCTGGGGGACCCCGTTCGGGTCCTGCGGAGACCCGGAGCCTCCCTGCGGCGGTTGCTGGCTGGGCGGCTGAGTCATCAGCGCTTCCCCCTTCGTGCGATCCGCTGACCGACCGGCCTCCCCCGCGATTCCGACGCGAGGCTCGTCGCCGGAATGGAGCGATTCGGACAGGGATGTCGCACTGGTACGTGAGTCGAGCGGGGTTTCTTTCTACCACCCGCCCCGCGCGCGCCAAGGGGCCGGACCTCCCCTGTTCCCAAGGGAGGACCGGCCCGTGACGCCCCTGTTATCGGCTCTACCCGCGTTCTCCGCGCGCCCGGCGGGGGCGTTCGCGCGCCGCGCGGGTCACGCGTCCTCGGCGAGCTCCAGCCAGCGCGTCTCCAAGTCCTCGCGCTCACTGGCGAGTTCTCGCAGCTCTGCGTCCAGTTTCGCCACCTTCTCGAAGTCCGTGGCATTCTCCGCGATTTGGGCGTGAAGGGTGGATTCCCGGCTGGAGATCTTGTCGAGCTGCCGCTCGATCCGCTGGAGTTCCTTCTTCGCGGCGCGGGCGTCGGCGGCGGACACCGCCTTCGCCGCCTTGGCCGCGGCGGCCGGAGCGGCGGCGGCCGCGGCGGCGGGCGAGGGCGTGGACGCCGCCTCGACCATCCGCTCGCGCCGCTCCAGGTACTCGTCGATCCCGCGCGGCAGCATCCGCAGCGTCGCGTCGCCGAGCAGCGCGAACGTCCGGTCCGTGGTGCGCTCGAGGAAGAACCGGTCGTGGGAGATGACGATCATCGAGCCGGGCCAGCCGTCGAGGAGGTCCTCCAGCTGCGTCAGCGTCTCGATGTCCAGGTCGTTGGTCGGCTCGTCGAGGAAGAGGACGTTCGGCTCGTCCATCAGCAGCCGCAGCAGCTGGAGGCGGCGCCGCTCACCGCCGGACAGGTCCCCGACCGGCGTCCACTGCTTCTCCTTGGTGAAGCCGAACTTCTCGCACAGCTGCCCCGCCGTCATCTCCCGGCCCTTGCCGAGGTCGACGCGGTCCCTGATCTGCTGGACGGCCTCCAGCACGCGCAGCGCGGGCGGCAGCTCCGCCACGTCCTGCGACAGGTAGGCGAGGCGCACGGTCCGCCCGACGACGACCCGTCCAGCGGCGGGCTGCTTCTCGCCCTGCGACACGGCCGCCTCGGCCAGCGCCCGCAGCAGCGAGGTCTTGCCCGCGCCGTTCACGCCGACGAGGCCGACCCGGTCGCCCGGGCCGAGCTGCCACGTCAGGTGCTTCAGCAGCACCTTCGGACCGGCCTGGACGGTCACGTCCTCCAGGTCGAACACGGTCTTGCCGAGCCGGGCCGACGCGAACCGCATCAGCTCGCTCGCGTCGCGCGGCGGCGGCACGTCGGCGATCAGCTCGTTGGCCGCCTCGATGCGGTAGCGGGGCTTGGACGTACGGGCGGGGGCGCCGCGCCGCAGCCACGCCAGCTCCTTGCGGACCAGGTTCTGCCGCTTGGTCTCCTCCGTGGCGGCGATCCGCTCCCGCTCGGCGCGCGCGAAGACGTAGTCGGAGTAGCCGCCCTCGTACTCGTGGACCGTGCCGCGCTGGACGTCCCACATGCGGGTGCACACCTGGTCGAGGAACCAGCGGTCGTGGGTGACGCAGACGAGCGCGGAGCGGCGGGCCTGGAGGTGCCGGGCCAGCCAGGCGATGCCCTCGACGTCCAGGTGGTTGGTCGGCTCGTCGAGGACGATCAGGTCCTGCTCGGCGATCAGCAGCTTGGCGAGCGCGATACGGCGCCGCTCACCGCCGGACAGCGGGCCGATCACCGTGTCCAGGCCCTGCGGGAAACCGGGCAGGTCGAGGCCCCCGAACAGGCCGGTGAGCACGTCGCGGATCTTGGCGCTGCCCGCCCACTCGTGGTCCGCGAGGTCGCCGATCACCTCGTGCCGCACGGTCGCGGCCGGGTCGAGCGAGTCGTGCTGGGTGAGGACGCCCAGGCGCAGGCCGCCGTTGTGGGTGACGCGGCCGCTGTCGGCCTCCTCCAGCTTGGCGAGGACGCGGATCAGCGTGGTCTTGCCGTCGCCGTTCCGCCCCACCACACCGATCCGGTCGCCTTCGGACACGCCGAGGGACACTCCGTCGAGCAGGGCACGGGTGCCGTACACCTTGCTGACGGCCTCGACATTGACCAGGTTCGCGGCCATTTCACTCCTGCGGGTGGCGGGACGGATCGACCTTCCAGGGTAGTGGGCGCCGGGGGGTGCCCGGCCGGCCGTGCGGTAGCGTGCGGCGACCGTCGAGGCAAGGGGAGGGGCCGGAGTGACGACGCGGGGCGAGGCGCGGGACACGGACAGAGGCACGGTGCGGGGTGCGGGCCGCGGTGCGGTGCGGGGCACGGCGGCGGTGGCGGCCGCGGCGCTGCTGGCCGGGTGCGGACTGGGCACGGAGCCGGCCGGTACGAAGACCGAGGCGGCACCGGGCTCCGCCGCCACGCGCTCCCCGGCCGCCCCCTCCCCCGCCGTCTCTCCCTCTCCCGCCGCCTCCGCCTCCCCCGCCGCGAAGGGCGGGACCGTCGGTGCGGCGGGGTCGGCGTGCCCGCTGCCGGTGCCGGTGACGTTCGACACGGCCGCCGACTGGGAGCCGAAGAAGGTCAAGCCGATCACCGACCCGGACCTCGAGGAACTGAACGAGCTGCTGGAGCAGGGCACCCTCACCCTCGGGTGCGAGATCGACGCCAAGCCCGCCGGGTACATCGGCTTCCTGAAGGTGTGGACGGACGACGCCAAGGACACCACGCCGCGCGCCGCGCTGGAGTCCTTCGTCGCCGGCGACGACTCGCCCGCGAAGGCCGTCTATCGTGACGTCCGGGTGGGCAAGGACGGCGCGCTCGCGGCGACCGAGGTGACGTACCTCGTCACCAGCGCGCTCCTCGACGAGCAGAAGAAGGCCCGCGCCCTGGCCGTGATGACGCCGCGCGGCCCGCTCGTGCTGGAGCTGGGCGGCATGGACACCGAGGAGCACGAGGCGATGCTCCCCGCGTACGAACTGGCGAAGGCGACCCTCGCCGTCACGGCGAACTGAGGCCCTTCTCCGGGTCGTACCACCCGGAGAAACAGGAGAACGGAAGAAACCGGAGGACGTCGTACCGCGTGTCCGTGTCCGTACGACGTCCCACTGCGAGAGGCACGACATGAGCGAGGACAGCAAGGACCAGGCCACCCGGGCGCCCCGACGACGCCGGGGGGCGCGGCTGACGGCCGTCGCGTCGGCGGCGGCCGTCGCCGTGGCCGGGGGGGCGTTCTGGCTGTCCGGGGGGTACGAGGCGTGGAGCGGCGACGGCTCCGCGCTGGCCGGCGCCTGCGAGGGCGACCTCGCGGGCGACCGCGTGCGGGCGCTGCTGCCCGACACAGCGCTGACCGTGTCGAGCGAGCTGCGGCAGGACGGCTGGTACTGCTCCGTCTCGGGGCCCGGCGGCGCGGGCGGTGACGCGCGGGTCGAGATACGGGTGCGCAACGCCGAGGAGCCGTTCGGCCCGGACGGCGCGATCGACCCGGGCGAGACGGCGGTGCCGCTGGGCGGCGGCCGGACGGGGTCCTTCTCGTACGGCCCCGACGACGCCGCGGGCGCCGCGCGCGGCCGGGTGGTGCTGATGCTGGACTGCGGCACCCAGTCCGGTGACGGGCTGCTCGCGGTGGCGGACGCGCGACTGACGGGTGAGCGGACCTTCGAGGACGGGGCGGCCCGTGCGCGGCTGGTCTCCGCCCTGGCGGACACGGCCGCGGCGCGCGCCCGGCGCACCGGCTGCGACACGGGCGACCAGACGGCGAGGCCCGTACAGGACGTGGCGGCGCCGGTCGTGGACGCGCGGCGGCCACTGGCGAAGGCGTCGGGCACGTGCCGGGGCGTCGTGGACGCGGCGACCGCGCGGCGGTGGGGCGCGGGGACGGTCGCCGAGACGGTGGCGGAGCCCGCGCCGGTGGAGCGGTGCGTGCTGGGCAGCGGCCTCGGGACGCCGCTGTACACGTTCAAGGCGTCGTACGGGCCGTACGGCGAGGCGGCCCTGTCGGGCGAAGCGCTCCCGGTGAACGGCAAGGCGGACTCGCCGAAGGGCCACTACCGGATGACGGCGAAGTGCCCGGGCGCGGACGGGACGGGCGTGTACGAGATCGTCCCGGACGACGGCCTGGCCCTGGACCACGCGTCGCTGCGCACGGCCCTGAAGTCCTTCGCGAGCACCTCCGCCACCCTCCACACCTGCCTGCCCCCGGCCTGACGACACCCGAGGACGCGCGGCGGGTTCCCCCTCCGCCGCGCGCCGTCGCCGGTGCTTCCTAGGCGCTGTCGGGCCGGACCGTGCCGCTCGGCTCGTAGGGGGCGCCCCGGAGATCGGTGTCGCGGACGATCACCTCGCCGCCGGCGGCGGAGGTGACGTGCCGCAGGAACGGGCCGTTGTCGTCGCGCGGCCACGAGCGTGTTCGTGTTCGACGCCCCGCACGGCACGATCCGGAAGGACTGAGGAGGTTGCCGACCCGGCCGTCGTCGGTGACGGCGGCCATCAGCCAGTGCCCGAGGACGACCACCGCCAGGGACGCGACCCGCAGGAGGTCGATGTAACGGTCCCTGGTGGCGGGCGTGTTGGCGGCGAGGTCACGCGCCGTGAGTCGCGTTCCCGTACGTGTCGGCATGCGGGCAAGGGTCGCCGCCGGGCCGCGCGGCCGGGAGAGTACGGATACTCAGTGCGGCTACTCGGCACGCACGCGGGGTACGGCTCCCCGGCACGGCCACGGGGTACGGCCGCCCGGCACGGCTACGGGTGCGGCCGCGCGGTCACGCGGTGAGCACCCGCGCGCCGGGCGCCGGTGAGGTGGCCGCGCGGGCCGTGCGGCACGTGCCGGACGCGATGAGCGCGGCCGCGACGGACTCGGCCGCCTCCGCGTCCTTGACCAGGAACGCCGTCGTGGGTCCCGAGCCGGACACGATCCCGGCGAGCGCCCCGGCCGCCGTGCCGGCCGCGAGGGTGTCGGCGAGCGACGGGCGCAGGGACAGCGCGGCGGGCTGGAGGTCGTTGGCGAGGGCCCCGGCGAGGGCGGTCGTGTCGCCCGTGCGCAGCGCTTCGAGGAGCGCGGGGGACGCCTCGGGCACGGGCGCGTCGGGCGTGAGCCGGTCGAACTCCCGGTACACCGCCGGGGTGGACAGGCCCCCGTCGGCGACGGCGAACACCCAGTGGAACGTGCCGCCCAGCGGCAGTTCGGTGAGCTGCTCGCCCCGGCCGGTGCCCAGCGCGGCGCCTCCGACGAGGGAGAACGGCACGTCGCTGCCCAGCTCGGCGCAGATGTCCAGCAGTTCGGCGCGGCTCGCGCCCGTGCCCCACAGGGCGTCGCAGGCCAGGAGGGCGGCGGCCCCGTCGGCGCTGCCGCCCGCCATGCCGCCCGCGACGGGGATGTCCTTGGCGATGTGCAGGTGCACGTCGGGGGCGATGCCGTGCCGGGCGGCGAGCAGTTCCGCCGCGCGGGCGGCGAGGTTCGTACGGTCCAGGGGCACCTGTTCCGCGTCGGGGCCCTCGCACGTGATCCGCAGGCTGTCGGCGGGGGTGGCGGTCACCTCGTCGTACAGGGACACGGCGAGGAACACGTTCGCCAGGTCGTGGAAGCCGTCGGGGCGGGCCGGGCCGACCGCGAGCTGGACGTTGACCTTGGCCGGGACTCGTACGGTGATGCTCACGCTCGGGCCTCCGCGATACGGGCGAACTCTTCGACGGTCAACGACTCGCCCCGCGCCTGCGGGGACACTCCGGCGGCGACGAGCGCGGCCTCGGCGGCGGCGGGCGAACCGGCCCACCCGGCGAGCGCGGCGCGCAGGGTCTTGCGGCGCTGCGCGAAGGCGGCGTCCACGACGGCGAACACCTCCCGCTTGGAGGCGGTCGTCGCGGGCGGGTCGCGGCGCACGAGGGACACGAGGCCGGAGTCCACGTTCGGCGCGGGCCAGAACACGTTGCGCCCGATGGCTCCGGCGCGCTTGACCTCGGCGTACCAGTTGGCCTTCACGGACGGCACGCCGTACACCTTGTTGCCGGGGCGGGCGGCGAGCCGGTCGGCGACCTCCGCCTGGACCATGACGAGGGTCCGCTCGATGGTCGGGAACCGGTCCAGCATGTGCAGGAGGACGGGCACGGCGACGTTGTACGGCAGGTTCGCGACGAGCGCGGTGGGCGGCGGGCCCGGCAGCTCCCGCACGTCCATCGCGTCGGAGTGGACCAGCGAGAAGCGCGTGGCCCGCTCGGGCATGCGGGCGGTGATCGTGGCGGGCAGGGCCGCGGCGAGCGTGTCGTCGATCTCGACGGCCACGACGCGGTCGGCGGCCTCCAGCAGCGCCAGGGTGAGGGAGCCGAGCCCGGGGCCGACCTCCACCACGACGTCGTCGGGGCGTACCTCCGCGGTGCGGACGATGCGCCGGACGGTGTTGGCGTCGATGACGAAGTTCTGACCGCGCTGCTTGGTGGGACGTACGCCCAGGGCGGCGGCCAGTTCGCGGATGTCGGCGGGGCCGAGGAGGGCGTCGGGCTCAGTGGTGCTCACCGATACAGCCTACGGCCGCACACCGGCCACGGGCTCGCCCCCCGCTTCGCGTAGAGCTTCTTCGCCCGGTATGTCTGTTCGGCGGCGGACGCGTCCTGCGGGCGGCCGCTGCCACCGACGGAACGCCAGGTCCGCAGGTCGAACTGGTACAGACCGCCGTACGTGCCGGACGGGTCAACGGCGTCGGGACGGCCACCGGACTCGCAGGCGGCGAGCGCCGCCCAGTTCAGGCGCTCGGCGCCCGCGACGGAGCCTGAGTGGTACGTCCGGCGGGGCTCGGCGGCGGTCGCCTTCCGGGGCCGGTACGGGGAGCCGGACTGCGGGCGCGCCTGCGCGCCGCCCGGCGGGGTGCTCCGGGGGCGCTCGCGGGTGCCGAAGCGGACGACCCGGGTGACCGGCTCGCGGACCAGGGCGGTGCCGGTCCTGCGGGTGTGGCGGGGGACGCCGTCCACGGTGCGGATCTCGTACGTGAGGCGGCGCAGGCCGGGTCGGCCCTTCCGGTCCACGACCTCGGTGCCCCGGTACAGGCCCGGGTCCCGGACGCGCCGCACGGCGTACGGGACGGTCTCGTAGCGGGTCTCGCGGCGGTCCCGCACGCGCTGGACGGTGACGGTCTGGCCGTCGCGGGGGAAGGCGCCGGGCGGTACGGACGTCGTGTCGCGGCCCTGGAGGGTGATCCGGGCCTGGCGGAGGGCCTCGGCGACGGTGGCGGCGTTCGTACGGATCGTGCGCTCGCGGCCGTCGGCGCGGAACGTCACGGCGCGTTCGGTGCGTACCGCGAGGGCCAGCCCCTCGCGGCCGATGCGGGCGGAGCGGGAGACCGACAGGTGCGCGCCCTCGGCCCGGACGCCGAGGGCGCGCAGGGCCTGGTCCACCGTACGGGCGGTGGTCCACAGGTGCCGGGCGCGGCCGTCGAGGTCGAGACGGAGGGGGCGGCCCCAGCGGACGGCCACCTCGTCGCCTCCGGTCAGGGGCGTGCGGAGCGCGGGGGCCACGAGGTCGTGGGGGCCGGTGGCGACGCCTTCGGCGGCGAGCAGTTCGCCCACGTCGTCGGCGAAGGTGTGCAGGGTGCGGGGCGAGCCGTCCACGCTGAGCCGGACCGTCTTGTGGTCGGTGACCAGCACGGCGCCGCTCACCAGGAGGGCGACGAGCCCGGCGACCACGAGGGCCCGCGGCACGAGCCACCAGACCTGGACCTGCCGGGCCGGCGCGGGCTCGGAGGGTACGGCGGGAGGGGCGGGGGCCGGGGCGGGCGCGGGTGTCGTGGCGGGTGCGGGTGTCGTGGCGGGTGCGGGTGTCGTGGCGGGTGCGGTGGCGGCGCGGCCAGGGGCGGCGGCCTTCCGGCCCTTACGGCCGCCGGGCCTGGGTGGCTTCGGTGCCGTACAACCGGACGCGGGCGGCTTGGACCCCGTACGACCGGACGCGGGCGGCTTCCGTGCTGTACGGCCGCCGGGACCGGGGGCGCCCGGCCCGGCGGGATCAGGCGGGGCACCCGCTTCGGGCGGGGCGCCGGGTACGGGCGAGGGCGCCGGTTCGGGCGGGGGGTCCGGTACGGGCGAGGGCGCCGGTTCGGGCGGGCCGGCGGGTTCGCGTGGCGGGGCGGACGCCCGCGCGGCGCCGCCCGGTCTGGACGCGCGGGGCGGGGCGGCGGCGCGGGGGCGCGCGGCGGCGACGGGGGACCTGCGGCGGCGGTTCTTGCGAGAGGTCTTCACGAAGCCGGGACCCTAGCCGAGATCAGTCACATAAACGTATCACTCGACTACACACCGTCGTGTCGCGACCGCCACCCCGGCCCTCAGTAGGCGAACGCGCGTGCGGTGTTCTCCGCGATCGCCGTCGCCATGGCCTCCTCGCCGATCCCCCGTACGGCGGCCATCGCGCGCACGGTGACCGGGATGAGGTACGGGGCGTTCGGCCGCCCCCGGTACGGCGCGGGCGTCAGGAACGGCGCGTCCGTCTCGACCAGCACCAGCTCCAGCGGGGCGACCGCGAGGGCGTCGCGCAGCGGCTGGGCGTTCTTGAACGTGACGTTCCCGGCGAACGACATGTAGTAGCCGCGCTCGGCGCAGATCCGGGCCATGTCGGCGTCGCCCGAGTAGCAGTGGAAGACGGTCCGTTCCGGGGCGCCCTCCTCCGCCAGGACGCGCAGCACGTCCTCGTGGGCCTCCCGGTCGTGGATGACCAGCGCCTTCCCGTGCCGCTTGGCGATCTCGATGTGGACGCGGAACGAGCGCTCCTGCGCCTCCTTGCCCTCGGGCCCCGTACGGAAGTAGTCGAGACCCGTCTCGCCGACCGCCTTCACGTGGTCCAGCGCGGCGAGCCGGTCGATCTCGGCGAGCGCGTCGTCCAGCGCGGTGTCCCCGCCCGCCTCGCGCGCCCCCTGCCGCGACCAGCCGTCGGGATCACCGAGCACGATGCGCGGCGCCTCGTTGGGGTGGAGGGCGACGGCTGCGTGGACGTTCTCGTACTGGGCGGCCGTCTCCGCCGCCCACCGGGAGCCCTTCAGGTCGCAGCCCACCTGCACGACGGTCTCCACGCCGACGAGCCCGGCCTTGGTCAGGGCCTCGTCGACGGTCGAGGCCTGCATGTCGAGGTGGGTGTGCGAATCGGCCACCGCGACGGGCAGGGGCTCGGGCAGCGGGGGCGGGGCGTCCTTGGCACTCATGCCCTGATCGTACGAAAGCGGGAGCGCCCGCTCCTGCGGATATCCGGCCCCGAAAACACGGCACCGGGCGCCCGCCCCCCGTACGTCGCACGGGCACCTCGCCCCTGTACGTCGCGCCGGTACGCCCAGTGCCGGCGGAACGGGTGCAGTGGTGCGCGTCAGTGCCGGTGGAACGGGTGCAGCAGGTGCGAGCGGCGCCCTCGGCGCGGCTCCTCCCCGCCCGGCTCGTCCACGCGGGTCGCCCCGGACCGCTCAGCCTCCGGGCCCGTCACGGTGTCCGCGCCGCCCTGCGGCGCCTTGGCCTCCAGCTCCTGGCCGATCGGACCGGCGGTCGCCACCGGCGCGGCCCTGCGGTACCCGGGCCCGGCAGCACCCTCCCCCGCCGGACGTGCCTGGCCGTGGTCGAGGACCACCGAGATCCGGCCGGAGCCCATGATCCGGACGACGTGCCGCCCGCAGTTCGGGCACGTCGGCTTGGAGAGCGGTGAGGGCACGCGGCGCCCGTCGGCGCGGTAGATGACGAAGTCGTGGCCGGCGATGTCGCTGTGGTGCTCGATCTCGTACGCCTGCTCCCAGCCGTAGCCGCAGCCCAGACAGGCGAAGGAGTACGCCTCGTGGCCGACCGGGATACCGGGGGTCTCGCTCATGCCCGCTCCTTCCCGCCGCCGCGCGGGAACGCCTTCGCGGACGGCGTGCCTCAGCAGGTGAGGACTGTGCCTTTCACGATAGCCCTGTAGTCGGCTCTACCGCTTTCTGCCCGTGTTGCCCGCTTTCCGGCCCTCAGTCCCGGGCGCTCAGCCACGGGGCACGCGGACCCGGGCGGCGCTCGGTCCCCCGGCGCTCAACGGGCGGCACCCTCGGCGTTCTTCGCGGCGACCACCGCGTCGAACACCTCGCGCTTGGGCAGTCCCGCCTCGGCGGCGACGGCGGCGATGGCCTCCTTGCGCCGCTCCCCCGCCTCCTCCCGTACGCGGACGCGCCGGACCAGCTCGGCCGGGTCGAGCTCGGCGGGACCCGTCTCGGGAGCGCCTTCCACGACGACGGTGATCTCGCCCCGTACGCCCTCGGCGGCCCACGCGGCCAGCTCCCCGAGGCCGCCGCGCCTGACCTCCTCGTACGTCTTGGTCAGCTCCCGGCACACGGCGGCCCGCCGGTCCGCGCCGAACACCTCGGCCATCGCGGCGAGCGTGTCGTCGAGGCGGTGCGGGGCCTCGAAGTAGACGAGCGTGCGGCGCTCGGCGGCGACCTCGCGCAGACGGCCGAGCCGCTCGCCGGACTTGCGGGGCAGGAAGCCCTCGAAGCAGAACCGGTCCACGGGCAGGCCGGACAGGGCGAGCGCGGTGAGCACGGCGGACGGGCCGGGCACGGCGGTGACCTTGATGTCCCGCTCGACGGCGGCGGCGACCAGCCGGTAGCCGGGGTCGGAGACGGACGGCATGCCCGCGTCGGTGACCAGCAGCACCCGCGCGCCGCCCACGAGGGCCTCGACCAGTTCGGGCGTGCGCGCGGTCTCGTTGCCCTCGAAGTACGACACGACCCGGCCGCGCGGCTGCACACCGAGGCCCTGGGTGAGGCGGCGCAGCCGGCGGGTGTCCTCGGCGGCGACGACGTCGGCCTCCGCCAGCTCGGCGGCGAGACGGGGCGGGGCGTCGGCGATGTCGCCGATGGGGGTACCTGCGAGTACGAGCGTTCCAGTCACGCAGCCAGTCTCGCAGCAGCGCGCGGCGCACCGGGCGTCGGCGGGCGTACGGGGGCGGGCGAGCGGGCGGCGCGGGCCGAGCTGGGGTCCGGGGCACGGGGCGCGCGGACGGGCCGGGCGCGGGAGTCGTACGGGGGCGTTCCCTACGATGGCGCGGTGACCAGAACTGCGCCTCAGGCCCTGCACGGACAGGACGGCCCGGGCGGGCCCGCCGCCGACCCCCTCGGGGGACACGAGCCGCCCTCCTGGGAGCGGCGCCTGCGCCGGTTCGGGTACGCCCCGCGCGCGGTGACCGGGCTGCGGGAGCGGCTCGTGCCGCCGTACGTCCGGCCGTCGGGCCACTGGCACGGGCTGCCGCCGCGCACGGCGCACGCCCTGCTGCGGGTCGCGCCGTGGGGCGGGCCGCTGCTGGTGGCGCTGGTCGCCGGGGTGCTGCGGTTCTGGAACCTGGGCTCGCCGCACGCGGTGATATTCGACGAGACGTACTACGCCAAGGACGCCTGGGCGCTGATCCACAACGGCTACGAGGGCTCGTGGCCGAAGGACGTCGACGGGACGATCCTGAGGGACCCCGGCGCGGTCGCCGTCCCGGTCGATCCGGGCTATGTGGTGCACCCGCCGGTCGGCAAGTGGGTCATCGGGCTCGGCGAGTGGATGTTCGGCTTCGACCCGTTCGGCTGGCGCTTCATGGTCGCCGTGTGCGGGACGCTGTCGGTGCTGATGCTGTGCCGGATCGGGCGGCGGCTGTTCCGCTCGACGTTCCTCGGCTGCCTGGCGGGCGCGCTGCTCGCCGTGGACGGGCTGCACTTCGTGATGAGCCGTACGGCGCTGCTGGACCAGGTGCTGATGTTCTTCGTGCTGGCCGCGTTCGGCTGTCTGCTGGCCGACCGGGACTGGGCGCGGCGGCGGCTGGCGACGGCCCTGCCGGTGGACGCGGACGGGGTGCTGCGGCCGGATGTGCGGATCGCGGAGACCCTGCGGCTCGGGTGGCGGCCGTGGCGGCTGGCGGCGGGCGTGATGCTGGGCCTGGCGGCGGCCACCAAGTGGAACGGGCTGTACATCATGGCCGCGTTCGGGCTGCTGACGGTCGCGTGGGACGTGGGCGCGCGCCGCGTGGCGGGGGCGCACCGCCCGTACGCGGCGGCGCTGAAGCGGGACGTGCTGCCCGCGTTCGTCTCGACGGTGCCGGTGGCGCTGGCGACGTACGTGGCGTCGTGGACCGGCTGGATCACCTCCGACAAGGGCTACTTCCGCGACTGGGCGACGACGGGCGACGGCCGGGACAGCTCCTGGTCGTGGCTGTTCCCCGACTGGTGGCGGAGCCTGTGGCACTACGAGTCGGAGGTGTACACGTTCCACGTCAACCTGACGTCGGGGCACACGTACGAGTCCAACCCGTGGAGCTGGATCATCCTGGGCCGCCCCGTGTCGTACTTCTACGAGTCGCCCGCGCAGGGCGAGAAGGGCTGCCCGGCGGACGCGGCGGAGAAGTGCGCCCGCGAGGTCCTGGCGATCGGCACGCCGATGCTGTGGTGGGCGGCGTGCTTCGCGCTGCTGTACGTGCTGTGGCGCTGGTTCTTCCGCCGCGACTGGCGGGCGGGCGCCATCGTGTGCGCGGTCGCGGCCGGGTGGGCGCCGTGGTTCCTGTACCAGGAGCGGACGATCTTCCTGTTCTACGCGGTGGTGTTCGTGCCGTTCCTGTGCCTGGCGGTCGCCATGATGATCGGCGCCATGCTGGGCCCGCCGGCGACACGGGCGGGCGCGGACGGAGGTCCGGGACCGGCGCCGCAGGGCACGGGGCTGACGGGCGCGGGCGCCGGACTTGCGGGCGCGGGCGCCGGGGCGGCGGGCTCGGACCCGTACGCCCGCGCGGAACGCCGCCGCACGATCGGCGCGGTCGCCGCCGGGGTGCTGGTCCTGCTGATCGTCTGGAACTTCATCTACTTCTGGCCGCTCTACACGGGCGAGACGATCCCGATGGACCAGTGGCGGGCCCGGATGTGGCTCGACACATGGGTCTAGCGGCCTGAACGGAACGGGAGGGCGCGGCCGTCGGCCGCGCCCTCCCGGCGTTCTCCGGTGGTCCCGGTGAGCGCCGACGCCCTTCGGCCGGGCGGCTGTAGGGTGCGGCCGGGGGTCCGACGGCTGATCGCTACTGGTACGACGACAGCGAGTACGAGAACGTGGTCCGGCGGGCCGGGCGGGCGACGCGCGTGGGGTGGACGGCGATCGCGGGGGTGCTCGGAGCGCTCGGGTGCGCGTTGACGGCCCTGGTCGTCATCCGCGCGGTCGCGCTGGTCGCGTACCTCTCCGGCGTGGCGTACGTGGACCGATGAGACGCGCGGGCGGCCGCCTTCAGGGGCGTTGTCCGCCTCCGCGCGGACGTGGCCGGATGTGCGGGTCTGAGGGCCGGTGGTTGATTCCGTTCGGGTAACGGGGCCGCCGGTCGGCTCCGGCGTGTGGTTAGGGTGGCCCCACAGGGGGATCTTGAACACGTTCAAGGGGGACGTGTGCGGCAGAGGGGGAACCGCGGCATGCGCAGCGGAGCGAAAGTGGCCATCGTCGGCGGGGTGTTCGTCCTCGTCGCCGGAGGCGTCGGATACGGGGCCTACAACCTGTACGAGGGGCTGACCGGCGGCACGACCACCGCCACGTCGGCCGACGGCTCGCCGAAGCGGAGCGGGCCCGTCACGGCCGAGGAGACCAGGTCCACCGCGGAGGGCTTCCTCGCCGCCTGGGCGGCCGGGGACCCGGAGAAGGCCGCGCAGTTCACCAACGACCCGGCCACCGCGCAGTCCGCGCTGAGCCTGTACCTGACGGAGACGCACGTCACGGGCGTGAAGGCCACGGCGGGGACGCCCAGCGGGACGACGGTGCCGTTCACGGTGAGCGCGGTCGTCTCGTACGACGGCGTGCGCGTCCCGTGGACGTACACCTCGCGGCTCAGCGTCGTACGGGGCCTGTCCACCGGGCAGCCGCGCGTCGCCTGGTCCCCGGCGGTGGTCCACCCGCAGCTGAGGGACGGCCAGTCGCTGAGGGTCACCTCGTCCGGCGCGCCCGCCATCAAGGCCCTGGACCGCAACGGCACGGAGCTGACGGCGGAGCGGTACCCGTCGCTGCGGCCCGTCCTGGACGAGCTGCGCGAGCGGTACGGCACCGAGGCGGGCGGCACGCCGGGCGTCGAGCTGGTCGTCGCGGACGAGGGCGACGCGGCCCCCCGGACGCTGCTCACCCTGCGCGAGGGCAAGCCCGGCGAGGTCAGGACGACGCTGGACGCCGGGGTGCAGGCCGCCGCCGAGAAGGCGGTGCAGCGGTACGCCGAGTCCTCCGTGGTCGCGATCAAACCCAGTACGGGGGAGATACGGGCGGTCGCCAACAACCGCAAGGACGGCTGGAACGCGGCGTTCCTCGGCAAGCAGGCGCCCGGCTCCACCATGAAGGTCGTCACGGCGGCGCTGCTGCTGGAGAAGGGCCTCGTCGCCGCCGACCGGGTCGCGGAGTGCCCCGCCGAGGCGATGTACCACGGCACCCGGTTCCACAACCTGGACGGCTTCTCGCTCGACGGCAAGACGTTCCGGCAGAGCTTCGCGCGCTCCTGCAACACCGCCTTCATCAAGCTCATCGACGACGTGGGCGACGACGCCGCGCTCGGCAAGGAGGCGCGGGACGTGTTCGGCATCGGGCTGGAGTGGAAGACGGGCGTGCCCACCTGGGACGGCTCCGTTCCCGCCGAGACCGGCGGGGTGGCCGCCGCCCAGTACATCGGGCAGGGCACCGTCCAGATGAACGCCCTGAACATCGCGTCCATCACGGCCACCGCGAAGGCAGGTGTGTTCAAGCAGCCGGTCATCGTCCCGGCGTCGCTGGACGACCGGGAGATCGCCCGCGCGCCCCGCGCCCTGGACGGCTCCGCCGCCCGGCAGCTGCGCGACATGATGCGCGCGACGGCGCGCGGCAACGGCACGGGCGCCGCCGCGATGGCGGGCGTGGGCGGCGACAAGGGCGCGAAGACCGGTTCGGCGGAGGTGGACGACCAGGGTGAGGCGAACAGCTGGTTCGCGGCGTTCGCCGACGACCTGGCCGCCGCGGCCGTCGTCCAGTCGGGCGGCCACGGCGGCGACGCGGCGGGCCCGCTGGTGGCGTCCGTGCTGAACGCCCGCTGAGGGGCGGGGTGCGGGGCCGCCCGCTGCGGGCTGTGCGGCGCTCGCGCGGGGTGTGCGCCGGGGCCGCACGGGCGCGGGCTCATACCGGCGCGGGCTCGGGGTCGTGCGGGCGCGTGGCCTGCCGGGGGAAAGCGGGTCGCCCGGCGGCCGCGCGGGCCGCTAGCGTGCGACGGCATGGACAACAGGGACAGCACCGAAACCGCCGCATCCGTCGCCCACCCCCGTTTCGCCGAGGCCCTGCGGGGGCTCGGCCTCGACGTGGAGGTCCGCCGCTACCCGGACGCCGTACGGACCGCCGCGCAGGCCGCCGCCGCCATCGGCTGCGCGCCCCGCGAGATCGTCAAGTCGCTGGTGTTCGCCGCCGACGGGGTGCCCGTGCTGGTCCTGATGGACGGGGCGTCCCGCGTGGACGTGGCGCGCGTACGGGACGAGCTGGGCGCCGCCGTGGTGGAGCGCGCCGACCCGGAGCTGGTCCGCGAGACGACGGGGTACGCGATCGGAGGCGTACCGCCGTTCGGCCACCGCACCCGTACGACCGTCCTCGCCGACCGGCGGCTGCTGGACCACCCGGTGGTGTGGGCGGCGGCCGGGACCCCGCACACGGTGTTCCCGCTCGACCCGGAGAGCCTCGTCGCCCACGCGGGCGGCCGACTGGTGGACGTGCGCGAGCGGACCGCCTGACCCCACTCGTCACGGCGGCGGTCCCTTCGGGGCCGTGAGCCGGGCCGACGGGACCGCGCCCGTCCGGGGCGTGCGGGTACGGGTGGGGCCGGTGATCCGCCAGGGCGCGAATGTTATCGGCCGGTCATGCCCGCGCCGACGCCAGGAGGGCGTACCGCTCGTCGTCGACGGGACGGCCCCACAGGGCGGGGTCGCCGTCGAGCCGTTCGACCCGCACCTCCCGGGCGAGCGGGGCCATCGCCTCGGCCAGGGTGCGGGCGGGCACCCCGCCGGCCCACGGCAGGGCCTCGCCCCCGCGGACGTACGGCGTGACGTCCCCGCCGGCCTCGCCCCACCGGCCCTCGACCAGGACGAGCAGCCCGCCGTCCCGCAGCAGCCCCGTCCACACGCGCAGGGCCGCGTCGGGGTCGGGGAGGGTCCACACGACGTGCCGTACGAGGACGACGTCGAACCGCTCGTCGCCCACGGGCGGCCGCGCCGCGTCGCCCACGACGAACCGGCCGGGCAGCGCGGCCGCCGCGAACTTCTCCTCGGCCCGCGCCACCATGCCGGGAGCCAGGTCCACGCCGGTCACGCGGTGCCCGTCCTCGGCGAGGAGCAGCGCGAGCGAGCCCGTGCCGCAGCCCACGTCGAGGACGCCGCACGGCCCGCCCGGTATCCACTGGCGCAGCCGGGCGCGCCAGGCGTCACGGGTGCGCGGGTCGCGCAGGCCGTGGTCCGGCTCGGTGTCGAAGGACGACGAGGCGGCCTCCCAGTACGAGGCGATGGCGGCGCCGAGTTCGCTCATGTCCCCAGCCTCGCACCCGCCACTGACAACGCCCGCCCCGCGGCAAACCCCCTGGTCGCGGGGAAATCCCTTGGCCGGACGGGCGCGCGGCGGCCTATCCTCGCCCCCATGACGGCCACCCTGCGGGAGATCCATGACGTACCGGTCCTGATGTGCGACCGGGAGGGCGAGCCGATCGCGGACGAGCGCGACGCGGTGGACCTCATCGGCAACGCCGCCTACCAGGGCGCCCGGTGGGTCGTCGTCCCGGCGGCGCGGTTCGACGCGGCGTTCTTCCAGCTGCGGACGCGGATCGCCGGGGACATCGTGCAGAAGTTCGCGAACTACCGGGTGGGGCTGGCGGTGGTGGGCGACATCGAGGCCCACACGTCCGCCAGCGCTGCGCTGCGCGACTTCGTCCGCGAGTGCAACCGCGGCACGCAGACCTGGTTCGTCCCGTCCCTGCAGGCCCTCGCGGACCGGCTGGCGGGGGACGGCGGCCGCTGAGCCTCCCGCGCGGCGCCGCGCGGCACGCGAGGACCGCCGCCGGGCGCGCTCCGCCGAGGCCCGCCGTGCGGACGGGGCGCGGACCAGCTCCCGCGTGCGCCGCTCGGCCTCCCCGGCTTCCTGTCGTGGCCTCCCCGTCCCCGCGCGCTTCCGAGGGCGGCCACGCGGATGCCTCTGGTCCTCCGAACCGGCGGGAGGCGCGCGCCGGGCGGCCGGGACCGAGCGTTTCCCGTGCCCGGGCGCAGCGGCCGGAGGCAGGCGTTTCGGCGGGACGGCAACCATTCCCGGCCCTGCGGCGACCGTTGAGCAGCCCGTTCCGCACGGGTGCCCCCCAGGTACGGACAGATTGGGAGCACGCATGACACAGCTGCACCGCCACGGCAGGGCGCGGCACCGCAGAAGGAGGACGGTCCTGCTGTCAGGTATCCCGCTGGCGCTGGCCGCCGCAGGGGCCATGGCCTACGGCACGGCTTTCGGGGTGTTCGGAGAGGACGCGCAGCCGAAGGCCGCGGCGGCGCCGTCGAGCGCGTCCGCCTACCCCGGCCCCGGACGGGTCACCGGCGACGTCGTCGTCCACGACCCGACCATGCTGCGGGCGCCCGACGGGCGCTACCTGCTCCACTCCACCCACGGCTACGTGGAGTCCCGCACGTCCACCGACCGCGTCGCCTTCCGCCGCGACGGCAACGCCTTCTCCTCGCCGCCCGGCTGGTGGTCGCGCTACTCGGCCGGGAACGACCCGTGGGCACCCGACCTGTCCTACCACGGCGGCCGGTACCTGATGTACTACTCCGTCTCCACCTTCCATTCCAACACCTCGGCCATCGGCCTCGCGACCTCCACGACCGGAACGCCGGGCAGCTGGAAGGACCAGGGCATCGTCCACTCCTCCACGGCCGGCAGCGACTACAACGCCATCGACCCCGACCTGTTCGTCGACGACGACGGCACGTGGTGGCTGGCCTTCGGCTCCCATTGGAGCGGGATCAAGATGATCCGCCTCGACCCGCGGACCGGCAAGCAGTACGCGGGGGACACCACCCGCCACTCGCTCGCCTCACGCTCCCAGGCGCCGAGGGCGGTGGAAGGCCCGACCGTGGTCAAGCGGAACGGGTACTACTACCTCTTCGCCTCGTACGACACCTGCTGCAGCGGTACGGCCTCCACGTACAAGATCAAGGTCGGCAGGGCCACCAAGCCCACCGGGCCCTACTACGACCGCGACGGCGTCGCGATGAACAAGGACGGCGGCACCGTGGTCCTGGCGTCCCACGGGTCCGTGATCGGCCCCGGCGGACAGGACATCATGTCCGACGCGGACGGGGACCTGCTCGTCTACCACTACTACGACGGCCGTGACAACGGCGCTCCCAAGCTCGGCCTCAACCGGCTGACGTGGAGCGGCGGCTGGCCCACCGCATACTGACCGGGCTCGGCGGCGAGGAGGCGGCGGTGCGTGTCAGGACCGCCTGCGCGGCTCCCGGTGCCCGCGGGTACGGCCCCTGCCGACGAGGAGGGAGTCCGCCGGCGCCGGTGTGCCGCCGCCGGCGGCACACCGGTGCGAGCCGGCCCCCGTGGACCGTGGCCTTCGGGCCCTCGTGGACCGTGGCCTTCCGTGCGGCACGCCGCCGTTCACCGCATGACGGCGAGGACGAGGGACGCGGCGGCCAGCGCCAGATAGCCGCCGGGCCCGGCGAGGGTGCCGTACGCGCGGACACGGATGTGTGCGAGGACCGCGCCGACGAAGAACAGGACGAGCCCTGTCGCGGCGGCGACGCCGATGACCGGCACACCCATGAGCCCGAGGAGGAGACCGGCGGCGCCCGCCGCCTTGAGCGAGGCGAGCCACGGGAGCCAGGTCGGCGGAATGTCCACGGCGGCCGAGTTGGCGAGGACGAACCCGGCCCGCGCGAAGTCCGCGACGGCGATGGCCGCGTTGGCCAGGACGGTGATGACGGTGATGATCGCGTACGCGGTGAACATGTGCCTCGCCCTCCGGTCGGGCCCTGTCCAGTCCGGCGAATCCGGGCCGCTCGCCCCGACAAGCCTCCCCCGAGCCCTTGAGGGCCGTCCAATACCTGCGTATATAACCTGTGGGCATGGATGTCGACCCCCGGCTGCTGCGCTGCTTCGTCGCCGTGGCGGAGGAGGGCTCCCTCACCCGCGCCGCGGAGCGACTGTTCGTGTCCCAGCCGGCGCTCACCAAACAGATCAAGCGGCTGGAGACCCAGCTCGGTGTGCGTCTGTTCACGAGGTCCCGGACCGGCATGACCCTCACGGAGCCGGGCCGGACCCTGGCGGACCGGGCGCCCGCCCTGCTCGGGGAGTGGGACCGGATGCTGCGGGAGACACGGGGCGTTGCGAGCCGGGCGGCCCGCTCGCTGCGCGTCGGCTTCCTGGCCAGTGCCGCCAACGAGGCGACCCCGCGCATCATCGCGGAGTTCACCCGGCGTCGTCCGGGCTGGCGGGTGGACATGCGGCAGGCCGCCTGGTCGAACCCCAGCGCCGGGCTCGCCGACGGGGACGTCGAAGTCGCCCTGCTGCGGCTGCCCTTCCCCGGCCAGGAATCCCTGCGGACGGCGGTGCTGTTCAGCGAGCCTCGCTGGGTGGCCCTCCCCGAGGGTCACCCTCTCGCCGCGCACCGCCTGATCCCGTTCCGGGGCCTGTGGGACGAGCCGTTCGTGGCCGCCCCGCCCGAATCGGGCTGGTGGCGGGACCACTGGCTCGCCACCGGGGAACGCGACGGCCACCCGGTCCGCATCGGCGCTGTCACCGACCAGCCGGACGACTGGCTCAGCGCCATCGCCAACGGCTACGGCGTCGCCCTCGCCCCCGCGTCCGCCGCCCGCTTCTACGCCCGGCCCGGCATCGTCTACCGTCCCGTCAGCGGCGTCGGCCCCAGCCAGGTCGGCGTCGCCTGGGCCTCCGCCGACGACGGCGATCCCGTGGTCCAGGACTTCGTCCGCTGCTGCCTGGACACGCCGTGGCCGGAGGAGAACGCCTGATCGCACCATCGGCCCGCCAGGGGACGCCCGTGCGGGCCGGATAGGGCAGGCCGCTGAACGGCGGCCGGCCGGCCGCTTCGGCGACCGAAGCGGGCGGCCGGGGCACAGGCCCTAACCGGTCGCCTTCGCCACCGCCCGCACCAGCGCCTGCGCCCTCGGGTCCGCCGTCACGCCCTTGCGCATGCCGTTCGTGACGTACGCCATCGCCACGCCCGACTCCGGGTCGGCGAACGCCAGGGAGCCGCCGCGGCCCGGGTGGCCGAAGGAGCCGGGGGCCAGCAGCGGCGACGCCGGGCCGTGCAGCATGTAGCCGAGGCCGAAGCGGGTGCCGACCACCAGGACGCGGTCGGGGCCCGCCGACTCCTCGGTGCGGGCCATCGCCAGCGTCGCCGGGGCGAACAGCCGGTGACCGTCCACGGGGCCGAGCAGCGCCGCGTAGAACCGGGCCAGGGCGCGGGCCGTCGCGATGCCCCCCGAGCCGGGCAGGCCCGCCGCCCGGTACTCGGGGGCGTTCTCGTCGGGCGCCGGGTCGATCACGGCGAACGCCCGCCGCGTCAGCGACCCCGCGTCCCGGTACGCGTCGGCCACGGCCCGCTTCGGGCGCAGCACCAGACCGCCCGACGCCGACGCGGGCGGCTCCTCCAGGCGGCCGATCCGCCCGACGCGGTGGGACTCCTCGTCCGGGAGGCCCAGCCACAGGTCGAGGCCGAGCGGCCGGGCGATCTCCTCCGCGACCCACCGACCGATGGGCCGGCCGGTGACGCGCCGCACCAGGGCGGCCAGCAGCCAGCTGTACGTGTGCGCGTGGTAGCCGTGGACCGTGCCGGGCTCCCACACGGGCGCCTGGGCCGCCAGCGCCGCCGCGGCACGCTCGAAGCCGCCCGCCGCGTCCAGCGCCTCGCCGGGCGTGAGCGGCGCGTCCAGCACCGGTACGCCCGCGCGGTGCGCCAGCAGGTGCCGTACGAGCGTCCGCTCCTTGCCCGCCGCCTTGAACTCGGGCCAGTACGTGCCGACCGGGGCGTCCAGGTCGAGCTGCCCGCGCTGGTGCAGCAGCAGCGGCACCGCCGCCGCGACGCCCTTCGTCACGGACCGCACCACCTGCGCGGTGTCCACCGCCCACGGGGCCGTGCCGTCCACGTCACGCGTACCGGCCCACAGGTCCACCACCTTGCGGCCGTCCCGGTACACGGCGACGGCCGCGCCCCGCTCCCCGCGCTGCTCGAAGTTGCGCGTGAACGCGTCCTTCACCGGCTCGAAACCAGTCTCCACGGTGCCCTGGACGTCCACTGCGCACGCACTCTCTCTCGGGTTCGGGGTCGCTCGCTCACCCCATGGTGCAACGGCTCAGCGAACGCCCGGATTCCGGGGCGGCCGCGCGGCCGGGTCGAAGCCGAACGGCAGCTCGAGGCGGTGCTCCCGCATCAGCTCCTCGTCCGCGAGCAGCTCACCGGTCGGGGCGTCCGCCGCGATGACGCCCTCGCTGAGGATCACCGAGCGCGGGCACAGCTCAAGCGCGTACGGCAGGTCGTGCGTGACCATCAGGACGGTCACGTCCAACGACCGCAGGACGTCGGCCAGTTCGCGACGGGACGCCGGGTCCAGGTTGGACGACGGCTCGTCCAGTACGAGGATCTCCGGCTCCATCGCGAGGACCGTCGCGACGGCGACGCGCCGCCGCTGCCCGAACGACAGGTGGTGCGGCGGCCGGTCCGCGTACGCCGCCATGCCGACCCGCTCCAGGGCCCGCGTCACGACGGCGTCCAGTTCGGCGCCGCGCAGCCCGGCCGCCGCCGGGCCGAACGCCACGTCCTCCCGTACGGTCGGCATGAACAGCTGGTCGTCGGGGTCCTGGAAGACGATGCCCACGCGGCGGCGGATCTCCGCCAGGTTCGCGGGCTCGACCGGCAGGCCCGCCACGGCGACCGTGCCCGCACCGGCGGTGAGGATGCCGTTCAGGTGGAGGACGAGGGTGGTCTTCCCCGCGCCGTTCGGACCGAGCAGCGCGACCCGCTCGCCGCGCTCCACGGTCAGGTCCACGCCGAACAGCGCCTGGTGCCCGTCCGGGTACGCGTAGGCGAGGCCCCGCACGTCGAGCGACGGCACGAAGGACGGCGAGGGGGAGGCGGGCGGCGTCGGTGTCGTCATGGCGTCCATCCCGGGCGGTGTCGTCATAGCGTCCATCCCAGCAGACACACCGCGAGCGCCGACACGGGGAGGGCCGCCGCCCGCCGCCACTGCGCGCCCGTCGCCGTGACCTGGTCGATCACCGGCATCGTCCCCGTGTAGCCACGGCTCACCATGGCCAGGTGGACGCGTTCGCCACGCTCGTACGACCGGATGAACAGGGCGCCCGCCGACTTGGCGAGGACGCCCCAGTGCCGTACACCCCGCGCCTCGAACCCGCGCGAGCGGCGGGCGACGGACATGCGGCGCATCTCGTCGGTGATGACGTCCCCGTACCGGATCATGAAGGAGGCGATCTGGACGAGCATCGGCGGCAGCCTCAGCCGCTGGAGGCCGAGCAGCAGCTCCCGCAGCTCCGTCGTCGCGGCCAGCAGCACGGACGCGGCGACCCCGAGCGTGCCCTTGGCCAGCACGTTCCACGCGTCCCACAGGCCGGGCACGGAGACCGTCACACCGAGGACGGTGACCGGCTCGCCCGGCACGACGAACGGCATCAGGAACGCGAACGCGACGAACGGGACCTCGATGACGAGCCGCTTCAGCAGGTACGGCGCCGGGACGCGGGCCGTGTACGCCACCGCCGCGAGCAGCAGCGCGTACGCGCCGAACGCCCACATCGCCTCGCGGGGCGTGGACACGACGACCAGGACGAAGCCGAGGACGGCGAGGAGCTTGGTGTGCGCGGGCAGGGCGTGCACGGGCGAGTGCCCGTGCCGGTAGAGCTTGTGCGCGTGACCTGCGCCCACGTCAGAGTGCTTCCTTCGACCGCGGGGAGGGCTGTGCCGACTGCTGTACGGGGGCGCCGGGGGTACGGCGTCGGCGCGTCGCCCAGAACACGCCCGTACCGAGCGCGAGCGTCGCGCCGACGCCGATGGTGCCCGCCAGCCCCCCGGACAGGCGGGCGTCGGTGAGGTCCTTGACGCCGTAGTCGGCGAGCGGGGAGTCCGCCGTGGCGTGCTCCTGGACCTTGCTGTCGATGCCGTGGTCGGCGGCGACCTTCTCCAGGCCGTCGGGGTTCGCGGAGGCGTAGAACGACACGAACCCGGCGAGGAGGACGGACGCGGCGAGCCCGGCGGCCCACACCTTCCGCGTGCCGACGGCGGCCGGGGCGGGCCGCGCGGCGGGCGCGGCGTCGACCAGTTCGCCGCCCACCCGCAGCTTCAGCGGCGCGGTGAGGCCGCGCGCGCCGTACACGAGGTCGGGCCGTACGGCGATGACCGCACCGACCGTCGCCATGGTGATGGCGGCCTCGCCGATCCCGATCAGCGTGTGCACGCCGAGCATCGCGGCGAGGACCTTGCCGACGGGCACGTCGGTGGTGCCGCCGACCGCGTAGATCAGCGTGAACGCCGCCGCCGACGCCGGTACGGAGACGAGCGCCGCGACGAACGTGGCGGCGGTCACCGAGCGGCGGGTGCGCGGCAGGACCTTCACGAGGGCGCGGAACAGGCCGTACGCGACGAGGACCGTGACACCGCCCATGACGGTGATGTTGACGCCGAGCGCGGTGAGCCCGCCGTCGGCGAACAGCACGCCCTGCATCAGCAGCACGACGGCGATGCAGAGCATGCCCGTCCAGGGGCCGACGAGTATCGCGGCGAGCGCCCCGCCCAGCAGATGGCCGCTGGTGCCCGCGGCGACGGGGAAGTTCAGCATCTGGACGGCGAAGATGAACGCGGCGACGAGTCCCGCCAGCGGCGCCGTCCGCTCGCCGCCCAGCTCCCGGCGCGCGCCGCGCAGGCCCGCCGCGACGGCGCCCGCGGCGACGAGACCGGCCGCCGCGGACACGGGCGCGTTGATGAATCCGTCGGGCACATGCATGGGTAGGGACCGCTTTCGGCTTTCGCAGGACGCTTCCGTGGTGTTCCGGTTTCCGTCGGTCTTCCCGGCTGCCGTCGGTGTTCTGGTTCGTCGATATCCGGCCGTTCGATGATGACCGCTCCTGCAAACAACTTGCAAGAGCGGGCTCGTCACAGAAAGCGATTGCCGGGTGGAGGGATGGCCCGGCGATCCGGGGGTACCCGTCGGCCTTCAGTTGACGGCGAGTGTGAGGAGCCCGCGATGTGCCCCGCCGACGCACACCCCGAGGAGGCCCGGCCTGCCGGGGAAGACGAGCCGCGTCCGGTGGAGGTGCGGGCGCGGGGCCTGGTCGTGACCGACGGCCCGCTGTCCCGGCCGGTGCCGGTGGCGCTGCGGTACGGGCCGGACGTGGCGCCGGGGTGCGTGCGGTTCGTGCTGCCGGGCGGCAGCTGGACGTTCCCGCGCACGCTCCTGGAGACCGGGCTGCGGGCGCCGGCGCACGACGGTGACGTGGACGTGTGGCCGTGCGGGCGGGTGCAGACGGTGGTCGAGTTCCACTCGCCGGAGGGCACGGCGGTGGTGGTGCAGTTCGACTCGTCGGCGCTGCGGAACTTCCTGCGGCGTACGTACGCCACCACGGCCACCCCCGTGACCCACTGACCCTGGCGGGTCACCCAGGCCCAGCCCCCTGGACCGCGCCCACCTGCTGGGCGGTCACCCCAGGCCCAGCCCCCTGGACCGCGCCCACCTGCTGGGCGGTCACCCCAGGCCCAGCCCCCTGGACCGCGCCCACCTGCTGGGCGGTCACCCCAGGCCCAGCCCCCTGGACCGCGCCCACCTGCTGGGCGGTCACCCCAGGCCCAGCCCCCCCCCCTGGACGGCGCCCCCTGCCGCCCGGCCGTCCCGGGCCCTTGCGCCCGAGGCCCGTGTCCGGCGCCCTCCTGCGTGGGCGGTCACCCCAGGCCCTGCCCTCTGAGCGGCGCCCCCTGCCGCGCGACACCCCACGGCCGCGCCCCTGGACGGGCACCTCTGCCCCCTCCTGGACGGTGCCCGCCTACCGGGCGGCCAGCGCGGACCCCAGCGCCCGAGCCCCTGGCTTGCCCCGGCCCGGGGCGAACTGCCCTGCCCTGCGGGCGGTTCCGCTGTGGGCAGCTGGTCCGCCAGGGGCGGAACGGGTGGCCACAGCGGACCTGTAGGGCGCCCCCGTCCAGCGCCTCACGTACAGGTGGGCACCCTCCCCGGCGGGGCACCCGTTGTGCCCACCGGTTCCGCCCTGCGGAACGATTGCCCACATCTGTGCGTGCACCGCCCGGCAGGGCCACGGAGGCATGCCCCGGGCGACCGCCCGGCAGGGCGCCCGCCCACGGCGGCGGCGCAGGGCGGCGTGGCCCGCGGCAAGTAGGCGGAAGCACCCCGCGCCGGAACGGAGAACGCCCCGCCGTGGGGGCGGGGCGTTCTCGGCGGTGCGGGTCCCGGGCCCGGCCGGGCGGTGCCGTTTCCGGCGGTGCGGGTCCCCCCGGGCCCGGCCGGGGTGCCTCCGGGGTGCGGGCTCCAGGGGCGGGCGGCCACGGGGCCCCGGCCCGGGGGTCAGCTCGGCCGTGCGGGCTGCGGGCACAGGGCCCGGCGCCGTCCGGGGTGCGGCCCCCAGGAGCCGGGTGGGGCGCCGCTGAGGTGCGGGGCCCTCCGGGGTGCGGGGCCTCGGAGTGCGGGCCCCGCGGGCGTCAGGCTCGTACGAGTTCGCGCTCCGGCTCGTCCGGGCGCCCGCCCTCGGCCAGCTCCTTGCGCAGGCTCTCGCCCTCGACGTCCACGTTGGGCAGGACGCGGTCCAGCCAGCGCGGCAGCCACCACGCCTTGTGGCCCAGCAGGGCGAGGACGGCCGGGACGATGGCCATGCGGACGACGAACGCGTCGAACAGGACCGCCGCCGCGAGACCGAAGCCGATCATCTTGACCATCTGCTCGCTCGCCCCGATGAACCCCGCGAACACGGCGATCATGATGACCGCGGCGGCGGTCACGACGCGTGCGCCGTGGCGGAAGCCGGTGACGATGGCCTCGCCGGGCCGCTCCCCGTGGACGTACGCCTCGCGCATCCGGGTCACGAGGAACACCTCGTAGTCCATGGCCAGGCCGAACACGACCCCCACCATGAAGATCGGCATCATGCTCATGATCGGGCCGGTCTGCTCCACGCCGAAGACCGATCCGAGCCAGCCCCACTGGAAGACGGCGACGACGGCGCCGAGCGCGGCGACCACCGACAGCAGGAAGCCGAGGGCGGCCTTGAGCGGCACGAGCACGGACCGGAAGACGACCATCAGCAGCAGGAAGGCGAGGCCGACCACGAGCGCCAGGTAGGGCAGCAGCGCGTCGTTCATCTTCTGCGAGAAGTCGATGTTCATCGCGGTCTGGCCGGTGACGAGGACGTCGTCGCCGGTCCTGTCGCGGATGTCGTGGACGAGGTCCTCGGTGGCCGTGGACGACGGGCGGTCCTTCGGCACGACGGTGATGATGGCCGTGTCGCCGGCCTTGTTCGGCGTGGGCGGGACGACCGCGGCGACCCCGTCGAGGCCCTTGATCGTGTCGGCGGCCTTGCCCGCGGCGGCCTGGTCGCCGTCCACGACGACCATCAGCGGGCCGTTGAAGCCGGGGCCGAACCCGTCGGACAGCAGGTCGTACGCGCGGCGCTGGGTGGTGGAGGTCGGCTGGGCGCCGTCGTCCGGGAGGCCCATCTCCAGCGACGCGGCCGGTACGGCGAGCGCGCCGAGGCCGACGACACCGACGAGCAGCACGGTGACCGGGCGGCGCAGGACGAACCGGGCCCAGCGGGTACCGGCGTTCGCCTTCTCCTCGTCGGCCCCGTCCTCGCTCCTGTCCACGACGGCCCCGCCGTCGGCGAGCTCCTTGCGGGCCTTGCGGCCGAGGATGCGCCTGCCCGCGTAGCCGAGCAGCGCCGGTATGAAGGTGAGCGCGATCAGTACGGCGATGGCGACCGTGCCGGCGGCGGCGACGCCCATCTTCGTCAGCATCGGGATGTTGACGACGGCGAGGCCGACCAGGGCGATGACGACGGTCAGACCGGCGAAGACGACGGCCGAGCCCGCCGTGCCGACGGCGCGTCCCGCGGCGTCCTCGGGCTCGCGGCCCTCGGCCAGCTCGGCGCGGTAGCGGGAGACGATGAACAGGGCGTAGTCGATGCCGACGGCGAGGCCGATCATCGTGGCGAGGGTGCCGGTGGTGGAGCCGAGGTCCAGCGCGCTCGCGAGGGCGGTGATCGACGAGACGCCGATGCCGACGCCGATGATCGCGGTGAGCAGCGGCAGCCCGGCCGCGACGAGCGAGCCGAAGGTGATGACGAGGACGATCCCCGCGACGACCACGCCGATGATCTCGCCGGTGCCGGTCTCGGGCATCGCCTGGAGCGCGTCGCCGCCGATCTCGACGGTCAGTCCGCCGTCGCGCGCCTCCTCACCCGTCTCCGTCAGCGCGTCGCGCGTCGCGTCGGTCAGCTCCATGCCGTTGGCCTTGTACGTCACATGGATGTACGCGGTGCCGCCGTCACGCGAGACGGCCTGCGCGGCGTACGGGTCGGTGACGCCTGCGACCTGGTCGGAACCGGCGCGCAGGTCGGCGACGGCCTTGTCCACGCGCGCCTTGTTGGCCGGGTCGGTCATCTTCTGCCCGTCGGGCGCCTTGAAGACGACCCGCGCGGTGGCGCCGTCGGCACTGCCGCCGGGGAATCGTTTCTCCAGCAGGTCGAAGGCCTTCTGGGCCTCCGTACCGGGCATGGAGAAGGAGCTGGAGGTGGCTGCGGGCGCGGACGCGGCGCCCACTCCGGCGAGCGCCAGCAGCGCGACCCACAGCAGGGTCACGAGATGGCGCCGCCGGAAGGCGAACCGGCCGAGTTTGTAGAGGAACGTGGCCACTGGGGCGTACTCCCGAGGTGAGTGGACAGGGCAGGACGGTGCGGGGAGTCGGCCCGACAGCGTGAGCGGTACGTGTCAGGTACTGGGGTCCGGGCGGCGGCGCGATCCGGCTGGGGACTGCCGGGGGCCGGCCGGCCCGGTGGGCCCGGGGGTCCGCCCCTCACGGGACGGGGTCCGGTGGGCCCGGTGGGCCCGGGGCCGCGCCCCTCACGGGACGGGGTCCGGTGGGCCCGGTGGGCCCGGGGCCGCGCCCCTCACGGGACGGGGTCCGGTGGGCCCGGTGGGCCCGGGGCCGCGCCCCTCACGGGACGGGGTCCGGTGGGCCCGGTGGGCCCGGGGCCGCGCCCCTCACGGGGCGGGGTCCGGTGGGCCCGGGGGTCCGCCCCTCACGGGACGGGGTCCGGTCAGGGGGCGCCGAGGGCGGGGAGCACGACGGCGTCCACGTAGGAGGAGAGGTACGCCTGGTCGACCGGCTGGTCCTCGATGAGGGGCCGGGCGACGAAGGCGCCGATCATCATGTGCGGGACCAGGCCGAGCGCCGGGTTGTCGGCGGCGACCTCGCCCCGCTCCACGGCCCGGCGCAGCACCTGGTCGAGCCCGGTCATCTCCGGTTCGATCAGCAGCTCGCGCAGCGCCTGGTGCAGTTCCTGGTTCTCGCTGACCGCGTGGGCGAGGCCCCGCATCATCGCGGAGTCCTTGGCCATGCGGCAGTCGTCGGTGCGCCCGATCATCTCGTGGAAGTCGCCCCGGAGCGTTCCGGTGTCGATCTCCGCGAGCTCGACGGGCTTGTGGTGCCGCAGCGACTGCGCGACCAGCTCGGGCTTGCTCCCCCACTGGCGGTAGAGGGTGGCCTTGCTGGAGCGCGTGCGGGCGGCGATGGCGTCCATGGTGAGGCCGTCGTACCCGACCTCGCCGAGGAGGTCGATGACGGTCTCGTACAGCTCGGACTCGCGTTCCGGGGTGAGTCTGCTGCGGGCCATGTGCGTATCCATCCGAACGAAACGGTTTCGTACACCAGAAGGGTAGGACAGGGCGGCAGCGAAACGAAACCGTTTCGTACGTGGTCTGGGTCACGGCCCTCGCCTGGCCGACCGGTGCGCGGCGCGGACCCGGGCCGCGGGACCGGCGCGGGGCCGGCCCGGTGCGTGTCCGCCCCGGCGCGGGACCGGCCCCGGAGCGAGGCCGGGAACATCTGACCGATACGCCGGTCGAGTTGCCGCGTCCGGCGCACGCGGAAAGCATGAAAGCGTGAGCAGTGACGGCGCGTACCTCCGGTATCCCCACGTCCACGACGATCTGCTGTGCTTCGCGGCGGAGGACGATCTGTGGATCGCCCCGCTCGTCGCCGACGGCGAGTCCCCCGGCCGTGCCTGGCGGCTCACCGTGGACCGTACGAGAGTCGGGCACCCGCGTTTCTCCCCGGCCGGGCGGCACATCGCGTACACGAGCTGGCGCAGCCTCGACCCGGAGATCCATCTCGTACCGGTCGAGGGCGGCCCGGCGCGGCGCCTGTCGTACTGGGGGTCGCTGGACACGCGGGTCTGCGGCTGGGACCCGGACGGCAACATCCTGGCGGTGGCGTCGCACGGGCAGCCGTTCTCGCACTTCTCGTGGGCGTACAAGGTGTCCGTGGACGGCAGCCCCGGCCGTCGGCTGCCCTGGGGGCCGTGCGCCGACATCCAGGTCGCCGACGTGGACGGGGAGCACCGGACGCTGCTGCTGACGGGCAAGCCGCCGCACGAGCCCGCCGCGTGGAAGCGGTACCGGGGCGGGGCGACCGGGCGGCTGTGGCTGCACGGCGAGCGGCTGCTGCCGGACCTGGGCGGGCACCTGGACTGCGCGATGTTCGTGGGCGGCAGGATCGCGTTCCTGTCCGACCACGAGGGCGTCGGGAACCTGTACTCGTGCCTGCCGGACGGCTCCGACCTGCGGCGCCACACCGACCATGACGCGTTCTACGCCCGGCACGCCTCGTCCGACGGGCGCCGGGTCGTCTACCAGTGCGCGGGCGACCTGTGGATGGTGGACGCGCTGACGCCGGACGCGCGCCCCCGGAAGCTGGCGGTACGGCTCGGGGGGCCGCGCGCGGGGCGGCGCACGTACCAGGTGCCGGCCGCGCGGCACATCCAGTCGGTGGCCGTGGACGAGACCGGGCGGGCGAGCGCGGTGTGCGTGCGGGGCAGCCTGTACTGGCTCACGCACCGGGACGGCCCGGCGCGGTCGATCGCGGACACGCCGGGCGTGCGGGTGCGCCTGCCGGAGACGCTGGACGGGGGCCGGGTCGCGTACGTGACGGACGCGGAGGGCGAGGACGCGGTGGAGATCGCGTACCTGCCGCGCGCCAGCGGCCAGCGCCCGCCGCGCCGCCTGGCCGCCGGGCGGCTGGGCCGCGTACTGGAGATGGTGTCCGACCCGGACGGCGAGCGGCTGGCCATCGCGTCGCACGACGGGCGGCTGCTGCTGCTGGACGCGTCGGAGGAGGCCGTCGAGGCGGCGGGCGAACCGGCCGACGACACCGAGCCGAGGGGGGGCAGGCTGCGGAGGCTGACGCTGCCGGACGCGGACGCGGAGGCCACCGGTACGGGCGCCGAGGCCACGGGCGCGGCACCGGAGGCGGGAGTTACGGCAGAGGCGGAGGGTACGACGGAAGCGGCGCCGACCGGCTCCGTGTCCGAGGCCGGTTCCGGTGCCGAGCCCGGGTCAGGGCCAGGGGCCGGTTCCGGTGCCGATGCCGGTGCCGGTGCCGGTGCCACGGACATCGTGGACCCGCCGGCCACCCCCGAGCCGCTCGGCGCGGAAACCCCTCCCCCGGCGGAATCCCCCGCCCCGGACACCGCCCAACCGTCCGGAGGGGGCGCGGTGGCCGACGACGGCCTGGTCACGGAGCTGATCCGCTCCGACAACGGCCCGGTGCGCGACCTGGCCTTCTCGCCCGACGGGCAGTGGCTCACCTGGTCGCACCCGTTCATCGGCCGGTCGCTGCGCCAGATCAAGATGGCCCGCATCAAGGACCGCCTGGTCGTGGACGTGACGAACGGCCGGTTCGAGGACGAGAGCCCGGTGTTCACACGGGACGGCCGGTATCTGGCGTTCCTGTCGTGGCGCGGCTTCGACCCGGTGTACGACGTGCACACCGGGGACCTGTCGTTCCCGCTGGGCTGCCGCCCCTACCTCGTACCGCTGGCCTCCACGACACCGTCGCCGTTCGCGCTGTCGCCGGAGGGGCGGCCCGCGGCGGGCGGCCTGGACCTGGGCGACGACGAGCGGGCGGGCGACGGGACGGTGCTGGTGGAGGTGGAGGGCCTGGAGAGCCGGGTGACGCCGTTCCCGGTGGCGGCGTCGAAGTACTCGTCGCTGCACCCGGTCAGCGGCGGCGGTCTGGTGTGGCTGCGGTGGCCGATCTCGGGGGCCCTGGGCGAGACGTTCGTGAACCCGTCGGACCCGTCGGAGCGGCCCACGCTGGAACACTTCAACCTCACGAAGGCCCGCAAGTCGGAGCTGGTCGCGCACCTGGACTGGTTCGCGGTGAGCGGTGACGGGACGCGGCTGGTCGTCGTGGACGAGGGCGAGCTGCGGGCGGTCCCGGCGAACGAGATGGGCGACGTGGACACGACGGTGTACGTGGACGCGCGGCGCATCCAGCACGAGGTGGACCCGGGCGCGGAGTGGCGGCAGGCGTACGACGAGGCGGGTCGCATCACGCGTGCGTACTTCTGGGAACCGGGCATGGCGGGCATCGACTGGGACGGGGTGCTGGACCAGTACCGGCCGCTGGTCGAACGGGTCGCGTCGCCGGACGAGTTCGCGGACCTGCTGCGGGAGGTGCTGGGCGAGCTGGGCACGTCCCACGCGTACGTGACGCCCGCGCGGCGCAACGAGGGCCCGCCGCACTACCAGCGGGCGATGGGCCTGCTGGGCGCCAACCTCGTGTGCCGGGACGGGAAGTGGGTCGTCAAGCGCATCCTGCCGGGTGACTCGTCGGACTCCAAGGCGCGTTCGCCGCTGGCGGGTACGGGCATCCGGGAGTGTGCGGTGCTGACGCACGTGGACGGGCGGCCGGTGGACCCGGTGACGGGGCCGTACCCGCTGCTGGCGGCGGCGGGCGGTACGACGGTGGAGCTGACGTTCGCGCCGGGCAACGGGGAGGCGGGGCGGCCGAGGCGGGTCGCGGTGGTGCCGCTGATCGACGAGCGGCCGCTGCGGTACCAGGACTGGGTGGCCAAGCGCCGTGAGGTCGTACGGGAGCTGAGCGACGGGCGGTGCGGGTACCTGCACATCCCGGACATGGGCGGCTCGGGGTGGGCGCAGTTCAACCGGGACCTGCGCCTTGAGGTGTCGCGCCCGGCGCTGATCGTGGACGTGCGGGGCAACGCGGGCGGGCACATCAGCGAGCTGGTGGTGGAGAAGCTGACGCGCCGCATCCTGGGCTGGGACCTGACGCGGAACGCGCAGCCCGTGTCGTACGCGTCGAACTCGCCGCGCGGCCCGGTGGTGGCGCTGGCGGACGAGGCCACGTCGTCGGACGGCGACATGATCACGGCGGTGTTCAAGCTCCAGGGCCTGGGGCCGGTCGTGGGCCAGCGCACGTGGGGCGGCGTGGTCGGCATGACGGGCCGCCACCGGCTGGGCGACGGCACGGTGATCACGGTGCCGATGAACGCGGCGTGGTTCGAGGCGTACGGCTGGGGCGTGGAGAACCACGGCGTGGAACCGGACATCGAGATCGAGCGCACCCCGCTGGACTGGGCGGAGGGCCGCCACCGCCAGCTGGCGGACGCGGTGGACCTGGCGCTGGGGCTCCTGAAGAAGACCCCGCCGTCCAGCCCCCCGGACTACTCCGCCACCCCCGACCTCGCCCGCCCGCCCCTGCCCCCGAGGCCGTGAGTGGGGTTCAGTCACCCCTCGCCCGGCACCGGGGGCAGGCGCAGGGCGGCCAGACGGATGTGTGGAGGGGCGGGAGCCTGTCGCGGCTGTGGACGACCGTCCGCTCACCCCAGGTGCGCCCGCCGTCCCGCGAGACCCGCAGGGTGAGGAGGGGACGCTGGGCGAACTCCCTGCCCATCGCCACGGCGGCGGCGTGGGCCAGCCGCAGGGCGTCCTCGGCCTCCTCGGGCCTGTTGTCCCGCACGGCGGCAGCCGACAGGCGCAGCAACAGCCATCCCCAGGCGACCAGTTCGTCCGGCGTCGCTCGTGACAGGCGCGGCTCCGTCTCGTCGGCCCACCGTGCGGCCAGCTCGCGGGCCTCCCCCAGCCTGCCCTGGCGCAGGAGGAGCCAGCACGTCGTGCTGACGGTGGAGGCCCCTTGCAGCCGGTCCGCCGATCCGTCGAGCGCGATCCCAAGGGCCCACTCGGCGGCCTCGAACTGGCGGGTCTGCGTCAGGAGCCATCCGGTGAGCTGCAAGAGGCGTACGAGGAGCGGGTGCCCCTCCGGGTCGAGCCGGGCCAGGACGGCGGTGTCGCGCAGCAGGGCGGGCAGGACGGCGCGCAACTCCGCGAACCGGTCGCCGGAGAAGAGGAGTACGGCGGCGTCGAGTGCCGCGCTCAGGCCCTGCGCGGTGGGCGGTTCGTCGAGGTCGGTCATGTCGGCGGCCGGTGCGGTGAGGGCCTTCCTGACGGGCTCCCACGCGTCGAGTACGGCCGTGGTCGCGCCTTCCTCGGCCGGCTCCACCACGAGTGACGAGGTGGGCACCCGAAGCGTCGCGGCGAGGCGCCGCACGGTCTCCAGGCGCGCGTCGCGCCGTTCGCCCTGCTCCAGCTTCCGGATGAGCGACACGGAGACCCCGGACTCGCGCGCGAGCCCCGACTGCGTCAGCCCGCGCCGCTTCCGCACGTCCCTGAGCCGGTTACCCAAGTTGGCAGGCATGAGGCCGAGCGTACGCGCGGGAGGAGGCCGCCACAGGATCCCCGGCGCCTATGAGCACCCGTAGGGGGTAGTCGATCCGGCCAGAGCTGTCTCGGTCTGCCGACTGAGAAGACGTCCGTCGGGGAAGGACGCGTGCGACGAAGCCGACAGCTCGATCCCGCAGGGGCATCGCGGTGAAGGGGGCGGGCGAGACGCTTTAGGCGGACGGGGGCTGTGCCCGTGGGTGAGCCTCGACAGGGCATGAGCTCCGCAGCCGACGTGGACGGGCGGCGGACGGTCGGCGAGGCGTGTGCCTCCGTCGGGCTGCGCGGTGGGGACGCCGAGCCCGTGCGGCTTGCGGAGAACGGGACATGGCGACTACCCGGTCAGTGCGTGGCCGTCCGTGTGGGAAGGGGCGGGCGGCTCGCTGGCATGAAGCGCGAGGTGTGGGTGGCGCGCTGGCTGGAGGGCCAGGGCGTGCCCGTCGTACGGCCGCTCGATGTGGACCAGCCCGTCGAACTGCGCGGCCGTCCCGTGACGTTCTGGGAGGAGTTGCCCCCTCACCAGCACGGCAGCGCTGAGGACGTGGCGGTGCTGCTGCGGCGGCTGCACGGGCTTCCCGCACCGGCCTCGGGCCTCGGTGCCCTGGACCCGTTCACCGGGATCGCCGCGCGGATCGGCGCGGCGACCACGCTCAGCCCGGACGACCGGGCCTGGCTCCGGGGTCTGCACCGGGAGTTGGCCGGCGCGTGGCGCGAGCGTCCGGCCGGACTGCCCGCGTGCGCCGTGCACGGCGACGCGTGGCCGGGCAACTTTGTCCGGACGGAAGGCGGGCAGCGCCTTGTGCTGGACTTGGAACGGTTCTCCGTCGGCCCACCCGAGTGGGACCTGACTTCCACGGCGGTGCGGCATCGGACCACCGGGGCGGTCACCTCGGCGGAGTACCGCGGTTTCTGCGACGCGTACGGCTTTGACGTGACCGAGTGGCCGGGCTACGGGACGCTCGCCCGCATCCGGGAGCTGCGCATGGTGACGTACGCGGCACGGCACGCGGGCAGCAACCCCGCCTGTGCCGGGGAGGCACGGCACCGAGTCGCCTGCCTGCGGGGCCACTTCGGGCCGCGTCCCTGGAGGTGGCGGGGCATCCTGTGACCCGCACCCCGCCTCACCCGCCCGCGCGGTCACCGCCCATGAGGGCCATGCACGCCCGCACCCGGGCGCCCCGCCTGGCCGGGGGGCCGGGCGGGGCGTCGGGGAAGGGGAGGGCGGGGCGTCAGGCCTCGTCCATCGTGCCCTGCCTGTCGCTCATCGGCATGTCCTCGCGGTCGCGCTGGGACTCGCCCCGCTGCTTCTTGCCCTTGCGCTGCTGCATGCGCTGCTGCGCCTCGTCCTTCATGCCCTGAGCGCGCTCCTTGCCCTGCTGCTGAAGCTGCTCGGCCTTGTCCTTGAACTGGTCAGAGATGCCCATAGCGGGTGTCACTCCTACACGGGGAGGGGGAACGCGGAGCCGTGAGCGGCCCCGCGCCGACCAGCCTGGCACGAGCGGGCATACCGCGCATTTCGATCAGTCACGCTCCGCACGCGCCCGCTCGTCGGCGGCTCCGCCCGCCCCCACGAGGCCCCGGGCCACGCCCGCGAGACGGGGCTCGAAGCGCCGCATCTCCCGCTGGCCCACCGCCGCGATGAGCGACGGCAGATAGCCCCGTACGGACTGCATCCCGCGCAGCCACCACTGGGCGTACACGTGCGCCGAGCGCCGCTCGATGCCCTGCACCAGCCGGTCCACGGCCGGGCCCAGCGGGTACGTGCGGTTGGACGGCCACGGCAGGCGCTGCCGCAACTCCCGCATCACCTCGTCCTGGTCGGCGCCGCGCACCATGTCGGTGTCCGTCCACGACAGGTAGCCGACCCCGACCCGCACGCCCCGGTGCGCGACCTCCGCGCGCAGGCTGTGCGCGAACGCCTCCACGCCCGACTTGGACGCGCAGTACGCCGTCATCATCGGCGCGGGCGTGATCGCGGCGAGCGACGCGATCTGGAGGAAGTACCCGCGGCTCTCCGTCAGTACGGGCATGAACGCCCGCCCGGTCACGGCGCCGCCGATGAGGTTGACCTCGATGACGCGCCGCCACGCCACCGGGTCGGAGTCCGCGAACGGACCGCCCGTCGCGACACCGGCGTTGGCGACGACGACGTCCACCTTGCCGAAGCGCTCCTTCACCTCGGCCGCGACGCGCGCCATCGCCTCGTGGTCGGTGACGTCCGCGTGCCACCAGTCGCTGTCGGTGTGCAGCCGCTCCGCGACCCGCTTCAGCTCGTCCGGCTCCAGGCCCACCAGCGCGATCCTCGCGCCGCGCGCGGAGAGCTTGCGCGCCAGCAGCTCGCCGACACCGCGCGCGCCGCCCGTGACGACGGCGACCTGCCCTTCGAGGCTGACCCTGCTCATACGGCTTCCTCTTCCGTCGTCTCGGGGGTGGGGGTGGTGTCGGTACGGGGGCCGTCCGCGCCGCGCAGGTACGCCGCGGTCAGTTCGCGCAGCCGGGAGGTCACCGCCTCGGGCGCCTCCACGGGCGTCATGTGCCCGACGCCCGGCAGGACGTCGAGGCCCACGCAGCGCGGCAGGGCGTCGGCCAGCGCGCGGGCGTGGACCGGCGGGGTGAGCCGGTCGGCGGTGCCCGCGACGACCACGGCCGGCACGTCCAGCTCCCGTACGCCCGCCTCCAGGTCGAGCCCGGCCAGCACCTGCGACCAGGCGACCCGCACGGCGCGCGGGCAGGCGTGCACGATGCGGGCGCACTCGGCGACCCGCTCGGGCGCCGAACCCGGGCCCATCGTGGCGTACTTGAGGATCGCCTTCGACACGGGCGTGACGGGCCCGAGCGGGGCGCGGGCGCCGAGGATCGCGCCGGTGATCCGGGTCCGCAGGGCGCCCGCGCGCAGCGGCACGACGAGCGCCTCGGGGACCAGCCGGGACGGCCCGGTGCTGCACAGGAGGACGGCGGCGGCGTGGGCGCGCAGGGCGGGGCGCCCCGCGGCTGCCATCAGGGTCATGCCGCCCATGGAGTGCCCGGCCAGCACGGCCTTCTCGCCTGGCGCGAGCGTCGCGGTGAGCACCGCCTCCAGGTCGTCGGCGAGCGCCCGGGTGCTGTAGCCGGAAGGTCCGGCGGCGGGCGGGGTCGCGCCGTGGCCGCGCTGGTCGTAGACGACGACCCGGTGGTCGGTGGCGAGGTCCCGCACCTGGGCGGCCCAGAAGTCGGTGGAGCAGGTCCAGCCGTGGGCCAGGACGACGGCGGGCGCGTCCTCGGGGCCGTACTCCTCGACGTGCAGGGACTGGCCGTCGGTGGAGACGGCGGTCAGGGCGCGGGGCGTGGCCGCCGCGTACGGGGTGGGGTTCACGCCGTCGCCTCCTCACGGCCGCGCGGGGCGGCCTTGCCGGTTCCCGCGGCCCCGGCGGGTGCCCGGACCACCTCGTACTCCCCGAGGTCCACGGTCCGTGTCGCGCGCCGGAACTCGGACGTGGTGCCCGGCCACAGGGTCGTGTTGCGCCCGTTGGCGTCGAGGTACCAGCTGTCGCAGCCGCCGGACTTCCACACCGTGCGCTCCATCCGCGCCTGGACGCGCCGGTTCCACGCGGCGACGGCGGAGGGGCGCGGGGCGAGGGCGCGGCCCTCGCCGAGGAGGCCGAGCTGGCGGACGAAGTCGGCCATGTAGTTCAGCTGCGACTCGATCATGAGGATCATCGAGGAGTTCCCGAGCCCGGTGTTGGGGCCGATGACCGTCATGAAGTTGGGGAACCCGGCGGCGGTCGCGCCGCGCAGCGCCTCCATGCCGTCCTTCCACGCCTCGGCGAGGGTGATCCCCTCGGCGCCGACGACGCGCTCGGCGATCGGCATGTCGGTGACGTGGAAGCCCGTACCGAAGATGATCACGTCGACCTCGGCCTCGGTGCCGTCCGCGCCGACGACGGTCCGGCCGCGCACCTCGGTCAGCCCGGCGGCGACGACGTCCACGTTGGGGCGGGCGACGGCCGGGTAGTAGTCGTTGGACAGCAGGATGCGCTTGCAGCCGATCCGGTACGACGGGGTCAGCTTGGCGCGCAGGGCGGGGTCCTTGACGGCGCGGTGCATGTTCGCCTTGGCGAGCGCCTCGACGAGCGACAGTACTTCGGGCCGCTTGGTGAACGCGCCGACCTGGAGCTCGCGGATGCCCCACAGGATGCCCCGGCGGGCCTTGCCGGTGAACGGCAGCTGCCGGTGGAGCCAGCGCTCGGGCGCGGTGACGGCCCGGTCGACGCGGGGCATCACCCACGGCGGGGTGCGCTGGAAGAGGGTGAGGCGGCCGACCTTCGGCTGGATGGCGGGGACGATCTGGATGGCGGACGCGCCGGTGCCGATCATCGCGACGCGCTTGCCGGTCAGGTCGTGGTCGTGGTCCCAGCGGGCGGAGTGGAAGACCTTGCCGCCCGCCTCGCGGAAGCCGTCGAGGCCGGGCACGTCCGGGATCTTCGGGTCGGAGAGCGGACCGGTCGCGGAGACGACCATGTCGGCGGTGAGGGTGCCGCGCGAGGTCTCGACCTCCCAGCGCAGCGCGTCCGGGTCCCAGCGCGTCATCAGCACCTCGTGCCCGAGGCGCAGATGGGGGCGGAGCCCGAAGGTGTCGGTGACCCGCTCCAGGTACGCGCGGATGTGCGGTTGCCCGGAGAAGGTGCGGGGCCAGTCGGGGTTGGGCGCGAACGAGAACGAGTACAGGTGCGACGGGACGTCGCAGGCGCAGCCGGGGTAGCTGTTGTCGCGCCAGGTGCCCCCCACCGAGCCGGACCGCTCCAGGACGACGAAGTCGGTGATGCCCTCGCGGCGCAGCCGGACGGCGGCACCGAGGCCGCCGAATCCGGAACCGATCACCGCCACTCGTACGTGTTCGCGCGCGTGGTCGCTCATGCCGCCTCCCAAGACTCTGCCAGCAATTACTGGCACTGTTGGGAGGGTAGGGCAGCTCCCTACTGAGCGGTAGAGGTCGGGACGAGGAAGTTACCCCTGGTACGACATAGGCTTGCGGGCGTGGCGAACGAGGGTGAGGACCGTGAGTACCGCATGGAGGAGCTGGCCGAGGCGGCCGGCATCACCCCCAGGACGCTCCGCTTCTACCGCGAGCGCGGGCTGATCCCGCCGCCGCGCCGCGAGGGCCGCATCGCCTGGTACGGCCCCCACCACCTGGCGCGGCTGCGGACGATCGCCGCGCTGCTGGAGCGCGGCCACACCCTGAACGGCATCGCGGACCTGGCCGCCGCGTTCGAGAGCGGCCGTGACGTGGGCGAGGTGCTGGGGCTCGGCGAGCCGACGGAGGAGGAGCCCGTACGGCTCACGCCGGAGCAGCTGGCCGACCACTTCGGCGACCAGGTCACCGCCGAGAACTTCGCCACCGCGCTGGACCTGGGCTACCTCGCGATGGACGGCCAGCACATCGTGCACGTGAGCCGGCGGCTGCTGGACGTGTCGTCGGCGCTGGTACGGGAGGGGGTGCCGCTGGCGGCGGTGCTGGGTGCGGCGCGGGACGTGCGCACCCACGCGGACGCGCTGGCGAGGCTGTTCACGGACCTGCTGCGCGAGCACGCCCGCGACGAGGACGTGAAACGGCTGCGGCCGCTCGCCAAGAGCGTGGTGGACGCGGAGCTGTCGCTCGCCCTGGACCGGCGGCTGAGGGAACTGAGCGGCGGCTGAGGGCTGTTCGCCGGTACGGGGGCGGGTGCGGCGGCGGTGCGTGTGCCCGTACGGACGGGGCCCCTCACGCCAGCAGCAGGACCATCAGGCCGGTCGCGAACGCGAGGACCAGCACCGCGTAGAGGTTGACCTTCCACTTCGGGGCCGCGTACTCCTCGCCGCGCCGCCGCCTCTCCGCGTACGTGCGGACCTCGGGCCTGAGGGCGGCCAGCAGGAGGGCCAGGGAGAGCATCGAGACGCTGTACATGACCAGGGCCTCCACCTCCGCGTGGCCCCGCCCTGCGCTGAAGCCGAGGACGGAGAGCGCGCCGATGACGGGCACGGCCAGCGAGAACACCGCGCCCTTCACGCTCCTGAGGCAGAAGTAGAACGCCGCCGGGACCAGCGCTGACACGGCGAGCGCCACGATCCACCACTGCCCGGCCGTCAGCCCCTCGGCGATCACGCCGTCCTCCCCCTGCCCTCCGTACCGTGCCCGGGTGGGCGGCACCCGCGAGGCGCCGCCCACCCGTCTCTCACCACTGGCCGGACCGCCGCCCGGTCAGCTCCAGTTCAGCCATCCGATGGCCGCCGTCGCGGTGTCCTCCAGGAAGCCGGACACCTTCGTGCCGACCTCGTCGGCGATGCCGCTCAGCCCCTCGACCCGCTTGGACGCCCAGCTCAGCGCGCGCCCCTTACCGAAGAACAGCGCGCTCACCGCGAAAGTTCCCAGCGACTTGTTGAAGTCGGCGCTGCCCCAGCCCGCCGAGAACCCGGTGGCGATGACGTTCACGCCGCCGGCCAGCACGGAGATGCCGCCCGCGATGACCGACACGCCGCCGAGGAACGCCGCGACGGGCTGGCCGCCCGGGATCATCGCGGCGATCAGCGCCGCGCCACCGGCGGCGGCCGAGATCGTCCCGGCCACGGTGCTGATGCGGCCGGACCACGTCGTCCACTGGTCGGCGGTCAGCCCGAGGAACTCGGCGTCCTCCTTGGCCTTGTTCTTGTCGCTGTCGGGCGTGTCGGCCGGGTTGGTGCCGTTCTGCTGGTTCTCCCGGGCCTTGCGCGCCGCCTCGGCCGCCGCCGCGGCGATCTCCTGCTGCCGCTTCTGCTGCGCGATGCGGTGCGCGTCGCTCGCCGCCGCCGCGGCGGCCCGCGCGTCCTGGCCCGCCTGCGTCGCCGCGGCGCGGGCCTGCGCCGCGGACTGCGCCGCCGAGTGGGCCGACGCCTGCGCCTGGCCCGCGGAGGCGTACGCCTGGTTCGCGGAGTAGTTCGCGGTCCGGGCGGCGGTACGGGCGACGGCCGCCGCCTCCTTCGCCTGGGTCGCGGACGCCGCGGCCTTGGCGGCCCACGCGTCGGCGGCGGCGGCGTTGTCCCGGGCCTCCGTGGCGGCGGCCGCCGCGGCGTCGGCGTAACCCTTCGCCTTGGCCGCCCAGTTGGACGCCTCGGTGGCGGCCTTGCGGGCCTCCGCCGCCGCCTTGAGGGCGTACGCGGCGTCCTCCAGCGCCTTCTGCGCGACGCGGGCGGCGTGGGCGATGGAGGCCCGGATCGCCGCGACATGGGCCTCGGCGTCCTGGTCGAGGCGGGCCACGTTGTACTGGTCGTGCGCGACGAACGAGCGCCGCATCAGGGCGGAGCCCTCCAGCACGACCTGTGCCGCGGACTTCAGGTAGGCGCCGCCCGTGTTGAGGATGCGGAAGATCTCGACGTTGTCGTCTTCCTTGACCGCCTCGGCGTACTCCGTGCTCAGGAAGCGGAACAGCGCCTCGGGGCTGCCGTCGTCGAGCGCGGCCTGGGCCTTGGCCTTGACCGCCGGGCCGGGGTCCTGGCTCAGGATCTTGAAGATGGTGACCCGGTTCTCGGTGGCCGCCGCCTCCGTCATGCCCTGCGCGAGGAAGCGGCTCGCCGCGCCGGTGTCCTGGCTCTCCAGGGCGCTCTGCGCGGCCGCCGCGACGTCCGGGGCGGCGACCTGGGCGACGGCGAGAACGGTCTCCCGGTCGTCCTGCTGCTGCGCGGCGAGCCGGTCGGCGTCGATCCAGTTGAGGATCTCGTAGTCGCCGCCCGCGAGGGCGAACTCGGCCGCCTCGCGGGTCCAGGTGCCGTGGCTGTCCAGGAGCATGACGGCCGCCTTGCGGCCCAGCTCCACGGCCCGGGCGTCGTCCCCGGCGGCCAGGGCGCTCTGGGCCTGCTCGACGAGGGCGGTGATCTCCTGCGAGGTCTGCTCGCTCTGGGTGCGCTGCCGGGAGAGCCGCTCCAGGGCCGCCTTCTCCTGCGCGGCCTTGAGCCGGGCCGCGACGATGCCGATCTCGGTGTCCTGCTGGATCCGTTCGGCCTCGGCCGCGCGGGCCGCCGCCTCGACCTCCTGCGCCTTCTTGACCGCGTCGGCGGCGGTGGTGGCCGCCTGGTAGGCCGCGTCGGCGTACGCGGTGGACCGCTTGGCGTACTCGATGGCCTGCCCGGCGTACCGCGCGGCTTCCTCGGCCGCCGCGGCCGCCTTGTCGGCGTGGTCGGCGGCGGAGTTGGCCGCCCGGTGCGCCTCGGCCGCCGCGGCGGCGGAAGCGCCCGCGAGGCGCTGGGACAGGGCGGCGGCGCTGCTGGCGCGGGCGGCCTGCGCGTTGGCCTCGGCGGCCGCCTCGCGGGCCCGGCGCGCCTGGTCGGTGGCGGCACCGGCGGCCGCGGCGGCGTCGGCGGAGGCGTTGGCGGCCGCGGCGGCGTTGCCCGCGGCGGACGCGGCCGCGGCACCGGCGGCGGACGCCTGCGAGGAGGCGAGGGACGCCTGCTGGGCGGCGGCCGCGGCGGTACGGGCCTTGGCGGCGGCGTTGCGGGCGCCTTCGGCGGCCTGGCGCGCGGCGGACGCCTTGCTGGCGTCGGCGGACGCGGCGATGGCCGCGTGGTAGGCGCGGGACGCGGCCCGGCCCGCCTGCGCGGCGGCCGCGGCGGCGGCCTGCGCGGCCCGCGCTGCCCGCTGCGAGGCGGACTGGGCGGCCCGGGAGGCGCTGATCGCGGTCTGTGCCGCGCTGGCGGCGCCGCGCGCGGCGTCGGCGGCCTTGTCGGCGGCCTTCGCCGACTTGCGGACGTCGTTCTGCGCGGCCTGCGCCTCGGCGGCGGCCGTGAGGGCGGCCTCCTTCGCCTTGGCCGCTGCCTCCTTGGCCTGGTTGGAGGCGGCGACGGCCTTGTCCGTCTTGAGCTTGGCCTGCTTGCCCTCGCGCTCCACGATCGCCACGAGCTGCTCGATCGTGGCGGTTTCCTCGTCACGGGCGCGGGCGATGTGCTGGCCGGTGGTGAGGAACCAGTGGATGGCCTTCGGGGACCCGTCGGCGAGCGCCCGTTCGGCGTACTTCTTCACCTCGGGGGACGCGGAGGCGAGGACGCTGAAGATCTCGACCCGCTCGTCCTCGTCCTGGGCGGTGAACCGCGTCTCGTTGAGGAACGTCTCCAGTGCCTCGCGGGTGTCCGTCGTCAGAGCGGCGGAGGCCTCCCGGCGTACGGCCCTGCCGCCGCTGTTCATGACGCGGAAGACCTCGACCCGCAGATCGGTCTTGAGCGGCGTCCGGAAGCCGTCCTTCAGGTACGCGGCGATCGCCTCGTCACCGGCGGCCAGTGCCTCCTGCCCGGCCGCCTGGACGGACCTGCCGGCCCAGGCGAGGCCCTGGAACACGGCGAAACGGTTGTCCTCGGCCTGGGCGGCGGCGAGCCCGCCGTTCAGGAAGGCCGTGATCTGGGCCGCGCCCCCGGCCAGCGCCTCGGCGGCGGCCTGGCGTACGGCACGGCCGCCGGTGCGGTAGGCCCACACGGCCCGCGCCCGCTCGGTGGCCGGAAGCCGGTCGGGTATGCCGCTGGTGTCCGTCGCGTACGCGGGTGCGGCGGCGAGGGTGAGCACGCCGGGCAGCGCGGGGGCGGCGGTCATGGCGGTCAGCGTGGTGAGGAGGCGTCGTCTGCTCCACAGGGTGGGTGGCATGACCTTTCCTTTCGTTACGGAGACGAGGGATTCGGCAAGCACGACGGCGATGCGGCACGGGCGTGGGGCGGCGGGCGCCGGGCGCGGCAGAGGCGGGATCGGGTGCGCCGCGGGGGCTGTACGGGAGAGGGCGGCCGGGCGCAAGTGCCGGACGTCGGCAGCACGTTGGAGTGCGACTCCGCAACCGCCCACCAGAGGACAGGGGCCGTCCGCCGACGCAACGCGTCCAACTGTGGTTGCTCGTAGCCCCGTTGGCGCAGCGACGGCCGACCGGGGCGCACCCGTCAACAGCAAGAACGGCTAAGCGGCAGCCCCACATGTACGCCCTCCCCCCTGGCGGCGACACGGAGTTGACGGCGGATCAGGTCGGTGTGGCGCACCGGACCGACCGGCCGGACTCCGACCCCCTGCGACGTTCCAAGGGGATCACTTCACCAGCCGATACACGCGAAGGCAAGGAGGAAATGAACGACATGAACGACACTCGAAGAACGCGATCGTGAGCCTCGTCACACATGACGGTGCGGCATGGGCTCGCGCGGTGCGGGCGCCCGTGTCAGGGGACGTACGGCGGGTGCGGAGGAAGGCTCCACCAGCGGGCCTTGTAGATGCCGCCGCCGGGCAGGCGGTAGGCCCCGGTGGGGTGGTGCAGGGCGACGGTGGTCGTCCACCAGGGCTCGGCGAGGCCGGGTTCGGGAGCGGTGGACAGGACCCGGCCGGTGAGGGGGTCGTCGCCGACGGCCTTCACGAGGGGGCGACTGACCCTGGGGTCCCGCACGAAGACGCGGCGGCTCTTGACGTACTGGTAGACGGCCGTGTTGGTGGTGACCCACAGCCGGTCCGGGTTCCGGGCGACCTGGCCGAGGTCGTGGCCGCCCCGGCTGGGCAGCGGCACGTCGTACAGGAGGCGCAGGCCGGTCCCGTACGGCCGCAGGGCCACCAGCCGGTCCCGCCCGAGCGCCCACAGCAGGCCCAGCCGCTGGTCCCACTGGAGCCCGTGGGCGTCGTCGAGCCGGAAGTCGGCGTACCGGCGGCCGGGCGGCGGCTCGTACCGCCGGACCAGGTCCCCGGTGCTTCCGGCGACCACGACGGAGCCGTCGGGCAGCAGTTCGGCGCTGTGCGGGTTGACCCGGATCGTGCCGGGGGCGAGGGCGGCGCCCCAGTAACGGTCACCGGACGGATGGGCGACGACGGCGGCGAACCCGTACGAGGCGGTGGTGAGCAGGTACGTACGGCCCCGCCACCGCCGCACCTTGGCCTCGTCTGGGTGGACCCAGCTCCGCTCGGGCACGAGATCGGCGTACCGGGCGTCACCGACCGGCGAGAACGCCCACCGCTCACCGGGCGCCCCCCACACAAGCCGCGCCCCGTCGTACACGACGACCCGCCGGGAAGCCTGCTCGGTCACGACGACATCGGTGACGGGAGGGGCGGCACCGCCGCCGGCGAGGAGCCCCAGAACCAGGGCGAGCGTCCCGACGATCACCACCCCAACCTGCCACCCCACCCGCCGAAGCCCGGCTCGGCGCGCGGCTGCGGACCTCGATCCCGCCCGACATCCCCCCGGGCGGGCGCCAAGCCGCCGACTCCGTGACGCCTATGCGGCGATGGCGAGGCGGCGCCGGATCGTGGGCACTTCCTTCGCGGCCGCCTCCGCACCTTCCGGGCCCTCCGGGGCGAACGCCGCTTGCGGGTTGTCCTGCACCAGGCTCAGCCAGTCGCCGACCGTTGCCTCCCGGGGCACGGTGATGACCGCTGTCGGCCCCAGTGGAGCGCGGGTGGAGAGCACAGTGGCCGTGAACTGGTCCGTCGCCGTCACCAGGATGACGTCATGGTCGAAGCTGGAAACGCACTCCATCACTCCGCGAGCCGGTTCCGCCGCGTCGGCGACCAGCAGCACGTGGCCTCCTCGCACGCCGGTAGTGCGATCGAGGCCAGCCAGATACTTCATGAACCCCGAGAGGTGCTTGCTCTCGAGCTCCTGGACCACCCTGTCGCGCCCCGCCTCGAAGCCGGGCGTGTCAGCGGCGGTGAAGTGCAGGGTGACCGCGTTGGCGAGGGCGACATCGATCTCCGCCATCTCGGCACGCGTGGGGTACGCGACCCCGTCGTCGAGACCATGCCCGGCCAGCCACTGGTTGACCTCGCTCCACAGCCAGGCCTGGGACCTGCCGACGGTTCCCTCGGCGGCGGGGAACGGCGCCCCCTGCCCCTTGCGGGCTCCGGCGATCCACTGGCTGACATTCTGGCGCGTGCGCCCCGTCCGCTCGGCGATCTCGTGGACACCGACCAGGTCGCGGTCCAGTCGGCACACCTTCAGTCGCGGGACGACCGCGCGGGCGGAGGACACGGCGTTCAATGCCGCTTCGAGAGCCGAGGCGCCGGAGCCGGTGATGCTGAGCATGTCCACGCCGCCGGCTCGGGCCAACAATGCGTCGCAGTTCTCCAGCAAGGCTTCGACGGCGGCTTGGTCATCCACGTCCACGCCGGAGACGACAAAGGTGAAGTCGTAGTCCATGGTTGGCCCCCTAGTCCTTCGCCACAGTCGCAGACCTGTTGACATTCGTCAACAGGACGAACGGCGCGAAATGTGGACAAATGTTCCAGCGGCTAGGCGCGCGGCCGTCCCGTCAGGCTGCGGTTCGCGGCGTCCGACGGAAGGGGGCAGCGAGACGCCAACCGGTTGATCCGGCGTATGTGAGCCCCCTCGTTCTGAGGCGACCCGGAGATGGGGATGGTGGTGCACCGCGCCTCACACGGGCAGTACAACCGGCCCCAATGCCCCTCTTTGCGTAATGTCCAACCCTCGTCCGTCCATCGCTCCAGAGCGCGGCGGACCTCCTTCTTCGGATGGTCGGAGGGGTTGAGCTCGCTCCCTACCATGCGGCTACCACCCCCGCTCGCGGGCGGCGACCGCGCAGCCCCGGCGCGGGCGCAGGGCTGCATCCCGCACGAAAGCGAAGCGGGAACGAACGTCTACCACGGGAGATTGCGCTCCTCTAGTGCCGGCCGCGCGAGAACAGCCATTCCCCGCGAGCGAGATCACCTACGTGTGCCGGAGCGGTAACACTCCGCCATCAGTACGATACTCCAGATGGGGGACGTCCCGGCAGAAGTACGTGTCCGCGGCTCAGGCCCGCTCCACCTCGGCCATCAGCAGCCGCAGGGTCAGGGAGTGCTTGTCCGGGGGCAGGGCGTCGAGGGCGGCGCGGGCCTGGGCCACTCCCGCGGGCACGTCCCCGGAGCGGGCGAGCATGAGGCCGCAGTGCAGGTCCAGGTGCGTGGCGAACCGGGGCAGTTCCGCCGGGAGTTCGCGGCGGGCCGCGTCCTGGGCGGCGACCGCCGTGGCCTCGTCACCGAGGCGGGCGGCGAGCAGGGAGACGAAGACGTTCAGTCGCCACCACGGCACGGCGTAGTCGCTGGTCTGCTCGTACGAACCCGCCTTGTCGAACAGGCGGCGCCCCTCGTCCATGAGCCGCCGCGCCGTGTCCGTGTCGCCCCGCAGCGCGGCGGCGTGCGCCTTGCCGAAGACGGCGTTCAGCAGGCCGAGCGACGGCCGGTCGCTGATGGCCATGGCCTGGTCGGCCAGCATGTCGGCGACGCCGAGGGCCGCGCCCTCGTACCCGAGCGCGATGGCGGCCCGGCCCCGGACCCACACCCGGGCGTCGGCGTCCCCGGACTCGTCGGCGGCACGGGCGGCCATGCGGTACCAGTTGACCGCCCTGGAGCCGTCGGAGCCGGGGAACGTCTTGGCGTACAGGGTCATGAGCCGGGCGGCGACGGACCACAGCCGGGGGCTGTCCGGCTGCTGCTGCACCACCACGAGCTCGCCCGCCACCCGGCGCTGGATGTCGGCGGCGCCGAGGCTCATGTACTCGGTCCCGTACGTGGCGAGCTTCGCCTCCCAGTCGTCCGGGGTCGGCCCCTTGCCGAGCCGCGCCGTGAACCCCGCGCTGAGCAGGTCGGACGCCACGACGGGGGCTATGGCGGCTGCGGCGACATCGTTGATGAACGTACGGCGCTTCACTTCACCCTCAAGCACGGCTAGCGGCACGTCGAGGACGGCCGACAGACAACGGAGGTAGCAGGGCCCGGGTGACACCTTGCAACGTTCCCAGCGGCTCACATACTCCCGGTCGAGGTTGGTCCCGAACTTTGCGTTGATCTCCGAAGCAGCCGCCCTTGGGACCAGCCACGAGCCTTCCGCAGGTCCCTGATCAACTCCCCGATGGCCATGAGCCCATCATGCCCCCGTCCCCCTGCCCGGACGGGGAGTTGACGCGGCAGGACACCACTTGCCCCTACCGATGCCCCTACTGCGCAGCCGGTGGCCGACCGAACGTAAAGGCACGGAATCCGACGACCGAGGAGCGAGATGAACGACGAGACGTGGAGCCACTCGGCGGTGATGGCGGACCTCCCGCTGCCCCAGCGGTGGCCGGCGCCTGTCGACGGGTGCGCCGACTGCGCCGCCTTGGCCCTCTTACGGGGCGGGGCGCGGGACCAGGGAGACCTGTCGGCCGTCTCCGACTGCAACGTCCTGCTGCGGCGGCACGCGGAGGCGCACCCGTGAGCGGGCGGGAGAAAAGCCGCCCCGTACTCACGCTGCGCGTCTCGCCGGACGGGGGGCGGACCTGGGGGGACCGTACCGTCGTCCACAGCCGCGACAAGCTGCCGCCCCTCCACACCTCCGTCTGGCCGCCCTGCGCCCGCCCCCGCTGCCGGACGGCCGAGCGGGCGGCTCACGGCCCGTCGTGAGGCGGGCCTAGGATGCGGCGGTGGAACTCAGCCAACGTCCCCGGATACCGCTCGCCTGGTGGTGCGTCGCCGCCCTCGTCGCCTTCGCGTGGCACGCCGGGCAGACCGTGCGCCCGCCCGGCTGCGAGGTCACCGTCGTCGCGTTCACCGACGGGACCGGGGAGCCCCTGCCCGTCGACGGAATGGACGTCACCTGGGAGGACTTGGACGAGCAGGCCTACCAGGACATGGTCGCCTCCGGGCAGTGCGCGCCGCCCGCGCCCCGCTGGCAGCACTGGCTCGGCTGAGCCCCGGCGAACCCGGGGGCAGCCCGGCGGGGCACCGGGGCTCGGGCGCCGTGGTGGAGGCCGCCGCCACCGGCGGGACCGAGGCTCGGGGCCGCCCCGTAGGCCGCCACCGGAGGCCCGGCGCTCAGGGTCCGTAGACCGCCGTCACCGGGGCGTGGTCCGACCAGCGGGCCGAGTGGGACTCGGCGCGCTCCACCCATGCCTTCAGCGTGCGGGACGCCAGGCCCGGCGTCGCCATGTGGTAGTCGATGCGCCAGCCCGAGTCGTTGTCGAACGCCCGGCCCCGGTACGACCACCACGAGTACGGGCCGTCCTGGTCCGGGTGCAGGGCGCGGACCACGTCCACGTACCCCGCCTCGTCGATGACCCGGCCGAACCACTCCCGCTCCTCCGGCAGGAAGCCCGAGCTGTTGCGGTTGGCCCGCCAGTTCTTGAGGTCCGCCTCCCGGTGCGCGATGTTCCAGTCGCCGCACACCAGCACCTCGCGCCCGTCGGCCGCCGCCCGTTCCCTGAGCCCCTTCAGGTACGGCAGGAACGCGTCCATGAAGCGCGTCTTCTCGTCCTGCCGCTCCGTGCCGACCTCCCCGGACGGCAGGTACAGGCTCGCCACCGTCACACCCGGCAGGTCCACCTCCAGGTAGCGGCCCGACGTGTCGAACTCACTCGCCCCGAAGCCGACCCGCACCGCGTCGGGCTCCCGCCGGGTGTACAGCGACACGCCCGCGCGGCCCTTCGCGGCGGCCGGGGCGTGGTACGCGTACCAGCCCTCGGGCGCCCGCACCGCCTCGGGCAGCTGGGACTCCTCGGCCCGCACCTCCTGGAGGCAGAGCACATCGGCGGCCGTCCCGGCCAGCCACTCCACGAAGCCCTTCTTGGCGGCGGCACGGAGTCCGTTGACATTGGCGGTGGTCACAGTGAGCATCCCGGCACAATACGACAGACCAGCACCGCCCTCACGCATAGAAGTACGATGCTCCGCATGAATATACGTCCCATGCCGTTCGACCACCCCGACGCCGTCAAGCTCAACGACGAGGTCCAGCTCGAGTACGCCGAGCGTTACGACGGCGACGGGGACGAGACCCCGCTCGATCCGGCCATGTTCCAGCCGCCGCGCGGGCTCTATCTGATGGCGTACGACCCGCTCGACCGCCCCGTCGCGACCGGCGGCTGGCGCGCCATGGACGCCGACGGCGAGGGCTACGCGGACGGCGACGCCGAGCTGAAGCGGATGTACGTGGTCCCCGAGGCGCGCGGCCTGGGCCTGGCGCGGCGCATCCTGGCCCGCCTGGAGGAGGACGCCCGTGCGGCCGGGCGGCGCCGCATGGTCCTGGAGACCGGCACCAAGCAGCCGGAGGCCATCGCGCTGTACCTGTCCAGCGGCTACGAACTGTGCGAGAAGTTCGGCCTGTACCGGCACCACGAGGACAGCCGCTGTTTCGCGAAACTGCTGACCGGTCAGTAATGAAGTGGGTGACGCGCTCCTGACAATGCGTGGTGGGCGTGGCACTCTGCTCCTCTCTCGACAGGCAAGGCACGCAGCTCGATCCCGTACCGCGATCCCCCCACCGCCCCCTGCCCGGGCGGCCGTCGCCGGTCGCCCGGGCGCGGCAGAAGGAGACACGTGTGAGACGCCATCGCTCGCCCGCGCCCGCCCTGCTCACCACGGCAGCCCTGCTCACCGGCGCCCTGGCCGCCGCGCCCGCCGTCGCCGCCCCCGCCCCGGCCCCCGGGGGCGACCAGGCCGTCGCCGCCCGTTCCGTACCCGCCGCCGAGCAGCGGGGCGCGGCCGCGTTCTGGACGCCCGAGCGGATGCGCGCCGCCACCCCGCTCGACCTGCGCCTCACCCCGGCGCAGCTGGGCAAGCTCAAGGCGCCGAAGCAGGAAGGGCCGACGAGGACCGTCGCCCCGACCCCCGCGCCCGGCGCACTCGCCGCCCCCGGCACGCTCGCGTTCCCGCAGGCGGGTGGCGCCTGGAACGGCGGCGGCGCGGTCGTGAAGACGTCCGGGCGGGTGTTCTTCACCTTCGGAGACCGCACCGCGTCCTGCTCCGCCAACGCCGTGACCAGCCAGAACCAGTCGACCGTCCTCACGGCCGGGCACTGCGTGAAGTACCAGGGCAGCTGGCACACCAACTTCGTCTTCGTCCCCGCGTACTCCAACGGGCAGGCCCCGTACGGGCAGTGGACCGCGACGAGGACGCTCACCACGCCCCAGTGGGAGGCGAGCGAGGACATCAACCACGACGTGGGCGCCGCCGTCCTCGCCCCGCTGAACGGCCAGAAGCTGACGGCCGTCACCGGCGCGCAGGGCGTCCAGTTCAACGGCGGGTACAACAAGGCGATGTACGCCTTCGGGTTCCCGGCGGCATCCCCTTACGACGGGTCCAAGCTGATCTACTGCGCCGGGAACTCCTCCAAGGACTTCCTGTTCTCGCAGGACCACAGCCTCGGCTGCAACATGACCGGCGGCTCCAGCGGCGGCCCCTGGTTCACGGGCTTCAGCGAGGCGTCCGGGACGGGGCTCCAGGTGTCGGTGAACAGCTTCGGCTACACGTTCCTGCCGAACCGCATGTTCGGCCCGTACTTCGGCAACGACGCGCAGGCGCTGTACAACACGGCCCAGGCGTCCTGAGCGGCGCGCACCGGGGCGTGAGGCGCACCAGGGCGTGAGCAGCACGGCGGCCGACCGGCCGGTCACCACGGCCGGCCGGTCGGCCCCGGCTCGGGCACGCGGCCGGCCGCGCACCGCATCGCCGCACCCCGGTGCGTACCGCCCGCCCCCGCCCCTCCGCCGTACCGCACGCGCACCATCCCGCCCCGCCCCTCCGCCGTACCGCACGCGCACCGTCCGGCACCGCCGCGCCCGGCGGCTCACCCCGCGCCCACCGCCTGCCGGGACAGTGCCGCCGTGCCGTACCGGTGGCCCGCGCCCCGGGCCGTGACCTCCACCGTGCCGTTGGCGCGGCGCAGGCCCAGCCACGACGAGCGCATCGGCTCCGCGCCCTCGTCGCCGAGGGCCGGGCACCGCGGCCGCAGGCTCTCGAACGGCACCGCCGGGCCCGACGCCACGAGCTCCCCCACGCACCCCGGCGGCAGCGGCGTACCGTCCCCGTCCACGGCCCACACCCGTACGTGCGGCAGCGGCCGCCCCACACCGACCCCGGACGCGCCCCCGTCGGGCAGCGGCGACAGGTCCCGCGCCGTCCACGGCAGCGCGCCGCCCGCCGGGGCGAACTCGGCGCGCAGCCGCACCCCGGGCAGCGCGTCGAAGTGGTGCGCGACCAGCTCCGGCGGGCACGCCCCGCCCAGCACCACCGCCGTGCCGAACGGCGGCGTCCCGCCCCGCACGGACTTCAGGACACGGCCGTACTCCTCCGGCGAGAACACCGCCACGCGGCTGCCCGCCGACCCGCCCGCCACGAGAAGGCCCGGCCGCCACGGGACGTACGTGCCGCCGCCCGCGACCGCCCACCACAGCGCCGACAGGGCCGCCGGGGTGCCCGGCCCGCGGGTCGCGGTCAGCGCCAGTCCGGCGGGTCCGGCCGCCCGGACGCGGGCCGCCAGGTGGTACTGCCACGCCCGGTGGTCCGTGAGGTACCCGTTCGGCTCGGCGGCCGGGGTCAGCAGGTACGCCGCGTCCACCGGCCCCGAGTGCGGCAGCGACGGCTCCGGCTCCAGGGCGCCGACGCGCCGCCACACCTCGGCGTCGTCGAGGTCGACGACCAGCTCGTGGTGGCGCCACAGCGGCACGGCGAAGCCGCCGCACAGCACCGCCCGCGCCCCGGTCAGCGCCGAGACCCGCGGCCCCGCCGCCCCGCGTGCGTCGCGCGGGACGGGCACGCACACCCCGCCCGCCTTCAGCACCGCCAGCTGCGCCACCACCGACTGCCGGTGGTCCGCGCAGTGCACGACGACCGGGTCGCCGAGCTGGAGCCCGTGCCGCACCAGCGCGGACGCGAGGCGCGCGGCCCGCTCCTCTGCCCTCCCGTACGACAGGACGCGCCTGCCCTCCCGTACGACGACCGCGTCCGGGTGGCGGCGGGCGGCCGCGGAGAACATCCCGTCCAGCGTCAGCGCCCGCACCACCGGCGGCCGCCCGCCGCCGGGCGCCCCGGGTATGCGACCGGCCCTCACCGCGAGCGGTCGTGGCGGTGGAGGGCCGCGCACAGGGCCCGCAGCGACGCCGTCGGCGCGTCGGGGCCGAAGGCGCAGCCCCAGAAGGCGTCCCGGCCGACGCGGGTCCTGACGTACGCCATCGTGCCCGGCGTGCCGTCGAGGGTGGCCGGGTGCTCGGCGTGCTCCAGGACGACCGGTTCCACGCCCGTCTCGGCGAGCGCGTCGGCGAACGCGGCGAGAAGGTCGGGGCCCGCGCCGCTCAGCGCCCGCGACTCGCCGTCCACGGAGATCTCCGCCTTCACGGTGGTCTGCCCCCGCTCCCCCGGCGCGCTCCGGTGGCCCAGCAGGACGGTCCGCGGCTCGGCGGGCAGGTACTCGGCCCGGAACAGCGACCACAGCTCGTCCGGCGCCACCTCCCGGCCCTCCCCGTCGGTGACCCGCTGCACCAGCGCGGCCACCTCCGTCTGGAGGCCCCTCGGCAGCTTCAGCCCGTGCGCGGTGGACAGCAGGTAGTCGACGCCGCCCTTCCCCGACTGGCTGTTGACGCGGATGATCGCCTGGTACGAGCGGCCGATGTCCTTCGGGTCGATCGGCAGGTACGGCACGTCCCACGGGTACGTGTCGCGCGGCACGCCCCGCTCGGCGGCGTCCCGCTCCAGGGCGCGCAGGCCCTTGTTGATGGCGTCCTGGTGGGAGCCGGAGAACGAGGTGTGGACGAGGTCGCCCGCGTACGGGTAGCGCTCGGGGACGCGCATGCCCGTGCAGGTCTCCACGACGTGCCGGACGGCGTCCACGTCGGAGAAGTCGATCTGCGGGTCCACACCCTGGCTCATCAGGTTCAGCGCGAGGATCGTCAGGCAGACGTTGCCGGTCCGCTCGCCGTTGCCGAACAGGCAGCCCTCGACGCGGTCGGCACCGGCGAGGAGACCCAGCTCGGCGGAGGCGACGGCGGTGCCCCGGTCGTTGTGCGGGTGCAGGGACAGGCACACGTGGTCGCGGCGGGACAGGTGGCGGCTCATCCACTCGACCTGGTCGGCGAAGACGTTCGGCGTCGAACACTCCACCGTCGAGGGGAGGTTGAGGATGATCTCCCGGTTCTCCTCCGGCTCCCACACGTCCATGACGGACTCGCAGATCCGGAGCGCGAAGTCCAGCTCGGTCTGTGAGAACGACTCGGGGCTGTACTGGAAGCCGATCCTGCCCGGGTGCCGGTCGGCGAGGTCGCGGCAGAGCCGCGCGTGGTCCACGGCGAGCTTCTCCACCTCGGTCCGGTCCATGCCGAAGACGACGCGCCGCTGCGCGGGCGAGGTGGAGTTGTACAGGTGGGCGATGGCGCGCGGGGCGCCGGCCAGCGCGTCGAAGGTGCGTCTGATGAGCGCTTCGCGCGCGGGGACGATGACCTGGATCAGTACGTCGTCGGGTATCTCGTCGTTCTCGATCAGGCTGCGGACGAAGGCGAACTCCGTCTCGCTCGCGGCGGGGAAGCCGACCTCGATCTCCTTGTAGCCGAGCTCGACGAGGAGCCGGAACATCCGGGTCTTGCGGTCCAGGTCCATGGGGGTCGGCAGGGCCTGGTTGCCGTCGCGCAGATCGGTGGAGAGCCAGCGCGGCGCCTTGGTGATCCGGCGCGTGGGCCACACCCGGTCGGGCAGGTCCACCTCGGGGGCGGGGCGGTAGCGCCCGTACGGCAGCGTGCTCGCCCGCTGCCCGGAGTGGTCCGCGGGGAACGTTTCCTTGCTCATGGGGGTCGGTCCCTCCTGAAACACGGCTCGGTCGGAACAGCGGACAGCGGACAGCGGGCGCGCCCCTGCAGGGGGCGTCGGACTGCACCGGGATTGGGTGTCCCGGGCTGGATGCCTGGGGCTGGGCGCCCCGGCCGCCGACGGGCACCTCGGCCGGGACCCCAGGCCGGGACGGGCCCCCGGCCGAGGCGGGCAGGGCCCCGGCCGAGGCGGCCTCCCGGCCGGGAAACGCGCCCCGGCCGAGGCGCGGGCGGCAGTGCTACGGCACCTCCCGGCGCGGGCCGGCCACCAGGGCGCGCAGGGCGCCCGGCCCGCAGGCGACGGCGCCGACGACGATCGCGGCGATCGGCAGCGCCATGCCCAGCTGGAGCGTGCCGGCGTACGCGGCGGCCGACGCGGCCTCCCCGCCCGGCACCCGCCGCTGGACCAGCAGGCCGACGAGGGTCACGGCGGTGACGGGCCCCAGCTGCCGCACGGTGTTCAGCACCCCGGACGCGGCGCCCGCGAGCTGCGGCGGCATCCCGCGCATGGCGACGGCCGCCATGGGCGCGATCAGCAGGCCGTTGCCGAGTCCGATGACGACCATCGGCGGCAGGAACGCCGCCCACGCGGCGCCGACCTCCATGATCGCGGCCGTCCAGGTCATTCCGGCGGCGGTCAGGAGCAGCCCGGCCAGCAGGATCGCCTTCGCGTCGAACCGGTCGGTGAGGCGGCCCGCGAAGGGCGCGAGCACCGTCGAGATCACCGCGGGCGGGGCGAGCGCCAGACCCGCGCTCAGGGCGCTGAAGCCCAGCGCGGACTGGAAGAACAGGGTGAGCAGCAGCATCAGCCCGATGATCCCGAACGCGACGGACGCGGCGACCACGATCATCGCCCGGTAGTCGCCGTCCCGGAACAGCGCGAACGGCACCAGCGGCTCGGCGTCCTGGCGGCGGCGCTGCTGCGCGTAGAAGGCTGCGCCGGCCGGCACGGCGGCGGCGAGCAGCGCCAGCGTCCACCACGCCCAGCCGAACCGCTCGCCCTCCATGAGCGGGAACGTCAGGCAGAACAGGCCCGCCGAGGCGAGCGCGATCCCGCCCCAGTCGAGCCGGTGCCGCCGGTCGAACCGCACGTCCGGCACGGCCAGCAGGGTCAGCACGACCGCCGCGACACCGACCGGGACGTTCACGAAGAAGATCCACTCCCAGCCGAGGGCGGTGACGAGCAGCCCGCCCAGGGAGGGGCCGACGACGGCGGCGACACCGCCGACGGCCCCCCAGACGCCCAGGGCGAGACCGCGCCGCTCCGCGGGGAACAGGCTGACGATCATCGCCATGGTCTGGGGCAGCAGGAGCGCGGCGCCCAGGCCCTGGAAGGCCCGCGCGGCGATCAGCTCCCCGGGGTTCCGCGCCAGTCCGCAGACCAGGCTGAACACCGTGAAGACGACGACGCCCACGAGGAACAGCCTGCGGGGGCCGTACAGATCACCGAGCCGCCCGGCGGTGATCAGCAGCACCGCCACCACCAGGACGTAGGCGTTGACCGCCCAGAGGACGTCCGACAGCGACGCGCCTAAGTCGTCGCGGATGTCGGGGATGGCGATGTTGACGATGGACACGTCGAGCATCGTCAGGAAGAAGCCGAGGGCGAGCACGATCAGGCTCGTCCACGGGCTTGCCCGCCATCCGCTCCGGCGGTCGGTCTCCTGCTGCACCGGGGTCACTCAGTCCCTCCACACGGCCGGCGGCACCTTGTTGGTGCGCTCCACGCGGCTCAGTCTGCCCACCCGGCGGGCCGTGATCGCGCCCGGGAACCGGTGGTGCACGGCGGCCAGGTGGTAGAACTCGGCGGTGAGGTGGGCCCGTACGGCCTCGGGGTCGGCGTCTCCGGTGTACTCCAGGGTCAGCGCGGTCGCGGCCTTCAGGTCGTCGGTGGACCGGGTCAGCACGAGCTGCGCCTCCTCCACGCCGGGGAAGGTCCGCGCGTGCCGCATCACGTCGCCGACGCTGAACAGGGCGCTGCGCAGGCTGACCGAGTCGTCGGCCCTGCCGACCACCCGGAGCGCGTCGGGGCGGCCGCAGCGGCACTCGGCGCGGGCGAGCCGGTCGCCGAGCCGGTAGCGGACGGCGGGCATGGTCCAGCCGGTGCCGCGCCGGGTCAGCAGCGCGCCCTTCTCCTCCAGTTCCAGCACCTGGTCGGGCATGAGGTGGACGGTCTGGAGGTCGCAGGCGGGGGTGTTGGTGCCGATGATGTACGTCTCGACGGAGCCGTAGTTGGCCCAGAAACCGGCCTCGGGGAGGGCCTTGGCGACGACGCGGTGCTTGGCCTCCGTCCACGGCTCGGCCATCCAGATGACCGTGGTGACCGGCAGGGTCTCCCCGGCGGCGAGCAGGCCCTCGGCGAAGTCGGCGAGGGCGGTCGGGGTGCCGCAGAGGGTGTCCACGCCGACCTCCTTCAGCATCGGCACCCAGTTCGCCACGTCGTCCGGCGCGAAGGGACCGGACGGGATGACCGTGCAGCGGCAGCGCTCCGCGAAGGTCTGCATGTAGTAGTGGGAGGCCCACATGCGGCCCGGGTTGAAGAGGTTCAGCATCACACTGTCGGGTGACAGCGGGCGCCACTGCTCCAGGAGCCGGTCCACCGCCTGGTGGTACGGCACGTAGGTGAGCTTGGGGCGGCCGGTGGTGCCGCCGCTGGACATCAGTACGGCGCCCGGGCCCGCCGCCGCGGTCTTCGTGACGGACAGGATCTCGTCCGGGCCGGTCACGGGCAGGTCGGTGAGGCGGGACGCGCCGGGCGGCACGGGCGCGCCGCCGCGGGTCTCCAGGGCGCGGGCCTGCGCGAGCACGTCCTCCCAGGGCAGCTCGCCGATCGTCTCGACGGCGCCGCCTCCGGGCCGGGGCTGCGCGGGAATGCTCCCCGCGGCTCCGGTCCCCGCCGCTCCCGTCCCGGCCGCCCCGGTCCCCGCGGCCCCGGTTCCGGTCGTCGCGGTCATGCGGCACCGCCCCCGTTCCGCTCCGCGATCCAGCGGGCGTGCGCGGCGATGTACGCGCGGAACCGGTCCTCGATGACGGGCCGCTGGATGGCGGCGACCTCCTCCGTCGGGGCGTAGCCGCAGGCCCCGTCCGGCTCCACCTCCGACAGCCAGAACTGCTTGCCGTCCCACAGGAAGTCGGCCGCGAAGTACGGCATGTCCAGCTGCCGCGCGATGTACTCGAGGGCGCCCTTCAGCTCGTCCGGCACCGGCGGGTACTCCAGGCGGCCGCCGTTGACGAGGTTCGCCGTCAGCGACGCGCCCTGCGGGATGCGCCGCAGCACCGTGTGCGGGACGCCGTCGATGACGTACACCCGCCAGTCCTCGACGCCCTCGCCCAGGTACGGCTGGACGACCAGGGCCGTGTCCGCGCCTCCCGCGAGGCCGATGACGCCGCGCAGCTCGTGCTCGTTGCGCACGAGGCACACGCCGATGCCCATGCCCCAGTAGGCGGGCTTCACCAGCAGCGGGTACTCCAGGTTCGCCAGCGCGGGCTCGTAGTGGCGGCTGATCGCGTCGCGGCCGGTGCCGATCCGGACGGTCGGCACGCGCCGCACGGGGCTGTCCTTCAGGTACAGCATCGTGGCCAGCTTGTCGGTCGTGATGTACGACATGCGCGGATGGATCGGCAGGTAGAAACCGGCCTGCTCCACGATCGAGTACGCGAACAGCTGGTTGCACACCTCGTTCACCTGGTGCGGCAGCGACCACAGCGAGGTGACGAGGATCGTGTCCTCGGGCGTGATCCGCTCACCGTCCAGGAAGACCCGCGGCTCGCCCTCGTCCGGCATCTCCGCGGCGAGCGCCTCGGACTTGTGGATGGACATCCGCAGCCCGCAGTCGGCGGCGATCTTCGTGTACGTGGTCCAGATGGCGTCGGCCTCGGCGGCGCGCTGGCGCACGGTGCCCCGGTCCGGGTAGATCCAGCACAGCCGCTGCGCCAACTGGTCGGTGGATGTGGACATGTGAGGTCGTCACCTTCCGTTCGTGTCGTGCCGGGAGGACGGCGTGCTCTGCCGGGCGGACGCCGTGTCGTGGCGGGCGGAGGCCGTGTCGTTGCGGGTGGACGCCAGGAATCCACGGACGGCGGCGCAGAACCGGTCCGGCTCCTCCAGGAAGCAGAGGTGACCGGAGTGTTCGAGGAGCTCCAGCCGGGACCCGGGGACCGTCTTGGCGAGCCAGGTCCCCACCTCCGGCGGGTAGACGCCGCTGCGGGCGCCGTGGACGAGCAGGGTGGGGACGCCCAGCGCGCCGACCCGCTCCCGCCAGTCCTGCCGCAGCACGTCCGCGAGCAGTCCCGTGAGCGCGGCCGGTGCCGTACGGCGCGCCTTGCGCACCAGGTCGTCGGCGAGCTCCGGGTCGGGCTCGGAGCCGGTCGCGAAGGAGCCGCGCACCAGGTTCTCCGCGAAGCCGCCGGGGTCCTGCCGCACCTGCTCCAGCAGGTCCTTCGCGGCGGCCGCGTCGAGGCTGCCGAACGCCGCGTACTCCCAGCCGCCGTCGGCCAGCAGCCACGGCGTCTGCTCGCAGGACACGAGCCCGCGCACCCCCTGGGGGCCGTACTCCTCCAGGTAGGTCCAGGCGACCGTGGCGCCCAGCGACCAGCCGACCAGGGCGATGTCGCTCAGGCCCAGCTTCTCGACGACCGCGCGCAGCCCGGCCGCCGCGTCGCGCAGGGTCGGCTCGGCGCCGTCCCGCAGGGCGGTCGCACCGTGGCCGGGCAGGTCCACCGCGACGACCGTGTGGTCCCGGCCCAGGCCGGCCGCCACCGGGGCGAAGAAGTCGCGGGTGGCGCCCAGGCCAGGCACGAGGACGACCACGGGGCCCGAGCCCCGCCGCTCGTACGTCAACACAGGTGTCTCACCGTCCTGTTCACGAGGCTCACCGCTTCCCGGCCAGTCCGAGGCGGGTCCGCAGGCGCGGCTTGTCCACCTTGCCGACGGGCGTACGGGGGATCGCGTCCACGACGTGCGCCGACCCGTCCAGGCCGTGGCCCGCGAGGAGCGTCTCGACCTGTTTGACCACGTCCTGCGCCGCCGCGTCCGGCGCGGGCCTGACCGCCACGGCGACCCGGCCGGTGAAGGCGCCGGGGTCGAGGGGCAGCGACACGGCCGCCGTGCCGGGGCAGGCGTCGGCGATCTCGGCGTCCAGGACGGGCGCGAGCAGCGGCCCGGCCGGGGTGGCCAGCACCTCGGTGACCCGCCCGACGATCCGGAACGCCCCGCCGGGGAGCCGCTCGGCCACGTCCCCGGTCCAGAACTCGCCGTCCCGGAAGGTCCGCGCGTTCGCCTCGTCCGCGAAGAGGTAGCCCTCGCTGGTGCAGTCGGAGCGCAGCACCAGCTCACCGGTGTCCGGCGCGCGGTTTGACAGCGGCGCGACCCGGGCGCCCACCCCCCGTACGGGCACCATGGCGCCGCTCGTCTGCACCTGGTCGGCCATGTTGCCGAGCGCGATGCCGAACTCGGTGGAGCCGTAGATCTGCCGGATGCGGACGCCGAGCACCTCGTCGGCGTCGCGGACGACCGCCGGCGGCAGGTACGCGCCGCCGCACAGCGGCCGGCGCAGCTCCGGGAGCCCGCCGCGGTCCCCGGTGCGCACGGCCGCCCCGACGAGGTCCGCGTAGTGGCCGGGCAGGGCGCTCATCACGGTGGCCCGCTCGGCGCGCAGCCGCTCCAGATGCGCCTCGGCGGGCGCCGCCGGGTCGGCCAGCACGAGCCGCGCCCCGCCGAGCAGCGCGGCGAAGACGTGCAGGTCGGTGGCGTGGGCGACGTCGAGGGGGTGACGGCAGTAGTACGTGTCGGCGTCGGTCATCCCCGTGTCGGCGAGCCAGCGGCGCCGTTCGGTGACGAACCGGTCCTGCCGCCACACCATCATCTTGGGGAAGCCCGTCGAGCCGGACGTCCACAGCTGCCGGAACAGCCCGGCGTACGGCTCCGGGGGCACCGGCGCGGGCGGCGCCGACGCGTCCTCCAGCGCCTCCGGCGCCACTTCGGGGACGGCCCCGGCGGCGTGGTGCGGGCGGGCGGCGACGAGCAGCACGGGCCGGGCCTGGTCGAGGGCGCGGGCCGTCTCCTCGGGGGTGAAGTCGCCCATGAGCGGCACGTACCGGGCGCCGAGGGACGCCAGGGCGAGGATCAGGGCGACGTACCGGGCGCTGTTCGGCAGGGCGAACGCGACGGTGTCGCCCTCCCGTACGCCGCGCGCGTGCAGCCCGGCCGCCAGCCGCTCCACGCGCGTGACCAGCTCGCCGTACGTGACGTCGGTGCCGTCCACGTCGCGGACGGCGACCTTCCCGGGGTGGCGGGCGGCCACGTCGGCGACCGCCCGGGTCAGGACCCCGCTCATGCGGCCTTCCAGGCGGCGTAGGTGCCGTAGCGCCAGTCCTTCGCGAGGATGTCGACCTGGCTGAAGCCGACCTTGCGCAGCCACTCCAGCTGCATCTCGGTGGTGGCGCAGATGTCGAGCTTCATCCGCTCGCGGCCCGCGGCCCACTCGTCGGGCGGGCACTCGGAGCGCTGGACGTGCGCCTCGTGCTGGGCGTCGTACATCGCCTCGATGCGGGCGTTGGGTCCGGCGAGCTGCTCGACGTTGACGAAGACGCCGTCGGGGGTGAGCACGTCGTGGATGCGCCGGAAGAGGTCCTCCTTCTCGGCGTGCGTGAGGTGGTGGATGGCGAGGCCGGAGACGACGGCGTCGAACGGACCCCGCGGCAACGGGTCCTTCATGTCGGCGACCTGGACGGTGACCCGTGGATTCCCGGCGAACCGCTCGCGGGCCTTCGCCAGCATCGCGTCGGAGTGGTCCACGAGGACGAGTTCGGCCTCGGGCAGGCGCTCCAGGATGGCGCCGCCGAGGAGACCGGTACCGGCGCCCAGGTCGAGGACGCGGGCCTGGCGCGGGACGGTCTCGACGACCGCGTACACGCCCGTCGAGTAGATCAGGTCGAACGACGGGATGAGCTTGCGGCGCATGGAGTCGAACGTGCCGGAGTTCCAGATCTCGTTCTTGCCCTCGGTGCTCGTCATGTGCGTGGCCTCTTTCGTCTCGTCGGCTGAGCAGGTCGGAACGTCGTCGGTCTGTCCTGGGGGCCGGGCGCGGGGCGCCGGGGCGGAGGTGACGCCGGTCGTGGTGGCCTCCGGTCGCGTCGTGGGAGCGGGTCGTGTCGTGGGAGCGGGTCGTGGTCGCCGAGTCGGGCGTCGGCGCGGTCCGTCGTGGTGGTGTCGGGGCTTTGTCGCTGCGGCCGTTCAGCACCAGAGGGTCGAGTCGAGGTACGACTCGTCCACCGGGCGGCCGGGGAGGCGGCCCGCGAGGAGGGCGGCGAGACCGCGGGCGGCCTCGGGCGCCATGACGGAGTAGTGGTCGCCGTCCAGCCACTCGGGCGGCGCCGCCCCGGTGAGCCGCTCCTCCAGGGGGACGAGCCCGGGGAAGGCCCGGCGGGCGGTGCCCCGGGCGCGCAGCAGGCGCAGCCTGGGGTGGGCCGGGGCGGGTTCGTGCGCCTCCAGGAGGGCGGAGTGGGCGGCGTACACGGTGAACAGGCGGACCAGGTCGTCGTCGTGGAGCGGTCCGGCGAGCAGCCCGGCCCCGAGCAGCGCGTCCTGGACGGCGCGCAGGGCCGCGGCGAGGTCCGCCGGGTCGCCGGGCGCCGTGCCGGGCAGGCCGTCGGGGACGTGCCGGGTGACGTCGGCGCCCTGCGCGAGGTCGGCGAAGAAGCCGGTGAGCCGCTGCCGGAAGGTGGGCGCCGGGACGCCGGGGTCGCCGGTGAAGGAGTCGAGCGCCGTCACGGACGCGACGCTCCGGCCCCGCTCCTCCAGGCGGGCGGCGAGGTCCACGGAGACGGTGCCGCCCATGGACCAGCCCGCGAGGTGGAGTTCGCCGGCCGGTACGGCCTCCAGCAGCGCGTCGGCGTACGCCGCGACGAGGGCGGTCATGTCCCGCGCGGGCCGCTCCCCCGCGAGGAGGCCCGTCGCGCGCAGCCCGTACACGGTGGCGCGGGCGGCGGCGGGGTGCGCGGCCAGCTCGCGGACCAGCCGGTCGTAGCAGAGGACGTCGCCGCCGACGGGGTGGACGAGCACCAGGTGCTGTGCGCCGCCGGTGATGCCGGGGACGCCGTCCCTGATACGGACGAGGGGCGAGGCGGACCCGCGCTCGTCGTCGGCGCGGCCGAGCTGCGCGGCCTGTTCGGCGACGGTCCTGCCGCGCATCAGGGCGGCCAGCGGCAGGGTGCGTCCGAAGGCGGCCTTGATGCGGTGGAACAGCCGTACGGCGAGCAGGGAGTTGCCGCCCAGGGCGAAGAAGTCGTCGGTGACGCCCCGCACCTGCGGGCCGAGGAGCTGCTGCCACAGGCCGAGCAGTGTCACCTCCTCGGGGGTGCGGGGGGCGACCCCGGCACCGCTTCCGCCCGGAGTGTCGCCCGCGCCCGGGGCTCTTGACGCTCCTGGGGCCGCCGGGGCGGCGGGCCCGGTGAGGCGGGCGAGCAGCGCCTTGCGGTCCACCTTGCCGTTGGAGCTGAGCGGCACGGCGTCCACGACGCGCAGGACGGGCGGGACCATGTACGGGGGCAGTTCGGCGGCCAGACGGGCGCGGAGCGCGTCGGGGTCGGGGGCGGTTCCGGTGGCGGCCGGGGTGACGAAGGCCGCCAGGTACGGCTCCTCCCGGCTGCCCGCGACGAGCGCGACGGCGTGCTCCACCTCGGGCCGGGCGGCGAGGCGGGCCTCGATCTCGCCCAGCTCGATGCGGTGTCCGCCGACCTTGACCTGGGCGTCCTCACGGCCGAGGAACTCCAGGATGCCGCCGGGCCGGTAGCGGGCCCGGTCGCCGGTGCGGTAGAGCCGCTCCCCCGTGACGGGGTGGGTGAGGAACGACGCCTCGGTGAGGGCGGGCGCGCGGTGGTAGCCGTCGGCCACCCCGGCGCCGCCGATGTAGAGGTCGCCGGGGACCCAGACGGGCGCGTCGGCGAGCCGCTCGTCGAGGACGTGCATCGTCTGGTTGGCGAGCGGATAGCCGTACGGGACGCTGGACCAGCCTTCGGGCTGTCCTTCGGCCCAGAAGTGGTTGGACCAGATCGACGCCTCGGTGGCCCCGCCCATGGCGACGACCCGGGCGTCCGGGCAGACGCGGGCGATCCGGTCGAGCAGCGACAGGGGTATCCAGTCGCCGCTGAGCATGATGAGCCGCAGCGAGCGGAACGTTTCCGCGGCCCGGTCCCCGAGGTACTCCAGGGTGACCTGGAGCAGCGCGGGCACCGAGTTCCAGACCGTGACGCCGTGACGGCGGCACAGCTCGCCCCACGTCTCGGGGTCGGGCACCTCGCTGTCGGGCGGGACGACGACGGTGCCGCCCGCGCCGAGCGTGCCGAAGATGTCGAAGACGGACAGGTCGAAGGCGAGGGACGACACGGCCAGGACCCGGTCGTCGGGCCCGAGCGCGAACCGCCCTTCGAGGTCGCGCAGGGTGTTGGTGGCGGCCCCGTGGGAGATGACGACGCCCTTGGGCGTGCCGGTGGAGCCGGAGGTGTAGATGACGTAGGCGGTGCGGCGCAGATCCCCGCCGAGCCCGTCGGGCACCGGCACGTCCGTCCCCGGGGCGTCCGCTGCGTCCGCGCCTCGGAGGCCGTACGCGTCTTCGGAGCCCGCGCCTCGGGAGCCGTACGCGTCTTCGGAGCCGTCCGCGTCGGCCAGGCCGGGTACGGCGACGACGGGCAGGTCCGGCAGGCCGTCCAGCTCGGGGAGCCCGTCGGCGCCCGTGCCCGCGGGGGCCACGACGGCGGCCGCGCCGCTCTGCCGCAGCACCTGCGTGACGCGGGACGCGGGCCAGCCGGGCGCGGTGGGCAGGTAGGCGCCGCCCGCGCGCAGGACGCCGAGGACGGCGACGGTCTGCTGCCACGACTTCGGGACGCGCACGGCGACGAGGTCGGGCCGCGCCGGGTCTGCGCCGATCCCCGCGGCCCGCAGCCGTACGGCGAGCGCGCCGGACAGCCGGTCGGTCTCGGCGTGGCTGAGGGAGCGTTCGGCGTCGATGACGGCGGTGGCGTCCGGGGTGCGGCGGAGATGGCCGAGGGCAGCCTCGTGCAGTTCGCCGTCGAGCCCGTCAACGGCCGTGTCGTTGGCGCGCCTGCGGTCGCGGACCTGGCTCTCGGGGAGCGGGTCGGGGCCGGTGCGCGTCCACTCGGCCGGGTCGGTGGCGAGCCGCAGGAGGCGCTCGCGGTGGTGGGCGGCGAGGTCGTCCACGAGGCCGGGCGGGAACGCGGCCGGGTCGTGGTCGAAGTTGCACACCAGGTGGCCGGACTGCTCGTACACCTGGTGGTCGAGGAGCACCTCGGGGGTGCTGATGGCGCTGTGGACGAGCGACGCGCCGGGCAGCTTCAGCCGGAAACCGTCGTCGACGCCGTCCACGAGGCCGAGCCCGCTGCTGAAGACGTACGGGACGGGGTTGCCGGTGGTGCCGCGCCGCTGGTTGAGCATGCGGCCGACCTCGACACCGGAGACCTCGCCAGCCTCCAGGGCCGTGTAGAGGCGGTCCTGGAAGGCCCGGCAGCGCTCGACGAACGTGCCGTCGCCCGGTTCGAAGCCGACGAGCACGGTGGTGGCGCCGCTGCCCCACACCCGGTCCGCTCCGGCGGGTCCGGCGGCGCGCTCCGACGCGAGGACGGTGACGGTGCCGGGGCGGCCGCCGGACCAGCGCAGCAGGGTCTCCGCGTACAGCCCGGCGAGCGCGGCGTCGGCGGAGAGCCCGGCGTCGGCGGCGTGACGGCGGAACCGTTTCCACGAGTCGGGGTCGAGGCGGTGCGCGGTGCGGTGCAGGGGCCCGCCGGGGCCTTCCCGGTGCCCGTCGGCGCCGACGGCCAGGGGCTGGCCGTCGGGGCCGCCGGTCGCGGGCTGGTCGGCGGCGAGGGCCGCCCGGGTCTGCTCGGCGGCGGTCGCGCGGGGCAGGTCGGCGGCGGGGGGAAGGGTGTCGAGCCGGTCCTCCCAGGTGCGGAGGGCGGCCTCGCGGGCGGCGGCTCCGGCGCGGTCGCGCTGCCGGAGGACGTAGTCGCGGAAGGAGAGCGTCTCGGGCTCGGGGCGGTGGGCCCGGTCCGCGTAGCAGCGGGCCAGTTCGGCGAAGAAGAGCTGGATGGTGACGCCGTCGAAGGCGGTCAGCCGGAGGGCGATCTGCAGGCGGGCCGTGCCGTCCGGGAGGGGGACGAGGCGTAACAGGAAGGGGCGGGCCGCGTCGTGCGGGGGAATGTCGGCGGTGAGGGATTCCCGGAGCCGGGCGAGTTCCTCACCGGCTTTTTCCTCCGGTAATCCGGAGAGGTCGTGCAGCGTGAGGAGCGCGGCATTTCCTATTCCCCCTGCGGATTCCGGGACCGCGTCCACGGACTGCATTCCGTCCTGGGTGATCCGGAGTCTCATGGCGGACCGCGCCTGCCGTATTCGGCGCAGTGCGCCGTCAAGCCTGGCGTAATCCGGGACAGCGCCGGACGGAAAGGCGTACTCGTGGATGTAGAGGGCGGGGGCGGCCTGGCGGCCGACGCCCTGCTCACCGACGAAGTAGGCCTGCTGGAGGTCGGTCAGCGGGAACGCCTCACCGCTGACCGCCTGTTCGGGCGCGCGCTCCGGCTCCCCGGCTTCACCGGCGTCACCCTGAAGGAGGGCGGTGAGCTCGTCGATACACGCCTGGATGACCGCTCTCGTTCTGCGGTCGAGTCTTCCTTCCAGAGAAGGCGCGAACACCTTCTCCCCCCGTGGAGCCAAGGACACAATACTCCCCTAAAAGTGATTGTTGTCCAGCAGCAAGGAAGGTGCGATATTCCCCTGATTGAGCCAGGGTGAAGCTTCGGCCACGACCTTACCCACGGCCCACAGGGATATGCGAGTGGCATTTTATGTGATCTAGGTCACACGCTACTTCCGAGTATCCGGGCCGAATTACGCGCGATTGATCAACTCTTTCATCGCTGTTTACCTGCGGCGCGTTCGGCGTCCTTACCGGGACGGGGTATCGGTGTGCCACCGCTGAAGCAGAGCGTTGTCCCGCACCCGTACGACGACGGGCGTGCCGGCCGCCGCCTCCAGCGGGGCGAGCGCCAGGGCGGCCGTGCCGTGGCGGGGGACGATCACGCCCTGGACGGTGAGGACGTACCGTACGGCCGCGCCACTCGCCGCGCAGGCGGTGAGGGCGACCGTCCCGTCGGGGCGGCCCGCGTCGGGGCACAGGTGCGGGGCGGCGGCGCTGCGCAGGGCGCCGTCCGGGTCGTACGACCAGACCTGGGTGAGCGCGCCGGAGCAGCGGGCGAGCGTGACCTCGGCGCCGGGCCCCGGGGTGCCGCCCCGCACGTCCAGGCACAGCCCGGCCGCCCCGGCGCTGCTCAGCCGCGTCCGCAGGGCACCCTCGCCGGGCGTCGCGCCCGATTCGCCGGGCGGCGGGGCCGATCCGGGCGGCGGCGCGACCGTCCCCGCGGGCGGCGGGGAGGCCGGTACGGCGCCTGGGACCCCCGCGGGTACCGGCGCCTCCGACCCGACCGGTACGGGACCTCCCGCCGCCCCCGGTACGGACGCCCCGGCGCCCGGCGCCCGCCGCCCGGACGGCTCCGCGTCGCCGCCGCCCGGCCACAGCGCGGCCGCGAGGGCCACCGGCACCAGCGCACCCGCCAGCCCGGCGGCGGCGACGGCGGCTACCGGCACCCGGGCGGCACCGCCCCGCCCCGGCGCGGAGGCGGGTCCGCCCGCCGGGCGCCCCGCCCCGGACCTGCCTCCCGCCCTCGACACCGCCCCGCTGCGGAACCCCCCGCCCGGCGCCCGCGGCCCCGCGCGGCGTACCCACGCGGCCACCCGGCCGCCCAGGGCGCGGGACCGGCGAGCGGCCCGGCGCCCCCGCCCGCCCTCCGTGCCGCCCCGCTGACGGCGCCGCGCGGGGCGGGAGTCCACGTACCGCCCCGCGCCCTCGCCGAGCACCGCCTCCGCCAGCAGCAGCGGGAGCCGCCCGTCGATGTGCCGCAGCTGCTCGGCGGCGTACCGGCAGTGGGCGCACCCGGCGAGATGGCGCCGGATGTCCGGGATGAGCGGGCCGGTACGGCGCAGCGAGATGTCGAGGAGCCGCCCGTAGTGCCGGCACTCGGCGTCCGGGGCCAGTTCGTGGTGGGCGCTCACGCAGCGGGCTCGCAGCAGCTCCCGCGCCTCGCCCAGGTGCTCGGCGGCGTCGCGCGGGTCGGTGCCGAGCAGCGCGGTGGGGATCGACAGGCCCTCGCCCTCGACCTCCCGGTGCCACAGCAGCACCTGGGCGGGCGCGGGCAGCGACCGGAACGCCAGGGCGACCAGCCGCCGGTCGTCGGCCGGTTCGGCGGGCCGCCGGACACCGGGGAGCAGCACGGCGACCCGCCCGTCCCCGGCCCAGCGGCGCAGTACCCGCCCGGCGGCCGTCAGGAAGGCGACCCGCAGCGCCCCGTCGTACCCGGCACCCACGCCAGCCCCGGCACCGAATCCGGCACCGAATCCGGCACCGGCCCCGGCCCCGGCCCCGACACCTGAGCCCGCACCGCCCCGGGCTCCGCCCCCCGCACCGATCCCGGCCCCGCCCCGCCCCGCACCCTCGCGCCCGCCCGCAGACCCACGCGGTCCGGGTTCGTGACGTCGCAGTTCCTCAAGCGCCTCCGCGAACGCGGCGGCGGTGACGAGCGCAGCGCTCCGGCCGGAGGCGGACGGCGGCGCGAAGAGGGACACGTAGTCGTGGACCGGCTGCCAGTGCCGGTCCATCAGCGCGGCGACGGGAAAGGGGTCGGCACCGGGAAAGGGGTCCGCGCCGGGCGGGTTCGCCCCGGCGCGCAGCGCCGCGAGCAGACAGGCGTCGGAGCCCCCGGAGACCGGCCCCCGTGACATGGGGTGCATGGGCGTCTTTTCCTCCAGAGCAGGGGGAGAGGAGAGGACACCAATTGGTGGACACCCGCGCGGCGGACCCGTTTTAGGGGACCGGCCGCCGGGTGGAAGAACCGGCCTGATGGGCTGTGAGGGGCCTCACCTTGGCACAACCCCCGTACGTGGAACAAGACTTCCACGCCCGTACGGCCAACCCGCCTGAGACGGGCGCGGGTTGGCCTGGACCAGTACTGCCGGTTACACCTTCGCCAGGTCAGCGGCGGGTACGGCGTCGCCGAGGGCGTGCCGCAGGAGCCGTACGCGCTCAGCGGTGTCGGCCGGGCCGGGCTCGGCGAGGAGCGCGGCGAGCACGGCGACGCGGGCCTGCCCGGCACGCAGCGTGCCGGTCGGCACGGCGCCCGCGGCGACGAGGTCCACGGCGCCGCCGTGGGTGTAGATCTGCGCCACGGGCCCGGCCGGGACCCGGGTGGTGAGCGCGACGAGCACGCCCCGCGCGGTGGCCTCGGCGACGGCGGCGACGACCTCGGGCGTTGCGTTGCCCGCGCCGGTCGCCACCAGGACGATCCCCCGGGCGCCCGCGCCCACGGCGGCGTTCAGCAGCAGCGGGTCGCCGTCGGTGTGGTGCGTCACCATGTCCACGCGCGGCGGCGCACCGGCCGGGGCGGCGGGCAGCGGCAGCGCGGCGGGCCGCTCGGGGCGGCGCAGCACGGAGACCTTGCCGAACCCGATGGTGCCGAGCCGGGTGCCGGACGGGTCCGCGAAGGCGTCGGCGTCCAGGGTGTGCGTCTTCACGGTGCCGCGCGCGGCGTGGAGCTTGCCGTCGAAGGCGATCAGTACGCCGAGGTCCCGGCAGCGGGCGGCGGTGAGCAGCGCGTCATGGAGGTTGCGGGGCCCGTCCCCGTCCTCGGAGTCGAGGGGGAGCTGGGCGCCGGTGAAGACGACGGGGCGCGGGTCGTCGTGGTGGAGGTCCACGAAGAACGCGGACTCCTCCAGCGTGTCGGTGCCGTGCGTGACGACGACGCCGTCGACGCCGGGGTCGGCGAGCACCTCGTGCACGGTCCGCAGGAGGGTGAGCTGGTGGGCGGTGGTGAGGCGGGGGCTGTTGACGCTGAACAGGTCCACGACCTCGACGGTGACGCCCTCCGGCACGGCGGCGGTCGCCATGACCTCCCGCCCGTGCGCCTCGGCGGCGAACCCGGAGCCCTGCCAGCGGCTCGCTATCGTCCCGCCGGTGCTGATCACGACGATCCGTCCCACGCTGCCCGCCTCTCCTCGACTCAGCCCGTAACCATGTTCGAACAAGCAATGATAAAAGAGCAGGCGAGCAATGGGATCGCGCATTGACCCGGACCATCCCGCTCGCATTGGTGGATAATCGCGCCATGGACGCGATCGACCGCGCTATCTTGCGCGAGCTCCAGGCGGACGGCCGACTGAGCAACCAGGAGCTGGCGGCGCGCGTCGGCCTGACCCCGTCTCCCTGCATGCGCCGGGTGCGCCAGCTGGAGCAGGACGGGGTGATCCTGGGCTACCGCGCGGTGATCGACCCGGAGGCGGTGAACCGGGGCTTCGAGGTGCTGGTCTCCATCGAGGTGGAGCGGGACCGCGAGGTGGTGGAGGCGTTCGAGGCGGCGCTCCAGGACATCCCGGACGTCATCGAGGCGTACCGGCTGTTCGGCAGCCCCGGGTGCCTGCTGCGGATCGCGGTGGCGGACCTGCGCGCGTACGAGCGGCTCTGGATCGAGAAGCTGACGGCTCTGACGGGGGTCAAGGAGGTCAACTCCCAGATCATCATGAAGCGCGTCAAGGAACCGAAGGGCCTCCCGGTGGACGGCTAGCGCCGCCGGCCCGCTCCCGGCTGCGCCGCGCCTCGCGCGCGAAGTGCCGTGCGAAGGCGACGACCGCCCACACGAGCAGCACGTTCACCACCGCGCCGCCCACGTACTGCGGCACGAAGTCCAGCAGGCCCACCCGGTCGTCGCCCGAGAGGTCCACGCCTCCCCCGGCGAGCGCGGCCGACAAGAGCGCGAGTACGGCGACGACGACGGCGCCGGGGAAGCTCACGAGCACCAGCGGCGCGCCCCACCCCTCCGGCGCCCCGGCAGCGCCATAGGCGACCGAGAGGGCGGCGACGACAGCCACGTACCCGCCCGCCACCTCCCGCGCACCCGGCCGGAATCCCGCCCGCGCCATGAGCGCCCCGCCTCCACCCCTGGGACATTGAACACGTTCAAGACCAAACCCTACCGGCTCGCCCCGCGCAGCCGACGACGTATCAACAAATCTCTACGGGGTCGTTGAATCCGGTTGTATGCTCCATCCGCCGCCGAACCGCGCGCGTGCCCGCCGAGCGGGCGCCGTCGCTGTGTTCGCGGCCTCTCATCACTCACCCCAGGGGGGGTTTCCGCATGGCATTCCACCGCACGGGCCGCGCTCACGCGCGTGCCCGCAGACTCGCGTCGTGCACCGCTCTCGCCCTCGCCTCCGGCCTGCTGCTCACGGGCACGGCCGGCACGGCGACCGCGGCCGACGGCACGAGCGCCCCGACGCCGGACCGCACGCTGATCGAACAGCCCGCGCCCACCGTCGAACTGCCGCAGGGCCAGCTTCCCAAGAAGCGCAACCGCCTCTCGACGGACACCACGCAGAACACGACGCCCGGACCCACCCGCCACGACTTCACCGGCGACGGCTGGAGCGACCTGCTGTACCGCGGGCTCGACGGCAACTACTACGTGAAGCGCTCCGAGGACCCGGCGAACGACATCCAGCTCGGTCTGTCCACGAGCGGCGGAGTGAAGTTCAAGGACGTCATCCCGGTCGGGGACCAGAACGGCGACGGCACGGCCGACGTCCTGACGCTCCACCCGTACGGCAGCCTGACGCTGACCGGCACGTACGGCTCCGGCTCCTCCTACACGTACTGGAGCGGCAGCGGCTGGAACATCTACAACAAGGTCCTGTCGGTCGGCGATGTCGACGGCGACGCCAAGTTCGACGTACTGGCCCGCACGCACGCCGGCGACCTCTACCTGTACCGGGGCACCGGCAGCGCGTACGCCCCGCTCCAGACCCGCGTGAAGGTGGGCACGGGCTGGCACATCTATGACCAGCTGGTCGGCGTGAGCGACGCCAACGGCGACGGCCTCGGCGACCTGTACGCCCGCACCCCGAACGGTGACCTGTTCTTCTACGCGGGCACCGGCAACGCCGCCGCCCCGTTCAAGGCGCGGGTGAAGGTCGGCACCGGCTGGCACATCTACAACCAGCTGTCCAGCTCCGACGACATCACCGACGACAACCGCCCGGAGCTGCTCGCCCGCACCACGCTCGGCGCGATGTACATCTACGGCACCGACGCCACCACGGGCCGCCCCACGGCCCGCGTCCTGTGGAGCGACTCCAGCTGGAACAACGCGGACCTCATCGCCGGCGCCGGCGGCAACCCCGGCACCGGGAAGTCCGAGATCCTGGGCCTGGACCGGAACGGCACGCTGTTCCGCTACTTCTCCCGCAACAACGGCACACTCACCGCGCGGGCCCAGTGGAGCGACGTCGGCGGCTGGGCGGGGTCCCGCGTGCACTTCCCCAGCTCCCTGGACGACAACGGCCACGCCGACCTCCTGGAGGTCTACGAGGGTCACCTGATCAGCTACGCGCCGGACGAGCCCGTCCTGATCGGCCGCGGCTGGGGCGCGTTCAACACCCTGACCGGCGTGGGCGACCTGACCGGTGACGGCAAGGGCGACCTGCTGGCCCGCACCTCGGGCGGCGTCCTGTACCTGTACCGCGGTGACGGCCAGGGCTACGCCTTCGCCGGCCGGACGAGTGTGGGCTCCGGCTGGGGCGTGTACAACTCCCTGGTGGGCGCGGGCGACATCACCGGCGACGGCCGCGCGGACCTGCTGGCCCGCACCTCGGGCGGCACGCTGTACCTGTACGCGGGCACGGGCAACGCGAACGCCCCGTTCAAGGCGCGCGTGAAGGTCGGCACGGGCTGGCAGACGTACAGCAAGCTGGTCGCCCCCGGTGACATCACCGGCGACGGCCGCGCCGACCTCCTGGCGGTCACGTCGGGCGGCACGCTGTACCGCTACATCACGACCCACACGGGCACGGCGAACCCCTTCACCACCCGCGCCAACATGGGCACGGGCTGGAACACGTACACCCAGCTCCACTGACGCACCACCACCCAGCGGGAGCCCCGCCGACCCCGGTCGACGGGGCTCCCGCCCTTTCCGGCGCACGGCCCCAGCGAGACGACGTGCAAGCGCGCCCCGGATGACTGACGACGGGCAACCTCGCCCTTCTGCTCCTGCTTCTCGCCCTGTTCCGCTACGTCGTGGACAGCGTGCCGCTGTGGTGGGCCGTCCTGATCCGGACGACCCCAACACACTCGTCCTGATCAGGACCCGCCGCACCAACCGCCCCGACGAAGGCGGAACCACCACCCGACCCACCTGCCACCCACCCCCGTCGGGCTGTCGAGTGGCTTCTTCTCCTGACGGAGGCATGGCGACGGGACGTCACGGGGACAGGTTCACCGGCGCCGAGGCCCACGAGGTGCGCGCGCTCGACGCGGGCTGGACCTGGCGCGGAGCACTGTCCCGCCTCTGACCGCCACCCGCGCCCCCACTCCGCTCCACCGCGAAGGCACAGGAACGGCCCACCGTGATCAACCCGGTCAGTCCGTTACATACCCTTCAGCCCACTGGTCCTCGTCCACGACGCATTCCTCGACGTAGAAGCACATCGGCTCGTCCCGGAACCCAGGCAGCTCCCGGGCCCGCCCGATACGCGCGCGAGCTGCCTCCCCGCTCGAATAGGTGCCGAGCAGCTTCACGTCGTCTCCGGCCTCTTCGTCCGCCCAGAAGTCATCGGGTTCCTCGAAGTGGCGAACCTTCGCCCCCTCCACGGCCTGATGGTGTACATGCCAGAGCAGGTAGACCTTGAAAGGACCTGCCATCTCGATGTCCCGCCTTTCCCGGCGTGGGGTACGAACCCTGAGAACGTGATGTCACCGCTTGCGGTCGGGGCTCCACGCATAGGCCCCGGGGGCCGTCTCGACGACTTCACGGGGCCAGGCCGCCCGGACCTGTTCCAGGCGCCCGCGGTGCTCCGCGATCCAGTCTCCCTGCGGCTCTGTGCCCAGGAGTGTCGTAAGGCGGTCCGGGTCGGTGAGCTGGACCGACAGGCAACCGTCTTCATGCATGCGGATGCCGAAGCTCAGACCGCGGTCCCGGTCGACGCCCGCCGTCCGGCCCGGCCCCATGCGGGAAAGCTGCCGCTCCCAGGAATCCAGGTCCCGCGGGGAGAGGAAGGTGTCGAGCCGGGCGTCGACGAAGCTGGTGGAGGCGAGGACGTCCACGCGCAGGGTGTCGTGGCCGGTCAGCACGCCCGGCTGAAACCGTCCCACGACGCGGACGACGAAGCGCGTCCCCTCCGGATCGGCAAGGTGGACGAGGTCCATCGGACCTGGCTCGGTCATGAAGTCGCTCGCTTTCGTGCGCCGGTGTGAGCTGCATCGTCTCCTGCCACCGGACGAGCGACACGGCCAGGCCCGGCACGGAAGAGTCACGCGCCCAGACCGACGCCGGCAGCGGCTGCGAGGACGAACCGCCGTGCGCCCGTGGGAGACCCTTCCCGGATATCAGGTCGCAGTCGGCCGCCATCCAGAGCAGACTGCACCGGTGGACACCCGCCGACCGTGCCCCTGCTGCGGCCATCTGGTCTTCGACATCGAGGACGGATGGCCCGGATCGTTCGCCATCTGCCCGATCTGCTGGTGGGAAGACGACGCGCAGCAGTTCCGGTGGCCGTTCATGCCGGGTGGCGCCAACCGCGTCTCGCTTGTCGAGGCCCAGGGAAACTTCCAGTCCTATGGCGCCTGTGACCAGTACGGCAGACGGTTCGTCCGGCGGCCGACGGACGAGGAGCCACGCGATCCCCGTTGGCGTCCGGTCAACCCGGCCGTGGACTTCTTCGAGGACTGGAGGAGCGATACGCGCCGCCCCTGGCCCACGACCCCGTCGGCCCTGTGCTGGTGGCTCCCCTCCTTCTGGGCACCCGCTGAGGAGCCGGAGCCGGAGGTGCCTCACAGCGTGGTGATCGACGTGGGAGCGGTCAGCAGTGACCGCGACCTTCACGGCCTTCTGAAGCGGGAGCTCGGCTTCCCCGCCTTCTACGGCATGAACTGGGCCGCGTTCTGGGATGCGATCACGGGACTCGTCGAGATCCCCAGAGTGCTGCGTTTCGCCCACTGGGCGGAACTGGAACGCCGAGCACCTCTCGCCGCGGCTGCGCTCCGCGCACAGCTGGTCAGGTACGGGGAGGCCACCGAGGGGTTCAGCGTCGTCTACGACCAGTAGTCCCGGCCCATGGGGACGGCTCAGAGGGGGCGCGGGCGGTTCAGGCCAGGCGGAGTTGTTCTCCGGGAGGCTGTGGCGCGAGTACGTTCCGCAGGCTGCGGACGTGCGCGCGCCAGGGACCGCCGTCCGACTCATCCCAGAGGTTCATCAGCTCGGACGGCTCGGTCAGGACACGGTCGAGCGCCTGGAGAGCGAGGTCGCGCAGGCCCGTGAGGTCGGGCAGCGGCTCTGCGGGGCCGTAGACCGGATCGGCCGGTTCCCCTCCGGGGCACTGCGCGGCGACGAGGGCGGCCGCGGCGACGGCTTCTTCGGATTCGGGTGCTTCCAGGCAGCCGATGGTGTCGATCACCCGCGTGAGGGTGTCGCGGACGATGCCCGCACGTGCGTCCGCGGCGGCGTCGTCGAGAGTGCCGCTGAAGTCCGCCGCGGTGTCGTTGTCGAAAGGCCCGACATCCCAAGTGCCCATGCTGTTCTCCCGCATCGTGGCCGGTTCCGGGCATCCTGGCAGCAGCCACTGACAGCGCCCCAGCCCCGGGCGGCGGCCGGAAGCGGTCCCGCCCCCTCCCCACGACTGCCCGACGCCTCAGAACCAGCGAGCCGTCCCCATCGGGAAGCACCTGGGGCGGCAGGCTCCGGCGTGGTTGCCGTACTTCACTGCTGTACGGCAAGACAAAGCCCCCGCCCGGAGAACCCGGCGGGGGCTTTGATGTGCGTGGACCTGAGGGGATTTGAACCCCTGACCCCCTCGATGCGAACGAGGTGCGCTACCAGTCTGCGCCACAGGCCCTTGCGACGTGAGAAACATTAGCATCCCGATCGCCGTGCTCGGAAATCCGTTGCCCGGCCGGGGGCGAGAGGTGGGTCACGTGGTCATTCGTTGGCCGCGCGGGGGCGGTCGTCGTCGGCGTACTGGTCGAACAGCGGGGTGCGGCCGTGGTCGCGGGGGCGACGCGGGGCGTACGGGGACGGGTTCGGGTTCTTGCGGGTCGGCGGGGGCGGGGTGGGCTCCGCCGGGGAGGAGCGGGCGGCGCTCCAGGTCTCCGGGTCGGTGACGTCCACGCCGCCCGTGGCGCGCGGGGCGACCGGGGCGGTGACGTAGGTGGGCAGCGGGACCGGTACGGGGTCCCAGCTGTCGCCGCGGGCCGGGCCGCGGTCGCGCTGCTGATCGACCCACTCGGCGTGGTCGGTCTGCTCGACCAGGGCGCGCCGGTCCGCCTCCGCCGGGGAGACGTGCGGGGTGGACGGCTCCGCGTGCGCCGGGGGCTCCTCGTCCTGGAGGGTGGCCGACGGGCGCCCGCGGCGGGGGCGGTTCTCGCGGAGGCGCTGGGCCGCGGCCTCGGCGCGGCGCCGGTCCATCACGTACACGAAGCGGCGGCGCTCCTGGCGGCGCAGGTACACGATGTACGCGCTGAGCAGGACCGCCGGGACGCCGGGCGCCCACAGGAACGCGAGGCCGCCCACCGCTGCGACGATCGCGCCGACCGTGAACGCGAGGAACAGCAGCACCGTCGTACGGCGGCGGCGGGCCAGGACGCGGGTGCGGCGGGCGCGCTCGGCGGCGGCGCGCGAGAGCGCCGGGTGCGCGCCCTGCGGCGCGTGCTGAGCGTGCTGGGCGTGGGGCTGGGCGCCGGGGGTTCCTGGGGTGCCGGGCATGCTGGGCGCTTCCGGGGTCGCGTGGTCGGGGTCCGGCAGCTCCAGGCGGGCTTCCGTGCGGGACGGGGGCGCGGCGAAGGCCCGGACGTCCACCGAGTCGATCTGCTCGGTCTCCGCGTCCGGGTCCACGTCGGGCACCCGCCAGTCCTCGTCGGCGCCGCGGGCGCGCAGCTCCTTGGCGTACCGCCGCTCCATCCCCGCCCTTCCGGACAGGAGCCGGATGGCGGTGCTGAAGCGCTCGGTCGGGCGGGCTTCGTTCAGCTCGTCCTGCCTGCGGAGCCACATCGGCACCAGATAGGCGGCCCAGGCTCCGACGATGACTGCGTAGATGAGGCCGCTGCTGCTCACGCCTCACACGGTAGAGGGGTTCGCGTGAGGGCATCGGCCAATTGGGCCGGTGTGTCGCACGATCTGGCTGATATCACTGACATTTTTTGTGATTGGTCAGATCGTTTACGCTCGCGTAAGCGCTTAATTCGAACACATGAATTATTTTGGCTGGCGTTCCCGCCGCGACCTGTGCCAGCGCCGTACCAGCCCGTCCGGCACCTCTTCCGCCGTCAGCGCGTAGACGAGGTGGTCCCGCCAGGCACCGTCGATATGGAGGTACCGGGGCCGCAGCCCCTCCTCGCGGAATCCCAATTTCTCCACGACGCGGCGGCTCGGCCCGTTCTCGGGGCGAATGCACACCTCGATCCGGTGCAGCCCGACCGCCCGGAAGCAGTGGTCCACGGCGAGGGCGACCGCCGTGGGCATGACGCCTCGGCCCGCCACGTCCTGGTCCACCCAGTAGCCGACGTGCCCCGAGCACATCGAGCCCCAGGTGATCCCGGCGACGGTGAGCTGCCCGACGAGACGGCCCTGGTACTCGATGACGAACGGCAGCATCCGCCCGGCGTTGGCCTCCGCCCGCAGGTGCCGCACCATCTGCCGGTACGTGGGCCGCTGCAGCGGGGGCGTGCCGGGCGCGGGCGGTGGGACGGTGGCCTCCCAGGGGCGCAGCCAGTCGCGGTTGCGCCCGTTGACCTCGCGCCACGCCCGGTGGTCGCGGGCCTTTATGGGGCGGAGCACCACGTCCCCGTCGGCGAGGACGACCGGCCAGGCGGGGTTCATGACGCCGGTCTCGGGTGGTCGCCGCCGCGCAGCTGGTCCACGGCGTGGACGAGGAGCGGCTCCAGGACGGCGAGGCCGTCGCGTACGCCGCCGGTGGAGCCGGGGAGGTTGACGATCAGGGTGCGGCCCGCGACGCCGGCCAGGCCCCGGGAGAGGGCCGCCGTGGGGACCTTGTCGCGGCCGTACGCGCGGATGGCCTCCGGGATGCCGGGCACCTCGTGGTCGAGGACGCGGCGGGTGGCCTCGGGGGTGGCGTCGGTGGGCGAGACGCCCGTGCCGCCGGTCGTGAGGATCACGTCGTACCCGGCGCGCACCCCGTCGCGCAGGGCCGCCTCGACGGGGTCGCCGTCCGGGACGACCCGGGGGCCGTCGACGGTGAAGCCGAGCGCGGCAAGGCCTTCGGCGAGGAGGGGGCCGCCCTTGTCCTCGTACACCCCGGCGGCGGCGCGGTTGGAGGCGGTGACGACCAGCGCGCGATACGTCACGGCCTGCTCCAGTCCCCGGACTTGCCGCCCGTCTTCTCCTCCACCCGCACATCGGTGATCACGGCGGCCTTGTCCACGGCCTTGACCATGTCCACGATGGTCAGCGCGGCCACCGACACCGCCGTGAGCGCCTCCATCTCGACGCCCGTGCGGTCGGTGGTCTTCACGGTGGCGGTGATCTCCACGGCGTCGTCCGCGACCGTCAGGTCCAGCTTCACGCCGGACACGGCGAGCGGGTGGCACAGCGGGATCAGGTCGGGGGTCCGCTTGGCCCCCATGATCCCGGCGATACGGGCCGTGGCGAGGGCGTCGCCCTTCGGCACGCCCTCGCCGCGCAGCAGCTCCACCACGCGCGGCGACACGAGGACCCGGCCGCTGGCGCGCGCCGTGCGGGCGGTGACGTCCTTCGCGGAGACGTCCACCATGCGGGCCGCCCCCGCCTCGTCGATGTGGGTAAGGCTGCCTTGCGTACTCAACTCACTCCGCCTCGCGATCCTGGCACCGGTCGTCTTGTCCGGCACGGCGGCAGACACCGTACCGCCACGGCCGCCCCGCAGGGCCCGCCGGTTCAGCCGATGAGCACCACCTCCAGCTCGTCGCCGGGCTCCGCGCGCGTGGTGTTCTCCGGTACGACGATGAGCGCGTCGGCCCGGGCGAGGGCGGCGACCAGGTGCGACCCGGCACCACCCACAGGAGTGACGGTACCCGCCTGGGCGTCGTACGTCCCGCGCAGGAACTGGCGCTTCCCGGCGGGCGACGACAGCGGCGCCTCGGCGGACAGGAGGGCACGCGCGCGCGGGCGGTGGAGGTCCGGGAGGCCCATGAGGGCGCGGATCGCGGGGCGGACGAACAGCTCGAAGGAGACGTACGAGGAGACCGGGTTGCCCGGCAGGGCGAGCAGCGGGACGTGGTCCGGGCCGACGGAGCCGAAGCCCTGGGGCTTGCCGGGCTGCATGGCGAGCCTGCGGAACTCGACGCCGCCGCCGGGCTCGTCGGCGTCGGACGTGGCGGACAGGGCCTCCTTGACCACGTCGTACGCCCCGACGCTGACGCCGCCTGTGGTGACCAGCAGGTCGGCGCGGACCAGCTGGTCCTCGATGGTGGCGCGCAGCGTGTCCGCGTCGTCCGTGACGGCGCCGACCCGGTAGGCGATGGCTCCGGCGTCACGGGCGGCGGCGGCCAGGGCGAAGCTGTTGGAGTCGTAGATCTGGCCGGGGCCCAGCTCGGCGCCCGGCTGGACGAGCTCGCTGCCCGTGGACAGGACGACCACGCGCGGCCGGGGGCGGACCTTGACCGTGCCGCGGCCGATGGCGGCGAGCAGGCCGATCTGCGGCGGGCCGAGGACCGTGCCCGCGGCGAGGGCCAGGGCGCCCGCGGGCACGTCGCTGCCCCGCGCGCGTACATGGGCGCGCGGCTCGGCGGGGCGGTGGACGCGGACCTCGCCGCCCGATCCCTCGGGGGCCGCGCCCGCCGGGCGCATCGTCGTCGCGGCGCCGCCGCCCGTGCCTCCGTCGGTCCACTCGACGGGGACGACCGCCTCGGCGCCCGGCGGGAGGGGCGCGCCGGTCATGATGCGGGCGGCCTGGCCGGGGCCGACCTCGGGCAGGCCGTCGCTGCCCGCCGCGACGTCCCCGACGACGGTGAGCACGGCGGGGAACTCCTCGCTCGCCCCTGCGACGTCGGCGACGCGCACCGCGTAGCCGTCCATGGAGCTGTTGTCGAAGGGCGGCAGGGCGACGGGCACCGTGACGTCCTCGACCAGTACGCAGCCCTGGGCGTCGGGCAGCTGAAGCTCGATGGGGTCCAGCGGGTGAACGGCCGCGAGGATGTCCTCGAGGTGCTCGTCCACCGTCCAGACGGTGTCCTCCCGGTTCTCCGGGCTCACTGAACTCACGGCGCCTGCATCTCCTCGGTGACGTAACGGCGGAGCCAGGATCGGAACTCCGGTCCCAGATCTTCACGTTCGCACGCGAGTCTGACAATCGCCCGCAGATAGTCGCCGCGGTCGCCGGTGTCGTAGCGGCGGCCCTTGAAGACGACGCCGTGGACGGGGCCTCCGGCCTTCTCGTCGACAGCCAGCTTGTGCAGGGCGTCGGTCAGCTGGATCTCGCCGCCCCGGCCGGGCTCGGTCTCGCGCAGTATCCCGAAGATCGCCGGGTCCAGGACGTACCGGCCGATGACGGCGTAGTTGCTGGGGGCGTCGGCGCGGTCGGGCTTCTCCACGAGGTCGGTGACCCTGACGACGTCGGCCTCGATGGTGGGTTCCACGGCGGCGCAGCCGTAGAGGTGGATCTGCGCCGGGTCCACCTCCATGAGGGCCACGACGCTGCCGCCCTGGGCCTCCTGGACCTCCACCATCCGGGACAGCAGCGGGTCGCGCGGGTCGATCAGGTCGTCACCCAGGAGCACGGCGAACGGCTGGTCGCCCACGTGCGGGGCGGCGCACAGGACGGCGTGGCCCAGGCCGCGCGGGTCGCCCTGGCGGACGTAGTGCATGGTCGCCAGGTCGTTGGAGGCCCTGATCCGGTCCAGCCGCTCGTGGTCGCCCTTCCGGTCGAGGGCCTCCTCCAGCTCGTAGTTCCGGTCGAAGTGGTCCTCCAGGGGCCGCTTGTTCCGGCCGGTGATCATCAGCACGTCGTGCAGTCCGGCACCCACCGCCTCCTCCACCACGTACTGGATGGCGGGTTTGTCGACGACAGGCAGCATCTCCTTGGGAGTGGCCTTCGTGGCAGGCAGGAACCGGGTGCCGAGTCCCGCGGCGGGGATGACAGCCTTGTTGATCCTGGGGTGCGACTGAGTCATGGCGAGCACCATATCCGGTCGGTATGGGAGGAAGATGAGCCTTCGGTTAACTTCCTCCGCATATAGGAGAGTACGAGAGGTCGGCGAGTGTCGTGACGGAGAGCGGGCAGCGGGCGGGCCGTGAGCGGGGCCGGGAAAGCGGGCACCACGCGCGCGTAGAGCGGGCCCCGGAAAGCGGGCGGCAGCGGGTGCCGGAAAACGGGGAGCGAAACCCGGGCAGCGGGGAGCGGGTGCCGGACAGCGGGCGGCAGCGGGTGCCGGACAAGGCGGGGCTGCGGACCCAACTGCTGGCGGCCAGGACCCTGCTGACCACCGAGGACGTCCAGCGGGCCACCGCGGCCCTCGCCGCCGCCGCGCTGGAGCTGCCCGAACTGGCGGAGGCCCGTACGGTCGCCGCGTACGTCTCCGTGGGGCGCGAGCCGGGCACGCGCGCGCTGATCGACGCGCTGCACGCGCGGGGCGTACGGGTCCTGCTTCCGGTCCTGATGGCCGACAACGACCTGGACTGGGGGGTCTACGAGGGCGTGGAGGGCCTCGCCAAGGCGCGGCTGGGCCTGCTGGAGCCGTCGGGACCCCGCCTCGGCCCGGACGCCGTCACGGAGGCGGACGCGGTGCTGCTGCCGGGCCTCGCGGTGGACGCGCGGGGCATGCGGCTGGGCCGTGGCGGCGGCTCGTACGACCGCGTACTGGCCCGCCTCGCGCGCGTAGGGGCCGATCCGGCGCTCGTCGTGCTCCTCTACGCGCACGAGGTGGTCGCCCGGGTCCCGGAGGAACCGCACGACCACCCCGTGCACGCGGTGGTGACCCCGGACGGCGTACGGCGGTTCACCGCACCCCGCCCGGTCTGATCAGGGCTTCAGGACCAGGTGGTCGGCCTTCGCCGCGTCGACCGCCCTGGCGCTGAACGGCCAGGCCAGCAGTTCGCCCTTGGCCCACAGGTCGGTCTGGTCCGTGTAATGCGGGTGGTAGGCGTGGCCGGATGCGCCGGTCAGGTTGATCCAGCGGGACCTGTCCCAGTCGCCGACGTTGACGACCATCCGCATGGACGGCACCCAGACGACTCCGTAGCCGCCCGCCGCGTTCCAGCCGGTGGCGTTGACGGCCGCCTCACCGCCCGACAGGTTCCACGGGCCCCGGTTGAGCAGGAACTTCACCACGTCGGGGCCGCCCGTGCCGAGCGTCTGGTTGCGCAGGTTCAGCTGGTGCAGCCGGCCCCAGCTCCAGGTGGAGACGTCCTTGCCGAGCTGCGCGGTCAGCTCCCAGCGGGCGTCCTTCATGGCGCGGGCGAGCAGCTGGTCGCGGGTCTGCGTGGCCTCGTCCAGACGGTTCTCCGGGGTGTGCCACCAGGCGTTGTCCTCGTCCTTGAGGAGCGGGCGGACCACCTCGTACCAGCGGTCGCCGCCGTCCGGCTGCGCCTTGTCCGCCTCGCGCTGGCCGCACTCGCGGACGAGCCGGCCGCGCTGGTCGTCGGGGACGTTCGGGTCGACGTTCGGGACGCTGAGGCACTCGCCCTTGACGCGCAGCTCCTTGGGGAGCTTGTCGCCGAACGCCAGCTTCAGGACGTTGCGCCAGACCGCGTTGAAGTACGCGGCGGCGGCGGAGTCGGCCTCCTGCGTGTAGTCCCAGCCCTCCAGGAGCTTCTGCGCCTCGCGGACGTACGGGTCGGACACGTCGATCTTCAGCAGGAGCGGCGTCAGCACCTTGGCGATCTCGCTGCTGTTGTCCATCTGCATGGTGCGCATGTCGTCGGTCGAGATCTTGCCGCCGTCCTTGATCTTCGACTCGATGAGGTCGTTGATGCGCTGGCTGCGGGAGCCGTAGCCCCAGTCGGCGGTGAGGTGGTGCGGGTACGCGTCGTCCACGACGGCCTGGTTGGCGGTGACGATGTAGCCGCGCTCGGGGTTCTCCTCGTAGGGCAGCTCGTCGAAGGGGACGAACTCGTCCTTCCAGTCGTACTTGGGGTCCCAGCCGGGCGCGGGGAGGGTGCCGTCGTGGCCCTTGGCGCGGACGGGGACCTTGCCGGGGGCCTGGTAGCCGATGTTGCCCTGGGCGCCCTTGGCGTCGGCGTAGACGAGGTTCTGCGCGGGCACCTCGAAGTCGCGGGCTGCGGCGCGGAACTCCTTGAAGTCGCGGGCGCGGTTCAGCTTGAACACGGCGTCCATGGACTTGCCCGGCTTGAGGGCGGTCCAGCGCAGCGAGACCGCGTAACCGTCTCCGCGGTCCGGCGCGAGGTTGGTGACGGGCGCCTTCTCCCCGACCTTCTCCAGCTCGTCGCTGCGGTCGGAGATCAGCGGGCCGTTGTTGGTGGTGCGGACCGTGATGGTACGGCTGCCGCCACCGGCGATCTTGATGACCTCGTCGCGGGTCTCGAACGGCACCTCCTTGGTGCCGCGCAGGTAGCCCCGGTCGGTGACCTTCTGGAGGTACAGGTCGGTGACGTCGGCGCCGAGGTTGGTGAAGCCCCAGGCGATGTCCTGGTTGTGGCCGATTATGACGCCCGGCATCCCGGCGAAGGTGTAGCCCGCGACGTCATAGCGGCACTTGTCGGAGACGGCGCGGCAGTGCAGGCCCATCTGGTACCAGACGGACGGCAGCTGCGGGGCGAGGTGCGGGTCGTTGGCGAGCAGCGGCTTGCCGGTCGTCGTGTGCTTGCCGGAGACGACCCAGGAGTTGGAGCCGATGCCGTCGCCGTTGGGGCCGAGGAGGGCCGGGACGGAGTCCAGCGCCTTGGAGAGGGCCGCCAGCTGCGTCTGGAGGCCGCTCTGGGCGGCCTGGCCGGTGCCGGTGCCCGAGCCGGTGCCCTGACCCGTACCGGTGTCCTGGGCGCCGTTCTGGAGGCCGCTGCCCGCGCCCTCACCCTGGCCCGTGCCGTCGCCGTTCCCCTCGTCGCCCTCGCCGTCGCCGTCGCCGCGGGGCTTGAAGCCCTCGACGATGGGGCGGTGCGTGGCGAACGGGTACGCCGGGTACAGGTCCTTGATCTGCTGGGCGTCGAGGCGGCTCGTCATCAGCGACCGGTCGATCTCGTCCTGCATGTTGCCGCGCAGGTCCCAGGCCATCGCCTTCATCCAGGCGATGGAGTCGACCGGGGTCCACGGCTCGATCTCGTAGTCGTGCGAGAAGGCCAGCGCCGAGTACTCGACGGAGACGTCACGGGGCGCCTTGTCCTTCAGGTAGGCGTTGACGCCCTCCGTGTACGCCTGGAGGTTCTTCTTCGTCTCGTCCGACAGGACCTTGTCGTACTCCTCCTGCGCCACCCGGTGCCAGCCGAGCGTGCGGAGGAACGCGTCCGTGTCCACCATGTCCTTGCCGAGCATCTCGGAGAGACGGCCGGCGGTCATGTGGCGGCGGACGTCCATCTCCCAGAAGCGGTCCTGCGCCTGGACGTATCCCTGGGCGCGGAACAGGTCGGCGTCGGTGGAGGCGTAGATCTGCGGGACGCCATAGCTGTCGCGCTTGACGTCCACCGGCCCGGAGAGCCCGGCGAGCTCGAGCGTGCCGGTGGTCTGCGGGAAGGGCGCCCGCACGGTGCTGACGCTCCAGTAGGCGCCGTACCCGACGCCCGCGACGAGCGCCAGCACCAGGGCGATCACGAGCAAGCGGGCACGTCGCCCCTTCTTCTTGGGGGAAGAGACGGTGGTGTTGGCGGGCATCGCTGTCCTTCGAGGCGCAGGCTTGGTCCAGGAGTGCTGGAGCAACCATAGGCGCAGCGGTCGGGCGGCCCGGACGCGGTGTCAGTAAGGGGGCGCTCCACGGGCGACGGCTCCCGCGTCAGGGAAGCGTTAAAGATTAGGTAAGGTAACGAAGTACCGGCTGCCGCGAACCGCGCCCGTCGCCGGACATGCCCGGCATATCCCTGCCCCGGCCGAGAAATCGGCGCCTGCGGGACCGCGCGGCGGAAACCCGCACAGCGGACGCCCGTCCGCGGGAGCCGTACAAGTGCCCGTTCCGGCGGGAGCCGCACAACTGAAGATGTCCGCCCACGCATCTCCCGGGAAGGTTCGGCCCCTGACTGTCCACCAGCTCAACGAACTGCTGCTCATCGGCTCGCTCGTGCTGCTCGTCGCCGTCGTCGCGGTGCGCCTGTCCTCGCGCAGCGGCCTTCCCAGCCTGCTGCTGTACCTCGGTATCGGCATCGCCATGGGACAGGACGGCATCGGCAACATCACCTTCGACAACGCCGAGCTCACCCAGGTCATCGGATACGGCGCGCTCGTCGTGATCCTCGCCGAGGGCGGTCTGGGCACGAAGTGGAAGGAGGTCAGGCCGGCGCTGCCCGCCGCCTCCGTCCTCGCGACCGTGGGCGTCGCGGTGAGCGTGGGCATCACGGCCGCCGCCGCGCACTACCTGATCGGCCTGGAGTGGCGGCAGGCGCTGCTCATCGGCGCGGTCGTCTCCTCCACGGACGCCGCCGCGGTCTTCTCCGTGCTGCGGAAGGTGCCGCTGCCGTCGCGCGTGACCGGCACCCTGGAGGCCGAGTCGGGCTTCAACGACGCGCCCGTGGTGATCCTGGTCGTCGCGTTCTCGACGACGGGGCCCGTGGACAGCTGGTACGTCCTCGTCGCCACGATCGCGCTGGAGCTGGCCATCGGCGCGGCCATCGGCCTCGCGGTCGGCTTCCTCGGCGCGTACGGGCTGAAGCGGGTCGCCCTGCCCGCCTCCGGCCTGTACCCGATCGCCGTCATGGCCATCGCGGTCACCGCGTACGCGGCGGGTGCCCTCGCGCACGGCAGCGGCTTCCTCGCGGTGTATCTGGCCTCCATGGTGCTCGGCAACGCCAAGCTGCCGCACCAGCCCGCGAACCGGGGCTTCGCCGAGGGGCTCGGCTGGATCGCCCAGATCGGCATGTTCGTGCTGCTCGGCCTGCTGGTGACGCCGCACGAGCTGCTGCGGGACTTCTGGCCCGCCGTGGCGATCGGGCTCGTCCTGACCGCTGTGGCCCGGCCCGTCTCGGTGTTCCTGAGCCTGACGCCGTTCCGCCTGCCGTGGCAGGAGCAGGCCCTCATGTCGTGGGCCGGGCTGCGGGGCGCGGTACCGATCATCCTGGCCACGATCCCGATGGTGTCCGGGATCGAGGGCAGCAGGAAGGTGTTCAACATCGTCTTCGTGCTGGTCGTCGTCTACACGCTGGTGCAGGGGCCGACGCTGCCGTGGCTGGCGAAGGCGCTGCGGCTGGGCGACGGGTCGGAGGCCACCGACCTGGGCGTCGAGTCGGCGCCCCTGGAGCGGCTGCGCGGCCATCTGCTGTCGCTGTCGATCCCCGAGCAGTCGAGGATGCACGGCGTGGAGGTCGCGGAGCTGCGGCTGCCGCAGGGCGCCGCGGTCACCCTCGTCGTACGGGACGGCAAGAGCTTCGTGCCGTCGCCCACGACGGTCCTGCGGCGCGGCGACGAACTGCTGGTCGTGGCGACGGACCCGGTGCGGGACGCGGCGGAACGGCGCCTGCGGGCCGTCGGCAAGGGCGGCAAACTGGCGGGCTGGCTGGGGACGGGCGGCTGAGCGGTGCCGCTGCGGCCGGTACGCACGGCAGCGGGTCCGGGGTCGGCGCACGGCAGCGGGTCCGGGCGGCGCGCGCCATAGCTGGTCCGCGCTCCGGGCCGGTACTCCGGGTCCGCGTTCCGGATTCCTGTTTCGCAGGCGGTGAAGTGGCGCGTAGCACATTTCACAGGAACCACCCCGCCCGCTCCCTGTACCATGAAGGCACACTTGATCGAACCAACTCTGCCTGATGCAGGGCTGGCGCGACCGTATGGCGGCCGAGTCCCCCTTCCGCGGGGCTCCGGTATCTACCGCGCTCCCGCGCAAGAGGACAGCCCTCGGCGGCTCCCGGCACCCCGGTGAGCGCTACCAGGCGGCAGAAAGGCACGGGCCGTGGCATCCACGGTCACCTCCGACGCTGTGAAGCGTCCCGGATACGGGCAGCTGCTGCGCACCCCCGGCGCGTGGACGTTCCTGCTGCCCGGATTCGCGGCGCGACAGCCGTTCGCGATGCTCACCATCGGCATCGTCCTGCTGGTTCAGCACACCACGGGCTCGTACGGCAGCGCGGGCGCCGTCGCCGCGGTGACCGGCGTGTCCATGGCGCTGTTCGCCCCGCAGAGCGGCAAGCTCGCCGACCGGTTCGGGCAGCGCGCCGTCCTGGTCCCCGGCGTCCTCCTGCACGCCGCCTCGGTGTCCCTGCTGACGGTCCTCGCCCTGGCGGACGCCCCGCTGTGGGCGCTGTTCGCGGCGGCCGTGCCGAGCGGCGCGTCCGTCCCGCAGGTCGGCCCCATGGTGCGGGCCCGCTGGGCGGCCCGGCTGGACGGTTCGCCCCTCATGTCCACGGCGGCGGCGTTCGAGTCCGTGACGGACGAGTTCACCTTCGTCGTGGGCCCCGTACTCGCGACGGCGCTGTGCACCGGCGTACACCCCGCCGCGGGTCTGATCGCCGAGGCGTCCCTGACGCTCGTCGGCGGTCTGCTGTTCGCCGCCCAGAAGCGCACCCAGCCCGCCCACGGGCTGCACTCCGGCGCCGGGGCGAGGCCCCGCACGTCGGCGATGTCCGTGCCGGGCATCCGCGTGCTGGTGGTGGCGTTCCTGGGGATCGGCTCCGTCTTCGGCGGTATGCAGGTCTCGCTGACGGCGTTCACCGAGGAGATCGGTGACCCCGGCATGAACGGCCTGCTGTACGGCCTGTTCGCCGCGGGCAACATGCTGGCCGGCATCGCCGTCGGCGCCATCGCCTGGAAGTCCGGGCCGCGGCGCCGCCTGATCGTCGGGTACTCGGCGCTCACCCTGGCCGCCTCGCTGCTGTGGTCCGCCCAGTCGGTACTGCTGCTCGGCGCGCTCGGACTCGTCGTGGGCCTGTGCATCGCGCCCGCGCTGATCACCGGGTACACGCTGGTCGAGTCCCTGGTGCCGGCCTCCGCCCGCACCGAGGCGTTCACCTGGCTGACCGGCGCCGTCGCGCTGGGCCAGGCCGCCGCCGTGACGGTCGCGGGGCGCCTCGCGGACACGTACGGCTCGGCCGCCGGGTTCCTGGTGCCGCTGGGCGGTACGGCGCTCGCGCTGGTCACCCTGGTGGCGCTCCGGTCGCGGCTCGCCACCCCCGCTCCGGCGCCCGAGAGCCGGGCCGTCGCGCGTGGCATCGGTCACCGCGTGCCGGTGACGGTGGACTGACGCGGCGGAATGCGTCACTATTGTTCGTCGTTAGCACTCATCGAGTGAGAGTGCCAGGAGGAAGACAAGTGCCGACGTACCAGTACCAGTGCACCGAGTGCGGCGAGGGCCTCGAGGCGGTGCAGAAGTTCACCGATGACGCCCTGACCGAGTGCCCGAGCTGCCAGGGACGCCTGAAGAAGGTGTTCTCGGCCGTCGGTATCGTCTTCAAGGGCTCCGGCTTCTACCGCAACGACAGCCGCGGCGCCTCCTCCAGCAGCTCCCCCGCGTCGTCGAAGTCCGCTTCGTCGTCCGGCTCCGCCTCGTCGTCCGGCTCGTCGTCCTCGGACGCCAAGCCCGCGGCGTCGAGCACGGGCGGCAGCGGCGGCACCAGCTCCGCCGCCTGACACCGCGCCGCAGTACGCCTTTCCAAGGCCCCGCCGTCCGCCCGGCGGGGCCTTCGGCGTTCCCGGGCGCTGTTAGGGCGTTTCGGGGGCCTGCGGGCTTCGGGGGCGTACCGGCCGTGGCTGGTGGGGGCAGGGGGCTTCGGGGCGCGTGGGAGGCGCGTCTAGGGTGTGCCGCATGGCGACGCATGCAGAGATCGGCGTGATCGGCGGTTCCGGCTTCTACTCGTTCCTGGAGGACGTGACGGAGGTCGAGGTCACCACCCCGTACGGCAGCCCCAGCGACTCGCTGTTCCTCGGCGAGGTGGCCGGACGCCGGGTCGCGTTCCTGCCCCGGCACGGGCGGGGCCACCGGCTGCCGCCGCACCGGATCAACTACCGGGCCAACCTGTGGGCGCTGCGCTCCGTCGGCGTCCGCCAGGTACTGGGGCCGTGCGCGGTGGGCGGGCTGCGCGCCGAGTACGGGCCGGGCACCCTCCTCGTACCGGACCAGCTGGTGGACCGTACGAAGTCGCGCGTGCAGACGTTCTTCGACGGGGAGCCACTGCCGGACGGCACGGTGCCCAACGTCGTCCACACGACGTTCGCCGACCCGTACTGCCCCGACGGGCGCAAGATCGCCCTGCGGGCCGCGGAGGGCCGGGGCTGGGACGCCGTGGACGGCGGCACGATGGTCGTCGTCGAGGGCCCGCGCTTCTCCACGCGCGCGGAGTCCCGCTGGCACGCCGCGATGGGCTGGTCCGTCGTCGGCATGACCGGCCACCCCGAGGCGGTCCTCGCGCGCGAGCTGGGTCTCTGCTACACGTCGATGGCCCTGGTCACGGACCTCGACGCGGGCGCCGAGACGGGCGAGGGCGTGTCGCACACGGAGGTGCTGCGGGTGTTCGGCGAGAACGTCGAGCGGCTGCGGGCCGTCCTCTTCGACGCGGTCGCCGCACTGCCCACGGCGGACAGCAGGTCGTGCCTGTGCACCCACGCCCACGACGGGTGGGACCTGGGCATCGAACTGCCGTAACCGCCGTAGCCGCTCCGCCGGCCCTGATCTGCGGGCGCGGCTGCGCGATCTGCGTGACGGGTGCCACTGTGCGGTGCCGGGCCTTGTGGCCGGGGGCCCGGCGGTGCCGCTGCGCCGGGTGGGCGGTCCGTGCGGTGGGTGCCGCTGCGCCGGGGGCGCGGGGTGGGTGCGGTGGGTGCCGCTGCGCCCGGCTGAGCGATCTATGTGGTCCGCGCGTCTGTGCGGGCCCGCTGTGGCCGGGTACCGTCTGTCGCCCGCCGTGGGCACATGCCGTACCTCCGCCGTGCGGCCGCAGGAGGGTGCCCCGGCGGGCGGTCTGCTCCCCGCACGGCACGGCCGGAAGGCTGTGAGGCGCGTACGAGAGCAGAATCGGAGTGTCACCGCGGAGCTGACCAACAACGGAGGTGCACTGCATGGCCCCCCTCGCTCGGACCCGCGTGGCCGGCATGTCAGGGCTCGAGCGGCTCAGTGAAACGTTCCGGCGTGCCGTGAGCGCGGTCACTACGCTGGCCGACGCGCGCCGCCTGGCGTGGCTGAACGAGGCGGACTCCCGTATCGGAACCACCCTCGACCTCCAGCGCACCGCCCAGGAGCTGGCCGACTTCACGGTGCCCACCCTCGCCGACGGGGCGGCGGTCGATCTGCTGGAGTCCGTACTGCGCGGCGGCGGGGCGAGCCGGCCGACCGGGGCCAAGGTCCCGCTCGCCCGCGCCATGGCGGTGTCCGCGATCGACCGGCTCGCCAACCTCGAACCCGACCCGGTCGGTGAGCTGACCACCCTCCACCCGGCACCGAAGCTCGCCCACCGGTGCCTGGTCACCGGCCGCGCCCACCTGGTGCGGCGGATCGCCCCGGACCAGTACGAGAGCATCGCCCCCACCCCGCACGCGGCACGGCTCCTGAAGGAGGCGGGTGTGCACAGCTACATGGTCGTGCCGCTGATCTCGCGGGGCGTGCTGATCGGCATCGCCGACTTCATCCGCTGCGCCGGACGCCCCGCCTTCACTCCCGCCGACATGGCGCTGGCGGGCCAGCTGGCGTCGAAGGCGGCCGTACTGGTCGACAACGCCCGGCTCTACGGGCGGGAGCGCGAAACGGTCGTCACGCTGCAACGCGCGCTGCTGCCGAAGGCCGCCCCGCCCACCCTGGGCCTGGAGGTCGCGTCGAGCTACCGGCCCGCTGTCGACCCCAGCGGGGTGGGCGGTGACTGGTTCGACATCGTGCCCCTGCCCGGCGGCCGGACCGCTCTGGTCGTCGGGGACGTCATGGCGCATGGCCTGGAGGCCGCCGCCACCATGGGCCGGCTGCGGACGGTCGCCCGGACCCTGCTGAACCTCGACGTCTCGCCCGAACGGGTGCTGGCCCGCCTGGACCTCGCGGCCCGCGACCTGGAGGAGGACCAGGTCGCCACCTGCCTGTGCGTCCTGTACGACCCTGCCCTGGGGACGTACCGCGTGGCCAGCGCCGGGCATCTGCCGCCCCTTCTGATCGACCCGGCGGGGAACGCCGACTTCGTGGACGTGGCCGTGGGCGCTCCCCTGGGCGCCGGGGTCATCCCGTACGACCCGGTGACCGTCGAGGCGCCGCCCGGCAGCCGGATCATGATGTGCACGGACGGCCTGATCAAGAACCGGACCAGCGACGCGGGAGTGTGGCTGGACACCCTGCGCGCCGCGGCGTCGGGGCCGCAGCCGCCGTTCTCCGACGCGTTCGACGCGATCTGGGCGAGGACGGCCGACGGCGACGGACGGCGGTTCGACGACGCCATCATGCTCGCCGCGGCGCCGCAGGCCTTGACCGCCGAGGTGATGCGGGAGTGGGAGCTGCCCGCCGACGGCACGGCCGCGCGGACGGCACGCAGGCTCGTGCGCACCCAGCTGGAGGACTGGGAGCTGGCCGATCTCACCGACATCATGGAGCTGGTCGTCAGCGAGCTGGTCGGCAACGCCCTGCGGTACGGCGGCGGCCCCGGCCGCATGCGGCTCCTGCGCCACAGCAGGCTGTGCGTGGAGGTGTCGGACAGCGGGCCGGACCTGCCGCAGATCCAGCACGCCATGCTCAGCGCGGAGGGTGGCCGCGGCCTCCAGCTCATCAACACGCTGTGCCGCCGCTGGGGGTCCTGCCGGACGCCGGGCGGGAAGGTGGTGTGGGCGGAACAGGACCTGCCGCTGCTGTGAGCGACGGGCCTCGCGCCGAGAAGGACCCTTCGCACTCTTCCGGGTGACGGGGTTTTCCACAGGGCGCCGGGCTGTCCACAGGCCCGAGCGGGGTGAGGGGAGACGAGGGATGGTGAGGGGCGTCGGCGCTCGGCCGACGACAGTCCTCACGACAGGCGGTGAGCCATGGCGTCCCGTACGCATGCCCCAGCGACCCCTCCCCCTTCACCCACGTCCTCGTCCTCGCCTTCAGGTTCCCCCCGTTCGCGTTCGCGTTCGCCGGGTCCGCCCGTGTCCGGGCCACCGGCGTCGTTCGTGCCGGAGACGTGTGCTGTGCCGCAGTTCGCGCCGCTGCGGGTGAGTGGCGGCCGGTCCGGGTTATGGCGGGCCGCACCGCGTCGACGGCGGGCCGTGGCGGCCGGACTCGCGATGACGGCCGCCGCGCTCGCGGCCTCGGGCTTCCGCGAGGCGGGGGTGGACGCGGGGCAGGAGGCGCGGCAGGCGGACGCGATCGCCGCGCGGGCGAGGCCGCCGGGCTCGGCTGCGGTTCCGGTACGTGATCCTGCGACGGGACAGCGGGCGTCGCCGCACATGGTCTCCGTGCCGGTGCGGATCGCGGACGGGGCGACGGTACGGCTGCTGCGGCCCGGCGACCGGGTGGATGTGATCGCCGTCCCGGTCGCCCCGGCCGGTACGGCGGCGGAGGACGGCGGCCCGGAGGCGCGGGTGGTGGCGGCCGGGGCGAGCGTCGCGGCCGTGCCCGGTCTGGCCGACGCCCCGCGCAAGGGTTCCGGGGCGGGCGGTGACCTCCTACCGGAAGGGCGTTCCCTGCCCGGCGGGAGCTCCGCGCGGGTCGTGGGCTCCGTACCGGGCACAGAAGGGGAAGGCGATGTTCCGCATGGTCTGGACGAGCTGGGCGACGCGGGGCAGAGTGGCGCTGCGCTGCTCGTGCTGGCCGTGCCGCGGACCGCCGCCGCGGACGTGGTCGCCGCCGCCGCCACATCGCGCCTGGCGGTGGTCCTGTGCTGACTCGCACGTACGGGCAGTGCCGTCACCGGTCCGTGTGTACCGATTGGACGGCCCCATACCTCGCACGGCGTAATGACTGCGCCCACTGCACACGCGACGAAAGGCACCTAGGTGAGCCAGGAGAACAAGACGAGCCTGCTGGAAGGCTTCAAGGCGTTCCTGATGCGGGGGAACGTGGTGGATCTGGCGGTGGCCGTCGTCATCGGTGCCGCGTTCACCAACATCGTCAACGCGATCGTGAAGGGTGTCATCAGCCCGCTCGTCGGCGCCTTCGGCACGCAGAACCTGGACGGCTACCAGTCCTGCCTCAAGGGCCCCTGCGTGGTGCAGAACGGCGAGGTCACCAGTGGTGTGGCCATCCTGTGGGGCTCGGTCCTCAGCGCCACGCTGAGCTTCCTGATCACGGCCGCGGTCGTGTACTTCCTGATGGTGCTGCCGATGGCCAAGTACCTGGCGCGCAAGGCGGCCCGGGAGAAGGCGCTGCACGGCGGCCAGGACAGCGTGGAGACCACCGAACTGGACGTGCTGAAGGACATCCGCGACGCGCTCGTCCAGCAGCGGGGCGGCGAGACGCCCGCGGGATCGGGCGTCCGCATCCCGTAAGGCACGCCCGGAAGCGCGGCACTGGGCGGCTCCGAACCCCGAGGCCCGGCAGCCGGGGGCTGAGAGCCGGAAGGCGCGGCCCTCGGCGGCTCGCGGAACCGGGGGTGGGCTCCCCACTGCTCGCGAACCGGAGGCTGGGCTCACCACGGCTCGGGGGCCGCAGGCTGGGCGCTCCACGGCTCGGAGCGCGGAAGGCCGGAACCCGGCGGCTCAGAGGTGGTGCGGCGGCTTCTCGTCCAGGAAGCGGGCCAAATCGTCGGCCGTGTCGCCGCCGCTCGGAGCCCGCTCACCCCACCCGCGGTCCGTATCGTCCGCGGACTGCTGGTCCAGCGGATCGTCGAAGACCAGCGCGGGCTTCTTCTTCTCGGACTCGGGCCGGTTCCCCGAAGCGCGCGGTCCGGGGGTGGGGGCGGTACTCATACGTTCAGCGTACGCCGCACCGCCCGGGCCGCGTCGTGCGCCGACTGGCGCGTCACAGCGGCCACCGCCGCCCGGCCTCTGTTGTGCTGTGACGCATGACACACGACCCGGCACCCCTCGCACGGCCGCTGCGGCCGCTGGTGTCGCGCGACCGCCACCAGGAGCACCGCGCCGCGACACCCCTGGAGCTCTTCTTCGACCTGTGCTTCGTCGTGGCGGTGGCCCAGGCGGCCATCGGACTGGTGCACGCCGTCGCCGAGGGCCACGCGGACCAGGGCGTCCTGAACTACGCGATGGTCTTCTTCGCAATCTGGTGGGCGTGGATGAACTTCACCTGGTTCGCGTCGGCGTACGACAACGACGACGCCTTGTACCGGGTGGTGACGCTCCTCCAGATCGCCGGGGTCCTGGTGCTCGCCGCCGGGGTGTCGGACGCGTTCGAGAACCGCGACTTCCTGCTGGTGTGGCTCGGGTACGTGGTGATGCGGATCGCGCTCGCCACCCAGTGGATGCGCGCCGCCCAGCACGCTTCGGGCCCGGAACGGACGACGGCGGTGCGGTACGCGGTCGGGGTGCTGGCCTGCCAGGCCGGGTGGAGCGCGCTGCTGTTCACGCCCGAGGGGGCCAGGCCGTGGGTTTTCCTGGTGATGGCGCTCGCGGAGATGGCGGTACCCGTATGGGCGGAGCGCCGGCTCAGGACGAACTGGCACCCGCACCACATCGCGGAGCGGTACGGACTGTTCACGATCATCGTGCTGGGCGAGACGATCGCGGCGGCGACGGTGGCGGTGAAGGCGGGCGTCGAGGAGAACGACGCGCTGGACGAGCTGCTGCCCATCGCGACGGGCGGGCTGCTGCTGGTGTTCGCCGCGTGGTGGGTGTACTTCGTCGTCCCGGCCCACGCCCGGCTGCGGTCCAGCAAGGAGGGATTCGTCTGGGGATACGGGCACTACCTCATCTTCGCGTCGGCGGCGGCGATCGGCGCGGGCCTGGAGGTCGCCGTGGAGCACGTGGCAGGAGAGGCCCACATCTCGGCGACCGCGGCGGCGGCCGCGGTGACCCTGCCGTCGGCGCTGTACCTGCTGCTGGTCTGGGTGCTGCACGCCCGGTATTTCAAGGTGGGCATCGCCCAGCAGGCCGTCCTGCCCGTGGCCTCACTGGGTGTGCTGCTCTGCACCTTCGCGGGCGACTGGGCGGTCCCCGCGGCCGGCCTCGTGGCGGCGGCCGCGGTGGTCACGGGCGTGACCCTGACGGCACGCATGCAGGCCCGCACGGCCGGCGCGGGAACGGCCCGCACGGCCGGCGCGGGAACGGGGGGCGAGCGGAACCACTGGTGAGCGGCACACGGGCCGACGGCGAGCTGCGAGGGGAGACCCGGACGGGCCTGGGCGGGCCGGACCGGCGGCGGGCGGCGGGCGGCAGGCCGGGGCGCCGGCTCGCCGCCGGGCGGCGGGCGGCGGGCGGCGCGCCGCGGTGCGGAAGAGGCCGGGTCAGATGGCCGAGGTGCGTGCTAGGCAGGGGGGATGGATTCCAGGGCATCGATGGGTGGGCTGACGGATGTGGCGGGGCTGCGGGTGGGGCACGCGCGGGTGCCCGGTGAGCGGGCGCTGAGCGGGACGACGGTCGTGCTCGCGCCCGAGGGCGGCGCCGTTGCGGCGGTGGACGTGCGGGGCGGCGGTCCCGGGACGCGGGAGACGGACGCGCTGGACCCGAGCAACCTGGTGGACCGGATCGACGCCCTCGTGCTCACAGGCGGCAGCGCGTACGGGCTGGACGCGGCCGGGGGCGTGATGGCCCGGCTGGAGGAGCAGGGCCGCGGGGTCCGGGTCGGGCCGGCGGCCGGGCAGGTCGTGCCGGTGGTGCCGGCCGCGTGCCTCTTCGACCTGGGGCGGGGCGGCGACTGGCGGGCGAGGCCCGGTGCGGCGACCGGCCGGGCCGCGGTGGAGGCGGCCGCCGCGTCGGAACCGGGCGCCCCGGTGGAGTGCGGGAACGTGGGCGCCGGTACGGGGGCGGTCGCGGGCGGGCTGCGCGGCGGGGTCGGCACGGCCGGGACGGTGCTGGAGGGTTCGGGGGTGACGGTGGCCGCGCTGGTCGTGGTGAACGCGGTGGGCTCGCCGGTCGACCCATCGACGGGCGTCCTCCACGGGGCGTACGGCGACCCGGCCTTCGCGGTGGAGGGCACACCGGGGCGGCCCGCGTATCCGGCGCCCGAGGTGCACGCGGCGGCGGCCCTGCGACTGGCGGAGGCGCGCGAGCGGAGCAGTACGCCGCTGATGAACACGACGCTCGTGGTGGTCGGAACGGACGCCGACCTGACGCGGGCTCAAGCCAAGAAGGTCGCGGGGGCGGGGCACGACGGCATCGCGCGCGCCATTCGGCCCGCTCACCTGCTGAACGACGGGGACACCGTCTTCACCCTGGCGACCGGCGCGCGCCCGCTCACGCGGGGGCGCGAACCGCTCGCGCTGAACGCCGTGCTGGAGGCGGCCGCGGATGTCGTGGCGCGCTCGATCGTACGGGCCGTGCTGGCCGCGCGGCCGCTGAAGGGCCCAGGTGGCGACTTCCCGTCATACCGGGCTCTGTACGGAACACCGTCCGAGCCGGGCGCGCCCTCGGGTGACGGCTGAGCAAACGGCCTGGACGGCGTGAACAAAGCGCATGGAGCGGGGCGTTGACCCCTCCGGCAGGGGGCGCGCGGGAACTAGCCTCGCGCGCCCTTCGTTTTCCGGAAGCCGGTCGCGTTGTCGTACCGAGGCACTACCTTGAGCAAGCATCGAGTAACACGCGGCGACGGCCTGGAGACCCACCTTGAACGATCCGATCGATCGGAACGATCCGTACGAGACCACGGAGCTGCATGTCGAGCGGCTCCTGGGGCGGGCGCTCAACTCCTTCGACCTGCCCGATGCCCTGGTCGAGCGGCTGCGTTCCGCGCTGGCTCACGCGAGTGCGCTGCACTCGTCGCACCACAGCCCGGCCCTGCACCGGGCGACCTACCGGCACACGTACCTGCTGGCTGACGGCGAGTCGCTGACGCTGTGGGAGCTGGTGCACCACACGGGCCCGGACGGCCGGGACCACCACGAGCTGTACGCGGACGAGGCGGAGGTGCGGCTCGCCGCGGCGCGGCTGTCGGCGACGTTCGGCCAGCCCTGCACCGTGGGGCGGGCCGATCCGCTGGACGACGACCTGGACGCGGATCTGGAGCTGCTGAGCGCGCTGCTCGTGCGGCCGTTCACGCCGGCGCCGCGCCGGTACGTGCTGGAGAACTCGGCGGACCACGCGCGCCGGGTGCTGCGCCGCGCGGAGAACGCCGACCGGCCGGGCGAGGCCGTCGCCGCCCGGCTGCGCGGCGCGTTCGCGCACCACATCCAGCAGGTGTTCGGACGGCAGTGCGGAGTGGCGGGCGGCCGGGACGCCGGTTTCTCGCTGTACGAGCACGCGTTCCTGCTGATGGACGGGACGGAGATGAGCGTGTGGGAGGTCGAGCACACGGCGACGCCGGACGGCCGGCACATGTGCGAGGTGTACGAGGACGAGCACACGGCCCGGGCGGCGATGGAGGTACGCGCGGCGCGGACCCGGTGAGCGCGCGCGGACCCGCACGGAGGCCGGGCGGCTCTCGGTGCGGGCCCGGGCCGTACGGGCGGGTCGGCTCGGCGTCTACGGGCGCGGGCGGCGGCACGGGGTGCGGGAGGACGCCCTCGGGGGCCTAGGTGGGTTCCTTCGCGGGGTGTGGCGTATCCCGGTCCGGCTGGGCCGTGGGGGGCCGTGACGGGGGGTGCACGGGTGTGAGCCGGGGGCGCTTGGCGGTGCGGGTGTCGCCCGAGGAGCGGCGCCGGAGTCTGCGGGCCAGCCACGGGCCCAGGTAGGTCGCCGCCCAGCGGAGTTCCGCGATGGCCGCCTGCCGGGTACCGGGGGCCTGGGTGTCCGGTGGCGGGAGGGCGCGCGTCCAGGCGTCGTCGCTGCCGGGCAGGCCCAGGGCGTGCGCCATGGCGTCGGCGATCCGCTGGTGGCCGAGCGGCGAGGCGTGCAGCCGGTCCGGGGTCCACAGGCGGGGGTCGGTGACGACCGGGTGGTGGACCGTCTCCACGACGGTGACGCCGTGGCGGGAGGCGGCCTGCCTGATCCGCGCGTTCAGGGCGGGGACGCGGGCGCTTAGCGGGCGGGCGACCGGGATGATCCGCGTCAGGTCCGGGAACGTCAGCGTGGCGACCCGGGCGCCGCCCGCCGTGAGCGCCGCGAACATGACCTCCAGGTGCCCGGCGACCTCGTCGGCGTCGAACCGGGGCCGCAGCAGGTCGTTCATCCCGGCCACCACGGTGACCAGGTCGGGCCGTAGGGCCAGGGCGGGCGCCAGTTGCTCGGCGCGGACCTGATGGGCGAGCCTGCCGCGTACGGCGAGGTTCGCGTACCGCAGGCCGGGGCTGTGCCGTACGAGGTGGTCGGCGAACCGGTCCGCCCAGCCGCGCAGGCCGGTCAGGTCGTCGCCGTCCCCGAGGCCCTCGGTCTGGCTGTCGCCCAGCGCCACGTACCGCGCGTACCGGTGGGGGTGGCGGCCGTGCGGGGGCTCGTCCTCTCGGGGCCCGCTGTCGTCTCGGGACTCAACGCCGGGCATGGACGTCCCGCCTCTCCCGCGCTCCGCGCTGCTGCTGACGCTCCTGCTGTGGACGCTTCTGGTGCTCCTGCTGCCCGTGCTGCGCCTGCCGCTTCTGGCGCTCGCGGAGTACTTGGGCGGTGCGTTCGCACCAGTCCCGGTTGCCCTCCTCGAAGGCGAGGCCGCGCAGACACGTCAGGTACGGGCCGATCCGCTCGCCGTGCCGCAGGTACTCGTCCTCGTCGCGCCCCTCCCCGCGCAGGGAGCGCAGCAGCTTGCCGAGCAGTTCGGCCTTGGCGCGGGCGAAGTCGGCGCGTTCGGTGAGCTGCGCGATCAGGGTGTCCGTATCGACGTGGTCGGCGGCATGGACCTTGACGAGCAGGTCGTCGCGGATGAACGACGGCTTGGCGGAGGCCGCCGCGAACGCCTCCAGCTCTCCGAGGCCCGCGTCGGTGACCTTGAACAGGCGCTTGTTGGGCCGGTTCTCCTGGACCACCTCGCGGCCCGTGACCAGTCCGTCCTTCTCCAGCCTGGCCAGCTCGGCGTACAGCTGCTGCGGCTGGGCGTGCCAGAAGTTCGCCACGCCCAGGCCGAACGCCTTGGCCAGCTGGTAGCCGCTGAGTTCCTCGTCGAGCAGCGCCGCGAGCACGGCATGCCGCAGAGCCATCGGCTCTCCCCTCCCCCGGAATGGGACACGACCAGCCATAGACATGATTAGTCATATTGATGAATATGAGGGGAGTATGCAGGGCCGCGGCCCGCAGGGGAAGGGCTTGGGCGGCGGGCGGGGCAGTGGGTCAGGCGGGGGCGGGCGCCTCGTGCTCCGTGGAGGGGGCCGGTTCACCGTCGGCCCGGGGGCGCTTGCGGGCGGACTTGAGGGCGATGACCAGGGCCGCGCTCACGACCGTCCCGGCGAGGACGGCCGCGAGGTACGGGAACGGGTTGCCGATCAGCGGCACCACGAAGACACCGCCGTGCGGGGCCCGCAGCGTCGCCTCGAACGCCATCGACAGCGCCCCCGTGACCGCGCCGCCCGCCATCGCCGACGGGATGACCCGCAGCGGGTCGGCCGCCGCGAACGGGATCGCGCCCTCCGAGATGAACGACGCGCCCAGCACCCACGCCGCCTTGCCGTTCTCGCGCTCGGCCCGGGTGAACAGGCGGCCCCGCACGGTCGTGGCCAGCGCCATCGCCAGCGGCGGCACCATACCGGCGGCCATCACGGCGGCCATGACCTTCAAGGAACCCTCGTTCGGCGTGGTCAGGCCGCCCACGGCGAAGGCGTACGCCACCTTGTTGACCGGGCCGCCCAGGTCGAAGCACATCATCAGGCCCAGGAGCGCGCCGAGCAGCACGGCGTTGGCGCCGCCCAGCCCGGACAGCCAGTCGGTGAGCGCCCCTTGCAGCGCGGCGATCGGTTTGCCGACCACCAGGAACATCAGGAAGCCGACCACCGCCGACGCGACGAGCGGGATGACCACGACCGGCATGATGCCGCGCAGCACGGACGGCACCCTGAGCCGTTGGACGCCCCGCACCACCGCGCCCGCCAGCAGACCGGCCGCCAGACCGCCGAGGAAGCCCGCATCGATGGTCAACGCCACCGCGCCGCCCACGAAGCCGGGCACCAGGCCGGGCCGGTCCGCCATCCCGTACGCGATGTAGCCCGCCAGGACCGGGACCAGGAACCCGAACGCCAGGCCGCCGGTCTGGAACATCAGCGCCGCCCAGCTGTCCGCCCGGCCCCACGCGAAGTGCTCGGCGACGGACGGGGCCTTGTCGATGTCCCAGCCGCCGATCGCGAAGCCCAGGGCGATGAGCAGACCGCCCGCGGCGACGAACGGGACCATGTAGCTGACGCCGGACATCAGCCAGGCGCGGAGCCGGGCGCCGTAGCCCTCGCCGGGGGCGCCCTCCCGGTCCACCGGCGCGGCGGTGCCGGGGGCGGCGACGGCGCCCGCCGGTGCGGTGGTCTCGCCGCGCGCTGCCTTCTCCCGTACCTCCGCGATCAGCTCGGCCGCCCGGTTGACGCCCGCCTTCACGCCGACGTCCACGGTCGGCTTCCCCGCGAACCGTTCCTTCTCCCGTACGGCGATGTCATGGGCGAGGATCACGCCATCGGCGGCGGCGATGAGGGCCGGGTCGAGCCGGAGGAACCCGGCCGAGCCCTGCGTCTCGACGCTGACCTCGACGCCGGCGTCGCGCCCCGCCTGCTCCAGCGCCTCCGCGGCCATGTAGGTGTGGGCGATGCCGGTGGGGCAGGAGGTGACCGCGACGATGCGGAAGGGTTGTGCGGGGGTTTCGTCGGCGGGAGCCGTCCCGGCTGTCTCCGTCGGGGCTGTCTCGCTCACCTTGCCGCGACCGGGCGCCTGGTCCGGGTCTGCCGCTCCCGCCTCCGCTGGTGGTTCCTCGCCGCGCAGCAGGGCCGCCGCCTCCGCCGCCGAGGCCGTGGCCCGCAGCGCGGCCGTGAACTCCGGGTCCATCAGGCTGCGCGCCAGGGACGACAGGATCGTCAGGTGCGCGTCGTCGGCGCCTTCTGGGGCGGCGATCAGGAACACCAGGTCGGCCGGGCCGTCCGCCGCGCCGAAGTCGATGCCGTGGGCCGCCCGGCCGAACGCCAGGGTCGGCTCCGTGACATGCGCGCTGCGGCAGTGCGGGATGCCGATGCCGCCGTCGAGGCCGGTCGGCATCTGCGCCTCGCGCGCCGCGACATCGGCGAGGAAGCCGTCCAGGTCGGTGACGCGGCCAAGGGCCACCATGCGCGCGGCGAGCGAGCGGGCCGCTTCCTGCTTCGTCTGCGCGGCCAGGTCCAGATCGACCAGGTCCGCCGTGATCATGTCGCTCACCGGGCACATCCGCCGAGCGCGCGGTCGAGGGGGATGTCGGTGGTCACGGTGACCACTGACGGGTCCAGGTGGGCGGGGGTCGGCATCTGGCTGCCGGGCAGCTGTACGGCGGCGGCACCGTGTGCGACGGCGGCGGCCAGGGCGGTCGGCCCCTCGCCTCCCGCCGCGAGGAACCCGGACAGGGACGCGTCGCCCGCGCCCACGTCGCTGCGGACGGCGGTCACGGGTGCGTTGCCGTACCAGACGCCGTCCGCGGCGACCAGGAGCTGGCCGTCCGCGCCGAGGCTGGCCAGTACGGCTCCGGCGCCCGCGGCCCGCAACTCCTCGGCGGCCTTCACGGCGTCGCCCACGGTGGACAGGGGCCGGCCGACCGCCTCGGCGAGCTCCCGCGCGTTGGGCTTCACCACGTCGGGCCGGCCGCGCAGGGCGACCAGCAGGGACGGCCCGGACGTGTCGAGCGCGGTACGGGAGCCGTGGCCGTGCGCGCGGGTGACGAGGTCGGCGTACCAGGTGGGGGCGAGGCCCTGCGGGAGGCTGCCGCAGCAGGCGACCCAGTCCGCGCCGGCGGCGTGGGCGCCGACGGCCGCGAGGAGCGCCTCGGACTCGCCGGGCGTGAGCTTCGGGCCCGGCGCGTTGACCTTGGTGAGGATGCCGTCCGGCTCGGCGACGGCGATGTTGGAGCGGGTGTGGCCGCCGATGGGGACGGGGGCGATGTCGATACCCTGCCCGGCGAGCAGTTCCGCGACGAGCGCTCCTGCGGCGCCGCCGAGCGGGACGACGGCGAGGGTGTCGTGTCCGGCCGCCGTGAGGGCCCGCGACACGTTGACGCCCTTGCCGCCCGGGTCGGTGCGCTCGCCGGTCGCCCGCAGCACCTCGCCCCGCTCCAGGGCCGGTACGTCGTAGGTCCGGTCCAGGGAGGGGTTGGGGGTGACGGTGAGGATCATGCGCGTACGACTTCCGTTCCCGCGGCCTCGATGGCGGCCGCGTCCTGGGGGCTGAGGCCCGTGTCGGTGATGAGCAGGTCGATGTCGGTGAGGTCGCCGAAGCGGGCGAAGTGGTCCTGTCCGTGCTTGGCGGAGTCCGCGAGGAGGACGACTCGGCGCGCGGCGGCGACGACGGCCCGTTTCACGGCGGCTTCCGCGAGGTCGGGGGTGGTGAGGCCGTGGGCGAGGGAGAAGCCGTTGGCCCCTACGAACACGACGTCCGCGCGGATCTCCTCGTACGAGCGGAGCGCCCAGGCGTCCACGGCGGCGCGGGTGCGGTGCCGGACACGGCCGCCGACGAGGTGGAGGGCGATCCCGGGGTGGTCGGCGAGGCGGGCGGCGGTGGTGAGCGCGTGGGTGACGACGGTGAGCGAGCGGTCCGGGGGGATCACGGCGGCGATCCGTCCGACCGTGGAGCCCGCGTCGAGGATGACGCTGCCGTCCTCGGGCAGTTCGGCGAGGGCTGCCCGCGCGATGCGGTCCTTCTCATCGGCGGCGGTGGACTCGCGCTCCGCGAGGTCCGGTTCGAAGTCGAGGCGACCGGCGGGGATGGCGCCGCCGTGGACGCGGCGGACGAGGCCGGCCCGGTCGAGGGCCTTCAGGTCGCGCCGGATCGTCTCGGCGGTGACCTGGAACTCGTCGGCGAGGGAGAGCACGTCCACGCGTCCGCTCTCGCGAGCGAGGCGGAGGATCGCTTGCTGGCGCTCCGGTGCGTACATGTCCGTTTACATCCGTTCATGGCCGGACCTGCGGTTCCTTCTCCACCGTACGGACCGGGAGGGCCGAAGTAAACAGGTTCGGGCAGAGAAACGGGCATGAACGGGCATACGGGCACCCCAGGGCCGCAGCGCCCGAGGGTGCGCGGGCGGGTCCCGGGCGGCAAGGACCGGGGCGCGCAGGCCGCAGCCCCTCGCCGGGGGGGGGGAGGCGGGGGGCTGCGGGTCTGGCCACCGTCCCGCCCCTGGGGGGAATCCGGGCGGGACGGTGGGTTTGTGGGGGCCACGAGCCGCGTGGCTCGCACCCGGGGCCGTCAGGGCCTTCGGGACCTCGGGCCTTCCGGGACCTTGAAACCTGCAGGCTCCCGGGCCTTCCGGCCTCGGCCCTTCGGCCTCACGCCGCCGCGTCGAAGCCCGTGTCGCGGGCCATGCGCTTCAGCTCCAGCAGGGCGTGCTTCTCGATCTGGCGGATGCGCTCGCGGGTCAGGCCGTGCTCCTTGCCGACCTCCGTGAGCGTCCGCTCCCGGCCGTCCTCGATGCCGTACCGCATCCGGATGATGGACGCCGTGCGGTGGTCGAGGCGGTCGATCAGGTCGTCCAGCTCCTCGCTGCGCAGCAGGGTGAGCACCGACTGCTCGGGCGACACCGCCGACGTGTCCTCCAGAAGGTCACCGAACTGGGTCTCACCGGCGTCGTCCACGGACATGTTCAGCGACACCGGGTCGCGGGCCCAGTCGAGTACGTCGGTGACGCGCTCCGGCGTGGACCCCAGGTCGGCGGCGATCTCGGCGGGCTCCGGGTCGCGGCCGTGCTCGCGGTTGAACTCGCGCTGCACACGGCGGATGCGGCCCAGCTCCTCCACCAGGTGGACGGGGAGCCGGATCGTGCGCGACTGGTCCGCGATGGACCGCGTGATGGCTTGGCGGATCCACCACGTCGCGTACGTCGAGAACTTGAAGCCCTTCGTGTAGTCGAACTTCTCCACGGCGCGCACCAGGCCCGCGTTGCCCTCCTGGATCAGGTCCAGCAGGGGCAGCCCGCTGCGCGGGTAGCGCCGGGCCACGGCGACCACCAGGCGCAGGTTGGAACGGATGAAGACGTCCTTCGCGCGCTCGCCCTCGGCGACCAGGCGCTCCAGCTCCTCGCGGGTCGCGCCACCGGCCTCGGTCTCCACCTCTCCGTCCAGGATCTGCTGGGCGTAGACACCGGCTTCGATGATCTGGGACAGCTCGACTTCCTTGGCGGCGTCGAGCAGCGGCGTGCGCGCGATCTCGTCGAGGTACATGCCGACCAGGTCGCGGTCGGCGATCTCCCCGCCCACGGCGCGAACGCTGTTGGCCCGATCGGTCCCGGTGCTGGCGGACTCCGGACGGGCGACGGCACGGGTTGCCATGCGAGCTCCCTTACTGAGTAGGTCGCGACACCCTTCCGGGTGCCCTGCATCCGACGGAAACAACGAGTGGAATCCGGACAGAATTCCCATGCCGCCCATCGATTTCGCGGATCATGCAGTACCCTGTGCGGCCCGAAGGGCGGGGTGCCCGCTGATCGTGAGGGCAGAAACGCAGGTCGGAGCGGGTCGGTGACCGCCTCGTCGGCCTTCGTGGAGCCGTATGGCGTCCGCGTGTGAGACTGCCGTCACATGCGTCACGGTTACCCCCGTCCCCGATCGGCCCCGCCCCTCGTGGTCGCCCCGCGATTCCACGTGAACGCCTGGGGGCTTCGGCTGGAAGGACCGCTCCAGCACTTTCGTGGTTGCTCGGATCAACGGGCCGACCGCCCGGAATGTTCCGGCGCGAGACCCAATCTTCCGCCGCAGCATCCGGGACGGGGTGAGTCCTGGGCCGCCTGGGGCCGGAGGAGTAGGTCCGGGGGCGCGGCCGTGTTGGGCCTCCGGGCGGTTACGGCGACGTACGGAGGTGCCTAGGGTCCGGTGCATGGACGACATCGAGACGGCTGACAGGACCGGGGAGCTCGACGAGGCGCCTGACAGGACCGGGGTGCTCGACGAGGCGCTGGAGCGGCTGCACGCCTCGGGGCCCGAGCGGCAGGGGTGGCTCAGCAACCACGCGCCGATGGCGGTCGAGGCACTCGTACGGCACGGTCACGCGGCGAGCGTCCACCGGTGGATCGACGCGTACCGGGCCAAGCTGGAGGACCTGCCCGCCCCCTACGCGCGCGTGACGCCCGAGAACTGGCGTGAGGCGCTGGGCGACCCGGCCCGCATCACGGACTGGGCCCGGCACTTCGAGCGGGAGACCGCCGAGCGCCCCTGGCGTGACGTGCTCGCCGAGTGGTGGCCCCGGCTGCTGCCCGGCATCGCGGGGGGCGCCACCCACCCGGTGATCCGCGTCGGGCACTCCGTACGGACGCTGCTGACCACCGGGGAGACCGCCCCGCGCGTCACCGAGCTGGCGCACGCCCTCGGCTACTGGGCCGCCCGCCACCAGCCGCTGCCACCGCTCACCGCCCTGGACGCCGCGCCCACCGCCGCGGCCGCCCTGGACGCCGTACCGGCGGTTCCCGACCAGTCCGCGGGCATCCGGCACCGGCTGGCGCAGCTGACCGCCCTGCCGCGGTGGGGCGCCGACGGCGTGGACCCGGACACCGCGCGCGTGCGCCTCACCGAACTCGTCACCGCCGCCACGCACCGGTACGCCACGCACGCGCACGGCGAGCCCGTCATGCTGGTCCACGCCGCGACGGCGCCCAACGCCGTACTGCGTACGCTGCCCGCGCTGCCCCGCGAGCTGTGGGCGCCCAGCGTCGGCGCGGCGTGGGCGGCGAGCGCGGCGGTCACGGCCGCGTACACGCCGTCGGGCCCCACGTCGTACGACACGTCGTACGAGACGAGCGCCCTGACGGCCGAGGACGTGTTCGGGCGGGCCGCCGCGCACGGCGACGACCACGCCATCAAGTTCGCCGACACCGCCCTCGACGTGGGCGACCCGGCGGCGCTGGGCGCCGCCGTGCGGGCCGTGGAGCTGATCGGATCGTCGGACGGCTGACCTGTGAGGGTTGAGGTGCGGCCGGTCAGCCGAACTGGACGGAACGCTTCGCCAGGCCCATCCAGAAGCCGTCGATGACGCTGCGGCCCATGTCGAGCTCGCCCGCCGCGTCCGCCGCGCCGAGCGTCACGAACAGCGGGGCGAAGTGCTCGGTACGCGGATGGGCGAGCCGCCCGGCGGGTGCCTTGTGCAGGAAGTCCAGCAGGCCGTCCACGTCCCGCTCGGCCAGGGCGCGACGGCCCCACTCGTCGAACTCGGCCGACCACGCGGGGATGCCGCCCTGCCGCAGCGCGGCCAGGTTGTGGGTGAAGAAGCCACTGCCGACGATCAGAACGCCCTCGTCGCGCAGGGGAGCCAGCCTGCGTCCGAGCTCCATCAGCCTGGCCGGGTCGAGGGTCGGCAGGGACACCTGGAGGACCGGGATGTCGGCGTCCGGGAACATCTCGACGAGCGGCACGTACGCCCCGTGATCGAGGCCCCGGTCCGGGATGTCCTGTACGGGCGTACCGGGGGCGCGCAGCAGCTTGCGGACCGCCTCCGCGAGCGCCGGTGCGCCGGGGGCCTGGTAGCGGACGCGGTAGTAGTGCTCGGGGAAGCCCCAGAAGTCGTAGACGAGCGGCACGGTCCGGGTGGCGCCGAGTGCGAGCGGGGCCTCCTCCCAGTGGGCCGACACCATGAGGATCGCCTTCGGCCGGGGCAGGTCGGCCGCCCACGCGGCGAGCTGGCCGGGCCACACGGGATCATCGGCGAGCGGCGGGGCGCCATGGGAGAGGTACAGGGCGGGCATCCGCTCCGCGGTGGCGGTGTCGGTCATGGCGGGTCCTCTTAGCGTCGCAGGAGGCTCAAGCTTGAACCTTCAAGCTTGTCTCGGGTACCACGGTAGCGCCGCTTAGTTGAATCTTCAAGAAGAAGTAGAGTGGATACATGAACACCGCATCCATCGACGGCGATGGCGCACCCGGGTCGGGCTCACCGACGGAGCCGCGCTGGCTCACCGACCGCGAGCAGCGCGTCTGGCGGTCGTACCTCCACGCCACCATGCTCCTGGAGGACCACCTCGACCGGCAGCTCCAGCGGGACGCGGGGATGCCGCACATCTACTACGGACTGCTCGTCCAGCTCTCCCAGGCGCCCCGCCGCCGGATGCGGATGACGGAGCTGGCGAAGGGCGCCAAGATCACCCGCTCCCGGCTCTCCCACGCCATCGCGCGCCTGGAGAAGAACGGCTGGGTGCGCCGCGAAGACTGCCCTTCCGACAAGCGCGGCCAGAACGCGTACCTGACGGACGAGGGTTTCGAGGTGCTGCGCCACAGCGCGCCCGGCCACGTCGAGGCCGTACGGCAGGCCATGTTCGACCGGCTCACGCCCGAGCAGGTCGATCAGCTCGGCGCGATCATGCGCGTGGTGGCCGACGCGCTGGAGCCATCGGACCCGAACGCGGACCTGCCCTGGCTCCGCTGAGGCAGCGGAACCAGGGCGGGCGAACGTCGGGGGTGCCGAGCCGGGGTCAGTGGGCCAGGACCGGCACCGGGACCTCGTCGTCGGGCGCGCCGTCCTTCACCGCGCCGCCCGGAGCGGCGTTCGGGCGGCCGGTGTCGACCATCGCCACCGCGATGGAGGCGGCGACGGCGAGGATGCCGACCGCCCACCAGATGGCCGACGTGTAGCCCTCCACCATGGCCTGGAGCTGCACCAGCCGCAGCGCCTCCGGAGTGGTCGCCGACGCGGCGTGCGAGGTGACGTACGCGGTGGTCGCGGAGGCGGCGATCGTGTTCAGCAGGGCCGTCCCGATGGCGCCGCCGACCTGCTGCGAGGTGTTCACCATCGCGGACGCCACCCCCGCGTCACGCGCCTGCACGCCGTGCGTCGCCAGGGACATCGCCGGCATGAACGCCGTACCCATGCCGAGGCCCAGCAGCAGCTGCGCGGGCAGGATCAGACCCACGTACGAGGAGTCGATCTCCAGCTGGGTCAGCAGCAGCATGCCGACGGAGGCCGACAGGAAGCCGGGGCCCATCAGCAGGCGCGGCGGGACGCGGGTCATCAGCCGCGCTCCGATCTGCGTGGAGCCGGTGATCATGCCGACCACCATCGGCAGGAACGCGAAGCCGGTCTTGAGCGGCGAGAAGCCCTTCACCACCTGGAGGTAGTAGGTGAGGAAGAGGAAGAGGCCGAACATCGCGATGACCGCGAGCCCCAGGGAGAGGTACACGCCCGCGCGGTTGCGGTCGGCCAGGACGCGCAGCGGCAGCAGCGGGTGCCTCATCACCGACTCGACGGCGACGAACGAGCCCAGCAGCACCACGGACGCGGCGAACACGATGATCGTCCAGTCCTCGGTCCAGCCGTACGTCTCCGCGCGCGTGAAGCCGTACACGAGAGCGACCAGGCCCAGCGTGGACAGGACGACGCCGGGGACGTCGAGCGGCGAGCGGTTGCGGGTCCCGGCGGGCTCGCGGATCACGAAGTACGCGCCGACGGCGGCCACCACGGCGAACGGGACGTTGACGTAGAACGTCCAGCGCCAGTCCAGGTACTCGGTGAGAAAACCGCCCAGGATCAGGCCGACCGCGCCGCCGCCGCCCGCGATGGCGCCGTAGATGCCGAACGCCTTGGCCCGCTCGCGGCCCTCGGTGAACATCACGGCGAGCAGCGACAGCGCGGCGGGCGCCAGGAGCGCGCCGAACACGCCCTGCAGCGCGCGGGAGCCGAGCAGCATCGCCTCACCGGTCGCCGCGCCGCCCAGCACGGACGCGGCGGCGAAGCCGATCAGGCCGACGACGAACGTCCGCTTGCGGCCCCACAGGTCGGCTATTCGCCCGCCGAACAGCAGCAGCCCGCCGAAGGCCAGGGCGTACGCGGTGATGACCCACTGGCGGTTGCCGTCGGATATGCCCAGGTCCTGCTGGGCGGAGGGCAGCGCGATGTTCACGATGGTCGCGTCGAGCACCACCATCAGCTGTGCGAGGGCGATGAAGACGAGTGCTCTCCAGCGCCGCGGGTCGGGCAGCGCCGCGGCCGCCGGTTCAGGGATTTTCGACATGGGTGTGGCCACCTAATGGGTCGTCAGGAGCGCCCGGGGAAGAACCTCAGGGCGTCAAGGAGTGCGAGAGGCAGAAGCGCGGAGCGTTCGAGGGGCACGGGGGGTCGGAGCGTCCAGGGAAAGCGAGGCGTTCGAAGCCGGGGACGTTCGAGGAGCCCGGGAAGCCGGGCAGCCGGAAGGCGGCTGCTTCACGGGCTGTGGCGGGTACGGCCACCCGGACTCGGCGTCGGGAGGCGTCAGGAGGCGTCGGGGTCGCGTCGGTCAGAGGCGGCTCTGCTGCTCGGGGCCTTCGTGGTCCTCGTGGTCCTCGTGGCTTTCCGGGGCGGCGGGCCGCCGGAGGCCCTCCAGGGTCGCGGGCGCGCCGGGCAGCTCCGAGCGGCCGGGGGCCTCCAGGCCGTCCAGCAGCAGCTGGAGGTGGCGGTGGACGAACTGGTCGTTGACCGGGCAGGCGATGCCGGGCAGCGGCCTGGTCAGCTGGGACAGGGCCACCAGCAGATCCCCGACGGCGACATCGGAGCGCATCCTCCCCGCCTTCTGGGCCCGCTCGAACAGCCCCAGCACCGCCGTCTCCAGCCGGTCGCGCGCGGCGGCGATGCACGGCTCGTCGGGCTCGAAGACGCCGGACAGCATGGGGCAGAGGGCGCCTATCCGCTCGTCGGCCGCCTCGTGCGTGAAGCGGCGGACCGCGGCGAACGGCTCCGGCTCCTCGGCGGCGGCCCGCTCGGCGCTGTCGGCTATGCGCGCCATGACCGAGACGACGACCTCGTGGACGAGCGTCGTACGGTCCGGGAAGTGCCGGTACACGGTGGCGTTGCCCACTCCGGCGCGGCGGGCTATCTCGTCCAGCGGGGCGTCGGCCCCGGACTCGACGAGCATCTCGCGCGCGGCCGCGACGATCCGCTCCCGGTTGCGCAGCGCGTCCGCGCGAGGCCGCCCGGCCCGGCCCGTACCGGAACCGCCGGACGCGCCCGACGAGCCGGAGGCCGCGCACGCGCCGGAGGCGGTCGGCACACCCCACGCGGCGGACACATCGGACGTGGCGTACACGCCGGACGCGGGCGACGCACCGGACGCGACGCGTCGCGCCGGGGCCGCGGCACCCGCGGCGACGGAGGCGCCCGCACCCGAGGTGGTGGTCATGGCGGTCACAGCCGACTCCTCTCTCGCACCCGAAGGCTCGTACCGGAAGGGAAAGCCACCGGCAACCGGGGAGCTGCTCCCCGCTTACCGATGTCACCCTCCCAAACGGGGACCACCTCCCCGTTTGTTCCCAGCTAGATGTGACCTCCGTCACTCACCGTGAGCGTTCCCACGATCGGGCCACCCGGCGAGCGCCCCCGCACCCGCCGGAACAGGCTGTTGGCCATGCAGCAGCCGACCAGCCGGCGACGGCGAATACGCAGGACGGCCGCGATCGGAACCGTCACGGCGCTGGCCGTGGCCGCCCTCGCCACGGCGAGCGCCACACTCCACGGCCCCGTCCCCGTCACGGGGGGCCCGGCGGCGACCGACCCGGCCACGCGGGCGCTCGCCGAGTCGGCCGACACGGCAAGCCTCGCCGCCTGCCGCATCCGGGCGGAGAGCGGCGTGCAGATGTCCGAGGGCATCCCCACCCCGCCCGGCTACGCCAGCTCCACGGGCGTGGTCCGCGCCCTCAACCTGATGATCGACTTCCCGGACGCGCCGGGCGAGGGCCCCGCGATGCGCCGGTTCGCGGAGTTCTTCCCGCAGACCGCCGACTGGTTCCGCGTCAGCTCGTACGGGCGGCTGCGATACATGCCCTACGCACCCGTGCCGGACTGGCTGCGGATGCCGCTGCCGTTCCCCGCGTACGGCATCGACCGCGGCGCGCCGTACGAGCCGGGGTACCGGCAGCTGGTCGAGCACATCGTGGAGGCGGCCGACGAACGCGTCGACTTCAGCGCGTACGACCTGGTCAACGTCCTGGTCACGCCGAACGCGGGCCCCTCGGCGCTGGACACGGTCCTGTCCGTCACGTTCTCCGGGAACGGCGAGGCGCCCAGCGCGGACGGCGTGACGCTGTCGAACACGTCGTTCGTGTACAGCCGCCAGGACGACGGCTCCGGGTCGTTCCACGAGACCGGCTACCGGGTGCTGCCGCACGAGAACGGCCACGTCTTCGGCCTGCCCGACCTGTACACCGCCGAGGGCGGGGCGGCGGTCGGCCACTGGGACATCATGTCCGAGGACTGGGGGGCCAACAACGACCTGCTGGGCTGGCACAAGTGGAAGCTGGGGTGGCTCGACGCGGACCAGGTCCGCTGCGCGGCGAAGCGCGGCACCCGCGAGTACACGCTCACGCCGCTGGCCCGGCCAGGGAAGGGCGTGAAACTGGCGGTGGTGCCGCTGGGCGAGCTGGCCGGGTACGCGATGGAGGTCCGCACCCGCGAGGGCAACGACGAGGCGGTGTGCGACCCGGGCGTGCTGGTCTACCGGGTGCGGGCCGACGTGGACACGGGCCAGGGACCCGTGACCGTCGAGGACGGCGACCGTGACAGCGGGGGCTGCACGCGTCGCCCCAACGTGCACGCGGAACTGTCGGACGCGCCGTACGGCCCAGGCGAAACGTTTCATGACGGGGCGGCCGGGGTGACCGTGACAGTCCTCTCCCGCGAGCGGAACGGGGCGTACCGGGTGCGGGTGACACGCGGCTGAGGCGGCGCATGGGGACCGCGTACGGGTGAGGCGCCGCTGAGGCGCGCGGCGGACCGCTGCCGCCTGCCCGCCGTCGTCCCCGCACCGCCCCGGGGCCGCTGCTCTGCGCCTCTCCGGCTCGCCTCGGAGCGCCCTATACCCCTTCGCCCTCGCCTACGCGCGCGTAGGACCGCCGCAGCTCGTCCTTCAGGACCTTCCCGCCCGCGTTCCGGGGCAGCGGCACGTCCCGTACGACGACGTGCGCGGGCACCTTGTACGCGGCGAGGCCCCGCGCGACGTGCGCCCGCAGCTCCTCGGCCGTGACCGCGCCGGGCCCGCCCCGGAGCCGTACCACCGCGGCGACCTCCTCGCCCAGGACGGGGTGCGGGACACCCAGCACGGCGGCCTCGGCAATGGCGGGATGCCCGTACAGGGCTGCCTCGACCTCGACGCAGTACACGTTCTCGCCGCCCCGGATCACGACGTCCTTGATGCGGTCCACGACGCTCACCCGCCCGTCCTCCCGCACCACGGCGAGGTCGCCGGTCCGGAACCAGCCGTCCGCCGTGAACGCCGCCGCCGTCGCCTCCGGGTCGCGCCAGTAGCCGCGCACGAGGCTCTGACCGCGCAGCAGCAGTTCACCGGTCTCCCCGTCGGGCAGCGGCCGCCCGTCGGGCCCGGCGACGCGCGTCTCGGTGACCGGCGTGGGGCGGCCCACGCTGTCGGGCCGTCGGCGGTACGCCTCGCCGTAGTGGGCGAGGACTCCGCCGCAGGTCTCGGTCAGCCCGTAGCCGTTGCGCGGCTCGATCCGGTCGCCGTACGCCTCGGCAAGGCGGCGCACCAGTGCGGGCGGGGCGGGGGCGCCGCCGGTGTTCAGGTTCGTGAGGGTGGCCAGCCGCTGCCCGGCGGCCGCGTCGAGCAGCTGAAGGGCGGTGGTGGGCACGCCCGCGTAGTGGGTGACGCGGTGCAGGTCGATGAGGTCGAGGGCCTTGGCGGCGTCCCACTTGCGCATCATGACGAGCGTGCCGCCGACCGCCATGACGGCGTACACGGAGGTGAACGCGGCGGCGTGGAAGAACGGGAACGTGGTCAGCGAGACCGGCGCCCGCCCCGTACCCGGCAGGGCGCCGCGGTCCAGGGCGGCCGCCGCGGCCTGGTAGCGGGGGTTGATCGCGGCGGCGACCTGCGCGCGGTGAGTGGCGACGGCGCCCTTGGGGTGGCCGGTGGTGCCGGAGGTGTAGAGGATGGTCGCGTCGTCGTCGGGCAGCACGTCCACAGCGGGCGGCGCCACATCGTCGCCGTCGCCGTGGGTGGCCTCCCGGAAGTCGAGGCACGGTACGCCGTTCCGCGCGGCCCAGCCGCCCAGCAGCGACGCCCGCTCGTCGTCCACGAGCAGCGCGCCCGGCGCGCAGTCGTCCAGGGCGTACGCGCACTCGTCCGCCGTCCACCAGGCGTTCAGCGGCACGGCGACCAGCCCGGCGAGCTGCGCCGCCCAGAACGCCACCTGCCACTCGGGGTGGTTCCGCCCCGCGATGACGGCCCGGTCACCGGGGCGCAGCCCGTACACGTCGGCCAGGCGCCGCGCGAGCCCGCAGGCGGCGCGGAGGAACTCCTGGTACGTGTACGCGGCGCCGTCCTCGCCGACCAGGAACGGCGCGTCGCCGAACGCCCAGGTGGCCTCGGCGAACTCTCGCAGCGTGCGGGGGCCGGAGGCGTACTCCAGCCGCCCGTCCTCGCCGGGCACGACGGCGAACGGCGCCCCGGGCGAGGTCAGCAGGGCCTCGGCCCGCGACGGACTCTCGACGTACGACACCCGGGGGACGGTACCGGACGTCCATGGACACCGAGCGGGGGTGGCACACCCCGGAGACGCGAGGGGCGGGCGGCGAGGCGAGGACGGCAGGGGGCGGCGCCGGGGAAGGCGACGAGACGGATGCGGGGCGACCCCACCGGCGAGGGCAGCGGGCAGCGTCAATGTCGCGTCAAGGCCGAGCACGGCGGCGTAAGGACCCCGTCAAGGGCGCGGACGCGGGGGCGGCGAGCGGTTTTTCTCGTAGGGCCCCGATTCCGTTCACCCCCCTGGGAGCAGCGATGGCCGACGTGGCCTTCGTCGTCGCCGCACTGGCGGTCCTCGCCCTGGTCGCGGCGATCACCCGCGCGATCACCCGGCTCTGACCACCACCCGCGCGCCCAATGGGGCCATCGGCACACCCCCGGCAATCCCCATCCGCTACGCTGTCACCGGTCAGTCGGCCGTCTGGCGCAACCTCGGGACCCGAGCTCCCGACCCTCCGCCCGTCAGCCCTCCGACCAGGGCGTCCACGCGCCCCGCCTCCGTAGCTCAGGGGATAGAGCACCGCTCTCCTAAAGCGGGTGTCGCAGGTTCGAATCCTGCCGGGGGCACAGACAGAAGGGCCAGCTCAGGAGGGGTTTCCTCCCGGGCTGGCCCTTCGTCGTGTCCGGGGCCGTGCCACACGCGTGCCACTAGTGCCGCATCAAGCGACGTTTGCCCTGCCTGTACGGTCAGGGCATGGATGCCAGCGGCCGGCCAACTCTTGATGAGATCGAAGATCGCTTCGTTGAGCTTGTCGCGGGTCGGCTGTCCCGGGACGAGGCCGACTGCTGGGCGGCAAGGTGGGTGATGGAGGACGGGATCGCCTGGGACGACCTGTCCTGGTGGGCGCTGAACCTCCTCTACGGAGTCGATCTCCCCGCGGGCGAGAGCGGCGGCTACCTGCACGACGACGAACAGGTACGGACTTGGCTTGCTGAGTTGAAGGAACGCCGAGCGATGTCGTGAACAGGGCAAACGTTGCCTGATGCGGTACTGGAGTCCACATCTCCTAGTCGAAGGCCCCTCCCCCGTCGTCGCGGATCATGGCCCCGAGTCGGTCCGCAATGGCCCGGTCCCGGGCGCTGGTCATGTGCTGGTAGATCAGCGCGGCCCGGGAGCTGCTGTGCCCCATGCGCGTCATCAGCTCCCGCGTACTGGCGCCGGCCATCGAGGCCAGCGTGTTGCCCGTGTGCCGTAGATCGTGGAAGTGCAACTCGGCCGTGACGCCCGCGGCCTTCCGGGCCTTGACCCAGTCGTCCCGGAAGTTGCTCCGCCGCAGTTGCCCGCCCTGCGGCCCGACGAAGACGTGACCGTCGCGGCCGGGAGCGGCGAAGTGCTCCAGGTGGTGCGTGACCGCGTCGAGCAGTTCGGCCGGAAACGAGACGGAGCGCAGCCCAGCTGCGGATTTCGGCGCCTTGTCGAAGAGCCGGCCGTCCTGCAACTCGGCCTGAGCCCGGCGCACGGTAACTGTCAGCCCTTCCAGGTCGATGTCACGGCGCCGCAGGGCGGCCAACTCTCCGAACCGCAGGGTGGTGAAGGCCGCCAGGAGCACGAGGAGGCGGTAGCGCGGCGCGATGGAGTCGGCGACGGCGAAGACCTCCGCCACCGTGAGGACCGGCCGCTCGGGCACGTCGTAGCGGTCCGCGCCCTTGACGCGGCACGGGTTGCGCCGGATCAGCTCGTCGTCCACGGCCGTGTTCATCAGGGCGCGCAGCAGTTGGTACGCCTTGACCACCGTCGGCTCACCGACGCCGGCCGCGAGGAGCTTGCCGCGCCAGCTACGCACCCGGGCGGTCGTCACGTCGGCCACGCTCCCGGCTCCGAAGGTGGGCAGGATGTGCAGCCGCATCACCGACTCGTTCCGCTCGCGGGTGCGGTCGGCGAGCTTCCGGTCCCGCAGCCACGCGGTGGCGTACTCCCTGAAGTTCACCGCCCCCGCGTCCGGGTCCGACCACTGCCCGCGCGTGATGTCCGCCTCGATGTGCGTCAGGGCGACCTGGGCATCGGTCTTGGTCGCGTACGTCTTCTCCGCCGGGCGCAGTTGCCCCGTCTCCGGGTCCCGGTAGCGGACCTGCCAGCGGCCGGACGGAAGCTGTCGGACCGACCCGAAGCTCCGGCGCTTCCCCTTCTTGTTGGCCATCAAGCAGCCCTCCGCAGAGAGCCGCGCCGGTCGCTGATCGGACGCACCGTGTTGGCGTCGATGAAGGCGTTCACCGCGCTCTCCGGGATGCGGACGTGTCGACCGACCTTGACGAACACGATGCGCCGCTCGGCGACCAGGCGGCGGGGGAAGCGCTCGGTGGTGCCGAGGAGTTCGGCCACCTGCGCCACGGTGAGGTAGCGGTCAGCCATGGGTGAGTTCTCCTTCCGTTCCGGGGGCGGGCGCGAGGGATGCGGTGAGCCAGGCTTCGGCGTCGGACAGGCCGGTTCCGGTGAAGGCCCAGTGGGCGAGGACGTACGTCGTGTCGGTGTCGGTGTCGTGCTCGGGTGGTGTGGTGGCCGCCTGTGCGTGGCGCCATGCGGCGCGGGCGTGGCGGAGGGCGCCGAGGGTGGTGGAGTAGCGGCGGGATTTGGTGGAGAAGTGGCCGCGGAAGCCGAGCATGTGGGCCCAGGCGCGCAGGCGGAGGTGTTCGAGGTCCTTGCGGGCGCCGAGGGTCCAGGCGGTGCGGATGAGGCGGCGGGCGTGGTCGTTGATGTCGAGCTGGGCGAGTTCGGCGGCGAACTTCAGCGGCCGGTCGAGGGCGCCCGTCGCGGTTTCGGCGCCTTTGGTGGCGTACTTGGCGATGTAGGCGGCCACGGCCCGTTCGGTCAGTTCCCGGCCGTCGTCGAAGTCGGCCGAGCGGATGGTGCGGATGTCGAGTTGGCGGCCGAAGGCGAAGGTGTGGGCGCGGCCGTCGATGACCGGGCCGTCCACGCGGGCGGTGGTGGCGGCGGCCCGGATGGCGTCGGTCAGCAGCTCGGCGGTGGCCCAGGGCGGGGGCGGGGTGTCGCCGCCGTCGGGGCCGTCGATGCGGATGACGGCGTGGAAGTGGACGGCGCCGCGCTTTTGGTATTCGGCGACCTTGGCGAAGGACACCCGGGCGTGTTCGCGGAAGGCCCGTTGGGTGAGTCCGGCGCGCTTGGCGACCTCCCGGCGCAGGTAGATCGAGAAGCGCCGCCACAGCGGACCGGCGTGCGCGTTCCACAGCACGGCCGCTTCGTAGTCGTAGGTGTCCGGGTCGAGGGCGGTGCCGAGTACGGCGTCGTCCTGGTCGTGGCGGATGCCGCAGCGGCAGGGGCGGACCGTGCCGGCCGGGCCGGTGGGGCGGTTGTGGACCGGACCGAAGCCGGGGGCGGTGAAGGTGGCGAAGACCCGCGGATGGGCGGCGACGCGTTCGGGGACGCCCTTGCCGCCGCGCAGCCCGGCGGTGATCAGGTGGAAGGTGTCCCTGCGGTACACCTCGGCGCAGGCCGCACACCGGGTCGCACGCCGGTTGTTGCAGCGGACGAGAAGCTGACCGGCGGGCAAGTCCGAGGAATCCAGGTGGTTCAGGATGCGGCCGATCTCGCCGGTCGTCCGGGCCACTGCGTATTCGGTGCGGTGGCCGTCGAGGCGGATCGGGTGTGTGCAGCCACCGAGGCCGGACAGTTGGCGGGCCAGCTCGGGCAGGGTGCCCAACGAGGCCAGAGCGGAGAGTTCCGCCAGCGGGGGCGGAGTCTGCCGGGTGATGATGGGAGTTCCTTTCGGCTGTCGTGACAGTTCGGAAGGGATGGCCCCGGGGCGGCGGGATGCTTGGCGGCTTGTTGCCGCCCCGGCGGCCGGTCAGCGCTTGTTCGCGTCGTTGACGAGCGAGCGCAGGACCACGGCGGCGACGGCCACCGAGATAGCCGTGACGGCGACGGCGGCCAGAAGCGCGGTAAGCACGGTCCCGACGACGACCACGGCGGCGACCGCGCCGACACCGACGCCCACGTACGGGGCGACCGGGCGGCCGGCCGAGGGAGCCGGGGCCTGCGTCTGCTGATGGGTGACGGTGGTCGTCGGCGGAGTCGGGACGTCGGGCAGCTTGGGACGGAACACGGCTGATCTCCTTGTCACTCGTGGGTGCCGTTGACGACGTCGACCCCGGAGCGGGTGCCGGACTCGATGGCGGGGGCGAGGAAGGTGTGGGAGAGCCAGAAACCGAAGAGCGCGATCACGACGGCGACCCAGAGCCGGACGCCGAGGAACTTGATCGCGGCCCAGGCGATGACGCCCAGGACGAAGACGAGCGGCAGCGAGACGGTCATGGGAGCTCCCTCAGCGGACGCGGCAGCGGTGGGTACGGGCGGCCAGCTCGGCGGCGGCGCGGCTGTCGTAGTCGGTGGAGAAGCCGCAGCGCGGAGCCGTGCAGGCGGCGGTGTGCTTCTCCCGGCCGCGGCCGTCGTAGTACGTGGCGACCTGCACGGGGCCGATGCGGACGACGCGGCGGAAGCGGCGGTTGGCGGTCATCAGGGGGTCTCCTTCGGGTCTTCGCCGGTGAAGTCGGTGACGTGCTCGGCCAACCAGTGCAAGATCTCGTCGCCCTCGTACTCGTCGGCGGCGAGGATCACGGGCTCGGCGATGAGCACGGCTTCGGTGAGGCGGTTCTGTCGGGTCAGCTCGGCGGCACGCTTCAGCGCGCGGAGCGTGGACGGTCGCACGGGGGAAGTCCTCCGGGTCAGGTCAGATGGGCGGAGAGGGCTTCGGCCAGCGGCATCGGGACGCCGAGCCGGGCGCGAAGGGTCGATGTGTCAATGGGCGTGCCGGTCCGGGCGCGGTGCTCGTCGGCGACCTTGTGCGCGAGCGCGACGAGCGCCGGCGGGACCGGAGTCGTGGAGGGCGGAGCCGGTTCCGACACCGCAGCGGGCAACTCCGGGGCGGAGGCAGGTTCTTCGGACGCCGCCGGCCCCGGGGCCGACTCGCCCTCCCCCGTCGCGGCGTCCGCGGTTGCTCCGTGGGCGAGCAGCGTCCCGCCGAGGAAGGCGATCGCGGGCCATCCGGCGACGAGGATGCGCAGCCAGTCCGGCACGTCGTTCAGGTCGAGGAGTCCGGCCGTGGCGACGTTGGCGCCGAGCGAGGCAGTCAGGGCGATGAGGAACCAGCACCACCCGGCCGTTCTCGTTGGACCGGAGCGCAGCCGCCGCCAGGCCGCGACCAGCAGCAGGTCGACGGAGACCGGATAGGCCCATGCCTTCCAGCCGTCCTGTCCGGCGGCCAGCGCCAGGTCGTGCAGGTGGGCGAAGGACAGTGCGGCGGCGATCAGTGCTTGGACGAGTACGGCGTCGATGCGGACGGGCAGGGCGCGCACGGCGCAGCTCCTTCCGGTTCCAGGCATGGAGGGGGTAAGGGCATGGCACGGGACGGCCGTGCCGGCCGTGGGCGGGTGTGCTTACTCGGTGACCGGGCGGCCCGTGGCCACGGGTCCGGACGGCTCCCCTACCGGTACCGGCGGGATGTGCGGCCGGAAGGCATCGAGCGCCGGTACGTCGGGGGCGAGGTGAGCCGTCGTGCGACAGGTGGCCGCGGCGTCGGCGAGGGAGAGGTGAGGGGTGCGGATGCGGGACCAGCCGCCGGAGGTGTCGCCGACGACGGCCAGGCCGGGCAGCTCGGGGGCGATGGCACAGGCCGCGAAGACGGCCTCGGGGGCGATGTCACCGAGCGCCATCTTCGCCGAGGCTTCGTCGTTCACGCGGTGGCAGACGCGGCCGGTGAGCTGGGCGCGGAGCATGGTCGCACCCTTGCCCAGCTCGGCGCCGAAGCGCTGTCCGCATACTTCGAGGTAGATCCCGGCGGCCCGGCCGAGCTGGGCGAGCCGGATGAGCTGGGTGACCATCTCGTCCCGCCGTTCCTCCTCCTTCCGCGTGGCGACGAGGAAGAGTTCTGCGACCTCGTCGATGAACAGCACGATCGGGGCCGGGCGTTCGTCCTCCGGCAGTCCCCAGACGTCCGAGGTGATCAGTTCTTCCGGGGTGCCGGGCGCGATGCCCTGCCGGGCCTTGATCAGGTCGTACCGGTCCTCCATTTCCTTCACGAGCGCGGGAAGCAGCTCGGCCGCCTGGTCCGGGTCGGTCGCCAGGGCGGAGAGCCGGGGCGCGAAGGGCGCCAGCTCGACCCCGCGCTTGCAGTCGATCCCGACCAGGGCCACCGGCTGGGCGGCGAGCCCGGTCAGCAGGTTCCGCAGGTACATGGACTTGCCTGAGAGCGTGGCCCCGAGCACCAGCTCATGCGGTACGGCCCGGTAGTTCCGCACGAACGCGGTCGCGTCCTCCCGTAACGCCACAGGGATCCGAAGCGGGCCGCCGTCGGGCCGTCGGGGCATCCGCACCTTCCGCAACACGTCGAAGCCGATGAGCCGCAGCTCGACGACGCCCGGCTTGACGTCCCGCACGTGGACGGCGTGGACGCCCCAGGCGTGCCGGAGACGTTCGGCTGAGGCCGCCACGTCCGCCGGCTCCTGCCCCGGAGCCAGCCGCAGCCGCATGCGCAGGCCGGTTGTGGTGGGACGGATGACGCCCCGTCGTGGAGGCACCGGCCGGACCTCACGACGGGTGGTCGCCCGGACCGCCAGCGCCCGCCACCGGGGCGGTTCGACGGTCAGGCCGCAGGCGTCCATGGTCGAGGAGTACGAGGCCAGCAGCCGGACCACCGAGAGCGGCAGCCCGACCGCGGACCAGTACGCCGCCGGGTGGGCGTGCCGGGCGTAGGCAGCGCCGCCTATCGCAGCGAGCGCCCCGCCCAGCTCGGCCCACGTCACCAGGTCCGTCACGGCGATCAGCCCGCCTGAGCCATCGGGAAGGCACCCGGGGCAACGGCGGTCGCCCGGTAGGCGATGCCGTTTCGCTCCTTGCCGTTGAAGACGCTCTGCCACGGCCGCGCCACCAGCCCCGGGAGTGAGACCGGAGCACCGACCGTCAGGCCCTCGGCCACGCCGCTCTCCGGGACGGTGACCTGGATCAGCGACGACTCACCCTCGTCGATGTAGACGACGCCGACGGTCATCAGCGCCTCACCGGTCACCGCGTCCTTGGCGATCTCCCCGGTCTGCCGGTCGCGCACCTTCGGCGCCGGAGCTTCGGTGAGCAGGATCGTGGCGGTCGAGGCGTCAACGCGGATCACACGCACAGGGATTGCTCCTTCTGGGGTCGATCAACTCGCCAACCTGACAAGTTGACTTAGCAAGTTCGAAGCTAGGGATGCCAGGTTGACTTGTCAAGTTGCTATCTCAGGGCCCTCACCCCTTGGACGATGCTCAGCCCAGACGGTAGGTGTCTTCGAGTTCCTGCCGGTCGGCAGGCAGGAGCACGTCAGCGACCTGCAGGGCTCGGCCGGAGGCGTCACACGCGATGACCAGGACGCTCAGCACGGGGACGCCGTCCGGCAGGTCCAGCAGCTCGGCCTCAAGAGCTTCGGGCAGCCGGGCGGAGACCCGCTCGGTCACATGGTCGAAGCGGACTTTCCTCCGCGCTTCGAGGTGTTCACGGGGGCTACCGTTCAAGGGCTCACTGGCCCCCAGCTCAGTGCCTTCCACCATGTTGGCGGGGAAGTACGACGAGACCAGCTCGACAGCTTCGCCGTCCTCTTCGACCAGGAAGCGGCGCATGAGGACTTCGGCCCTCTTCGGCAGACCGAGTGCCGAGGCGACCCGAGCCGGGACCGGTACGTGCCCGACTTCGATCAGCCGGCCCGCACCCTGCGACTCGTCACGCTCCAGCGCCTCACGCCCCCGCCGGTCCTTCTGCTCGACGACCTCCGGGCGACCGCGGACGATCGTGCCGTACCCCTGCCGGGACTCGAGCCACCCGTCCCGCTTCAACAGCTCCAGGGCCCGCACGACGGTCGGGCGGGACATCCCGAACGCCTGCACCAACTGGTTCTCGCTCGGCACGCGGGTGCCAGGCGCGTACGTGCCGTCCTCGATGCGCCGCTGAAGCGTCTGCGCGAGGCGCACGTACTTCGGTGGCTCCACTTCATACGCCATGAACGCCGCCCGTCGGGATTGGCCAAGTCAACTGGTCAACCAGCCTAGCGACAGATCCAGGGTGGCAGTAGAAAAGGTGGGCTATCCCATCACGCCGGCCAGGCATCGGCGACCACGAAGGAGACGACCGTTCCACCGAAGCAGCTGGGCCCGGAGCGCCAGGAGTCGGCGAGGGAGTCGACCAGGAGCAGCCCCCGCCCGTGGGCGTCGTCCGCCTCCGGGTGCCGCAGCCGCACGTTCGCCGGGAAGCCCGGGTTGTGTACGTCGACGCGGAGCGAATCCCCTTCGCGGTACCACTCGACCCGAACCAGCCAGGGCTCATCCGATTTCCCGTAGCGGATGGCGTTGGTCACCAGCTCCGAGATCATCAGTGCGCAGTCGTCGACCGAGCAGGCCGGATCGTACGGAGCGATGAACTTCCGGAACCAGCGCCGGGCGCGGGGCACGGATTCAGGCTCCGGATACAAGGTCATCGCTCCGAGCCGCGGCGAGTCCCCGCAGGGGTAACGGTCGATCGTGTAAGCCATGCGTGCTCACTCCTTGCCGCTGCCGTCGCAGTCGAGGCAGCGCCGCTTCGACGTGGCACGGCTGCGGTCGTTGACCGTGGAGAGCGCCAGCGCCGTCCGGGAGCCGACGCGCTTCCAACCGCGCCCCCGACACCCCCGGCAAGCTAACCGCGTGTCCCGCACCGACCGCCGACTCGTCACGCCGCGCTCCCTTCTCCCCTAAGTGGCCTTAGCCACTTTGTGGATAGTGGCATTAGCCACTTGGAGGGCGCAAGCCGTTCGCCTCAACTGGCGAGCCGTCAGGTCAATGGGTAGCCCTGCTCGAACGCCCAGCGGTGCGGCGGGTAGGTGGCTTCGGCGAACTCCAGAGGGCGGTCCTGGAGGTCGAAGACGACGTGATGGACGACGAGGACCGCGGATCCCGGCTCCAACCGCAGGTCGGCCGCCTCCTCGTCCGTGGCGGCCCGAGCGCACATACGGTCCTCGGCATAGCTGCCTTGCCGCCCGGTCATCCGCTCCACGTACATGAGCGTCCCTTCCTGGATCCGCTCGGGATCCATGAGCTTGGGCGCCCGTTGACCGACGTCCGGAGTGAACCACGAAGTGGACAGCGTGATCGGGCCGTCCTGGTTGTTGGTCACGCGCCGGCGGTGCACGGCTCGGCGATCCTTCACCAGCCCCAGCGCCTCGGCGACGTGATCCGGAGCCTCCAGCCAACCGGCCGAAGTGATCACCGCGTACTCCCCGGGCGTGTAGATCTTCCCGGTCTGTCGTGCGCGTCCATACAACTCGCGTGCTCGGCGGTTCACTTCGAGACTGCGTACGTACGTCCCCGAGCCCTGACGCTTCTCGACCAAGCCCTGATGGCTCAGCGCCTCCAACGACCGTGCGGCCGTGGGCCGGGACACCTTCCAGTCCGCGGCGAGCTGCCGTTCCGAGGGAACCTCGTCTCCCGGCCGCAGGTCCCCTCGAAGGATCTGGTCACGGATGTAGTGGGCGATCTGGAGATACTTCGGCTGGGCCTCTTCGATCTGCGGCATCTCCCCTCCTTCCCTCGTCCAAGTGGCTATGACCTTTGGCCACTATAGGGTGAGTGGCCAACCCGTGAACCCGTACCCTGAGCGCATGATGCGGTTGATCGTCGCAGCAGGAGGAGGGGGCGACGCGGTCGCCGCCGCCATGCTTCACGCCGCCCTCTACGGCGACGAGGACCAGGCGGTGATCCTCACGTACGCATGGGACCGCCTCCTGGTCGACCCGCTCCCGGGACCACGAGGAGCCGACAGCTTCACGGGACTCGAACCCGTCACTCAGTCCGTCTGGTCGGTGCCGGCCGAGGCCCAGCCGATCGCCCCGGCAGGCTCCACACTCCCCCGACTCGCGGCAGAGCTTCCGCACACGCTGGCCCTGCTCGACCCGCACCACGGCGCCGAGGGCATCACCCGCCAACTCGAAGAGCTGGTGTCCCACCTGGCACCGGCATCGATCGATCTGCTCGATGTCGGCGGCGACATCCTCGCCCAGGGCGATGAACCCACGCTCAAGAGCCCACTCGCCGACGCCCTCACCCTCGCCGCCTGCTGCCGGATCAACGCCCCGATCCGTCTCCTGGTGGCAGGCCCCGGGCTGGACGGCGAAATCTCCGCCGCCGCTTTGCGTTCCCTGCTCGGTCCTCTCGTCCACACCTTCACGGCCAAGGAGGCGGAGGCAGTCGGCGGCATCCTGGAGTGGCACCCTTCAGAGGCCACCGCCATGCTCGCCGCCACAGCCCGAGGAGCTCGCGGCATCTGCGAGGTGCGCGACGCCGGCCTTCCCGTACCCCTCACCGACGAGGGGCCCACGGTCCACGAAGTCGACCTGGACGACGCGGTGAGCCGCAACAGCCTGGCCCGCGCCGTCATGACGACCGCCACCCTGGACGAGGCCGAGGCGTACAGCCGCGAGATCTGCGGCTTCTCGGAGATCGACTACGAACGCAACAAGGCGGCATGGCTCACCGCGCGGCCACCGACGAAGCCGGACCCCGACGACGTACTGTCTCGGCTCGACCAGTTCCAGAACGAGGCCCGAACCCGCGGAGTCACCCACACGACGTTCCGTCGCATCACTGAGGCCCTGAACCTCGGCGGCTCCCAGCGCGACGAGCTTCGCCGGCTCCTCATCCACAGCCGACCCGGCCAGTACGACGCCCCGCTGTGGAGCATCGGAGCATGAGCGCGTTCGCAAGCGACCCGGCCCTGGACGAAGTCCATGACGCAGCAGGCCACGGCACAAAAGTCGACGTAGCCCTACACCTGCACGACGGCACCGTCAGACTCTCGATCCTTTCGGCACAGGAGATCCTGCTGACCGCCGACGACGCCGACCAGGTGGCCCAGGCACTTCAGCGCGCAGCCGAACAAGCACGCAGGATCACAGCAACCAGAGCGCCGGACAGGCCAACCGGCACCTGAGCCCTACTGAGTTACAACTTTCTCTACGGGTTCAAGGCGGCTCGCTCCGCTCCCCGCGTGCGGCCCGGCCCCCGGCCGGGCCTGCGCTCCTGTCTCCGCCCCGCTCCAGCCCGGCCGGCGCCCGTGCCGCGCACTGAGCAATCAGCCACCTAGCGCCGGAGAAGAGGTACGTCGTGGCTGCGGTCGGTCGGCTCCACGGCTTTAGCCACCTCCCCGGTCCGGGTCCCGCGTCGAGCAAGACCAGGGGGCCACTCGTGCACATTGCGGGCAGGTCCAAAGCCTGCCCGAGTTGCCAACCAGCGTACGGCCCCCTGGTCATGCTCGACCCCAGACCGGGCAGGCCACCGGCCAAACCCGCTCCGCCGACCTTGTAGTTCGCAAGCTGCTAGACATGAGCCGTGATTTAGATCACCCCCGAGGCGGCGCCGCAACGCTTGACACCATTCCAAGGCGAATAGGCTACGGCTCCGAGGACATCGATCGTCGAGGTATCGTCACACCTGCGTGCCAGACTAGGCACCGCCTGCAGTCTCAGCGCGCATACAGGAGGAGAACGGTGCAAGAACCGGTCAGGACTCAGGACCGAGCTGTCGATAACGGGACGAACCTCGGCTTGGCAGGTGTGAGCGATCTTGATTCCTGGTCAAGCAAACTTCCTGCACCCAGTACTCGCGTAGTGACTGGCGACGCAAGAGAGACCGGGTTGGAGGCCAACTCGGTAGATGTTGTCGTGACTTCCCCGCCCTACTGGCAGAAGCGCGACTATGGGCACCCCGATCAGATCGGCCTGGAGTCCACTCCGGAGGGATTCGTCTCATCAATCATGGATTGCTTGACCGAGTGGCGACGAGTTCTTCGACCCACCGGATCCGTCTTCATGAACATTGGCGACACTTACTTTAAAAGGTCCCTTGTCGGAATTCCTGGCCGCATCGAGGCGGCAGCAGTCGACGCCGGCTGGTCGATTCGAAACCGCATCATTTGGGCCAAAACGGGCGGCATGCCCGAGCCTGCCAAGAATCGGCTCGCCAATCGGCACGAATACATCATTCACCTAACATATAAGCCAACGTACTATTACGATCTTCAGGCGTACCAAGAGCATTTGGGCGTCGCAGCCAATCCTGGCGACGTGTGGATGATAGAGCCGGAGCGCGACATGTCGGCGCACCTGGCACCCTATCCACGCGAAATTGTACGGCGAGCCATCAGTCTCGCCTGCCCGCCTCAAGTCTGCCTCGTATGCGGAAAGCCTCGCAGGCGCGTGACGGAGCGTACCGACCAATTGGACCCATCACGCCCGCAAGCACGTCGCGCTATGGAACTAGCCAAGCAACACAACCTCACGCCAGAGCACATCCGGGCCATTCAGGCAACAGGCGTTAGCGACGTCGGTAAAGCTACGAAGTTTCAGAACGGCACGGGGAGGAACAGTCAGGAGGTGCAACGGTTGGCTGCGGAGGCGAAAGCAGCACTGGGCGGCTACTTCCGAGAGTTCACCTTCGCCAAGCGTGAAACCGTAGGGTGGACCGACTGCGGTCACAACAGTGCCGCGCGAGGGGCAGTGCTGGATCCTTTTGTGGGGACTGGCACGACCGCGAAGGTGGCTATCGAAATGGGACGAGACGCCATTGGAGTCGACCTTAAGCCGCTTGTTGACGGCTCGTCACTCAGCGCTCTCTTTTAGGCGACACAAGGCCTCCACAGCTCTAGCCATTTCCTTCATTCCGGCGTCAGGGTCCTGCGCGAGGGAGATGCGGTATTGCCATACCCGGACGGCCCCAATGCGACCCGATAGCACCAGCCCCGGTGGCTGATCAATCATACAAGGGTGAACTGTCATCACCTCAGTACATTTCAATCGCTCAGCGTAGGTGACTATCTGTTCCAGCGCATGACGGTCAGCGTGCCCGTTCGAAACAGCTTGGTATTTGACGTCGGCGATCAGAAGAGTCTGACCGCCATCCTCTATCAGGATGTCAGGCTGGACTTTATTAGACCCAATCCCGAGCCTTTCCACTACCGTTACATCGGCAGGTACCTCAGCTGACTCGAAGAGTTTTCGAGCAGGGTTGAGAGCGTTGCCATCGAGCACCTCAAGGCCGGCCGTGTACTGGCGCAGGCGGCGACGTACGTATTCCTCGAACAAATCATCAGTCGACAGAAGGAGTGATGAGAGGCCGAAAACCCCTTCACTGCCCTCAAGAGTAAATCCTTTACGTTCTAGAAGAGCTACAGCAAGTCGAAGGGCGCGTCGATACTCACTGCGAGCCTCAGGAATGTCACGTGAACCCTGCACGTATGGGTCTGTCATGAATCGTCGTTCTACATCCCCTTCGATGAAGCGCAGGGCATGCAGGTGGCGGACAGCTTCGCGTCGCGTTGCTCTGATAGCCTGTTGTACGTCTTTGCTAAGGCTGGCTTGAAGACGCACATCTAGCCATTCTAGGGCCCATTGCACTGCAGCCAGAAGAGCTTGGTTCGGCGGCGTAGTCTGTGTCTTTTCAAAGTAGGAGATATTGACTTGGTAATCGACACCTCGTGAGGCCTGTTCTCGTATCGTACGCCCCAATAGGATTCTCCCCTTTGAGGTCGATGTTACAGCTTCACGTTGCTTGTACTCCCGCATGAGCCCCTGGGCAAGGAGCCCACGCATAGAAGCCAGAAAATCTGCCACGAGTCGGTCAAGCATCCATTCTTCTGCGACTCCAGGGGCTTCCGCATAATGGCGCACGACGTCCAGCGCAATGGTGGGCCACTCGCAGACACTAACCATGTGTGTCACACTGGCCGGGAATCTCGGCTGCACAAGTACTGACAGATTCCCGGCTAGCGGGACAAGGCCAATTACCCCTTTCGCATAGAGTTTGCGCTCGACCATCACTTCTTCAGTGGCGTTTTTTGGCAGGTTATTTGCCACGACGGAACGCCATTCCACGAATCCCCGTCTTAATACGTCCTGACGCATTCTGACGCCTCGATCGGTCATCAGGTCCCCTGGATGCAAATTCACCACCCCGTGTTCAAAAGCTGTGCGAATCGGCACGTGCTACTCAGCCCTCGATCCTGTCTCAGTGAAAATTTCCATCCAGGCCTCCACCAAGCTATCCCGCGTTTTTTCATCATAGCGGAATGCACGATGAACGTGGTATTGAAGCTGATATTCCCATGCGTCTCGAGCCGTAGAGTGATCTGTGACATCCCAGAAATACGTGTGTCCCAGGGCGGCTACTGGTGCTGACTTCGCGTGGCCGTTGATGCGTTTGAACCATGCGACAATGCGCTCACGCAAACTTTCCTCGACTTCATTTGCAATAAGACGCTGGCTGAGTAGATCGGCATCTGGAAGGAGGCTGACTTTAGCAAACCTCCGCTCGAACGCTGCATCCACCTCGTCAACACCTCGATCCAAGGGATTCATCGTGGCAACTATGTAGATGTTCGGAGGAATAGTGCTAATCGCACCGGAAGGCAAAGCGAATGGCATACCGCGCTTCGAACGCTCTACATATGTAAGCGCCTCACCAAATACTCGACCAGCGTCACCGCGCGAGATTTCATCGATCACCATTACATAATCGTTTTTAGGATCGCCATTCGCCTTAGTGCAGAGTTTCAGAAAGACGCCCTCCGAACGAGTGAACCCCCCACCTTCCAACGGTCGATAGCCCTCCATGAAGTCCTCGTACTGGTATGACGCGTGGAACTGTGCGAAGGCAAGACGATCAGGATTGCCCTGAGTCATTGCTTTCCCTGTGGCTGCCGCCAAGTAAGACTTGGAGGTCCCAGGCGGACCGGACAGGATAACCCCGGAGTAGCGACGCAGTAGGCCCATAAGGCGTTGCAGCTGGGGATCCGTAACGTCAATCAGTGGGGCATCCGGGACGCTGGCTGCTCGTTTCGGAGAAACGGCCTTAGAGTATCCAACCTCCAGGGTTTCGGCGTCCAAAGTCCTGACTCGATCACTCAGTACAATGTCACTCATGACTCTCACCCTCGGTAATGAAAAGCTCGAAAAATCGTCCACTATCCGGTAGAGACCAGTCGAAGACGTGCATTTGCTCTTCTTGCGTCAGGGAAAAATCATCCCTGAAAACCTCTAGTAGATTAACTCCAGAGGGCTCTGAAGGGGCTGTGAATCCGCGGTTTCGATAGATGAATGCGCCGATGGCCCACGCGGGGACAGCGGCTCCATTTAGCAAGCTCTCTTTAAGCTTTGAAGTATCGATAGCGCCATCTTCCGCAAGTGGCAGCCCGTAAGTCTTGTCTGGCCCTACGAATAGACTGTTTTTCGAACGAAGCGACGAGGGGGCGTATAGACCTGCGAGATTCTCTCCCTTCCAAAAGCGAGCCGGATCACTGCCGCGTGAAGCAAAGGGGAGGAAGTTAGGCTTCGACGGAGGCCCACCAGGCACATCAAGCCACTCTCGAACTTCGCCAAGCCAGTCGGGGCTTATGCCGACAACTTGTTTAGGTTGACCTTTTCCCGCCAGTCGCCCACCCTGACGGGTCACGTGCATATAGACCACGAAACTCTCATGGATGTGCATAGCCTGGAGAGTCTTGATTGCCTGCCGGATGACTTCGATCCTCAGGACCCACTTGGTGGTGTCGAGCGCAGGGAGCGTCATGGAGGGGAACATACCCGTTGCCATCTCAGAGTTGCTGGCTGGCCCCCTATCGGGCGAGGAAGCGGGGCTTGTCGAAGCTGTTAGGCAACGGAGTCTCTGTATGCCACATAACGAGCAAATAGTTCCAATTGCGCTTCAAACACTTATCGGACGTGCGCGGTGCCACCAACGCCGTTCAGGTCATCATGTGACACATCTACCCGCTACTGCCTCGTCGTGGACCGTCTGTGGACGGGTGAGGCTCGGCTGACTGGGTGTAAGACCTTGACCTGGGAGTATTTCGTAAGGTGCAACGGCCTCCGGAGCCGTGTGCCGATCCGCTTGCCGCGGAAGGGCTGACCGACGACACCCGACAACGTGGCTGAGGCCGGTGGGGGTGCAGCGAGACACACGCGCGCCTGGTCGGTCGGCGTACCCGCCGTCGTGGCTGACTGTTGTCGGCTGAGGTTCGTGCCACAACCGTGCCAGATGCAGGGGGCAGCCGCGGTCAACACCGGCGCCCCGCAGCCGGGTAGCCACCCGCTTCCTCGGCCGGCGAAGACGCAGCTCAGCCCGCAGATCACCCAGCCTCTCTCCTAAAGCGGGTGTCGCAGGTTCGAATCCTGCCGGGGGCACAGATGAACACCAGGTCAGCGGCCCTGTCGTCCGAGTGGGCGACAGGGCCTCCGGTTTGGCAGCACACATATGCCACATGGCATCCGCGCACAGGGGCCGAATCAGGGCGGCACACGCGAGGGGCCGGCTGGCAGCCAGTCGGACCGGCGGGCCGTCCAGGGGACCTCATGGCGCTGACCTGCCGCGCGGGTCACGCTATGAGCAGGCGGAGGCCGAGATCTGCCGCGTCGAGGTCGGCGAGGTGGCTGTTGCGCTCGGCCCACCGGCCGGAGTCGAGGTCGTCGCTGAGGCTTCGCACCGCCCGCTGCTCGGCCTCCGGCCCGACCCTCGTCCACACCGACATCGCACGGCGCACGTGGTCCTCCAGATACGCCGCCGGTCGGCGCCAGTACGCCTCGAACAGGCCGTCTGCGCAATCCCACGGGACGGGCACCGGCTCGGCGCGGGCGCCGATCGCGTCGGCCATGCCAGCAAGTGAGGGAAACTCCGCCAGGAGGGCGGCGAACTCGGGCAGGTAGTCGCGGGTGAGCCAGAACCGGTCCTGCCATCCGGGCTCATCCGTGTCGAACGTGAGCACCACCACGCGGCGGGCCACGCGCCGCATCTCGCGCAGTCCCGCTATCGAGTCCTCCCAGTGGTGAACGGTGGAGACGGCCATAGCGACGTCGAAGGACCGGTCCTCGAAGGGCAGGCTCTCCGCGGCGGCGGCCACGCACGGCGCCGAGCCGGCAGGCCGTTGCGCCCGCATGACCGCGGAGGGCTCCACCGCGGTCACGTCGCGATCAGCGGGTTCGTAGGAGCCGGTGCCTGCCCCCACGTTCAGCACCGTCTGCGCGTCCCCGAGCGCGTCCCATATCCGCGCGGCGATCCGCGGGTCGGTACGCCGTGTCGCGGTGTAAGCGCCGCCGATCGCGTCGTACAGCCGTGCACCGAGCATCCCCAGTTGCTCCTCCGGCGTCACCGTCAGCCCCTTCGCCCGTACCTCGAGTTCCCTGTCGATGGCCGCCACCATGGCGTCGGCGCGATCACGCCGCTCCAGCAGCAGACCGCGCAGTCGGCGCAGGTGCGCGACCGCGTCGGTGGACGGGTCGCCGACCAGTTCCGCGACCTCCCGCAGGCCGAAGCCCAACCTCCGATAGGCCAGCACCTCCCGCAGCCGCTCCACGTCGCCCGGCAGGTAGGCCCGGTATCCGGCCGCGGTCCGCGCCGACGGCCGGACAAGCCCTATCTCGTCATAGTGATGCAGCGTGCGGACGCTCACGCCCGCCAACTCGGCCACGCTTCCGACGGTCCAGTGATCCTCCACGGCACCGACTATCCAGCCTCACGCCACGTGAGGGTCAAGCCTCACCCGCGGCAGCTGGAGCCGAACGGAAGCAGTGGCCACTCCGGAGGAGGGCGCCACCGGTCTGGGCGGGGCGCGCCGGCGGCGTCCGGTCCATGGAGCCTCCGGGAAGGGGACGCGGCCGCACGAGAAGACCTCTGCAACCATTCCGGCCGGGTCGGTGTTCCTCTTATTGATGGACGACAAGGCCGAGCAGCAGCTGACCGAGCTCCTGGCTGCGGATCTGGACGGTGGCTTCACCGAGCTGGTCCGGGTGTATGGGAGGGCGGTGTACACGTTCCTGTTCCGGATCACCGGCTCGGCGACCGAGGCGGACGACCTGGCACAGGACGCGTTCCTGCGCGCCTACACCGCATTACAGGGGTACGACCCCGAGCGACGGAGGGAGCTGAAGCCCCGTGCCTGGCTGATGGCGATCGCCGCGAACGTCTGGCGCAACCACGTCCGCGGCAGCACGCGGCGCCCCGCCCTGTCGGGGATGTCCGTGGAGGAGGCCGCCGCTTCGTGGGCCGACCGCAGGCCGGGCCCTGAGGAGCGCGCGGAGCAGGCGGACGACAGGCGACGCCTGGTCACCGCCTTGGTGCAGCTGCCCGAGCACCACCGGATAGCGGTCGTGCTCCGCCACGTCTTGGGGATGAGCTACGCGGAAGTGGCAGAGGTGCAGGGGTGCGCGGTCGGGACGGCCAAGGCACAGGTGTCCAGAGGGCTGAGAGCGCTCCGCCAGCTGATGGATCCGGAAACAGCCGTGTTGGAGGTGACGACGTGAATCAGAGTGACCATGAGGCGGTGACCAGTCTCGAACGGGTGGCCGGAGAGCTGATCGGTCTCTCCGCCGACCCACCGGAGGACTTCGCCCTGCGCGTCCTGCGGCGCGTCGGCATCCAGCGCAACCGGTACGACACGTACGTCCGCGTCGAGACGCCCGCCGGAGGCCTCTACGTGGCGTCCGCTCCGCACGCCGTGACGGGTGCCGCGCTCGACTCCGCGGGGCTCACGGCGGCGGCCTTCGAGGAGCTGCACCACGCCCGCACGCACCGCTCGGCCATACGGTCGGCCAAGCCGTTCCCGGGGGTCGTGACGGCGCTGCGCACGGGGCGGGCGCGGCGGCTGCCGGTCGATCTGACGGGCCTCACCGAGGTCGAGCGGGCCGTGCTGGAAGCCGTACGGACGATCCCGTCGGGCCAGCTGAGGCCCGTCGACTGGATCGCCCGGGAGGCCGATGTCCCGGCGGCGGCGGTGGGCGGCGCGCTGGCGAAGAACCCGGTGGCCGTGCTGATCCCCTCCCACCGTGTGACGCACGACGGCGGCGCCCCGTTCGACGCCGATCTCCTGCCGGACGTGGGTGACGCGCTGCGCGCCGGGGAGGGGATCGACCTGGGGCGGGTGGCGGAGCTCCGCGAAGGCGGGGTCGTCTTCCTCGGCAGCGACACGACCCGCATCTACTGCCATCCGACGTGTGCCAACGCCCGCCGTATCGGTCCGCGCCACCAGGTCCCGTTCCGTACGGCGCGCGAGGCCAGCCGGGCCGGTTACCGCGCGTGCAAGAGCTGCAGGCCAGTCACCGTGTGACGGCGGGCCGGGCAGCGACGACGAATCACCACGGAGTTCCCATGCGAACCACGAATCACCCCACCGGTGACACCAGCGCGGCCGTGGCGGTGCACACGACGCCGCTCGGGCCGCTCGTGCTGGCGGCCACGGACGAGGCGCTCGTGCTGTGCTGCTTCGACCCGGGCGAGGAAGCCGCCGGCCGGCTCCGCAGAGCCGCGCTGCGCCCGGTCGAGGAGACGGCGGCCGGACCGGCGCAGCGGCGGATACTGGACGAGGCGCGGGCGCAGCTCGACGCCTATCTCGCCGGGGCCCGCCGGGACTTCACCGTGCCGATGGACCTGCGGCTCGCCACGCCGTTCAGCCGCAGGACCGTCTCGATGCTGGCCCAGTTCGTGCCGTACGGGCAGACCTCGACGTATCTGCGGCTCGCCGCGGCGCTCGAGCGGCCCCGGGCCGCCCGGGCGGTCGGGACGGCGCTCGGGAGCAACCCGCTGTGCGTGGTGCTGCCGTGCCATCGGATCGTCGGCTCGACCGGCAGCCTCAGCGGGTACGCGGGTGGCCTCGAAGCCAAGCGGTACCTGCTGGATCTCGAAGCGGCGGACCGCCCGGCGGATCGCCTCCCCCTGTGACCGGCGGGCGTCGGCGCACTCCCCCGTCGTCGGCGCCCGCCATCTCCAACAGCCCTGAAGAGTGGAACACGTGAGCGCCTACGAAACCCCGCATCTGCCCGGCCTGGCCCACGCCGGGCCCCAGCAGCCGGAGCCCGCCCCCGAGTCCGCCCCGGAGCCCCGGCCCGACGCCGCCCCCCGGCCCTCGCGCACAGCCGCCGACAGGCGGCTCGCCGATGGCGCGCCCGGCGCTGAGCTGTCCGCTCTCCAGGGCCTCGACTGGGAGACTCTCGCGGCCGAGTTGGACACGGAAGGCGTGGCGCTCACCGCGCCGCTGCTGACCCCGGACCAGTGCGCCGAGGTGCGGGAGCTGTTCGACGAGCCCGCGCTGTTCCGCAGCACGGTGACGATGGCGCGGCACCGGTTCGGTGAGGGCAGCTACCGCTACTTCGCCCACCCGCTGCCGGACCTGGTCCGGACGCTGAGGCAGCGGCTCTACCCGCCGCTCGCGGGGATCGCCAACACCTGGGCGGAGCGGCTGGGCCAGCCCGGCTTCCCCCCTGACCACGAGGGCCTCCTCGCGGCGTGCGCCGCCGCCGGACAGCACCGCCCCACGCCGCTGCTGCTCCGCTACGAGGCGGGCGGATACAACTGCCTCCACCAGGACGTGTACGGGGAGCTGACGTTCCCCTTGCAGGTGGCGGTCATGCTGGACCGGCCGGACGAGGACTTCACCGGTGGGGAGAGCGTCTTCGTGGAGCAGCGGCCTCGCGCCCAGTCACGGCCTCTCGTAAAGCGGCCCGCGCAGGGACAAGGGATGATCTTCGCTGTCAACCACCGTCCGGTGCGCTCCGTGCGCGGCTGGAGCAGGGTGACGCTGCGGCACGGGGTCAGCGCCGTGCACAGCGGCCGACGGCACGTCCTGGGGCTGATCTTCCACGACGCCACGTAGTCGCCGGATCACACCGAATCAACCGGAGAACAGGCCTGCAACCTGCCTGCGCGCTATAGACATCCGCTTCCTCTGGCATAAGCCCTGGTCATCTGCGGCGTACCGACCACGGTCCGTCACCGGAAACTGCCGCTGACGCTCAAGAGCCGCTGAAGGTCTGCACCACCGCCGCCGCATACGGTCGCTTCGCGAAGGCGCACGACCTTCAAGGCTTGCCTCGCACCACGGTCAACCCGGCGATTCAGCGTGAGGAGCAGTCGGTGCACATCCAGCAAGCACAGCGTGGACAGGCCACGGCATCGGAGCACGATGCCGGGCCGGACGACGGTGCGAACGTGTCGCCGAGCGGCTCGCAGCAACGCCTCATCGCGGCGTCGCTGCAGTTGCTCGCCCAGGAAATGAGCGAAATGGCGGACCAGGCGTCCTCGCTGCTCCGGACGCCCTCGGAGCCGGGCGGCGCGTCGGGGGTCTTCTCCGACATCGCCCGCAGGAGCGTGCCCCGTTGGCACTTCGCCATGCTGAACGACACGGAGCGCAACGATGCCCTGGTCACCGCACTCGGCAAGGCCATCCCTCCCGGGGCGAGCGTCCTGGACATCGGCTCGGGCAGCGGGCTGCTCGCCATGGCCGCCGCCCGCGCCGGTGCCGGCCGGGTGATCACCTGCGAGATGAACCCGCTGCTGGCCGAGGTCGCCCGGCAGGTGGTGGACGCGCACGGACTGTCCGATGTCGTCACCGTGATCGGCAAGCCCTCCACGCGGTTGGAGGTGGGCCAGGACCTCGAAGCGCCCGTGGACGTCCTCGTGTCGGAGATCGTCGACTGCGGCCTCATCGGGGAGGGACTGCTGCCCGCGGTACGGCACGCCCGGGAACATCTGCTCTCCCCGGACGGCATCATGCTCCCGTCGGCGGCGCGGCTGCACGGGCGGCTCGTCACCAGCGACGCCGTACTGAAGCTGAACCAGGTCACGACGGCGGGCGGTTTCGACGTGTCGCTGATGAACGCCCTGGCGACCCGCGGGCACTTCCCGGTCCGGCTGGACACGTGGCCGCACCGGTTCATGTCGGACGCGGCATGTGTGCTGGAGTTCGACCTGGTCCGGGACGCCCTGACGCCCGGGGAGCGGGTGGTTTCGCTGCCCGCGACCGCCGACGGGGAGGCGCACGCCCTGGCCGTCTGGTTCGAGCTGGACATGGGCGGCGGGATCACCCTGTGCAACTCCCCGGAGAACACCTCCTCCCACTGGATGCAGGGCTGGGTGCCGCTGGAGAAGCCCATACCCGTGAAAGCGGGCGAGACCGTCTCCGTACGGCTGCGGTGGAGCGACTTCGCGCTCAGTGCGAGCGCCTGACCCCTCCCCCGCCCTCCAGCCCCGCGCGGACGCCCCGCACAGCCCGGACGACGCGGGCGGCGCGGACGATCCGGTTGACGCGGGTGCCCCGGACGGCCCGACGACGACAGCGCACGACGGACCACCACGGAACAGACGGAGCACGACGGAACAAGGGAGAGCACCTCATGAGTCACGTCCCCCAGCACGTCCCGTTCCAGCTCGCCGGCGCGGAACTGCGCGACGCCATCGTGCAGTACGCCACCAATCCCGTGTTCCTCGACAACGAGGACTGGGAGAACCATGACAACCCCTACCGGCGCCAGTTGCGGCCGCAGGTCCTCCCGTATCTCGACTTCGACCGCATACCCGGCCGGGAGAACATTCTCGACTACACGAGCCTGGCCGTGCAGCGCATGCTGACCTGCGTGTACGAGGCGGACCTCGTGTTCTTCCCCAAGGGCGGCCTCCAGGGCAAGGAGGACGACTTCCGGGCGTTCTACAGCCCCTCCAACCGGGCGCTCGGAGAACGCATCCGCCCGGCCCTGGAGCGGTACGCCTTCGGCTTCCTCGACGACGAGGTGGAGACGTCCGGCAAGTGGACGGCGGCCAGCCTCGACAGCTACCTGGACTCCCTCGACATGGGCGACTCCGAGGAGCAGACCCCGACGGAGGCCGCGATCACCGGCTCCAGCGACCCGGAGCGCGCGGCCCGCATGTGGCTGGTCCAGTTCGCCCCCGACTTCCTGTCCGAGGCGTCGCCGATGATGCGCAACGTCCTCGGCTACTACGGCAAGGTCCAGTCCGAGTGGTTCAAGGTCGTCATCGACGAGTACGGCTACGGGGTGCACGAGACGAAGCACAGCACCCTCTTCGAGCGGACCCTGGAGTCCGTCGGCCTGGAGTCGGACGTGCACCGCTACTGGCAGTACTACCTGAACAGCAGCCTCCTGCTGAACAACTACTTCCACTACCTGGGCAAGAACCACGAGTTGTTCTTCCGCTACGTGGGGGCGCTCTACTACACGGAGAGCTCGCTGGTGGACTTCTGCCGCCGCGCCGACCGTCTGCTGCGCGGCGTCTTCGGTGACGAGGTGGACACGACGTACTTCACGGAGCACGTCCACATCGACCAGCACCACGGCCGGATGGCACGCGAGAAGATCATCAAGCCGCTGGTGGAGGCGCACGGCGAGGGGATCATCCCGGAGATCGTGCGCGGCATCGAGGAGTACCGCGTCCTCCTCGACATCGCCGACAAGGACTTCTCCGCGCAGATCGCGTGGATGGACGACCAGCCGGAGCTGAAGAAGCTGCACGGCCCGGTCTTCGAGGGTCTGAAGCAGGGGAAGGTGGACGCCCCGGTCGCGCACCTGGTCGAGCCGCGCGGCGAGCTGTCCAACACCCACTGCCACGACGGCGACGAGCTGTGCCACATCGTCTCGGGCACGATGCGCTTCGAGAGCGGACTGGGGTCGTCGCTGACCCTGGAGGCCGGTGAAGGTGTCGTGATCAAGCGGAACCGCCTGCACGGGGCGAACATCGAATCCGATGAGTGCGTCTACGAGATCCACTCGGTGGGGGACTACCGCAAGTGCCTGTCGTGACCTTCGCCGCCACCGGGCGGGACAACTGCGTGGTCGTCGCGGGCAGCGCGTACGTGTACGCGACGGTGCGGGGCCAGGGCTTCGTGATGGACGCACAGTGCCCCCACCGGGGCGGGCCCCTGCACCTGGCCGAGGCGTCGCCCGACGGCACCCGGCTGGTGTGCCCGTGGCACGACCGCGGGACGTCCGTGGCGCGGCTGCGCGCGGCGATCCCGGCGGTACGGGTCGGCAACCGGGTCACCGCGGTGTTCCCGGACCGGCCGCGCCCGCGCGCCGGGGTGCCCGGGCCCGCACCCTGCGGCGAGGTGACGCGGGAGTACCGGCCGCTCGCCCCTGGCATCGCCAGCCCTGCGCGATAACCCCGATCACCTGGCCGGATGCCGCCGGTGCCCGGTCCCGGGCGTCGGCGGCGTCCGGTCCGGGGCGCCGCCGGCACCGGGCGGGTGCAACGCCTTTCGCCCGGCCGGTGTTCTAAGAGACGACCGATGTGTGTGCCGGGGACACCGGCGGATCTCCAGCACATGTCGACGGCACGACGACCACACCCGAGGGAGCACGACATGACGGACGGCGGGAAGCCGCTTCTGCTGCTGATCGGCAGCAGCGCCCGGCGCAGCAGGGAGTTCATCCTTCAGGCGGTGAGCAGTAAGTACGCACTGTGGCTGCTCCAGCCGGCGCCGGTGACCTGGGAGGAGCCGTACGTCGTCGGCAGCACGGCCGTCAGCAACGTCGATCCCGAGCCGCTGGTCGAGGCCGCCCGCCGGGTGGCCGCCGAGCACGAGGTGGCGGGCGTCTTCTGCTACGACGAGGGGCTGGTCGCCCCGGCCGCCCATGTGTCGCAGGCGCTCGGCCTGCCGGGGAACACCCCCGAGGCGATCGCCGCGTGCCGGGACAAGAACGCCACGCGGGCCGCGCTGGAGCAGGCGGGGGTGGCTCAGCCCTCCTCGATCGGTGTGAGTTCGCTGGCGGAGGCGCGGGAGGCGGCCGAGAAGCTGGGCTTCCCCGTGGTGATCAAGCCGCGTGGACTGGCCGGCGGCATGGGCGTGCGCAGGGCCGACGGGCCCGACGAGGTGGAGGGCGCCTACGCCGCCGCGTCGGCCGCCTCGTATCCGGGGGTGCCGGTCTTCGACGTGCCGGTGCTCGTGGAGCAGTACGTCGACGGCCCGGAGATCAGTGTCGACGCCGTCTTCTTCGAGGGCGAATGCGTGCCGCTGGTCGTCGCGCGCAAGCAGGTCGGGCTGGCTCCGTTCTTCGAGGAGGTCGGCCACGAGGTGGACGGCGCCGACCCGCTGCTGTCCGACCCCGGCCTGCTGGACGCGCTGCGCAGGAGCCACGCCGCGCTGGGCTTCCACACGGGCGTCAGCCACACGGAGTTCCGTCTCACGCCGAGCGGTCCCTGCCTGATGGAGGTCAACGCCCGGCTGGGCGGCGACATGATCCCGTACCTGGGCACCCTGGCGACCGGTGTGGACGTGGCGATGGCGGCCGCCGACGCGGCGGCGGGGCGCCGGCCGGACACGCAGCAGCTCCACCACAAGGCCGCGGCCATAACGTTCCTGTATCCGGAGCGGGACAGCGAGGTCGAGTCGGTCACCGTGCACGAGGACCGGTTCACGCCGGAGATCCACAGCGCGAGCGTGATGGCCGACCCGGGCGCCGTGCTGCGCCTGCCGCCGCGCGGCTACATCTCCCGGTACGCACGGGTCATCGCCGTGGCCGACTCGGTCGAGCGGGCCCGCACCGCCCTGCTGCGCGCGACGGAGATCGTCGAGCTCTCGGGCCGCCCGGCGGAGGTGCCCACTCCATGAGCACCACCGGGCAGGCTTCCCCGAAGAGCCCAGAGAACGAACGGCCGTCGATCGTCCAGACCCTCCGGAGCATCCCCGCGCAGATCTGGCTCGTCCTGGTCGGCATGCTGATCAACCGGCTGGGCAACTTCCTCCAGATCTATCTGGTGCTGTATCTGACGGCCAAGGGGTTCAGCGCCACCGAGGCCGGGTTCGCGCTCGGTGCCTATGGCGTCGGCTCGGTGGCCGGCGTGCTGATGGGCGGTTCGGCGTCGGACCGCATCGGGTACGCGTGGACGATCGTCGGGTCCATGGCGCTCGCCAGTGTGCTCACGCTGAGCCTGGTCCATCTGGACAGCCTGCCCGCCGTGATCGCGGTGGCCGCGGTCATCGGCCTGTCGGCGCAGATGTACCGCCCGGCGTCCTCGGCGCTCCTCGTCGAGCGGACACCGGAGGAGCGCCACGTGATGGTGTTCGCCGTGTACCGCATGGCGTTCAACCTGGGCACCACCGCCGGCCCGCTGCTCGGCGCCCTGCTGATCAGCTACTCGTACGACCTCATCTTCTACATCGAGGCGGTCGCGCAGTTCGGCTTCGCCCTGGTCGCGCTGGTCCTCGTGCGGTCCGGTGGCCGCGCGGGCGCGATGACGGCGGCGGACAAGGAGACCGGCAGCCGGTCGTACGCCGCGGTGCTGCGGGACACGCGGTATCTGATGTTCCTGGTGGCGCTGTTCCTCAACGCCGTCGTGTACATCCAGCACACGTCCGCGCTGCCGCTCCAGCTCAAGGCGGACGGGCACAGCGTCGCGTTCTACTCCAGCCTGCTGTCGCTGAACGCCATCATGGTGATCACTCTGGAGCTGCTGTTCACCAAGTACGTGCAGCACCTGCCGGGGCGGATCGCCGTGGCGCTCGGCATCGGCCTGGTCGGCGTCGGCATGAACCTGTACGTGGCCGGCCCTGCCATGGCCATGTACGTGGTGGCCACGGTCGTGTGGACGGTCGGCGAGATGATCGGCACCCCGACGGCCTCGGCGTGGCCCGGCCGTGTCGCACCCGAGCATCTGCGGGGCCGGTACATCGCGGCGGCCGCGTTCCCCATGCAGATCGGCTACGCGGTCGGCCCCGTGATCGGTGTCGCGGCCTGGCAGGCGTCGGCGGCGTCGGTGTGGTGGCTGTGCGGGGTGCTGACCGTGCTGGCGGTCGCCGCCACGTACATCGGCATGGCCGAGCCCCGGCGCTCCGGCCCCTCCGGGGCCGCCGAGGCCACCGCGGCACCCGACGAGGGGGGCGGGGCGCCGCGGCAGGCCGAGACGGCCGAGACCACCGGCCGGGCCGAGCAGGCCCCCGGCCCTGCGGAGAAGGCCGAGAAGGCCACCTCCTGAGTCACCCCGCACCTGCCCCGTCCGTGCCGGATCGACCGGCACCTCGTGAACCGGAAGTGAGCGAGCAGCACATGGCGTACGCAGAGGGAATCGAGAAGTTCGTCGACACGGTGAACAGCGCCCTGCCGCCGGACTTCTACACCTATCCCGTGGACCGGCAGCGCGTCCTGTACGACTCGTTGACGGAGGTGCTCCCGATCCCCGTGCCCGAGGGCGTCCGGCACCGGGACGAGACCGTCAGCCACGAGGGCCGCACGGCCCGCGTGAGGATCTACGAGCCCGCCGAGCGGCGGGGCGACGCCGTCCTCTTCTACATCAGGGGCGGCGGGTTCGTCATCGGCTCGCTCCACAGCCACCACAGCCTCGTCGCCGAACTGGCCGACCGCACCGGGCTCGTGGCGGTCGCCCTGGACTTCGGCATGGCACCGGAGAACCCGTTCCCGGGGCCGCTGGAGGACTGCTACGCGGGTCTGTGCGGCACTCTCGGGAACCTGCCGGGGCTCGGCCTGGACGGCATAGACCCGGAGGGCGCGGTGATCTGCGGGGAGAGCTCCGGGGCCAACATGGCCGTGGTGCTGTCGATGATGGCGCGGGACCGGGGCGGGCCGCGGCTGCGCGGCCAGGCCGTGATCAGCCCGGTGCTGGACTTCACCCGCTGGCGGCACGGCGGGGAGGACGCGCCGCTGCTGTCCGGCGGCGAGATGGAGTTCTACACGGCGTGCTACTGCCCCGACGCCGGGCAGGCGGAGAACCCGTATGTGTCGCCGCTGCTGGGCGGCGCGTTCCACGCCCTGCCCCCGGCGTATGTCGTGGGCTGCGAGATGGACTCGCTGTGCGTGGACGCCGAGAAGTACACCTCCCTGCTCCGCGAGGCCGGCACGCCGGTCACGTACGTGGAGGAGAAGGGCATGGTGCACGCCCCGGTGCGCGCCCGCCGGGTCAGCGAACCGGCCGCGGACTTCTTCGCCCGGTACTGCGACGCGGTGGCCGCCCTGGCCGGTCGGGGGGCCGGGGCGTGACGGCGGGCAGCGGCGGCGCGGCCGGGGAGCGGGGTCCGTGCGTCATCGTCGATCCGTACTCGTCCGGGGCGCTGTTCGCGGAGGCGCTGGCCCGGGAGGGGCTGCCGTTCGCGGCGGTGGTGAGCAGTGCCCGGCCCCCGGAGGCGTACGCCTCCTCGTACCGGCCGGAGGACTTCTCCGAGGTCATCGTGTACGACGGCGACCTGGACGACGTGGTGCGGCGGGTGCGGGCGCTGGGGCCGCGCTGCGTCGTGGCGGGCTGCGAGTCGGGGGTGGAGCTGGCGGAGAGGCTCACTCCGCTGGTTCTTCCCGACCTCGCCAATGTGCCGGAGCTGGCCGACGCGCGGCGTGACAAGAGCCGTATGGCGGAGGCGGTGGCGGCGGCCGGTCTGCCCGTGATCCCGCAGCTCTGCACCGCTGACGTCGAGGAGGCGGCGGACTGGCTGGAGAAGGAGGGCCTGGTCGGCGCCGATCTGGTCATCAAGCCGCCCAAGAGCGCCAGCACGGACGGCGTGATCAAGATCGCGGGCGGGGCGGACTGGCGGTCGGTGTTCGAGCGGCAGATCGGCCGGGTCAACCAGTTCGGGGAGATCGACGACCGGTTGATCGTGCAGAAGTTCGTCACGGGCACCGAGTACGTGGTGGACACGTTCAGCCATGGCGGGAAGCACTCGCTGGTCGACGTCTGCGCGTACGGCAAGGTCGACAACGGCCCCCATATGGCCGTGTACGACACGATGCGGTGGCTGCCCCCCGACGATCCGGCGGTTCCGGGCCTGGCGGAGTACGTGTTCGGGGTCCTGGACGCCGTGGGGATGCGTTTCGGCTCCGCCCATGTGGAGGTGATGGGCACGGCGGACGGGCCGGTGCTGATCGAGCTGGGGGCCCGCCCCCACGGCGGCGGGCAGCCCCGCTTCAACCGCAACGCCACGGGCGACAGCCAGATCGACCGCACGGTGCGCTGGCTGGCGGGCGGTGAACTGCCGCAGAGCTATGAGCTGCTGAGGCACCAGATGTGCGTGTTCCACATGGCACGCCGTTCCGGGACCGTGCGCAACACGTCGGTACTGGAGGCGATCCCCGCGCTGCCCAGTCACCACTTCTCCGTGCGGAACATCTCGGACGGCGACCACGTCCCGGTCACCAAGGACCTGGTCGACAGCCTCAACTTCGGGTTCGCGATCCTCTCCCACCCCGACGAGGAGCAGATCCTGCGGGACTACAGGACGATCCGGGACCTGGAGGGACGTCTGCTCATCGGAGGCATGCGATCAACACCGTCGCCTTCCTGACGAGTTCCCTGGTGGTGATCATGGCGCCGGGTCCCGACCTGGCCCTGATCACCCGCCTGGTGCTGAACGCCTCGCTGCGCGCGGCGGGCGCCGCCGCGGTCGGCATGATCGCGGCGGGGGCGGCGCAGGCGGCGTTGGGCGCACTGGGTCTGGCGGCGCTTCTCGCCGCGCGGCCGGGCCTGTTCACCGCGTTCCGCTGGGTGGGCGCCGCGGTGTTGCTCGTGTGGGCGTTCCTGGCCCTGCGCGCCGCCTTCCGTCCGGCGCCGCCACAGACCACGCCCGTCGCCGCTCCCGCCCCCACCGGGACCGCGGCGCACTCCGGGGCCGCCGCACCCGCCGGGGCCGCCGCCCACTCCGGCGGGGCGGCCGTGCTGGAGGGTGCGGCGGCGGGGCGGCCGCTCGGCGCGGACGGCCCGCCCACGGGCCAGGCGCCCACCGCCCCCGAGGCACCGCCCGCTGCCCGGGCCCTGCCCGTTGCCGCCGAAGTCCCCCGCGTACCGGAAGACCTGCCCGTTGCCGCCGATGCTCCGGCTGGTCCCGTTGGCGCGGCCGGTACGGGCGGCGGGCGTCAGGTGCGGTGGGCGTTCGCGCAAGGGCTGCTGTGCACGGGGTCCAATCCGAAGGTGGGCATGTTCCTGATGGCCTTCCTGCCGCAGTTCGTGCCCCCCGGGGTCGATCCGGCGACCGGCGTCGCCGTACTCGCCGTCTGCTACCTGGCCATGGGACTGATATGGCTCTTCGTGTGGATGCGGCTGGTGCACCGGCTCGCCCGGTACATGCACTCGGCGCGCATGATCCGGATCACCAACGGGCTGACGGCGGCCGTCTTCGGGGTGTTCGCCGTGCGTCTGGCGCTCGGCGGCTGACCCGGACCGGTCGTCCCCCGTCACGAAGCGGCATCGGAAGGGAGGTGAGGGTCGTCGTGCCGGTCGAGTGCCTCCGCGTACCGCAGCAGCGGTCCGGGCACGGTGAACAGGGCGTGCGCCCGCTCGTGCAGGAGGCTCGCCTCCACCAGGCGCCGCAGCGCGCGCAGAGCCTCCCGGGGAGTGGTCCCCGCCAGGTCGGCCATCGTGTACGCGGTGACGTTCCGCCCGTCCGTACGGCCCAGGAGCCGGAAGAAGCGCCGGGCCGACTCCGGCAGCGCCGCGTACGAGAGCGAGAACGCCGCGTGGACGGAGGAGAACAGGTCGTCGTCCTCGCACCCTGGTCTTCGGAAGAACTCGATGTCCTGCAACTCCACGCAGTACTGCGCGATGCTGAGGCCGGGAAGCTCGGCGAGATGCGCCCCGAGGATGCGCACGGCCGGCGGCAGGCCCCCGCAGTAGCGGGCCAGCGCGGCGGCGGCCAGCGGCTCGGCGTCGACGCGCCGCTGGCCCAGCAGCCGGGTGAGCAGCGCGACGGACTCGTTCTGGGTGAGCAGGTCCAGGCCGACGCGGCGGACACCCTGCCGGGCGACCAGTCCGGGAAGGGTGTTGCGGCTGGTCACGAGGACCGCGCAGTCGGCTTCGCCGGGGATCAGGGGACGTATCTGGTCCTCGTCACCGGCGTTGTCGAGGACGACGAGCACCCGGCGGCCCGACAGTACGGTGCGGTACAGGTTGGCCGCCTCGTCGAGGGAGTCCGGGATGCGGGCGCGCGGCACGCCGAGAGCGCGCAGGAAGGAGGTGAGCGCCTCCTCGGGCCGCAGCGGGGGCCGGGCGGAGTGGCCGCGCAGGTCGACGTAGAGCTGCCCGTCGGGGAAGGCTTTCTGCCGGCGGTGCGCCCAGCGCAGGGCCAGGGTGGTCTTGCCGACGCCGGGCAGGCCGCTGATCAGGGCGGCGGGGACGTGCCCTCCCCGTTCGCCGGGCGCGCTGAGCAGCCGGTCCAGCTTCCTCATCTCCGCCGCTCGCCCCACGAAGATCATGGGTTCGGCGGGCAGTTGGGAGGGCCGGGACGTCGGCGGCACCGGATTCGGTACCGGCACGGCGGCGGTCAGGGCCGGGGGGCGCGCCGTCATCGGACCGTCCGGCAGGGCCCGGGTGAGCCGCCCGCCTCGTGGCGAGGGCAGCTGCTGGTGCAGGACCCGCAGATGGGCGTGGCGCAGTTCCTCGCCGGGTTCGACGCCGAGTTCGGCGTCCAGTCGGCGTACGACCTCCGCGAAGACGTTCAGCGCCTCGGACTGCTGGCCGCAGCTGGCCAGCGCCAGGATGAGCCGCGCCTGGAGGCCCTCGTGCAGGGGCTCCTCCCGCGCGGCGACCCGCAGCGCGTGCACGACCTGTTCCGGCTGCCGGAACTGCATGGCGAGGTCGGCGTGGAGCAGCAGGTTCTCGGTGCCCTTCCGGGCCGCGGCCGTGGCCTCGGGGTGGTGCGCCAGCAGGGGTTCGTCGGCCAGGATCGGGCCGCGCCAGCAGCGGCAGGCCCGCCCGGCCAGTTCGTACGCGGCGGCCGAGTCGCCTTCGTCGTGGGCCTCGCGGGCGCGGGCGGCGAGGTCCAGGAAGCGGGTCAGGTCCACCTGGTCCCGTTCGAGGGCCAGGACATAGCCACCGTGGGTACGGGTCAGGCACGAGGCGGACGGCGCTACGGGCCGGGAACCGGGCGGCAGCAGGACCCCGCGCAATTGGCTGATATAGGTGTGGACGAGGTTCTGGGAGGATCGGGGCGGGTTCTTCGGCCAGAGCGTGCGGCGGATCTCCTCGAAGCCGACCGGGTCGGGGTGGTGCAGGGCGAGAAGCCCGAGTAACCGCCGCAGCTTCGTGGCGCTGATCTCCCGGACGTTCCCGCCGTGCCGCACGGACAGGGTGCCGAGGATGTCGACGCGCAGCCCCTCGTCGCCCGACGGAACGGTTCTCCGGCAGGCGACGAGCAGTTCCCGCACCTCGTCCACGTCCACGGCCAGGAGGGTGGCGAGGCCGCGCAGGGTGCGGCCGCGCGGCTGCTCCACCCGGCCGTTCTCCAGATCGCGCAGGGCCCGGACACTGATGCCGGTCCGCTCCGCGAACTCGTTCTGCGTCAGTCCCGTACGGCCCCGGAACGATCGGAGTCGTTCACCGAACGGCAGTGATCCGTTGCGCTGGAAGAAATCAATCACGACGCATGTCCCGTTCCGAGGGTTCGGCCCAAACATTCCACGGTGCCCTGGCGGTGAGAACTCAGCAGGTCGGCGGTCGATGGATTCACGGGAAGTGGTACAGGTCCTCCTGGAAGCATGATCCTAGGAGTGCCGCCTTTCCCTGGCAACGGATACGAGACACCCCTCAGCGGACGGCCGGGGGGCACGGGGTGCCGCGGGGGAAGAGGGTGTACGGGGAGGCCAGATGGTAGGTCCCGGGGGTGGGAGCGTGGAGTTCCGTCCACTCGTCGCCGTCCGCCGTACGGGCCGCCTTGCGCAGGCACGGCGTGCCACCGGCACCACCCGCCGCACCGCTCTCCGCGTCGCGCCCCGTGCCGTCCGCCGCCGAGGGCAGGCGTTCGCCGCGCTCGTCCACGAGCGACAGCCACGGCGAGTGCGGGACCTTGACGAGGACCGTCCCTGGCCTGGTCACACGCAGCGTGATCCGGTCCGGCGCCGCGCGCTCCACCGTCGCCGCAGGGGCGGCCAGGGGCGCCGCGTCCCGGACGGCGAAAAGCCGCCAGTGCGCGTCGGACCACACGGGTTCCAGGTACGGCAGTCCGGCCTCGATCAGGGCGGTCTCCTCGCGGGCGCCCGTGTCGGGGGTGCCGGTCGGCAGGACGACGTACCGGACGGCCCAGCGGTCCAGCCACGCGCGGTAGTTCACGGCGTTCAGGGAGCCGTCGTAGAAGAGGGGGTTGCGTTCGAGGTCGGCCTGGCGGTTCCAGCCGCGCGCCAGGGAGACGTACGGGGCGAGGGCGCTGGACTCGCGGTGGCTGCGCGCCGGTACGACCTCCACGCGGGCCCGCCCGGCGCCGCGCCGCTCCAGTTCGGCGAGGAGCGGCCGCGCCGATTCGGCCGCCCATGACGTGTGCGGTGCGGTCAGCCGTACGTCGTCCACGCTCTTGAAGCCGACCCACCCGTGGAACACGACCAGCGCGGCGAGCAGCCCGTACCGGGCCCGTCGCGTCCCCGCGTAGGGCAGGGCGGCCAGCAGCACCACACCGGCGGACAGCATCGGAAGGCGCGTCACGTTCGACCCGACCTGCGAGTCGACCAGCCACGTCAGCAGCGCACCGGCCGCGTACACGGCGGCCGCCGCACGGACCGTCCGCCACGACCGGGGCACGGCCAGCAGGCACAGCAGGCCGAACACCAGCGGCAGCAGCACCGTCCCGAACGCGTTCGGCTGCGTACCGGAGAACGGGAACAGCAGCGCCGACGCGGCGACGACCAGCACCGGCGGCACCCCCACGGCGTACGCCGCCGTTCGCCGCCCCCGCAGGAACAGCGCCGCCGCGACGACCCCCAGGAACAGCCCCGCGACGGGGCTCGCCGCCGTCGCCGCCCCCGCCAGGAGCGCGGCGGCAACACCCCGCGCCACCCGCCCCGCCCGCAGCCCGGACACCCCGCCAGCCCCAGAAGCCCCGTCAGCCCCAGAAGCCTCAGGAACCGCACCAGCCCCATGCGTCGACCGCCACCGCCACGGCCACCGCCACCGCCACCGCCATGGCCCGCAGAAGACCACGGCGACCGTGCCCAGCGCGAACATCAGGCCCAGCCCGAACGTCACCCGCCCCGACACGGCGTTGCACACCAGCCCGAACACGGCGGCGAGCGAGCAGGCGAGCGCGTTGCGGACGGCCCGCGTCCGCACCAGGAGCAGCGCGGTCAGCGCGGCCGACACCGTCCCGGCGACCACCATCGTCGTCCGCACGCCGAACAGCGCCATGACGTAGGGCGAGAGGACGCTGTACGACATGGTGTGCATCCCGCCGTACCAGGCGAGGTTGTACGCCGAGCCGGGGTGCCGCGCGGCGAAGTCCGCCCACGCGTCCTGCGCCGCCAGGTCGCCGCCGCTGTTCGCGACGTACAGGAACCACGCGAGGTGCAGGAGCGCGGCGAGGGCCGTGGCCAGGACGACGACCCGGGCCTGCCCGGAAGGACCGGTACGCGACGCGCGCGATCCGCGGGGGTCATGGCGCGGTCGGGTGCTGGTCACTCGTCGGCTCCCCCTGTCCGGTACGCGCGAGGGCGCCCCGGTCTCCGGGACGCCCTGGCGCCGTGTCATGTCGCGTCGTGTGCCGTGTCTTGCCGTGCCGTGCCCTGCCGTACGTCGTACGTCTGCCCGGCGTACGGCTCAGCCGATCCGCGTCAGCTTCGCGCCGAAGCCCGGCTCCTCCAGCTGGTGCTGGAGCGCGACGGGCACGCTGACCCTGCCCTCGCCGGTGCCGGCCGCCAGCTCGCCGACGACCGTGCCCCCGGCCGCCGTGCGCGGCAGGCCGCCCTTGCCGTCCTCGCCCGCGGTGAGCTTCAGCTCGACGTTCAGACCCGCCCAGCCGACCGGCTTCAGGTCCTCCGTCGCGACGACCGGGGTACGGCCGCCGAGCCCGTCGTCCACGTACCCGACGACATCGCCCTTCTTCACCGCGACCGCCGAGACGACGCCGTCCTGCGCGGCCTTGATGAGGCCGTAGCTGTACGTCTCGACGGCGAGCTTCGTCTTGTCGGAGAGCGTCACACCGGACTTGACGTTCATGACGACGCCGAGGACGCGGCGCACCTCGCCGTCGACGACCGTGTTGGCGGACCACAGCAGGTTGCCGCCCGCCGGGGTGGACGTGCCGGTCTTGATACCGGTGACGCCGTCCTTGAGGAGGATCGTGTTGCCGTTCTCCAGGCGGCGGCCGATCTGCGGCAGCTCGACGTTCGGCATGTCCACGATCTGGCGGAACGCGTCGAACCTCATCGCGGCCTTCGCCAGCTTCAGCTGGTCCTTCGGCGTCGAGACGGTGCCCTTGTCGAAGCCGCTGGCGTCCGTGTACGTCGTGTTCGTCATGCCGAGGTCCTTGGCGGCGGCGTTCATCTTCTTGATGAACGCCTCCTCCGAGCCCGCGTCCCAGCGCGCCAGGAAGTGCGCGACGTTGTTGGCCGAACGGACCATCAGCAGCTGGAGCAGCTCGCCCTGGGTGTACTCCTGGCCCTTCTTGACGGGCGCGGTGGACCAGTCGGGGTTGCTCGCCTGGTCCTCCGTCTTCTGGTCGATCACCAGCTTCGGGCCCGCGTCCTTGTCCTTGATCGGGTGGTCGCGGAGTATCACGTACGCCGTCATCGCCTTGGCGACGCTCGCCGTCGGCGCGGGCTGCTGCGGCCCGTACGTGCCGACCACGCCGACGCCCTCGACCTCGACGGCGCCCTGGCCCTCGGTGGGCCACGGCATCTTCAGCTCGCCGCCCTTGAAGGTGTACGTCGGCTCGGCGGTCAGCGTCAGCGACGGGTCCGGCAGCGGGCGGAGCAACTGTACGGTCGCAAAGACGATCAGCAGCAGGACCACCAGCGGGGTCCAGATCTTGACCCGGCGGACCAGCGTGCGCAGCGGCGTTTCCGGCGGCGGCGGGGTGTTCGTCAGCTCCGCCAGCATGTCCAGCGGCGGACGCGGCGGCAGGGGCTGCTGCTTGGTCCGCTCGGCCTCGGCGAGGGACGGCGGGGCGACGGCCGCGGTGATCTCCGGGTCGCCGCCGGGCGCGGTGCCCGCGCCGCTGCCGACACCGGCCGCCTTGCCGGTGCCCTTGGCGGGCGCGGTACGTGTCTCGGAGCCTGTACGGGTCCCGGAGCCGGCGGCCGTGGTGGTGGCCGCGCTCGCCTTGGCCGGCTCCGTGCCGCGCGCGGCGGGCGCCGGGGCGGTGCCGTCGGCGGCCGGGGTGCGCGTCGCGGGCGCGGCCGTACGGACTCCGTCGGAGCGCAGCGGCACGAACTTGCCGGGCCGCTCGCCGTCACCGTCACGGTCGGCTCCCGCGCCCGTGGCCCACCTGGGCGCGGGCTTCCCGCCGCCCGGCTCGGGGGGCGCGGCGTCGGCGGGCGGCACCTTGAGCGCGGTGGTGGGCTGGTCGACGGCGGGGGCGGGGGCGGCGTCGGTGCGCTTCCCGAACGCCTTGAAGACCGCCGTCGGCTGATCCACGGGGCGGGGGTCGGAGTCGGAACGGGGCGCGGCGTCGGCATCCGAGGCCGAGGCCGAGACGGGCCCGGACCCGGTCGCGGGGCCGGTCTTCGTGACGGAGCGGCCCGAGGAGTCGTCGTCGGACGCCGAGGGCTCCCCGGCTTCCGCGGCGCCGACCTCGGCGTCACCCTCGGTGCCGTCCGCGTCCACCGCGGGCTCCGCGTCCGCGTCCGCCTCCGCGTCGGCGCGCAGGGCGTCGTCGCTGTCACTGTCGGTGTGGTCGTCCCGCTCGGACTGCGTGTCCGCGTCGTTCTCGTCGGCGACCTCCGCCTCCGAGCCCGAATCACCCGAAATGTCCGTCACGGCGGATACACCGGATTCACCCGGAAGACCCGAGGAGCCGGAAGCACCCGAAGAGCCCGGGATGTCAGCCGCCTCGTCCGGCACCTTCGCCGGTTCGACCGTCGCGGCCTCCTGGCGCTGGCCGACGAGCGACGGCTTCACGGACTTCGGCTCCACGGACCCGGACTCCGCCGCGTCCGTGCCGTCCACCGCGCCGTCCACCGTGTCCGTGGGAGGCTTCGGCGCCCTGAAGATCGCTGTCGGCTGGTCCACCCCAGCCGGGGCCGCGTCGCCGAAGGCGGCGAGCCGCGGATCTCGGCCGCCCGCAGCCGTCTCCCCCGGAGACCTACGCTGCTCCGACTTGTCGGGGGACTCGCCCGCCACCGTGCCTCCTCATCCAACGCGTTGTCCGAACCATGTACCAGTGTCCCTGTGTGAACCCTTGGCCCGGGTGCTAGACGAGAACGACATACCTACCGGTTCCCGTACGAAGCCCCCAGGCACTCTCGACAGATGAATGTGAGAGGGGTCACCCTGTCATTCATCCACGCGGGGAGGCATGGATGGGCAGGAGCCGCAGAACACTTCCGGAGGAGCTTCTGCTGCTCGCTCTGGACCCGGCCACGGGTACCACAGCGCAGCCGCAGTCGCTCGACCTCGGCCTCGCCGGAGCACAGCTAGTGGAGCTGGCTCTGGCGGGGCGGATAGCCCCTGACGGGGATCGTATCGCCGTGGTGATGCCACGGCCGACAGGAGATCCGACGCTGGACTCCGCACTGGAACTGCTGCGCAGGCGCGGCAGTCCGGTACGGGCCGTCCACTGGATAGGCGGGCCCCGGCTGGGGCTGCGTCAGACGTACCTCTCGCACCTGGAGCGATGCGGCATGGTCCATGCCGTGGAGAGCCAGATGTGCGGGGTACTGCCGACCACCCGCTACCAGGCGACGGACACGGCCATCAGCCGGGAGATCAGGGCCCGGCTGGACAGCGCGATCCGCACCGGTGTGCCGCCGGACCCGCGGACCGCCGCACTGGCCGCGCTCGCGCACGCGGTGGGTCTCGGCAAGCACCTGTACCCCGGGAACGAGGGGCGCTCGTCGCGCTCCCGGCTCCGGGATCTGATCCGGCACGACCCCATGGGCGGCCTCGTGGCGCACGCCGTGATGGACGTCCAGAACGGTGTGGGCGCGCAGCCCCGCCGTACCGCCGCACCGGGAGGCGTCGGCCGCCAGGCCGCCGCGGTCCCGCTGCGCACCCCCTCGCGGCCCGGGCCCGGTTCCATGGCCCGCGCAGCCGCACGCTGAGCGAAGACCCGGGCGACGGCGCGGCACCGCCGAAACCCGGCACGCACCACCCCGACACGAGCGCACCGGACACGAGCGCACCGGGCACGAGCACACCGCCTGCGGGTGCATCGCGCACGAGCACCTCGCGCACGGAAACCCGGGCATCAGCGCGTCGGGCGCACGCACCTCACGCGGCGCGCGGGGCGGCCACCGGCCGTCCCGCGCGTCGGCGTTCCCCCGGGCAGTCGCATCCGCCGCGCCCGCGCCCGTTCCCTCACCCGTGTCGCAATTCTCCAGCGCGGCACGCCCTTTGGTGGCAGTCTGCTGAACATCAGATACGCAGAGCAACGCCAGCGACAGCCAGGCAGCCGGAGGTGCAGTTCCCGTGGCGTCCAATGTCAACCCCACCGTCAGGCGACGCAGACTGGGCATGGAGCTCCGCCGGCTGCGCGAACAGAAGGGCATGACGGCGGAGGAGGTGGCCGAGCGCCTGCTCGTCTCGCAGTCGAAGATCAGCCGCCTGGAGAACGGCCGCCGTTCCATCAGCCAGCGGGACGTACGCGATCTGTGCGGGGTGTACGAGGTGACCGACCACCGGATCGTGGACTCGCTGATGCAGATGGCGAAGGACTCGCGCCAGCAGGGCTGGTGGCACGCGTTCGGCGACATCCCGTACAGCGTCTACATCGGCCTGGAGACGGACGCCGCGTCGCTGCGCGTGTACGAGCCGCAGATCGTGCCCGGGCTGCTCCAGACCCGGTCGTACGCGCAGGCGGTCATCACGGGCGCGCTCCCGGAGGCGCCCGCCGCCGAGATCGACAAGCGGGTCAACGTCCGTACGCGCCGCCAGGACCGCATCAACGACGCCGAGAAGCCGCTGCGGCTCTGGGCGGTCATCGACGAGGGCGCGCTGCGCCGGGTCGTCGGCAGCCGCGAGCTGATGGTGGGGCAGCTGGAGGCGCTGATCGAGCAGTCGCACCTGCCGCATGTCACGGTGCAGGTGCTGCCGTTCGAGATGGGAGCGCACCCGGGGATCAGCGGGCACTACGCGATCCTGGAGTTCCCCGACGCGACGGACTCGTCGGTCGTCTACATCGAGGGCGTCACCAGCGACCTGTATCTGGAGAAGCCGAACGACGTGCAGCGGTACACGGTGATGTACGAGCACCTGCGCGCCCAGGCGCTGGGGGTGGAGCAGAGCCGGCGGTTCATCGCCCGGATCGCGAAGGATCACGCCGAGAGCGAGCCGCCCTCCTTGCCTGGATTCGGCCGGATCTGACCGATACGGCGCTGGGGAAGCCGGCACGGTACACCGGGGCCGGCTCCCGGTGGAAGGCCGGGGCACCAGAAGCCATCCGGTCGAGTGAACGGCCATGCCGGGCACGGAGGTCGGGCCGGTAGCGTCGATCACGCCAGCCTGACGGGTTGGCGTGACTGCCAGCCAGCTTCACCAGCCAGAACCGGAGCTACATCATGGCCATTATTCAGGGCGCCACGGACACCTGGACGAAGTCCTCGTACTCGGGCGGGAACGGCGCCTGCGTCGAGGTCAAGTCCCCCGTCGTCGCGTCGATCGCGGTCCGCGACTCGAAGGTCCCGGCGGGCCCGTCCATCACCTTCGTGCCGGGCGCGTGGAACGCTTTCGTCCGCGAGGTGAGCACGGGCTCCTTCTGAGCCCGGCGTCCTCCCTTTCCCCGCACCACGCGTGAGCCCTCTCGACTGGTCCGCCGTCCCGGCCGAGGGGGCTCGTCCCTGTTCTCTGACCTGTTCTCTGACCCGTCCTCTCCCTTGATCCCTCTTCCCGGTTCCTTTTCCGGCCCTTTCCGTACGGGCCATCGACATACCCGCCAGTACCCGGCAGGGTGACCCGTGAGCGAGCCGCCGGTCCCGCCTCCCCGCTCAGGACCCCCGGCACGCCCCGGGCACACCCGCACCCGCCGGTCAGCCGCGCGGGTAGCGGGCAAGCCAGGCCGGCGAGGCCGTCGAAGGGCCGTGCAGGGCCGGGCCCTGGGTCATCTCCAGCGCGAAGTCGTCGGCCAGCTCCAGCAGCGTGCCTCGGCCCTCCAGTTCGGCCAGCCACGCCGGGGGCAGGGCGGTCTCCCCGTGCAGCGCGCCCAGCAGGGCGCCGGTCAGCGCGCCCGTCACCTCCGACGGGCCGTCGTGGTTCACCGCGAGGCGCAGCCCGTGCCGTACGTCCTCGCCGACCATCGCGCAGTACACCGCGATGGCCAGGGCGTCCTCCGCCGACTCGCCGTCCGTGTCGCCCAGTGACGCGATCCGGTCCGGCGACGGCGCCCCCTCGCGTACGGCGGCCGAGGCGCGCTCCAGGGCGCCTGTCACCGGCTCGTGGCCGGGCAGGGTCGCCAGGTGCGCGGTGGCCGCCCGTACCGCCGACTCGATGTCCTGGCCGCGCGCCACCGCGTGCACCACCACCGCGTACGCCCCCGCCGACAGGTACGCGACGGGGTGGCCGTGCGTCTGTGTGGCGCACTCCACGGCGAGCTGGCACACCAGGTGCGGCTCCCAGCCGACCAGCAGCCCGAACGGCGCCGACCTCACCAGCGCGCCCCCGTCCCGCACGGCCGGGTTCTTCGGCGCGGCGGGGGTGCCCAGCACCTCGTCGGCGAGGCCCGTCAGGCAGGCGCGGGCCGGGTCGCGGCGGGTGTACAGCCACTCCTGCGCGGCGAGCCAGCCGTTGTCCTCGCGCCGCTCGTCGGGCCCCCAGTCCCGCTGGGTGGCCGCCCAGCGCAGGTACGCGCGGTGCAGGTCGGTCGGCGGGTGCCAGGCGCCCGTGTCGCGGCGCACCTGGGCGCGGATCAGGCCGTCCACGGTGAACATGGCGAGCTGGGTCGCGTACGTGACGGCGCCGCGCCGCCCGTGGGCGGGCGCCAGGTCGGTGAGCCCGTCGGCGCCGTACTCCTCGCGGATCGCCTCGACGGGAAGGCGCGCCACGCCGGCCCCGAGGGCGTCGCCGATGGCCCCGCCGAGGAGGCAGCCCCGTACGCGGGCGCGGTAGTCCTGCTGTTCGGCCCGGCCCCAGACGGCTGCCGCTGTGGTACTCACCGAGAGGCCCCTCCCCCACGACGTGGCTCCGGCGCAGCACTGTAATCGAACGGCCGCCCCGCGCAGGGCCCTTGCGCATGCGGGTTTCCCCTTACGGGCGAACCCGCCGGGAACTCCGGGGGAAGCCGCGCCGACTACTTGTCCGGGGCCGTTCTCCGGCTCCTGGGCCGTTTCGCCGGCCCGGAACGGCAGGAAGGGTCGGCAGTGGTGAGGCAACCTCGCGTGTGGTGCGGTGTCGTGGCGGTCCTGGCGGCCGCCGCGGTCGGCTGCGGACCGGGCGGTTCCGACTCCGCGTGGTCCTCCGAGGCGCCCCAGGGCGCGGGCGGCGGCGCCGGTTTCCCCGTGGACGTGACGGACTGCGAGGGGACCCGTACGACGGTCGGGGCGCCGCCCCGCGCGATCGTCACCAGCAACGCCTCCGCCCTGGAGCTGCTGCTGCGGCTCGGCGCGGGTGACAAGGTCGTCGGCACCGGCTTCCCGCCCGGCAAGGGCACCCTCCCCGGGGAGCTGGGCGAGCGGGCGCTGAAGGTCCCCGTGCTGAGCAGGACGGTCATCCCCAAGGAGAAGCTCCTCGGCTCCGGCGCCGACCTGTACATCGACACGTTCGCGTCCGCGAACCGGGGCGGCCACGGGATGGGCGACAAGCCGACGCCCGAGGAGTTCAAGGCGGCGGGCATCACCCATATGTATCTGAAGTCCACGGCGTGTCCGGGCACGGCGAAGAAGCCGCTGACCGACCTCACCCCGGTGACGGAGGACATCAGGACGCTCGGCGCCGTCACCGGTACGGGCGACAGGGCGGCCGAGCTGGTCGCCGGGATGAACCGGAAGACCGACGCCGTCCGGAAGGCCGTCGGCGCGACACCGGAGAAGGACCGGCCCACGTACTTCCTCTTCGACTACGACGCGGGCACCAAGCAGCCCGTCGCCGTCTGCAACCGGCAGATCGCCCACGCGGTCATCACCCTGGCCGGGGCGCGGAACGTCTTCGCCGACTGCGACGACACGTTCCGGCAGGTCGGCTGGGAGGACGTGGTCGCCGCGGACCCGGACTGGATCCAGCTCGCCGTACGCGACCGGGGTGACGCCGCCGCGACGGAGAAGGCGTTCGACGAGGCCCGCGCCTGGATGGAGGGCAACGCGGCGACGCGCGGCCTCAAGGCCGTCAAGGAGGACCGGTACCTGCGGATCGGCTCCGAGGCGACGACCATCGCCGGGGTGCGCAACGCCGACACCGTCGAGAAGATCGCCGCGGCGCTGTACCCGAGCAAGGTGAAGGCCGGGCGCTGATGCCGATAGCCGAAGCCGAGAAGCAGACCACCCCCGCCCGCACGGGCCCGGACCACACGCCTGGCAGGGCGCCCGGGGTCCGGCACGTGCGGGCCGGGGTACTCTCCGCCGTGCTGGGTGCGGCGCTGCTCGCCGCGCTCACGTTCGCCGTGGCGTGGGGGTCGACGGACGTGGCCCCGCGCGAGGTGTGGTCGGTGGTGCTGCGGCGGCTGTCCGGCGAGGCGCCCCGGCCGGGCACGTCGGACCTGATCGTGTGGCAGCTGAGGCTGCCGCGAGCCCTGCTGGCCGCCGTCGTCGGGGCGGGGCTCGGCCTCGTCGGCACGGCGGTGCAGGCGCTCGTACGCAACCCGCTGGCCGACCCGTACCTGCTCGGCATCTCCTCCGGGGCGTCGCTCGGCGCGGTAGGCGCGCTGGTGCTGGGCCTGGGGGCGGGCGGGGCGCTGGGGCTCGGCACGTCGGGCGCGGCGTTCGCCGGGGCGCTGGCCACGTTCGCGCTCGTGTGGCTGATCGCCCGGCGCGGGGGCGGGTTCTCGCCGCTGCGGCTGGTGCTGGCGGGCGTGGGCATCGGGCAGTTCCTGACCGGGTTCACCAGCTATCTGGTGCTCCAGGCCGGGGACGAGCAGCAGACGCAGGGCGTGCTGTTCTGGCTGATGGGCAGCCTCGGCGGGGCCAGTTGGGAGACGCTCGCCCTGCCGGCGGTGGCGGTGCCGGTGACGCTGCTGCTGCTGATGGCGCGGGCCCGGCCGCTGAACACGATGATGATGGGCGACGAGACGGCGGCGGGGCTCGGCGTGAACCCGGCGCGGCTGCGGCGGGAACTGTTCGTCGTGACGAGCGTGCTGACCGGGGTGCTGGTGGCCGTGTCCGGGGCGATCGCGTTCGTCGGGCTGATGGTGCCGCACGCGTGCCGGATGCTCGTCGGCGCCGACCACCGGCGGCTGCTGCCCGTGTCGGCGCTGTTCGGCGCGGTGCTGCTGGTCGTGGTGGACATCGTGTGCCGTACGGCGCTGGACGCGCAGGAGCTGCCCGTCGGGGTCGTCACCTCGCTGATCGGCGCGCCCGCGCTGCTGTACCTGCTGGACCGGCGGCTCGGGAGGAACGCGTGAACACGGCCGTGGACATCGCCGTCGAGGGCCTGAGCGTCGCGTACGCGGGGCGGGCCGTCGTGTCGGGCGTCCATCTGATCGCGGCGGCCGGGGAGATCGCGGGGCTCGTCGGGCCGAACGGCAGCGGCAAGTCCAGTGTGCTGCGCACCGTGTACCGGCACCTGCGGCCCGCGGCCGGACGGGTGCTGGTGGACGGGCGTGACGTGTGGGACCTGACGCCCGTGCAGGCGGCGCGGCGGGTGGCGGCGCTGCCGCAGGAACGCACCAGTGACTTCGAGCTGACGGTCGGTGACATCGTCATGATGGGCCGCACGCCGTACAAGGGGCCGTTCTCCGGGGAGGACGCCACCGACCGGGCCGTGGTGGCGGGCGTACTGGAGCGGGTCGGGATGGGCGACGCGCGGAACCGGCCGTTCTCGGCGCTGTCGGGCGGTGAGCGGCAGCGGGTACTGCTGGCGCGGGCGCTGGCGCAGGACCCCGAGGTGCTGGTGCTGGACGAGCCGACCAACCACCTGGACGTCCTGCACCAGGTCGAACTGCTGGCGCTGTTGCGGGAGCAGCGGCGGACGACACTGGTGTCGCTGCACGACCTGAACGCGGCGGCGTCCGTGTGCGACCGGCTGCACGTGCTGCACCGGGGGCGGGTGGTGGCGTCGGGGGCGCCGCGGGAGGTGCTGACGCCGGAGCTGCTGCGGGAGGTGTTCGGGGTGCGGGCCGCGGTGCTGGACCACCCCCTGACGGGCGACCCCCTGATCGCCTTCGACCACCACGCCCCGTCCCCCCTGACCAGGGGAGCGACCCCATGAGCCGCGGGCCCCACCCGGGGCGGGTGTCAGGGGGTCGCTCCTGTGGCGGCCGTCCGGGTGCGCATGGTGGCGAGGACGTCGTCGCGGTCGTAGTACACCTGGCGTCCCGACTTGCGGCGCCGCCACCCGTGGGTGTTGGCCAGCCAGTACACCGTCCCCGACGCGATGCGCCACCCGGCGGAGATGTCCTGGGCGGTCAGCCCCGCCGCCCCTGTCCCGGCGCGCCGCGGCGTCTCGTGCAGGGTGTGCCACAGCTCCGGCGACCACGTGTGCCCGCGCTCGACGGTGCACGTGATCGCCGCGCCGCCGGAGGAGGCCGGGCCGAGGCGGGCCACCAGGGTGCCGCGGCAGCCGGGGCGTACGCACGGGCCGACCACCATGCGCCGGTCGGTGTGCCCCGACAGCACACCCCACGCGGACTTGACCAGGTCGTCGGTCTCGGCCACCAGGTCCTCCGCCGCCTCGTGCCCGGCGAGCCAGCCGGAGTGGTGACTGAGGAACGCCAGCAGCGCGACCGCGTTGCGGGTGGGCGCCGGAACGCCCCGGCCCTCGCGGACCACGGCGGCCCAGCTCGCCAGCACCCCCCGGATGCGGTCCCTGACCTCGACGGCGCGACCGTTGAGCGGGATGCCGGGCGTGCCGCGCTCGCGCACCCGCTCGGCCACCCCGCGGGACGTCCGTGCCGAGCTCAGGGAGTGGGTGAGTTCGTTGTACAGCTCTCCGATCGTCACCAGGTTCATGGTGATCCGCCGACGGGTCACCTGCGCACTCGTGCTATAGGCAGGAATTGAGGCACATGGCATGGGGCATCCTCTGAGGCGTATGACGACAGCAGGAATGAGCCTGAAGGCCGGGGCTACCAGGTCGATACCAATCCGTTCCCACTCGGGGACCCCATGGACGACCCTTGACAAAAGCCCAAGACCACCAAGAGGATGGACTTCAGGTTGGCGCCTCATGCCCACTTCCGGCAGCACCTCCCGGGGGATCTCCGGACGTTTTACGTGAACAGCGCGTAAAACGATGATGAACCACCCCGGTTGATATTTCCTCAGCACATACGCCCAGGTCAGACGGGCCGTTCAGCATGCACACGGGGCGCCTCGGCGCCCCTTTCGCCGTTCCCGGACAGCACACCCGACACACCCGGCGCGCGCCCCTTTGACAGGGGGACCGCCGCGGTGTTACTCGGCATGGCCGAAAACAGCCCCGGAGCGGTATGGGGAATTCCGCCGACTCCGCATCCGGACCGATGAATTGAGGCCGACATCACTACGCGCGCGGAAACCACGGAAACCGGCTTCCGGACCGTGGACACAGTCCTTTTCGATCTCGACGGAACCCTGGTGGACACCCTGGACGACATCGTCCGCGCGGTGAACACCTCTCTGCGCGACCACGGCCTTCCCGCCCTGTCCCGCGCCGAGGTCAGGGACCGGGTGGGCGAGGGCGGTACGGCGCTGATCGAGGCGTCCGTACGCAAGTCCGGGCGCGCCGTCGGACCCGCCGTCGTGGCCCGCGCCCAGGAGGCGTACCTGACAGGCTACGCCGCCTCGCCCGCCGAGGACTCCCGGCCGTACGCGGGTGCCGTGGCGCTGCTGGAGCGGCTGCGCGCGGCGGGCGTCCGTACCGCGCTGTGCACCAACAAGGCGGGCGGCGTCACGGCCGAGCTGCTCAAGGCGCTGCGCCTCGACGGCCGGTTCGACGCGGTCGTCGCCGGGGACGGCCCCGCCGGGCGCAAGCCGTCGCCCGAACCGCTGCACCACGCGCTGCGGCTGGCCGGAGGCACGGCCGGCCTGATGGTCGGCGACAGCCGGCACGACCTCGCCGCCGCCCGCGCCGCCGGCATGCCCGCGGCCTGGGTGAGTTTCGGATACGGCCGGCCCGGCCCCGCGCAGGCGCCGGACCTCGAGGTGGCCCACCTCGACGCGCTGGAGTCCGCCGCGCACACCGCACGCATCCAGTTCCACGCGATCCGATGACCGCATCCCACTTATCCCTCGAGGAGGGAACGATGTCCGGTTCACCCGCGGACGACATTCTCCGTCTGGTCTTCTCGTTCCGCCGCCTCGCCCACGGCCCGGCCGACGGCGCCTGCGCCGCCGGGACGTGCGAGGAGTGCTTCGCGCTGCACCGGCCGAAGGTGGAGCGCTTCATCGAACAGGGCGTTCCCGTCCACTTCGTGATCCCGGCGTTCCCCGCCAAGTCGCCCAACCCGCAGAAGGTGCTCGGCACGCTCCCCGACATGGCGGAGCGGGTGTCGCTGGAGTTCCTCCAGGAGCTGTGCGACTACACCCGCCACTACTACGAGCCGGGCGCGCGGATCACCATCTGCTCCGACGGCCATGTCTTCAGCGACCTCGTCGGCGTGCCCGACGAGACCGTCCACGCGTACGGCGCCGAACTGGAGTCGCTGCTGGCGGCGATCGGCGCGGACGCGATCAACACGTACGGCCTGGAGGACGCGTTCCCCGGCTTCCCGTTCGACGAGCAGCGGGCGATGCTCACCAGCCAGTACGCCGTCCCCGTCGAGGACGTGCGGGCCCGGGCCCTCGCGGAGCCCGCCGCGCGGAACATCTTCGGCGGCATCCACCGGTTCCTGTTCGAGGACCGGATGGCCCTGAGCACCGGCCGCAGCCGCAACAGCGTCCGGGAGGAGACCAAGTCCCTGGCGTACCAGGTGATCCAGCGCAGCGACGCGTGGAGCCAGCTGGTCGAGGACTTCTTCCCCGAGGCGCTGCGGCTCTCCATCCACCCGCAGGTCAGCCACTCCCCGAAGATCGGCATCCACATGATGCGGACGAAGGACAACTGGCTGACCCCCTGGCACGGGGTGGCGCTGGACGACGGCGACGGCATCCGCCTGGTCAAGCGCCACGAGGCCGAACAGCTCGGCGCGACGCTCGTCATGCGCGGCGGCCGCGTCAGCCACTACATCGCCCCCAACGTCTCGACATCCGCCAAGCCGCTGATCGAGGAGGTCGCGTCATGACCCTGTCCCCCGACTACACCCTCACCGCCATCAAGCCGTTCGGCGCCGTCGTTCAGGCGCGGCGGGGGGGCGCCGACCTCGGCGACCTCGACATCGGCGCCGTGCGCGCGCTGGTCGGCGAGCACCGGATCATCGTCCTGCGCGGGTTCCGCCCCTGGGAGCGCAAGGAGCAGCTGGTCGAGTACGCCCGTCGCTGGGGCGACCTGCTGGCCTGGAACTTCGGCGAGGTCCTCGACCTGGAGGTGCACGCCGACCCCAAGGACTACGTGTTCACGCCGGGCCCCGTGCCGTACCACTGGGACGGGGCGTTCGCCGAGAAGACGCCCACGCACCAGGTCTTCCAGTGCGTGAAGGCGCCCGCGCGCGGCACCGGCGGCCGTACGACGTTCTGCGACACGACCATGGTGCTGGACACGCTCCCCGCCGAGAAGCGCGCCCAGTGGGAGGCGCTGACCGTCACGTACCGCAAGGAGAAGACGGCGCACTACGGCGGGCACATCACCGCGCCGCTCGTGCAGTCGCACCCGCACACCGGCGCACCGGTCATCCGGTACGCGGAGCCGCTGGCGCCCGAGGAGTTCCTCAGCCCGCTGTTCCTGGAGGTGGCGGGGCTGCCGGAGGGCACCGGCGCGGAGGAGTTCTTCGCCGACATCAGGGAGCGCCTGTACGCGGCGGACGTGATGTACGAGCACGCGTGGGAGGACGGCGACTACGTGATCACCGACAACCACGCCCTGCTGCACGGCCGCACCGCGTTCACCCAGGGGTCGCCGCGCCATCTGCGGCGCGTGCACGTCCTGTGAGGCGCGGCTCCGGCGGGCCCACGAGTACCGCCCGCTCGGCCGGCACGACCAGCACCACCCGCACCACCAGCGCCACCGGCACGTCCCGCACCACTCGCACGACGCGTACCCGCACGATCGGCACCACTCGCACCATCCGTACCGACCGGAAACCGAGAGGCGAGACTTGATGCGACCGTACTACGACGTGGTGATCATGGGTGGCGGCCCGGGAGGGTCGTCGCTCGCCGCGCTGCTCATGAAGCAGGGCGGCCTCAGCGTCGCCGTCTTCGAGAAGGAGGACTTCCCCCGCGAGCACATCGGGGAGTCCTTCGCCCATCCGCTCATACCCGTCCTGGAGGAGACGGGTGTGCTCGACAAGGTCCTGGCGAGCGACTGCTGGGTGAAGAAGTTCGGCGGCATCTTCCAGTGGCGGGGGCAGGACCCGCACGTGGCCTTCTTCGACCACTCCAACACGGTCCGCGACGGCGCCCACCGCTGGGCGATCCACGTCAACCGGTCCGAGTTCGACAAGATCCTCCTGGACCACGCCGCCGAGCTGGGCGCCGAGGTGTTCGAGGGCACGGCGGTGTCGGACTGCGCGCCGCTGCCGGACGGCCAGGGTCAGGAGGTGACCCTCAAGGACGGCAGGACCGTCCGCGCCGGGTTCTTCGTGGACGCCTCGGGCCGCCGCAACAGCATCGTCACCAAGAAGCGCCGCGAGTGGCTCTCGGGGTACCGGAACATCGCCATCTGGCAGCACTACCTCGGCGGCCGTACGACGCAGACGCTGGACGGCGACTGGAACATCTTCCGCGAGCAGGACATGTCCCCGATCGGCTGCTTCGCCTTCCGCGACGGCTGGTGCTGGTACATCCCCGTCCCGAAGGTCATCGACGGGAAGCGGGTGACCACCCACTCGATCGGCATCGTCACCGACCCGGCCATCCTCAGGCAGCCGGGCGCCGACTTCACCGACCCGGAGGTGTTCCTCCGCACGGTCAAGCAGGTGCCGAAGCTGGGCGAACTGATCCAGGACGTCACCCCGGTCGGGGACAAGATGCTGACGGCGACCAACTACTCGATGATCAACGACAAGTTCGCGGACTACGACGGGCGCTGGATCCTCCTCGGGGACGCCTCGTACTTCGTGGACCCGCTGTTCTCCTCCGGCGTCGCCTTCGCCACCAACCAGGCCCGTGCCGCCGCCGCGCTGATCCGCGAGACGCGCCGCGAGGGCCTCGGCGAGGCCGAGGTGCGGGGGCTGTGGCGGGACTACGACACCGAGTGGCACGGCATGGCCGCGTCGTTCGCGCTCTCCATCGACCAGTGGTACTACGCCATAGGCAAGGACAACCCGGACAGCGTGTACTGGAACAGCCGCGGCACCGACGGCCCGGCGGGACCCGACCACGAGACGACGTTCCACGCGCTGCTCAACACGGCGTTCACCCCGGACCTGCTCCAGGTGCTCTCCCGCGGCGAGGGCCTGGCCGCGCTCGACGTGGACGGCCCGTTCATGACCGCGTACGCCGAGGCCAACGACCTGGAGCTGGACGCCGACACGAAGGTCGCCCTCAAGGAGAACGTCACCGTCCTGACGGGGCCCGCGCTCGACATCCCCGGCTTCAAGGCGGCCATCCCGCCGGAGCCGGACCTCATGCCCGAGGAGGAGCAGAAGGCCATCGCCGCCTACTGGGACGACCCGGTCCGCAACGGCGACCTGGTCGACTCGCCGCTCGACCGGACGCTCGCCGCGCACCGGTTCGGCTTCGCCGACGACCCCGAGGGCCCGCAGGTGCGCGGCCTGGACGAGCGGGACGGCGCCGCCGACCTGTGGGAGCGGCTGCGCGGCGGCCCGGTGCTGTGGCGCGACCTGGTGCGGGGCCTCCACGACGGCCAGGAGCGGCTGCTGAAGCGGCTGCTGCACGCCGGGATGCTCGACCTGGGCACCCGCACCACCGCCTGACGGCCCCGGCCCTCGGCGGGCACGGAACAGCGCGGCACCCACAGCGCCGGAAGCACCAGGCACCGGAAGCACCACCCGTACCACTGGAGCCACCCGTACCACCGCACCACCCGTACACCGGCGAGACCGTGCCGCCGCCCGCCCCGCCCTCCCCGGGCGGCCGGGCGGCGGCGCGCGGCGCCGTCCATCACGTACCAGCAGATTGGTGAGGGTCGCATGGGCCAGAACAGCAGCGGAGGCGACGAGAGAGCGGTCGCGAAGTGGCGGGACATCGTCGGTCCCGACGCCCTCGCGTACGACGAGGCCGCCCTCGCGGAGGTCTCGCACAACACCTCGGCGTTCCCGTCGCGCCGCGTGGTCGCCGTGCTGCGGCCCTCCGACGCCGACCAGGTGGCCGGGATCGTACGGGTCGCCCGCGAGGAGAAGGTGCCGCTCCACCCGTACAGCACGGGCCGCAACTGGGGCCTCGGCTCCCGCCTCCCGGTACGGGACGGCTGCGCCCTGCTGGACCTCTCCGCGATGAACCGCATCCGGGAGGTGGACCCGGCGGGCCGGTACGCGGTCGTCGAACCCGGCGTCACCCAGCTCCAGCTCGCCGACCACCTGGCCGCCCACCACCCGGACCTGGTCGCCAACGTGACCGGCTCCTCGCCGCACTCCTCCGTGCTGGGCAACCTCCTGGAGCGCGGTACGGGCTTCCGCCGCCACCGCGCCGAGGAGGTGCGCGGCCTGGAGGTCGTGCTCGGCACCGGGCAGCGGCTGCGCACCGGCCTGTGGGCCGGGACGAGCACCCGGCAGCTGCACCACTACCCGTACGGCATCGGCCCGCAGCTCGACGGGCTGTTCCTCCAGTCGAACCTGGGCGTCGTCACGGCCGCCGCCGTGGACCTGCTGCCCCGCCAGGAGGAGCAGCGGCTCCTGATGTTCACGCTGTCCGAGTCGGCGCTGCCCGGCGTGGTGGACGCGGTGCGCGGGCTGTTCCTGCGCGGCACGCTCCGGTCGATCACCCACATCTTCAACGACAAGCGCATCCTCGCCATGACGGCCGACGACCGGGTGCCGACCTGGACCGGCGCGGTCGCCGTGGACGGTACGGCCGAGCAGGTCGCCCTCGCCGTCGCCGACGTGGAGCGCACCCTCGCCGCCGAGGGCGCCGCCGTGCGGGTCGTCGCGGAGGCGGACGCCGCCCGGCCCGGCGCCGACCCGATGGTCACGGCCATGTGGGACGTCCACTCCGGGCGGCCCACCACGGCGTTCCTGCACGGCCTGTACCAGTCGGTGCCCGGCAAGGAGGTGCCCGCCGACCCGGACGTGCTCGACGGGACGTCCGTCGGGTACCTGGCGTGCATGCCGGTCGCCGCCGTCGACGGGCGTACCGTCACCGACCTGGTGGCCGTCGTCGAGAAGACCTGCGCGGACCACGGCCTCGTCCCGGCCATCGCGGTCAACCCGACGGGACCCGACTACCTGGAGTCGGTCGTCAACCTGTACTTCGACCGCGACGACCCGGAGCAGGAGGCGTCCGCGCGCGCCTGCAACACGGAGCTGCACCGGCGGCTTTACGAGGACGGCTTCCGCTTCTACCGCGTCGGCGTGGAGACGATGGAGACCCTCACGGAGTGGGACACGGCCCCGTGGGAGGCGATATCCCTCCTGAAGGCCGCCCTCGACCCGGACGGGATCCTGTCCCCCGGCAGGTACGCCCCCCTCTCTTAGGCCCGTTCCACCTCCGGGGTGCTCCGCGCGGTTGTCGGGAGGCCGTCCGTGCTCAGCCCTGTGTTCCTCAGGGCCTCCACGCTCCCCCCTGTTCCCGGCTTCGCCGGAACGGGGGGGACCCCCACGTCCTCTCGACGCCCGCGCGCCCCTCCGGCTCCACGAGCGGCCCCGGCCGGCACCCGCCCGGCCGCCAGGAGCAGGACGCACAGCCAGGCCGCGCCCGCCGCGATGTACAGGCCGTACCGGGCGCCGTCCGCCCCGTCCGCGCGGCCCGCGAGGCCCCACGCGGCGCCCGCCAGCGCGGGGCCCATCGCGAAGCCGAGGCTGCGCGAGAGCTGCACCAGCGACCCGGCGACGCCCACGGCGCGGGGCGGGGCGGCCGTCATCACGAGGGTCTGCGTCGGCCCGCCGTACAGCCCCATCCCGGCACCGGCCAGCGCGAGCCGCCAGGCGATGTCCGCCTGCGTCCAGTGGTCGCCCGTCAGGGCCAGCAGCGTGAGGCCCAGCGCGGTGACGCACGCCCCGGCCAGCGCCGTGGGGCGGGCGCCCACCTTGTCGGCGAGGCGTCCGCCGAGCGGCCCCATCAGCCCCATGGCCAGCGGGAACGCCAGTACGGTCAGGCCGGTCGCCGTCGCGGAGAGGCCGCTGTCGCTCTGGAGCCGCAGCGCGACCACGTAGTGCATGGCGGCGAACCCCGCCGCGAGCGCGAACACCGCCCCGTACACCCCGCCCACGCCCGACGCGCGGACCACGTCCAGGACCGGGCGGGCGGCGGGGCGGCGCGACCACCACACGAGCGGCGGCAGCGCGGCGAGGCCCAGCAGCAGCCAGGCCGGCACCTCGGGCGCCAGGGTCAGGCCGAGGAGCAGCGCGGCGACGGCTCCGCCGACGAGCGCCGCGTCGGCGAGGGGCTGCCTGCCGGGTGCCGTGAGCCCGCCGCGCCGGGGCAGTACGCGCGCCACGACGACCAGGGCGACCAGGCACACCGGAAGCTTGACCAGCAGGACCGCACGCCAGCCGAACGCGTCCAGCAGGACACCGCCGACGGCGGGACCGGTGACGGCGCCCAGCGGGCCGAGCGTCGCGGGCACGCTCATCGCGCGGCCCCGCATCGACGGCGGCACGGCCCGCATCACCAGGACGGGCATCAGGACGAACAGCAGCGCGCCGAAGACGCCCTGCGCGACCCGGGCGGCGGCCAGCCACGCCATCCACGGGGCGAGCGCGGCGAGCATCCCGCACACCGAGAACCCGGAGACCGCCAGCAGCAGCGCGGGCCGCAGCCCGACACCGCCGCCGGAGCCGTCCGGGCCCCGGGAGCCGGGTCCTCCCCTGCCCCCGTCCAGCCAGCGGCCCGCGGGCAGCAGCAGCGACACGACGGCGAGCTGGTAGCCGAGGACCGCCCACTGCGCCATCGACGGGGAGACGTCCAGGTCGGCGGATATGGTGGCCAGCGCGATATTGACGACGTTCATATCCAGCATTGCCGTGAACGACAGCGCGCCCGCGATGGCGACGAGGACCCAGGGACTGCGCCCGCCCGTTAACGCGTTCTCCGGAGTGTCCGGCTTCTCCGGGCCCGCTGCGCAATCCCGTTGGTCGTGCCGCATTGCTCGGTCCTTTCGTCTCCGCCGTCGTACGGCGGGCTTCATTTCCATGGTCGCAGGTGACGCGTGACGGATTTCCCGGCTTATCGGAGGGGCCCTACCGGACACGGCGGCCGGAAACAGTCGCTCCAGGGCGGGTGTTGGCCGGAAACGCGGCGGAGACTTTCTCCAGGTAGTCGGCCCGCGGCACGCACGGGTTCCCGGCGCGGAACGGGAGAATACTCACGTGCGGCATCCCCGCCGAGCCGGGTGGATTCCCCGGATTTCCGTGCCAGCATGAGTGCCCGGGCCGAGGGAGATCTCCGATTCCCCTGACCGGCCCATCCCTTGTCGGCCCGTCAGCCGCGTGTCCGGGCCATCCCCCGTACCGGGATTCGTGGCTGGCGGGCGCTTGTTTCAGGAGCGGAACGCCATGAAGGATGCCCGGCCCGAACAGGCCGCCCCCGACCGCCCGACCGCCTCCCCGCGCGGGCCACTGCCGGGCCTGACCGGGTTCCTGGCCCTGCTCGTGGCCCTGTTCGCCGTGTCGTACGCGGTCGGCTCGCTCGCCGGGCCCGTCGCCCCCGGCCTCCACCCGGGCAACACCGCCCCCGCCGGGACGTCCGGCGAGGACGGCGGGGCGGACGACATGGGCGGCATGGGCGGCATGGACATGGAGGGGATGGACCGATGACCGCTCCCGGACCCGTGGCGTCCGCCACGACCACCACCGACCTCATCATCGGCGGCATGACGTGCGGGGCGTGCGTCGCCCGCGTCGAGAAGGGACTCGCGAAGCTGGAGGGCGTGGTCGCCTCGGTCAACCTGGCCACGCACACCGCCCGCGTCACGCACCCGCCGACGTACACCGTCCCCGACCTGATCGCCGCCGTCGAGCGGTCCGGGTTCACCGCCGAGCCGCCCGCCCCGCCGAAGGCCGAGGAGGAGCCGGAGGCCGCGCGGCAGGAGCGCCGCGAGCAGGAGGCCGACGCCGATCTGGCGGCCCAGCGGCAACGCATGTGGATCACCGTCGCACTCTCCGTGCCGGTACTCGCCCTGTCGATGATCCCCGCCCTCCAGTTCAGCAACTGGCAGTGGCTGTGCTTCGCGCTGACCGCGCCCGTCGTCTTCTGGAGCACCTGGCCGTGCCATGTGAAGGCGGTACGGGGCCTGCGGCACGCCGCGTCCACCATGGACACGCTCGTCTCGCTGGGCACCGTCGCGGCGTTCGCCTGGTCCACGTACGCGCTGTTCCTCGGCGGCGCGGGCATGCCGGACATGACGATGCCGTTCAGCCTGCTGCCGTCCCCGTCGGCGGACGTGGCGCACGTCTACCTGGAAGCGGCCGTCGCCGTACCGATGTTCGTGCTGACCGGCCGGTACCTGGAGGCCCGCGCCAAGCGCGGCACGGGCGCCGCGCTGCGGTCGCTCGCCCGGCTGGCCGCGAAGGACGTCGCCGTACGCTGCGAGAAGTCCGGCCGCGAGCGGCGCGTCCCGATCGAGCAGCTGCGGGTCGGGCAGGTCTTCGTCGTACGGCCCGGTGAGAAGGTCGCCACGGACGGTGTCGTCGTCGAGGGCAGCTCGGCGCTCGACCTGTCGCTGGTGACCGGCGAGAGCGACCCCGTCGAGGTGGGCCCCGGCTCCCCCGCCGTCGGCGCCGCCGTCAACGCGGGCGGGCTGCTCCTCGTACGGGCCACGGCCGTCGGCGAGGACACGCAGCTGGCCCGCATCACCAGGCTGGTGACCGACGCGCTCGCCGGGAAGGCCAGGGCGCAGCGCGTCGCCGACCAGGTCGCCGGGGTGTTCGTGCCGGTCGTGCTGGCGCTGGCGGTGACCGTGCTCGGCTTCTGGCTGGGCGCCGGGGCCGACGCGCAGATCGCCGTGACCGTCGCCGTGTCCGTGCTGGTCGTCGCCTGCCCGTGCGCGCTGGGCCTCGCCACGCCGACGGCCCTGCTGGCCGCCACCGGGCGCGGCGCGCAGCTGGGCATCCTCGTCAACGGGCCACGCGCCCTGGAGACGCTGCGCAACGTCGACACGGTCGTCCTCGACAAGACCGGCACGCTCACCACCGGCAAGCTGAAGGTCACCGGGGTCACCCCGCTGGGCGGGGCGCACCGCGACGACGAGCGGCGCGCGGTGCTGCGGCTGGCGGCCGCCGTGGAGCGGGGTTCCGACCATCCGCTGGGCCGGGCCGTCGTGGCGTACGCGCACCGCACGCTCGGCGAGGACGCGCTGCCCGACGTGGCGGACTTCGCGTCCACGACCGGGGTCGGGGTCGCGGGCCGGGTCGAGGGGCGGCGCGTCGAGGTGTGCGCGCCGGGCGACGAGGTGCTGCCGGAGCCGCTGGCCGGGGCGCTCACCGCCGCCGAGGAGGCCGCGCACACGCCGGTCCTGGTGAAGGTGGACGGCACGGCGCAGGCGGTGATCGCGCTGGGCGACACGCTGCGCCCCGGCGCGTACCGGGCGGTGGAGCGGATGCGGCGCCTGGGCCTGCGGCCCGTGCTGGCGACCGGCGACCGTGACGCCACGGCGCGGGCGGTCGCGGCGGAGCTGGGCATCCCGGAGGCGGACGTCCACGCGCGGTGCACCCCGGAGGGCAAGGCGGCGCTGGTGGCCGGGCTGAAGGCGGACGGCCGGCGGGTCGCCGTCATCGGCGACGGCGTCAACGACACGGTCGCCCTGGCCGGGGCGGATCTGGGCGTCGCCATGGGCGGCGGTACGGACGCGGCGATCGGCGCCGCCGACGTGACGCTGGTCCGGGAGGACATCGAGGCCGTCGCGGACGCGGTGCTGCTGGCCCGCCGCACGCTCGGCACCATCCGGATGAACCTGGTGTGGGCGTTCGGGTACAACGTGGTCACCATCCCGCTGGCGGCGACCGGCTGGCTCAACCCGATGGTCGCGTCGGCGGCCATGTCGGTCAGCTCGGTCATCGTCGTCACCAACAGCCTGCGGCTGCGCGGCTGGCAGCCGAGGCGGTCCGCCCGGCCCGCGCGGCCCGGCCGCCCGTCTGTTCCGGCCCGGACCCCTTCGGAGGCACACGCGTGAGAACCCGAGCCCTGCGAGACCGGGTGGAGCCGTTCCTGCCCGCGCTGTCCGCCGTCGTGGCGAGCGCCCTCGCCCTCGGCGGGCTCACCGCCTGGACGGCGGCGGGCGCGGCGGGCAGCCCGGCGGAACTGTCGGTCACCCACGCGCGGGTCCTCCAGCCCTTCCCCGGGCGGGCGTCGACGGCGGTGGTGTTCACCGTGCGGAACGAGGGCGCCGCCGACGACCGGCTGCTGGCGGTGACGTCCCCGGCGGTGAACTCCGCGATGCTGTCCCAGGACGCGGACGCGGGGCAGGCGGCGGCGCGGATGCGGATGATCGGCTCGGCGCCGGTGCCCGCTCGGGGGGCGCTGGAGATGACGCCGTACGGCACGGACGTGATGGTGGAGCTGCGCGAGCCGGTGCGGCTGGGCGAGCGGGGGCCGTTCACCCTCCACTTCCAGCAGAGCCCGCCCCTGAACGTCGAGGCCCTGGTGGTCCGCCACTCGGAGTGGTCCTACCCGTAGCCCTCCCGCGCGGGCCGCACCCCGGGCCCCGCGGGGGTGCGGCCCCGGCGGGGGTCAGGCTGTGGTGCGGGGCGCGGGGCGGTGGGTGAGGGACTCCTCGAAGAACGTCAGGGCCTGGCGGTGGTACGCCGCGGCCGCCCACCCGAGGCTCAGGTAGTACCCCGCCGCCGGCTGCCGCGCCACCTGCACCCTCGGCGCGCCCGTGAAGTGGGCGGTCAGCTCCGCCAGCGCCTCGGCGTCGTGCCGCCACCGCCCGTCGTGCTCGGCGAACGTCAGCCGTACCGGCACCTCCACCCGCGCCGCGACGCCCGCGAAGTCCCGGGGCCAGCGCACCGCCTGGGACACCTCAGCCGGGGGCCGCTCGCACATCAGGTCCACCCCCGCCGCGAACGTACCCGGCGGGTACAGGCTCGGCGGCCCCCACAGCGACGGCGCCTCCCCCGGCACGCACACGTTCCGGTGCCCGCATCCCGAGAGGTCGAGGCCCACCAGCCGGTCGTGGAAGCCCCGCGCGGCCGCCGCCAGCGCGACCTGCGCCCCGAAGGAGTGGCCGAGCAGCAGCACGCCGGGCCCGACCGCGTACCGGGCGGCGAAGTCGGCGAACGCCGCCCGTACGAGATCGGCCTGCTCGTCCCGGTCGGCGCCGTCCGGCAGGTGGGGCGCGGACGCGCCGTAGCCGGGTCTGTCGAGGGCCAGGACCGTGAAGCCGAGGCGTGCCCCCAGGGCCAGCAGGGACGCGCCCGGGTGCGCCCGGCCGTCGAAGTAGCCCGCCGTCATCCCCCCGCCGTGCAGCGCGAGCACCGTTCCCCGCGGCTCCCCGGCCGCCTCGGCGAGCAGGCCGGACAGCGGCAGGCCGCCGGCGTCCAGCGCGATGCGCACGGCCGCGCGGGACGGGGGTGTGTGTGGCATGGGTCCTCCTGTTCTCGATGGCGGGCTGAGGCATGGGGGGCACCGGGCCCGGGGTGATGTGGTTCCCCCGGGCCCGGTGGTGAGGCGGTTCCGGCGTACGCCGGGTCACGGGTCCGCTGTGGTGGTGGGCGTCGGGGACGCCTGGGGGGTGTCCGGCTGCGACAGGAAGCGGTGGCCCCGCAGCTTCTCCTCCGCCGTCTGCTCCACGCGGTTCATGGCGTACCGCAGCAGGGGCGGCGCCATCAGGGACGTGAGGACGGCGACGAGGACGACGATCGAGTACATCTCCACGGTCAGCAGGCCCAGCCGTACGCCGATCAGGGCGATGATCACCTCGATGACGCCGCGCGCGTTGATGCCCGCGCCCAGGGCGAGCGACTCCCAGCGGTTCATACGGGTGGTGAGCCCGCCCAGGAACGCGCCGAGGAACTTGCCGAGGACGGCCACCGCGAACACCGCTAGACCCCACAGGGCGACCTCCGGGTCGATGAGCGACGTGAGGTCCATGCGCAGTCCGGCGGTCGCGAAGAACAGCGGCGCGAGGACGGCCATGATCGTCGTGTTGAGCGGGGCGAGGGACGCCGTGTCGAAGTCCTTCGTCCCGCCGATGAGGATGCCGCAGAAGAACGCGCCGAGCGCGGCCTCAAGACCGAGGGCGTGGGTGCCCGCGGCGGACAGCATCATCAGGACGACGGCGGTGACGACGGGCAGCCCGGGCACGTCGGCCCGTGCCGAGGCGCGCATCGCGGCGCCGATGAGCCACCGGCCCACCGTCACGGTGACGAGCATGAGCACGCCGACCTCACCGAGCGTGGTGAGCACCTCCCCGGCGTAGAGGCCGGTGGTGGCCATGGCGGCGATCAGCGACAGCAGCACCCAGCCGACGGCGTCGTCGATGGTGACGGCGACGAGGATCATCTGGCCGACGTCCCGGTGGATGAGCTTCATGTCGATGAGCGTGCGGGCGATGACGGGGATCGCGCTGACGCACATGACGACGCCGACGAACAGCGCGAACACCGTCTGGTCGGCGCCGGGCGCGCGCAGCTGGGCGGGCAGGACGAAGCCGAGCCAGGCGCCGAGGACGAGCGGGACGAGGAGGCCCGCGGCGCCGACCCCCGCGGCGCGGGCGCCCTGGCGGCGGACGAGTTTCAGGTCGAGGTGGATGCCGCTGAAGCCGACGAGCAGGATGACGCCGAACTGGCCGACCGCGTCGAGGAGATGCATGTGCTCGGCGCTCTGCGGGAACAGCCAGTTGCCGACACCGGGCGCGACATGGAACAGCAGGGACGGGCCGAGGAGCACACCGGCCGTGAGCTCCCCGACGACCGCGGGCATGCCCAGCCGTTCGGCGAGGCGCCCGAGGAGCAGCGCGCACAGCAGCAGGACGCCCACCTGGAGCAGCAGCACCATCAGGGCGTGACTGGGGAGGGGCTCGACCACCGAGGCGGCCACGGACATGAGCGGTACTCCTTTTCCGTACGACGTCTCGGGAGCGCGGCCCGGCCCGTGTGACGGGCTCGTCACACGGGCCGGGCCGCGGTGGTGCCGTGGTGCGTTCGTGCGGTGGTGCGGCCGTGCCCTGGAGCGGTGGTGCCGTGGTGCGGTCGTGCGGTGGTGCGGCCGTACCGTGGTGCGCGTGTCCCCGGGGACCGGGGACGGTGGTGCGTCAGGCCGCCTCGGCGGACCTCGTGCCGGGGCCGTCGCCGGGCCGCGTGCCGGTGCCGCTGCCGTCGCCGACCGCCTCGAAGTGGCTCGGCCGGCCGTCCCGGTGGATCTCGCGGCCAAGCTTCTCGGCATCCCGGCGGTGCATCAACTCCCAGGTGCCGTCCGTGTGGTGGAACAGCACGGAGTGCCACGGCGTGGTCCACGCGTCGGCGGCTCCGAGGAGGCGGATGCCGAACTTCACGGAGCCCCGGTTCTGCGGGTGGATGGACAGCCTGACGTTGCGCGGATAGCTCTCGGCGATCAGCTCGCTCCACGCGCGGCTGCGGAGGATGACCTCGTACGCCCTGCGGCGGCAGTCGCGCTGGAGCGCGGAGCGCGAGCCCTCCCAGCCGGCGGTGTCCTCGACGAGGAACCGGGTGATGCCGCGGTACATGCGCAGCGTGGACTCGTCCTCGCGGACCTCGGCGCGCAGCTCCTCCAGCGTCGGGCCGAGGGTCTCGGCGGCGAGCTTGCGCTTCTCGTCGTACGAGAGGGCGGGGCCGTAGCAGTCACGCAGGTCGAACGTGTCGAGGTGGTCGGCGAGGCCCTCGGCGTGGATCATCTCGAGCAGCGCGTCGTTGTACGCGTCGATGTGCTCGTCGGGTACGCGGATGACGTCGCCGAAGATATGACCGTCGGAGCAGATCAGGACACGCGCGCCGGGCGCGTGGACCTTCTCGATGTCGGCGCACAGCGAGTCGAGGAAGCGCAGGGCGAGCCGCTCGCCGTGGTCGGGCAGGTGCCCGAAGACCTTGTCCGTGTTGGGGGACTTGCAGGGGAAGCCGGGCAGGCTGAAGATGACCTGTTCGTCCTTGGCGACGAAGTCGGCTATCTGCTGCAGCTGTTCGGGGAAGTGGCCGGGGATGTCGAGATGGGTGTCGGGCTCCACCGTGCGGCGGTGCGGAATGAGGAGCCGCACGATCTCCTCGCTGATGCGCGCGACCTCGGGCGTCAGGGCGGTGGTGGTGACGGACTCGGACATGGGTAATCGGCTCGCTTCCGTGTTTCGTGGGGCTGGGAGCAGTGGTCCTGGGGGCGGCCCGGCGGCGGGCGCCGGGCGCGGCTCGTACGGCACGCGGGGATCTGCCCGTCAGTGCTGTACGGGGCAGCCGCCGCGGGGGGCGGCGTCGTCCGGCGGGCCGTAGGCGACGGGCAGTTCGTTGACGCCGCGGGCGAGGACGGCGCCCACCCAGACGAGGTCCTCGTCCGGGACGGCGAGGCGGATCTGCGGGAGCCGGGTGAGCAGCGCCCGGAGGGCGATCTGCAGCTCGACGCGGGCGAGGGCCGCGCCGGGGCAGAAGTGGATGCCGTGCCCGAACGCCAGGTGCGGGTTGGGCGTGCGGTCGAGGTCGAGGGTGTCGGCGTCGGGGAACCGCTCGGGGTCGCGGTTGGCGGCGCACAGCGACACGATGACCGAGTCACCGGCCGGGACGGTGGTGCCGAAGAGGTCGGAGTCCTCGGCGAAGAACCGCCAGGTGGTCAGCTCGAAGGCGCTGTCGTAGCGGAGGAGTTCCTCGACGGCGCGGGCGAGCAGCGCCCGGTCGGCGTCGCTCATGTCGCCGGTGACGGCCTCCTGGAGCCGCCGCAGCTCGGCGGGGTGGCGCAGGAGGGCGACGAGGGCGGTGGTGATCTGGTTGGTGACCGGTTCCTGTCCGGCGACGAGGAGCTGGAAGACGATGGAGTCCTGCTCCTCCTTGGTGATCTCACCGGCGTCGTGGGCCCGTACGAGCTTGGTGAGCAGGTCGTCGTCGGGGTGGGTGCGCTTGTGCTCGACGACTTCGGCGATGTAGCTCTGCAGGCCGCGCAGACGGCCCTCGTACACGGGCCGCTGCGGGTCGGCGGGGCCGACGGGCTGGACGACCTTGCCCCAGTCGCGGTCGAAGCGGGCGGCGATCGGCGCGGGCAGGCCGATGACCTCGGCGAGGACGCGGAAGGGGAAGTGCGCGGCGAAGGCGCTGACGACGTCCACGACGCCGCTGTCGGGGGCGTTGGTGGGGCCGGTGGTGGGTGTGCCGGCTGTGCCGAGGGCGGCGTCGAGGAGTTCGGTGGCGAGCCGCTCGAAGCGGGCCCGCTTCCGCTCCACGTTGCGCGGGGTGAACGCCTCCGTGACCAGCTTCCGCATCACGGTGTGCTTCGGCGGGTCCTGGTGCAGCAGGTGCACCTGGAGCTGGGAGTGCTGCGGCTCCGGCATGATCGCGGCGCGTTCGCGCCAGGCGCTGTTGCCGAGGTCGTGGTTCTTGCCGAGGCGGTCGTCGGTGAGGGCGCTCTGCGCCGCCTCGTACCCGGTGACCAGCCACGCGTTGACGCCGCTGGGGAAGTTGACCCGGTGGACGGGGCCCTCGTCGCGGAGCTTCCGGTACAGCGGGTACGGGTCGGTCTTGTACTCCTTGCCGTAGAGGGGCAGCGGTTCGGAACTCGGCATGGCGTGGGGCTTCCTTCCTGGTGGGCGGTTCTGCCCCCGAGCGGGGGCGGTGGTGCGCGGGGCTCCGGACACGCGGAAGCCCCGGAGCGCGGCGGCTCCGGGGCTCCTGGGTGCGGGGCTCCTGGGTGGTGCGGCTCCGGAGCCGCGGTGGGCTTCGGGGGACGGGCTCGTGGGGCCGGGGGCCGCGGGCAGGGGGCTCGTGCCCGGACGCGCGGGGCGTCGGGCGGCGGGGGTGCCTTTTCGGCGGGAGAAAGGGGCGGTGGTGCGCGCGGGCCGGCCTGCCGGGCGGGCCGCCGGGGGCTTCACGGAACCCCCGCCGCGCGTTCGCGGGACCGTTCGTGAACCGGGAACGTGTACAAGTCACCAACCGTCGGTGAGTATTCTTGGCGCCTGGTCGACATGTCAAGTGAGAACTGTTCAATCATCAACTCGAACAACTATGACCAGAATCGATCAAACAACTGGCCAAAATGGCCGCCACAGTCGCCTGGTTCATCCCATAGAGTGAGTTTCCATGATGGCCTCACGGGGGAGCGCTGTCCGGTTCAGCATTCTGGGCACGTTGGTGGTTTCGGTCGGAGATCAGCAGCTCCACCTGGGTGGACCGCGCGCCCGCGCGGTACTGGCCGCACTCCTGCTGGAGGCGAATCGGCTGGTGCCCATTTCCCATCTGGTGGAAGCCGTGTGGGAGCGCGTACCGCCCGCCACCGCCGAACACCAGATTCGAAAGATCGTCGCCGATCTCCGTTCACGGATTCCCCACGCCCAGGAAATGATCGTCACCGACGGCCCGGGTTACCGGATCGTCGTGGACGAGGACCAACTCGACCTGATCCGCTTCGACAAGGCCCTGGAAGAGGCCCGCGGCCGCGCCACCCTCGACGGCGAGGTGGCCGCCCTGGAGACCGCCCTCGGCCTGTACCGGGGCCGGGTCCTGCCCGACAGCCGCAGCCCCGTCCTCACCTCCGCCGCGGCCGCCCTTGAGGACCGCTACCTCGGCGCCCGCGAACGGCTCCTGGAGCTGCGCCTGGAGCAGGGCCGCGCCCACGACGTCGTCAGCGAACTGATGCCGCTCGTCGCCGAGCACCCGCTGCGCGAATCGCTGAGCGCCCTGCTGATGGTCGCCCTGTACCGGGTGGGGCGGCAGGCGGACGCGCTGCGCGTCTACCACGACCTGCGCGGCCTGCTCGCCGAGCAGCTGGGCATCGACCCCAGCAGCGCCGTCAACTACCGGTACCAGCAGATCCTCCGCAGCGAACCGGCCCTCGACACACCCCCGGCAGCCCGCCGCGACCGGCCCGCCGGACCGCCCGCCCCCGCGCCGCCGCCCCGCTCCCTCCCGCACGACCTGCCCGACTTCACCGGCCGCGAGGCCGAACTGGAGCGGCTGCTCGTCCATGTCCCGCCCGCGCCCGGCCCCGCCCCGGCCGCCCACGAGTCCGGACAGCAGGGCCCGCACCAGGCCGGGCACCCGTCCGAGGACCCGGCCGCGCACCGGACCGGGAACCAGCCCGCGCACCCGCCCGGCCTCCCGCCGCACCCGGCGGCACACCCCGCCGCGCAGCACGCCGTACGGATCATCGCCCTGGACGGCATGGCCGGTATCGGCAAGACCGCGCTGGCCGTCCACGCCGCCCACCGCGTCGCCGACCGCTACCCGGACGGGCAGATCTTCCTGGACCTGCACGGCTTCAGCCCGCACTGCGAACCCGTCGAACCGCACGACGCGCTCGGCACGCTGCTGCGCGCCCTGGGCGTCCCCGCCGACGCCCTCCCCGACGACCCGGACGACCGCGCGAGCCTCTGGCGCGGCATGACCGCGGACCGCCGCCTGCTGCTGCTCTTCGACAACGTCATCGCCTCCGACCAGGTGCGCCCGCTCATCCCCGCCGGGCCGGGCTGCCTGGTCCTCGTCACGAGCCGCCCCCGGCTCGCCGGTCTCGACGGAGCCGTACCGCTCCCCCTGCCGCTGCCGTCCGCGCCCGAGGGGCTGGCCCTGCTGGGGCAGGTCATCGGCCACCGGCGGGTCGCCGACGAGCAGGAGGCGGCCGCCGAACTGGTCGCGCTGTGCGGGCGGTTGCCGCTGGCCCTGCGGATCGTCGCGTCCCGGCTCACCAACCGGCCGCACTGGACCCTCACGTACCTCGCCGGGCGGCTGCGCGACGAGGAGCGGCGCCTCGACGAGCTGGCCGTCGAGCACCGGAGCGTCCGCACCGCGCTGCACCTTTCGTACGCGACCGTGCCGCCCCGCCACCAGGAGCTGTTCCGACTGCTGGGCGCGCACCCAGGCCCCGACTTCGACGGGTACTCCGCCGCCGCGCTCGCCGGGCTCACCCCGCACGCGGCCGAGGCGCTCCTGGAGGGCCTGCTCGACGCGCGGCTCCTCGTCCAGCGCACGCCGGGCCGGTACACGTTCCACAGCCTCGTCCGCGCGCTCGCCCGGGAGGCCGCCGACCGGCAGCCGCAGGCCACCCGGGACGCGCGGCACCGGCTCCTCGGCTACTACCTGAGGGCCACGGACGAGGCCGCCGGCCTGCTCCGCCCCCGCCGCGAACGGTCCCGCCCGGCCGGCCCGCTCCCCGGTACCCGCACCGGCACCGGCCCGGCCACCGCCCGGGCCACCGCCCCCGACCGCACCCCGGCCGGGGCCCCGGCCGTCCCCCCGGTCGCCACGCCCCCGTTGCGGGACGGGGCCGACGCGCTCGGCTGGTTCGACGCCGAGCGGGCCGGGCTGCTCGCCGCGCTGGCCCACGCCGAGGAGGCCGGGTACGACGGCCACGTCGCCCGCCTGCCCCTGGCCCTCGCCCCGTACCTGCACGCGCGCGGGCACATGGAGGACGAGCTCGGCGTCCTGCGCAAGGCCGCGGCCGCCGCGCGCCGCACCGGCGACACCGTCCTGGAGTCCGCCGCCCTCACCGGCATGGCCGCGCCCTACGGGCACCTCGGCCGGGTACGGGAGGGCCTGGAGTGCGCGCGGGAGGCTCTGGCCCTCGCCGAGCGGGCCGGGGACCGGGGCGGTACGGCGTTCTGCCTCGGCCGCATCGGCATGTTCCACAACGCGCTCGGCCAGTACGAACACGCCATCGCCGCCCTGCACCGCGCGCTGGTCCTGCTCAGCCGCGCCGACGCGCACGACGAGGAGAGCGCCGTACTGGCGTCGCTCGGCGAGGCGCAGGCCGCGCTCGGCCGGCACGCCGAAGCGCTCCAGACCAGCCGCCTCGTCGTCCTCCACAGCAGGCGGATCGGCGACGCGTACGGGGAGCTGACCGGCCTGCTCGGCGAGGCCACCGCGTACGCCGGAGCGGGCCAGCTCGACATGGCCCTCGACCGGCTCGCCGAGGCGTCCCGGCTGGCGCGCCGCACGACGACGCCGGACGGCCACGCGCCGATCCTCGTCCAGTACGCCGACATCTACCGCCGCCAGGGCCGCCACCGCGAGGCCCTGCACGCCGGGCACACCGCGCTGCAACTGCTGCGCCGGGTCCGCCGCCCCGCCCTGACGGCCGCCGTCCACAACGTCATCGGCACCGTGCACCGCGACCGGGGCGACTACGAGCGCGGCCAGGGCCACCACGAGAAAGCCCGCCGCCTCGCCCAGCAGGCGGGCCTGCGCCGCGAACTGGCCCTCGCGCTCGACGGCATCGCCCACGCCCGCGCCCACGGCGAGGACCCGTACGACGCGAAGGAGCACGAGCCGAGAAGGGCCACGGCGACACCCACCCTGGCCCCGGCCTGCGTCACCGGCCGCCCCGCGAACTGAGGCCCACACGGCCGGAGTCCGCCGCCCACCGCGCCCATCCCGCGAACCGGCGCCCCTGCACCCGCCCCCGGCTCCCGACCGCCACCACGGGCCCGCCTCACGGGCCGTCCGGGGGCGGTGCCGTGCCGGGCCCGGCACGGGCGGCGGCCGCGCGCAGCGACCGCTCCACGGTCAGCGCGGCCCCGTACCCCGGCAGCATCCCCCGCCGCCGTGCCTCGGCCAGCGTCACCGCGTTCCGGTCGCGTTCCGAGACGATCAGGCCCTGGTCGTCGGAGACCGGCAGCCCGAGGTCCGGGTCGAACACCGACACCGTCTCCTCGTCCTCCTCCGCCCACTCCGCGGACAGCAGGTCCGTGATGACGGTGTCCTCCAGCGCCACGCACGCGTGCCCCACCCCCACGGGCACGTACACCCCGCTCGGAGAGGCCGCGTCCAGGACGAGGGACTCCCACGCGCCAAACGTCGGCGAGCCCACCCGCAGGTCGACCACCACGTACAGCGCGCGGCCCAGCGAGCAGTGCGCGTACTTCGCCGCGCCGGGCGGCGTGCGGGTGAAGTGCACCCCGCGTACGGTCCCCCGCCGCGACCGGCTGTGGTTCGCCTGCCGCACCGGGAACAGCGGCCCGCCCGTCGCCGCCCGGAAGGCCGCCTCGCGGTACGGGGAGGCGACATGGCCGCGCGCGTCGCGCAGCGTCCGGGGCACGAACAGGTAGGCCCCGGTGGTCCGCAGCTCCCGCACCTCCACGCCGTCCCGCCCTCCCACCGGTGCGGCGGCGCCGCGCGCACGGGCCGCCGCCTGGGTCGCCGCGCCGCCGGTCCTCCTGGCGGGTGGCGATGTCGTACGGGGCCGGGCGTGCGACGAGGCACCGGAATCGTCCCACAACAGCCCCCCGGCCGAGGGATGTTCGGCGTTCGACTCCAGACGGCGGCGGCAGGCGGCAGGCGGCCGTACGAGCGGGCCGGAAGCGTCAGGCGCTCGTGTGGGAGCGCTGTCCGGAGCGGCCGCCCCGGGACTCCCGGTCCACCTGGTCGGCGAAGCGGAGCCACATGCCGGCGCACTCGCGGGCGAGCTTGCTGATCCCCTCGGCGCAGTGCGGCGGGACGGTCGTGGCGAGCCGTGCCCACACGGAGCCGTCCACGTCGTGGACGGCGAGGCAGCGCAGCAGGAAGCGACCGGACTGGGAGAGCCGCAGCGCCGGGTCCTTGCGGAGCCGCTCCAGCACCTCACCCGACTCCCGCCGCGCGGCCGCGTCACGGCGGGCCCGAACCGGACCTTGCGGCCCCGGAACCCGCGGCTCCGTAGCCCGCGGCCCCGGCCCCCGCGGTCCGGGCCCCCTCGGCCCCGGCACGCGGGCGTCCGGCACCCGGGGCCCGGCGGCGCCGACGGGCGCGGTCGGGCCCGGCTGACCGGCGCGCGCGGTGTGTCCGCCCGCGCGGGCACCGCCCCGGCCCTCCGGCACCGGGTCGCGGCCGAGGAGGAGGCGTTTCCTCACGTCGTGCGCGGTGCCGAGGGAGATCCCGGCGGCGCGGGCGATCTCGCGGAGGCTCGCCCCCGGCCGCTCCAGCATCATCCGGCCCGCCCGCTGGCGGCCCCCGGCCACGCCCGCCAGGTCGGCGGGGCGCCGCTTGCCGTCCAGGCCGATGCGCGTGTTCGACTGCGGGACCTCGGCGGTTGAACGGCGCACCCGGGACACGGTGCGCGGCGACAGGGCGGTGAACGAGGCGACGTACCGGTCGGAGAGGGCCGGGTTGTCGCGCAGGATGCGCGCGGCGGCCGCGAGCCGGTCGCCGTGGGTCAGCGGCTTGCCGTGCGCGATGTTGAGACTCACGGCGACGGCGAAGAGGCTGCGCTCCGGCAGGTCGAGGAGGAACGCGCTGATGGAGCGGTCGCCCCGGGCGCGGGCGGCGGCGAGCCGGTGCATGCCGTCCACGACACGGCCGCTGGGGTGGTGGACGACGATGGGCGGCAGCTCCGCCTCCAGCGCGACCAGCGCGTCCACGTACTCCTGGTCGAGGCCCTGGGTGCGCGGCGAGTCGGCCGGAAGAAGCGTGTCCACCGGGAGGTCGGCCCGGACCGCCGTGCTCAGGATGGGCGATAACGGCCGTGTGCCGCCGACGTCTGCGCTACTCATCGAATCCCCCGCGTTCCCCCGCATGATCGATGGTGCTGTGCCGGCACGTTAGCAACCGCCAACCGGCCAGAGCAAGGAGTTCGCGCCCCTGTGCGCGGCGGCCGCCCGGAGGACGCAAGTCCCCTTTTCGCAAGCGGAGTTGGTGGCAGCGGGGAGGGGGCGCGAACCGGCCATGGACGCCGGCCCGCGCGGGTGTCACCTCCGGTGGAAGAGGCGGACGGTCAGGGAGCCGAACACGGTGAGCAGCACCGCCGACCACCCCAGTGTCCACGCCACTTCGGTGCCCGGCCAGCGGCCGTCCATGAGGCCGCGCACCGCCGACGCGACATGGGTGACGGGGTTGTGGTCCACCAGCGTCCGCAGCCAGCCGGGCATGGTGGCGGGGTCGACGAAGATGTCGCTGAGGAAGTTCAGCGGGAAGATCACCGTCATCGAGGCGCCCATCACCGTCTTCTCGTCCCTCACGAGCAGGCCGAACATCGTCCCGATCCACGAGAAGGAGAAGGCGAAGACGACCAGGAGGAGCACCCCGGCGACGACCCCGGCGGGGCCCCCGCCCGGCCGGAAGCCGATGGCCAGTCCGGCGGTGAGCATCACCGCGGAGGCGATCGAGTACCGAAGGACGTCGCCCAGCAGATAGCCGACGACCGTCGCGGGCCGCCAGACGGGCAGGGTGCGGAACCGGTCGAGGACGCCCTTGTCGATGTCGTTGTTGAGGGCGATGCCCGTGTACACGGTGGTCATCACCACCGACATCACCATCACGCCGGGCAGCAGGTACTGGATGTACTCGCGGGGCGAGCCCGCCAGCGCGCCGCCGAAGAGGTGCGTGAACATCAGCACCAGCATCACCGGCAGCACGGTCACGTCGAACAGCTGCTCCGGCACGTGCTTGATCTTCAGCATCGCCCGCCAGCCGAACGCCATGGACGCGGCCCACGGGGTGGGCCTGGGCGGCCGCTCCCCGGCGGACAGCAGCCCGGCCAGGGCGCGGGCCGACACGGCCGCGAGCTCGTCGCCGCGCGGGGCCGTCGCGCCGGACGTGGTGACGCTCATGCCGCGGCTCCTTCCCTCACCCCGGCGGCCGCGCCGTCGGCGTCCGCCCTCCGGTCGGTCAGGGCGAGGAACACCTCGTCCAGGCTGGGCTGCCCCAGCGAGAACGTGTCGACCGTGATGCCCCGCCGGGCCAGCTCGGCCAGCGCCCGCGAGGCCCGCTCGGCGGCGCCCCGGTCCCCGTCGGCGTCGTCGACACGGGCGGTCAGCGCCACCGGGTCGGCGTCCGGCCGCACCTCGGCCGCCAGGTGGAGGGCGAGGACCCGCTGGGCCTCGGCCCGCTGCCCGGCGTCCCGCAGCCGCAGATGGACCGAGCCCGCGCCGACCGACGCCTTCAGCTCGCCCTTCGTGCCCTCCGCGACGACCCGGCCCCGGTCGATGACCGCGATCCGCGACGCCAGCTGGTCGGCCTCGTCCAGGTACTGCGTGGTCAGCAGGACCGTCGTCCCCAGGTCCACGATGGCGCGGACGATCTCCCACACCTGGCCGCGGGAGCGCGGGTCGAGGCCCGTCGTCGGCTCGTCCAGGAACAGCAGGGCGGGCGCGTCCAGGATCGACGCGGCGATGTCGAGGCGACGCCGCATCCCGCCCGAGTAGTTCCTCACCTGGCGGCCCGCGGCATCGGCCAGGGCGAACGCCTCCAGCATCTGCCCCGCGCGCTCCCGCGCCGACCGCTTCGGCAGGCCGGCCAGGCGGCCCAGCAGCACCAGGTTCTCCAGGCCGGTCAGGTCCTCGTCGAGCGAGGCGTACTGCCCGGTGAGGCTGACGAGGCCGCGGACCGTGTCGGCGTCCCGCACGACGTCGTGGCCGAAGATCCGGGCCTGGCCGCCGTCGGGCCGCAACAGCGTCGCGAGCATCTTCACGGTCGTCGTCTTCCCCGCCCCGTTCGGGCCGAGGACGCCGTACACGGTCCCGGGCGCGACGGTCAGGTCCACGCCGTCGACGGCGCGGGCGCCCCGGTACGTCTTCACCAGCCCGGCGGCCTCGATGGCCGGACCGGTCAGCGGGGCCCCGGCGCGGGCGCGGTCGGTCACGGCGCTCACCCCACCGGGTCCCCGGAGGGCGCCTTGACCGCCTCCGGGTGACGCCGCAGCCAGTTCAGGACGAGCATCCCGCCGATTCCGGGGACGAACGCCATCGCCCGCGCCGCGCCCGCCGCGCCCGCGACCGTCAGGGCGAACGTCGCGACGATGGTGACCAGATACGCCGTGCCGTGCGTCGGGCCGCCGAGTGCGGTGACCGGCCGGGCGTGGACCGTGAGCAGATTGCCGAACAGGATGAGGACGGAGACGGCCTCGACGGCCGCCGCGACCCGCAGCACCTTCAGGTTCACGGGGTCACGCACCCGTCGTGGAGCCGGGGCGGACGATCATCAGGACGACGACCACCGCCCACAGCAGGTTGAAGACGCCGGTCAGCATGCCGAGCCGGGCAGCCGCGGCGTTCAGCCCCTGGGCGCCGGCGCCGCCCTGCCGGGCCATGGTGAGCATCCGCTCCTGGCCGGGGATGATCGCCATGGCGAGCAGGAACGCGGTGACGGCGGTGAGGATCATCGACGTGATCAGCCACGCGTCGCCCAGGACGCCCATCTGCGCGCCGGTGGCCACCCCGAACACCGGCACGACAAGGCCGGCGACGGCGTAGACCCGGCAGATCCGGTGCAGGAACGCCGCGATGCCGACGGCCTTGCCCTTCTCCTCCCCCCCTTCCGCCTGCGGGCCCTGCGCCACCGCCAGCTTGGCGAAGCGCGGGAAGAGCGAGGCCGCCACTGCGATCGACCCGACCGCGAGGATGGCGGCGATGACGTGCACGGACAGGAGGAGCTTGGTCACGGTGATGCCTCCAAGCGGGACCGGACAGACCCTCGATAAGTTGGCTACCAATAGATAGCACGCCTACATCACGCTTGGGTAGAATCGCTGGTCATGAGGACAGACGCGGTGCGCGGCCACCTGGACGGACTCCTGCTGGCCGTGCTGGAACCGGGCCCGCTGCACGGCTACGCGATCATCGCGGCCGTCCAGCAGCGCAGCGGTGGCGCGCTGGAGCTCCGCACGGGCACGATCTACCCGGCGCTCCAGCGCCTGGAGCGGCTCGGCCTGCTCAAGAGCAGCTGGGACGCCGTCGGCGAACGGCGCCGCCGCTGCTATGAGCTGACCGAGGCCGGCAGGCGTAGCCTGGCCCATGAGCGGAACGCCTGGCGGGAGTTCACCACGGCGATCGGTTCGGTACTCAACCCGGCGACACCCTCGACGGGACTGACGACATGAGCACCGGGGCGGGCATGGAGACGAGCATCGGCGCGGCGGCGTCCGGCAAGCGGCGTCCCGCCGCACCCCCGGACCCCATCGACGCGTACGTGGCCGCCCTCGCCGAGTCCCTCCAGGGCCCGAGCCGCGCCAAGTCGCGCCTGGTCGCGGAGATACGGGACGGCCTGGACGACACGGTCTCGGCGCACACCCGCGCGGGCGTCCCCTACGAGCGCGCCGCCGAGATGGCGGTACGGGACTTCGGCTCGCCCGACCACCTGGCGCCGACGTTCCAGCACGAGCTGACCATCGCGCAGGCCCGGCACACCGCGCGCGCCGCCGCGCTCACCGTGCCGCTCGCCGTCGCCTGCTGGCTGCTCATCTGGACGGCCAGCCACGACAGCGCCTCCTGGCAGCTGCCCCGTACGACATCGCTGCTGACGGTCCATCTGGTGGCCGTCGCCGCCGTCGCCTCGGTTCTCGCGGCCGTGACGCTCGCCGCGACCGGGCGGCTCGCCCGCTGGCTGCCCACCCCGCACCGGCTGCCCCTCGCGGTCGCCTGGACGGGTACGGCGGCGAGCATCGCCATGGCCGTCGCCGCGCTCGTCCTGGTCACCCTCTCCGTCGTCGTCACCAACTGGCCGCTCGCCGTGGCCGCGGGGGCGCTCGCCGCCGCGTCGCACGCCGTGGTGGCCTCCTCGGCCCGCACCTGCCGCCAGTGCGCCCGCCTGCCGGTGAACTGAACCGGCGTGCCGTGCGTATCCCTTGAAGCAGGCCCCTCCCGGCAGCGCCGCCGGGTGCGGGCAACCGCAGGACAGTCCGCCGCCGCGCCCCCTACGCTCGACATCGCGCGGCAGACCGGACCCCACGACTGACGAGGCGGGGTGACGTGCGTTGGTGACTCCCGCGGGCCCCGGGCCCGCCCTGAGGCTGGTGCGCGCCGTCGTCTTCGCCGCCGTGTGCGTCCTGACCGCCGCGCTGGGCCACTCCCTCGCCGCCGACTACGCGTTACCCGTCGGCTTCCTCTCCGTGGCCATGGCCGTCACCACCGCCGCCGCCTGGTGGCTGGGCGGCGCGGAGCGCGGCGCCCTCTCCATCACGGCGAGCACGGTCGGCGTCCAGCTGGCCCTGCACACGATCTTCTCGTTCGCGCCCGTCCCCGGCGGCGGCAGCGGACACCACCAGCACCACCAGCAGACCGCAGCCGCCCTCCCGCCGAGCGTGTGCATGGGCGGCGCCACCGACCCCGTCGCGCAGGCCGTGTGGCAGGCCCACACCGGTACGGCCCCGCCCGCCCCGCCGGGACCCGAGTCATCCGTCGCGTACGTGGTGCAGCTCCTCACCCACGGCTCGTGGACCATGTTCTCCGCGCACGTCCTGGCCGCCCTCGTGTGCGGGCTGTGGATGTGGCGCGGCGAGGCGGCGTTCTTCACGATCGCCCGCTCCCTGCACGGCGCCCTCTTCGAACCGCTGCGGCTCGCCCTCGCCGGGCTGCCCCCGGCGCGGCCCGTCGCCGTGCCGCGCGGCGCCCCCGTCGCCGTACATCCGCGCAGACTGCGTGACCTGCTGCTGCGGCACGCCATGTCCCGGCGGGGGCCGCCACGGGGGTGCCCGGTCCCCTGCTGACCCGGCCGCAGCGGCGGCGCGGGCGGTGAGGGACCGGTACGAGCGTCACCCCACCCCTCGCACGTGCGCCACCGCGCCGGCCATGCGCCGCGCGGCGGGCACGCGTGGCCGGACGCGTGCGCCCGGCCACGGTCAGCAACGAAGGACTTTCCCATGCCCACCCACCTCAGTGGTGTACGCGACCGTGCCGCCGTCACCGACGACGACCAGATCACCGACTGGGCCCTGGCCGCCGCCCGCGGCGACGCGACGGCGACGGAGGACTTCATCGCCGCGACCCACCCGCACGTCTGGCGGTTCATCACCCGCGCCTGCGGGGACGTCCACAGCGCCGACGACCTCACCCAGGAGACGTACCTGCGGGCGCTGCGCAGCCTGCCCCGGTTCGCGGCGCGCTGCCACGCCCGGACCTGGCTGCTCTCGATCGCCCGCCGGGTCGTCGTGGACCGCTACCGGTCGAACGCCGCCCGGCCCCGCCTCGCCGACACGGCCGACTGGCAGGCGGCCGCCGAGCGCACCCAGCAGACCGGGCTGCCCGGCTTCGACGAGGGCGTGGCCCTGCTCGACCTGCTGGAGTCGCTCGACACCGCGCGCCGGGAGTCGTTCATCCTCACGCAGGTCAAGGGCCTGTCCTACGAGGAGGCCGCGTCCATCGCGGGCTGCCCCATCGGAACGGTCCGCTCCCGGGTCAGCCGGGCCCGGCAGAACCTCACGCACCTGCTGAAGTCGGCGGAGGACGCCGCCTGAACGGGGGCGGCCGGGGCCCCTGACGAACCCCGGCCGCCCCTCCCCCTCCGCACGGCGGGCGGCGGTCGGCCCGTACGGGCCCCCGCCCGTCAGTCCCTCAGCCCGTCGCTCCCCCAGCCCGTCAGTCCGTCAGTCCGTCAGTCCGTCAGTACGTCAGTACGTCAGTCCGTCAGTACGGGCAGCAGCTCCGGAAGGTGCCCGTCCGACGCCTCGGCCGCCGCCCGCCGCTCCTCGGGCACCTCCCCGTACAGCGTGGTCCGGGGCCGCGCCGGGCGGCCCGCCGCCTCCGCGATCGCCACCAGGTCCCGCACCGACTTGTACGAGCCCCAGCCGGACCCCGCCATGCGGGAGATGGTCTCCTCCATGAGCGTGCCGCCCAGGTCGTTCGCGCCCGAGCGGAGCATCTCCGCCGCGCCCTGGGCGCCCAGCTTCACCCAGCTGGTCTGGATGTTCGGGATGTGCGGGTGCAGAAGCAACCGCGCCATCGCCGTGACCGCCCGGTTGTCGCGGACGGTCGGGCCGGGCCGGGCGACGCCCGCCAGGTACACGGGCGCGTTCGTGTGGACGAACGGCAGCGTCACGAACTCGGTGAACCCGCCCGTCTCCTGCTGGAGCCGGGCCAGGGCGCGCAGGTGCCCGAGCCAGTGCCGGGGCTGGTCGACGTGCCCGTACATCATCGTGGACGAGGAGCGGATGCCCAGCTCGTGCGCCGTGCGGACCACGTCGATCCAGGTGGCGGCGGGCAGTTTGCCCTTGGTGAGGACCCAGCGCACCTCGTCGTCCAGGATCTCCGCCGCCGTGCCGGGGATCGAGTCGAGCCCGGCTTCCTTCGCGGCGGTCAGCCAGTCGCGGACGGACATCCCGGTGCGGGACGCGCCGTTGACGATCTCCATCGGCGAGAAGGCGTGCACGTGGATGCCCGGCACGCGTTCCTTCACGGCCCGCGCGATGTCGAAGTACGCCGTGCCCGGCAGGTCCGGGTGGATGCCGCCCTGCATGCACACCTCGACGGCGCCCACGTCCCACGCCTGCGCGGCCCGGTCCGCGACCTGCTCCAGGGAGAGCGTGTACGCGTCGGCGTCCGTGCGCCGCTGGGCGAACGCGCAGAAACGGCAGCCGGTGTAGCAGACGTTCGTGAAGTTGATGTTCCGCGTGACGATGTACGTGACGTCGTCGCCGACCGCCGCCCTCCGCACGTCGTCGGCGATGCCGCACAGCGCGTCCAGCGCCGGGCCCTCCGCGTGCAGCAGCGCCAGCGCCTGCTTGTCGGTCAGCCGCGTCGGGTCGTCCGCCGCGACCCGCAGCGCCTCCCGTACGTCCCCGTCCACGCGCTGCGGTACGAGACCGGGCGCGGCGGCCTCCCGCAGGGCGTCCCAGTCGCCGTACACGGCGTCGAAGTCGTCGCGCCGGTCGCCGGTGCGGCCCGTCGTGTCGATGGTGCGGTGCAGGTCGGTGCGGCCGGTCGCGGTGAAGGCCTCCTCCGGCTCCTGCCACGGCAGCCCGCGCGGCACGGCGTCCGGGCGGGCCAGGCCCGTCTCCGGGTCGGCGAGCGCGGTGACGTGCGGCAGCAGCCTCGGGTCCAGCCACGGCTCGCCGCGCAGCACGAACTCCGGGTACACGCAGAGCCGTTCGCGCAACTCGAACCCGGCGGCGGCGGACCGCTCGGCCAGCTCCTCGATGCGCGGCCAGGGCCGCTCGGGGTTGACGTGGTCGATGGTGACCGGGGAGACCCCGCCCCAGTCGTCGATGCCCGCGCCGATGAGCCGCCCGTACGCCTCGTCCACCAGGTTCGGCGGGGCCTGCAGGCAGGCGGACGGGCCGAGGATGAGGCGCGCCACGGCGACCGTCGCGACCAGGTCGTCCAGCTCCGCGTCGGGCGCCGCGCGCATCGCCGTGTCCGGCTTGGCACGGAAGTTCTGGATGATCAGCTCCTGGATGCCGTGGTAGGCGCGGGCCACGCGGCGCAGCGCGAACAGCGACTCGGCGCGCTCCTCGTACGTCTCGCCGATGCCGATGAGCAGCCCGCTGGTGAACGGCACCGACGACCGTCCGGCGTCCTCCAGCACCCGCAGCCGCACCGCCGGTTCCTTGTCGGGGGAGCCGTAGTGGGGGCCGCCGGGCTCGGACCAGAGGCGCTCGGCGGTGGTCTCCAGCATCATGCCCATGGACGGGGCGACGGGCTTGAGCCGCTGGAAGTCCGTCCACGACAGGACCCCGGGGTTGAGGTGGGGCAGCAGCCCGGTCTCCTCCAGGACGCGGATGGACACGGCGCGTACGTAGGCGAGCGTGTCGTCGTAGCCGTGCGCGTCCAGCCACTCCCGTGCCTGGGGCCAGCGGTCCTCCGGCTTGTCGCCGAGGGTGATGAGGGCTTCCTTGCAGCCGAGCGCGGCGCCCTTGCGGGCGATGTCGAGGACCTCGTCCATCGACAGGAACATCCCGTGCCCGGCGCGGCGAAGCTTGCCGGGGACGGTGGCGAACGTGCAGTAGTGGCAGGTGTCGCGGCACAGCCGGGTGAGCGGCACGAAGACGCTCTTCGAGTACGTGATGACCCCTGGGCGGCCCGCGGCGGCGAGCCCCGCGTCCCGTACGCGGGCGGCGTGTGCGGCCAGGCGGTCGAGGTCGGCGCCGCGCGCCTGGAGCAGGACGGCGGCCTCGGTCACATCCAGCGCGACCCCGTCCCCGGCGCGCTTCAGGGCGCGGCGCATGGCGTTGTCGGTGGGGCGGCTTCCGGTTCCCGTGGAGGTCATTCCCCGAGGATACGAGCGGTTTCCCAGCGTCGTCCGCGCGTTGGCGGGCCCGCCCCTTCCCGGCGGCCGTTTCCGGACCGCCCCCGGTCCCGGCCGGGTGCGGGCCGCCGAGCCGTGGCACCACGTGCCGGGTGCCGGGCGCGCCTTCGCGGGGCGCGCCCGGCGGGCGGGGCTACATCCAGGCGTTGTACGGCTGCGACTGGGCCGCCGGGGTGCGGTTCCCCAGCGGGGCGGACGCGTTGCCGGTCCCCCGGTACCAGTACAGGACGCCGTCGCGGTCGCGGACGAGGAGCGCGCCGCGCCCGTCCGGGCCGCCGTCGCCGGGGGCGATGACGGCGGTGTACGCGTTCCAGCCGGACGTGCCGGCCTTGACGCGGGGCGCGTACGGGCGGGCCGGGTCGCCGGTGCCCTGGTACAGCCAGAGAGCGCCGGACGTGTCGCGGGCGAACAGGTCGGCGTGGCCGTCACTGGTGGAGTCCACCCCGCCGGTCAGGGCGTTGTACACCTGCCAGCCGGAGCCGACGCGGGTGCGGTCCGCGAACGGCGCCGACTCGACGCCGGTGCCCCGGTACAGCCACAGCACGCCGGACGTGTCGCGGGCGACGAGGTCCGGGTGGCCGTCGCCGGTGACGTCGCCGGTGCCGCGCACCGAGTTGTAGACCGACCAGCCGGTGCCGACCCGGACGCGCGGCTTGAACACGCGGTCGGTCCACTTCACGCCGGACGCCGGGTAGTACCAGAGCGTGCCGTTCGGTTCGCGGGCGACGACGCCGCCGCCCCGGTTGTCGGTGCCGATCGGGGACAGCTTGGTGACCGCGTCGAAGGCCCCCCAGCCGGAGCCGTGGTCCTGCCGCCACCATGGGTCGAGCGGCCTGGTGTCCGTGGGCAGCGTCTGGTGGGACCACAGGCGCCCGGCCGTGTCACGGCCGAAGACGCGGTACGACTTCTCCACCGGGTTGTCGCTGAGGACCTGGAAGACGGACTGCCCGGTAGAGGCCGGGGAGCCGTCGTCGGGCCGGAAGCCCACGTTCACCTCGACGCCCCACGCCTCCATGTGCGGTGCGGGGTTCACGGTGTACGTGAGGGTGTGCTCGCCCGCCGGCAGGTCGCAGACGGCGAGGTCCTCCCCGTTCTCGTACGGCTCCTCCCGGCAGGTGACCCCCGGCGCGCCGGTGGGGGTGCTCCGGCGCAGGTCCTGTGCCTCGCCGGTCGGGTCCCACCAGCGGAAGCCCTCCGCCGGTTCCATGTGCAGCTCGAACCGGCCCTTCAGCGCCGCGTTCACCTTCACGGTGTGCGTCACGCTGCCGCCCGCCGCGGCGTCCGGGGTGGTGATCCCGAACGTCGCCCCGCCCGGCACCGGTGCGGCTCCCGCCGCGCCGGCCGCCCCCGCCAGCATCGCGGCGGCCGCCGCCAGCGCGACGGCCCCCCGCCCGATCCCTCTCCGCTGCTCGCGCACGCGTCCTCCCCTGATGGATCTGATGTTCCGTCGCACCGGGAGACCCGTGAACCGGCGCGCCGGTTGTACGGGTGGCGGATGTGGCGTCAGGTGCCGGTGGTGCCGTCGGTGAGTTCGCGGATGGCGTCCAGGTGGCCGTTGTGGCGGGCCGTCTCCTCGATCAGGTGCATGAGGATCCAGCGCAGGGTGACGTGGGTGCCGCCCCGGACGGGGGCCTTGGCCGGGGTGTCGAGGTCGTGCCCGGCGACGACGGCGCGGAGGCGGTCGCTCTGCTCGCGGTAGTCGGCGATCAGGCGCTCCAGCGGGACGTCGAGCGCGATCCGCATCTCCATGTCGGGGTCCTCGGCGCTCCACGGCGCCCGGTCCTCCGCGCCGAGGAACACCGCCTCCAGCCAGTAGTGCTCGACCCAGCGCAGATGGCTGATCAGTCCGGACGCCGTCATCAGCGGGGAGTGCGGCAGCGGTGCCTTGCGGGCGTCCTCGGCGGACAGGCCGTCGCACTTGGCGACGGCGGTGTCGCGGACGTAGTCGAGAAAGGTCACGAGGTGGGCGCGCTCGTCCCACGTCGGGGGCATGTCGGTGCGTGTCATGTCCGCATGCTGTCCCCCGTCGGCCCCCGTGTCGAACGAATAGCCGCCGGGGCGGTCAGTCGTTGACGGCGGTCAGCAGGAACGCCGTGTCCGTCACGGCCGTCAGGCTGTGCCGCCCGGGCGGGATGAGGAAGAGGTCGCCCATGGTCAGCTCGATGTCGTCCGTCGCGGACTTCAGCTTGACGACCCCGCGCAGCACCTGGAGGGACGCGGCGGGTGGTGCGTTGTGCTCGTCGAGCTTCGTACCGGCCGTGAGCGCGATGACGGTCTGCCGCAGCGGCCGCTCCCTCAGCAGGAGGTTGGCGCTGCGCCCGTGCTCGGAGCGGTGGGCGGCGACGAGGTGTTCCTCGGCGATGGCGTAGAGGTCGTACATACGTCCACCCTGCACCCGCGCCGCCCGGCCCGCACGGGAAGCGCGTACGGGCGGGGACCCCGGACGGCGGGGCCGCCCGGGACGGCGGGCCCCGGGGACGCGCGCGGCCGGAGTCCCCTGTGCGGGGGCTCCGGCCGCGGGTGGCTCAGATGGGGGTGGTTCGTCCTCGGGGTGGGTCAGTCCTCGACCACCAGCGCCGGGGTCTCCTTCGTCAGGACCTCGCCCCGGAAGAACGCCGGGCTGCGGCGGTGCATGACCGCCATGAGGACCGCGCCGAGCAGCAGCAGCCCGACACCGATCACGAAGACCGAGCCGACGCCGAGGACCGACGAGCCGCTGCCGTACGCCGGGTCCCACATGTCCATGAGGGTCTGGGCGAACACGGCCGTGAGCATCAGCCCGCCGAGGCCCGGCAGGACGCCCTTGACCAGCAGGTCGCGCACCGAGCCGGTCAGCTCGCGGCGGAAGAACCAGACACAGGCGAAGGCGGTGATCGCGTAGTAGAAGCAGATCATCAGGCCGAGCGCGTAGATCGTGTCCACCAGGACGTTCTCGCTGACGAGGGTCATCACCGAGTAGAAGACGCCCGTCGCCACACCGGCGACGACGGTCGCGCGGCCGGGGGTCTTGTGGACCGGGTGGACCTTCGCGAAGGCCGGCGGGAACGCCTCGTACGTGGACATCGCGAGCGCGGTGCGGGCGACGGGGATGAACGTCGTCTGGAGGCTGGCGGCGGCGGAGGCGAGGACGGCGACGAACAGCAGGATGCCGAGCCCGGAGCCCATGACCGGGGCGGCCAGGGCGGCGAAGACGTTGTCGGAGGTGTCCGGGTTGCCGAGGCCGAGGCCCTTCTCGCCGACACCGGCGTACATCTGCACGGCGACGGCGACCATCAGGTACGAGGAGACGATCACGGTGATGGCGAGCATCGCGGCGCGGCCGGGCGTGCGGGCGCTGCCGACGCTCTCCTCGTTCACGGACAGGCAGGTGTCCCAGCCCCAGTAGATGAAGATCGACAGGGAGAGACCTGCGGTGAACGCGGCGAAGGAGTCGACCGCGAAGGGGTTCATCCACGTCCAGGAGAAGGACAGGGATCCGGCGACGTCACCGGCCTTGGTGACGGCCATCCCCGCGAACAGGACGATCACGACGAGCTGGAGGCCGACCAGGGCGTACTGGAGCGACTTCGTGGCGGTGATGCCCCGGTAGCTGACGAACGTCGCGACGGCGACGAACGCGAGGGTCGTGAGGATGTGGACGGCCTTGTTGCCGTCGAGCGCGGCGATCGAGGGATCACCGGTGATCTCGCCCGCCGTCAGCCAGAAGAACGAGGTGGCGACACCGGCCAGGTTGGACAGGACGACCACGGTGGCGACGAGGAGGCCCCAGCCGCACATCCAGCCGACCCTGGGGCCGAACGCCTTCACCGACCAGGTGAAGGAGGTGCCGCAGTCGGGGACGGCCCGGTTCAGCTCGCGGTACGCGAAGGCCACCAGCAGCATGGGGAGGAATCCCGCGAGGAAGATCGCGGGCATCTGGAGGCCGACCTCGCCGACCGTGGCGCCGAGGGTCGAGGTCAGACAGTAGACGGGGGCGACGGTCGAGATGCCGATGACGGCACCACCCATCAGCCCGACGGAGTTCCCGCCGAGGCCCTTGGTGCGTACGCCGCCGTTCTCGCCCGTCGCGTCGACGTTCCTTACCGTGTCTCCGGCCTGGGGCCGTGCTTCCACCTGAGTCATGCCCAGGACGTTAGGTGCTGCGGTTTCCACATCCGGAGTGCGGAACTCCGCGATCTCCGCCTTCAGTTCTGCGGGATGAAACGGACCCGCAGCAAGGATTTCATGGTCTGTTCAGTTTTGAATCATGCATCTCTTAGCCGTGACGGCGGCTGTTCGGCATACGGGAACCGCAGCCCTGTCCGCTTTGCCCCTTTCAAAAATTTCCCGTGCTTGTTTCCGCGCCGTTCTCCGGCCCGCGTCGGGGGACCCCCGCGCCCCGCGGCGCGTGTTCAGGCCGGGCGCGTCAGGTCGCCCGGGTCCGTGTTCGCCCCGCACAGGACGACCGCGACGCGCTCGCCGTCGGCGGGCCCGTAGGCGCGAAGCCCGGCCAGCGCCGTGGACGCCGCGTGCTCGACGGCGATCCGGTACTCGTCCCACAGGTCCTGCCGGGCGCGCGTGATCTCCTCGTCCGCCACGAGCACCGAGCGCACGTCGTACCGCCGCGCCGCGTCCAGCGCCAGCCGTGTGACCCGCCGGGCGCCCAGCGCGTCGGCGGCGACCGACCTGACGGGGACGTCCACGACCTCGCCCGCCTCCAGCGCCGCGTTCAGCGCCCGGCACTCCTCCGGCTCGACGGCCACGACCCGTACGCCGTGCTCGTGCGCCGACGCGGCGACCCCGGCGAACAGCCCGCCCCCGCCGACGGACACGACGACCGTGTCCAGCCGGGGCAGCCGCTGGTGCAGCTCCTCCATGAGCGTGCCCGCTCCCGCCGCGATCAGCGGATGGTCGTACGCGTGGGAGGCGAGCGCCCCGCTCCCGGCGGCGTACGCGCGGCAGGCCTCCAGCGCCTCGGCGTACTCCAATCCGGACAGCCGCACGTCGGCGCCGTACCCGCGCAGCCGGGCCACCTTCACGGGCGGCGCGCTCTCCGGCAGGAACACCGTCGCCCGTACGCCCTGGGCGCGGGCCGCCCACGCGCAGGCGAGACCGGCGTTGCCCCCCGAGGCGATGGTGACGCCCGCCTCGGGGAGGGTGCCGGCCTCCTGGTGGCTGCGGATGAAGTTGATCGCGCCGCGCGCCTTGAAGGATCCCGTGTGCTGGAGGTACTCCAGCGCGAACCAGGTCCCGGCATCGTCGCCGGGCGCCACCGCCAGGGGCCGGACCCGCCCCTCGACCCGCTCGGTCGCGGCCTTCACGTCCTCGTACCTGAGGCTGAGGTCATCCATGTCAGGACCATACGACGAGCCGGCCGCCGCTCGTGAGGCCCACGAAGAACGCGAAGGCGACGCGCCGCCCGGCGCCCCGGTTGGGCGCCACCGCGTGGAAGTGGGCCGGGTCGAACAGCAGCCCGTCGCCGAGGTGCGGCGGCAGCTCCACGTACTGGCAGCCCTCGACGGCGCGCGGTTGGTAGCCGTACGCGTCGCGGTAATCCTCGTCGGCCGGGTCCCAGCGGTGGCGCCACACGGTGGTGGCCCCGCCGCCCGACGCGACGCTCACGTACAGGTTGAACGCCAGCTGCGCGACGACGTCCTGGTCGAAGAGGCCGTCGGGGAACTCGCGGTTGATGTCGTCGTAGTGCATCAGCAGCCCGGCGTTGATCTCCCGCAGGGTGCCGCCGAAGGCGGGGCGGCCCCCGATGGTGGCGGGCACGGCCGGCGCGCCCCACGCCTCGCCGAGCCGGTCCAGGGCGTGCGCGACCGGGTCCGGGCGGATCGCGGCGCGCTCCCACGCGGCCCGCGCGGCGTCGGCCTCGGCCCAGTAGCGGTCGGCGTCCAGTCCGCCGCCGGGCATCCGGTAGTCGTTGAGCGCGGGCCCGAACCGCAGCACGGGCGTCGGCACCCGGCCGGGGTCGTACGGCGCGGTCGGCAGCCGGTCCAGCGCCCCGGTGACGGCCCGGCACCGGTCGGGCCCGAGGAACCCGGGGACGCGTACGGCGGCGAGCGTGCCGCCCGCGAGCCGGGCGAGGTGCCGGCCGGTGAACGCGGGCACGTCCACGGCGGTGAAGAGGGGGTCGAGGGCGGGGGCCTGGGGCGGTGCGCCCCGGGTGGCCGTCGCGGAGGATGCGGCCGCCGGCCTGGTCGGCCTGGAAGGCTTGGTCGGCACAGAGGCCATGTCGCCTCCTCTGCTGGAGGACGTCCCCCTGGTGGGGGACATACGGCGTGTTTCCGACCATACGGCGGGCCCCCGCGCCCCGCATGTCCGGTTCCCGCCGCCCCGTACGGGCGCTTGACGAAAACGGCCCCGCGCCCTGCTGGCGGCCCCTAGATTCGGAGGCTCCGAACGCCACAGGGGCGAAAAGCACGGGGAGGGACCATGGGCGTCTTACGGGGCAGGACAGCCGTCGTCACCGGAGGTTCGCGGGGGATCGGCCGGGGCATCGTGGAACGGCTCGCACAGGACGGCGCGGAGGTCTTCTTCAACTACGCGCACGAGCGGGAGGCCGCCGAGGACGTCGTGCGGGAGGTGAAGGCGGCCGGTGGCAGCGCCCGCGCCGTACTGCTGGACCTGGCCGAGCCGGGCGCGGCCGAGGAGCTGATGCGCACCGCGTCGGAGGAGTCGGCGTCCGGGAAGGTCGCGGTCCTGGTCAACAACGCGGCCGTCGGCTTCACCCCGACGCCGCTGGACGAGACGGGCGAGGAGCTGTTCGACCGGGCGATGACGGTCAACGCGAGGGCGGCGTTCCTCACCGTCCGGTACGCGGCCCGGTTCATGCCGGAGGGCGGCCGGATCGTCAACGTCTCGACGCTCAACACGACCCGGCCGGGGCGCGGCATCGTGCCGTACATGATGAGCAAGGGCGCGCTGGAGCAGCTGACGGCGGCCGCGGCGGTGGAGCTGGGCCCGCGCGGGATCACCGTCAACACCGTGTCACCCGGCGCGACGGACACCGCCCTGCTGCGCGGCACGAACCCGCCGGAGGCCCTGGACATGGCCGTCGGACTCACCCCGCTGGGCCGCCTCGGCGAGCCGTCCGACATCGCGGCGGTCGTGGCGTTCCTGGTGGGCCCGGACGGGGCGTGGGTCACCGGCCAGAACATCCGCGCGACGGGCGGCCTCGGCTGAGGACCCCGCCGGTGTGGCCGGGGGCGGGTGCGGGGCGCCGGGGCCGCCGGGCGGGACGGATCAGGCAACCTCGTAGCCGAGGGCCGTCGCGAGGACCGTGGCCTGGTGGAGGTCGATGCGGGCGCCCGCCGCGTCCACCGTCCTCGGGTCGAGGGCCGACAGGTCGCTGCCCCGCAGGTCGGCGCCGCGCAGGCGGGCGGCCCGCAGGTGGGCGCCGGACAGGTCGCAGCGGGTGACCACGGCCTCGTCCAGGCGGGCGCCCGCCAGGTCGGCCTCCCGCAGCCGCACCCCGTCCAGCTCGGCCCCGCGCAGGTCGGCCCCGCCGAACCCGGCGTACGACCAGTCACCGCCGTCCACCACGAACAGGTTGAACTCCGACTCCTGGAACCGGCTGCCGACCGCCTTGCAGCCCTCGAACCGCGCGTCGAAGAACACGCACCGCCGGAACGAGCAGTTGGTGAACGCCGACCCCGTGTGCCGGGACGCGTTGAACCGCACCCCGGAGAAGGTGCAGTCGGCGAAGGACGCGCCCTCGCTGACGCCCTCCGTCCAGTCCGTGTCGTAGAAGACGCACTCCTCGAACACGTCGCACGGGCCCAGTTCGCGCGCGTACCAGTCCTCGCCCCGTACGACGAGGTCACGTGTGATCGGCATCCCCCGATCCAAGCGCACAAGCGCCGATATGACGACACGTCACATGTGCCCATGTCGTCGGGATGTGTCACGACCTTGTGCGGAGCGTCGCCCGATGCTGACGCGCCCGCCGTTCACAAGGCAGACTGTGGGCGGCGATACCAGCGGTACGGGCAGGGGGAGCTATGGGCCGTGGCAACGGGCCGCGAGTGCCGGAGCAGCGTGTTCCACGGCAGGCGCAGGCACCGGGCGGTCAGGCACCGGACGACGGCCTGGCCCCCGGCGGACCGCGCGCGGCCGCGAGCGGCGACACCGGCGCGCCCCGAGCCGTCCCGGAGGCGGAAGGCGGCGGCGACGGGCTGCGTGCCGTCCCCGCGGACGACGCCGACCGGCCCGCCACGGAAGCGCCCGACGCCGCCCAGGGCCGTGCCGACCTGCGGTTCGCGGTGCTCGGGCCCGTACGGGCCTGGTACGACGGCGAACCGCTCCCGTCCGGCTCCCCCCAGCAGCGCGCCCTGCTCGCCGCGCTGCTGCTGCGCGAGGGCCGCACGGCGACGGCCGCCGAGCTGATCGACGCCATCTGGGGCGAGGAGCCCCCGTCACAGGCGCTCGCCGCGCTCCGCACGTACGCCTCCCGCCTCCGCAAGGTCCTCCCGCCCGGCGTCCTGGTCACCGAGTCCGGCGGGTACGCCGTGCGGGGCGCCCCCGACGCGCTCGACCTGCACGTGGCGCAGGAACTGGCCGCCGAGGCCGAGAAGGCCCGCCTGGGCGGGGACCGCGCCCAGGCCGTCACGCTGATCAACAAGGCGCTCGGCCTGTGGGACGGCGAACCCCTCGCCTCCGTACCGGGGCCGTACGCCGAGACCCAGCGCGCCCGCCTGGAGGAGTGGCGGCTCCAGCTCGTCGAGACCCGCCTCGACCTGGATCTGGAGTGCGGCCGGCACGCGGAGGCCGTGTCCGAGCTGACCGCGCTGACCGCCGCGCACCCGCTGCGCGAACGGCTGCGGGAGCTGCTGATGCTCGCCCTGTACCGCAGCGGCCGCCAGGCCGAGGCGCTCGCCGTGTACGCCGACACACGCCGCCTCCTCGCCGACGAGCTGGGCGTCGACCCGCGCCCCGAACTGGCCCGGCTCCAGCACCGCATCCTCCAGGCCGACAGCGAACTGGCCCAGCCCGTCGAACAGCCCGCCCCCGCCAAGGCCGCCGTCGCCCGCCCCGCGCAACTGCCCGCCTCCGTCCCGGACTTCACCGGCCGGGCGGCGTTCGTGAGGGAGCTGGGCGACCTGCTCTCCACCGCCGAGGGCTCCGTCATGGCCGTGTCGGCACTCGCGGGCATCGGCGGCGTCGGCAAGACGACCCTCGCCGTCCACGTGGCGCACCAGGCGCGGCCCCGCTTCCCGGACGGGCAGCTGTACGTGGACCTGATGGGCGCCGGTTCGCGGGCCGCCGAGCCGGAGACCGTCCTCGGCTCGTTCCTGCGGGCCCTGGGCACACCGGACGACCAGGTCCCGGAGACCCTGGAGGAGCGGGCCGCGCTGTACCGCTCGACGCTCGCCGGGCGCCGCGTCCTCGTCCTGCTGGACAACGCCCGCGACGCCGCGCAGGTACGGCCGCTGCTGCCCGGCACGGAAGGCTGCGCGGCCCTCGTCACCAGCCGCGTCCGGATGCTCGACCTGGCGGGCGCGCACCTGGTGGACCTGGACGTGATGTCCCCGGACGAGGCCCTCCACCTGTTCACCCGCATCGTGGGCGCCGAGCGGGTGCGGGCCGAGCGGGAGGCGGCGCTCGACGTGGTCGCGGCGTGCGGGTTCCTGCCGCTGGCCATCCGGATCGCCGCGTCCCGGCTGGCCTCGCGGCGCACCTGGACGGTGTCCGTGCTGGCGGCGAAGCTCGCCGACGAGCGGCGCCGCCTGGACGAGCTGCGGGCCGGCGACCTGGCGGTGAAGGCCACGTTCGAGCTGGGCTACGGGCAGCTGGAGCCCGCGCAGGCCCGCGCGTTCCGCCTGCTGGGCCTCGCGGACGGGCCCGACATCTCCGTGGCGGCGGCCGCCGCGGCGCTGGACCTGCCGCCGGAGGAGACCGAGGACCTGCTGGAGGGCCTCGTCGACACGTCGCTGCTGGAGTCGGCCGCGCCGGGCCGCTACCGCTTCCACGACCTGGTCCGGCTGTACGCCCGCGTGTGCGCCGAGCGCGACGAGCAGCCCCCGGCGGAGCGCGAGGCGGCGAGGTCGCGCCTCCTGGACTTCTACCTGGCGACCGTGGCCCGCGTGTACGCCATCGAACGCCCCGGCGACCGCCTGGTCGACCACCTGGAGCCCACCACGTACGAGGGCCTCGCCTTCACGGACCGGCACGAGGCGCAGGACTGGCTGTACCGGGAGGCCAACTGCGTACTGGCGTGCGTCCGCCAGGCCACCGCGTGCGCCACACCCGGCAGCCACCTGCGCCGCGCGGTGGACCTGCTGTGGGCGGCGAAGGACCTCACGGAGTCCGGCGCGAACTCCAAGCAGTACGAGTCGGCCGCCGTCGCCGCGTGCGAGGCCGCGCGGGCGGCGGGCGACGCCCGCACGGAGGGGCGCGCCCGTACGACGCTCAGCAACGTCCACCTGGTGGCGGGCCGCTACGACGAGGCCGACCGCGAGGCCCGCGTGGCCCGCGACCTGGCGGTCGCGGCGGGCGACCCGGCGCCCGTGTACTGGGCGGACAACGACCGGGGGATCATCGCCATCATGCAGGGCCGGTACGGGGACGCCGAGGAGCACCTCGTACGGGCCACGGACGGCTCCCGGGAGGTCGGCAACCTGCCCAGTGTGGCGACCGCCCTGTGCAACCTGTCCCGCGTCCACCTGCTCACCGGGCGCTCGTCCAGCGCCATAGACCTGGCGCGCCAGGGCATCGAGATCTACGACCGGCTGGGGCTCACGATGCGTCTGGCGAACGGCCGTTACGCGCTGGGGGTGGCCCTCAGCCACGCGGAGCGCCACACGGAGGCCCTCGACGAGTTCGCGGAGGCGCTGCGGATCTTCACCAGGAACCGGCAGCGGCTGTGGGAGGGGGCGACGCACTTCCGCATCGCGGAGGCCCGGTTCAGGTCCCGGCAGCCCGCACGCGCCGCCCAGCACGCGGAACAGGCGCTGGCGCTCGGCTGCATCGGCGGGGACCAGATGCGGGGCAACATCCTGGTGCTGCTCGGGAAGGCGCTGCGGGTGCTCGGGCAGACCGACCGCGCCCGCGCCTGCCTGCGCGAGGCCCTGGCCCTGTACGAGCGGCTGGGCGCGCCGGAGGCGGACGACGTCCGGGCCCTGCTGGCCCCGTCGGCGGCCGCCTGAGCGATCGGGACACGGGCGTTCAGCATTCGTTTATGCGCGTCCGGCATGGTTCTTCGTACGCGGTCCGTCGCGTCGGGGGGCACACGGGCCGAAGGCGCCCGCCGCTAAGGTGGGCGATCCTTGGACGCCCGTTCGACGGCCATCGGGGGAGTCGCCGAGCGGGCGTGGCCCAGTCATACGTCAAGGGGAGAGACGCGCATGAGCGACAAGAAGCCCGAAGAGATCATCACCACCATGGACAACCACGTCCCCGCGCCGCCTCGGGACGGATTCGTGACCATGGACAACCACGTCCCGGCCCCGCCCAAGGACGGCGTGACCGCCGAGGACGCCGTCACCACCATGGACAACCACGTCCCGGCCCCGCCGCTGGACGGGATCGTGACCATGGACAACCACGTCCCGGCGCCGCCGGCCAAGTGAGCCAAACCCGCACGGGGTGCGGCCGCGGTGGCGCGGAGGGGGAGCCACCGCGGCCGCTGCATGCGCGGATGCGGTACGACCGCGGGGGCCGGCCCGGGTGGGCCGGCCCCCGCGGTCGTAGAGGTGGTGCCGGGGCTCAGCTCATGGTGCTCTTGGCCTTGGTGACGACGCACTGGGTGTACTCGGAGCCGTTCTGCGTGCCCGAGTACGGGGCGGTGACGTCGGTGGTCTTCGTGCCGTTCGCCGGGACCGCCAGGTCGTCGAGGAAGGCCATGACCTCCGGCGTGCCCGAACCGGCGGCGCCCTTGAACTGGACGGCCGCGTCGTACGTGTGGTCCAGCGAGCCGTCGTTGGTGACGGTCAGGCGGGCGACGAGCTTCTGGGCGGCCGCGTCGTACTTGCACGTGTCGATCCGGATGTCCCGCATCGCCGAGTTGGAGCCGGAGCCGCCCGGCACGGAGCCGCCACCGCTGCTGCTGGAGCCGTTGTTGTCGGACCCGTTGTTGTCGGTGTCGCTGCCGCCGGTGCTGGAGCCGCCGCTGGAGCTGGAGCTGCTGCCGGAGCTGGACGAACCGTCGCAGCTGCCGCCGCCCGAGCCGCGCGCGCCGGTCAGGGCGATCAGGACGACGCCGAAGACGGCGACCGCGCGAACGTGACGCATTTTCACGTTTCAACCCCCGTTGAAAGTGGAAAGATACAGGGCTCGCTTTGACGAGCGCACGTCACCCTAACAGCGGACGGGCCCTTGTTCGCCGCTGCGGGTGATTTCCCCGGTCGCACGGGGGTACTCGGCCGCCGGACCGACCCGGAGTGGGCGGTCAGGCACCCGGAGCCGAGGGAGGCCGAGGATGATCCGCAACGTCATCGGCGCCGTACTGGCCGTCGTGGGAGCGGCGGCCGCCGCCTGGAGCGCCTTCCGCGCCTGGTACGACGGGCGCCTGGGGCGGCACTACGAGATCGACGACCTGTTCGGGGGGATCACTTCCAGCCGGGCCGATCTGTGGACGTCGCTGTTCCTGCCGATGGCCTTCGCGGTGCTGCTCACGCTGGTCGGACTGATGCTGCGGTCCCGGCTGATGGTGGCGCTGGCGGGGGTGGTGGTACTGGGGTTCACCGTGCTGTGGATGGTGCAGCAGGGCCAGGCGGCGGGCAGCCTGACCGTGAGCGGTGACCAGGAGGGGGTCGGCTCGGGCGCCGGGCTCGCCCTCGGCGGCGGGCTGCTGTTGCTGCTGGCCGCGGCACTGATGGCCGGGCGGCGGCACGGCCGGATGCTGGGCGAGGACCACGACGGCCGCCGGGGCGCGGGGTACGCGGGCGCCGGGGCCGGTGCGGGTGCCGGTGAGGGGCGGCTGCACAGTCGGCGGCGGCGCCGGGGGCACGAGCAGCAGCCGCCCGACGCGATCCCGGGGCCGGACGACCCGGCGTACCCGGGCTACCCGGAGGACGCCCCCCGCCGTGGCGGCGGCCACCAGGACCAGCGCGGCTACCAGGACCCGCACGACCAGCGGGGCCACCAGGACCCGTACGGGCAGGACACCCGCCCGTACCAGACGCCGCCGGACCGGGGCGACCACCCGGACGACCGCCGGTACTAGCGGCGCCGCGGGGCCCCGCGTACGGCTCCCGGGCCCCCGCCCGCAGGCCCCTACGGGTCACCCGGCGGGGCCTACGGGCGGGGTCCCGTCGCCGTGCCCTTCGCCGCGTCCAGGGCGTACACGCAGCGGTCCTTGCTGCACGCGTACACGACCCCCGCGCGCGCCACGGGCGAGCCCGTGATCTCGCCGCCCGTCGTGAGCTTCCACCGCAGCTGCCCGCCCGCCGCGTCCAGCGTGTACAGCACGTGGTCCGCCGAGCCGAAGTGCAGCCTGCCCTCCGCGACCACGGGCGCGCCGACGATCTCACCGCCCGCCGCGAACCGCCACTTCGGGGTGCCGGTCACCGCGTCGAGCGTGTACAGGGCGCTGCCGCTGCCGACGTGGACGTTGCCGTTGACGACGAGGACCGGCTCGATGGACTGCCGGGACTCCGTGGCGATGCGCCAGCGGTCCTTGCCGGTCGTCGCGTCGAGGGCGTACACCGTGCCGAGGTAGTCGGCGAGGTACACCCCGCCGCCGGTCACCGAGGGCCCCGGCGCGAAGGCGGGCGGCGACAGGAACACGGCGGGCGCCTCGAAGTGCCAGCGGACGTGCCCGGACATGATGTCGACGGACAGCACCCGCGTCCCGGCGGCGACGTACGCATAGCCGTCCTCGGCGGGGGTGACCCGTACGGGCACTCCCCCACAGGACGCCGCGTCGCCGATGGGGTACGACCACCGCTCGGTGCCGCTGCGGGCGTCGAGGGCGCGCAGCCGGGCGTCCTGCCACACGTACACCGTGTCGCCGTGCACGGCGGGTCCCGCCTCGGGCGTCTCGAAGTCCGTCTGCGCCCCGGTCAGCTCCCACAGCTTGGCCCCGTTGGACGCCTCCCAGGCCTGGACGCCGCCGCCGCGCGTGCCGGTGACGACGGTGCCCCGGTCGGCCTTGAGCGAGTACACCCACGCGTCGGTCTGGAGCCGCCACAGCTCGCCCGCGTCGAGGGCGTCCAGCGCGTACAGCGTCGGGCCGTCGGAGGCGTGGATGCGCCCGGCGGCGACCGCCATGGACCAGGCGACGTCGCGGGTCTTGAACTGGCGCCGTCCGGTGCCCACGTCCAGCGCGTGGACCTCGAACGACGTGACGTAGAGGAGGTCGCCGTCCACGACGGGCGTGCCCCACACGTCGTTGGACATGCGGAACCGCCAGGGCCGCCAGTGGCCGGGCGCGGGCGGCGGCGCGGCCACGGTCGGGCCGCCGTCGGTGGCGCCGCCCGGCTGGGGCGGCACCCCGGACGCGGGCCCGGTGCCGGGCAGGGGGCGGCCGGTGGGCGGCGGGGCGTCGGGGCCGGTCAGCCCGGCGGGCGGGCGCACCCAGCCGGTGGCGGGCCCTGCCGGGTCGGGTGCGGCGGCGGAGCGGCCGTCGGCGCGGCGCGGTCCGGGGCCGATGGGCACCTTCGCGCCGGGCAGCCGGACGGGCGCCCCGTCGTGCGGGCCGGTGGCGGGCGGGTGCGCGGGGGGCCGCGCGGGCGGGTGGCCGGGGCCGAGTCCCGTACGGGGGTCGCTGCCGCGCCAGGCCGGGTCCCAGTCCTGGCCGGGGGCCGGGGCGGCGGGGGCGGGGGCTCCCTGGTGGCCGGGGGGCGGGCCGGGCGGGGCGGGCGGCACGGCCGGGGGCGGCACGGCCGGGGGCGGCGGGGCCGAGGGGCGGCCGCCGCGCCGCTGCTCGATCATGGCGGTGGCGCTGGCGGGCAGCCACGCGGACGCCGTGCCGCTGTCGTCGCCGCCCGCGAAGAGGTGCGGGGCGAGCTGGGACTGGAGGTCGGCGGGGGTGGGGCGGCGCGTCGGGTCCATCTGCATGCAGGACTCGATCAGCGGGCGCAGCTCCTCGGGCAGGCCCTGCAGGTCGGGCCCCTCGCGGAGCAGCATGAACACGGTCTCGACGGGGTTGGCGCCGTGGAACGGGGCGTGCCCGGTGGCGGCGAAGACCAGGGTGGAGCCGAGCGAGAACACATCGCTCGCGCCGGTGACGCTGCGCGAGTCGCGCGCCTGCTCGGGGGACATGTACGCGGGCGTTCCGACGGCGACGTTGGTCATCGTCAGCCGGGTGTTGGAGACGCCGGACGCGATGCCGAAGTCGATGACGCGGGGTCCGTCCTCCACGACGAGGACGTTGGACGGCTTCAGGTCGCGGTGGACGAGGCCCGCGCCGTGGATGGACTGGAGGGCCTCGGCGACACCGGCGGCGAGCCAGCGCACGGCGGGCGCGGGCAGCGGCCCGCACTCGTTCACTATCTCCTCGAGGGACGGCGCGGGTACGTACGCGGTGGCGAGCCACGGCACGGCGGCGCGCGGGTCGGCGTCCACGACGGCGGCCGTGTAGAAACCGGACACGGCGCGCGCGGCCTCGACCTCCCGTGTGAAGCGGACGCGGAACAGCTGGTCCTCGGCGAGCTCGGTCCGTACGGTCTTGATCGCCACGCGGCGGCCGGACGCCGACCGCGCGAGATAGACCAGGCCCATGCCGCCGGCGCCGAGCCGTCCCAGCACCTCGAACGGGCCGATCCGTCTCGGGTCGTGCTGCGTCAGCTGCTCCACTTGCCTGCCACCTCCCCGTCAGGGCCATGGGGGTACGACCCTGTGCACCCTGATTCTTCCTGTCCGGGGCGGCGGTTGCGAACCCGGGGGCGGATCGGGGTGTCTCACCCGTAAGGGGACACTCGTGTGAGGGACAGGCGCGGCGCGGTGTGGACGGTACGGACGATTTCCCGCCACGCGGGCGCCCGGGGGCTCAGGCTGCCTTGGGTTCGGCGAGTACGGCGAAGGCGGCGCCCTGGTTGTCGGTGAGCAGCGCGATCCGGCCGTACGGGGTGTCGAACGGGTCCTCGGTGGCGCGCCCGCCCAGGCGCAGGGCGGTGGCCACCGTCTCGTCGCAGTCGGCGACGGCGAAGTACACCAGGAAGTGGGCGGGCATCTCGGCGGGGAACGCCCCGCCGATCACGCTGCGCCCGCCGATCGCGTCGGCGTCGGTCGGCTCGCCGCTCCCGGCGGGCGACCACACGCGGAAGTCGGCGGACGGGTCGTCGAGGTCGCGGGTGCGGTAGCCGAAGACGCCCGCGTAGAAGGCGTCGACGGCGTCCTTGTCGCGGGCCCGCGTGTACACCTCGGTCCAGCAGTACGAGCCGGGCAGGCCCTCCTTCTCGAAGCCGCCGCGCCGTTCGGCCTGCCAGATGCCGAAGACGGCCCCGCCGGGGTCGGCGGCGAGCGCGGTGATCCCGGCGGCGCCGACGCGCATGGGCGCGGTGATGATCTGCCCGCCAGCCTCCCGGATACGGGCGGCGAGGGCGACGGCGTCGGCGGTGGCCAGGTAGACGCCCCAGGCGGTGGGCATGCGGCCGTCGCGTTTGGGGGCGAGCCCGGCGACGCGCAGGCCGTCGCTGAGGGCGGTGGCGTACGGGCCGTACGTCTCGCCGCTGTCGGTGAAGGTCCAGCCGAACAGCTCGCCGTAGAAGCGCTTGCCGGCCTCCAGGTCGGGGAGCAGCGCGTCCGCCCAGCACGGCGTGCCCTCGGGCCTCTCGTCCGGGGCGCCTCCCGGGGTGCGTGCCGTGGTCGCGGCCATGGGCGTGGTCCCTTCCCTGCTCCCTGCGCACGGGCGCGTACCCGGGCGTGCACGGGCGTACACGGACGGCGAGCGCCCGTCACGGCCACGCTAATGCGGGTGCGGGCGGGCCGCAGCCCCGGCCGTTCCTCCGGGTGTTCCTTTCGGTGCGCCCGGTATGTCGTGCGGGCATGTCGCGCGGGCTGTTCGGGCAGTTCTTCCGGCGGAGTTGTCCACCGATGTTTTCCACAGCCTGTTGATAATCCGCTTGAACGGAAAAATACCGAGATAGGCGAGATGGAAGGGCACTAAGGGGCCTGCGGGAACACGCACAGTCACCCGCGGAACCGTTTGCGGAACCTCTTCCGTACGCCTCGCAAAACCCGCCCGGAACAGCCCGCACATGGCTTCACACCCATTTGCAGTCGGCCGAATCGCGCGCCGAACACCCCTCGGTAAGCTGACGGCATGACAGGACAAGTACGCACCGTCGACGGCCGCGTGGCCGGTCGGCGCGGCCAGGCGACGCGGCAGAAGCTGCTCGACTGCCTCAGCGAGATGCTCAGCTCCTCGCCGTACCGGGACGTCAAAGTCATCGACGTGGCCCGGAAGGCGGGCACTTCACCTGCGACCTTCTATCAGTATTTCCCGGACGTGGAGGGCGCCGTCCTCGAGATCGCCGAGGAAATGGCCAAGGATGGCGCAGGATTGACCGAATTGGTATCGGGCCGGTCCTGGGTCGGCAAGGGCGCGAAGCAGGCGTCGGAGGAGCTCGTGGAGGGCTTCCTCGACTTCTGGCGGCGCCATGACGCGATCCTCCGCGTGGTCGACCTGGGGGCCGCCGAAGGGGACAAACGGTTCTACAAGATCCGTATGAAGGTGCTGAGTTCGGTCACCGGCTCCCTCACGGACGCGGTGAAGGAACTCCAGGCCAAGGGCCGGGTGGACAAGGACGTGAACCCGGCCGCGATGGCCGGCGCGCTGGTCACGATGCTGTCCTCGGTGGCGTCGCACCAGAAGGGCTTCCAGACGTGGGGCGTCAAGCAGGCCGAACTGCGGCCGAGCCTCGCGCTGCTGGTCCACCTCGGCATCACGGGCAAGAAGCCGGCGAAGTAGCGGCACCCCGCGGTGGCGGTGCGTACGGGACCTCCCGTGCGGGCCCACGCCGCGACCCGTACGGGACGCCCCGTACGGCCCCCTCCCCGCGCTCCGGCGCACCCGGCCGCCCGCAGCTCCGGCACCCGGGCACGGCACGTCCTGTCACGCCGGTGGCGGCACGTCCCGCGACGCCCGCCACCGGCACCCCGTGCCCGGCCCCGGACACCCCGCCGGTGCGGCCCCGGTATCGGTACGCCTCTCGTGCGCCCGGCTCGTGGCGGCGCCGGTATCCGGTACGCCTCTGGTGCGCCCGGCCCGTAGCGGCTCCGGTGCGGCTCCCGTACGGGCGGATGATGTCCCCATGACGCACACCCCGCAGCCCGCCCCCGCACCCGACGCGCCCGCCGCCCCGGGCGCCCCCACCGCCGCCGCCTTCGAGTCGGCGCTGCACGGCCTGCGGGTGTGGGACACCGAGCTGCCCGCCTTCGACCCGGCGGACGCCCCGGACGACCCGCTGGACCTGTTCCGCGCCTGGTTCCTGGAGGCGGCCGGGGCCGGGCAGCCCGAGCCGCACACGATGCAGCTAGCCACCGCCGACGCGGCCGGCCGCCCCGATGTGCGGACGGTCATGCTGCACGGCGCCGACGAGCGCGGCTGGCGGTTCGCCACGCACGCCACCAGCGCCAAGGGCCGCCAGCTGGCCGCCCGCCCGTACGCGGCGCTGCACTTCTACTGGCCGCTGCGGGGCCGCCAGATCCGGCTGCGCGGCCCCGTCGCACCGGGCACGGCCGAGGAGGCGTACGCGGACCTCCACGCCCGTACGACGGGCGCCCTCGCGGCGGCGCTGACCGGGAACCAGAGCGCGCCGCTCGCGTCCGCCCGCGACCTCGCGGAGGCGAGCGAGGCGGCCTGGGAGCGGGCGGCGTCGGAGCCGTCGGCCCACGCCCCGACCTGGACCGTGTACCGGCTGGTCCCGGAGGAGGCGGAGTTCTTCCAGGGCGACGCGGGCCGCCGCCACGTGCGCCTCCGCTACGACCGCGCGTCCCCCGGCGCCCCGTGGTCCCGCGGCCTCCTCTGGCCCTGACGCCCGGCCACGCGACCGCCGCGGGCCCCGGACAGCCACCGCGGCCCCCGCGGCCACCCGGCCGGGGCGCGGCACCGGCCCCCGCCGCGCCGGAGTCGGCCGAATCGGTGTGAGCGGGTCCGGGGCCCCGTACGTATCCCTCCTCAAGCCGACCGAGGAGGGCCCATGCATCCGAACCGACGTGTCCTGACCACCCGTCTCCGCCGCGCCCGCCGCGTCCCCCGGGCCGCCGTCGCCGCCGTCGCCGCGTCCTGCGCCGCGCTGCTCGCCCTGTTCCTGCTGGTGCGGGGCGGCGGCGAGGAGGCGCGGGCCGGGCAGGTGGCGGCCGTGGCGGCGGACGGCGGGTACGCGGGCGCGGGCGGCGCGGCGAGCGGACCGCAGCCGGTGACCGAGATCGACCGGACGTTCCTGGTGAAGGTGCGGCAGGCCGGGCTGTGGGAGATCCCCGCCGGACGGCTCGCGCAGACCAACGGCCAGAGCGAGGCGGTGAAGCGCGCCGGGCTGCACCTGCTCGACGGGCACAGCAAGCTCGACCAGCTGGTCAGGGAGGACGCCCGCATCCTGGGCGTGGACATCCCCAACGAGGCCACGGAGGAGCAGAAGGGCTTCGTACGGCAGCTGGAGGCGGCGCGGGGCGCCGAGTTCGACCGGATCTTCGCCAACATCCTGCGCTCGTCGCACGGGAAGATCTTCGCGACCATCGGCGAGGTCCGCGCCGCCACGCAGAACGACCTCATCCGCCGTCACGCCCGGGTGGCCAACGAGACCGTCCTCGACCACATGGAGGTCCTGGAGGACACCGGTCTGGTCGAGGCGCGGACCTTCGCGGAGGTGGAGGCGGCCGTCACACCCCCTTCGTGACCCTTTCGCAACCGTTTCCCGGCTTGACCGGGACCGAACAACGCGGGCGGCCGTTACGCTCGGCGTCCATGGCTTCAGCGAACGACCCGTCCATATCGTCCTCCGCCGCACCCGTGCTCGGCCCGCCCGTCTATGTGATCGGCGGCGGCCCCGGCGGTCTCGCCGTGGCGGCGGCGCTGCGCGGCCGCGGGGTGCGGGCCGTCGTCCTGGAGAAGGCGCCGGCCGTCGCCGCTTCCTGGCGGCGTCACTACGACCGGCTGCGGCTGCACACGACGCGCCGCCTGTCCGCGCTGCCGGGCCTGCCGATGCCCCGGTCGTTCGGGCGGTGGGTGTCTCGGGACGACCTGGTGCGGTACCTGGAGAAGTACGCCGAGGTCCACGGCCTGGAGGTCGTGACGGGCGTCGAGGTGGAGAGGGTCGAGCGGGACGGCGACGGGTGGGTGCTGCACGCGTCGGGCGGGCGGCGGCTGGCCACCCGCGCGGTCGTCGTGGCGACGGGCGCCGCCCACGTGCCCGTACTGCCCGACTGGCCGGGGCGCGACGGGTGGCCGGGCGAGCTGCGGCACGCCGCCGCGTACCGTTCCGCCGCGCCGTACGCGGGCAAGGACGTGCTGGTGGTGGGCGCGGGGAACAGCGGTGCGGAGATCGCCGTGGACCTGGTGGAGGGCGGCGCGGCGCGGGTGCGGCTGGCGGTGCGGACCGTGCCCCACGTGGTGCGCCGCTCGGTCGCCGGCTGGCCCGCGCAGGCGACCGGGATGCTGGCGCGGCGCCTGCCGGTGCGGCCCGCGGACCGGCTGCTGCGGGTGGTGGAGCGGGTGACGGTGCCGGACCTGTCGGCGTACGGGCTGCCGCGCGCGGGCGCGGGCCGGTACCGGCGGCTGCGGCGGGACGGCGCGGTGCCGGTCCACGACACGGGGTTGGTGGACGCGGTGCGGCGCGGCGAGGTGGAGCCGGTCGCGGCGGTGACGGGCTTCGGGGGCGGAGGGCAGGTCACGCTGGCGGACGGCTCCGAGCTGCGGCCGGACGCGGTGATAGCGGCGACCGGCTACCGGGCCGCGCTGGAGGACTTGGTGGGGCACCTCGGCGTACTGGACGGGCACGGGCGCCCGCGGGTGCGCGGGGCGCGTACGGCGTCGGGGGCGCCGGGCCTGTACTTCGTGGGCTTCCACCACCCGCCGAGCGGCCTCCTGCGGGAACTGGGCGCCGAGGCCCGCCGCGTGGCCCGCGCGATAGCGACGACCGCCCCCCAGCCCCCGGCCCCCTACGGCGTCCACGGGGACCACGGCCCGGCGGAGCCCCCTTCGCCGCGCAGGACCCGCAGGAGTCCCAGGGCCGCCGAACCCCCCAAGCCCCGTACCCCCCGTAAGCCGCGCACGCCCCGTAAGGGCCACCCCGAGACACCTCAGCCCCAGAAGCTCCCCCAGGCGCCCGCGGCCCCCGGTCAGGTCACCGGTCAGGTCACCGGGGCGGTGCCGGGCGACGAGCCGAACCGCCCGGCCGCCGCACCGCCGCGCACCGACGAGCCCCCGAGGTTCCTGGCCCCGGGGGCGGTGCCGCCGGTCAGCCTGCCGCGTTGAGGACGAGCTTCGCGGTGTCGTTCTTCGCCTCGGGGTCGTTCGGCCGGGCCTCGCCCCAGCCGCCGCGCAGCGTCAGCGTGCCCGTGGCGTCCGGCACCACCGTGTCCACGCGCAGGGTGAGCGGGAACGTCACGGTCTGCTTCTCACCCACCCACATGGGCAGCTCGCACCGGTAGCGGGGCGCGCCCGACGGGCCCTCGTACCAGCCGCCGTCCAGGGTGAGGCCGAAGCAGTTCTCCGGCGCCCGCGTGACCGTGGCGCCCTGCGGGACGGTGAAGTCCACCGAGCCGACCGGGTCGCCGGACCGCAGGTTGGCGACCCAGCCCGGGCCCTTGTTCTGGAACGTCAGCTCGGCGGTGACGCTCTCCCCCGCGGCGGCGGTCAGGTCGGCGCCCCGCACGGCGAAGTCGCTCGTGTTGGCGACGCGCACGGCTCCGTACAGGCCGTTGTCGTACGGGGACAGGTCCTGCGCGTCGCCGCCCGGCTCGACGGTCACGTCCAGGCGCTCGTGGAACGCGTACGGGGCGGCCTTCGCCGTCAGGGTGCTCGGCAGGGCGAACGTGCCACCCGGCTCGATCACGTCGTCGAAGGCGCAGTCGACGCGGCTGAGCGGGACGTACCCGGCGGTCCCGTCGAGCGGCGTCGTGGTGCAGGCCGGGTCGACGGCGCCGACGTCCAGGCCGCGCGTCACGTACATGGTGACGCGCACGCCGCGCGCCGCCTCGCCGCCCGCGTTGACGACGCTGAACGGCACGGACACGGTGTCGCCCGGCTTGATCTCGCCGTCCGGCACGGTCCCGCGCACCACCAGGTCGGGGCCCGCGCCGAGGGTGACGGGCGTCTCCGCCTCGTGCGCGACGAGCTCGCCGACGCCCGGCTGGTCGGTGGTGGCGCGGGCGGTGTACGTGATCCGGCCGGTCGCCCCGGCGGCGGCACCGGCGGCGGCGCGGACCTGGAGGCGTACGCGCTCCCCGGGGTCGCCCGACAGCGGCACCTGCGGCACGGTGCACACGGCGGTCGTCCCGGCGGGCGCGCAGTTGGCGGGCCAGGTCACCTCGGCGACGCCCGCCAGGCCGGACACGTCCACGGTGATCCGCCCGTCGGTGACGGTGAAGGTGCCGTTGTCGTGCGCCAGGCCCACCTCCAGGTCCCGCTCCTGACCGGCGCCGCCGTCGGTGCCGACGGGGAGGGTCGCCTCGTAGGGGGCGCTGATCCACAGCTGGTCGCTCTGGGGCTCCTCGGCGAACGCGGGCGCCGCGCCGGCCACGGAGGCGACGACGGCGACGCACAGACCACGCGTGAGCACACGCGCGGGAAGGGACTGCTTCATGGGCGTGGGGCCCTCTCTCTTCACGGACAACGCGCCTACGACGACCGGCGATCCACCGCGACGGTTGTACGTGCACAGACAATCAGTTGCCCGCGCGCCCCCAACCCGTTGCTCAGTCAAGGACTTTGGCCGGTGCGCACCACCGGGACAACTGCTTACGCGGCCAACTCCGTCGCGCCCGTTCCCCCGTTGGCAACTCGTGAGTAACCTGACCGGGCGTCATTCGGGGTCGGTCATGCGACGGGCGGGAGGCGGCGGAGTGGTGCTTGGGTCTGCTCGGGGCGGCTTCGCCGGGGAGCCGGAGGCGGGGGCGCGGGTCCGGGCGCCGGAGTTGGGCGCGCTGTTCCGGCCGCGTGCCGTGGCGCTGTTCGGGTCGGGCGACGGGCGGGACGCCGTCGCGCGGTGGGCGGGGGCGCTCGGGGCGCGGGTGTACGCCGTGCGGGGCGAGCCGGGCGCCGGGGTGGCGGCCGTGGCGTCCGCCGGGGAGCTGCCGGGCGATGTGGACCTGGCGGTGGTGCTCGGCGGCGACGCCCTGCCCGTGGTGAGGCAACTGAGCGAGTTCGAGGTTCCGTTGGCCGTGGTCCTCGGCGCCGCCCTGTCGGCCGACCTGCTGCGCGGCGGTACGACCCGGGTCCTCGGGCCCACCGGCGCGGACCAGTTCGCGCCGCTGCGGGACGACCTCGACGGGCCCGGCGTCGCCGTCGTCGCCCCGACCGGCCCGCAGGCGCGGCACCTGTACGCCCTCCAGGAGCTGGGCGTCCGCGTCTCGCACTGGGCGCTCACCGGTGGCGCGGCCGACCTGACGGCCGCCGACCTCATCGCGTACTGCGCCGAGCAGCCCGGCGTCGGCGCCGTCGCCTGCCACCTCGGCCCCGTCCACGACGCCCCCGCCCTGCTCCGCGCCGCCGACCACGCCGCCCGCCACGGCGTCCCCGTCGTCGCCCTCGCGTCGCCCACCACGCCCGTCCTGGGGGCGGCGCTGCGCCAGTACGGCGTCGTCACGGTCGGCTCGCCCGACCAGTTACGGGACACCGCGACCCTCCTCGCCCGCGCCCGTCCGCCCCGCGCGGAGGCCGTCGCCGTGTGGGACGACGGCTCCGGCTCGGCGGCCGCCCCGGTCGCCGCCCTCGTCCGCGCCGCCGGGCTCCCCGCCGAGGTGCGCGGCCCGGGCGGGACCCCGGCCGACGTGCTCGCGGACCCGGCCGTCGGGGTGCTCGTCTGCCCCGTACCGGCGCCGCACCCGCCGCACACCGACCGCCTCGCGCGGGCGCTGGCCGACGCGGCGGAGGCGTCCGACAAGCCCGTGTGCGTGATCTGGGGCTCCCCGGCCGGTTCGGAGGCGGCGTACCGCGAGACGCTCCTCGGCTCCTCCCGCCTCGTCACGTTCCGCGCCACCGCCAACTGCGTGGCCGCGCTCACCGCGTACGCCGCCCACCACCGCCGACGCGTCGCCTACCGCTCCCCGTACGAGGAGCTGTCCGATTCGCCGTCGCCGTCGCCCTCGGCCCGCAAGGCCGCGCCCCTGCTGCGGCCCGGGCACCGGCTGAGCGAGCACGCGGCGAAGCAGCTGCTGCGGGCGTACGGCATCCGCGTGCCGCGCGAGCAGCTCGTGACCAGCGCGGCGGCGGCGGTACGCGCGGCCGCGCAGGTCGGGTACCCGGTCGTCATGAAGGCGTCCGCCCCGCACCTGGCGCACCGCGCCGAACTGGGCCTCGTCCGGGTGGGCCTGTCCTCCGCGAGCCAGGTCCGCGACACGTACCGGGACCTCGCCGAGATCGCCCGGTACGAACGCGTCGACCTGGACGGCGTGCTGGTCTGCCAGATGGTGGAGCGCGGCGTCGAGATGGCGCTCCGCGTGGTGCACGACCCGCTGCTGGGACCGACCGTGACGGCCGGGACGGGCGGCGTCCTCGCGGAGGCGGACCCGGACTCGGCGGTGCGCGTCCCGCCCTTCGGGGACGGCGAGGCCCGCGCCATGCTGGACGAACTGCGCGTACGGCGGCTGCTGGACGGGGTGCGGGGCGGCCCGCCGCTCGACGTGGACGCGCTGGTGGAGGCCGTCCTGCGGGTCCAGCGCATCGCCCTGGAACTGGGCGGCGACCTCGCGGAGCTGGCCGTCGATCCCCTGGTCGTACGGGAACGGGGCCAGGGCGCCGTCGCGCTCGGCGCCCGCGCGGTGTGCCGGGCGGACGCCGGGGACTGAACCTCCGCGGAAAGCACATTAGTTGTCGGCGCGCCGCAGCTCGTACAGCTTCCACGCGTCGGTCCCGACGGCGGTCTCCCGCGTCAGCTCCGGCGGCTCTTACGCGTCCACCAGACCCATGAAGAAGGCGACATACCCGCCGACGATCGTCAGGACGACCGCACCCGTCCCGTACAGGGTCGTCAGAGTCACGGCGCGGCCCAGCCCCGGGTGGCCCGGCTCGGGGCGCAGGGCCGGGCGGGCGGCGAGCCCGGGCAGAGTGACGAGCACCGTAAGTCCGGCCCACCACCACAGTCCTCCGCGCCACGCGCCGGCCGGGAGGGCGACCGCCATCACGAGCACCCCGCAGGCAACGGCCGCCACGATCGGCAGCCACCACCAGGAGTCACTGCCGCGCAGCCGCTTGCCGGTCCACGTGGCGAGCGCGGTGAGCGGCAGGACCATCCCCACGGTGATCCCCAGTGCGGCGGGCACGCCCACGAAGACGAGGACGAGGAGGACCACGACGTGGAGGACGGGGTGTACGGAGGACTCCTGGGTGTACGCGTACACCTGGCTCACCGCGAACAGCACCACGGCTTCTGCCCCCATGGCGCCCATCGCGACGAGGGTTCCGCCGCTGTAGCGGGCCAGGAAGCCGGGCACGGGCGGGGGCTGCCACGCCGGTGGCGGTCGGCGTGCAGGCCGGCGCCTCGGGGGGCGGCGGCGGGCGGGCTGCGGCGGGCCGTAGAGGCGCTGCCACGTTTCTGCGTCCATGAGGATCTCCCCTCCTGTGGAGATCCTCCTCCCCGTCCCGAAGCGGCCCGCACGCGGGTTACTTGACCGGGTACAAGGGGGGGGGCTTTCCCGGGTGGCGGCCCACGGCATCCGCCCCGAGCACGGCACGGCGGCCGCCACCCCGCCCGGCGCCAGTGCACCCGGCGCCGGACACGCGGTCCGCACTCGTCGAGGGCGTGGAGGCACGCCCTCGGCGTCCCCTCGCCACGGACCACTGGTCCCAGGGTGGGCAGTCGACCGCCGCCCCGTCAACTGGTATGCCAGGAAATGACCGTTACGCCGTGTTGGTCACGGCACGCGGCGCTTCGTACGTCCGCGGCTCGCGCACCACCGCCGGGGCGATCGCCGGGGCCGTCCGGTCCACCTCGCACCAGATGCGCTTGCCCTGTCCCTCGGGCTGCCAGCCCCACCGGTCGGCGAGTCCGTCCACCAGCTCCAGGCCCCGCCCGTGGGTGTCGGCGCCGTCGGCCCGGCGCTGCTGCGGTGGGCGGGCGCTGCTGTCCGCGACCTCCACCCGCACGATCCCGGCGCCCGCACCGCCCGGCCCGAACAGCAGCGACAGCACGGCGGGACAGCCCGTGTGCACCACGGCGTTGGTGACCAGCTCCGAGATGAGCAGCACGAGCGTGTCGGCGAGCGACTCGTCCACCGCTATCCCCGGACAGGCCAGCCGCGACCTCGCCCACCTGCGGGCCCGCCCCACCTCCGCGGGGTCGGGCCCGATCTCCAACTCAACTTGAAGCACCTGCACCGCTCACACCATCCGAACCGGCGGACACATCGCCTCGCGCCACAGCGAACCTTGGGCGCTCAGCATGGTTGACGTACAGTCACCGGAACAAGCGCTTCGGGCATATTCCAGCGCGAAGGAGTACGGCTGGTGCATACTGTGCGACGCACTTTCCGCCCAGTCGAACGCGAGCGCGCAACCGCCACACCGGCCTCACCAGCGCGCGGACGCACCGGAGATGACCGTCTCGCGCGCAGGGCGGCGAGGACGGCCCTCGCCTGGTCTACCCGCGATCCCTCCCGCCGTACACCTCGTACCGCTCACCGAACGTGACGTGCCTCGGCGGGGGTACGGGGAGCGACCACCCGTTCCGCCCCGGAAGTCCCCTCCGTCACACCCGCCCCACACGCCGCCCCGGCACCCACATCGGCCCCCGCACCCGGGGTTCCGACGCCGTCCGGCGCGGTACGGGCACCGGCACCCGTTCCCGCGGCCGTCGCCACATCCGGGTACACCTCGAACAGCCGTCGCACGCCCAGCGCCGCCAGCACCCGGTTGACGTGGGAGCCCTCGACCGCGCCGCGCGCCGGGAGGATCAGCCGCAGCCGGCCGCGGCAGGAGTACAGCAGCCGGCGCGAGGCGATGAGCACGCCCACGCCGCTGGAGTCGCAGAACCGCACCCCGGACAGGTCCAGGACGACGTCGTGGCGGCCGTCCGCCACCGCGTCGTGCACCAGGCGCCGGACCACCGGCGACGACACGAGGTCCAGCTCGCCGGAGACACTGAGCACGGTCCAGGCGCCCCGCTCGGCTCGCTCCACGCTCAGCATCACGGGCCGCGACCTTTCCTCGCCGGGAAACCGACCATCCGGAGGATGTTCTTCCCGTCGCAGCTGCCCCACCGGCCACGTCCGAAACACCCGACGGCGAGGTTGGCGGCTTCTTTACCATCCCCTCGGCCGAGACGCCAGCACTTGACCAAAGCCCGGTGCGTCGCCGGGGCCTCGCACTACATTCGAAGGATGCCCATGGACACACCGCCTCGCTGGGACCGCAGGATGCAGCAGCGGCTGGCGCGGGGAGAGGCGGCCGCGCTCGGCGAGCTGTACGACCGCTTCGCCTCCCTCGTCCACAACACGGCACACCGCGTGCTGCAGGACCAGCGGGCCGCCGACCAGGTCACCCGCGAGGTCTTCGGGTACGTCTGGGAGAACCCCGACGCGTACGACCCGCGCGAGGACGGCTCGTTACGGGCGTGGATCGCCCGGCTCGCCCGCCACCAGTCCGTGTACCGGCTGCGGCAGAGCGGGACGCGGGCCCTCGCGGAGGGCGGCGGGGGCTCGGCGGAGGAGCTGGAGCAGCGGGTGCGGCGGGCGGCCGTCGCGGCCCGCGCGGACTACATCGTGACCGCGATGCCGGCCTCGCTGCGCACGGCGCTGGAGTCGGCGTACTTCCAGCGGCGGGACTACCGGCAGACCGCCGCGCACCTGGGCGTGACGGAGGACGAGGCACGGCGGCGCCTGCGGCTGGGCCTCCAGCTGCTCGCCACCGCGCACCAGACCCGGGCGCTGGACGGTTCACCGCCGGGGCCCGGAGGGTCACCGCTGTGAGGGCGCGGGCCGACGGCGAGCACCGGGACGCCGCCGTGCCGGGCGCGCTCCCGGAGCCGCCGCGCACCACGGAGCCGCCCCGCACGCCGGAGCCGCCGCCCCGTGAACCGGAGCCGCCGCCCCGTGAACCGGACGCGCCACCGCACGCCCTGCTGCGGTCGCTGCTCGGGGCGTGGGCGCTGTCGGCGTGCTCCGCCGAGGAGACCGAGGCCGTCGAGGCGCACCTGACGGAGTGCGCGCCGTGCGCGGACGAGGCGCTGCGGCTGCGCGACGCGGTGCCGCTGCTGCACAACGAGCGGGACCTCGACCTCGACCCGCTGCTGCGGTCGCGGGTCCTGGAGAACTGCCTGGGCCGCCGCCCCGCGCGCATCCCCGTGCCCGCGTGGGCGGGGCCGTACGACGCGGAAACCGCGCGGCTGGACGCGCTGCTCCAGGACATCGGCCCCGCGGAGTGGGACGCGCCGGTACGGCTCCGCTGGTTCGCGGACGGGCGGCAGGTGAGCCGGTCCACGGACGTCGCCGGGGTCATCAGCCATCTCCTCGCGGTGGACGGCCTGGTCACGGCGGCCCTCGGGCTCGGCGACCCGGTCGCCCCGTACGACGACGGGCCCGGCCGGTCCGGTCCGTCGGAGCGCACGGAGGCGTTCTGGCGGGCGCTGGAGGAGGGCGGCGACGAGCGGTGCATGCGCGGCCCGTGGCGCGAGCAGGCGCACACGCTGGTGCGGACGGTGTCGTTCGCCGGGCACGGGGTGACGGAGCTGTCGGTGCCGTACGGGCCGTTCTCCCTGCCGTTGCGGGACGCGCTGCTGGAGCGGGCGTTCGCGTGCTGGGTGCACGCGGACGACATCGCGACGGCCCTGGCCTACCCGTACGAGCCCCCGTCGGGGACGCATCTGCACGGCATGATCGACCTGGCCGTCCGGCTGCTGCCCGCCGCGCTGGCCGAGCGCCGCCGCACCGGACTCGCGGGCCCGGTGCGCTCGCTGGTCGAGGCGGGAGCGCCGGGGCGTTCGCTGCGCCTCGAGGTGGAGGGCGCGGGCGGCGGCCACTGGTACGTCGCGCTGGACTCCCCGGCGGCGCTGGCGTGCCCGGAGCGTCAGGTGGCGGTGGTCGCGCTGGACCGGGCGGAGTTCTGCCAGCTGATGGCGGGGCACGTGACGCCGGAGGAGGCCGCGGTGGGGCAGGACGGTGACCGGGAGGCCGTACGGGACTTCCTGTACACGACGGCGTCCCTGAGCCGGATGTAGCGGCCGCCCGCCGTACGCCCGCCCCCCGCCGGACCGGCCTGGGCGGGTTCAGCCGGTGAACGGCTCGGCGCCGAAGCGGCCCCACGCCACGAACGCGGCCAGGGCGAGGTACGTGAGGTCCACCAGCATCAGCCTGTTCTCGTGCCGCCGCAGCCGGACGACCGCCGCGCCCGCCATCATCAGCACCAGGCCGACGGCGGCCAGCGGCACCAGAACCGGCGCGACGCCGAGCACGGCGGGCAGGATCAGCCCCAGCGCGCCCAGCACCTCCAGGGCCGCGATGGCCTTGAGGGCGCCGGCGCTGAAGTCCCCGGCCCACGCCGCGCCGGGGCCCATGGTGACCAGCTTCTCCTTCGGCACGACGAGCTTGCCGACGCCTCCGACGAGGAAGACGAGGGCGAGCAGTCCGGCGACGATCCACAGAGCGAGGTTCACGGCGTTCTCCCGACAGGACGATCCGATGTCATCCCTCTGGGACGGGACGGCCCGGCGTCCTGTGACACGCAGCGGGACCTCCGTGACGGTCCCGTGCCGTCCGTCAGGCGAAGACGACCGTGCGGCTGCCGTTCAGGAGGATGCGGTGCTCCGCGTGCCACTTGACCGCGCGGGCCAGCGCCTGGCACTCCACGTCCCGCCCCACGGCGACGAGCTGCTCGGGGGTCACCTCGTGCCCGACGCGCTCGACCTCCTGCTCGATGATCGGGCCCTCGTCGAGGTCGGCCGTCACATAGTGCGCGGTCGCGCCGATCAGCTTCACTCCACGCTCGTGCGCCTGGTGGTAGGGCTTGGCACCCTTGAAGCTCGGCAGGAACGAGTGGTGGATGTTGATGATCCGGCCGCTGAGCGCCTTGCACAGGTCGTCCGACAGGACCTGCATGTACCGGGCGAGCACGACCAGCTCGACGTTCTCGCCGCGCACCAGTTCCAGGAGCCGCGCCTCGGCCTCGGCCTTCGTGTCCCTGGTCACCGGGATGTGGTGGAAGGGGATGTCGTACGACGCCACGAGTTCAGCGAAGTCCGTGTGGTTGGACACGACGGCCACGATGTCCACCGGGAGCGCGCCGATCCGCGTCCGGAACAGCAGGTCGTTGAGGCAGTGGCCGAACTTCGACACCATCAGCACGACCCGCATCCGCTCGTCCGCGCGGTGGATCTGCCACTCCATGCCGAAGGAGTCGCCGACCGCGGCGAAGCTGGCTCGCAGCTTCTCGACCGTCACGGGCGCCTCGGCGGAGAAGTGCACCCGCATGAAGAACAGGCCAGAGCCCCGGTCCCCGAACTGCTGACTGTCCTCGATGTTGCATCCCGTGATGAACAGGTAGCTCGACACGGCGTGCACGATGCCCTGCTTGTCGGGGCACGAGAGGGTGAGGACATACTGGTCGGTCATCCCGGCAGGATGCCATACCGGACGGACCGGGCACCGGACCGGTCCGCCAGCCGGACCGCTCCGGAGCCCTCCGGCCGGCCCCGCGCCCGCGCGCCACGCGCCCGCCCGTCGGCCGGACCCCGCCGCCCGCGCGGGCCCGCGCCTACGCCGCGCCGGTCAGCGCGCGCAGCTCGTACAGCGGCCGCGGCGGTACGTCCGGGTCCTCGCCGTCGTTGGCGGAGAGCCGCACATGGGCGTCGCGCGCCGCCTGCACCGCCTCGGCCCAGGACGGGTGGCCCAGGTAGGCGGACACGGGGGCGTCAGGACCGACCTGGTGCATGATCCGCAGGACGCGCAGCACGGCCAGGTCCACGAGCTGGGCCTCGCCCGAGTCGCGGAACACCGCGCCGACGTACTTCTCCGCGGACCAGTTGTCCAGCCAGGTGTCCTCGACCAGCCGGTACACCGCGTCCGTGACGTCCCCGTACCCGTCGGCCCCGGCCAGCCAGCACTCCTGGTGGAAGCGCGGGTCGGAGAGCATGTGCAGCGCCGAGCGCACGTTGGCGCGCCAGCGCCACCAGGGCATGTCGTTGAGGGGCATGCCGACCATGGTGGAGGAGCGACGGCCGCGACGGGAAGAGTTCATCTGCGTTCACCTTGTGGGCTCGGCCCTAGCGGACCGGGCCCGGACGAGCTACGGGACGCGCGCACCGGGAAGGTGGCGAGCGTACGGATCGTACGTCCTCCACCGTACGCGCCCGAGCTCCCCCGCAATTCACCTCCACGTCACCGACCGTTGAACCACCTACACTCCAGCGTTACCCATGAGCGGGAAGTGTGCGGGTTCATGACCGGTAACGGCAGGCGACGCTTTACCACTTCACTCACGTCCAGGGCCGCGACGGCTCTCGTCGCGGCGTCCCTCCTCGCCGGCTGTGGTGCACTCCCTGGAGCCACGGGGGGCTCCAGGGAGCCCATCACAGTGATGACCTGGGCACCTCAAGACACCAAAGCGACCAACATGCCCGGGATGCCCGCCATGGCCGAAGCGTTCGCGCGCTGGGCCAACAGCCAGGGCGGCCTGGCCGGGCACGAACTGCGCGTGATCACGTGCAACGAGGGCAACAGCGCGACGGGCGCCGCGAACTGCGCCCGCAAGGCCGTCAAGGAGGGCGTGGCCGCCGTCGTGGGCTCGTACAGCCAGCACGGCCGCGCCTTCATGGCCCCCCTGGAGGCGGCGAACATCCCGTACATCGGCGGCTACGGCCTGGCCGACGAGGAGTTCACCAGCTACCTCTCCTATCCCGTCAACGGCGGCCAGGTCGCCCTCCTCGCGGGGAACGGCATGCAGCTCGCCGCCTCCTGCGAGCGGGTCTCCCTGGTCCGCCCCGACACGATCGCGGGCGACCACCTGCACCGCCTGCTCAACTCCGGTCTCACGCACGGCAAGCAGCGCGAGGCGTACGACATCCCGGCGGCCGAGGACGCGGGCGAGTACACGGCGGTCGCCACCCGCTCCCGCTCGCGGGCCGGTGAGGACCGCGGCTGCGTCACCGCCGCGCTCGGCGAGCGGACCGCGCACTTCTTCGACTCGTTCCGGCGGCTCGCCTCGGACGGCCGGGACATCCGCATCTCGTCGGTGCTGGGCAGCGTGGACCAGCTGCTCGTGGACCGTACGGGCGGCGCGTCGGGCCCGTTCGAGGGCGCGTACGTCACCGGCTGGTACCCGGAGCCCGGCGACACCCGCTGGGAGCCGATGCGGCGGGTGATCCGGGAGCACGCCTTCGGCGACAACCGGATCGACCCCGCCGACGCCGGGGTGCAGACCACCTGGATCGCGTACACGGTCCTCAAGCGGGTGGTGGAGGAGATCGGCGACGACGAGGTCACCCCCGGCAGGATCGCGCTCACCCTCGACCGGGGCCTGCGGATCGACACCGGGGGCCTCACGCCGAGCCTGCGCTGGCGGTACGAGGACATGCTCGGCACACCGGGCTTCCCCCGGCTCGTCAACCACGAGGTGACGTTCCAGGTGGTGCGCAAGGGGCGGCTGGTCGCGCAGCGGGCCGGTTTCGTGGACGTCGGCCCGACGCTCCAGGAGGCCCGCTCGTCGTAGCGCGGGCACCGCCGGGCCGTGACCCGGCGGGTGCCCCGCCATGCTCGTCGCGGTGGTCCCGCCTAGAGCTGGGTGGGCTGCCGCTTGGTCAGGCCGTACGTCTCGGCGATGCCGTTCCAGAGACGTGCGGCCTCCTTCTTGGCGGTGGTCGCCTGGCCGCTGGCCACGGCGGCCTGCGCGGTGCTGCCCGTGTTGCGGGCCTTGCCGTCCTTGCAGTTCTTCGGCTTCTTCACCTGGAGGGCCCAGGCCGCGTAGTGGTCGTCGGCGGTGGCGGACGCCTGCCAAGCCTTGGTGAGCGACGCCGAGAGCCGCGTGTGGTCCGGCAGCTTGTCGATCTGGATGCCGCCGAGCCGGTTGACCAGCTCCCGTCGCTGGCCCGCGGCCGCCCGCAGATCGGCGGCGGCCCTGTCCAGCTCGTGGCACCTCTTGATGTTCTCGACGGAACGGATCACCGAGTCGCGGCTGTTGTTGCTGTCCGCGAGCAGCTTGTCCAGCTCCTCCGCCTGCGCCTTCGCCGGGTCCGGGGCGGGCTCGGACGACGCCGGGGCCGAGGGGGCCTGTGTCGGGGACGTGGCGGCGACCACGCCCGCCTTGTCGTCGGGCTTCTCGTCGCCGCCGCTCATCAGGGCGCCCGCGCCGAGCCCGACGACGGCGCACCCGACCACCACGGCCGCCACGAGCGGCAGTTTGGAGGAGCGGCGCGGCCCGGGCTCGTCGTAGTCGTCGTAGCCGTGCTGCTGCTGCGCCGCGTGGGGCGGTTGACCGCCGTACGGCCGACGCTGCTGGTGCTGTCCGTACGGCTGGTGCGGGCCGGGCTGGGCGTGGGCGTCGATGCGGGGCATCTGCTGCGTCGCGCCGGCCGTGTCGTCCCGGAACAGGTTGTCGAACTCCGCCGGGGGGCCGCTGTTGCCCGGTACGGGCGCGATGAACTGCGTGGCCTCCGAGTCCGGGTCCGGCTGCCGCTGCTGGGGCTGGCCCGGGTGCTGGGGCTGCTGGGCGTACGGAGGCTGCTGGGACGGCTGCTGGCCGTGCGGCTGCTGCGGGGCCCCGTAGCCGGGCTGGGCCTGCGGCGGCGGATATCCGTACCCGGGCTGGGGGTGCGGCGGCGGATATCCGTACCCGGGCTGGGGGTGCGGCGGCGGATAGCCGTACCCCTGCGGCTGCTGCGGCGGGTACCCGTACTGCGGCTGCGGGGGCTGCTGGCCGTACGGGGACTGCGGGGGCTGGCCCGGCTGCTGGGGCTGCTGCGGGTACGGCGACTGGTGGGGCTGCTGGTACTGCGGGGACTGGTGGGGCTGCTGGTACTGCGGCGGCTGGGGGGCCTGCCCCGCCTGCGCACCGAAGCCGGTCCCCAGGAACTGCGTGGACTCCGCCGGGGTCTCCGCGGGCGCCTGCCCCCGCTCGGGGGGCAGTGGCGCGGACGCCGGAGGGACCGGCCGCAGGTACTGCGTGGCGGGGTCCTCACCCGGCGCGGCCTGCGGGGGCGGCGGCCCCCAGGGTTGGCCAGGGGTCTGGCCCCACGACTGGCCCTCCTGGCCGTGTCCGCTCTGCGTCACCGGGACTCCTACGTGTGAACCTACGGAAGCGTCGGCTCACGCTACCGGTTGTCCCGCCGCCCTCGCACACGGGTGTGATCGTTACGCCGCCAGGGGCTCCAGCCGCGCGGCGAACTCCCGTACCGCGGGCTCGTCCCGGAACGGCTCAAGTCGCGACTGGAGGTCCTCCAGGTACTCCGCGCCGCGCGACGACCGCAGCGTGCCCAGCAGTTCGGCCGCGCGGGCACCCGTGTGGCACGCCTGCTCGACCTCCCGCTGCTGCACCTGCGCCGCCGCCAGCAGGGCCAGGCCGATCGCGCGCCGCCGCGCCCTGGTCGCCGGGTGGCCCTCAAGCGCCTCCGCCGCGGCCCGCGCGGCCGCCTCCGCCTGGCCCAGGTCCCGGTGGCAGTGCGCCAGTTCGTCGGCGAGGTACGCGTGGTCGAAGTGGGCGATCCACGCCGGGTCGTCGCCCGCCTCCGGGTCGGCCCGGTCCAGCGCGGCCACGGCACGCCCCGCCACCTCCTGGCAGGTCCGCGCGTCGCCCAGCAGGGCGTGCCCGCGCGCCTCCGCCGCCAGGAACATCGCCTCCGCGCGCGGGGTGACGTGCCCGCGCGCCCCCTCCTGCGCGGCGCGCGCCAACTGGGCGATCTCCCGCGGGTTCCCGAGCTGCGCCGCCAGGTGGCTCATCGACGCGGCCAGCACATAGCCGCCGTACGCCCGGTCACCCGCCGCCTGCGCCAGCCGCAGGGCCTGGATGTAGTACCGCTGCGCCAGACCCGGCTGGCCCGTGTCGACCGCCATGTACCCGGCCAGCTCCGTCAAACGCGCGACGGCCGCGAACAGTTGCCGCCCGACCGTGTCCCGGTACGAACCGGCGAGCATCCCCGACACGACGCTGTTGAGGTAGTGGACCACCACCGGCCGCACATGCCCGCTGCCGAACTTGTGGTCCAGGTCCACCAGCGCCTCCGTCATGGCCCGTACGGCCCGGACGTCCGCCAGGCCGACACGGGCGCCCGCGGTACGCGCCACCTGCGGGTCGGGGCCGGTGATCAGCCAGTCACGGCTCGGCTCGACCAGCGCGGACGCGGCGACGGTGGAGCCGGACAGGAAGTCCCGCCGCCCCACGTCGCTGCGCCACAGTTCGCAGACCTGCTCGACGGCGCCCGCCACGGTCGGCGAGAACTGCAGGCCCACGCCGCTGGCCAGGTTCTTGCCGCTGGCCATCCCGATCTCGTCGATCGTGACCGTACGGCCCAGCTTCCGGCCGAGCGCCTCGGCGATGATGCCGGGCGCGCGGCCCCGTGGCTGCTGCCCGCGCAGCCAGCGCGCCACCGACGTCTTGTCGTACCGCAGGTCGAGCCCGCGCTCCGAGCCGACCATGTTGACGCGGCGGGCGAGCCCGGCGTTGGAGCACCCTGCCTCCTGAATGAGCGCCTGCAGCCGTTCGTTCGGCTGACGGGCGACGAGCGGCCTCGCTGCCATGACTACCCCCTGAGGTGCCGGTGGCGATCAGTCGCCCCGATCACTGCCCGGCTGATGTCCGGAGAATGCGGAACGCGGCGCTGTCATACCAGATCATCGGCATCACCGCTTGTACGGCGTATGCCCGAGGTGTGCCGCAATGACCGTCTCCGACCGCCTTTGACCGCCTTCGACGTCCTTGAGGCCGCGTCCCCGACGCTGCCTACCCGCCCACCGCTCCCGCCGCCCATGCGCGCCCCCGCACGTGCACCCATGCGCCCCGCGTGCCCGGCCGGTGCACCACCTCGTTCACTTCTGCGCCCCGTAACCACCCGTGGGGTGGACAGTTGTGCTGTCCGTGGAAGAGACCATGGGAGTCACGGAGGCCGCACACATCCCCCAGCAGCGCGGGGAACCGCTGCTCGACACCGCCGTGCGGTACGCGGAGGAACGCCACTGGGACGTGTTCCCCGGCACGTGGCTGGAGACGGCGGGCGGCCTGGAGCGGTGCTCGTGCGGGGACGCGGCGTGCGCGGCGCCGGGCGCGCACCCGTTCCGTACGGACTGGGCGGCGCAGGCCACCGGCAGCCCGGTCGCGGCGCGCCGCCTGTGGGGCGGCCACCCGGCGGCGTCGATCCTGCTGCCGACGGGCCGTACGTTCGACGCGCTGGACGTGCCGGAGTCGGCGGGGTTCCTGGCGCTGGCGCGGATGGAGCGGATGGACGTGGCGCTCGGCCCGGTGGCCTGCGGCCCCGACCGGCGGATGGTCTTCTTCGTCCTGCCGGGCGCCGCCGCGAAGACCGCTGACCTGATCCGGGGTCTCGGCTGGTCGCCCGCCGGGATCGACCTGGTCGCGAAGGGTGAGGGCGGGTACGTGGTGGCGCCGCCGACGCGGGTCGGCGGGCAGGGCGCGGTGCAGTGGGTGCGCCGCCCGACGCACGCCAACCGGTGGCTGCCGGACGCGGAGGAGCTGATCAGCCCGCTGGCGTACGCGTGCGGCCGGGACGCGGCGGCGGCACGGGGCCGCTGAGGCACCCGCTCGTGGCGGACCCCGGCAACACCGGGCCGCCGCACGCTGCCGGATTCGCCCAACGCGCCCGCTGCCTGCGGGTTTGTAGGCTGCGCCCGTACAGACGATCGACGGGGCAGCGGGAGGCGGCAGTGACCATGCCGGAGCAGGACCGGAGAGTTGACGCGGCGGGCGGGACGCGGGAGGGGGCGCCGCCCGCCGTCCGCGTGGAAGGGCTGTGGAAGCGCTTCGGCGAGCAGATAGCGGTCGGCGGGGTGGACCTGGAGCTGCCCGCGGGCAGGTTCATCGGCCTCGTCGGCCCGAACGGCGCCGGGAAGACGACGACGCTGTCCATGGTGACCGGACTGCTCCGCCCCGACCAGGGGCGCATCGAGGTCGCCGGGCACGACGTGTGGCGGGACCCGGCGGCGGTGAAGGCCCGCATCGGAGTGCTGCCGGAGGGGCTGCGGCTGTTCGAGCGGCTGTCGGGGCGCGAACTCCTCGCGTACACGGGCCGGCTGCGGGGGCTGCCGGGCGCCGAGGTGGACAAGCGGGCGGCGCAGCTGCTGGACGTCCTGGACCTGGCGGGCTCGCAGCACAAGCTGGTCATCGACTACTCGACCGGCATGCGCAAGAAGATCGGCCTCGCGGCGGCGCTGCTGCACAACCCCGAGGTGCTGTTCCTGGACGAGCCGTTCGAGGGTGTGGACCCCGTGTCGGCGCAGACGATCCGGGGCGTCCTGGAGCGGTACACCGCGTCGGGCGCGACGGTCGTGTTCTCCAGCCATGTCATGGAGCTGGTCGAGTCGCTGTGCGACTGGGTCGCGGTGATGGCCGCGGGCCGCATCCGCGCGCACGGCCCGCTGGCGGAGGTGCGGGGCGACGCGCCCACGCTCCAGCAGGCGTTCCTCGAACTGGTCGGCGCGCGGGGCCGTGACACGGGCGAGTCCCTGGACTGGCTGGGCGGTGCCCGGTGACGTACGAGTCGGGTGCCTTCGGTACGGGGATGAGGGCGGCGAACCCGGTGGGCGCGTCGGCCGGGGCGCTGACGGCCACGTTCGTACGGATCAAGCTGTCGCTGCTGCGCAACGGGCTGCGCCAGTCGTCGGGCCGTACGGCGGTCTTCGTCGTCTCCATCGTGTTCGCCCTGCTGTTCGCTGCCGGGCAGCTGCTCGGCCTGGTGCTGCTGCGGGGGCACGCGCAGGCGGCGACGCTCGCGGTTCTGCTGACCGGTGTGACGGCGCTGGGCTGGGCGGTGATGCCGCTGTTCTTCCCGAGCGGTGACGAGACGCTGGACCCGTCGCGGCTGGTGATGCTGCCGCTGCGGGCGGGGCCGCTGGTGCGGGCGCTGCTGGTGGCCTCACTGGTGGGGATCGGCCCGCTGTTCACGCTGTGCCTGGTGGTGGGTGCGGGGGTCTCGGTGGCACACGGCGGGTTCGCGCTCGCCGTGGCGGTCCCGGCGGTGCCGCTGGTGCTGCTGGTGTGCCTGGCGCTGGCGCGGGCGGTCGCCGCGGCGAACATCCGGCTGCTGACGTCCCGCAAGGGCCGGGACCTGGCGCTGCTGAGCGGTCTGGTCGTGGCGATCGGCATCCAGGTGGTGAACTTCGGTGCGCAGCGGCTCGGCCAGGCGGGCGGGCTCTCGCGCCTGGAGCCCGCGGCGGATCTGGTGCGGTGGGTGCCGCCCGCGTCGGCGGTCGGCGCGGTGGACTCGGCGAGCCGGGGCGCGTACGGGACGGCGGTGGCGCAGCTGCTGCTGACCGTGGTGGCGCTGGCGGGGCTGCTGTACTGGTGGCAGCGGAGCCTGACGAGGCTGATGACGGCGCCGGACGGTTCGACGGTCGCGGCGGCCGGTGCGGACGCGGACCGGAAGCGTTCCGGCGCGGGTGCGGGCTGGGCGCGGCTGCTGCCGGAGGGCCGTACGGGCGCGGTGGTGCAGCGGGCGCTGCGGTACGCGTGGCGGGACCCGAAGGCCAAGTCGGGCTGGGTGACGGCGCTGGCGCTGGGCCTGATCGTGCCGGTGTTCAACGCGGTGCAGGGGACGGGCTCGGTGTACTGGGCGTGTTTCGCCGCGGCGATGCTGGGGTCGCTGATGTACAACCAGTTCGGCCAGGACACGTCGGCGTTCTGGATCGTCGCGATGACCATCTCGTCGAAGCGGGACGCGTACCTGGAGCTGCGGGCGCGGGCGCTGGCGCTGCTGCTGGTGACCCTGCCGTACGCGACGCTGGTGGTGTTCGTGACCGTCGCGGTGCTCGGCGACTGGGGGGCGCTGCCGGAGGGCCTGGGCCTGTCGTACGGGCTGCTCGGCGCGATGCTGGGCGTGGGCGCGTGGGCGTCGGCGTACCTGCCGTACTCGATCCCGCAGGACAGCGCGTACAAGAACGCGGCGCCCGGGCAGGGCGGTCTGGCGTGGGGCTCGATGATGGGCGGGATGCTGCTGGCGGTGGTGCTGTGCGCGCCGCTGATCGGGGCGGTGGTCTGGACGCACGTCGCGTCCGTGTCCCCGTGGGCGCTGCTGCCGCTGGGCGCGGCGTGGGGGGCGCTGCTGGTGTTCACGGGCCTGCACCTGGCCGCGACCCGCACGTCCCGCCGCCTCCCGGAGATCCTGGCGGCGGTGAGCAAGGCGTAGCGGGGCACCCCCGCCACGGGGCTCACCCCCTGCGGCCCCACCTGGCCCCAGGGCTTGGGCCGGTCCCTGGCCCCGAGAAGCCACCTCCTGCGGGCCCCGTCCGGGTATGGGCCCGCACCCCGTTGTGGGCAGTCGTTCCGCAGGGCGGAAGGGTGGGCACAACGGGTGCCCCGCCCGGGAGGGTGCCCACTGGTGCGGCAGGCGCGGTAAGCGGCACCCGCCAGGTCCGCTGTGCCACCCGTCCCGCCCCTGGCGGAACGCATGCCCACAGCGGCAGCGGACACGGCGGCCCGCAGGGCAGAGCGCCCGCACGGGCCCAGCCCTCAGGGCGGCCCGCAGGGCGCGGAGCGGCGGGGGAGGGAGGCCCGGCGGCGGTCACGGGCACCGACGGGCCTCCCGGCTCACTCAGGCGAGTTCCGCCTGCGACGGGACGACGACCCCGTACAGATCCGCGACGGTCCCCAGCGCGGCGAGGTGCACCTCACGCGCCCCCACCTCCGCACCGGCGACCGGCAGCGGCCGCGTCGCGCACGCGTCGGCCACGACCGTGACCCGGTTGCCGCGCAGGAACGCGCCCTGCGCGGTGAACGCCACGCACATGTGCGTCATGAACCCGGCGATGACGAGCTCGTCCCTGCCCGCCTCGTCGACGAGCCGACCCAGTTCGGTGTCGCGGAAGCCGTCGGGGGCCTTCTTCACGACGACCGGTTCGCCGTCGGCCGGCGCCACGTCGGGATGGATGCGGCCGATGTCGGCCCGGATGTCGTACGGCGTGCCCTCACCGCCGTCGTTGACGACGTGGATGATCCGGGCGCCCTCGCGGCGGGCGCGCTCCAGCAGCCGGGCGGCGGCGTCGAGGGCGGGCCGCCAGCCGTCCAGCTCCATCACGCCGGTGGTGTACGTGTTCTGGTAGTCGATCAGGACCAGCGTCGCGTCGGCGAGCTTCGCGGGTGCGTCGGAGAGGCCGGACAGCCGGCGCAGCGTGGTTCTGGGCATGGGGTGCCGCCTGAGGGTGTCGGGGTCGGGGAAGCGGTCGCATCGATGCGGTGACCTGCGCCTATGACGCTACGGCCCGGCCCGGTGCGTCGGCAATGACGTCTAACATGCAGAAACCGACATCACCGCCGCCGGTGACGGGGCGCGGGCAGGGGGACTTGTGGACACCACCGGACGACTGATCGTCATCGTCCTCTTCGAAGAGGTCGACCTGCTCGATGTCACGGGGCCACCGGAGGTGTTCCATCTCGCGCGGCGCGAGACGGAGGAGGCCGCAGGCTACGAGGTCGTCCTCGCCGCGGAGGCGATGGAGCCCGTCGTCACCGCCGCCGGGGTCCGTGTCCTGCCCGACGTCACCTTCGGGCAGCTCCGGGAACGGAGCATCGACACGCTCGTGGTGCCGGGCGCGGTGGAGGTCAGCGGCGACCGCCGCGTGAACCCGCTGGTCGATCCGGCGCTGGTGAAGCGGGTGGCCGAACTGGCGCCGCGCGCCCGGAGGGTGGCGTCCGTCTGCGTCGGGGCCCATGTCCTCGCCGCCGCGGGGCTGCTCGACGGCAGGCGCGCCACCACCCACTGGTCCACGGCTCAGCGGCTCGCCGCCGACCACCCGGCGGTCGACGTCGACGCCGACCCCATCTTCGTCCGCGACGGGAACGTGTGGACCGGCGCGGGCATCAGCGCCTGCCTGGACCTGTCACTCGCGCTCATCGCCGACGACCTCGGCGAGGCCGTCGCGCTGCGGATCGCCCGGCAGCTGGTGATGTACCTGAAGCGGCCGGGCGGCCAGAGCCAGTTCAGCGTCCCCCTGGAGCAGGTCTCCACGACCCGGCGCGTGGAGGATCTGCGCCACTACATCCTGCGCCATCTCGCCGAGCCGCTCACGGTCCCCCGGCTCGCCGAGCACGCCCACGTCAGCGACCGGCAGCTCACCCGCGTCTTCAAGAACGAGCTGGGCACGACCCCGCACGCCTACATCGAGTCGGTACGCGTCGAGCAGGCGCGCCACCAGCTGGAGTCCACCGACGCCACGCTGGAACGCGTCGCGGCCGCCACCGGCTTCGGCACCGTCGACACGCTCGTACGGGCCTTCCGGCGGAGGCTCGACACGACGCCGACGGAGTACCGGCGCCGCTTCCGCACCGTCCCCGAGTGAGGCACGGGCCCTCGGGGCCGCCCGGCCAGAGCCCCGTTCAGGGGCCCGGACCTCCCGGTCAGGGCGTCGTGGCGGTGAGGAAGGGCCAGAGGACCGATCTCCAGGCCTCGGGCTGGTCGTAGTGGAGGTAGTGGCCCGCGTCCGGCACCTCCGCGTACCGCCCCTGCGGCAGCACCCGCACCATCTCGTGGGCCTCCGCCCGGCCCAGTTCCCCGTCCAGGCCGCGCACCACCAGCGTGGGGCACCGCACCTGCGCCAGCGTGTCCCAGTGCGCGTCGTGGACCCAGGTGGACCGCGCCGCCAGCATCTGGTGCGGCGAGAACACCGGCCGCCACCCGTCCGCACCCTCGGCCATCACCTCCGCGAAGAAGTCGCCCCGCGCCGGGTTCGGCCGCTCCACCCACGGGTCGTCCTCGCCGAACCACTTCCGCACGTCCGCCAACGTCGCGAACGGCAGCGGCCAGTTGCGGAACCACTCCTCCCACTCCCGCTGCGACGACGCCCCCAACGCCGAAGCCCGCATGTCGCAGATCACCAGCGCGTTCACCAAGTCGGGCCGCTCCGCCGCCAGCTGCCAGCCCGTCAGCGCGCCCATCGAGTGCCCGATCAGGGTCACCGGCCCGAGGCCCAGCTGCTCGATCGCGGCCACCGCGTCCGCCACATACGCCTCACGCGTGTACGGCCCCGCCGCCGGTTTGCCGCTCTGCCCGTGCCCCCGCTGGTCCAACGCGACCGCCCGGTACCGCTGCGACAGCCACCTCGCCGTCTCCGCCCAGTGCGCGGCCCGCCCCATGAGGCCGTGCAGCAGCAGGACACCGCCGCCGGGCTCGGTGCCGTCGTCGCCCGGCCCCTTCGGCGGCTCGGCGAACTCCCAGGCGGCGAGGCGTACGCCGTCGGCTCCGGTCAGGTCGATTCGTCGCACCATGTGCCCTGGCACCCCCTTCTGTCACGTCGGACAACCCGACCCACAGTATCGAACTCACATTCGAAAACCGGGGTACGCACGGCAACACCGCTCGTTCGAGTGACCCCGCTCAAGGATTGACGGCCACCGCCGAGGGGAGATCTTCAACGGGAGGCGGACCACTCGGGGAAAAGGGTCCGACGGGATTGACCCTGAGAGCTCGGGGCTCCGGGTCAGCACAGGGGAGGACGGGTCCCGGTGCCGTAAGGCACCGGGACCTTCCCCATGTGCGGACGTGTGTTCCGGCGAAGCGGTCGGCGGACGACGAGGATGACGACGGTGACGGCGACACATCGCGCGGCTCCCCTCCCAGGACAGGTCCCGGCCTGAAGCCCAGAGTGGCACGCGCGAAGCCGCCCCGCTGCCGTTCCGCGCGAAAGCACCCCGTACGGTACGGCCGCCGGGCCGCGAACGGAACACCACCGCCCGCCGGGGCCGCATCAGCGCAGGCGCGGACGGGTGCCGCGCCTACGGCAGGCTCAGCGCTTGGCGACGAAGACGTGTGACGCCACGTCGGCGTCCAGCTCGGCCGCCTCGCCGCTGCTGCCGACCAGCACGCCGCCCGGCGACTCCGTCACGCTGACCACCGAACCGGGTTGCACACCGGCCCGCCGCAGCGTGTACATCAGCTGCGCGTCCGTCTGGATGGGCTCGCCGATCCGCCGGACCACCACGGTCTTGCCCTCGGTGCCCGCGTCCAGCTCGGACAGCGCCACCATGTTGTCGTCGAGGAACGGGTCGGCCTCCGCCTGCTCGCCCAGCTCCTCCAGGCCCGGGATCGGGTTGCCGTACGGGGACTCCGTGGGGTGCCGCAGCAGTTCGAGGACGCGCCGCTCCACGGCCTCGCTCATCACGTGCTCCCACCGGCACGCCTCGGCGTGGACCTGCTCCCACTCCAGGCCGATCACGTCCACGAGGAGGCACTCCGCGAGACGGTGCTTGCGCATCACGCGCGTGGCCAGCCGCCGGCCCTCCTCGGTCAGCTCCAGGTGTCGGTCCCCGGCGACGGTCACCAGGCCGTCACGCTCCATCCGGGCGACCGTCTGGCTGACCGTGGGACCGCTCTGGTCGAGCCGTTCCGCGATGCGGGCGCGCATGGGCACCACACCTTCCTCTTCCAGCTCGAGGATGGTGCGGAGATACATCTCCGTGGTGTCGATCAGTCCGGACATACGTGCCCCTCGATGCGTGACTTCCAGTGTGCGCGGCCCTGTCTCAATTGTTGCGCATCCCGCGGACAACCGTGCCGCCGCCGATCCGGGCTGGCCTGGCGCCGTATTGACACGGGAATGGTCCAGACCGCACCGTGATCCGCGACACGACGAGAGGAAGGCCGCCGATGGGCGACAGCACGCTGGCCGATCAGTTCTTCGACGCCGCGATCGGACTGCTCCAGCGCGTACGGGACGAGGAGGCCGGACAGATCGCCGCGGCGGGTGCCGCCGTCGCCGACACGATCGCCTCGGGCGGCCGCCTCTTCACCTTCGGCGCGGGCCACTCGTCGCTGCCCGCGCAGGACGTCGTCTACCGCGCCGGCGGCCTCGCCCTCATGAACCTGCTGCCCGTACCGGGCGCCGTCGGCGTGGAGGCGCCCGCCACCCTCGGCTCCGCCCTGGAGCGCGTCGAGGGCCTCGCCGCCGCCGTACTGGACTCCTCCCCCGCCCGCGCCGGGGACCTCCTGGTGATCATCTCGCTGTCCGGGCGCAACGCCCTGCCCGTCGAGATGGCCGTCAACGCCCGCGCGCTCGGCCTCAAGGTCATCGGCGTCACCTCGGTCGCCTACACGAAGGAGACCCGCCCGCGGAACGCCTCGGGCACCTTCCTGAAGGACCACTGCGACATCGTCCTCGACTCCAAGATCCCCGTCGGGGACGCGGAGCTGACCCACGAGGGCATCGAGGCGCCGTTCGCCCCCGCCTCCACGGTCGTGACCAGCGCGCTCATGCAGGCCACCATGGCCGCGGCGGCCGGGGAACTGGTCCGCCGCGGCGTCGAGCCCCCGCTGCTGCGCTCCGGCAACGTGGACGGCGGCCACGAGTGGAACGCCCGCGTCATGGACGAGTACGCGGACCGGATCTTCTACCGCCGCTGACTCACCCCACCCCGAGCCGCCCCGCCCTCACCGCCGCCACGAACGGCGCCCACGCGGCCGCGGCGACCACGAGGGCAGGCGCCTCGGGCATCTTGGAGTCCCGCACGGGGAGCACGCCGGGGAAGTGGTCAGCGACTTCCAGGCACTCGCCGCCCGTGCCATTGCTGTAGCTGCTCTTGCGCCACTGCGCAGAGCTCAGGTCAACCTCGATCTGTGCCATTCCGGAATCCCTCCGCCGCTTCCTCGACCATGGCCAGGGACGCCTCAGGCGGCAGCGCGTCGGCCCTGAGCAGATCGTACGACTGGCGGTAGGAGCGCACGAGCCGCGGGTCGTCGATGAGTTGGCCGCTGTGGAGGCTCTCCGTGTAGACCACGGACGGGGCATCGGCGAACGTCATGATCCTCGTCATGCCCATCATGAACGGGTGCAGGGCGGTGGTCACCGGCACGATCTGGAGCAGGGACCGGGTCTCCCTGACGACGCGCGCGATGTGCTCCAGCAGCTCCGCCATTCCCTCCGGAGGCAGTACAGCGCGCCGGATGAGGGACTCGTCCAGGATGGCCCAGAACGCCGGAGGTTCCTCCTCTTTGAAGATCGATGCGCGACTCAGCCTCGCCGTGACGTTCCTCTGCACGTAGGCATCGCTCGCGCGCGGCACGGCCGCCCTGACGATCGCCCGTGCGTACGCCTCGGTCTGGAGCAGCCCAGGCACGAGCAAGGGCGCCCAGTCCTCGATGGTCAGGGCGAACCTCTCCATCTCGGCCGCGTCCGCGAAGTACTCCGCGTGGCCGCCCTTGCGGGCCTTGCGCACGTCCTCGCAGCCGCGCTCGAAGTAGCCGTCCGTCTTCAGCACCCGGTCCACCTGGCGGGCCAGGTCGGGCGGCATGCGGCGCCGGCCGCGCTCGATCTCGCTCAGGTACGTCGCCCCGTAGAAGCTGCCCTCCACCAACTGCTCCAGCGTCAGCCCCTCCCCCCCCTCGCGCTGGAAGCGCAGTTCCTTGCCGTGGAAGTTCGGAACGCTCTCCGACCCGTCGATCTCCACCCGCTGCCCGCGCGCCATCACCGACCACCCCTCACCGGTCTTCCGACTGTCCGATCCGCCGCCCACTGAACAGAACACCGAACCGTGCGTGATGGTTGCGTCACTATTCGCACGTACGGGTGTCAGTCGTCCCTCAGGTCCAGGGACGCCGCCACCCTCACCGCGACGCTCTCCGCGTAGGCCACGTCCGGGCGCTCGAAGGGCGGGCGGGTCGCGGAGCGCAGGAACGTCACCACGCCGAGCGTGCGGCCCCGGCTGCGGAGGACCGCGCACAGGGCGTGGGCCGCGCCGGTGGGCCAGAGGCGTTCCGCCGCCCACACGCGCGCGGGGCCCGACGTCCAGGTGCTGGCCCGCACCGCGCCCGCCCGGTCCAGCGCACGCAGGGCGGGGTGGCCGGGGCCGTACGGGACGGGCAGGCCGCCGCCCGCGACGGGGGCCACCGGGCCGGGCCCCTCGGCGGGTGTGGCGGCGACCCGTACGAGCCGGGTGCCGTCGCCGCGTACGACGTCCAGCAGCGCGTCGTCCGCGAAACCGGCCAGCGCGAAGTCCAGGTAGACCGTCGCCGCCTCCATCGGGTCCTCGCACTCGGCGGCGGCGGCGCCCGCGCGGTGGAGCTGGCTGGCGCGGAACCGCAGGCGGTCGGCCTCCTGCTCCGCGGCGCGGGCCTGTGTGACGTCCTCGAACAGCCACGCCACACCCAGCGGCGAGGGCCCGCGAGACAGCGGGGAGGCGAGGCGCAGGAAGCCGCTGCGCCAGCAGCGCCGCCGTTCGCCGTCCGGGGCGCGGACGGTCGTCCACAGGTCGGCCGGGGCGCGGGGGTCGCCCTCGGCGAGTACGTGTTCGAGGGCGGCCTCCAGTTGCTCGGCGCCCTGGAGCAGGAAGTCGCCGAGGGGGCGGCCCAGCAGGGCGGTGCGGGAGGCGCCGAGGGCCTGGGCGGCGCGGGTGTTCACGACGGCGGGCCGCAGGTCGGCGTCCACGACGACGAGCGCGCACGGGGCGTCGGCGAACAGCGCCTCGCTGAGGGCGACGGACCGTTCGAAATCGAGCTGCGCGTGGATCTCGCCGAAGGCGCAGTACACACCGGCGGGGCTGCCGTCGGTGCCGAGCACGCCGGAGACCTGGGTGCGTACGAGGACCCGGCCGCCGTCCTTGCGGAGCAGCGCGAACTCGTGGAGACCGCGCCCCGGGCCGTCCATGGCGGCCATCAGGCGGGCCTCGATGGCGGCGGCGTCGGCGGGGCGGGCCGCCCATCCGGCGAGGCCGCGGCGGCCGACGGCCTCGGCGGCGGGCCAGCCGAGGATGCGCTCGGCCTCGCGGTTCCAGTGGGTGACCACGCCGTCCGCGTCGAACGCGCACAGCGCGGCGTCCATCCCGTCCAGCAGCGCGCTGAGCAGATCCCCGTCCGCCCGCGCCGTTCCGCTCCTGGACGCACTCATCCCGGCCACCCCCTGCGAGACATGAGCCGTAAACGCGCGTGCAGCCACGGCGCGCCCGGCCATTCAACTGGAACGTGACCCAGGGCACACGGCGTTCGGAAAATTCGTTTGTGCGTGGCGCGGGGCGTTCCTAGTGTGTGGGTCACACGAGAGAGGAGGTGATCCGAGAGTGATTTCTTTTCGGATGCGTGAGGTGACTGCGGGCTGAGGCCTGTCGTCACATGACGGCAGGCCTCCTGCCGTACACCCCAGCAGTCACCGGCCCGCGGGCTCGTCGGCACATCCGGCCGACCTCTCCTTGCTAGCAGGAGAGAGCAGAGCCCGCGGGCTTCTGCGTGCCCGCGGGCCGTGCACGGGGCCGGCGCGCTACGGGGCGAGCCGCTCCACGCGCCAGCCGTGCCCGACGGCGTCCCCGTCGCCCTCGCGGACGTACCGCAGGCGGTCGTGGAGCCGGTTCTCGTGGCCCTGCCAGAACTCGACCGCGTCGGGGACGACGAGGAAGCCGCCCCAGTGCGGCGGTACGGGGACCTGGGCGCCCTCCGGGTATCGGGCGGCGAGCTCCTCGTACCGGGCGAGCAGGTCGGCGCGGGAGCCGATGACGGAGGACTGGGCGCTCGCCCAGGCGCCGAGCTGGGAGCCGTGCGGGCGGGTGCGGAAGTACGCGGCGGTCTCGTCGCGGCCGACGCGGGTGACGCGGCCGGTGACGATGACCTGGCGGGCGATGGGGTGCCAGGGGAAGAGGAGCGAGGCGTACGGGTTGGCGGCCAGCTCGGCGCCCTTGCGGGAGTCGTAGTTGGTGAAGAAGACGAAGCCGCGCGCGTCCACGTGCTTGAGCAGCACCGTACGGGCGGAGGGGCGGCCGTCGGGGGTGGCCGTGGCCACGACCATGGCGTTCGGCTCGTGGATGTCGCCGCAGGACGCCGCTTCCTTGAACCAGAGCGCGAACTGCTCCAGGGGATGCGCGGCGAGGTCCCGCTCGGCAAGCTCGGAGGTGTGGTACTGCTCGCGCATGGGCGCCGGATCGGGAGCGGGGTCCAGGGCTGGATCGGGGGCGTCGGTCACGGCGTCCATCCTGCCCCAGCGCGTGACGGCCGCTTCAGTCTCCCCGGCGGGCGGCACTCTTAATCGCGTCGGCCCGTAACGGCGGAGTGTGCCTGATGTCACGCTTCCCCGCATCGGGGGAACCCGACAGACTCTTCGGCTGGGTCACTGTTCGTTCCCTCCACCACACACGACACACACGTCGCATACGTATACGAGGAGCCGCCAGATGTCCGACTTCGTACCCGGGCTCGAAGGAGTCGTCGCGTTCGAGACGGAGATCGCCGAACCGGACAAGGAGGGCGGCGCCCTCCGGTACCGGGGCGTCGACATCGAGGACCTGGTGGGCCGCGTGTCCTTCGGGAACGTGTGGGGCCTGCTCGTCGACGGGGCGTTCAACCCCGGTCTGCCCCCGGCGGAGCCCTTCCCGATCCCGGTCCACTCCGGTGACATCCGCGTGGACGTGCAGTCGGCGCTGGCGATGCTGGCGCCCGTGTGGGGCCTGAAGCCGCTGCTGGACATCGACGAGCAGCAGGCCCGTGACGACCTGGCGCGGGCGGCGGTGATGGCGCTGTCGTACGTGGCGCAGAGCGCGCGTGGGCAGGGGCTGCCGATGGTGCCGCAGAGCGAGATCGACAAGGCGCAGTCGGTGGTCGAGCGGTTCATGATCCGCTGGCGCGGCGAGCCGGACCCGAAGCATGTGAGGGCCGTGGACGCGTACTGGACGTCGGCCGCCGAGCACGGCATGAACGCCTCGACGTTCACGGCGCGGGTCATCGCCTCGACCGGCGCGGACGTGGCGGCGGCGCTGTCGGGCGCGGTCGGCGCGATGTCGGGCCCGCTGCACGGCGGGGCGCCGTCCCGCGTCCTCGGCATGATCGAGGAGATCGAGCGGACCGGCGACGCCGTGGCGTACGTGAAGCGCGCGCTGGACAAGGGCGAGCGGCTGATGGGCTTCGGCCACCGCGTGTACCGGGCCGAGGACCCGCGCGCGCGGGTGCTGCGCCGCACGGCCCGCGAGCTGGCCGCGCCGCGCTTCGAGGTGGCGGAGGCGCTGGAGAAGGCCGCGCTGGAGGAACTGTACAACCGGCGCCCGGACCGGGTGCTGGCGACGAACGTGGAGTTCTGGGCGGCGATCGTCCTGGACTTCGCGGAGGTCCCGGCGCACATGTTCACGTCCATGTTCACCTGCGCCCGCACGGCCGGCTGGTCGGCGCACATCCTGGAGCAGAAGCGCACCGGCCGCCTGGTCCGCCCGTCGGCCCGCTACATCGGCCCGGGCCCGCGCGACCCGCGCGAGATCGCGGGCTACGAGGACATCGTGTCCTGACCCCGCGCTGGAACCGGGCGGGCCCTCCCCCGGCCCGGCCGACCGCCGCCCCGCACCCCGGTACCACGCCGGGTGCGGGGCGGTTCGCGTCGCGGGCGTTGTCAGGGGAGGTAGTCGGCCTGGCCGTTGTCGTCGGCCTCGAACGGCTCCGGCGGGATGACGCAGAACTCGTTGCCCTCCGGGTCGGCCATCACCAGGAAGCCTCCCGGGGCGTACTGGTCGATTCGCCTGCCGCCCAGCACCTCGACGCGGGACTGCTCGGACGCCGGATCGGGGGACGCGACGTCGAAGTGGACGCGGTTCTTGCCCGTCTTCGGCTCCGCCGCCTTCTGGAAGCCCAGCCCCGGGCCGTCGCCGCGTGCGAGCCAGACGTACGGGCCGGTCCTGCCCGCGATCGGCCTGTCCAGCAGCGCGGCCCAGAAGGAGGCCGGCCGTTCCGGGGCGCGGCAGTCGATGATGACGTCTTTGATCGCCCGCCGGGGGTTCGTCATGGCTCGATCCTGGCAGTGCGGATACGAACGACAAAAATAAGCAAGCACGCTTGCTTGTTTTGCTGGGCGGTGGGATGCTCGGCGCGCGTCGCCGTGCCGGGTAGCGAGGGAGTGCGCTGTGGACCATCCCGTGCTTGATGATCTGCGGGACGAGAGCGAGGAGTTGGACCGGATCGTCGCGGGGGTCGACGCCCGGGAATGGGGGCGGGGGACGCCTGCCGCCGGGTGGACCGTCGCCCATCAGGTGGCCCATCTGGCGTGGACCGACGAGGTGGCGCTGATGGCGGTCACCGATCCCGATGCCTTCGCCTCGCATGTGGCCGAAGTCGCCGCCGGGGCGTACGACTTCGTCGACCGGGCCGCGGAGGAAGGGGCCCGCGTCGAGTCCTCGGCGCTGCTCGGACGGTGGCGGGGTGGGCGGCAGGCGTTGTGGGACGCCTTGCGGGGGCTGCCCGACGGGGTCCGGGTGCCGTGGTACGGGCCGCCGATGAGCGGGGCCTCGCTCGCCACCGCGCGGCTCATGGAGACCTGGGCGCACGGGCAGGACGTCGCCGACGCGCTGGGGGTCGTGCGGCAGCCGAGCGCCCGGCTGCGGCACGTCGCGCGCATCGGCTGGCGGGCGCGCGACTACGCGTACGCCGTGCGCGGGCTCACCCCGCCGGACCAGCGGTTCCGCGTCGTGCTCGACGCACCCGACGGCACCACCTGGGCCTACGGGCCCGAGGACGCCGAGCAGTACGTCACCGGGCCCGCGCTCGACTTCTGCCTCCTCGTCACCCAGCGCGCCCACCGCGCCGACCTGGCCCTGCGCGCCCACGGGCCCGACGCCGACCGGTGGCTGGACATCGCCCAGGCCTTCGCCGGGCCGCCCGGCGCCGGACGCCCGCCGAGGGAGGCGGGAGCATGAGCGACGGCGTGAGTACGGGGGTGCTGCGGGTCGGGAACTGCTCCGGGTTCTACGGGGACCGGTTCTCCGCCGTGCGCGAGATGCTCACCGGCGGGCCGCTCGACGTGCTCACCGGGGACTACCTGGCCGAGCTGACCATGCTCATCCTCGGCCGCGACCGGCTCAAGGACCCCTCCCTCGGGTACGCCAGGACGTTCCTGCGGCAGATGGAGGACACCCTCGGCATCGCCCACGAGCGGAGCGTGCGGATCGTCGTCAACGCCGGGGGGCTCAACCCCGCCGGGCTGGCGGCACACTTGCGCGAGCTGGCCGAACGGTTCGGGGTGCCCGCGCGGGTCGGATATGTCGAGGGGGACGGACTTCCCTTGCCGGATGGCGCCCTGACGGCCAACGCCTATCTCGGTGGCGCCGGGATCGCCGCCTGCCTCGACGCGGGCGCCGGCCTCGTCGTCACCGGCCGGGTCACCGACGCCGCCCTCGTCACCGGGCCCGCCGCCGCGCACTTCGGCTGGGCCCCCGACGCGTACGACGCGCTCGCGGGGGCCGTCGTCGCCGGGCACGTACTGGAGTGCGGCACCCAGGCGACCGGCGGCAACCACCCGTTCTTCCGGCGGTACGACGTACGGCACCCCGGCTTCCCGCTCGCCGAGCTGCACGCCGACGGGTCCGCCGTCATCACCAAGCACCCCGGCACCGGCGGCGCCGTGGACGTCTCCACCGTGACCGCGCAGCTCCTGTACGAGACGCAGGGCGCCCGGTACGCCGGGCCCGACGCGACCGCCCGCCTCGACACCGTACGGCTCACCCAGGACGGCCCCGACCGGGTGCGGATCGACGGCGTGCGCGGCGAGGCCCCGCCGCCCGCCCTCAAGGCCGGGATCACCCGGCTCGGCGGCTGGCGCAACGAGGTCGTGTTCGTCCTCACCGGCCTGGACGTCGACGCCAAGGCCCGGCTCGTACGGGAGCAGGTCGAGACGGCGTTCGCGCGGGGCGCCCGTCCGGCGGACGTGCGGTGGGAGCTGGCCCGCACCGACCGGGCCGACGCCGACACGGAGGAGACCGCCAGCGCCCTGCTGCGGCTCGTCGTGCGCGACCCCGACCCGCACGCGGTGGGCCGGGCCGTGACCGGCGCCGCCGTCGAGCTGGCCCTCGCCAGCTACCCGGGCTTCCATGTCACCGCCCCGCCCGGCAGGGGCGACCCCTACGGGGTGTTCGAAGCCGTGTACGTCGAGCCGGGCGCCGTGACCCACACGGCCGTACTGCCCGACGGGCGGCGCGTCCCCGTACCGGCGTCCGGCCCCACGACGGCACCCCTGCGGGAGGTCCCGGAGCCGCCCCTGCCCGAGCCCCTGCCGCCCGGACCCGCCCGGCGCGCCCCGCTCGGGCTCGTCACCGGGGCCCGCAGCGGCGACAAGGGCGGCGACGCCAACATCGGTGTCTGGGCCGAGTCGGACGCGGCGTGGCGGTGGCTCGCCCACACCCTGACCGCCGACCGGCTGCGGGACCTGCTGCCCGAGGTCCGCGCCCTGCCCGTCACCCGGCACGTCCTGCCGAACCTGCGCGCCCTGAACTTCACCGTCACCGGCCTCCTCGGCGAGGGCGTCGCCGCGCGGGCCCGGTTCGACCCGCAGGCCAAGGCGCTCGGCGAATGGCTGCGCGCCCGCCACCTCGACATCCCGGAGGCCCTGCTGTGACCGCCCGCCCCACCGGAGGCCCCGCCACGACCGCCCGCCCCGCCGGAGGCCCCGCCGCGACCGCCACCGCCACCCCGGAGGTCCCGCTGTGACCGTCCTCGCCTCCGCACTCGACGCGGCCTCCCCCGCCTACGAGGCGAACCGCGCCGCCATGCTCGCCAAGCTCGCCGAGCTGGACACCGAGCACGCCAAGGCCCTCGCGGGCGGCGGCGACAAGTACGTCACCCGGCACCGGGCGCGCGGCAAACTCCTCGCCCGCGAGCGGATCGAGCTGCTCCTGGACGACGACACGCCGTTCCTGGAGCTGTCGCCGCTCGCCGCCTGGGGCTCCGACTACGCCGTCGGCGCGTCCCTCGTCACCGGGATCGGCACCGTCGAGGGCGTGGAGTGCCTGATCACCGCCAACGACCCGACCGTACGCGGCGGCGCGTCCAACCCCTGGACGCTGAAGAAGGCGCTGCGGGCCAACGAGATCGCGTACACCAACCGCCTCCCCGTCGTCTCCCTGGTCGAGTCGGGCGGCGCCGACCTGCCGTCGCAGAAGGAGATCTTCATCCCCGGCGGCGCCCTGTTCCGCGACCTGACCCGGCTGTCCGCCGCCGGAATCCCCACCGTCGCCGTCGTGTTCGGCAACTCCACCGCCGGAGGCGCGTACATCCCCGGCATGTCCGACCACACCGTGATGATCAAGGAGCGGTCGAAGGTGTTCCTCGGGGGGCCGCCGCTGGTGAGGATGGCGACCGGCGAGGAGAGCGACGACGAGTCGCTGGGCGGCGCCGAGATGCACGCCCGCACCTCCGGGCTCGCCGACCACTACGCCCTGGACGAGGCCGACGCGATCCGCCAGGCCCGCCGGATCGTCGCCCGCCTCCACCACCGCAAGGCCCACCCCGGCCCGGGCCCGGCCGAGCCGCCGAAGTACGACGCGGAGGAGCTGCTCGGCATAGTGCCGGGCGACCTGCGCACCCCGTTCGACCCGCGCGAGGTGATCGCCCGGATCGTGGACGGCTCCGACTTCGACGAGTTCAAGCCGCTGTACGGGGCCAGCCTCGTCACCGGCTGGGCGCGGCTGCACGGCTACCCGGTCGGCGTCCTCGCCAACGCGCGCGGGGTGCTGTTCAGCGCCGAGTCGCAGAAGGCCGCCCAGTTCATCCAGCTCGCCAACCAGCGGGACATCCCCCTGCTGTTCCTGCACAACACGACCGGCTACATGGTCGGCCGGGCCTACGAGCAGGGCGGCATCATCAAGCACGGCGCCATGATGATCAACGCGGTGTCGAACAGCCGCGTCCCGCACCTGTCGGTCCTCATGGGGGCCTCGTACGGCGCCGGGCACTACGGCATGTGCGGCCGGGCGTACGACCCCCGGTTCCTCTTCGCCTGGCCCGGCGCGAAGTCCGCCGTGATGGGCCCGCAGCAGCTGGCCGGGGTCCTGTCGATCGTCGCCCGCGCCTCCGCGCGGGCCAAGGGGCAGCCGTACGACGAGGACGGCGACGCCGCGCTGCGCGCCATGGTGGAGCAGCAGATCGAGGCCGAGTCCCTGCCGATGTTCCTGTCCGGGCGGCTGTACGACGACGGGGTCATCGACCCGCGCGACACGCGTACCGTCCTCGGGCTGTGCCTGTCCGCGATCCACACCGCACCGGTCGAGGGCGCGCGCGGCGGCTTCGGCGTCTTCAGGATGTGAGGGCCGTGACCCACGTGACTTCCGTGATCGGGAACCTGCTCGTCGCCAACCGCGGCGAGATCGCCTGCCGCGTCTTCCGCACCTGCCGCGACCTGGGCGTGAGCACCGTCGCCGTGCACTCCGACCCGGACGCCGGGGCCCTGCACGTGCGGGAGGCCGACGCGGCCGTACGGCTGCCGGGCGCGGCGCCCGCCGACACGTATCTGCGCGGCGACCTCATCGTGGCCGCCGCCCTCGCGGCCGGCGCAGACGCCGTCCACCCCGGCTACGGGTTCCTCTCCGAGAACGCCGCCTTCGCCCGCGAGGTGGAGGCGGCCGGACTGACCTGGGTCGGGCCGCCGCCGGAGGCCATCGAGGCGATGGCCTCCAAGACCCGCGCGAAACGCCTGATGGGCGTCGAACCGCTCGACCCGGACGCGCTCACCGAGGCCGACCTGCCCGTGCTGGTCAAGGCGGCGGCCGGTGGCGGCGGGCGCGGCATGCGGGTCGTACGGGAGATGGGGGCGCTCAAGGAGGAGCTGGCCGCCGCGCGGGCCGAGGCGCTGTCGGCGTTCGGCGACGACGAGGTGTTCGCCGAGCCGTACCTGGAGCGCGGGCGCCATGTCGAGGTGCAGGTGCTCGCCGACGCGCACGGCACGGTGTGGGCGCTCGGCACCCGCGACTGCTCCCTCCAGCGCCGCCACCAGAAGGTGATCGAGGAGGCGCCCGCGCCGGGCCTGCCCGAGGCGCTGGTGGAGGAGCTGTACGGGACGGCCGTGCGCGCCGCCCGCGCGATCGGCTACCGGGGCGCGGGCACCGTCGAGTTCCTGATCGGCCCCGACGGCGCCGCGCACTTCCTGGAGATGAACACCCGGCTCCAGGTCGAGCACCCGGTCACCGAGGCCGTGTACGGCATCGACCTGGTGGCACTGCAACTGCGCGTCGCGGAGGGCTCGCCCCTGCCGCCCGAGCCGCCCGCGCCGCGCGGCCACGCCGTGGAGGGCCGCCTGTACGCGGAGGACCCGGCACGCGCCTTCGCCCCGCAGACCGGCACGCTGCACGCCCTGGACGTGCCCGGGGTGCGGCTGGACGCCGGGTACGCGGCCGGGGACGCGGTGGGCGTCCACTACGACGCGCTGCTCGCCAAGGCCGTCGCCCACGCGCCCACCCGGGCTGAGGCGCTGCGGCTGCTGGCCCACGCCCTGGAGCGGGCCCGGGTCCACGGGCCCGTCACCAACCGGGACCTGCTGGTCCGGTCGCTGCGGCGCCCCGAGTTCGCGGAGCCGGGCCGCGCCGACACCGGGTTCTACGACCGGCACCTGGACGCCCTGACGGCCCCGCCGCCCGGTGGCCGGTACGCCGCCGTGGCCGCCGCGCTCGCGGAGGCCGCCGCCCGCCCGGGGCCCGGCGCGTGGCGGAACGTCCCGTCCCAGCCGCGCCTGCGCGTGTACGGCGACGGGGCGGCCGACCACGAGGTGCGCTACGCCCGCCTCCGGGACGGGTACGCCCTGCCGGACGACCCGGACGTGCGGGTCGTCGCCGTCACCGCGCGGGAGGTGCGGCTCGACGTGGCCGGGGTCGTCCGCCCGTACCGCGTCACCGTCCGCCCCGGCTCGGACACCGTCCATGTGGACACGCCGACGGGCGCGTACCGGCTCACGCGCCGCCCGCGCTTCACGGACCCGGCCGAGCGGACGGCGCCCGGCTCGCTCCTCGCGCCCATGCCGGGCACCGTCGTACGGGTCGCCGAGGGCCTCGCGGTGGGCGCCCGCGTCGAGGCGGGGCGGCCGCTGCTGTGGCTGGAGGCGATGAAGATGGAGCACCAGGTCACCGCGCCCGCCTCCGGCGTCCTCACCGCGCTCCACGCCGAACCGGGGCGTCAGGTCGAGGTCGGCGCGCTCCTCGCCGTGGTCGAGGCCGGAGCCGTGGCCGAGCCCGCCCCGGACCAGTAGCCGCGTCGGCCCCGGATCCGCAGCCACGGCGACAGCCCCGCCGCTGAAGGGCAGCACGCCCCGCCCGTCCATTCCGTACAGGAGGAACAGGCATGACCGCAGTCACCGGCACCAACTCCCCCGCCACCGCGATCCCCTTCGAGACCGACGAGCAGCGGGCGCTGCGCACCGCCGTCGCCGCGCTCGGGCGCCGCCACGCCGACGGCCACGACGCCGACCCCGACGTGCTGTGGCGGGAGGCGGGCAAGCTCGGCTACCTGGGCGTGAACCTCCCCGACGAGTACGGCGGCGGGGGCGGTGGCATCGCCGAACTGTCCATCGTGCTGGAGGAGTTGGGTGCGGCGGGCTGCCCGCTGCTGCTGATGATCGTGTCCCCGGCGATCTGCGGGACGGTCATCGCCCGGTTCGGCACGCGGGAGCAGAAGCGGCGCTGGCTGCCTGGGCTCGCGGACGGCAGCCGGATCATGGCGTTCGGGATCACCGAGCCGGACGCCGGCTCCAACTCGCACCGGATCACCACCACGGCCCGCCGCGCGCCCGGCGGCGACTGGGTCCTGTCGGGCCGCAAGGTGTTCGTGTCGGGTGTGGACATGGCCGAGGACACGATGATCGTCGGCCGTACGGAGGACGCGCGGACGGGCGCGCTGAAGCCGTGCCTGTTCGTCGTGCCCCGCGACACGCCGGGCTTCCTGCGCACGCCCATCGACATGGAACTGCGGGCCCGCGAGAAGCAGTTCGAACTGGTCCTGGACGACGTGCGGCTTCCGTCCGACGCGCTGGTCGGCGACGAGGACGCGGGGCTGCTCCAGCTGTTCGCGGGGCTCAACCCGGAGCGGGTGATGACGGCGGCGTTCGCGCTGGGCATGGGCCGGTACGCGGTCGCGAAGGCCGTGGCGTACGCGAAGGAGCGGCAGGTGTGGAAGGCGCCCATCGGCGCCCACCAGGCCATCGCGCACCCGCTGGCGCAGTCCCACATCGAGCTGGAGCTGGCCCGGCTGATGACGCTGAAGGCGGCCGTGCTGTGCGACGCGGGCGACGACGTGGGCGCGGGCGAGGCGGCGAACATGGCGAAGTACGCGGCGGCGGAGGCGTGCGTACGGGCGGTGGACCAGGCCGTGCACACGCTCGGCGGGAACGGGCTGACGCGCGAGTACGGACTCGGCAGGCTCATCACCGCGTCGCGCGTGGCCCGCATAGCACCGGTGAGCCGGGAAATGATCCTGAACTACGTCTCGCACCAGTCCCTGGGACTCCCCAAGTCGTACTGACCAACGCCGCCGGACCAGCTCCGTCGGACCGACTCCACCGGAGGCGAGCACCATGGCCCTGATCACCACCGCCCACGACCGCGCCGTCACCACGCTCACCCTGGACGCCCCGGACACGCGCAACGCCCTCTCCGCCCGGCTGGTCGCGGAGCTGGCGGACGCGCTGGACGGGTGCGCGAAGGACCCGGCGGTACGCGCGGTGGTGCTCACCCACAGCGGTTCCACGTTCAGCGCGGGCGCCGACCTGAAGGCCCCGCCGAGCCCGTACGCGTTCGTGGCGCTGCTGCGGCGGATCGTGGAGCTGCCGAAGCCGGTCGTCGCGCGGGTCGCGGGGCGGGTGCGGGCGGGCGGGGTGGGGCTCGTGTCGGCGTGCGACCTGGTGGTGGCGTCGGACGACTCGGACTTCGCGCTGACGGAGGTGCGGATCGGGGTGGCGCCCGCGCTGGTGTCGCTGACGCTGCTGCCGCGCCTCGACCAGCGCGCGGCGGCCCGGTACTACCTGACGGGCGAGCGGTTCGGCGCGGCGGAGGCGGTGCGGACCGGGCTGGTGACGGCGGCCGCGCCGGACGTGGACGAGGCGCTCGTACCGCTGCTGGACGCGCTGCGGAAGGGGTCGCCGCAGGGGCTGGCCGCGTCGAAGCGGCTGGTGACGGCTAGGGTGCTGGAGACCTTCGAGCGGGACGCGGAGGACCTCGTCCAGCGCTCGGCGTCGCTCTTCGCCTCCGCGGAGGCGCGCGAGGGAATGACGGCCTTCCTGGAACGACGGGACCCCGCATGGGCGATATGACCACCACCCCCGCCAGCGCCCCGGCACCGGCACCGGCACCGAAGCAGGACCGCAGCCGCGCCACCCGGAGGCGGCTGCTGGAGGCGGCCGTCGCGTGCCTGGCGGAACGCGGCTGGCAGGGCTCCACCGTGTCGGTCGTCGCCGAGCGGGCGGGCGTGTCGCGGGGCGCGGCGCAGCACCACTTCCGTACGCGGGAGGACCTGTTCCTCGCGGCGGTCGAGTACGTGGCGGAGGAGCGGTCGCAGGCGCTGCGGGCGCTGGACGGCAGGAGCCGCGCGGAGGTGGTGGAGGCGCTGGTCGCGCTGTACACGGGCCCGCTGTTCCGGGCGGCCCTGCACCTGTGGGTCGCCGCGTCCGACGAGCCGCAGCTGCGCCCGCGCGTCACGGAGCTGGAGGCGCGGGTGGGCCGGGAGGCGCACCGGATGGCGGTGGAGCTGCTGGGCGCGGACGAGTCGGTGCCGGGCGTCCGCGAGACGGTGCAGGGCCTCCTGGACATGGCCCGCGGCTTGGGCCTGGCCACGCTCCTGACGGACGACGCCCCCCGCCGCGCCCGCGTGGTGGCCCAGTGGTCCCGCCTGCTGGACGGGGCACTGGGCTGAGGGACGGGCCGCCCATGCCCTGGGGGCCGTCTCCATCCCGCTGTGGGCAGCTGGTCCGCCCAGGGGGCGGGGAACGGGTGGGCACGGCGGACCTGGCGGAGGCCCGTACCCGCACCTGCCGCACCAGTGGGCACTCTCCCGGGCGGGGGACACCGTTGTGCCCCGCCCTCCCCCAAGGTCTCGGCTTCGCTCGACCAGGGGACCCCCATCACCCCACGGGACGCCTGCCCACAACGGGGGGCGTCAGGCGGCGGCCGTGCGGGAGCGGACCGCGCCGATGCTGGCGGCTATCACCAGGGCTATCGCCGCCGCGTCCGTCACCGACAGGGCCTGCTGGAGGACCAGGAAGCCGGCCAGGGCGGCGACCGCCGGTTCCAGGCTCATCAGGACGGCGAACGTGCCCGCCGGGAGGCGGCGCAGGGCGATCAGCTCCAGGGTGTACGGCAGCACCGACGACAGCAGCGCCACCGCCAGGCCCAGCGCCAGCGTCGAGGGCACGGCCAGGCGCGTACCGGCCTCCACGAGGCCCAGCGGCAGGCTGAGCACCGCGCCGACCGCCATGGCCAGCGCCAGCCCGTCGGCCTGTGGGAAGCGCCGCCCGGTGCGGGCGCTGAACACGATGTACGTCGCCCACAGCGCGCCCGCCGCCAGCGCGAAGCCCGCGCCGACCGGGTCCAGCCGGTCGAACCCGCCGCCGCTCAGCAGCACCACGCCCGCCAGCGCCAGCCCCGCCCACACGAGGCTCACCAGCCGCCGGGAAGCGATGACCGACAGGGCCAGCGGGCCCAGCACCTCCAGGGTCACGGCCGCGCCGAGCGGGATGCGGTCGATGGCCTGGTAGATGCACACGTTCATGCCGCCCATCGCCGCGCCGAACGCCACGACCGTGCCCCAGTCGGACCGGCTGTAGCCGCGCACCCGGGGGCGGCACACGACCAGCAGCACCAGCGCGGCCAGCGTCAGCCGCAGGGTCACCACGCCGAGGGCCCCCGCGCGCGGGATGAGCAGGACCGCGAGGGCCGCGCCGAACTGCACCGACAGCGCGCCGCCCACGACCAGCGCGACCGGCCCGGCGGCGCCCCTCCTCGCGAGGCCCTTCGTCGCGGGTCCCGCCCCGCGTGACGGGTGGGCGGCCGCCGTCTCGGGGAGGGCGACCGCCGAAGCGTCTGCGGTACGGGCGGCGTCGGCGTCGTTCACCGGGACCTCTTCAATCGTGCGGGTTCGTCGTGCCGGGTACGCGGGACGGCCCCTGCTGGAAGGGGTCGTTCCGCTACGAGGATGACCCCTCCCACGGTAAGCAGTGAAAGCGGGGTACGGCTATGGCAGCCGGAGCGGGCTCAGCCCTCGGACGGCGGGCCCGGCCGCGGGTCCTGCGGCAGGTCCTGCCGCTGCTCCGCCAACGCCTCCGCCAGCACCTCCGCCAGGTGCCGGGCGCGGCGGCCCGCGAGCTGGGCGAGCTGGGTACGGCAGGAGAAGCCGTCCGCCAGCAGCTCCGTGCCGGGCGCCGCGGCCCGTACGGCGGGCAGCAGCTGGTCCTCGGCGCAGGCGGCGGACACCTCGTAGTGGCCGCGCTCGAACCCGAAGTTCCCGGCGAGCCCGCAGCACCCGCCGCTCAGCTCCCCCGCCAGCCCGGCCCGCTCCCGCAGGCGGCGCTCGGCGGCGTCGCCCAGGACGGCGTGCTGGTGGCAGTGGGTCTGCCCGGCGACCGGCCGGTCCAGGCGGGGCGGGCGCCAGTCGGGCGCCAGCTCGTCCAGGGCCTGGGCGAACGTGCGGACCGACCCGGCCACGGCCCGCGCCCTCGGGTCTCCGGGCAGCAACTCCGGCAGGTCGGTGCGCAGCGCCGCCGCGCAGCTCGGCTCCAGCACCACCAGCGGGGCGCCCGCCTCCAGGACGGGGCCGAGCGCGTCGAGGGTGCGGCGCATGACCGTACGGGCGCGGTCCAGGCGGCCCGTCGAGACGTAGGTGAGCCCGCAGCACACGCGCCCCGGCGGCAGCGCGACCGGGACGCCCGCCGCTTCCAGGACGGTGACGGCGGCGCGGCCGACGGAGGGCGTGAAGTGGTCGGTGAACGTGTCGGGCCAGAGGTACGCGCGCGGGGCGCCCACCGGGGCCGTACTGCCGGCGCCCGCCGCTCCCCCGGGGGCCGTGCCGGACGCCGTACGCCGTGCCGCCGCCCACGCGCGGAACGTCCGCCGGGCCAGTACGGGCAGGTCCCGTTCCGGGGCGATCCCGGCGGCCCGCTTGGCGAGGGCGGCGAGCGGACGGAACCGCGCGGCGGCGTTCAGCAGCGGCGCGGCGGGCGCGGCGAGATCCAGCAGCTCGGGCAGGGAGCCCATCGCGTAGTGCGCGGCCGGGCGGAGGCGGCCCGCGTAGTGGTGGTGCAGGAACTCCGCCTTGTACGTGGCCATGTCGACGCCGACCGGGCAGTCGGAGCGGCAGCCTTTGCAGGACAGGCACAGGTCGAGGGCGTCGCGCACCTCCGGCGAGCGCCATCCGTCGGTGACGACCTCCCCGGCGAGCATCTCGTGCAGGAGGCGGGCCCGGCCGCGCGTGGAGTGCTGCTCCTCGCCGGTCGCCCGGTACGACGGGCACATCACCCCCGGTCCCGTACTCGGCCCCTCGACGCGGCACTTGGCGACGCCGACGCAGCGCCGCACGGCCGTCCCGAAGTCGCCGCCGTCGTCCGGGTACCCGAAGGCGACATCGACGGGGGTGCGCGGCAGCACGTCGAAGCGGAGGTTCGCGTCGAGAGGCGCGGGGCGGGCCAGCACGCCGGGGTTGAGCCCGCCGTCGGGGTCCCACAGGTCCTTGAACGCGCCGAACAGGGCGACCAGTTCGTCCCCGTACATGCGCGGCAGCAGCTCCGCGCGGGCCAGCCCGTCGCCGTGCTCGCCGGACAGGGAGCCGCCGTGCGCGACGACCAGGTCGGCGAGCTCCTCCGAGAAGCGGCGGAACCGGCGTACGCCGTCGGGCTCGGCCAGCCGGAAGTCGATCCGGACGTGGACGCAGCCGTCGCCGAAGTGCCCGTACGGCGTGCCGCGCAGCCCGTGCGCGGCGAGCAGGGCGCGGAAGTCCCGCAGGTAGGGGCCGAGGCGCGCGGGCGGCACCGCGCAGTCCTCCCAGCCGGGCCACGCCTCGGCCCCGTCGGGGGTGCGGGTCGCGGTCCCGGCGGCGTCCTCCCGTACCCGCCACAGGGCGCGCTGCCCGGCCGGGTCGGCGACGACGGTGCCGTCCAGGGCGTCGGCGGCGCGCAGGACGGTACGGGCGCGGGCGGCGGCCTCGGCGGGGGTGGACCCGCCGGTCTCCACGAACAGCCAGGCGGCGCCGCGGGGCAGCCGGGCGCGGGCGGCCGGGTCGCGCACCAGGTCCTCGGCCATGCCCTCGACGGTGAGCGGGCCGAGCGGGAGCAGTCCGGGCGCGGCCTCGGCGGCGGCGCTCTCGTCGGCGTACCCGAGGACGGCGAGGGCGCGGGCCGCGGGCGCCTCCACCAGCCGTACGACGGCCTCGCTCACCACGCCGAGGGTGCCCTCGCTGCCGCAGAACGCGCGGGCCACGTCGGTGCCGCGCTCGGGGAGGAGGGCGTCGAGGGCGTACCCGGAGATGCGGCGCGGCAGGCCGGGCGGGAAGCCGGTGCGGACGGCGGCGAGGTGGTCGCGGACCAGGCCGGTGACGCCGTCGGGGGCGCCCAGGCCGCCCTGCCCGAGGCGGAGGGTGGCGCCCCGGTAGGTGTGGACGGTCAGCTCGTGGACGTTGTCGGCGGTGGTGCCCCAGGCGACGGAGTGGGCGCCGCACGCGTTGTTGCCGATCATGCCGCCGAGGGTGCAGCGGCTGTGCGTGGACGGGTCGGGCCCGAAGGTGAGCCCGTACGGGCGCACGGCGTCGCGCAGCCGGTCCAGGACGACGCCGGGCTGGACCGTGGCCGTCCGGGCCCCGGGGTCCACGGCGAGGACGGCCCGCATGTGGCGGGTGAGGTCCAGGACGACGCCGGTGCCGGTGGCCTGGCCGCCGATGGACGTCCCCGCTCCCCGCGCCACGACGGGCGAGCCGTGGTCGCGGCACACGGCGAGGGCGGCGGCGATGTCGTCGGCGTCCCGCGGGGCGACGACGACGTCCGGGACGCGCCGGTAGTTGGACGCGTCCATGGTGACCAGGGCCCGCGCCCCGGCCCCCGCGTCCACCTCGCCCCGCACGGCCGCCCGCAGCGCCTTCTCCAGCAGCCCGTCCCGCGCAGTCCCGCCGTCAGCCATGCCCCCAGCATGCCCGCCCCGGCACGCACGCGCCCCCCGGTCCCGGCACGGTGTGGTGCGCGCCCGGCGGGAGGAGATCCGCCCGCCCGGACCGGAAACGCAAGCTGACTGTACGTCACCGACCGCTCTCTGATAGGTGTTACAGCGGGGTACGGGCGCAGGCCCGTAGCGGCGCCTCACCGGTGCCGCGGGGAGGACGCACATGGGCACCACCACTCGGGACGAGGTCCTCGCCGCCGAGCAGAAGTCGGTCGATCACGCCTACGACTGCTACGCCGCGCGCCTGGCCGAGATGAGCGGGACGGCGGCGGCCACGGCTTCGGCGAGCGGCAAGGACGGCATCGCCAACCGCGCCGACGCCGAGGCCCGAGCCGCGGCGTACGGGGGGCTCGGCACCGAGGCCCTGGTCTTCGCCCGGGTGGACGCGCCGGATGACCCGGGCGGGGCGTCCCGCCCCTGGTACATCGGGCGGCGGGGTGTGCGGGACGCCGAGAACGAGCCGGTGGTCCTGCTGTGGACGAGCCCGCTGGCGAAGAAGTGGGCGGAGGCCCGCCCCGAGAGCCCCGGCGACGTGGTCCTGCGGCGGCGGCTGCGCTGCGCTCAGCGGGTGGTCGAGGACTACTTCGACGAGATCGCCCCGCCGGTCCCCGCGCCCCTGCCCGCCGCCGACGCCTCCGCCGTCCCCGTCGCCCCCGTCTCCCCGGCCGTCCCGAGGCCCCGGAAGGCCGCCGACGACAGCGGCGCGGAGACCACGGACGCGCCGCCCGTACCGGCGGGCACCGCTGCTCAGGTCCCGGCGGGCACCGATGCCGAAGAACCGGCGGGCGCGGACGGGCCCGCGCCGGTCCCCACGCCGGGGGACATCGCCCGCCGTCGGCGCCGGAAGCCGTTCCAGCCGGACGACTTCCTGCTGCGCGAGCTGCAGCGGTCCCGCAGCGGCCGCATGCGGGACATCGTGGAGACCATCCGCCGCGACCAGATGGAACTGGTCACCGGCTCCCCGTCGGACATCGTCGTCATCCAGGGCGGGCCCGGCACCGGCAAGTCCGCGGTCGGCCTCCACCGCGTCACCTGGCTGGTCGACAACGGTCACTTCAAGGCCCAGGACATCCTGGTCATCGGCCCCCACCAGCGGTTCCTCGACTACGTCGGCCAGGTCCTGCCCACGCTGGGCACCCGTGACGTCAACGCCGTCCAGCTCGACCGGCTCTGGGAGGGGGAGGTGCGCGGCACCGACACGCCCCGGGCGCGGGCCGTGAAGTCGGACGAGCGCATGGCCGCCGTCCTGCGGCGCCGCGTCGAGAGCGAGTACCGGCCCGAGGCCCTCGACGACCTCACCGTCGCGCCGTCCTTCGAGGGCGACGAGCCCGCCGTCGTCGTCACCGCCGGCAGCACGACCCTGCGCGTACCGCGCTCCGAGGTCCTCGCCCTCCTCGACCGGGCCCACAGCGGCGACGGCCCCTACCGGGAGCGGCGCGACCGCTTCCGGGGCCTGCTCGTGGACCGCCTCCTGCGGGAGCTGTCCGACATCGCGCCCCGGCGCGGGCAGACCGGCACGATCCGCCGCGACCTGGAGCGCAACCGCCGCGTCGAACGCCTGGTGGAGCGGGTCTGGCCGTCGCCGGGCGCCCGGGAGGCCCTGCGCACCCTCTACGACTCGCCCGACCTCCTGCGCGCCTGCGCGGACGGCGTCCTGGACGAGGACGAGCAGGCGGCGCTGCTGCGGCCCCGCGCGGCCAGCGCCGACGCCGACCCGTGGACGCTGGACGACCACGTCTGCCTGGAGGAGCTGCGGGTCCTCATCAGCGGGGAAACGCCCCGGCGTTACGGCCACATCGTCGTGGACGAGGCCCAGGACCTCACGCCGATGCAGGCGCGGGCCCTGCGGCGGCGCTGCGCCGTGGGCGGCTCCATGACCGTCCTCGGCGACCTGGCACAGGCGACGGGCCCGCACATCCCGGCCGACTGGGACCGGCTCGGCGCGCTGCTCTCCGACCACGGCGACTGGAACGTCGCGGAGCTCGGCACCAGTTACCGCGTACCGGCCGAGATCATGGAGTTCGTCGCCCCGCTCGCGCGGACGGTCGCGCCGGGTCTCCCGTACCCCCGTGCCGTGCGCGAGGCTGGTGCGGACGCCGTACGGACGGTGGCGACCGAGCCGTGGAAGCTGCTGGAGGACACCGTGGCGCAGGTCGCCCGCCTCGTGGGCAGCAGCGACGGCAGCACGCTGCGATCCGTGGCCGTCATCGTTCCCGACGACTCGGACTGGCTCGACGAGATCGGCCGCGGGCTCGACCGGAGCGGCGACATCGGCGACCGGAACCGCGAGGCGGTGTCCGTGCTGGCCGCCGCCCAGGCCAAGGGCATGGAGTACGACCACGTCCTCGTCGTGGAGCCCGCCACCATCGCGGACCGGGGCCCCGCGGGGCTGCGGCAGCTGTACGTGGCCCTCACCCGCAGCACGCAGAGCCTGACCGTCCTGCACACGGCCCCGCTGCCGGAAGCACTCACCGCAACCGGCGGCAGCGGTAGCGGCTCCGGGGACCCCGGCACGCGGGGCAGCCGTGCCGGGGAGGCGTCAGGGACCCCCCCGAAGCCGGCGCCCGCGCCTCTCCCCCGTGTCGGGACGGACGTCCGGGTCGAGGTGGTGGGCCGGGCCCCCGGCGGCCGCTACAAGGTCAGGCCGCTCTCCCCCGGGATCGACCGTCCCCTGGTGCTGACCGTCCGGCACGGCTCGGTGCCGCCGCGGCAGGGTGAGGAGCTGGACTGCTGGGTCTTCGCGAACGAGACCAACCAGACCGTGCTCACCGCCGACCAGCGCGGCCGGTCGCCCGTCTCGGAGAGGATGGCGGGCCGCTACGTCGCGGCGCTCGACGTCCTGGCCGAACTGACCGAGCACGGCGGTGAGGTGGCCGACGCCCGCGGTCGTCTCTCGGAGCTCCAGGGCATGGCGGGCCGCGTCCTGCGGCGCGACCAGGCCGACTGGGTGGACGTCCTGCACCTGCTCGGCGCACCCGGCAGGGAGAGGCTCGGCGTGCTGCGCGACCTCGCGGCGAGGACCAACCGCGCGCTCAAGGACGGCACTTTGGACACCGGCCGCCTCCGGGAGGAGCTGGCGGCCTCCGGCTGGACACAGGCCCTCGCGGAGGCCCGCCGGACGCTCCAGGCCCGGTTCGCCACCGACGCGGCACCGCACCCCGACGGCGCGGCACCGCACCCCGACGACGCGGCGCCCGCCGCCCCGCAGCAGCCCGAGCAGAAGGACGACGAGCCGATGACGACCGCGGACAGCGCCACCGCCGCACCGAGCCCGACCGGCCACGCGGAATTGTTGCGTGAGCTGGAGGCGGCCGCCGAAGCCGACCGCGCCTGCAAGAAGCACGAGGCGGTCCGCCACGCGCTGAAGTCGGCGCTCCTCTGGGCGGACCTCCAGCCCACCGACTCCCCCGTCGTCGACGTGGCCTGCGCCACCGGACGGGGGCACTTCCTGTACGAGGCACTCGGCGCCGGCCGCTCCTCCTACGCGGACCTCCGTTCCGGGGCGACCCGCCTGCTGGAGATCAACCACACCCTGTCCACCCCCGCCGACCGCCTCTACCTGGTGCTCTCCGGACCGCCCGCCGAGGACTGGTCGGCCGACACGGTCCGCGGCGTCTTCGGCGTCCATGTCATCTGGCGGAGCCCGCAAGGGTGGGGCGGCCAGGACACGGACACCGCCCTCGGCTCCCCGGAGGCGTGATGGTTCCACCCCCCGCCGGTGATCCTTTTCACTGACGGCAGGGCCTTTCCCCACCCCTGCGGGATGTCAGGATCTCGTTCGTGATCATCTCCCTGACCAGGAGACGCCGATCACGCGGTCGCCTCCCCGACCTGGAGGCGACGCAACGACAAACAGGGGAAACCAACGTGCGCAACACCACCACGCGCCGCATATCGCTGGCCGCCGTCGCCACCATCACGAGCGCGGCCCTCCTCGCCGTCGCCGCGCCCGGCGCCGTGGCCGCCGACACCACCGGGGGGAAGGCCGGCACCACGGCCGGCGCCGAGTCGCGGACGCCCGCGCTCACGCCGGAGCAGCGCCGGTACATCGAGAAGGAGATGGGGCCGGAGGCCATCGCCGAGATGCAGAAGGCGATGGCGCAGAATCCCTCCGGCGGCGTCCAGACCCGCGCGTTCCCTATCGCGGCGGCCGCCATCGGCGCGGCCGCGTGGTGCGCGAAGGGCGCCCTCGCCAGCATCCCCACCTCGGTGCTGAGCGACATCGCCGCGGGCAAGGCGTCCAGCAAGAAGACCTACGTCCGGAACGCGATCATCGGCTGCCTCGGCGGCGAGATCGGCGGCGTCGTATGGAAGTTCCTGCCGGGCTGGGTGAAGAACAAGGCCATCAACATGGTGATCGCCTTCATCATCAAGTACGTCCGCTAGGCTCGCCCCCCGCGCGACGAATCCGGAGCAGGCATGGCCTACATGTTCATCTTCGGCTGCTTCCTCCTGCTGGGTGTGGCCAGCTCGCTGGCGGCCCGCACCGGGTACCGGGGCAGGGTCTGCGACCGGTCCGACGGGTACGAGGTGCCCGCGGCCGTGAAGGCGGACCCCGCCCTGCGGCAGCGGGCGAACAGCCTGGTGGCCTTCTGGTGCACCGGGGCGGCGGCGCTCAGTTTCGCCCCGCTCGTCCCGGTCGGCAGCGTCATCCTCAGTGACGGCGGCAAATCCGTCTCCACCTGGGGGCTGGCGGTCCTCGCCCTCTACGGCCTGGCCGTGGTGGTCATCGGGGCCTACCCGTTCGAGAAGATCAAGCACCTCGGCGACCCGTCCCGCCGGTGAACGCCGGACGCCCGTGCGACCCGTCCCGCCGGTGAGCGCGGATGCCCGCGGGGCCACCCGGCCCCGCGGGCGTCGCGGCCTTCCGCACGGGGGACGGCGTGTCTCAGACGGCGGACGGTGGGCCCGGCGGGCGGGGCCGAACCGATAGGCTCCGGACGTGGCTGAGATCCAGATTCCCGCTGACATCAAGCCCGCCGACGGCCGTTTCGGCGCGGGCCCCTCCAAGGTGCGTACGGAGGCGCTGGACGCCCTGGCCGCCACCGGCACGTCCCTCCTCGGCACCTCCCACCGCCAGGCCCCCGTCAGGAACCTCGTCGGCGAGGTCCGCGACGGCGTGCGCGCCCTGTTCTCCCTCCCCGAGGGGTACGAGGTCATCCTCGGCAACGGCGGCTCCACCGCGTTCTGGGACATCGCGACGCACGGCCTCATCGAGTCGAAGTCGCAGCACCTGTCCTTCGGCGAGTTCTCCTCCAAGTTCGCCAAGGCCGCCAAGCTGGCGCCGTGGCTCCAGGAGCCGACCGTCGTGTCCTCGGAGCCGGGTACGCACCCGGAGCCGCACGCCGAGGCGGGTGTCGACGTGTACGCGCTGACGCACAACGAGACCTCCACCGGTGTCGCCGCGCCCGTCAAGCGTGTCGAGGGCGCCGACGAGGGCGCCCTCGTCCTGGTGGACGCCACCTCCGGCGCGGGCGGCCTGCCGGTGGACATCACCGAGTCGGACGTCTACTACTTCGCCCCGCAGAAGTCCTTCGCCGCCGACGGCGGCCTGTGGATCGGCGTGTTCTCGCCCGCCGCCCTGGAGCGTGCCGCCCGCGTCCACGCCTCGGGCCGTCACGTCCCGGAGTTCTTCTCGCTGCCGACCGCGATCGACAACTCCCTCAAGAACCAGACGTACAACACCCCCGCGCTCTCCACGCTGTTCCTGCTGAACGAGCAGCTGAAGTGGATGAACGGCCAGGGCGGCCTGGACTGGGCGGTGCGCCGCACGGCCACCTCGTCCCGGACGCTGTACGGGTGGGCCGAGGAGTCCAAGTACGCCACCCCGTTCGTCACCGACCCGGCCAAGCGGTCGCAGGTGATCGGCACGATCGACTTCTCCGACGAGATCGACGCGTCCGCCGTCGCCAAGGCGCTGCGCGCCAACGGCATCGTGGACACCGACCCGTACCGCAAGCTCGGCCGCAACCAGTTGCGCATCGCCATGTTCCCGGCCGTCGACCCGGCGGACGTCGAGGCGCTGACGGCCTGCATCGACTACGTCATCGAGAAGCTGTAGTTCCGGCCTCGGGACCTGCCGAGGGGCCCGGTGCGGCGCGCGTCCTCCGACGCGTGCCGCACCGGGCCCCTCGCCGTACCCGGCCGTGCCCCGCGCGCATCCGGCCTGTTTCCGCCCTGTCCGGGGCGGCTCCGCGTCCCTAACATCCCTACCGTCCGGACGGAGCGGGTCAAAGCGGCCCGAACCGTTTGAATGTTTGACATGTTCTCGCTCTCGGTTGAACCCCCCACTTCGACCGGGCAACCGAACGGAGAGCCTCATGTCCTCGTCCCGCTCCAGAAGACGTACCGCCCGCGCCCTGGTGACCGGCGGCGCGACCGCCGCGCTCGTCGGGGGCACGCTCCTCGCGCCCGGCGCGGCCCAGGCCGGAGGCAGCGGCATCTTCGCCCCGCCCGACAAGATCGTCATCGAGATCGCGACGGTCAACGGCTCGGGCTGTCCCGCGGGTACGGCCGCCGTCGCCGTCGCCCCCGACAACACGGCCTTCACCGTCACCTACAGCCAGTACCTGGCGCAGGTCGGCGTCGGCTCCAAGCCGACCGACTTCCGCAAGAACTGCCAGCTCAACCTGATCGTGCACGTCCCGCACGGCTTCACGTACGCCGTGGCCAGCGCCGACTACCGCGGGTACGCCCACCTGGAGCACGGCGCCTGGGCCACGCAGAAGGCGTCGTACTACTTCCAGGGCTCGCCCGACACGGCGGCGCGCCAGCACCCGTTCCGGGGGCCGTACGACAACAACTGGCAGGTCACCGACGAGACGGACTGGGGGCAGCTGGTCTGGGCGCCGTGCGGGGTGAAGCGCAACTTCAACATCAACACCGAGCTGCGGGTCAGCGGCGGCACCTCCGACACGGCGAGGACCAACAGCTTCATCGCCATGGACTCCACGGACGGCGACATCCGCACGGTCTACCGGCTGGCGTGGAAGGAGTGCCCCGGCCGGTGACGGGCCCGACGGGCCACTGAGCCGACGGCCCGGCCGGTGGACCGCCCAGCCGCCGGCCGGCCCCCTGTCGTCACGGGCGGCATCCCCGACCACGGCCGCCTCCCGTGACCGGGCGGGTCCGCGGGACTCCCCCTCCGCGGACCCGCCCACCGCCTCGTATCGGCTCCATCGCGCCGCCCCTCCCCGGTACGGACTCGGCCACCGGGGGCGGCAGGGCCTCAACCGCGGCTCAGCGCAAGGCGGTTCGGACCCGCCCGCTCACCGGCTGAGCCCGCGGAAGCGCCGCACGGCCAGCGGCAGGCAGACGGCCGTGACGGCCAGCGGCCACACCACCGCCATCAGCAGGGCGTTCTCCTGCACCCAGCTTCCGTCCGACGCCACCTCGTTGCCGAACAGGCCGCGTGCCGCCGACGCGGTGGAGGACAGCGGGTTCCAGGCGGCCACCGCCCCCAGCCAGCCAGGCATGGTGGACGTCGGCACGAAGATGCTGGAGATCATGGTCAGCGGGAACGCCACGGCGTACAGCGAACCGGCCGCCTCGGCGTTCGGCAGTACGAGTCCCAGCCACACCCCCAGCCAGATCAGGGCGAACCGCAGCCACAGCAGCAGGGCGAACGCCCCGGCCGTCGCGGCCACCCCGCCGTCCGCGCGCCAGCCCATCGCCAGCGCCGTCGCGGCCAGGATCGTCAACTCCGCGCACGCGGTGAGCAGGTCGGTGACCCCGCGTCCCGTCACCACCGCGGACGGGGCCATCGGCATGGAGCGGAACCGGTCGGTGACGCCCTTCTGCGCGTCCGTGACCACGGCCGTGGCGGTGCTCATGAAACCGAAGGCCATCGTCGTCACGAACATGCCGGGCATCAGGTACGCGCGGTAGTCCGCGGCCGTGCCGCCGTCGCCGCCGCCCGGCGGCCGCATCGCCCCGCCGAAGACATAGCCGTACAGCAGGACGGAGACGATGGGGAAGCCCAGCTGCCAGGCGATGAAGACGGGCTTCCGGCGGTAGTGGACGAGGGTGCGGCGGACGATGTTCCAGCAGTCCGCGACCGCCCAGTAGGCCCGCGACCGGCCCGCGAGGGGCACGGGCGCGGCGGAGAGCTCGGGGCGGGGTGCGGGGTGGGGTGCCAGGGTGCTCACGCGGCGGCTCCTTCGCGGGTGCGGATGGCGGGCGCGGCGGCCGTCCGGTCGGCTTCGGCGCCGGTCAGGCGCAGGAACACGTCGTCCAGCGTCGGCCTGCGCAGCCCGATGTCCTCGATCGGCACGCCCTCGTCGCGCAGGACCCGCGCGACCTCCGTGAGGGCCTCGACCCGGTCACGCACCTGGGCGTGGACGCGCCGCTCGGCCTCCGCGACGTGCGGCGCGCCGTCGCTGACGCGGGCCACGGCCCCGGCGACGCGGGGCAGGTCGGCCGGGTCGGCGGCGACGACCTCGACGCGGTCGCCGCCGACGCGGTCCTTGAGCGCCTCGGGAGTGTCGTCCGCGATGGCGCGGCCCCGGTCGATGACGGTGACGTGCGACGCCAACTGGTCGGCCTCGTCCAGGTACTGCGTGGTCAGCAGGACGGTCGTGCCGCCCGCGACCAGGTTCCGCACGGCGTCCCACACCTCACCCCTGGCGCGGGGGTCGAGGCCCGTCGTCGGCTCGTCCAGGAACAGCACGCGGGGCGCGAGGATCATCGAGGCGGCCAGGTCGAGGCGGCGCCGCATGCCGCCGCTGTACCCCTCGACGCCCCGGTCGGCGGCCTCCGTCAGGCCGAACCGCTCCAGCAGCTCACCGGCGCGCCGCCGGGCGCCGCGACGGCCGAGGTGGAAGAGGCGGCCGAACATCTCCAGGTTCTGACGGCCGGTCAGGATCTCGTCCACGGCGGCGTACTGGCCGGTGAGGCCGATCAGCGCCCGTACCCGGCCGGGGTGGCGGGCCACGTCCACCCCGGCCACCTCGGCGCGCCCGCCGTCGAGCCGCCGCAGCGTGGCGAGGACCCGCACGGCGGTGGTCTTCCCCGCGCCGTTGGGCCCGAGCAGCCCGTGGACCGTGCCGGGGCGCACGGCCAGGTCGAAGCCGTCCAGGGCGGGTTCGCCGCCGTACTCCTTCCGCAGGCCTTCGGCCCTGATCGCATAGGTCGTGTCCACTCGGTTCCCCTCTGTCGCCGTCGGCTCGCACCGGTGCCGCCAGACCCGCCGCACCGAAACCGAGTACACCGTACCCAACGAAGCGTACGGCGTACTCAGTTTTTCGGCCGAAGCCTTTCCCGGGCCGTACGCTGACGCCATGACCGGCAGCGCGAGCGACACGACCACGAGCGGCAGCGGGGACGTCAACCGCAGCCTGGAGCTCCTGTGGGGGACGGGCGAACCGCCCAGTCGCGGGCCGAAACGGGGGCTGACCCTGGACCGGATCGTCACGGCGGCGGTCGAGCTGGCCGACGCGGAGGGGCTCGGCGCCGTGTCGATGCGGCGGCTGTCGGCCGAGCTGGGCACCGGCACGATGTCCCTGTACCGATACGTCCCCGGCAAGGCCGAGCTGCTGGACCTGATGCTCGACCGGGTGCAGGACCCGCCGCCCGGCGCGCCCGAGCCCCCGGACGACTGGCGCGAGGGCGTCGAGGCCCTGGCACGCGGCCATCTCCGCCTGTACCGGCGCCACCCCTGGCTGCTGAAGGTCAACCAGAGCCGCAGCGTCCTCGGCCCCGGCTCGCTGCGCGGTCTGGAGGCGGCCTTGGCGGCGCTGCGCGGGATGGGGCTGAGCGACCCCGAGACCCTGTCGGTGATCATCGCCGTGCAGAGCTTCACCAGCGGCATCGCCCGGATGGAGATCGACGCGGCGGAGGCGGCGAAGGAGACCGGCGTCAGCGACGAGGAGTTCTGGAGCAGCCAGGAGCCGATCCTGTCCCGGGTCATGGAGAGCGGGCGGTTCCCGCTGATGGCGCAGCTCTCGGAGGACACGTTCTCGGTGGAGTTCGACCACTTCGCGTTCGGGCTGCGGTGCCTGGTGCGGGGGTTCGAGGCGAGGGTCGCGGAGGCTCGGGCGGCACGCGGCTGACGGGCCGTCGGGGGCGGAAGCGCCCGGCCCTGTCGGGAGGCGCCGGGGGCGACGCGGCGTGCGCCTGATGGAGCAGTCGGCGCGCGGGGCGGGCGGGGGGCGCGCAGGATCGGTGGGGTACAGCCGACGCAGCAGCACAGACCTGGAGGCACGCAGTGCGTCTCGGAACTCCCCTGACGGCCCTCGCCGTGGCGGGCCTGACCGTCCTCGCGGGCGCCGCGCCCTCCGCCGGGGTGCCCGTCCTCGCGGGCGCCGCCCCGGCCGCCCCGGCCGCCGCGCCCTCCGCGGGGGTGCCCGCCGCGCCCCCGCCGGCCGTGATCACCTGCTCCCCCGCCGCGCCCCTGGAGCAGAGCGGGGACGAACGGCCCGCCGGGCCCGCCGTCGGACTGTGCGTCACCGTCGCCGGGGCCAACATGACCGTGACCGCCGCCGCCGACTGCGCCTGCACCGTCTCCGGTACGTGGACCGCCCGCCGGGGCGACGACGAGGACGACACCGCGTCCGGCACCCTGGGCGGCCGCGCCACGTACCCGGGGCCCGGCACGTACGCGTTCACGGCCGCCGTCAGCCTGGGCGGCGCGCCCCGGACCGGCGCCGTGCCGCTGACCGGCACCGTCGAGGGGACATTCACCTTCGCCGCGCCCAAGCCCGTGTCCGGGCACCGCATCGAGGTCGCGCCCCCGGCCGCGCTCGCCCCCGGTACGACCACCACCCTCACGTACACGGTCGAGCGGACCGCCGACGACGGCGACGGCAGCGCCCGCCTGGGGCTCATCGGCGAGCCCGGCACCGGCATCCGGCTCGACTCCACCGACGTGCGCTGCGTCAACCCGCTGACCGGCCGCTACCCCTCCACCGCCCGCAGCCCGCACGCGCTGGACTGCGCCCTCACCGACCTCCAGCCCGGCCGTCCCGCCACCGTGACCGTCCATGTCACGATCCCGGCCGACACCTGCTCGACCGTCGTGTCGAAGCTCGGCTACTGGACGCCGAACGGCCAGCAGGTCGCCGGGGCCATGGTCGACGGGCCGACCGTGAAGTGCCGTTGAGCCACCGCCGGGCGCCCGGCCACCGGGGCGTCCGGCCACCGGACCTCACTCCCCGGACGCCCCGCCCCTGCCGCGCAGCCTGCGCAGGCCCAGCAGCAGTGCCGCGCCCAGCGCGACCAGGCCCAGCGTGTAGGCCGACCCGCCGCCCTCCGCGCCGTCCCCCCGGCCGTCCCCCGCGCCGCCCCCGGACGCCGCCCCCGGCCCCGTGCCCGTACCGGAACCTCCCGACGGGGACGGGGCCGCGCCCGTGCCCTCCACCGGGACCCGCGCGACCCGGGCGCGCTCGCCCTCCGTGCCGAACAGCAGCGCCGAGCCGTCCAGCGTGTACGTCACCGACTCCGACTGGGCCAGGACCGGCGCCCGCACCCGGTCGTCGGGGCCCAGCCGCCCGTCCTTCCAGGCGTAGCCGCGCGCGCTGAAGTAACCGCGCAGCACCAGCCGCGTCCCGTCCGGCGAGAACGCGCCGTCCGTCACCCACGGCACCTCCCCGACCCGCCGGAACACGTTGGCGCCCTTCGCGGACAGCTTGGCCGGGCCCTCGTACAGGCCGCCGCCCTCCTCGTTCTTCGACGCGATGTAGACGCGGCCGGTGCGCGGGTGGACCATCAGCGCCTCCGCGTCACGCGGCCCGTCCTCGTACCGGACCGTGTACTGCGTGGCGTCCACGGCCTGGTCGCGCAGCCGCTCCGGCTCGCGGAAGCGGTAGATCCACACATGGCTCCAGGAGCCGTTGAGGTTGTCCCCGATGTCGCCGACGTAGACGTACCCGTCGGGGCCGACGGAGATCGCCTCCATGTCGCGGGGCCTGCCGACGCCGCGCAGGGTGACTGTCGCGACGGTCTCTCCGGTGCGCCCGTCCACGGCGAAGACGCGCGGCTCGTCCTGGTCGTTGTGCGTCCAGTACACGCCGGGGTGCGCGCGGCTCGCGGCGAGGCCGCTGGACTCGGTAATGCGGGGGTCCTGGAGCGTGAAGCCGTCGGGGTCGTCGGCTGAGGCGGTCGGTACGGTGACCGCCGACAGGAGGAGAGCCGCTGCGAGGACGGTGGACGCGCGGAGGGAGGCCATGCCGTCCAGTGTCCATGGTCACGTGGCGTCGGGCGCCGCCCACCGGCCATGATGGCGGCCATGCGTCCCAGGTTCATGTTCGTCGGCGACTCCATGACCATCGGCAGCGCGGGCGAGCACACCTGGCGTTACCGCATGTGGCAGCACCTTGAGGCGTCCTTCGGCCCCGGCGGGTACGCGATCGTCGGCCCCCGCTCGACGCTGTACGACCACGAGGCGGGCGCCCCGGTGTCCACGGCGTACGCGGACCCGTCGTTCCCCGCGGGGGCGCGGGCGCATCTGGCGGGATGGGGCGAGGGCTGGCTGCACATGGCGCCGCTCGTCGGGGGCGCCGTCGCGGCGACCGGGGCGGACACGCTCCTCGTGTCGCTCGGCCTGATCGACCTGGGCTTCTACACCAACAGCGACCAGACGACGGAGAACGTCCGCGCGTTCCTGGCGGCGGCCCGCGCCGCCAACCCGGACGTGCGGGCGGTGCTGCTGCCGGTCATCCCGAACGTCCGGGCCGAGGAGGAGCCGCCGTTCGCGGCGGAGTGCGCCCGCTTCAACGGCCTCCTCGCGGCGACGGCCGCCGAGCTGTCCACGCCGCGCTCACCGCTGGTCGTGGCCGCGCCGCCCGCCGGGTACGACCTGCGGGCGGACACGTACGACGGCACGCACCCGGGCCCGGCGGGCGAGCACAAGCTGGCCGCCGCCTTCGCCCGGGCGCTGTACGAGACCTGGGGGTGGGGCGGCCCCTACGGACCGGCCCACCCCCGTGACGGTCAGAAGTGCACCCGGCGGTTGTCCGGGGTGACGCGGTAGCGGATGTCCCACAGGTTGCGGCGGACGTAGGTGCGCTGCAGCCAGCGGTCGCGGCCGTCGTAGCGGGCCGTGAACGTGGACCGGGCGTGGACGCCCTTGCGGTTGTTGATCAGCAGGGCCTGCCCCGGGCGGAGCCGTACCGTGTGGGACACGGCCCGGCAGACCTCCTGGAGGCGGGACAGGGCGGCCTCGGCGCCGCTGGTGAGGGCCCGTACGCCGTTCGCGGAGATCACGATCTCCGGGTACTCGCCCGCGCCGCTGATCAGCGGGACCGGGTCGGAGAGGACCTCGGTGTCACCGGCGACGTCGCGGGTGTAGCTGCCCGGCGCGTTGAGCCGGAACAGCGGGGAGCGCAGCGTCTCCAGCACCTCCGGTTCGAGCGCCGCCGAGATGTCGCGGGCGTCGGCGTAACTGGTCATGGCGATGCCCTCGTGGTCGGCGCGCACACAGCTCAGGACCAGGAAGTCCGGGTTGGCGATGTCGTACCGGCCGATCACGTCGTGCGTGATGTCGCTGTGGAAGTTGAGGAACACCTCCGAGCCCTGGTTGGTCTGCGTGCGGGCGCCGCCCTGGACGGGGATCACGTCGTGGACGAGGCGGCCGGCCTTCTCGGTGGTGACACCGATCGGTTCGCCCAGCAGGCCGCTCAGCCCCAGCAGGACGCCCTCCGCGACGAACGTGGCCTTGCCCCGGGCGGGGCCGCCGTCGTCCGGGGTGTCCGGCAGCTCGGGGTCCACGGGCAGGTTGTCCACCAGGGCGACGCCGGGCGCGTCGATGTGGCGGCCGAAGTCGATGAGCTGCTGGAGCAGCCCGGTCGGCAGCGCGGCGAACGCCTGGTGGTAGCGGGTCATCGCGTGGTCGATGTCCGTCGTCGGGTCGCCGACGGCGGTGAGCGCCGTGCCGAGCGCGTCCCGGACCTCGTCGGGCAGACGGATCTCGGCGAAGGTGGGCACCGCCACGGTGCTCCGGTCCGCGGCGGGCGCGAGCGGACGGTCGGCGGTGGTGGTCATGTCGGTCACACTCCCTCTAGTACGGGTATGGAGTCGGATTCGGGCTCGGGCAGCGGCGCGTCGGGGTCCTGGAGGCGGTCGTGCAGCCACTGCGCCAGGTGCAGGGCGGCGTCCTCGCCCGGCGCGAGGTGCGTGGCGACCTTGCTGCCGCGCAGGGCCGTGACGGGGACACCCGCGTACGTGCCGGGGGTCAGGCCGTTGCGGCGCTGGAACTCCTCCAGGTCCACGAAGCCGCCGATGACGGCCACCCGCGGCCCGGTGGTGAGGCGGATCGTGTCGATGTTCGCGTTGTGGAAGGCGTTGAACGCCTGGTCGGCTTCGGCGTCGGAGTCGTACGACAGGGCGACGGAGCGCTGGTTGAGCACCACCGCCGACGCCTCCGTACCGCCCGTGCCGATGACCGAACCGATCGTGAACGGCGCCCGGTTGAGGCGGCAGACGATCTCCACGCGGTGCTTCTGCGCCAGCCGCACGGCCCTGCGGTGCAGCACCTTCGCCCCGTACAGGGACATCAGCGCGGCGATGTTGTACGAGACCTCCTTCAGCAGCCGGGTGCCGCTCACCAGGTGCGGGTCGGTGCTGTAGATGCCGTCCACGTCGGAGTGGATCTCGCAGCGGTCGGCGCCGACGGCCGCGGCGACCGCCACCGCCGACAGGTCGGAGCTGTTCTTGCCGAGCCACGTCGGGCGGCCCTGCGCGTCGGCGGCCTGCCCGCCCGGCACGACGACCACCTCGTGGTCGCGCAGCGCGGTGCGCAGCGGCTCGGGGTCGGTGTGTTCGAGGCGGGCCCACATGAAGTTGGAGTTGGTGACCAGGCCCAGCTGGTGTCCGGCGAGGACGGTCGCGGTGCGTCCGACCCGGTTGAGCGCGGTGGACAGCAGCTGGGCGCCGATCGTGTCGGCGAGGGTCAGCAGCCCGGCGACGGTCTCGTCCTCTGGGTGCGGGTTGACCTGGTTGAGGCGCTCGCGGAACTGCTCGGTCTCACCGGGCTGGCCGCTGACGACCACGACGAGCCGGGTCCCCTCGCGCTCGATCCGGTCGCTGAGCGCCCGCGCGAGGTCTCCGTACGCGGCGAGTGTGCGGAAGCTGGACCCGCCGAACTTGAGGACGGCGGGTGCGCTCACGGCCTGCCCTCCAGGGTGCCGCGGGCGACGAGCTCCTCGCCGATCTGGAGGGCGTTGAGGGCGGCGCCGATGCGGAGGTTGTCGGCGACGAGCCACAGCCAGAACGCGCGCGGGTTGTTCTGCGTGACGCGGACCCGCCCGACGTGGACGATGTCGGAGCTGTCCACCACGGCCGGCGTCGGGAACGCGCTGATGGTCTCCTCGTCGTGGACCCGGACCTCCGGGAGGGCGGCGAGGAGCCGGACCAGCTCGGCGCGGTCCACGGGCTCCTGGCACTCCACGTACACGGCCTCGGAGTGGCAGTTGGCGACGGGCACGCGGACGCAGGTGGTGGTGACGTCCAGGTGCGGCAGGCCGAGGATCTTGCGGGACTCGCGGAGCATCTTCTCCTCCTCCAGCGTGAAGCCGGAGTCGAGGAAGCGGTCGATCTTCGGGATGACGTTGAAGGCGAGCGTCGGGCGGAAGTGGGTCGCCTCGAAGTCGGCGTCGGGGCCCTGGAGGGCGGCCCGGCTGGACTCCTGGAGCTCCTCCACACCGGAGTAGCCGAGGCCGGAGGCGGCCTGGTAGGTGCTGACGACCGCGTTGCGGACGCCCCAGCGGTCCTCGACGCCGCGCAGCAGCCGTACGAGCGGGATGGTCGAGCAGTTCGGGTTGGCGACGATCCCCGAGGCGGGGCGCCGGTCCAGCTCGTGGGCGTTGACCTGCGGCACGACCAGCGGCGTGTCCGGGTCCATGCGGAAGGCGATCGTGTTGTCGATGACGAGCGCGCCCGCCTCGGTGGCGACGGGCACCCACTTCTCGCTGACGGCCGTACCGGCGGAGAAGAACGCGACGTCCACGCGGGAGAAGTCGAAGTCCTCGACGGCGACGACCGTGTACTCGCGCTCCCCGACGGTCAGGACGCGGCCCGCCGAGCGGGAGGAGGCGACCAGGTGCAGCTCGCCGTAGCGGAAGCCGCGCGACTCCATCAGCTCCATGAGCGTGCTGCCGACGGCGCCGGTGGCGCCGACGATGGCGACGCGCGGGGGGACGGTGGCCCCGGCGGTGCCGGTGGCCTCGAGGGTGGTGGTGCCAGGAGTCATCGCGACTCTCCAATCGTGATCTTGTCGGCTGCGTCGGTGGTCCCGGCCGTGGTCCGGGCCCCGGACGGCAGCGGTGCGGAGGAGGAAGCGCTGTCGGCGGCCTTGTCGGCGGCACCGGCCGCGGGCTTGTCGGCGGCCGGCTCGGCGGCGGCACGGCGCGGGCCGAAGGTCCAGCCGAGGTTCACACCGAGGCTCGCCCCGACGATGAGCGGGATGCCGAGCGCCTGGAGCAGGGTGATGCTGTGCCCGTACACGGCCCAGTCGCAGAGCATGGCGACGGCCGGGTAGACGAAGGCCAGGACGGCGATCTTCGCGGTGGGCAGCTTCTGGTACGAGGAGTACATCAGCACGTACATGAGGCACGTGTGGATCAGGCCCAGGCCGATCAGCCAGCCCCAGTCGGCGCCCATGCCGCCCATCTCGCCGAACGCGGCGAACGGCGCCAGCAGCGGGATGCCGAGCACGACCTGGATCAGCGCCACGAGGTGCGGCTTCACGCCGGTGACACGCTTGGTGATGACGGTGGACAGGGCGTAGAACACGGCGGCGAGCAGGGCCAGGCCGAGCCCGGCGAGGTAGCCGCTCTTGTCGCCGTCCTGGAAGTCGGACAGGGACACCCCGGCGACGAGGACCAGGCCGGCGAACGCGACGACGAGCCAGCCGAGCTTCGTCGCGGTGATCTTGTCGCGGAACAGGACCGCGCCGAGCAGCATCACGTAGAACGGCTGCGTGTGGTAGACGACGGTCGCCACGGTGATCGAGGTCGACTCGTACGACTCGAAGAGGAACGCCCAGTTGAAGACGATGAAGACACCGCCCAGGGCGGCCAGGCCGACCTTCTTCGGGGTGAAGCCGTGGTTCTTGAAGAAGCCGCGGACCAGGCAGTAGAGGCCGAGGGCGACCGCGCCGAACAGGCAGCGGAAGAAGACGACGTTGAAGGGCGAAGCGCCCGACTCGACGACGAAGATGCCGAGCGTGCCGGACAGGATCATCGCCGCGGTGAGCTCGATCGATCCTTTCAGCTCGGTGCTCGCGGAGCGTGTCTCCGTACTCATAGGGGGGTCCTCTCACACGGGGGTGGACGGGGTGGGTGAGGTCAGACCAGCGGGACGGCGAAGTGCAGTCCGCCTCTGGTCCACAGTTCGTTGAGTCCGCGCGGCACGCCGAGGCCGGACGCGGCGCCGAGGTTGCGCTCGTAGATGTCGCCGTACGTGCCGGTCGCGTCGAGCACCCGCGCCGCCCAGCCCTCGTCGAGTCCGAGCGAGGGGCCGTGCCGGCCTGCCAGCCGGGCGGCCTCGGCGAGCCCTTCGGCCCTCCCTCCCGGGCCCCGCTCGGCCTCGTCGGCGTGGTGTTCGGCGGCGACGAGGAGCTGGAGCACCCAGCGGCACAGCCGGTACCAGTCGGCGTCGTCGTCGCGTACGGCGGCGGCCATCGGTTCGCGGGAGATGGCCGCGTCGAGGATGACGTGGGCCTCCGGGTCGGGCAGCGCGGCCCGCTCCCCGGCGAGGGCGGTGCGGTCCAGGACGTACGCCGCGCAGTCGCCGCTCGCGTACGCGGCGAGGGTCTCGGCGGGTGTCGGGTACGCGACGGGCTCGACGGCCAGGCCGCGCGGGCCGTACCAGGCGGCGAGGTTGGCGGCGCTGGTGGTGCCCGCCTGCACGGCGAGGCGCTTGCCGTGCAGGTCCTCGGGGTGTTCGACGCCGCTGCCTTGGCGGACGAGGAAGCCCTCGCCGTCGTAGCAGGTCACCCCGGCGAAGAGGACCGGCCAGGCGGCTTCGCGGCCGAGCGTCCAGGTCAGGTTGCAGACGGTCAGGTCGGCGTCCCCGGCGCGCAGCGGGTCCAGCCGTCCGGCGGGGTCGGAGGGCAGCCACTCGACGGCGTCCGGGTCGCCCAGCGCGGCGGCGGCGACCGCGCGCGCCACGTCCGTGTCCAGGCCGGTCCAGGTGCCGTCGGCGCCGCGCAGGGACAGGCCCCGGATGCCGCGGCTGACGACCGCGCGGACGGCCCCGCGGGCGCGCACGCCCTCCAGAGTGGCGGCCGGGCGGGTCAGGGTGAGGGCGTCGCTCATGTCAGGCTCCCCTGCGGGTGGTTGACGCGGGTCAGTTGCTCGCGGTCGAAGCGGCGCTCGTTGTAGCCGAGCATGTCGATGAGGCCCTGCGCGGACAGCGGGTCGCGTCCCGCGGCCGGGTCGGCGGTGACGGGCATGGCGCCCGGGTCGCGCCAGCGGAGCAGCCCGGCCGGATCGACGTAGGCGCGGGCGCGGTTGGCGTTGTCGAGGTGCAGGCAGTACGGCACGTCGAGGTGGCCCCGGGCGAAGGCGCGGACGAGGGCGGCGCCGACGGTCGGCGCGAGCTCCAGGGTGGAGTCCACGAGCATCCGGGCCTCCTCGTACACGCCGGTCGTGGTGGGCTCCTGCGGCCTGCCGTGGCGGGCCTCGTCGTCGGCGACGTACGCGGCGAACTCCAGCGCGTCCACGTTCTCCTGGACGGTGGGGATGCGGTGCGCCTCGGCCGGGGTCTTGACGATGAGCCGTTCGGTGCCGCTGCGGACGGCGAGGCGGGCGCTGTCCTCCAGGATGCGGAACGAGCCGACGGGGGTGCGCGGGTAGACGCCCATGTACGTGTAGAGGACGACGTGCCAGTCGAGGTCGCCGAGGCGTTCCCCGGCGAGGCGGCGCAGCGCGGCGAGGGCCTCCAGGTCCTGGCCCGCGTGGGTCTGCTGGGCGTAGCTCAGGGAGATGCTGCGCAGTCCGTGCTCGGCGAAGAACAGGCCCTCCAGGACGCTGAGCGCGACGAGCAGGCTCGGCGGGCAGAGCTGGCCGAGCATGCAGCCGCCGAAGCTCTCCAGGTGCATCTGCAGCTCCTGCGAGGCGAGCAGTTCGCAGCAGCGGGACCAGGCGTCGACGGCCTCGCTGAGCGGGACGCGGCTGTAGGGCAGGCAGTACGAGACGGGCCCGCCCTCGGTGGCGTCGATGCCCGCCTCGACCATCGCCTCGAACAGCGGGTACGGGAGGGCGGAGCCGTGCCGCACCTGGACGGGGAAGTCCGGCCCGGCGACCCCGGCGAGCATGGCGCGGGTCGTGTCGGCACCGTGCGCGACGAGTGGGAAGCCGTTGAGTTCGGCGCCGGTGCGCAGGGCCTCGCGGGCCGATTCGTGGTCGTTGACGCGGGTGTAGCTGTCGAGGGTGATGGTGCCGACGGACGCGGCACGGGCGGCGCGCACACCGAGGAGGCCGTCGCGCATGACGGGGATCTCCGCGAAGCCCATGCGCGGCTGGACGACGAGCCCGCCCGCGCGGCTGGTGCGGTGCACGAAGGCGGAGAAGCGGTTGTCGTACGGCACGTCGGTGCCGGGGCGTGCGGGATCGGCGGCGCCACCGGGCCGTACGGGCGCGGCGGCGTCGTGCCGTACGGGGTCGGCGGCTGGCGGGGTCAGGAGGCTCATGCGATGGCCTCCGCGAGCCGCGACGCGTCCTCGGTGGCCTCGGCCATGCCGGGAACGGGCACGGCGGGCTGGGGGCGGGGCAGGGCGCGCGGGGCGGGACGGCCGCCGAGGCCGAGGAACTCCTGGAAGTTCCGCAGCCCGCCCTCGGACTCGAAGACGCCGTCGAAGCCGCCGTCGGCGAGGCCCTGGATGAATTTCACGTTTTCCGCGCCGCGCACGCCGAGCTTTCCGCCGATGACGACGCGCAGGTCCTTCAGGTCGGGTTCGCTGCGTATCTTCTTGATGAGCCGGAGCCCGTCGATGTGGCCGTGTCCGTTGACGGTGCTGAGGACCAGGACATCAGGGCGGACCTTCCGGCATTCGTCGATGATGACCTGGTCCGGGACGCAGGCGCCGAGATTGTGGACCTCCCCTCCGTGCTCCTCCAGCAGGAGTTGAAGGAAGACCAGATTCCACATGTGGGCGTCGGAGGAAACGCTCGACACGATGAATTTTTTTGCCGGGCGCTCGATATTCGTCATGACCTTCTCCGCAAAGGGGTGGAGTGACGGATGAAATGCTGTCCGCTCGGGTGGTTTCGGGTCCAGGACGGAGCCCAGGACATTCCCGATGGCGCGGATCAGGCGTTTCGATGCCCGGCTGGGACGTGGTGGTGCGCCGCCCGGCTGTGCGGGGGTCCCAGTGGGCGCCACGGGGGGTGGGGCGGGGCGGCCGGTCCGCCGCCGGTGGGGCGCCTCCCGCCCGGGGTGCGCGAGGGGCGCGAGGGCGCCGGGTGGTGGCACGGCGGACCGGCCGGTACGCCCTCGGGCGTCAGGCAGGGCCGGTGTCGCCGTCCGGCCCGGCCGGCTCGGCCGGGGAGCCCGCGGTGGCGGGCGAGGCGGCGACCGGGTCGTACTCGCTCGCCATGCACTCCATGGTCCGCTCGATGAACAGCCGCATCTCGCGGGTCTGCCGCCGGCCCCGGCGCCAGGCGAGCTGCGTGTACACCTCGAACGGCGGCTCCCAGGCGAGCGCGGCGAACGAGCCCGCCGCCAGGTCGTCGGCGACGGTCATCGTGGGCAGCAGGGCGACCCCGAGACCGGCGGCCAGACCGCGCTTGATGGACTCGATGTTGCCGAACTCCAGGAACGGCACGGGCTCGCCGGAGCCGCTGTTCAGCTCGGCCTCGAACAGCTCGCGGTAGGCGCAGCCCGCCTCGGGCGCCAGCACCTGCACCTCGCGGAGCTGGTCGAGGGTGACCTTCTCCTCCTGGGCCAGCGGGTGGCCGGGAGCGGCCACCACGACGAGCGGCTCGGCGCCCAGCACCTCGCTCTCCACGCCGGAGTGGCGGGTCTCGGCCTCCATGAGGAAGCCCATGTCGAAGGTGCCCTGACGCAGCGAGTACAGGGTCTCCGCGCACAGGCTGGGCCGCAGCACGAGCTGGAGCTGCGGGTAGCGGTGGTGGAAGAACTCCAGCACGGGCGGCATGCGGTACGAGGTGATGCTCTCCATCGTGCCGACGGTCAGCATCCCGGACGGCTCGCCGCCGCCCGCCGCGACACCGCGCGCCTCACCGGCGAGGGCGAGCATCTGCTCGGCGTACGGGAGCAGCCGCTGCCCGGCCGGGGTCAGCTGGATCCTGGCGCCGAGCCGTTCGAACAGCTCGACGCCCAGGGACGACTCCAGGTTCTTGATCTGGGCGGTGACGCTGGACTGCGCGTACCGGAGCTCCGTCGCGGCGCGGGTGAAGCTGAGCAGGGTCGCGACTTTGTGAAATGTGGTCAGTTGCCTTATGTCCACGAGGACTCCCAGGGTTCAGTCACAGGGGTGGGTGGGGGCCACTGCGTCACCGCTGCCAGGTCCAGTCGTCCTCGCCGGAGTCGCCCGACGTGGTCGTCGGCGTGGTCGCCGCCGTGGCCACCAGGGCGGGCGACGTGTCACCGGCCGCCATGGCGGCGGGGGCCACGAGGGCGGCGCAGCCGAGGACGGCGGTGACGACAGCGGCACGAACGAGACCGAGCGCGAACATGGCTGATTCCTTAAGTTGAAAGGCGGACTGAAACAGGCACGGTTAACGCGTCCGAAACACGCCGTGAAAGGCGAATGGGCGCGTGGGTGCCGACGCACGGAAAGAGCGATGCGCCAGACGTACTTCCGGAAGGCCGCCGACGGTTCCGGTGCCGTCGACGGGATCAAGCTTTGCCGGTCGTGCGGCACCGGTGAAGCGGTTTCCGGTGGCCAGATCCGTCCTTGACCCAAGGTGTCCACCTGCCGGAGCGGCAAGTTCCGGCCTCCGGTGGGGCCGGCACATGCCGTTGACATGGGCCGAATGGCAATACGGCCTTGTTGCCCCAGTCGGCCGGGGCCTATCATCGCGCGGGTGCCTGAGGCATATTCCGTGGCTCAAGGGGGAGAGCTTGCTCGAATCACTCGGACTGGACAGCACCGCCGAGTCCGTCTACCGCCTGATGCTCAGATGCCCGCGGGAAGACGTGGAGCAGCTCGGGGACCGCCTCGGCATTTCCGCCGAATCGGTCCGTTCGGCACAGGACCGGCTTTCCCGGCTCGGCCTGGTCGCGGATTCGTACGAGCACCCGGGCCGGCTGCGGGCCGTCAGCCCCGACCTGGGCCTGGAGACGCTGCTGGCCCGGCAGTCCGCGGAGCTGGCCGCGCACCAGCACCGCATCGAGATGTCGCGGGCGGCCGCCGCGAAGCTGATCTCCGAGTACGCGGGGCAGGAGGCGGACGCCACGAACCCCGGTGTCGAGCAGCTCGTCGGCCTCGACGCCGTACGGGAGCGGCTGGCGTCGCTCCAGCGGGACATCCGGCACGAGGTGATGTCGTTCGCGCCGGACGGGGCGCAGACGGAGGACGCGCTGCGCTCGTCCCGCCCGCTGAACGAGCAGCTGCTGCGGCGCGGGGTGAGGATGCGGACGGTGTACCTGGACTCGATGCGCAACAGCCAGGCGACCGTCGCCCACGCGGACTTCCTCACCGAACTGGGCGCGGAGGTCCGGACGGTGGCGGCGCTGCCGACGCGCATGCTGATAGCGGACCGGGAGCTGGCGCTGCTGCCGGTGGACTGCGAGGACACGAGCGCGGGCGCGGTGATCCTGACGGGGAGCGGCACGCTGACGGCGCTGTGCGCCCTGTTCGACAGCATCTGGGAGATGGCCACGCCGCTGGGCACGGTCCGCAAGCGGGACGTGAACGGGCTGAGCGGCCAGGAGGCGACGGCGCTGCGGCTGCTGGCGGAGGGCCACACGGACGAGGCGATAGCGAAGCGGCTGGGCGTCTCGCACCGCACGGCCCGGCGGATCGCGACGCAGCTGATGGAGCGGCTGGGCGCGCGGAGCCGCTTCGAGGCGGGCGTCCGGGCGGTCCAGAACGGCTGGCTCCCCCGCGAGCGGTGAGCGTGCGGGCCCGGTTGCTCACCGACCCCCCGGGGCTCCCGCCCCCGCAGCCCCCAGGCCCCCGCACGGCGCCGACTCGACCCGGACGGACCCCGGTTGCGCCCGTCCGGCACGGCGCGACCCCGGAGTCGCTCCGCCCCCTCCGCCGTGCGCAGCCCCCCGCACGACGCCCAACACGGCTCCACCCCGTGCGGGGTGGAGCTGCCCTGCCCTGCGGGACGCTTACGCTGTGGGCAGCTGGTCCGCCAGGGGCGGAACGGGTGGGCACAGCGGTCTTGCCGAGTACCGGTACCAGCGCCTCACGCACAGGTGGGCAACCCTCTGGGCGGGGCACCCCGTTGTGCCCACCCGTTCCGCCGTGCGGAACGCCTGCCCACAACGGGGGCGGAACCCACAGCGGAGCGGACCCGCCCGGCAGGGCGACGCGGCCCCGCACAGGGAAGCCACAGCGGACTGCGGCCCGCAGGACGGCACGCGTCGCGCGGGCGCCGGGCCCCGGGGCAGCGCGCGGGCGCCTGGGCCAACCGGCGGGGGCCTGGGGGCACCGTTCGTCGCAGGGTGCGGGTTACTCGGGGCGGCGCAACCGCCAGTCGTCATGCGTCATTTCGTACTCGACCTCCCCGTGCTCGGAGCCGTCGATCCGCTCGGGCCAGTCCCCGAAGTACGTCCGCACGTACACGAGCCCGCTCTTCTCCATGACGCGCCGGGAACCGGCGTTGACCGTCATGGTGTTGGCGGTGATCCGCTGGACGCCCAGGCCGGTGAAGGCCAGCTCGACCAGCGCCCGCGCCCCCTCGGTGGCGTACCCGTGCCCCCACGCGTCGCGCCGCAGCCGGTAGCCCAGCTCCACCGTGTCGGCGCTGTCGTCCTGGACCGGCCGCAGTTCGAACCACCCGAGGAACGCCTCGCCCTCCCGCGCGGCCCAGAAGCCCGGCAGGCCGCCGAGGCACGCGTACCGCCGCATGAGCCGGGGCAGGGCCCGTTCCCGTACGGCCTGCGGGGGCGTCGGCCGCCCGCCGGTGAGGTACCGCATCACCTCGGGGTCGCCGTCCAGCGCGACGATCAGCGGCTCGTCGTGCCCGGTGAAGGGGCGCAGTTCCATCCGCGCGGTGCGGAGAAGGGGCTCGGCGGCTTCCAGGCGGTCCACGCGCCCCATCCTCACCACCGGACGGCGGCCGCTCAACCCATTAACCCCATTGCCCCGGAGGCCGGTTGGGCCCTACCGTCCGCCCATGCTGCCCATGGGGGAAACGGACGAGGACTGGGATGCCGTCGTACCCGATGAGGCGGTGATGCGGCCGGGGGCAGTGGACCTGTGCGCCCGCCTGGGCCTGGCGGGGGCGCCGCTGGTGCGCTTCGCGGAGGGGTCGCAGCCGGTGTACGCGGTGGGCGACGACCATGTGCTGAAGCTGTTCCCGGGCGCCGCCGCGGCGGACGGCCTCGCGGAGGGGCGGGTCCTGTCGTACCTGGAGGACCGGCTGCCGGTGCCGACCCCGCGGGTGCGGGCGGCCGGGGCGTACGAGAACGGCTGGCGGTACGTGCTGATGTCCCGGCTGCGGGGGCAGAACCTGGCGCGCGTGTGGGATTCGGTCCCGGCGGGCGCCCGGGAGCGGCTGGTGGCGGAGATCGGCGAGGCGCTGGCGGTGCTGCACGCCCTGGACCCGGCGCCGCTCGCGGACGTGCTGGGGCCCGGCGACTGGGGCGCGTTCACGGACCGGCAGCGGGCGGCGGCGGTGGCCCGGCAGCGCGACCGGGGCCTGCCGGACGCGTGGCTGGAGCAGATCCCGGACTTCCTGGCGGCGGTGCCGCTGCCGCGCGTCCCGCCCCGCCCGGCGCTGCTGCACACAGAGGTCATGCGCCAGCACTTCATGGTCGAACCGGACGGCTGGCGCCTGTCGGGCCTGTTCGACTTCGAGCCCGCGATGATCGGCGACCCGGCGTACGACTTCGTCGGCGTGGGCGTCTTCGTCACGGGTGCCGACCGGTCGCTGATGGCCCGCCTCACGGACGCGTACGGCCACCGGGTGGACCCGCGCACGTCGATGGCGTACACGCTCCTCCATGTGTGCGCCGACCTCGCCTGGTACCTCCGCCTGAACCCGCCGCGCGGCAGCACCCTGGACGACCTGGCGGAGGAGTGGTTCGGGACGGGGGGCGACTGAGGGGGCGCGGAGCCCCCGCCTGGGCCACTCGGGACCCGTCTGGACGGTCATGCGGACCCTCGCCGCCCTGCACGGGGACGACGCCGTCAGGCTGCTGTTCCGGTTCGGCTGAGGCCCCCGCCCCGCCCGGCCCGGCCGGGCACCCGGCACACCCCGGGTCCTGCCTGGCGTCAGTCCTCCGTGACGATGCGCCGCACCGCCGCCGCGACCAGTTCGTCGCGTTCCGCCTCCGAGAAGACGTCCGGCAGGGTGAGCTGCTCCACGATGAGCCAGTTCAGGGCCAGCATCAGGAGCTTCACGGCCGTGGTGTCGCCGGGCAGGCCGGAGGACTCGTGGTACGCGATGTTGGCGTCCACGTCGGCGCGGACCCGCTCGGTGAGGACCCTGCGCAGCTCGGGGCGGCGGGTCGCCTCCAGGCGCAGCTCCAGCAGCGCGAGGTAGCCGGTGCGGAACGCGGCGACCCGCGCCACGACCTCGCGCATCAGCTCCACGTACGTCTCCCGGTCGCGCCCCGCCGCCCGATGCCGGGCGAACACCGCCTCGTCGGGCTGGAGCCGCTCGTACACCCGGGCCCCGGCCTGCGTGAGCAGGTCGTCGCGGCTGGCGAAGTAGTTGGACGCGGTGCCCGGGGGGACGGTCGCCTCGGTGTCCACCGCCCGGTACGTCAGCCCGCGCGCGCCCTCCCTGGCCAGCACCTCGATCGCCGCGTCCACCAGGGCCGCGCGCCGTTCGTCGTTCCGCCTCACCATCCGCAACCACTCCGCTCGTAGTACTACACCGCGACCACTACGGTGAGAGTACTGCCCCTGTGGAGGCGCCGGGCGTCAATCGCCGGTACCGCCCTGCGCCGTGGCCGGTTGCGCGTGGAGGATCTCGCGGGCCTGCTCGGCCGCTCGGGCGATGCTCTCGGAGATGAAGTCCAGGAAGCGTGCGGTGTTCTCCAGGCGGGCGGCGGCCGGGGTGCCGGGGCCGAGGACCCCGACGCCCTGCCGCGCGATCCCGACCAGGCGGAGGGTGGACTCGGCGCTGGCCATCATCGACCGGTACCAGACGTCGTCCCCGATGACGTACCGCTCGCGGCGGTGGCGTTCGTCCCGCTCGCGGCCGATGAGACCCTGGCTCTCCAGGTACGCGACGGCCTTGGAGACGGACGCGGGGCTGACCTGGAGGTGCCGGGCCAGCTCCGAGGCGGTGAGGCTGCCCTCGTCGGTGAGGGTGAGGGCCGCCATCACCCGGGACATCATCTTGGGCATGCCGGACGCCATGAGGACGGTGGTGAACGTCTCCTCGAACTCGGCGACCGCCTCCGCGTCACGCCCATGCGCCTGCGGGAGCGCCACCGCCCCCCGGGCCGCGACCTGCCTGCGGCGGCGGGCCCGGCGTTCGGTGGCGCGGTGGGCCAGGTCGGCGCGGTACGCGGTGGGGCCGCCGTTGCGCATCACCTCGCGCGTGACCGTCGAGGTCGGGCGGTCCAGGCGCCGGGCGATCTCCGCGTAGGCGAGGCCGTCGGCCAGCCCCAGCGCGATCTGCTGGCGCTCCTGCTGCGTGAGCCTGCCTCCCGGCATCCCGATCTCCTCCGTGGCGCGCGTACGTTCCGGCCGAGTGTAGCGTTCACCACCATCCTATTGCAATGAGCACATCCAGGCTGTTGCGTTACGACCCACTGAAGTTGCAACGATTTCCAGGCAACCACCTGCTGTTATGCGGAACTCATGCAATGAGAGCCTTGGTGCTCAGCGAAAGGCAACGTAGCGTTTCCTCAACAGGAAACATCACCCCCACCCCCGCCAGAAGGAGCGCGCAGCCATGTCCCACACCGTTGCCGGGCAGGACCGCCCCGAGTTGCAGACGGCCATCCAGGAGATCGTCGACTCCGGTTTCACCGGGGTCCAGCTGCGCGTGAACGACCAGCGCGGCGAGTGGGCGGGCAGTGCCGGGACGCGCAGGCTGGGCGAGGACGCGCGGCCGCCGCTCGACGGGCGGGTCAGGATCGGCAGCAACACCAAGACCTTCGTCGCCGCGCTGGTGCTGCGCCTGGTGGCCGACGGCGCGGTCCGGCTGGACGACCCGGTGGCCGACCGGCTGCCCGGGTACGGGCTGGACCGGCGGATCACGGTGCGGATGCTGCTCCAGCACACGAGCGGGGTGTTCAACTTCACCGGCGAGCACTACGAGGACGGGACGGTCGTGCCCGGCATCCCGTGGCAGGGCCGGGAGTGGGTGGAGGGCCGGTTCAGGACGTACCGGCCGGAGGAGCTGGTCCGCCTGGCGCTGTCCAGGCCGGCCCGGTTCGAGCCGGGGACGGACTGGAGCTACTCCAACACCAACTACGTACTGGCCCGGCTGCTGGCCGAGAAGGTCACCGGCCGCCCGCTCGCCGAGGAGATGCGGCGGCTGGTACTGGCGCCGCTCGGGCTGTCGGACACCGTCGTACCGGACACCGATGCCGACGTGCCAGGGCCGCACGCCCACGCGTACTACCGGCTGGAGGACGCCGGGCGGCAGGAGACCATCGACGTCACCCGCCAGAACCCCTCCTGGATCTCCAGCGGCGGCGACATGATCTCGACGACCCGCGACCTCCACACGTTCCTCTCGGCGCTCCTGGGCGGCAGGCTCCTCCCGGTCCCGCTGCTGGCCGAGATGTGCGCCCCGGACCCGAAGGCGGGCTACGGACTCGGGGTGTTCGTCCAGCAGACGGAGAGCGGCGCCACGGTCATCACCCACAACGGCGGCTTCGCGGGCCACGCGGCCCTGATGTACAGCACGCCGGACGGCGGCACGACCCTGACCGCCGCGCTCAACTACGTGGACGACGACGCGAGGACGCTCGCCGGGGCGTTCCAGACGGCGACGCGGAAGCTCGTCGCGGGGGTGTTCTGAGGGCTGCGCAGCCAGCCCGGCCGCCAGTCGGCGCGGGGCCGCCAGTCGGCGCGGGCGTACACGCCAGCCGACGCGGGCCGTCGGCGGGGGGGCCACCGCCTCGCCCGGGGCGCCGACGTGGAAGTGGCGTACAACCTCAGGGGGTTCTCGAAAGTCTGAGCGAGCGGTACGCGCCAGGTGCGTGCCGCTCCGCTCATCAGGAGGAACTTCCTTGGCTTCCGCCCGCACCACCCGACGCCGTCTCACCGCCTCCGTCGCCACCGTGCTCGCCGTGACGGTCGGCGCGGGCGTCCTCGCCTCGCCGGGCGCCGTGGCCGCGCCCGCCGCCACCCCCGTGGCGCAGGCCCCCGCCGCCCCGGGCGCGAGCACCACCGGCACCACCGACGAGGCGAGCCTGCCGCTCGACGCCGACATCGTCAGCACCGGCGACTCCGGCTACCTCACGTCCCGCGAGGACGGCACGGGCAACACCGTGCTGGAGTGGCACCGTTACGCCGACGGCTCGGTCGAGCCGATCACCACGGGCACCATCGGCCACGACAGCCACTCCGACACCGTCGTCACCAGCGACGGCGCCGGCACGGTGTTCGTGCGGGACATGAGCGCGGGCGCCGCCACGTCCTTCTCCGTCGATCTGGCGGCCGAGTTCAAGCCCGGGGCCAAGCTCGTCGGCGTCGTCGGCGGGAACCTCTTCGTGAAGGTGCCGACCACCCAGGACTACCACGAGCTGTGGCAGCTCACGCAGACCGACGGCATCACGAAGAAGACGAAGCGCTCGGCCGGCTTCTACAGCATCGATTTCAAGGTCGTCGCGACCACCGGCCACCAGATGCTCGTCCTGGGCAGCAACCGCGTGTGGTCACAGGCCACGTACCGGACGCAGTTCTGGAAGACGAAGGCCCCCGTCGAGGGCGACACGGCCGTGGACATGTGGAGCACCGGCACGGGCACGCAGCACATCGCCGCGTGGAACCACAACTCCACGGGCGCGGTCACCGCCGACTACACCGCGTGGGTGGACTACCCCACCGGCTACACGCGGCTCGCCGTGGCCGCGGACGCCACCGGCACGAACTTCCGCATGGAAAGCCACATGGCCGCCGCCCGCATCGAGGGCATCCTGTGGGACACGCTCCTCTACGGCGTCCCCGGCCCGGTGCAGGACGTGGTGCAGAGCCCGCTGTACGCGCGGAGCACCAAGAGCTCCACGTCCGAGCCGTACGTGCTGCTGGAGCACTACTCCAGCGTGGCCCACGCCCCGGACGGCACCCTGCTGGTGCGCGGCTCCACGGCGGACGCGGACGGCCTGTTCCGCATCGAGGTGGGCGACCAGGGCCGCCCGACGGCCACGCTCGTCGCCCGCACCGACAAGGTCATGGCCCTGAAGGTGAACGAGTCGAAGGTCCCCGCCGCCGTGGACCTGGAGCAGCCGGGCAGCACCGCCCCGATGGAGTGGACGCTGTCCCGCGCCAACGCCACCGTGGACCTCACCCTCACCCACACGGCCACCGGCAAGGCCCTCACCCAGCGCCTGCCGCGGCCGTCCGACGGCAGCAGCCGTTTCACGTTCGCGTGGGACGGCCTCCTGGACGGTGCCAGCGCCCCGAACGGCGCGTACACCTGGCACCTCACCGCCACCCCGGAGGACGGGATCGGCGGCGCGGCGACCGCGTCGGGCGGCTTCCCGGTGACGCGCCAGGCGAACCCGCACGACTTCAACGACAACGGTTCGACGGACGTCCTCGCGCGGGACGCCTCGGGCACGCTGTGGCGGGACGACCTGTTCGACTGGCCGACGGGCAGCCACGTCACCGCCGCGAAGCGCGAGCAGATCGGCCGCGGCTGGCAGGCCTACAACCAGATCGAGGCCGTGGGGAACGTCGGCGGCTCACCCGTGGGCGACCTCATCGCGCGGGACACGTCGGGCGGGCTCTGGCTGTACGAGGGCACCGGCGCGGGCAACTTCACCGCGCGCGTCCAGATCGGCAGCGGCTGGCAGATCTACGACAAGCTGGCGGGCGGCAGCGACCTGACCGGCGACGGGCGCCCCGACCTCGTCGCCCGTGACACCTCGGGCGTGCTGTGGGCCTACCCGGGCACCGGCAACGCCTCCGCCCCGCTCGCCAACCGCGTCCGCGTCGGCGGCGGCTGGCAGATCTACAACACGATCACCGCCGTCGGGGACATCGCGGGCGACCCGGCGGGCGACCTCGTCGCGCGCGACGCGTACGGCGTGCTGTGGCTGTACCAGGGCGACGGCGCGGGCAACTTCTCCACCCGCGTGCGCGTCGGCTCCGGCTGGAACGCGTTCACGCAGCTCGTCGGCGCCGGGGACGTGACGGGCGACGGCCGCCCGGACCTCGTCGCGTACGGCGCGAACGGCACGTACGTGTACCGCTCGACGGGCTCGGCGACGGCCCCGTTCGCCCGCTGGACGACGAACCTGTACGCGGGCGAGGGAACGGCCTTCAACAGCCTGGCGTAACGGCACGCGCAGCGTCACGGCCCCCGTCGCGCCACCAGGGCGCGGCGGGGGCCGTACGGCGTCCGGGGTGCCCCGGTCAGCGGTCGAGGAGGGCGATGCGGATCGCGCGCTCGACGTGGTCCGCGGCGTTGGCGTGGCCCGCGGCGTTGGGGTGGACGAGCGTGATGCGCTTGCCCAGGAGCGAGCAGTCGAAGCGCACCGGCCGGGTGAGCGCGGCCGGCCAGTGGTCGGCGGCGTCGCCGCAGATCCCCTCGACCCACTTGGTGCCCGCGGGCTTGCACACGTGGTGGTCGACGCTGGAGCTGTAGAGGTCGACGTAGCGGTCCCCGAAGAACGAGCTGACCCGGGCGATGGTCCGGTTGAGCGGTTCGAGGACGCCGACGCGGAGCCAGTCGATGTCGGCGGCGCGGACCGTGCCGAGCTGCGTCATGTTCAGGCGGGTGCAGTCGTTGCCGTCCTGCGGCAGGACCGCCGGATAGCCGACCGTGATGACCTTGGCGTTCGGTGCCGCCTGGTGCACCTCGGCCAGCATCTCGACGTACTCCCTCTCCACCCTGGCCAGCTTCTGGCCGATGCTCTCCTCGCCCGCGGGCGGGTTCGTGTAGTACTCCTGGCACGACCGTCCGAGCAGACCGAGTTCGGCGCACTTGCCGAGCACGGCGGCGAAGGGCAGGGAGTTCCCGCCGACGCCGATGGTGACGACGTCGGTCGTGCCGTCGAGCCCGGCCCGCTGGACCTGCGGGGCGACCTCCGGCCAGTTGGCGGGATCGCCGCCGGGCGCCTGGACCGGGCTGAGCGGCTGCTGCCGCTCCTCCGCGACATCGCCGATGTCGGCGCCCCCGCAGCTGACGTCGGTCAGCTGGACGGGCTGGCCGGGCGGGAACTGGGCGAGCTCCCGGGCCACGAGGTCCGGGTAGGTGCCCGTGGTGCGGTCGCAGCCGTCGCGTGACACGTTCCCGAGGGCGGGGGTGGGGTCGCCGACGAAGAGACCCGAGGTGTACGAGTCGCCCAGCGCGGCCCACCTGTACGGGTCGGCCGCGCCTGCCGACGCCGACGGCAGGAGCGCGAGCGCGGTCAGCGCGGACAGGCCCACTGCCAGCGCCCGGGCGCGCAGCCGGGACACAGGGTGTCGCATGGATTCTCCAGGGTGTGCTGAGGGCGCCCGGGGCAGAACCCGCGGGCGGGAAGTAGCTCCATCGCCAGATCATTCGGTCAACTGGCCCGGCCCTGCGGGGAATCGCCGCGTTCACACCCGATCGGGTCAATTGTTCCGATCTACGCACCCGCGGCCGCCGACGGCATCGACGGCCCACCGGGCACCGCCCACCGCCCCGTACGCGGCGGCGACCTCGTCCCACGGGGCGCGCGGACGGCTTCCGTTACGGGCATCCCCGACCCGCGCCGCCCCCACCGGTCGGCCTCGCCCCGCGGCGCGTGCCTCAGGCGAACCACTCCAGCCACTCGCCGTGCGGGCCCGTGAAGGCGACGGGGTGTTCGTCCAGGGCAAGTGCGAACACCGCCCGGTCGGGGGCCGGAGGCCGGGGCAGCCGGGACTGCACGGACGGCAGGACGTGCGGCGTCTCGTTGGAGATCCAGTGGCCACACCAGACACTCCAGCCACCGCGTGTCGGCCTCGTCCCGGACGTCGAGCGGGTTCAGGTCGATGCCCGCCCGCCAAGCCACCTCGGACAGACGCCCCGGCAGCGGAACGGCCCCGTCCGTACGGCACTCCAGCGTGACGCCCCCGCCCTCCGCGCCGAACGGGGGCCGCCCGTCGTACGCGTACCGGTACCGGTCCGGGTACAGGCACAGCCCCGCCGACGCGCCCGCCTCGATCAGCGCGAGCGGCTGCGGCAGGCCCGCAAGCAGCGGCAGCAGCGTGGCGCAGCGGCCGGGCTCGTTGGTCCGGGTGCGCCGTTCCAGCACCGTACGGCGCACCTCGTCCCAGTGGCCCAGCACCCAAGTCCGGAACGCGGTGAAGTCCCCGGTCGGCCCACCGAGATGTCGCACCGTCGCGAGAAGCAGGTCCGGTTGCCGCCCGGTCCGCGGGCAACCCGTCGATGAACGCGAGCAGTTCGCCGTCCTCGGCGGTCCGCGCCGCCAGCTCCTCGTACGAGGCCGAATGGCCTCGCGCCTCCCACAGCCCGGACCGTCTGTGCAACTCCGCGGTCTCCACCGGCACTTAGCCTCCTCGTCATCACCGCGATGCTGCCCGTCGAGCGAACGGGGTGAGGGCCGTCTGCCCCCGTTGTCTCCGACGTCACAGCGCCCCGGGCCTCACGCCCGGTCGGCGGGCGTCGGGCGGGGGTCAGGCGCGGGTGTGGAGGTACGCGTCCAGGGCTGCCGCGCCCGCCAGCATCGCCCGGCCCCGGGCCGACAGGCGGGCGTGCCAGTCGGCCAGTGCGGCGCCCAGGGGTTCCAGGCCGCCCGCCGAGCGCACCTGGTCGAGCAGCAGGGCGATCCGCTCCAGGGGGTAGCCGCCGCGCCGCAGCTGGTGGGCCAGCCGGACGTCCCGGACGTCGGCCTCGTCGTACACCCGGTACCCGGTCACCGGGTCGCGGCGCGGGCGCACCAGTCCGGCGCGCTCCCAGGTGCGCAGCGTCGCCGGGCGGATGCCGAGCCTCCGCGCCAGCGGGCCGATGAACGTCCCGCCGGAACCGGAGCCCGCGCGACCGGCGGCGCCCGAGCCCGGCGTCTCGGGCGTGTCGCCCAGCGGCTCCAGGTCCCGGAGGGCCTTCTCCACCGCGTGCAGGGTCCGCCGGTCCTCCAGCAGCTGCGCGTGGCTCTCGTCGATGAGCCGGTACGCCTCCCGCGCGGCGCCCTCGTTCACCGCCCGCATCACCGCCGCCGCCGTCCCGTGCCCGTGCCCCGGCACCAGCGCGAGGAACGCCCGCAGCGCCGCCGCGTGCGACGCGGTGTACCTGCGGTAGCCGTGCGCCGTCCGGTCGGCGGGCGGCAGGATGCCCGCCTCCTCGTAGTTCCGCACCGCCTGTGTGGACAGCCCGTGCTCCCGCGCCAGGTCGACCGGCCTGAGCCATCCGCCCGTTTGAAGGTTCCGCCCCATACAGCCGACGATATCGCGACAGAAGTCTCAAGCGAGCCTTCAACGATACGGTTGAAGCCATGGCCACTGACCTCAAGGACGCCACCCATCCCGTCGAAGCCTCCGCCCTGATCGGCCTCCTCCCCGCCCCGCCCCGGATGCTCGCCCTGGGCGAGCCGACGCACGGCGAGGACGCCCTGCTCCGCCTCCGCAACGACCTGTTCCGGCAGCTGGTCGAGCAGTACGGCTACCGGACCATCGCCCTGGAGACCGACTGCCTCAACGGCCTCGCCGTGGACGACCACGTCACCTCCGGCACCGGCACCCTCGACGCCGCCATGGAGCACGGGTTCAGCCACGGCTGGGGTGCCTCCGCCGCCAACCGGGAGCTGGTCCGCTGGATGCGCGCCCACAACGACGGCCGCCCCGCCTCCGAGCACGTCCGCTTCGCCGGTTTCGACGGCCCCCTGGAGATCGAGGCCGCCGCGAGCCCCCGCCGGGCCCTCACCGCGCTCCACCGGCACCTCGCCGCCCGCCTGGACGCCGACCTGCTGCCCTGCGCCGCCGACACCCTCGACCGCCTGCTCGGCCCCGACGAGGCGTGGACCGAACCCGCCGCCATGTACGACCCCGCCCGGTCCGTCGGGCGGTCCGCCGAGGCCCGTGAGCTGCGGCTGCTCGCCGACGACCTGGTCGCCCTCCTCGACACGCAGGACCCGCGCCTGCGCGCCACCGCCTCACCCGGCGACCACGAGCGGGCCCGCCTGTACGGGCGCACCGCCACCGGCCTCCTGCGCTACCACCACGCGATGGCCGACCCCTCGCCCGCCCGCCTGACCCGCCTGGCGGCCGAGCGCGACCGGATGATGGCCCACAACCTCCTCGCCCTCGCCGAGCGCGGCCCGGTCCTCGTCTACTCCCACCACGCCCACCTCCAGCGCGGGCGCAGCACCATGCGCATGGGCGGCGGGCTGCTGGAGTGGTGGGGCGCCGGTGCCCTGGTCGCCTCCCGGCTCGGGAAGGAGTACGCGTTCGTCGCCACCGCCGTCGGCACGATCCGGCACCAGGGCGTGGACGCCCCGCCGCCGGACACCGTCGAGGGGCTCCTGTACGACCTCCCGGAGGACCGCCACCTGATCGACCCGGCGCGTCTGGCGGCCGCCCTCGGCGACCCCCCGCCCGCGCCCCGCGAGTCCCCCTGGTTCGGCTACGCCCCGCTCGACCCCGCCGACCTGGCGTCCCTCGACGGCCTCGTCCACGTCAGGGACGTCACGCGGAGCTGACCGGGCCGCCTCGTACGCCGCCCCGGCCCCGTGGACGGTCCCGTGGACGGTCACGGGGCCGGGGGCCCCGGTGGCTCCGGTCAGTGCGCCGGATCCGCCGCCAGTGCCTCGCGCAGGACGGGGGCGTACAGGTCCAGCACGGCGACGGCCGCCTCGGGATCGGGCTCGTCCTCCAGCTCCTCGTCGTCCTCGTATGGCGTCAGGCGCACCGCGGCCTCGACCGTCTCGCGCTCCCAGACGCCCGCGCGGACCGCCGCCAGGAGAGCGGCGAGCGCGTCCGGGTCGCTCTCGCCCTCGGCGACCTCGCCCAGGGCGATGTCGGCCTCGGCCAGCAGGTGCCCGTCGTCCACGACATGGGCGACGACGCGCCTCGGAACGCCGGCCGCGGGCGCCCAGGCCGTTCCGTCCCAGCGGGCCGCTCCGCTGACGCCCCGCTCCGGTTCGGCCGCGAAGGGCCCGGGGAGCCCGGCCCGGCCCAGCACCGCGCGTATCGCCCCGTCGCCGGGCCGGGCGCCGGACTCGTCGCGGTCCCGCACCACCAGCATGGGCACGGGCCCGCCCAGGTCCAGTACGAACGAGCTGCCGCCACCGTCGTCGTACGCGACCCTGCCGGGCTCGGGCGCGTGGCGGGGAGGCACGCCCATCACGGCGAGGAACGCCGCGTGGAAGGCCAGCCCGGCGACGATGCGGCCGGGGGACGGCAGGGACGACCAGTCGTGGTGCGCGCGCATACCGCCGATCGTGCCACCCGCCACTGACAGGGCCCCGGCGGACGGGGAGCCGGCCCGGCGAGCGGCCGGACGCCGGGCCGAAATCGCGCCGAGGCCGTCCTTCGTACAGAATCGCCGCCATGAGTGAAAACGTGTACTTCGATGTAACGGTCGACGACGCCCCCCTCGGCCGGATCGTCTTCCGGCTGTTCGACGAGGTCGTCCCCAAGACGGCCCGCAACTTCCGCGAGCTGGCCACCGGCCAGAACGGCTACGGCTACAAGGGCTCCCCCTTCCACCGCGTCATCCCCGCGTTCATGCTCCAGGGCGGTGACTTCACCAACGGCAACGGCACCGGCGGCAAGAGCATCTACGGCGCGACCTTCGCGGACGAGGACTTCCAGCTCAAGCACGACCGGCCGTACCTGCTGAGCATGGCCAACCGCGGCCCGAACACCAACGGCTCGCAGTTCTTCGTCACCACCGTCCCCACCCCGTGGCTGGACGGCAAGCACGTCGTCTTCGGCGAGGTCGTCGAGGGCGCGGACATCGTCAAGCAGATCGAGGCCCTCGGCAGCGACTCCGGCCGCACCAAGGCGGCCGTCGCCGTCGCGGACTGCGGCATCGTCTCCTGACGCCTCCCCGGACCGGCCGTCACGCGTCCCCCGCGGGCGCCGCGTGAGACCGGGGCGCGGGGCGGCATGGGCCCCTGAGCCGATGCCGCCCGCGCCCCGGCGGCCGTACGCCTCCGCTACGCGCCCCGCGCCCCGGCCGCGTGCTCCGCGCACGCCTCCGTGACGTGCAGATGCAGCAGGTCCGGCTCCACGAACGGCATCGCCGCCGTCGGCCGCGACCTCCAGTCCAGCGGCCACGTCAGCCCCTCGAACGCCGGAACCCCCACGTACGCCGCGCTCCCGCTCCCCCGCGTCAGCGTCCGCGCCTCGCCCGGCGGCCACCGGTACGCCCCCGCCGTGCCGGGCGGCACCAGGAAGTACATGTACCGGCGCCCCGTCAGCTCGCGGACGATGGGCCCCGCCTGGAAGTCCGTGTACGTCATCAGCCGGTACGCCACGTCCTCCGCGAGCACCCCGGAGACCCGTACCGCGTCGAAGTGCACGCCCGCGTGCCGTAACGCGTGCCCCGAGGCGGGTACCCAAGAGGGCGCTTTGTCAAGTGGCTTGGGGAAGTTCATGAGACCAGCTTGCAAGCTGCGCTTCACTGTGACCAGCGCCACACGGCGTTCGTGGCGTGCTGTGTACCTGGGGAAATGGACGGTGAACTCTGTGAACAACGGCAAGAAACCGGGCAGCGGGTCGGCCGGTGCCGCCAAAGCGTTCGGGCGGCTGCTCAAGTTCCATCGTGAACGGGCCGGGGTCACGATGGAAGCCCTCGGCAGGCACACCTCTTACTCCAAGTCCCAGGTGGCGATGATCGAGAAGGGGGAGCGCAGGCCGAAGGACCACTTCGTGGAGGTGGCGGACCGGGTACTCGGTGCGGACGGTGCGCTGAAGGAGGTAGCCGAGACGATCGCCCCAAGTGGTGTCCCCGCATGGTTCGAGGACTACTTGGGGGAAGAGGCCGGGGCCGCCGCGATTCACTGGTACGAAAACCACTTGGTGCCGGGCTTGTTGCAGAGCAGCCGCTACGCCGAAGCGGTCTTCAGGTGTGCCGTCCCGGCGCTGGACGAGGTCGAGATCGACGCAGCGGTGGACGTTCGGCTGAAGCGCCAGAAGGTGTTTCACCGCACGCCCAAACCGCACATCACGTTCATCATCGAGATGATCGCCCTGACCCGGCCCATCGGAGGAGCCGAGGTACTGAAGGAATGCCTGCACCACCTGCTCGACACAGCGGGGCTTCCCAACGTCGAAGTGCAAGTGATGCCTCCCGACCGGTGCACCCACGCCGGTCTCAACGGGCCGTTCATCCTGCTCGAAACCGCCGAGAGAAGAGGTCAGCTCGTCTACGTCGAAGGACAGGGTGGCCGCTACTTTCTCAGCGAACAACCCGAGCTGGGTGACACGTTCACGCGCTATGGCACCCTGCGAGCGCAGGCCCTGACCCCGGAAGCATCCACACAACTGATCGAACAGGTGGCACGAGAGCTATGACCGACCAGCTCAACTGGTTCAAGAGCAGCTACAGCGGTGACCAGGGCGGCGCCTGCGTCGAAGTCGCCCTCGACTGGCACAAATCGTCGTACAGCGGCGGCCAGGGCGGCCAATGCGTCGAGATCGCCGCCTGTCCCCAGGCCGTGCACGTCCGGGACTCCAAGGACACCGCCCGTCCCGGGCTGGCCGTCGCGCCCGAGGCGTGGTGCGCGTTCCTCCGTACCGTTCGCTGAACTGACGCTGCACGGGCGCTGGTTCGTCTTCGGCCGAGTGCCCGCGCCGTGCCGCCGTACGGAGTTACCGTGGACGTACCGGCAGGGGGGCCGGGCGACGGGAGCGGGGGCCGCTGTGTGGCGAAGGAACCGGAAGAAGCACGACCGCGATCACGGCCCCAACAAGGTGAAGATCGGGCGGGACAGCCACCTCAGCGCCAACGGCCCCCACAGCTCCGTCCACGTGACGTACGTCGGGCAGGAGCCGCCCGTCGAATGGCCCCTCCCGGTCGGTGAGTTACCGCTCACCGCGTCCGCGTTGCAGCCGCGCCCCGAGCTGCGGCAGGCACTGGAGCGGCCGCACCAGGGCCCCGGGCAACGGCCTTCCGCCCACGTGCTGGTGGGGGAAGGCGGCACCGGCAAGACGCAGTTGGCGGCGGCACACGCCCAGGCGGCGTACGCGGACGGTGTGGACCTAGTGCTGTGGGTGTCGGCGGGTGACGCCGCGCAGATCGTGGCGGCGTACAGCGAGGCGGCGCGGCTCGCCCGCGTGCCGGGCGCGACCGGGAAGGACCCGCAGGCCGACGCGCGGGCGTTCCTCAACTGGCTCAACGTCACTCCGCGCCGCTGGCTGGTCGTGCTGGACGACATCGCGGACCCGGACGCCGTGTCCGACTGGTGGCCCAACCCGGCGCGGGGCACCGGCCAGGTCGTGGCCACCACGCGGCTGCGCGACGAGCCGAAGCTGACCGGGCAGGGCCGGGTGGCCATCCCCGTCGGCCCGTACACGCCCGCTGAGGCCACGGCCTACCTCACCGACCGGCTCTCCCACGACGGCAAGGCGCACCTGCTCGACGACCAGGTGGAAGCCCTGGCCCGCGCGCTCGGCCACCTGCCCCTGGGGCTGGGGCACGCGGCGGCGTACATGGTCCGCGAGGAGACCTCCTGCGCCAGGTACCTGCAGCTGTTCCGGGACCGCGCCGCCCGCCTGGACGCCGTACTGCCGTCCTGGGCCGACACCGACAAGTACGGGCGGCAGGTCACGACCGCGCTGCTGCTCGCCCTGGAGGCCACCGACCGGGACCCGCAGGGCCCCCACGCGCGGGCGGTGCTCCAAGTGGCCGCCCACCTCGACCCGGCGGGCCAGCCCGCCGCGCTGTGGGGCACTCCCCGGCTGCACGAGCACGTGGCGCGGGCGCTGTACCGCACGATCCAGGAACACGCGCCGCACCTCCTCCGTGACCAGGCCGCGGCGGTGGCGGTCACTCAGACGCAGGTGGACCAGGCGCTGCGCCTCCTCCACCGGTACGGACTGATCAGCCACGACACGACCAGCACCACCCACACCGTCCGCATCCACGCCCTGACCGCTCGGGCCGTGCGCGAGACGGTGCCCGCCGAGCGGCTCGACGAGGCGGTCGCGACCGCGTCGGGCGCCCTCCACGAGGCGTGGGCGAACGTGGGCCTGGTGGAGCGCGATCTCCACGCGGTGCTGCGCGCCAACGGGCGGGAACTGATCGAGACCGCCGGGGAACGGCTGTGGACGGCCGGGGCCCATACGGTGCTGTTCCCGCTGGGCGACAGCCTGCTGGACACGGAGATGGTGCAGGACGCGCTCGCCTTCTGGCGGACGGCCACCGAGGAGTACGAGCGGCGGCTCGGGTCGGGGGCCCATCTGACCGACATGGCGCGTTTCCGCCTGGCGAAGGCGCTGCGCTCGGCCGGGAGGCACCACGAGGGTCTTGAGCTGTCCCTCCGGCTCGCGAACGAGTTCAGCGAACAGTACGGGCGGCAGCACCCGGAGGCGCTGCGCGCCTACAGCGAGCTGGCCGGGTGGTCCCTGGCGACCGGGCAGCCGGGGCTGGCCGCGATGATGTTCGAGCAGGTGCTCACCGCGCGCAGGGCCATCCTCGACCCGGACGACCCCGACATCGTCCGCTCCGAGATCGACGTGACGCTCGCGTACGGCGCCGCCGGGCGGTCCGAACAGCTCATCGAACGGGCCGAGCCGCTGTTGGCCCGCTGCCGGGACAGGTTCGGCCCCGAGCACAACCTCACGCTGGAGGCCGGGCTGTGCCTGGGCAACGCCTATCTGGGCGCCTCCCGTTTCGCCGAGGCCGTCCCCGTGTTCCGGCAGGCGCTGGCGGACCAGGAGCACGTCCGGGGCGCCGACCATCCGGACACGCTGACCACCCGCGCGGGCCTCGCCCTCTCCCTGTGGAAGACGGGACACCGGCAGGAGGCGCTGGAGCACATGCGGGCAGCGGTACACGGCGTCAGACGGGTACAGGGGGAAGAACACCCGTGGACGGAGGCGTACGGCTCCCTGCTGGCCGACTGGGAGCGGGAGGCCGCCGCCGAGGGGCCCGCGGGTGTCCGTGGACGTCTCGCCGCCAGGTTCCGCAGGACCGGCGGGCAGCCGCACACCGAGGAGGGGGCACGATGACGCACTGGGTACGGCCCGCGCTGTGGGCGCTGGCCGTGGTCGCGGGAGCCGGGGTCGCGGTGCTGGCCGGGGTCGCCGTGTGGGGGGACCTGGACACGGCGGACCGGGTGGCGAGCGTCGCCGGGGCGAGCGCGGCGCTGCTGGGCCTCGTCGTGTCGGTGGTGGCCCTGGCCCGGACCGGCCAGGGCGACGGCGGGCGGCGGCTTCACGCGGGCCCGCGTGCCGTCGTCATCGACGGCGACGCGAACCGCAGCGCCATCGGTGAGGGCTCGCAGGTCGTGGCCCCGCCGGCGCCCGCACCGCCGCCCGGCGGGCGGCGCACCACCCGGCCGTCCGACGTGAGCGCCGCCCGCGACAGCACCGTCGTCCTCGGCAACGCCACCGACAGCGCGCTCGGGCGGAACAGCGAGCGTCGGACGCCGTGAACCGGGAGAGGGCCCCCGCTGTCGCGGAGGCCCTCTCTCGTATCGGCTCGGTCAGAAGATGCCGTTCAGGTGGTGCCAGTCGTCCGCGACGACCTCGCCCGGGTTCAGCGAACCGGTGCCCCGGCCCGTGTAGACGAGGTGGCAGCCGACGCCCCGGCACATCTCGTTCACGAAGCTGCTGTGCGTGGACGTGGCCAGGTCGGCGTTGCCGTCGCCGGTGAAGTCGCCCAGGCCGAGGATGTTCTCCATGACGTTCCAGCCGCCGGAGCCGACCAGCACGCGGGCGCCGAGCGCTCCGGAGCCGCCCGGGTACAGCCACAGCTTGCCCGTGGACGCCTCGCGGGCGACCAGGTCGGGGCGGCCGTCGCTGTTCATGTCGCCCGCGCCCACGAGGGCGTTCATGGCGTTCCAGCCGCCGTTGCCGATCAGCTTGCGGGCGCCGAGCGTGCCCGAGGACGTACCGGGGTACAGCCACAGCCTGCCGGTGGACTTCTCGACGGCCAGCAGGTCCGTGCGGCCGTCGCCGGACAGGTCGCCGTAGCCGACGAGGCGGCTCATGGCGTTCCAGCCGCTGTTGCCGATCAGCTTGCGGGCGCCGAGCGTGCCGCTGCCGGTACCCGGGTACAACCAGAGCCTGCCGGTGGACGCCTCGCGGGCGATGACGTCCTCGCGGCCGTCGGCGCTGTAGTCACCGTGCCGGACGAGCGCGTTGAAGACGTTCCAGCCGCTGTTGCCGATGAGCTGCCCGCTGCCGTCACCGCGCAGGAACCACAGGCGGCCCGCCTTGTCCCGTACGACGACGTCGGCCTTCTGGTCGCCGTTCATGTCGCCGAAGCCCTGCGCCTGCGGTGCGGGCGCCGAGTACCACGCCGGGTAGGCCCGGAAGGCGCACTCGCGGGACGTGGAGACGAGCTTGATCGAGCTGACCGTGCCGTGCTCGTAGCCCCACTCGGTGCCGGCCGGGTCCGGGTCCCACACGCCGACCATGCCGGACGTGTCGTGGTTCGGCTCGTCGTACACGCAGGCGTACTTGCTGGTGTGGTTGACGACCGAGCGGAACGTGTTGTCCCAGGTGCCGAGCGTCGACAGGTCCTTGTTCGTCTTGAACATGGTGCCCGTGCCGTTGTCCGACTTCCAGGCACAGAAGTAGCCCGACGGGCAGTCGCTGATCGCGGCCTGTGCGGGTGCCGCTCCGGCGCCGAGGAGCCCGAGCGAGGTGAGCCCCAGCGTCGTGGCCAGCGTGGCCAGGCGCCGCAGCAGTGGTACGCGCATGTGTTCCCTCCCTGAGCGGCACGGAGGAAGGCTCGACGCGCCGCGAGAGGGACAGTATCCCGCCGCCCGGTTCACGCCACAGGGCGGGTCGCCCGCAGCCGGGCTCCGGGGGCGGGGCGCCGGGTGCCGGGGATCGGCCGCCGGGGAGGAATCGACGGCGGCGGACAGTCACCGCCGCCGTCATGCGATGGCCCCGGGGGCCGGAAGGGTCAGACGCGGCCGAAGAGCATGCTGCCCGGCGCGGACGGGTCCATCGACATGAAGTACTCGCGGACCGTGCGCACGAACTCCATGCGGCTGATCGCCCCGTCCCCGTCGATGTCCACCTTGCCGAACACCTCCATGGCCTCGGGCGCCTGAACCTGCCAGACGTCCCGCTGGAAGCGGAGGAACTCGTCCTTGTCGATCTCGTTGTCGCCGTTGGCGTCGATGATGTCGAAGGACGCGTGGGCGAGGCCCTCCATGACGTTGATGCGGCTGGTGTCGATGGCCGCCAGGCGGTTGGCCATGACGAACCGGTCCTTGGTGAGCGCGTCGCTCTCGGCGCCCGAGTGGCGCACGAGCTCCATCCAGTACATCTGGTTCACGGCCCGGAGGGCGCGGGCCCGGCGGTCGTCCCCGTCGAGCCCGTAGGCCTGGATGATGCGGTCCGCGATCTTCGCGAACTCCGCCGCGTTCACGCGGCCGTCCTTGTCGGCGTCCAGCAGCTCGAACTGGCGCTCCAGCTTGGCCGTGATGGTGTCCCGCGCGGCGATGGTCATCGGCCGAGTCCTTCCGTTGATCTTGTCGATCGGCTCGGCCAGCATGGGGCACACACCACCCGGGGAGAAACGAACTCCCCCAAACGCCACCCGATCAGGCGATCAGCACTCGATCCGGGCACGGCGGCGCAGGACGAGCAGCGGCATGACGGCGGGAACCACCACCACGGCCACCAGGCAGTGGACGCCCTCTTCCACGGCGATGGCGGCCATTTCGGGCAGGACGCCGCCCGACAGCACGCTGTAGACCCACGCGGCGACCACCGCCCCGACGAGCGTCAGCACCGCCCAGCAGCTCCAGCGGACGTCCCGCCGCGCGTCCGCGTCGCCCCGGGCCGCCCGCGCGGCGCGCGCCGTCACCGTCGCGCCCTCGGCGGCGAACAGCACGCCCACGACGAACCGCAGCACCCCGCCGCCGTCGTCGAACACCATCAGGGCGCCGACCGCGACGTACCAGAGGCCGACCGTGTACAGCAGCGCTCGCATCCAGTGCCTCCCGGCGTCCGGGGCCCGCCCCGGCCGCCCTCCGGCGGGCGGCCCCCGGCCCGTACCGCACAACCTATCGGCGGGCGGTATGGCGCAGGTCACATTCCGGCCCTGTCACGATCGTCCGGCGCGGGGGGTCAGCCAGAGGCAGCCAATTGACCCCTACCGATGAGGAGTTCACCATGGACGCCCGTCTCGACTTCCACGGCTCCACCGTCGGCGCGAAGTTCCTGCGCCACCTCAACTCGGCGGGCCGCGTGGTCACCGAGTCGCCGCTCCCCGCCACGGTCCAGGAGCTGGTGAAGATCCGCGCCAGCCAGATCAACGGCTGCGCCGCCTGCACCGACATGCACACGAAGGACGCCGCCCACGCCGGGGAGACCCCGACGCGGCTGAACCTCGTCGCCGTGTGGCGGGAGGCCACCGTCTTCACCGAGGCCGAGCGCGCCGCGCTGGCGCTGACCGAGCAGGGCACCCGGATCGCGGACGCCGCCGGGGGCGTCACCGACGAGGCGTGGACGGAGGCCGCACTGCACTTCGACGACGAGCAGCTCGCCGCGCTGGTCGCGCTGATCGCCGTCATCAACGCGTACAACCGGGTCAACGCCGTCATCCGCACGCCCGGCGGGGACCACCGGCCGGGGCAGTGGGGCTGAGCGGGGCGTGAAACGTTTCCCCGGGCCCAACCGGTCGTCCTAGTGGAGGGGCTTTCGAAGCCCCTGGACGAGAGTGATGATCGGGGAGGGCATGAAACAGTCCCGCGCGGGGCGCGGGACCGACGACCCGCTGGGCCCGGCGGCGTCCCTCCAGTACGACGACGGCAAGGGCCGGGCCGGCGTCACGGTCCAGCTGTTCCGGGTCGACCCGGACGGGTACAGCACCCGGCAGTTCGTGACCTGCCGCACCCGCGACTGCACGCGGGCGAAGCTCCCGGACGGGTCGCAGGTGAAGACGTGGGAGCTGACGACCGGCAAGGCCCCGCGGGTGAAGTGGCGGCAGGCCACCTACGTCTCCGCCTCCGGCGACATGGTGGAGGTCAACACCTGGAACGCCCCGGACGGCGACGCCGCGCCGGTACGGGCCGAACCGCCGTTGGCGGGAGAGCAGTTGAAGGCCATCGCCATGTCGCCGAGGTGGAAGACGGCGCTCGGCGCGCTGCCCCAGGCGCCCGACGAGGAGAGCGGTGGAGCGACACGGCCCTGGGACTCGTGGCGCATCGGTTCCACGTTCGCGCACCGGCCGAAGAGCGTCTGGGACGAGGACGGCCGCGGGCCGGGGCTGGTCGAGGTGCGCACCGACGCGTCCCGGCGCAACACCGGGGACGAGCCGGTGCTGGAGGTCCGTCAGGAGAAGGTGGAGCAGGGCGGCAAGGGCGTCATCCGCTGGGTGGTGACGGGCGCGGGTCCGGGCAGGACGTTCACGACGATCACCGCGTACAACGCCCCAGCCCCGGACGCCGACGCCACCCGCACGACCCCGCCGCTGCCGCTGCCGCACCTGAAGACGGCGGTCCTGGGCAACCATGACCTCTCCGCGAGGACGATGGAACGGGAGGAGGCCCGGCGCTGAGGCCCGGCGCCAGGGTCCGGGCCGCGCGGTCCTCGCGGGACCGGTCAGGTGCCGTCCGGACCGTGCCCGAGGCGGTACAGCTGCGGCACGGACACCTTGACCGGCTCCTGGGCGGTGCGGGCGATGACCACGACGGCGGGCTCCTCCGGGTCCGGGTTCTCCTCGCGGTGCGGCACGTACGGCGGTACGAGGAAGAAGTCGCCGGGCCCGCCCTGGAGCCGTACCTCCCGCGTGCCGTCGTGGTACACGAACACGGGGTGCCCGCTCACCACGTAGACGCCCGCCTCGGAGTCGCCGTGGTGGTGGTTGTCGGTCGCGCTGAGCGGCGGGTTCTCCACCAGGCCCATCCACAGCCGCCTGGAGCCCGTCGTGCCGCCGCTGACGGCGGTGTGCACGGCGGCCCGCCCGGCGGGCGCGGGGTGCGCGTCCCGTGCCGCGGCCGGGACGTGGTGGACCCGGTCGTTCAGCGGCGCGTCCCCGCCGCGCGCGGTGTGCGTGTCGTACGTCATGGTGCGGCCTCCCGTTGTCGTCGCCCGGCATTTGCCACGACCAGGCTGCGCCGGGCGTACCGGCACGGCCAACTTCCGTTGCCGGTACGGCAATCCGGCGCGGGGACGGCTACTGGACCGGCACCGTCACCCCCCGCAGGCCGAAGAAGTACGTCGCCACGAAACCCGCCGCGTACCCGGCCAGAAGGCCCGACGCGTACGCCGCGACCGTCGCCAGGGCGCCGCCCGGCCCGTCCAGGAGCGGGAACAGGGCCCAGCCGGACGGGCCGATGGCCGTCGAGCCGACCTTGTCGCCCCACATCCCGAACAGGCCCACCACTCCCCCGCCGACCGCCCCGCCCACGCACGCCGTCACGAACGGGCGGCCCAGCGGGAGCGTCACGCCGTAGATGAGCGGCTCGCCCACGCCGAGGAGGCCCGCCGGGAGCGCCGAGCGGATCGTGCGGCGCAGGCCCTCCGCGCGGCGCAGCCGCACGTACACGGCGACCGCCGCGCCGACCTGTCCGGCGCCCGCCATCGCGAGGACCGGCAGCAGGACCGTGTACCCCTGCTGCTCGATCAGCGTCGCGTGCAGCGGGATCAGCGCCTGGTGCAGGCCCAGCATCACCAGCGGCAGGAACAGCCCGCCCATCACGAACCCGGCCGCCGCGCCGCCGTGCGCGAGCAGCCCGTCGGCGGCCGTGCCGATGGCCGCAGCGACCTTCCCGGCCGCGTACATCAGCCCGTACACCGTGGCCAGGCCCGAGACGAGGACGGTCAGGGTGGGGGTGACCAGGACGTCCAGCGCCTCGGGCACGCGGCGGCGGCACCACTTCTCGACGCGGGTCGCCAGGTACGCCGCCGCCAGCGCGCCCAGCACCCCGCCCTGGCCGGGGCTGAGCTGCTGACCGAACACCTCGGCCTTCGCCACGCCCGCGTAGACGACGATCGCCGCGACCGCCCCGCCGAGGATCGGCGTCCCGCCGAACTCCTGCGCCGTGTTGTAGCCGACGAACACCGCGATCAGCGCCATGAACCCGGACGCGATCGCGGTCAGGGCGGGGGTGAGGGACGGCAGCGCGCCCAGGTTGACCAGCAGGCCGTTCAGTCCGGCGATGACGCCGCAGCCGATGAGGGCGGGGATGAGCGGGACGAAGACGTTCGCGATGCGGCGCAGGGCGCGGCGGACCGGGCGGCCCTCCGGCGGTGTGCCCGCCCCCGTGGCGGCGCCCGGCGGGCCCTGCGGGGGCGCGGCTCCCGTCTGTGCGTCCGCCGCGACCAGGGCCTGGAACTCCGGGGTGACCCGCGCGACCGTCCCCGGGCCCAGCACGATCTGGTACGACGCCCCGTCCTCCACCACGCCCAGCACCGCCGGGTGGGCGCGCACCTCCGCGTCCCGCACCGCGGCGCGGTCGTGGAGGGCGAGGCGCAGGCGGGTCATGCAGTGGGTGACGGAAGCGATGTTGGCGGCGCCGCCGACGAGGGGGAGGAGCGCGGCGGCGGTGGAACGGGGACCGGACGAGCCCTGCTCGGAGGAGCCGGGCCGGGGGGCGTCCGGCGGGGCAGGCTCGGAGGCGTCCGGCGGGCCGGGCTGGGGGGCGTCCGGCTGGTGGGGCTTCGACGGGTCCGGCTGGTGGGGGTCTTCGGTTGTCGTCATGTGGGTGGCCTCGCGTGCGGGGGGTGCGTCAGGGGGCCGCCGCTGCCAGCGCGGCGCGCAGATGACCGTGGTGCTCCGCGAGGAGGCGCGCGGCGGCCGGAGCGTCCACCCCGCCCAGCAGGACCAGGATGGCGTGCTTCACCTCGCCGCCCGTCGCCTCCAGGGCGCGCGCTATCTCCTCGTCGGCGGCGCCCGTGGCCTGCGCGACGATGCGGTGCGAGCGGGCCCGCAGCTTGGCGTTGGTGGCCCGGACGTCCACCATCAGGTTCCCGTACGTCTTGCCGAGGCGGATCATCGTGATCGTCGAGATCATGTTGAGGACGAGCTTCTGCGCCGTACCGGACTTCAGGCGCGTCGAACCGCTGATGAACTCCGGCCCGACCACCACCTCGATCGCCAGGTCCGCCGCCTCCGCGAGGGCGCTGCCCGCGTTGCAGGCCAGCCCGACCGTGAGGGCGCCCGCGTCCCGCGCGTACCGCACGGCGCCCACCGCGTACGGGGTGCGGCCCGACGCGGAGACGCCCACCACCGTGTCGTCCGGGGTGAGCCCGAGGGCCTTGAGGTCGTCGTGGGCGAGCTCCGCCGAGTCCTCCGCGCCCTCCACCGACCGTACGAGCGCGTCCGGGCCGCCCGCGATGAGGCCGACGACCTGCGAAGGGTCGGCGTTGAAGGTCGGCGGGCACTCGCTGGCGTCCAGCACCCCGAGCCGCCCGGCCGTGCCCGCGCCCGCGTAGACGAGCCGCCCGCCGCGCGCCATGCGGGGCGCGATGGCGTCGATGGCGGCGGCGATGCGGGGCAGTTGCGCGGCGACCGCGTCGGGCACGGCCCGGTCCCCGGCGTTCATGGCGCGGGCGATGTCGAGCGTGGGCCGCGTGTCGATGTCCGCCAGGTCGGGGCGGACCTCCTCGGTGGTGAGGGCGCCCAGCTGGGTGCGGAGTGCGGCGGGGTCCCGGACGGGGTCGCTCATGGCGCGGCTCTCTCGGTACGAGGTGGCGGGGTGGGCGGTCGGCGGGAGGGGAGGTGGTCGCTGTGGGCGGGTCGGGCTCGTGGGTGGTGGGTCGGGGTTCGTGGGCGGCGGGTGGTGGGTCGGGTGTCCGTGGCCGCCGTCAGCGCGGGTTCGTGCGCTGGCGGGGCGCGCGGCGGTGGGCGAGCGCCTCGTACGACGCCGACAGCGCGGGCGCGGCCGTCGCGTACGTCCGCTGCGTCACGCCCGTGAACAGGCAGTCCACCACCAGCAGTTGGCTCGTACGGGACGACATGGCCGCCGGGCGCAGTTCGGTCTCACGGCCGGTGGAGGTGGTCAGCACATGGTCGGCGTACTGGGCGACGGGACCGTCGGGGCGGCCCGTGATCGCGATGGTCGTCGCGCCCCGCTCGAAGGCGACGCGCAGCGGTTCGATCACGTCGGCGGTGGCGCCCGAGTGGGTGATGGCGACGGCCACGTCCCCGGAGCGGAGCTGCACCGCGCCCGTGACGGCGACGTGCGGGTCGCTGTGGGCGTGCGCGACGAGCCCTATGCGCAGCAGCTTCTGCGCCAGGTCCTGCGCGACGAGGCCGGACGCGCCGATGCCGTACACGTCGGTGCGGCGGGCCTCGGCCAGGGCGGTGACGGCCGCCGCGAGCTGGGCCGTGTCGAGGGCGGCGGCCGTGTCCGCGAGGGTCTGCTGCTCGTCGCGGGCCAGCTTGGCGACGACGGCCTCGATCGAGTCGTCCACGGCGATGTCGGAGGTGACCGCCGGGGACCGGCCGGAGGTGCGCTGCGCGGCCAGCCCGGCGAGGGCGAGGCGCAGGTCGCGGTAGCCGGGGTAGCCGAGGAGGCGGGCGGTGCGGACGACGGTCGCCTCGCTGGTGCCGGTGCGCTCCGCGAGACCGGTGACGGTGAGCGCGGCGCAGGCGGCCGGGTCGGAGGCGACCGCTTCGGCGACGCGCTGCATGGACCTCGTCATGGAGGGCGCGAGGGTGCGCACCTTCGCGGCGAGCGCGTCGGGGGCGGCGCCCACGCCGGGAGCGTGCCCCCATGCCGCACGCCCGGGGGCCTGGGCCGTACCGGCGGGACCGGCGCCAGGGCCGGGGCCCGTACCCGTACCGGTCGCGGGGCTCGGGCCCCTACCGGCGCTCGTACCGGCTCCGAGGCCGGCGGGCGTACCGGCTGCGACGCCCGTGCCGGCACCGTCCGGTCCGCCGTCCACCGGGCCGCCGGTGAAAGTTTCCTTCAGCTCCTCGGTCACGCTTGAAACGTATTTTCAGCGATGGTGACCGTCAACCCCGCGCGTCAGAATGGCGGTATGAACAAGCCGGACCCCCTGGAACAGGCGCTGCACGCCGCACGCGCGCTCGTCCTCGCCGACCTGTCCGCCCGGGACGTCGCCGAGGCCGAGATCGTGTCGCTGGTCGAGGACTCGGTCGCGCAGCGCCGGTGGTGGGTCGAGCAGTGGCCCGACGGCCTCCCGTACGTCGCCGGGCTCGTCGCGCAGGACGTGCAGGACGCGCTGCTGGAGCGGTACGGGCGCTGGCCGCTGTGCCCGGTGTGCGACGCGGGCGACCCGCACGCGCTGGACGTCGAGCCGGAGCTCGGCCCGGACCCGCACTGGGTGTGCGGGCGGGCCGGGGTGGTGGTCGCTCCCGTCGGCGGCCTCACATGACGCTGTACATCGACCCGCCGAACTGGCCGGGCCACGGCCGCATGTGGTCGCACCTGATCAGCGACGTGTCGTTCGAGGAGCTGCACGCGGCGGCCGCCGCGATCGGGTGCCCGCCGCGCGCGTTCGACGGCGACCACTACGACATCCCGTCCGAGCGGTACGGGGACGCCGTGGCCGCGGGCGCCGTCGAGATCGGTTCGAAGGAACTCGTACGGCGCCTCACGGCCGCGGGGCTGCGCCGGCCTAAACGGCGTCCGGCGCCTTCCGTGTGAGCGTGACGTCGGCGGGCTCGCCCTCCGCGTGCCGGGCCGTCGTCGCGCCCATGACGACGCGGCTGGGCGTACGGTCCTCCCGGCGGTGCAGGCGCAGCGCCACGACGACCGCCGCGAACGCGACGAGCGTCATCGCGCCGCCCGCCCACGCGGTCGCCGGGAAGCCGAGGCCCGCGTCGATGACCGTCCCGCCGAGCCAGGGACCGCCCGTGTTGCCCAGGTTGAACGCGGCGGTCGTCGTGGCGCCCGCCAGGGTCGGGGCGGCGCCGGCCACGTTGAACATCCGGGCGTTCAGCGCGGGCGCCGTGTAGAACGCGGACACGCCCAGCAGGAACGACAGCGCCACCACCGCGACCGGGCTCCCGGCGAACAGCGCCAGCGCCGCCAGCAGCACCGTGGACGCCGCGATGCCGCTCAGCAGCACGCCGAACAGGTGCGCGTCCGCGACCCGCCCGCCGATGGTCGTGCCGACGAGCGCGCCGACCCCGAACAGCCCGAGCACCGTCGGTACCCACCCGGAGGCCAGCCCGGCCACGTCGGTGAGCAGCGGGGCCAGGTACGAGAACGCGCAGAACACGCCGCCCGCCGCGAGCGCGGTGACGACGATGGCGAGCCACACCTGCCGGTCGCGGTAGATGGTCAGCTCCCGCCGCAGCTGCGGCTTCTCGTCCGGCAGCGGGATGCGCGGGATGCGGGTGACCACGCCGACGAGGGCGATCGCGGACGCCGCGCCGACCGCCCAGAACGCCGAGCGCCAGCCCAGGTGCTCGCCGAGGAACGCGCCGGCGGGGACGCCCAGCACGTTCGCGATGGACAGTCCGCCGATCATCACGGCCATCGCGCGGGCCCGCGCCCCCGGCTGGACCATCGCGATGGCGACGGCCGCGCCGACGGCCCAGAACCCGGCACACGCCAGGGCGCTCACCACGCGGGACGCGAACAGCACCCCGTACGTGGGGGCGAGGGCGCCCGCGACCTGGCCGATGCCGAACGTGGTGATCAGCGCGACGAGCGTCGTCTTGCGGGGCAGCCGCAGCGTCGCCACGGCCAGCAGCGGCGCGCCGACGACCATGCCGATGGCGAACGCCGATATCAGCAGCCCGGCCTGCGGGATCGACACGTCCATGTCGTCCGCGATGGGCGGCAGCAGCCCGGACAGCATGAACTCGCTGGTGCCGAGCGCGAAGACGGACAGGCCGAGGATGTACACGGCGAGCGGCATCCGGGCCTTGGCGGGCCCGGTGGATTCGGTCGGGGCGGTTTTCGTCGGGATCGTGTCCGCCTGGGAGGGGGGATGATCGTCGTGGGTGGGCATATCCGGTGCCAACACCACCGGGCCGATCAGGATTCCCGCCCGCCCGGGCCGCGTGAGGGCGGGCCCGGCCCACAGCGCCCTCGCGCCCCGCACGCCGGCCGGGCGGGCACGCCGTAGGGCGCCGCGCGGACCTCCGCCTCAGCCGCCCAGCAGCCCCAGTTCGACGGTGAGGTTGCGCCGGGCGGCGGGTTCCCAGTGCTCGGCGCCGTACGGTGTGCGGAACAGGCAGGGCAAGCCCAGGAGTTGGCGCAGCACGCCCGCGCGGCCCGTGCGGAACGCGTCGTCGGGCACGAACCCGTACTCCTCCCGTACGGCCGCCGCGTACGCCGCGTACGCCTCCGCTCCCCCGGCGAGGACGGCCAGGTCGGCGTCGCACAGCACCTCGCCGTCACGGTCGCCGGGCGCCGGATCGTGGGTGACGGTGAGCCGTACGAGCCGGGCGACCTCCGCCGTACGGGCCGGGTCCACGTCCAGCTCGGGGAGGGCGCGCTCGGCGAGACGGGCGCTGCGCTCCTCGTTGGTGTCCCGGTCGGGCAGGTACACGGCGTCGTGGAACCAGGCGGCGAGGCGTACGGCGGCGAGGTCGTCGGCGTGGTCCGCGAGCTCGTCCACGCGGTGGAGGACGGCGAGCAGGTGGTCGGTCGTGTGGTACCGCCGCTGGGGCTCGGCCCACCGGCGCAGCAGATCGTCGGCGTACCGGTCGGCGGGCGGCGCGTCCGGGTCGGCGGGGCGCCCGCCCCGCGCGTCACGGACGGCCTCCTCCCACCGGCGGCGCAGCTCGTCGTGGGCGGGATGCGGGGGCAGGGGGGCGGCCATGCGCCCATTGTCCCCACGAGCCCCCACGACACACGGCCCCACCCCGGCCACGGCGGTCACACAGCGCAGGGCCCTCCCCCGGCCCCACGGGGTCGCGCGGCACACGGGCCGCCTCCGGCCCCAATGCGTCGCGCGGCACACGGGCCGCCTCCGGCCCCCAGGGGCACGCGGCGCACAGGAGCACCCCGGCCAGGGACCACCCGCACACGGGGGCACCCCGGCCCCGCACTCACCGGCGCGCGGGCGCCGGGGTCACGCGGCCTTGAAGCCGCGCAGCCGGAGGCTGTTGCCGACGACGAAGACGGACGAGAAGGCCATGGCCGCGCCCGCGATCATCGGGTTCAGGTAGCCCAACGCGGCCAGCGGCAGGGCGGCGACGTTGTAGGCGAACGCCCAGAACAGGTTGCCCTTGATGGTGGCGAGGGTGCGCCGGGACAGCCGGATCGCGTCGGCGGCGGCGCGCAGGTCGCCCCGTACGAGGGTGAGGTCGCCGGCCTCGATCGCCGCGTCCGTACCGGTGCCCATGGCGAGCCCAAGGTCGGCCTGGGCGAGCGCGGCGGCGTCGTTGACCCCGTCGCCGACCATGGCGACGCTGCGGCCCTCGGCCTGGAGCTTCCTGACGACCTCGACCTTGTCCTCGGGCATGACCTCCGCGATGACGTGCTCCGCGTCGATGCCGACCTCGGCGGCCACGGACCGGGCGACGGCCTCGTTGTCGCCGGTGAGCAGCACGGGGGTGAGCCCCAGGCCGCGCAGCCTGCGGATGGCCTCCGCGCTGGTGTCCTTCACCGCGTCCGCGACCTCCAGGACGGCACGCGCCTCGCCGTCCCAGGCGACCGTTATGGCGGTGCGTCCGGCGGCCTCCGCCTCGTCCTTGGCGCGGCGCAGCGGTTCGGGCAGTTCCATGGCCCACTGGGCGAGGAGCTTCTCGCGCCCGACGAGCACGGCGTGGCCGTCCACGACGCCCTGGACGCCGAGGCCGGGCACGTTCGCGAAGTCCTCGGGCGCGGCCAGGTCGCCCGTCCTCTCGGCGGCCCCGGCTGCGACGGCGCGGGCGATGGGGTGCTCGGAGGCGTTCTCCAGGGCGCCGGCGAGGCGCAGCACCTCCGCCTCGTCGGTGGAGTCCGCGGTGTGGACCTTCAGCAGCGTCATGCGGCCGGTGGTGACGGTGCCGGTCTTGTCGAGGACGATCGTGTCGGCCTTGCGGGTGTTCTCCAGGACCTCGGGGCCCTTGATGAGGATGCCGAGCTGGGCGCCGCGCCCGGTGCCGACCATGAGCGCGGTCGGCGTGGCCAGGCCCAGGGCGCAGGGGCAGGCGATGATCAGTACGGCGACGGCGGCGGTGAACGCGGCGCTCATCCCCTCGCCCGATCCGAGCCAGAAGCCGAGCGTGCCGAGCGCCAGGGCGATCACGACGGGGACGAACACGGCGGAGATGCGGTCCGCGAGCCGCTGGGCCGACGCCTTGCCGTTCTGGGCGTCCTCGACCAGCTTCGCCATGCGGGCCAGCTGCGTGTCCGCGCCCACCCGCGTGGCCTCGACGACCAGGCGGCCACCGGCGTTCAGCGTCGCGCCGGTCACCGTGTCGCCGACGGCGACCTCGACCGGTACGGACTCGCCGGTCAGCATCGACGCGTCCACGGCCGACGCGCCCTCCACCACGGTCCCGTCCGTGGCGATCTTCTCGCCCGGCCGCACCAGGAACCGGTCCCCCACCCGCAGCTCCGCGGTGGGCACGGTCACTTCCCGGCCGCCGCGCAGCACGGTGACCTCCTTGGCGCCCAGCTCCATCAGGGCCCTGAGCGCCGCGCCCGCCTTGCGCTTGGACCGCGCCTCGAAGTACCGGCCGGCCAGGATGAACGTCGTGACGCCCGCCGCGGCCTCCAGGTAGATGTTCCCGGCGCCGTCGCTGCGGGCGATGGTGAACTCGAACGGGTGCGTCATCCCCGGCATGCCCGCCGTACCGAAGAACAGCGCCCACACCGACCACAGGAAGGCCGCCGCCGTACCGACCGAGATCAGCGTGTCCATCGTCGCCGCGCCGTGCCGGGCGTTGGTCCAGGCGGCACGGTGGAACGGCCAGCCCGCGTAGATGACGACGGGCGCGGCGAGCACGAGGGAGAGCCACTGCCAGTTGGCGAACTGGAGGGGCGGGACCATCGCCATGGCGACGACGGGGACGGACAGGACGAGAGCGGTGAGGAGCCGCTGCCGCAGGTCGGCCAGCTCGTCGCCGCCCTCGTCCTCCGGCTGGGCGGCCCGGGCGTCCTGGGCGGGCGGGGCCGGGGGCCGGGCGGTGTAGCCGGTCGCCTCGACGGTGGCGATCAGGTCCTCGACGGAGACGCCGCCGCCGAAGGTGACCTTGGCCTTCTCCGTGGCGTAGTTGACGGTCGCCTCGACGCCGTCCATGCGGTTGAGCTTCTTCTCGATGCGCGCCGCGCACGAGGCGCAGGTCATGCCGCCGATGGCCAGCTCCACATCGGCGGTGCCGGGTGCCGTCACAGGACCGGCCGGGTGACCACTCATCTCACACTCCAATACCCAGGGGGGGTATATCAACGGGACCACTGTATACCCCTCTGGGTAAACAGGGCACCCCCGCGCCCTCATCCCGCCCACGCATTAGCATTGGACTAGACCTGTAGGCCTGTAGACCTGTAAACAGCCCGTGCACCGAGATTGGGGTCCGATGAGCAACCGTGCACTCCTGGAGGTGATCGCCCTCGACGCGGAGGACGCGATCGCGGCCCAGGCCGGAGGGGCGGACCGCCTGGAGCTGGTCACCGACATGGCGGCCGACGGGCTGACCCCGTCCCGCGAGACGTACGCCCGCATCCGCGCCGCCGTGGACGTGCCGCTGCGCGTGATGCTGCGCCTCGCGGACGGCTTCGCGGCGGGGGACGTGGACGCGCTCGTACGAGTGGCCGGGGAGCTGCGCTCCGAGGGCGCCGACGAGTTCGTGCTCGGCTTCCTCGACGCGGACGGCCACCCCGACCTGGCGGCGCTGGAGCGGGTGGTGGCGGAGCTGGACGGCTGCCGGTGGACGTTCCACCGGGCGATCGACCACTGCGCGGACCGGGACGCCCTGCGCGCCCGGCTCGCGGGCCTGCCGGGCCTGGACACGTATCTGACGGCCGGGTCGGCCGCGGGCGTGGACGAGGGCCTGCCGGTCCTGGCGGCCGAGGCGGAGACGGCCCGGCGGGGCGGCACGGGCCACGGCCCCCGGCTGCTGGTCGGCGGCGGCCTGCGCCTGGACCACGTACCGGCCCTGCTGGCGGCGGGTGTGGACGCCTTCCACATCGGCGGCGCGGCCAGGCCGGCGGGCTGGACGTCCCCGGTGGCCCAGGGCGCGGTGAGCGCGTGGCGCCGGGCGCTGGACGCGGAGGCGGGCGTGGAGGCGGGCGCGCAGGCTGCGGGGGAGGCGGTGGCCCCGGTGGCGTAGGGCCAGGGCCGCCGGGCGGCCGGGGGCCGGGGCCTTCGGGCGGGGCCCCCGGCGCTACGGAGAGGCGCCGCGCGAGGCCCGGAAGGGGAGCCGGTCGCGCGGCGCGGGGGACACGGACGGAGCGGCGGGGAGCGGACACTCGGGAGCCGGGGCTCAGGGTCGCGGATCAGGGGTCGCGGCTCAGAGGGCCAGGCTCAGGAGGGTCAGGCTCAGGAGCCGGGACCACGGGCAAGGGCCCGGCCATCCTCCTCCCTTCCCCCGTCCTAGACGAGGCGCCACTCCTGGTACGGCCGGTCGGCCTGGCAGGTCTGCTGGACGACCCCGGCGCCGTTGTAGATGTTGCCGCCGGAGACCTCCAGGCACTTGCCGCTGTGCCGGGCGACGAGCCCGAAGTAGCCGTTGGGGCGCTGGACGAGCTTCCACTCCTGGTTGGGGGTGTTGTAGCAGCCCCACTGGTTGACCACACCGCCGTCGTCCTGACTGGCGTAGGCCACGTCGAGGCACTTCCGACTGTGGTCGGCGCTCACCTTGTAGTAGCCGTTGCCGAGCGAGGTGAAGGTCCAGTTCTGGTTGGCGGTGGCGTAGCACCCCCACTGCTGGACGAACGCGCCGTTCTCGTGGTTCGCGTCGGCGACGTCGAGGCACCTGCCGCTGTGGTGGGCCTCCAGCTTGGTGTTGAGCGGCGCGGCACTGGCGGGCGCGGCGGACGCGGCGAGCGTCATTCCACTGAGGGCGAGGGCGGACAGTACGGCGGTGAATGCTCGCCTGTGATTCCTCACGGTGATCTCCCTTGTGAAGGGCGTCTTCTCTGGGGGGCCGAGCGTCACCGTTGTACAGCGCGGGAGAACCACCGGACAGGCCCGCCCGGTTACTCACACGATCCCATCATGGGACTACCGTCCAGTGGTGCGAATCCGCAGGTGGGTGATGCGCGCGAGGCCCCGGATGGAGCGAAGCGCGAAGAACTCCACTGAGCGCGCACCCGTGCGAATCCGCCGCCTCATCACCCCCACCCGGCAACCCCCGCCCTCGAAATGCTCACCCCATCGGAAAACGCGACGAGCGCCGGCCATCACTCGAAAGCGGCACGAAGGAGAGCCGAGTTCGAAACCACATGCCAGGGCGCCGACCGGCTGCCCCGGCGGCGGAAGCCGCCTACCGTGACGGCAGAAGAGACACCGGCACCGGGAGGGCGGCATGAGCGGTACGGAGCACTGGACCAGCACGTCGATGCCGTACGTCACCCCACGCTCCCAGGGCCGGGGCGACGCCTGGGCGGAAGAAGCCGCCGCACGGGGCCGCAAGGGCACCCAGCGCATCGTCTCCGCCGGAGAGGTGACGGCCACCGACGAGCCCGCCAGTCTCCTGGGCCTGGCACCCGGCGAACCGGTGACCGTACGCCGCCGCATCATCGAACTGGACGGAAAGCCAGTCGAGTTGACCGACACGTACTACCCCGCCCACATCGCCCGAGGCACCCCGCTCGCCGGTACGGCCAGGATCCGCGGCGGCGCGGTCACCCTCCTCGCCGAACTCGGCCACACCGGCGCCCGCGTCGTCGAGGAAGTCACCGCACGCCTCCCCACACGGGAAGAGCAGGACCTCCTCCGACTCGGCGCCGCCGAACCGGTCCTACGCCTCACCCGCCAGACCCTCGACGCCCACGACCGTCCCATCCAGGCCGACCTGATGACGATGCCCGCCCACCGCCAGCGCCTCCGCTACGAGTTGAGGCTCGGATGACCGTGCGTCGCGCCTCAGGCCTTGGGGTGTCGCCCACCGGCACGACGGCGCGGGCGGCGAAGCCCCGCGGTTCGGGTGTGGTGGCCCGGACGGCGGGAGCCCGGACCGGCGTCGCGCAAGGGCTCTGACCGTCCCGGCACGCCCGAACCGCTACTTCCGCCGCGCCTGCCAGAACAGGTACGCCGCCGTGGCCAGGGCTGCCGCTCGGAGGGTCCACGGCCAGGTCTCCGAGACCGCCTGGGTGAAGGCTCCAGGGGCGATCGGGTCGCCCCAGCGGCCGTCGAGGCGGCCCCACAGCCAGACCGCCGAGCCCGCCGCCACCGCGCCCGGCAGGAACAGCACGCCCCACTTCGCCTGCGTCCTCGTCAGGCGCCGGGTCGCGTACGCGAGGAGCCAGCCCGCCGCCAGCGCCGGCCATGAGCCGGTGACCGTGCCCAGCACCAGGCAGGCCGCCGCCAGCAGCAGCACCGGGTCGCCCAGTTTGCGGGACACCGCGGGCGGCGCTTCCGCCTCGGGCTTCTCGCGCTTGCCGAGCAGGATTCGGGCGAGGCGCTTGCCGCCCGAGGCCGGTTCCGGCTTCTCCGCGGGGGGCGCGGCGCTCGGCAGCAGTGCCCGCAGGCCCCGGCGGCGGGGCGGCTCCGGGGGCGCTTCAGCCGGGGGGTCCTTCGGCTTCGGCGGGGCCAGCAGCTCAGGGACCTCCACGCCGCCCTTGAAGCCCGGCACCACGCTCCACCAGTCCGGCTCGGGGCCCGCGTCCGGGTCGCGCGGCTCGGGGGCGTCCGGCGTCCGCTGCCCCGGCACGTTCAGCCCGCCGTCCCGCACCGCCGACACGACCGCGTCCGGCGACCCCAGGCGCGCCAGGATGCGGCGCACCTCCACCGGGCTGTCCGCGCCGCCGCCGCCGTCCCCCCGCTGCCGGTCGATCTCGTCCCGCAGCGACGCCACCAGGCTCATCCGCGCCTTCGACGGCAGTTGCCGCTGCTGCGCCAGGTCCCCGACCCTGCTCAGGTAGTCGAAGACCAGCTGGTCGCTCTCGATGCCCACCGTGCCCCTCCATCGCGCCCGTCGCCTGGCCGACGTCCCGACGTTAGCGCCTGAGGGCGGCGCCAGGGGGCTAACGTGGTGCGGATGGCGACCGGCGACACCGAGCGGGAGGCGTACGTGCCCGAGGACCAAGGCGGTACGGCGGCGCCCCGCACCCTCGCGGAGGCGCTGCGGGCCCGGGGCGACGAGGGGCTGGCCGCGCTGCTGCGGGCCCGCCCCGACCTGCTCGTACCCGTACCGAACGATCTGACCCAGCTGGCCACGCGGGCCGGGACGCGGGCGTCCGTCGTCCGCGCCCTGGAACGGCTGGACCGGTTCACCCTCCAGACCGCCGAGGCGCTGGCCGTCGCGCCCGACCCCGCGCCGTACGCGGTGCTGCGCGCCCTCATGGCGGGCGAGGGCGGCGACCCGCAGGTCGAGGCGGCCCTGCCCGGCGCCGTCGCGGCCTTGCGCGAACAGGCCCTCGTCTGGGGCGGCGACGACCGGCTGCGCCTCGTGCGCACCGCCCGCGAACTGCTCGCGCCCTCCCCGCAGCACCCCTCCCCGACCGGGCTCGGCCCGACCGTCGCGGAGGCCACCGCCGGGATGTCGCCCGGCCGCGTCCAGGAGATCCTCCAGGCGGTCGGCCTGCCCACCACCCACGACCCCGTGTCGGCGGTCGCCGCGCTGACCTCGCTGTTCACCGACCGCGCCCGCATGGACGCCCTCCTCGACCAGGCGCCAACGGAGGCGCTGGGCGTGCTGGACCGGCTCGTGTGGGGCCCGCCGTACGGCGAGGTCACCGCCAACCCGACGCCGCCCGTCCGCTGGCTCCGGGACCGGGGCCTGCTCCTGCCCACCACGGCCCGCACGGTCGCGCTGCCCCGCGAGGTGGCGCTGCACCTGCGCGGCGGGCGGGCGCACCGGACGGCCGAGCCGGTGCCGCCGGCCGTGGGGGCGGCGCGCGAGTACCGTCCACAGGTTGTGGACAGCACGGCGGCGGGCCAGGCGTACACCGCGCTCGCCACCGCCGAGGAGCTGCTGAAGAAGTGGGACGAGGGCGGCCCCGCCGTCCTGCGCGCCGGAGGTCTGTCCGTACGCGACCTCAAGCGCACCGCCACGCAGCTGGACGTGACGGAGCAGGCCGCCGCGTTCTGGCTGGAGCTGCTGTACGCGGCGGGGCTGCTGGCGTCGGACGGCGAGGCCGACGAGCGGTACGCGCCGACGCCCGCGTACGACGAGTGGCTTGACCTGCCGGCGGCGCGCCGCTGGGCCCGCCTCGCCACCGCCTGGCTCACCCAGACCCGCACGCCGGGACTGGTCGGCGGCCAGGACGCGAAGGGCCGCACCCTGTCCGCGCTCGGCCCCGACCTGGACCGGGGCGCCGCGCCCGAGGTACGCCGCCGGGTACTGGACCTGCTGGCCGCGCTGCCGCCGGGCGCCGCGCCGGAGGTGGACGCCGTGCTGGCCCGGCTGCGCTGGGAGCGGCCCCTGCGCGGCGCCGGGAACGCCGGTACGGACCTGCGCGCCCGGCTCGCCACCTGGACCCTGGAGGAGGCGGAGCTGCTCGGCGTCACGGGGCGGGGCGCCCTGTCGGCGCACGGGCGTGCCCTGCTGGGGTACGGGGGCGTGGACGCCGGGCACGAGTGCGTGGGCGCGTCCGGGGTGGACGCCGGGCACGAGGGCGTGGGCGCCCCGCACGGTGGCGCCCCGCACGGTGGCGCCCCGCACGGTGGCGCGCACGAAGGCGCCCCGCACGAGGACGCCGCCGTCGCGCTGCTCGCCCCGCTCCTGCCCGAGCCGGTCGACCACGTCCTCCTCCAGGCCGACCTGACCGCCGTCGCGCCCGGCCCGCTGCGCCGCCCGCTCGCCGACGCCCTCGCGGTCCTCGCGGACGTCGAGTCCAAGGGCGGCGCGACCGTGTACCGCTTCACGCCGGGCTCCGTACGCCGCGCCCTGGACGCCGGGCAGTCCGCCGCCGGCCTCCACGCGTTCCTGGCGGCGCACTCCCGCACGCCCGTGCCGCAGCCCCTGGCGTACCTGATCGACGACGTGGCCCGCCGCCACGGCCACCTCCGGGTGGGCGCCGCCTCCTCGTACGTACGCTGCGACGACGACGCCGTCCTCGGGGAGATCCTCGCCGACAAGCGGTCCGCGCCGCTGGGCCTGCGCCGCCTCGCCCCGACGGTCCTGGCCGCCCAGGCGGACCCGGCGGCGCTGCTGGCCGGGCTGCGGTCCATGGGGTTCGCCCCGGCCGCCGAGTCCGCCGAGGGCGATGTGCTGATCACCCGCGCCGACGCCCGCCGCACCCCGCCGCGCACCCCGCCCGCCCCCGTACCGGACGGCCCGCCCGTGCCGGACGCCACGCTGCTCGGGGCGGCCGTCCGCGCGATCCGCGCCGGGGACCTGGCCGCCACCGTCACCCGCAAGGAGCCGGAGACCCCCGCCCCGGGCGGCGGCTCCCTGCCGCGCACGTCGGCCGCCGAGACCCTGGCCACCGTCCAGGCGGCGGCGCTCACCAACTCGGCGGTGTGGATCGGTTACGTCAATGCCGACGGCGCCGCCAGCCAGCGCGTCATCGCGCCGGTACGGGTGGAGGGCGGCTACGTCACGGCGTACGACCACACGGCCGACGAGGTCCGCACGTACGCCCTCCACCGCATCACGGGCGTGGCCGAGCTCGCCGAGGAGTGAGCGGCGAACAGCGGGCATGCCAAAGGGCCCGGGGCGGGAACCCCGGGCCCTCGGCTCATCCGACGAGCGGGTCAGACGTCCAGCTGGTCCGCGACCGCGCGCAGCAGCCCGGCGATCTTCTTGCCGTGCGCCTTGTCGGGGTACCGGCCCCGCTCCAGCATCGGCGTGATGTTCTCCAGCAGCGTCGTCAGGTCCTGCACGATCGACGCCAGCTCGTCCGGCTTGCGGCGCTGCGCCGCCGCCACCGACGGGGTCGGGTCGAGGACCGTCACCGACAGCGCCTGGTCGCCGCGCTGCCCGGCGACCACGCCGAACTCCACGCGCTGCCCCGGCTTCAGGCTGTCGACTCCGGCAGGGAGCACCGACGAGTGGACGAAGACGTCGCCGCCGTCGTCGCGGGAGAGAAAGCCGAAGCCCTTCTCACTGTTGAACCACTTGACCTTGCCGGTAGGCACGTCCTGTCCTCGTCCTCGTACTCGATGGGTCCGCGATAAACGGCTCAAGGCGTCAAGGCTAATGGTCCCGGCCCTCGTGACAAGACGCCGCCGGTCCGTTCCCCCGGCCAGGGAACTACCCTGGCCGAATGCGTAGTGAAACCAACGCGGGCGACGCCCTTCCCGGAGACGGGCTCATTCGGGTCGGCGCCGTCCTGTTCATCATCGGAGCGATCGCCACGGTCGTCACCGTCGCACCACTCTTCCTGGGGACCGACCCGTTCCCCACGGTCGTGTACCTCGTGGCGATGCTGATGGGTGTCGGCTTCCTCGTCGCCGCCGCCGGAGTGCTCCGTTCCATCGCCGCGCAGCGGCGTCAGGCCCGGGAGTCGGCGCCCTCCGCGTAAGCCGCCCACCAGGCCGGAAACGCCGTCAGATCAGGCAGGACGACATCCGCGCCCGCCGCGCGCAGGGCGTCCTCGCCGTACGGGCCCGTCGCCACCGACACGGCGAGCGCGCCGGCCGCTCGGGCGCCGCGTATGTCGCCCAGGTGGTCGCCGACGTACACGGTCGCGCCGTGCTCGCGCAGCGCCTCCGCCTTCGCCTCGGCCCACAGCCACCCGACCACCGCGTCCGGCTCCAGGCCGAGGTGCTCGATGTGCAGCTTGGCGTGCGGCTCGTTCTTCGCGGTGACGACGACGCTCCTGCCGCCCTCCGCGCGAACGGCTTGAATCGCATCCCCCGCGCCGGGCAGCGCGAGCGACGGTCCGATGGCGTGTGTGGGGTAGATCTCACGGTACGCGGCGGCCATCTCCGCCACCCGCTCCTCGGGGAACCAGTGCGCCAACTCGTGCTCCAGCGGCGGCCCGAGCCGGGACACCGCCAGGTCGGCGTCGATCCACGCCCCCGTGCGCGCCGAAAGCTCCCGGTATGTCGCGTGAATTCCGGGGCGGGAGTCGATGAGGGTCATATCGAGGTCGAACCCGACGGTGAAAGGCATAAGAGCATTCTGCCCGCACCTTCCCGGACGCCCGGTGGGTGTTTTTCGGCCGCTGCTTAGACTTAGCCTCGCCTAACCGGCCGCCACGGCCGGGCGGGCGCACGTCCCCGTACCTTTCCGATTGGCTGCCGCTGTGCGTTCCCGACGTGTCCTCGCGACCGCCGCGGCCGTCGCCGCCCTCGCCGTCGCCGTCGTGCTGAGCCTCGCGGTCGGCGCCCGCCCCATCGCCCCGTCCGTCGTGTTCGACGCGCTGCTGCACGGCGCGGGCCGCAGCGGCGAGGGCGATGTCGTCCTGGAGCTGCGGCTGCCGCGCACCCTGATCGCGGTCCTCGTCGGCGCGGCCCTCGCCGTCGCCGGGACCGCCCTCCAGGGCATCACCCGCAACCCCATCGCCGACCCCGGCATCCTCGGCATCAGCCAGGGCGCGTCGGTCGGTGTCGTCCTGGCCATCGCGTTCGCCGGGGTGCACACGCTCAGCGGGTACGTGTGGTTCGCCTTCGCGGGCGCCGCCGCCGCGTCGGTCGCCGTGTACGCCATCGCGTCCAGCGGACGGGGCGGCGCCACGCCCGTGAAGCTCGCGCTCGGCGGCGCCGCGATCAACGCGCTGCTGCTGTCCCTGACGACCGGGGTGCTGACGACGAAGGCCGCCGCGCTGGACGAGTTCCGGTTCTGGCAGGCCGGGTCCGTCGCCGGGCGGGACGCCGTGATCGTCGCGCAGACCTGGCCGTTCCTGCTGGCCGGCCTCGCCCTGGTGGTGGCCGTCGCGCGCGGCCTGGACGCGCTGGCGCTCGGCGAGGACGTGGCGAAGGGCCTCGGCCAGCGCGTCGCGCTCGTCCGCGTCGCCGCCGGGGCCGGGGCGACCGTCCTGACTGGGGCGGCCGTCGCGGCGGCCGGGCCCATCGCGTTCGTCGGCCTCGCCGTCCCGCACATCGTCCGCGCCCTCGTCGGCGCCGACCACCGCTGGCTGCTGCCCATGGCGGCGCTCGTGGGGCCCGTGATGCTGCTGGCCGCGGACGTGGCCGGGCGGATCGTCTTCCCGCCGGGCGAGGTCCCCGCGGGCGTGATGACCGCGCTCATCGGCGTGCCGTTCCTGGTGGCGCTCGTACGGAGGAAGGCGGTACCGGCGTGACGGCTGCGGGATACGCGGTCATACGGGGCCGGGGCGCCTCGTTCCTGGTCCACCGGCGGGCCGTCGCCGTCGCCGCGGGGCTCGCGCTGCTCCTGGCCTCGGTGTCGGTGGCGTACCTCTGCGTCGGCGAGGAGTTCGTGGCGCCCGGCGAGGTGCTGCGCGTGCTGACCGGGCAGCCGTCCCCCGCCGACCTGGTGGTGGGCACGCTACGGCTGCCGCGCCTGGTGATCGGGCTGCTGGTCGGCGCGGCGTTCGGCGTGGCCGGGGCGCTCATCCAGACCGTCGCCCGCAACCCGCTGGCCAGCCCCGACATCATCGGCATCAGCCAGGGCGCGGGCGCGCTGACGGTCACCGCGATGACGTTCGGCGTGACGTCGTTCGCCGTGCTGCCGTACCTGTCCGTCGTCGGCGGGATCGCCGCGGCGCTCCTCGTGTACGTCTTCGCGTGGCGCGGCGGGCTGCACGCCACCCGGTTCGTGCTGATCGGCATCGGCTTCGCCATCGCCCTGCGGTCCGTGACGACCCTGATGATGACGAAGGGCGACTACCTGGTCGCCCAGCAGGCGCAGATCTGGATGACCGGCTCCCTCAACGGGCGCGGCTGGGACGAGGCGGCGCCACTCGGCTGGGCGCTCCTCGCGCTCGTACCGGCCGTGCTGTGGGCGGCGCGGGCGCAGCGGACCGTGTCGATGGACGACGACACCGCGACCGCGCTGGGCGTGCCGCTCGGCCGGGTGCGGCTCGGCCTGGTGCTGCTCGGCGTCGTCCTGGCGTCGCTCGCGACCGGCGCGGCGGGGCCCGTGGACTTCGTGGCGCTGCTGGCCCCGCAGATCGCGCGGCGCCTCACGCGGGGCGCGCAGATCCCGCTGCTCGGGTCCGCCCTGATGGGCGCGCTCGTCGTCGTACTGGCGGATCTGCTGGCGCGGCGGCTGTTCTCGCCGACCGAGCTGCCGGTGGGCGTCCTGACGGCGGCGGTCGGCGCGCCGTACCTGATCTGGCTGATCGTGCGGGGCCGCACGGGTGGAGGGAAGGCATGAGCGACGTGGGTACCGCGAGCGGCAGGCTCCAGGCGCGGGGGCTGACCCTCGCGTACGAGGACCGCACCGTCGTCGACGAGCTGGACCTCGCGATACCCGACGGCAAGGTCACCGTGATCGTCGGGCCCAACGCGTGCGGCAAGTCCACGACCCTGCGCGCCCTGGGGCGGCTGCTGAAACCGCGCGGCGGGGCGGTCCTGCTGGACGGGCGGGACCTGGCGTCCCTCCCGACGAAGAAGATCGCCCAGGTGGTGGGCCTGCTGCCGCAGACACCCGTCGCACCCGAGGCGATCACCGTCGCGGACCTGGTGGCGCGCGGGCGCCAGCCGCACCAGGCGTGGTGGCGGCAGTGGTCGGACGAGGACGAGCGGGCCGTCCAGGACGCGATGGCCCGCACCAACGTCGCCGACCTCGCCGACCGGTCCGTCGACGAGCTGTCCGGCGGACAGCGCCAGCGCGTCTGGATCGCGATGGCCCTCGCCCAGGAGACGGAGCTGCTGCTCCTGGACGAGCCGACGACGTACCTGGACATCGCGCACCAGGTGGAGGTCCTCGACCTGGTGCGCCGCCTCAACCGCACCCGGGGGCGCACCGTCGCCGTCGTCCTCCACGACCTGAACCAGGCCGCCCGGTACGCCGACCACCTGGTCGCCATGAAGGCCGGGCGGATCGTGGCGGCGGGACAGCCGGGCGAGGTCGTCACGGAGGAACTCGTACGCGAGGTCTTCGGCCTGGAGGCCACGGTCATCCCGGACCCCCTGACGGGCTCGCCCCTGGTGATCCCGGCGGCGCCTGCGCTTTCTTAGGGCTCGGTTCGGCTCCGGGGCGCTGAAGGCCTGTGCCGACGGTCGACCGTGCTCAGCCCTTCGTTCCTCAGGGCCTCCGCGCTCCCCCAGACTTCGTCCGGGGGCACCCCCACTCCCTCACGACACAGGCGCGCCCCTTCGCCTCACTCGCCGGTCCAGGGGGTGGGACCGCAAGGGCCCGCAGGTGGGCACCCACTCGCCAGGACGAGCGCGGGCCCGCAGGTGCGCATCGTGCCGTTCAGGTCAGCTCCTCCGGCAGGGGGGTCGCGTGGAGGACCTTCAGGCCGGACACCGCCCTGGTCAGGGCCACGTACAGGCGGCGCAGACCCGTGCGGTCGTCGGGCTCGGCTGCCACCACGGCGGCGGGCTCGTCGAGGACCACGTAGTCGTACTCCAGGCCCTTCGCGAGCGACGCCGGGACCAGCGTGAGCCGTACGTCCGGGGTCGTCTCCTCGCCCGGCGACAGGTACGGCACGCCCGCCGCCCGCAGCGCCTCCTCCAGGGCGGGCAGGCGCGGGTCGGCGGCGATCAGCCCGATGGAGCCCTCCCGGCCCAGGAACTCCGCGCACGCCGCGACGACGTCCGCGTCCCGCCGCTCCGGGTCCACCCGCCGCACCTCCAGCGAGCCCGGGTTCTCGCGGACCGAGCGGACCTCCGCCAGGCCGGGCGCGATGTGCGGGAGGAGCCGGGAGGCATACGCGATCACGTCGCGCGGCACGCGGAAACCGGCCGTCAGCTCCTCCACCAGCGCGTCCGGCTTGCCCAGGTGCCGCAGCGCCTCCGCCCAGCTGCGCGTCGCCCACGGCGTGGTGCCCTGCGCCAGGTCGCCCAGCACGGTCGCGGAACCGGTCGAGCAGCGGCGCCCCACCGCGCGGTACTGCATCGGCGACAGGTCCTGCGCCTCGTCCAGCACGACATGGCCCAGCGAGTGCGTGCGGGCGACCAGGTCGGCGGCCTCGTCGACCAGTACGGCGTCGGCGGGGGACCACTTCGCGGACTTCACGCTCCTGGGCGGCCTGGCCCACAGGATGGCCTTCTGCTCGTCCTCGTCCAGCAGCCCGTCCGCGTGCTCCGCGAGGAACTCCGCGTCGGACAGCAGCCGCAGCACCAGTTTCGCCGGGTCCACGGGCGGCCAGATCGCCTTGACGGCCGCCTTCACCGCCGCGTTGCGCGCCACCTGGTCCTGCACCCGGTCGTCGGGCGCCTCCCCGGTGGCCTCCATCCGCACCAGCACCGCGTGCGCGATGCGCTGCGGCAGGGCGTCGCGGGCGGCGCCGTACCGCATGTCGCGGGCGAGGAGCTCGGTGACGATCTCCTCAACCTCGTACGCGGGAATCCGCCACCGCCGCGAACCGCGCACCACGACGACCGGCTCGGTCGGCAGCGTGACGTGCGAGCGGACCGCGCGGCGCAGGACCTCCGCCATGCGGGCGTCGCCCTTCACGACGGCGGCCGTCGCGTCGTCCGTGCCGCGCACCTCGACATGGGCGCCGACGAGGTCGTCGACGGTGGCCTGCTTCACCTCCAGCTCGCCGAGGGCGGGCAGGACCTGCTCGATGTAGCGGAGGAACGACCGGTTCGGCCCGATGACGAGCGTGCCGGTACGGGCCAGGCGCTCGCGGTGCGCGTACAGCAGGTACGCCACCCGGTGCAGGCCGACGGCGGTCTTTCCGGTGCCGGGGCCGCCCTGCACGCACACCGTGCCGGACAGGCCGCTGCGGACGATCTCGTCCTGCTCGGGCTGGATCGTGGCGACGATGTCCCGCATGGGCCCGACGCGGGGCCGCTCGATCTCCTGCTGGAGGAGGCGGCTGGTGGTCTCGGCCTCGGCGGGGTCGGTGAGGTGTTCGTCCTCGTACGCGGTGAGGTCGCCGCCCGTGTACCCGAACCGGCGCCGCAGCCGCACGTCCTGCGGGTCGCGCCTGGACGCCCGGTAGAACGGCTGCGACACGGGGGCGCGCCAGTCGATGACCATCGGGTCGCCGTGCGCGTCGTGGACGTGCCGCCGTCCGATGTAGAACCGCTGGCCCTCCTGGGTGGTGGGCAGGTAGTCGAGCCGCCCGAAGAACAGGGGCGTGTGGGCCAGGTCGGCGAGGGCCTTGACGCGGTCGTCGATCTGGCGCTGGAGGACCGCGGCGTTCACCCAGTTGGCGGTGACGTCACGGATGTCCAGCGCTTCCACGTCCTCCCGCATGGCGCGCAGCGCGGCCCGGGACGCGGCGAGGTGCGCGCGCTCGCGGCCGAGGGGATCGGTGTCGGTCGTGGACATGGCGGTGCCTCCGGCGCTGGAACGGTGGTCGTTGAGGGCCGTCCGGTTTCCGACCGGAGGGCGGCACTCCCGACGGGGAGGCGGGCAAGCGGGAGATTGTAATGAGGGCCCGGCGGGACGCGCGAACGGTTTTCCGGGCGCCTGCCTCGGCGCCGCCGCAGGGCGGGCACGGTAATGCGCCACATGTCAGCTCGATAGCGAGTATTCCAGCCGATCACTGATCACCCAGTTGGTCCGGCGTCGTCGCCAGCGCCATGATGCCTGCAGTCGAACGGAAGATCATTTGGGGGGGGATTACCTCGTGAAGTGGAGGAAGGCGGCAACGCTTGGAGCCGCCATCACAACCTTGGCTATTGGCGCGCCCACGGCGATAGCGGCGAGCCATTCCTTTTCCTGGACAGCGGGCGCGTTCAGCAAAGGCAGTGAGTCGCGCCGCTGGGATTCGCTCGGGGGGAACACACAGACGCAGACTTCCTGCACACGAACTGGTGGCGGCCGGGGTGGCACCGTGTCGTACGAGCTGTGGCGGGATGTCTCCTGGGCGCCCGATGACAAGATCGGGAGTCTGTACTTCGACTGCTCCCTCACAGACCAGACGAAGTCCTGGGTCAAGACCTCGTCCGGGAAGTTCTACTGGAAGCTCTGGACGGTCCCTACGGACTGTCTCACGCCGGGCGGTAACTGCCCGATGGACTTGACTGGCCGCACCGCCTACACGACCAGCTGAGGCAGTCATTTCGTGATGTTCCACGACGAGGAGCGGCAGGCCGTGCTGGCCTGCCGCTCCGTCAGCAAGACGTACGGTTCGCAGGCCGCCGTCTCGGACGTGACACTGGACGTGGCGCCCGGTGAGGTGGTCGGGCTGCTCGGTGCCAACGGGGCCGGGAAGACGACCCTCATGCGCATGGTGTGCGGGCTGGTCAAGCCGACGGCGGGGTCCGTGCGAGTGCTGGGCGAGCACCCGCCGTACACACCCGGCGTCGCCCGGCAGGTCGGTGCCGCCCTGGACACGCCCGCGTTCTACCGGTGGATGACCGGGCCCGCCCAGCTGCGCAGCCTGCTGAACTCCTCCGGCCTGCCGGACCGGGGGGAGCCGCTCGCCGCACTCCGACGCGTCGGCCTGGAGGGCGAGGCCCGGAAGAGCATCCGCGCCTACTCGCAGGGAATGCGCCAGCGCCTCGCCCTCGCGGCGGCCCTGATGCGCGAACCGCGCCTGCTGGTCCTCGACGAACCGACCAACGCGCTGGACCCGCACGCCGTCGTCATGGTCCGCGAGCTGATCCGGCGGGAAGCGGACAGCGGTACCGCCGTCCTAATCTCCAGCCACCAGCTCGACGAGGTGCAGCGGATCTGCGACCGGGTCGTGGTCATGGACCGCGGCACCGTCGTCGCCAGCGGGGCACTCGACGAGATCGGCCTGGGCGGGGCCGAGTCGCTGGAGGACTGGTTCTTCCGGATCACAGGGCAGAAGGGGTCCTGGTGACGATCTGGCACGTGCGCGCGGAGTGGCGCAAGACCGCCCTGCGCCCGTTGACGCTCCTGCTGTTCGCGATCCTGACCGTCGGCTGTGTGACGACGGCGTTCTACGCCCAGGACTACTGGTCGGGCAACGTGAACCAGGCCCACAAGAATCTGCGGAACATCGAGAGCGGCGAGTCGTACCGGAGCTGTCTGGAGCTCAATCCGAAGCTTGGGCCCGAATACTGCCGCGGAATCGGGGAGATGGAGCGGCGGAGCACCGAGGAATGGGTGGCCGACTCACGGGAGAAGGCCGCCGAGGCCGCCCGGGCGCAGACCGTGCCCGGCGCCTTCGGCTGGGCAGCGCAGGCCTTCGCCTCCTTCCCCGGGCTCGTGGTCGTGCTCCTTCTCGCCGCGCAGTCGATGGGCGCCGAGTACGACAACCGGACCGCCGGGAACCTCCTGCTGGCCGACCCGCGCACCCGTACGCACATCCTCGCCAAGGCCACCGCGCTGTGGCTCACCACGGCCACGGCCCTGTGCTGCGCAGGTGCGGCCGTGGCCGTGTTCGGCCTGGTGAAGGGGCGCTCGGACTACCCGCTCCACGCGTTCCACCTCCCACCGGGCGAGGACCTGCTCCACGGGCTGCGCCTCTGGGGCGGCGCCCTGGTCGTCACAGCCGTCTGGAGCGTCATCGCCGTCGCGCTCACCGCCCTGGCGCGCAACCAGGCCGGCGGGATCGCGCGCTCCGGGGCCGTGCTCGTCCTCCTCATGCTCGGCTCGGGCGCCGCCGGGCTGTGGGGCTGGCTGCCCGGCGGCATCGTCGCCGACGTGATGGCCTTCCACCCCGGCGACGTCCTGTGGAACGTCTGGTGGGGTCCGGAGCCCGGCAGCCCCGTCCCCCTTGCTGTCCGCGCCCTGCCGACCGTGCTCATCACCGCCCTGGGGATCCGGTGGATCATGCGCGCCGCCGGGCGCGGGAACGAGGTCACATGACCGGGTGGCTCAGTTGCTGGTACGCCGAGCTGCGCAAGGCCGTCCTGTCCCCGGTCGTCCTCCTCACGGCGGTCGGCGCCGTACTGGTGGCCGCGGGGATGGGGCTGTACGGCTACCGGAACGCCCACCGGCACTTCAGGGACGACGCGCCCGCCACGTACATCGCCGACCCGGCGGGGGCCCTGTACGCGGCGGCCCAGCACTCCGGCACCTTCGTCGGTCTCGTCCTCGCCGCCGCGCTGGCCGGCGCACTGTACGCGGTCGAGTGCGAGTCCGGCATGTGGCCGTCCCTGCTGGCGAGCCGGCCGGGACGGGCCCGGATGATCGCTCTGAAGGCGGCGGTCGCCCTGCTGCTGACGGCCGCGTTCACGGTCGTCCTCGCCGCCGTCCTGCTCGTCGCGGGACGGACGGCCGCCGGAGTCACGGGGTTCGCCGCGAGCGACGGCCCCGGCTGGGGGGCGGCCGCGCTGGCCGTGGCCAGGTCCCTGGTGGTTCAGGCCCTCTTCGTCGCGGTCGCGTTCACGGCGGCCGCCCTCACCCGACGGACCGTCGCGACGATGGCCGGCGCTCTGGGGCCGGTGATCGTACTCGCGCCGGTTGTCGGCATCGACGGCATCACCCCGCTGCACCCGCAGACGTGGGTGGCCGCATGGCTGCGCCTCCAGGAGGAGGCGCAGTACTCCCTCTACCTGTGGACGAGAGAGCCGTCGCCGGGGACGGGAGCGCCGGGCGTGGTGGCGCTCCTGGCGCTCGCCGCCGTCCACGTCGGCGTCCTGGCCCTCGCCGCCAGGGGCGACCGGCTGTTCCGCCCCGCCGACTGACCGGCCCGCCGCCGTCGCGGGCGGGGCGGCGGGGGCCGTCGGCGCGGTGAGGACGTCCGGCATCCCGCCGGGGGGCGGCCGCCGTCCGGGATGCCGACCGGTACCCGACGCGTACGCCCCGTAGGGGACGCCGTATGCCTGGAGTCGTACGCGGACCGGCGGGAGTTCCGTCCGCAAGGCGATGAGAGCCGGGTGCTCCGGGCACCGGCATGGAGGCATGAACTCAACGCCCCTCACCCCCACGGCCCGTTTCCCCCGCGCCCGCGTCCCGCAGGCGCCCGGCGCCACGACGCCCGCGACGCGCGCGTCGCGGCTCGGCGGCGCGCTGCACGCGGTGCGGGTCTTCGCGACGGCGGCGTTCGGCGTCGCCGTCCTGGGCGACTACGACGCGGACGCGGCAGGGATCAGGCGACGCTGAGCCCGCCAGGGCGGTCGAGCCGCCCGCGTCGGGCTTACGCCTCGCTCAGCAGGTCGCTCGCGTCCATGATGCGGTACGCGTAGCCCTGTTCCGCCAGGAAGCGCTGGCGGTGGGCCGCGAAGTCCTGGTCGATCGTGTCGCGGGCCACCACCGAGTAGAAGTGCGCCTGGTGCCCGTCCGACTTCGGGCGCAGCACCCGGCCGAGGCGCTGCGCCTCCTCCTGGCGGGAGCCGAACGTGCCCGACACCTGGATCGCGACCGTCGCCTCCGGCAGGTCGATGGAGAAGTTCGCGACCTTCGACACGACCAGCACGCTGATCTCGCCGTTGCGGAACGCGTCGAACAGCTTCTCCCGCTGCGCGTTCGACGTCTCTCCCTTGATCACGGGCGCCCCGAGGTGTTCGCCCAGCTCGTCCAGCTGGTCGATGTACTGGCCGATCACCAGGATCTGCTGGCCCGCGAACTTCCGGACGATCGCCTCGGTGACCCGCCGCTTCGTGTCGGTCGTCGCGCAGAAGCGGTACTTCTCCTCCGCCTCCGCCGTCGCGTACGCCAGCCGCTCCGACTCGGTGAGGTCCACGCGGACCTCCACGCAGTCGGCGGGCGCGATGTACCCCTGCGCCTCGATCTCCTTCCACGGCGCGTCGAACCGCTTCGGGCCGATCAGCGAGAACACGTCCGACTCGCGGCCGTCCTCCCGCACCAGCGTCGCGGTCAGGCCGAGGCGGCGCCGCGCCTGGAGGTCGGCGGTGAACTTGAACACCGGCGCGGGCAGCAGGTGCACCTCGTCGTAGACGATGAGGCCCCAGTCGCGGGAGTCGAACAGCTCCAGGTGCGGGTAGACGCCCTTCCGCTTGGTCGTCAGCACCTGGTACGTGGCGATGGTGACCGGGCGGATCTCCTTGCGCGTACCGGAGTACTCGCCGATCTCGTCCTCGGTGAGCGACGTCCGCTTCACCAGCTCGTGCTTCCACTGCCGGGCCGACACCGTGTTGGTGACCAGGATCAGCGTCGTCGCCTTCGCCTTCGCCATGGCGCCCGCCCCGACGAGGGTCTTGCCCGCGCCGCACGGCAGCACCACGACACCCGACCCGCCGTGCCAGAAGCCCTCGACGGCCTGCTGCTGGTACGGGCGCAGCGCCCAGCCCGCCTCGTCCAGGTCGATGCGGTGGGCCTCCCCGTCCACGTACCCGGCGAGGTCCTCGGCGGGCCAGCCCAGCTTGAGGAGGGTCTGCTTGATCTGTCCGCGCTCCGAGGGGTGCACGGCGACCGTGTCCGGGTCGATGCGCTCACCGACCAGCGGCTTGATCCGCTTCGACCGGAGCACCTCCTCCAGGACGGGCCGGTCGGTGCTGGTGAGGACAAGCCCGTGCACGGGGTGCTTGCTGAGGGTGAGCCGCCCGTACCGGGCCATCGACTCCGCGACGTCCACCAGCAGCGCGTGCGGCACCGGGTACCTGGAGAACTCGACCAGCGCGTCCACGACCTGCTCGGCGTCGTGGCCCGCGGCCCGCGCGTTCCACAGGCCGAGCGGCGTGACCCGGTACGTGTGGATGTGCTCGGGCGCCCGCTCCAGCTCGGCGAACGGCGCGATGGCGCGGCGGCAGGCGTCCGCCCGCTCGTGGTCGACTTCGAGCAGCAGCGTCTTGTCGCTCTGGACGATCAGCGGTCCGTTCACGCGGTCACCCTTTCCCTACGGCCCCGTCCTGCACGGCTCCGATCCCTACGGCTCCGGGACGCGGCCAGCTCTCCAGTGTGCCGCATCGCCCCGCGAACGGGACCCGGGAACGGGAGGGGGAGGGGTGCTTCCGGGGTCAGGGGAAGGACAGGGCCTCGCGGGGGACCCGCGGGACCAGGCCCTGGGCGGCCGCCTCCGACAGGAGGGTGTGGACCGCCTCGTACCCCGCCGCGCCCAGGTCCTCGGTGAAGTCGTTCACGTACAGCGCGATGTGCCGCTCCGCGACCTCCGGCGCCATCTCCTGAGCGTGCGCCCGTACGTACCCCGCCGACGCCGACGGGTCCGCCCACGCCATGCGGACCGACTCGCGGGCCGCGTCCGCCAGGGCCCGCAGGGTCCGCGCGCCCAGCGAGCGCTTCGCGATGATCGCGCCCAGCGGGATCGGGTGCCCGGTCGTCGCCTCCCAGTGCTCGCCCATGTCGGCCAGGCGGTGCAGCCCGTACTCCTGGTACGTGAAGCGCGCCTCGTGGATCACCAGCCCCGCGTCGACCTTCCCGTCCCGCACCGCGGGCATGATCTCGTGGAAGGGCATCACGACGACCTCGCCGACCCCGCCGCCGGGCAGGGTCCGCGCCGCCCACAGCCGGAACAGCAGGTACGCCGTCGAGCGGTCGCTCGGCACCGCCACCGTCCGGCCCGTCAGGTCGAGCCCCGGCTCGCGGGCCAGGACCAGCGGCCCGCAGCCCCGCCCGAGCGCCCCGCCGCACGGCAGGAGGGCGTACTCGTCCAGGACCCACGGCAGCGCCGCGTACGACACCTTCAGGACGTCCAGCTCGCCCCGCTCGGCCATGCCGTTGGTGAGGTCGATGTCGGCGAACGTGACGTCCAGCTCCGGCGCGCCCGGCACCAGGCCGTGCGCCCACGCGTGGAAGACGAACGTGTCGTTCGGGCAGGGGGAGTACGCGATGCGCGTCACCACTGGCCCTCACTCCTCCCTGAAGAGTCCGGTACTGAGCGGTTCGAACGCCGTGCGCAGCGCGTCCAGCGCCTCCCCGACACGCCACGCGGCCCGGTCGCGGGGGCCGACCGTGTTGGAGACGGCGCGGATCTCGACGGCCGGTACGCCGTGCGCGGCGGCGGCCTCCGCGACGCCGAAGCCCTCCATGGCCTCCGCCCCGGCGCGCGGGTGGCGGGCGGCCAGCTCGGCGGTGCGGGCGGCGGTGCCGGTGACGGTGGAGACGGTCAGTACGGGCGCCGCCAGGCACGGCAGGCCCGTGCCGCGTACGGCGTCCACGATGCGGGCCGTCAGCGCGGCGGGCGGGGTGTGGACGGAACGGCCGAAGCCCAGCTCCTCCACCGGCAGATAGCCGTCGGGCGTGTCGGCGCCCAGGTCGGCGGCGACGATTCTGTCGGACACGACGAGCGAGCCGAGCGGGGCGCGCGGCGCGAACCCGCCGCCGATCCCGGCGGTGATCACCAGGTCGTACGGGTACGGGGCGGTGGCCAGCGCCGTCGCGGCGCCGACCGCCGCCGCGGCGGGCCCGACACCGGCCGCCATGACGTCCACGGCGGGCGCGGCGGACCCGGTCAGCCGGGCGAGGGTCTGCCCGGCCAGGAGGTGGCTCGTCACGGTGTGACCGCTCGGCAGCGGCCTGGACGAGCGGGCGGCGCAGCCGACGAGTCCGCCGGCGACGGAGTGCGCCTCCGCCGCCACGGCGGTCACGACCAGGACGCGCAGGGTCACACCTTCTTGAGGACGAAGCGGTAGACGCCGATGGCCTTCTTCGTCTTGGAGTCCGTCTCCAGGATCGACACGCGGACGCTCTTGGAGGGCTCGCCGCCCATGCCCGCGGTGAAGAACGAGCTGGCGCTGATCGACCGGTACGTCTTCGTGTACGGCTCCGGCTCGGCGCGCTCACCGTCCAGGAAGATCGTCCAGCCGTTCTCGGCGATCTCCGGATCGACGCCGAAGCGGATGCGGTCGTCGACGGCGACCTCGACGTCCTTGCCGCCCTTGGCGCTGAGGCACTCCTGGACGCGGGACTCCTTCAGGCCTTTCTCGTCGTAGCAGTTTTCGGCCGCCTCGGTGTTGTACGAGTCGGAGCCGACCGTCACGGTCGCGATCGGCGTCGGCTTAACCCAGCCGCAGGCGGAGAGGACGAGCAGGCCGGCGGAGACGGCACCCAGAGCGACGCCGGCCCGGCGGGCCTTTCCGGAGAAGAACGCAACGGTCATGGGCCGAAGGCTATCGGTCCCGGCCGCCGCGGGCACGGGCGGGGCTCGCCCGACGCGCGCACGCTCACCCACCGGCGCCGCGGCACCGGCGGCCCGGTCCCGCCCCGCCCGCCGGACATGTCCCGCCACACGCACCCAGCGCGGCACGCCCCCAGGGCCCACACGCGTCCAGGGCGGCACGCCCCCAGGCCGCACGCGTCCAGGGCGGACGCACCCGGAGGCGTCGCGTCAGCCCGCAGGCCCCGGATCGTGCGCCGGGCGGGGACGGGCCGGGTGCGGGTGGTGGCGGGCCGCGGCGAGGAGGCCCCGGCCCGCCACGACCGCTCCCGCCGCCAGGATCGCCGCCGCCACCGACATGCCGAGCGTGCCGTTCAGCGGCAGCACGATGCCGATCGCGCCGCCCACCACCCACGCCATCTGGAGCAGCGTCTCCGAACGGGCGAACGCCGACGTGCGCACCGACTCGGGCACGTCCCGCTGGATCAGCGCGTCCAGCGACAGCTTCGACAGGGCCTGCGCCAGCCCGGCGACCGCGCCCAGCAGGGCGACCAGCACGCCGCCGAAGAAGACCGCCGCCGTGACCGTCGCGGCCAGCACCAGCACCAGCATGGTCGCGATGATCGCCTCGGGCGCGCGGTCCCTGAGCCAGGCGCCCACCGCCGTACCGCACGCGTTGCCCGCGCCCGCCGCGACACCCACCATCGCCAGCGACACGGCCGCGCTCTGCCCGCCGATCGGGTGGACCCGCAGCAGGAACGCCAGGAAGAAGATCAGGAACCCGGCCAGCCCCCGCACCGCCGCGTTCGCCTGGAGGGCGTGCAGGACGGCCGGGCCGACCGTGCGCAGGCTCGGCTTGCGTTCGCCGTGGGTGAGCATGTGCGCCTTGCGCTCGCCCTTCGCGGAGTCCACCTTGTGCGGCAGGGTGAACGCCAGGACCGTACCGGCCACGAACAGCGCGCACGCCCCGTACAGCGGCCACTCCGGCCCTATCCGGTGCAGCCCGACCGCGACGGGCGCCGCCGCGCCGGTGGCGAGGAGCCCCGCGAGGGTGACCCGCGCGTTGGCCTTCACCAGCGAGACGCGGGGCGGCAGCAGGCGCGGTACGACGGCGGAGCGGACCACCCCGTACGCCTTGGACGCGACGAGCACGCCGAGCGCCGACGGGTACAGCTCGAGACCGCCCGTCGCGGCCGCGCCGGACAGGGCGATGGCGAGGAGGGCCCGCACCAGCATGGCGCCCGCCATCGCCGCGCGCCGCCCGTGCGGCACATGGTCGAGGAGCGGGCCGATGACGGGCGCGAGGAGGGTGAACGGGGCGAGCGTGATGGCCAGGTACAGGGCGACCCGGCCGCGCGCCTCGTCGGTCGGCACGGAGAAGAACACCGTCGAGGCGAGCGCCACGGTGATCATCACGTCACCGGCGCCGTTCACGGCGTGCAGCTCGATCAGTTTGCCTAGGCCGGACTCGCCCGCGCCCTGCGCGTGGGTGGCCTTGCGGATGCCGCGCGCGGTGGAGGTGAACGGCAGGTGGGCGGCGCGTCCGATGCGCCGGCCCGCCGCGCGGAACCGCCCAGCGCGCCCGTACCGGCGGGGGCGCTGCGCCGACGGTTTCCGGGACCACCGCGCGGTTGCCACGTCGCCATACTGCCCCACCCGTCCCGTTCGTGGCGGGTTACTTGGGGCGGCCGTGTGGGCGGCGGGCTGCGAAGGGGGTAGCGTGCCTAGCGCGCCACCGGCGGAAAAGGTCTCGGCCACGCGCCTCTTCGGCATCCCGCAGAATGGATGACATGAGGTGTGCCCGAGCGCGTCGGGCGCGAACGTCGATGCGGTCCCCGGGTCCGCTCCGTCCGCCGCCCGTGCAGTCGCGCATCGGCCGGCGCACCGTTAAGACGGCGTAGGAGAGAAGCGAACCTGTGAGTGCTGCGACGACGCGAAGCCGTGCCCGGCGTGCCCCGGCCCTGGACCGCCTGTGCGCGGAGGCGGTGGACCTCGCCCGGGAGGCCGCCGAAGAGGCGGCGGCGCCCGGCGTCGTCGGCGAGTACGTGGAGGCGGTGGCCGAGGGCGACCGGGTCGTCACGCACTTCTTCGAGTGCGCCGAGCCCGGCTACCGCGGCTGGCGCTGGGCGGTGACCCTCACGCGCGCGTCGCGCGCGAAGAACGTCACGCTCGACGAGACGGTCCTGCTGCCGGGCCCGGATGCGCTGCTGGCGCCCGAGTGGGTGCCGTGGAGCGAGCGGCTGCGCCCCGGCGACATGGGTCCGGGCGACCTGCTGCCGACCGAGGCGGACGACCTGCGTCTGGAGCCGGGCTACACCGGCGAGGACGAGCCGCTGCCGAACTCCGCCGTGTCGGAGGAGATGACGGACCGGGCCGACGCGGAGGACGCCGAGTTCGTGTCCCGTACGCCGTCGCGGGGCGCCATCGCGGCGGTCGCGGACGAGCTGGGCGTGCGGCGGGCGCGGGTCCTCTCCCGGTACGGGCTGCACGTGGCGGCCGACCGGTGGGAGGAGGCGTACGGGGCGAAGACGCCGATGGCGCAGGCGGCGCCCGCGTCGTGCGTGTCGTGCGGGTTCCTGATGGCCATCGGCGGGTCGCTCGGGCAGGCGTTCGGGGTGTGCGCGAACGAGTACTCGCCCGCCGACGGGCGGGTCGTGTCACTGCAGTACGGGTGCGGGGGGCACTCGGAGGCGGCGGTCATGCCGAAGCCGCCGCGTCCGGCGGGGCCCGTGCTGGACTCGATGGCGGCGGACGAGTTCCCCCTGCACCCGACGCCGTCCCCCGGCTCGGTGCCCACGACGTCCCCGGACCCGTCCTCCGACGACCTGGGCCACTCGTAGCGGGTACGGGCCCCCGGGGGCGCCCTCGCACGCGGGGCGCGCCCCTGGGGCCGAGCCTGGGCGCGGGCCCTTGCGGGCGGGCGGACGGGCGCGCGTGCTGGGGCCCCGGACCCCGGGCCCCCGGGGAGGCGCGCCCCGCGGCCCGGGGCGGGCCTTCACGGGGACTACGGGGCCGGTGTCACCGTTTCCTGGCCGCCGTTGCTGAAGGCCGTCACCTGGAGGCGGTCCACCGTCGCAGGGAAGCCTTCCGCCAGGGAGAGGCGGATCTTGTGGGCGCGCGACTCCCCCTCCGCCAGCGTCGCCGTCGTGAGGCGGGCCGTGGGGCTGATGGGCCGCCATACGCCGTCCTCGCCCAGCAGCGAGACGTTCAGGTCGCCCGCGCCCAGCGTGGCGCCGTCGGCCGTGATGGACAGGTCGTCGGTGGCGTTCTCGACCGTGTGGCCGATCGTGTTGAGGACCGTCACCGTGAACGTAAGCGTCGCTCCGCCCGGGCGGAGCGTCCGCGTCTCGTTGGACCCCTGGAAGAAGAGGCCGACCTCGCGGGGCTGCGCCTGCGTCGAGCCTGAACCCGGGACCGTACCGGGACCGGCGCCCGTACCCGCGCCCGGGTCCGCACCCGCGTCCTTGTCCGTGGCCGGGTCGGGCGTGCCCGGGAGGTGGGACGGGGACGTGCCGGGGGCCGACGGCTCCACGGGCTTGCCGCTCGCCTTCGGCGCGGACGGGCTGGGCGTGCCGGGCGCCGGGGGTTCCGGCACCGGGGACGGGGTGCCCGCCACGGACCCCTGCTCCCGCGGGGTCAGCAGGCTCACCGCCGCCGTCCCCACCAGGGCGACCGACGCGACCGACGCGGCCAGCGCCAGGACCAGCGGGGCACGGCCGCGGGCCGCCCAGTTGCCGGTGGGCGGGGCGGCGGGCCGCAGGGAGTGCGGGGTGACCTGTTCGGCACGGGCCGCGAGCGCCCGTATCAGGCGCTCCTCGACCTCCGTGAGCTCGTTCGTCATGGGCTGGTCCTCCTCGGCCCTGCTACCGGTCCTGGGCCTTCAGGACGCGCTGAAGCGCGTCCAGGGCCCGGCTGGCGGTGGACTTGACGGCGCCTCGGGACAGTCCGAGCGTCTCGGCGATCTGCGCCTCGCTCAGGTCGGACCAGTACCGCAGCACCAGCACCTCGCGCTGGCGGCTCGTCAGGCCGTGCAGCGCCTGGATCACCTGCCGGTGCTCGTCGCCCAGCAGGGCGTGGTCCTCGGCCGACGGGGCGTCCGCCTCGTGCGGCGGCACGTACTCGCGGGCCGTCTTGCGGCGGCGCAGTACGGACCGGGCGGTGTTCACCACGGCCGTGCGCAGATAGCCCAGCGCGTTGTCCACGTCGTCCAGCCGCTCGCCGTGCCGCTTGTACAGCGCGACGAACGCGTCCTGCACGACGTCCTCCGCGCTCGCCCGGTCGTCCACCAGGAGCAGGGCGAGGCGCACCATGCTCAGCCGGTGCGAGTGGTACAGGTCGCTGACGGTCGGCCGCTGCCCGGGCTCCTGCCCCGCAGCGCGGCCGAAGCGCGAGCCGGAGCCGGAGCCGGGGCGGTCGGGCGCCGGGTCCGGGCCGCCCGGGCCGCCCGTCGCGGCGTCCGTCGTGTGCTGCGGGGCGTCCCCGGCCCGGCCGCCCGGGAGCAGCCGGAACCGAGGTCTGCCCGAGCCCGGCTCCGTCCCGAGCGAGCGGAGCAGCAGCCGCCACAGCGCGCGGGGTGCGGGGACGGCGGTGGGTGTGAGGGTCAGAGTGGTCATGGCGGTGGTTCCTCCGGAGCGTCACACGGTGCGTGCTGGAGCGTCCGGCGATCCCCACCCCCGTGATCTTCAGCCTGCGCAGGCTACTCCTCCTGGTCACAGCGCTCGACGGCGGGCGATCAGCAGGGCGGCGGCGCCACCGGCGACGAGGACGCCCGTCGCGCCGAGGAGCACCGGCGTGGTCGTGTCACTGCCCGTCTTGGCCATCTCGCCGGTCGGGGCGGGGGTGTTGGCCGTGCCGGTGCCGGCGCCCGTGCCCGTGGTGCCCGAGCCGCCGGCCGGGGTGGCGGACGTGGCCGGGGACGGGGACGCCGTGGTGCCGCCGCCGGTGGAGCCCGTCGCGCCGGTGGCGCCCGCGCCGGGGGCGCCGTCAACGGCGAACGGGAGGACCACCGCAGCGACGGACCGCTCGGCGGCGCCCGTGACGGCGACGTCGAACGCCTTGCCCTTCACCGCGGTCGTGGCGGCGACGCGCAGCTTGTACGTGACGCTCTCGCCGGGGGCCAGGTCCACGCGAACCGGGGAGGCGAGGACGCGGAGCTTGTCGTTCGTCCAGGTGGAGTCGGTCAGCTTCACGGACTTCCAGCCGTCCGCGGCGGCCGTCACGTACTGCTCGACGCGGAACTCGTCGGCCGACACCTCGCGCTTGGACGTGCCGTCGCCCAGCTCGATGAGGGCTTCCACCTTCTGGGTGATGTTGCCCCTGTTGGTGATGGTGGCCGTGAACTCCTTGGCCGCGCCGCCCGCCTTGAGGTGCGTGGTGCCCTTGAGGCTGCTGGTGACGGCCAGCTTGCGGTTGACCTCCGGGTCGGTGACGTCCGGGGCGACGTACTTCACGGAGAAGTCGAAGTTGGCCGCGCCGTCCCCGCTGGCGAGGGTGAACCCACCGCCCGTGATGGCGGCCGGGGTGAACTTCGTCAGGCCGAGACGCAGTTCGTACGTGCGGGACTGGCCGTTCTTCAGCGGGCCGCCGTCGAGGTTCCCCGTCAGGGCCCTCCCCTGCTCGCCGATCCGGACCGGCTTCCAGGCGCCGGAGGCGTCGCGGCGCTCCAGCGTCACGTACTGCGGGTCGAGGTCGCCGCCCTTGTTCGCGGCGCCGACGAAGAAGAAGTCCTGCGCGGACGCGATGTCCTTGCCGGTGTTGTTGGTGACCGTGCCGGTGAACGTGACCGGCTTGCCGCCGGTGACCAGCTCCGGGCGGCCGCCGAGGCCGCTGATGGCGACCTCCGGGTGCTCGGCGGCCTGGCGGTTGCCCAGGCCGAAGCCGACCGTGTCCATGCCCGTGCCGTCGGCGTGGCCGGAGACGCCGACCTCTCCCATGTTCGCCTCGGCCGGGACGGAGCGCTGGATCGTGACCACGAAGCGCTCCCTGGCCGTGGCGCCCTTGGCGAGGCCCTCGGGCAGCGGGAACGCCGCCTGGACCGCGCCGTTCGCGCCCGTGGTCAGCGGCAGGCGCTGCCAGACGCCGTCCTTCAGGTGCTCGACGATGATCTTCGAAGGGTCGGCGGTCATCGGCTCCAGCGCGGCGTTGACGTGCTTGCCGTAGGCGACCGTGACCAGGCCCTTGCGGACGCCCTGGAGGTCGGCGCCCGTGCCGTTGGTGATCTCGGCGGAGAAGTGGGCGCGCTGGCCGAGGGCGAAGCCGCCCATCAGGTCGACCTTCACGCCCATGCCCGCGGTGGTGGCGGCGGACGCGGCGGCGGGCTGGGCGAACGCCGGGGCCGCCGCGACGGCGACCGGGGTGACGACGGTCAGGAGCACCGCGGCGGCGGTCACGGCCGAGCGGGCGGAGACGACGGAGCGACGGACAATACGGGACGAAAGGTGCTTCTGCATGACGGAGATCCCCCCAGGGAGTACGCGGCCTCAGGAATTTCGGTGATCGGGCTTTGCTCGGCTCCCGTCCCGGTCCCCCCGGTCCCGTCGGCCGTATCGCTGCCTTCACTGGGATAGACGTGCGGCCCCCTCCGGGGTTGCAGGTGACCTCAAAAGTTTTTCGAGAAAGTTCTCGCGACCCCCGCGCACCCCCGTTGACCTGCGGGTTCAGGGTGACGATGGGGGGCGCGGTACCTTCGGCCGCAGACCGGTTCGTACGTCGAGGAGAGCGGAGCACATCGTGAGCGTGAGGGCGACGGCGGCGGGCGAGGGCACCGACCCGTTCGGGACCGCGCGGCTGCGGCGCGGGGTGCTCGACGCGTGGGGCGCGGGCCCCGCGCGGTTCCGGGAGGACGCCAACGCGGAGGAGGAGCTGAGCCTCGGCGGCTACCGCGACCGGCTGGTGGTCGAGCTGGCGCAGAACGCCGCCGACGCCGCCGCCCGCGCCGGTGCGCCCGGCCGCCTCCGGCTCACCCTGCACCCGGCCGACGCGGAAGGACCCGCCGTCCTCGCCGCGGCCAACACGGGCGCGCCGCTGGACGCGACCGGCGTCGAGTCGCTGTCCACGCTGCGCGCGTCCGCCAAGCGGGAGGGCCACGAGGGCGCGGTCGGCCGGTTCGGTGTCGGCTTCGCCGCGGTCCTCGCGGTCACCGACGAACCGGCGGTCATCGGCCGGCACGGCGGCGTGCGCTGGTCCCTGGCCGAGGCCCGCGACATGGCCGCGCGGGCCGCGAAGGCCAGTCCCGGCCTCGGCGACGAACTGCGCCGCCGCGACGGGCACGTGCCGCTGCTGCGCCTGCCGCTGCCCGCCGAGGGCGCCCCGCCCTCCGGATACGACACGGTGGTGGTCCTCCCGCTGCGCGACGCCGGGGCCGTGGACCTGGTGGAACGGCTCCTCGCCGGGATCGGGGACACGCTGCTGCTCACCCTGCCGGGCCTCGCCGAGATCGTCGTGGAGACCCCGGACGGGACGCGCACCCTCACGCGCGGCCGGGACGAGGAGTACACGATCGTCGACGACTCCGCGCGCGGCACGACCCGCTGGCGGACCGTCACCCGCACCGGACCGATCACGCCGGAGCTGCTGAAGGACCGCCCGGTCGAGGAGCGGCTGCGCCCCCACTGGTCGGTCACCTGGGCCGTGCCGGTGGACGCGGAGGGCGCGCCCGCCCGCCCGGACACGGCGCCCGTCGTCCACGCGCCGACGCCGACCGACGAGCCGCTGACCGTACCGGCGCTGCTCATCGCGTCCTTCCCGCTGGACTCCACGCGCCGCCACCCGGCGCCGGGGCCGCTCACCGACTTCATCGTGGCCCGCGCCGCCGAGGCGTACGCCGAGCTCCTCACGGCGTGGCGGCCCGTGTCGACCGGCACCATCGACCTGGTGCCGGGCCCGCTCGGCAAGGGCGTCCTGGACGGCGCGATCCGGGGTGCGGTGCTGGAGCTGCTTCCCCGCGTCCCGTTCCTCGCCCCGGCGGCGCCGTCGGAGGAGCTGGTGGCGCTGCGCCCGTTCGAGGCGGAGGTCGTGGAGGGCGCGGGCGCGGAGACCGTACGGGTGCTGGCGGAGGTGCTGCCGACGCTGCTGCCCGCCGGTCTGGAGCGGCGCGCGGAACTGCGGGCGCTGGGGGTGGCGCGGCTGCCGCTGGGCGACGCGATCGACCGGCTGGCGGGCGCGGAGCGGGCCCCGGAGTGGTGGCACCGGCTGTACGACTCGCTGGCGGGCGTGGACCCCGACCGGCTGACCGGCCTGCCGGTGCCCCTGGCGGACAACCGGACGACGATCGGCCCCCGGCAGGTCCTGCTGCCGCTGCCGGACACCCCGGCGGACCTGGCCCGGCTGGGCCTGAAGGTCGCCCACCCGGACGCCGCGCACCCGATCCTGGAGAAGCTGGGCGCCCTCCCCGCGACCCCGCGCGCGGTGCTGACGACCCCGCAGGTGCGGGCGGCGGTCGCGGCGTCGCTGGACGCGGACGAGGTGTGGGACGAGAACGGGGTGGACGCCGAGGAGCTGGCGGAGACCGTCCTCGCGCTGGTGCGGGACGCGGGCCTGGGCCCGGGCGACGAGCCGTGGCTGGGCGCGCTGGCCCTGCCGGACGAGGACGGGGAGCTGGCCCCGGCCGGTGAACTGGTCCTGCCGGGCAGCGCGTTCGCGTCCGTGATGCGGGAGGGCGAGCTGGCGCTGTGCGACGAGGAGCTGGCGGCCCGCTGGGGTGAGCAGCCGCTCGCCGCGTGCGGGGTGCTGGCCGACTTCGCGCTCGTACGGGCGTCCGACGTGGTGCTGGACCCGGACGAGCTGGAGCCGCGCGACTCCGACTACGCCGAGCCGGGCGACGTGGGCCTGCTGGACGCGGTGGACGTGTGGTGCGAGGACGTGCTGGACCGGCTGCCGGACGCGCCGGTGCCGCCGGTCGCGACGGAGGTCGTCGCCGTGCGGGACCTGGACCTGGTGGACGACGACGCGTGGCCGCGCGCGCTGGCGCTGCTGTCGCGGCCCCCGCTGCGGGACGCGCTGACGCAGCCGGTGCGGGTGCTGCTGCCGGACGGCACGACGGAGACGGTACGGCCGTACACGGCGTGGTGGCTGCGCGACCACCCGGTGCTGGGCGGCCGCCGCCCGGCGGGTCTGCGCGCGGCGGGCGCCGACCCGCTGCTGGAGGGCCTGTACGAGTCGGTGGACACGACGGGCTTCGACGACGCGCAGGTGCTGCGGGCGCTGGGCGTCCGCACGTCGGTGGCGGCGCTGCTGGACGAGCCGGGCGGCGCGGCGGAGCTGCTGGGGCGGCTCGCCGACCCGGACCGGGACGTGACGGGGGCGCAGCTGCACGGCCTGTACTCGGCGCTCGCGGACCTGGACCCGGAGCAGGTGACCCTGCCGGACGAGCTGCGGGCCGTGGTGGACGGCGAGGTGCGGGTGGTGGACGCGGCGGACGCGGTCGTGGCGGACGCGCCGGACCTGCTGCCGCTGGCGGGCGGGCTGCCGCTGCTGCCGGTCGCCCCGTCGCGGGCGGGCGACCTGGCGGAGCTGCTCCAGGTGCGGCGGCTCAGCGAGGCCGTGGTGGCCGAGGTGACGACGGACGGCGAGGAGCACGAGGTCCCGGCGTCGGTGCACGCGCTGCTGGGCCCGGCGACCCCGGAGACGTACGCGGAGCACGAGGAGCTGGTGGCCGGAGGGGTGGAGCTGGACTGGCGGATCACCCCGGACGGCACGCTGCACGCGGCGACGCTGGAGGGTGTGGCGGCGGGCCTGGCGTGGGCGGCGGGCCAGTGGCCGCGCCGCTTCGAGGTCGCGGCACTCCTGGAGGACCCGTCACGCACGGAGGAGCTGGCCCGGGACCGCTGGTTCGACTGAGGGGTACGGGGCGGCGCGGGGCGCCTACGCGCGCGTGGGGCCGGTTCGTACGGCCTACGCGCGCGTGGGGACCGGTTCGTACGGCCTACGCGCGCGTGGAGGCCGCTTCGTACGGCCGCCCCCGCTCAGGCCGGGACCCGTCGCTCCACCCAGCGCCAGGACACCTCCAGCAGCGCGGCGGCGGTCACGGCGATGCCGACCGCCGCCCAGGGCATCGTGGTGCCCACCAGCCGCAGCGCGAAGAACTCCTGGAGCCAGGGCACGACGAGGACCACCAGGAACCCGCCGCCCATCGCCGCGACCAGCAGCACCCGCCACCAGGTGTACGGCCGGGCGATGATCACCAGCACCCACAGGGACACGAGGAAGAGCGTCAGGGTGGCCGCGCTGGTCTCGGCGGCCAGGGCGCCCGGCCCGCTGTAGTGGTGTCCGGCCAGCAGGTACGAGGTGAAGGTGGCCGCCGCCGCGATCAGCCCGGCCGGTACGGCGTACCGCATGACGCGCCGTACGAAGTGGGGCTGGGCGCGCTCCTTGTTGGGCGCGAGCGCCAGGAAGAAGGCGGGCACGCCGATGGTGAGCGTGGACAGCAGCGTCAGGTGCCGGGGCAGGAACGGGTACTCGACCTGGGCGGCGACGACGAGGACGGCGAGCAGCACCGAGTAGACGGTCTTCGTCAGGAACAGCGTCGCCACGCGCGTGATGTTGCCGATGACGCGCCGCCCCTCGGCGACGACGGACGGCAGGGTGGCGAAGCTGTTGTCGAGGAGGACGATCTGCGCGACGGCGCGGGTGGCCTCGGAGCCGGTGCCCATGCTGACGCCGATGTCGGCGTCCTTGAGGGCGAGCACGTCGTTGACGCCGTCGCCGGTCATGGCGACCGTGTGCCCGCGCGCCTGGAGGGCGCCGACCATGTCGCGCTTCTGCTGCGGGGTGACCCGGCCGAAGACGACGCCGTCCTCCAGGGCGCGGGCCATCGCCTCGGGTTCCTCGGGCAGGTGCCGGGCGTCCACGGGCCGGTCGGCGCCGGGGAGGCCCAGCTTGGTGGCGACGGCGCCGACGGAGACCGCGTTGTCGCCGGAGATGACCTTGGCGGCGACGTCCTGGTCGGCGAAGTAGGCGAGCGTGTCGGACGCGTCGGGGCGCAGCCGCTGTTCGAGGACGACCAGGGCGGCGGCGCGGGCCTTGCGGACGATGTGCGGGTCGTCCAGTTCGCCCCCTACGCGCGCGAGGAGGAGGACGCGCAGGCCCCGCCGGTTGAGCGCGTCGGTCTCGTCGAGGGCGGGGTCGCCTTCGGGGAGGAGGACGTCGGGCGCGCCGAGGAGCCAGGAGCTGGTCTGGCCGTCGCCCTCGCTGAAGGTGGCGCCGCTGTACTTGCGGGCGGAGGAGAAGGGGAGGGCCTCGGTGCAGCGCCAGTCGTCGTTGTCGGGGTAGGCGTCGATGATGGCCTGGAGGGAGGCGTTGGGGCGGGGGTCGGAGTCGCCGATGGCGCCGAGGACCTTCCGCACGTACGCCTCGTCGGAGCCGTTCAGCGGCCGCAGTTCGGTGACGTCCATGCCTCCCTCGGTGAGGGTGCCGGTCTTGTCGAGGCAGACGACGTCGACGCGGGCGAGGCCCTCGATGGCGGGCAGCTCCTGCACGAGGCACTGCTTGCGGCCGAGGCGGATGACGCCGATGGCGAAGGCGACGGAGGTGAGGAGGACGAGGCCCTCGGGGATCATCGGCACGATGCCGCCGACGGTGCGGGCGACGGAGTTCCTGACGTCGGTGTCCTTGACGACGAGCTGGCTGATGACCAGCGCGGTGGCGGTGGGGATCATCATCCAGGTGACGTACTTGAGGATGGTGGAGATCCCGGAGCGCAGCTCGGAGTGGACGAGGGTGAAGCGGGACGCCTCCTCGGCGAGCTGGGCGGCGTAGGCCTCGCGGCCGACCTTGGTGGCGGTGAAGGCGCCGCCGCCCGCGACGACGAAGCTGCCGGACATCACCGGGTCGCCGGGCCTCTTCAGCACCGGGTCGGCCTCGCCGGTCAGCAGCGACTCGTCCACCTCCAGGTTGTCGGCCTCCTCGACGACGCCGTCCACCACGACCTTGTCGCCGGGACCGAGTTCGATGAGGTCGCCGAGGACGATCTCCGACGTGGACACCTCGACGGGGGTGCCGTCGCGCCGGACGGTGGGTCTCGCCTCGCCGATGACGGCGAGGGAGTCGAGGGTCTTCTTGGCGCGGAGCTCCTGGATGATGCCGATGCCGGTGTTGGCGACGATGACGAAGCCGAAGAGGCTGTCCTGGATGGGCGCGACGACCAGCATGATCGCCCAGAGGACGCCGATGATGGCGTTGAAGCGGGTGAGGACGTTGCCCCGGACGATGTCGAGGGCGGAGCGGGAGGACCGTACGGGTACGTCGTTGACCTCGCCGCGCTCGACGCGCTGCCGCACCTCGGCGGCGGTCAGCCCGCCCGGCCGGTACGGCGCGTCGGCTTCCCCGGCGGCTTCCACGATCGTGTCCTCGGTCCTGGCCCGCTGCGTCATGCCTCCGACGGTACGGCCGGAACGGGGCCCTCACCCCCCGAACGGCGACATGATCCGACCCCGGTAGGACAAGAACCCTCCCGCGGCACTACACAGGGGTACGAGGCGGGGGGGCGTCCCGGACAGGCCCCGCCCCCGGGGCGCCCCCGCAGGCACCACAGGCCCACCCGGCCCCTGCACCGTTCCCGGCACCCGACAGACAGAAGCCCCCACCAGGCGCCCCGCCTCCGGCCCCCCACCACGCCGCCGAGGCGCGGACTCAGGCACCCGCCACGCCGCCGAGGCAGAGGCTCAGGCGCCCGCCTCGCCCTCGCGGCCGGCCGGGGCCGCCGCCGCGGCCGCGCGCTTGATCGCGGCGTCACGCTTGCGCACGTACCAGATGCCGATCAGTCCGAGCCCGGCCCCGGCGAGGCAGGTCCACACCCACCAGTCGAGGTCGCGGTCGGCGAACCAGCCGTAGAAGGGGACCTGCGCCAGGAAGAGGACGAACCAGAGGATCGTGCCGCCGGTGATGGTGGCGACGACCGGCCCCTCCAGGGGTTCGGGCGCCTCGTACTTGGGGGTCCACTTGGCCATGTCCCACATCGTATGCGGCGCCGGGGTCTACGCGCGGAGATAGCGATCTTCGACTTATATGTTCATACTGAAACCGTTTGCCGTTGACCGATTTCCTTCGTGCGAATCCACAAGAGACAGAAGGAAACACCTCCGCAACGGCCGCACCACCCCCACCCCGCCATCCCGCATCACGAGGTTCCCGCATGCCCTCCACGGTCACCGCTCCCCCGGCTGCGCCCGGGCAGCAGCCGGCCGGCTCCAGCAGTGCGCTGGACCGGTTCTTCAAGATCTCGGAGCGTGGCTCCACCATCGGCCGTGAGGTACGCGGCGGCTTCGCGACCTTCTTCGCGATGGCCTACATCATCGTCCTGAACCCGATCATCCTCGGCAGCGCCAAGGACATGTACGGGCACCAGCTGGACAGCGGCGAGCTGGTCACGGCGACCGTGCTCAGCGCGGCGTTCTCCACGCTCCTCATGGGCGTCATCGGCAACGTCCCGATCGCCCTCGCCGCCGGCCTGGGCGTCAACACGGTCGTCGCCCTCCAGCTCGCCCCGCGCATGGCGTGGGCGGACGCGATGGGCATGGTGGTCATCGCCGGTCTCATCGTGATGCTGCTGGTCGCGACCGGCCTGCGGGAGCGCGTGATGAACGCCGTCCCGGTGGGCGTCCGCAAGGGCATCGCGATCGGCATCGGCCTGTTCATCATGCTGATCGGCCTGGTGGACTCCGGTTTCGTCTCGCGCATCCCGGACGCCGCCCACACGACCGTCCCGCTCCAGCTGGGCGCGGACGGCCACCTCGGCGGCTGGCCGGTGCTGATCTTCGCGGTCGGCACGCTGCTCACGCTGGCGCTGATCATCCGCAAGGTGCCGGGCGCCATCCTCATCTCGATCGTCGTCATGACGGTCGTGGCGATGATCGTCAACTCCGTCGCCAAGGTCCCGTCCTGGGGCCTGACCACGCCGACCTGGCCGGGCAACCCGGTCGCGACGCCGGACTTCGACCTGCTGGGCCGGGTCAGCGTCCTCGGCGGCTTCGAGAAGGTCGGCCTGCTGACCGGCTCGCTGTTCGTCTTCACCGTCCTGCTGTCCTGCTTCTTCGACGCCATGGGCACGATCCTCGGCGTCGGTGACGAGGCGAAGCTGATGGACAAGGACGGCAACTTCCCCGGCATCAACAAGGTCCTCCTGGTGGACGGCCTCGCCGTCGCCTCCGGCGGCGCCACCTCGTCGTCCGCGACGACCTGCTACGTCGAGTCGACCGCCGGGGTCGGCGAGGGCGCCCGTACGGGCCTCGCCTCCGTCGTGACGGGCGGCCTGTTCACCGTGGCGCTGTTCCTCACGCCGCTCGCGACGATGGTCCCGTCCCAGGCGGCGACGCCCGCGCTGATCGCGGTCGGCTTCCTGATCCTCGCCGGGTCGGTCAAGGACATCGACTGGAGCGACTTCACCATCGCCGTACCGGCGTTCCTCGCGATGATGATGATGCCGTTCACGTACTCGATCACGAACGGCATCGGCATCGGCTTCATCGCGTTCAGCGTCCTGCGCCTCGCCGCCGGGCGCGGCCGGGAGGTGCCCGCCGCGATGTACGTCGTGTCGGCGGTGTTCGTCTTCTACTACGCCATGCCGGCCCTGGGCCTCACGTAGTCCGCATCCCTCCTGGCCGGGGCCCCGCACGGGGTTCGCGGCCCCGGCCAGGAGGACCGGCACGGTCCGGGGCGCCCGGCCAGAGGGGCCGGCACGGTCCGGGCCCGGCTAGGAGGGCCGGTAGAACCTCTCCGTCTCGTCGACGGCCGCGTTGAAGCGCTCGTCGAAATCCTCGCGAACGAGCGTCCGGACGACATAGTCCTGGACGCTCATTCCGCTTCTCGCCGCGTGCTGCCGGAGCCGGTCCAGAAGCTCCCCGTCCATCCGCAGGCTGAGCACTGTCGATCCCATGCCGTCCAGCGTCGCGGCACACGCTCCGCCCACGCGCCGCTTTTCGTCGGATAATCACTCCTACGGGTGACCCGCCCTCCCGCCGGACGGCGGCCTCCGGTACGGCGGCCTCGGTACGGCGGTACGAGCAGCCGGCCCCCGCCGCGCCCCGGCGCCACGGGGCACGTACACGGAGATCGCGGAGCGCTGGATGAACCCTCCCTCACGGGACGCGGGGGAAGCGGCGGCGCGGCGCCTGTACGAGGACGAGTACTCCTTCGTGGCCACGGGCCCGCGCGCCCACGAGGACTGGCGCACCGACGTGCTCGCCGTCATGGCCCGAGCCGTCCCGGACCCGCGTGGCCGGGCGGCGCTGCGGTGGGACGAGGGTGAGATCGCGGCGGACCCCGGGCGCGGCTCCTCCTACCCGTTCACCGTCTCCACGGAGGAGCGGCGCGGGGAGATCCTCCACGAGGTGGCCCCCGATTCGGCGGCGCATCTGCTGGTGGCCCTGGTGGACGAGTGGTTCGAGGTCCGGAGCGTGCCGGGAGGAGCTGCTGGCGGACGCCCGCACCCTGCTCGCCCGCCACCTCCCCGACGGCGTTTGCCGCCACACCAGCGCCGCCGCGGCGCGGACGGACCCGCGCGCCGACTTCTTCCGGGAGAAGCCCCGCGGCGGACCCGGCGCCACGAGGCTCCTCATGGACCTGGGCGTGGTCGTCGTGTCGTCCCGGGAAGTCGGCGTCTTCTGGCGGTTCAACGCGTACCGACCCCCGGCCTGCGGGGCACCCGGCTCCACGGCGGGCCGAGCCCTCGACGTGAGCTCGCTCACGACGCGGCGTCGTCGGTTCATCGGACTGGTCTTTAGACAGAGTAATGAGTTAGGCTAAACAACATGTCTGACCTGTCCCATGGCGGCCCCGGCAACGAAGCCGACGCCGACGCAGCCGCCGTGAACGCGCTCCGTTCCGCCGTGATGCGGCTTTCCCGGCGCCTGAAGCACCAGCGCGTCGACGAGTCGCTGAGCCCGACCGAGATGTCGGTGCTCGGCACCCTCGCGCGCTGCGGCTCGGCCACCCCCGGCGAGCTGGCCCGCAAGGAGCACGTGCAGCCGCCGTCCATGACGCGCATCGTCGCGCTGCTGGAGGCGAAGGGCCTGGTCAGGCTGGAGCCGCATCCGGACGACCGCCGCCAGAAGGTGGTCAGCCGGACCGAGCGGGCCGAGGCCATGCTGGAGGAGTCCCGCCGCAAGCGGAACGCCTGGCTGGCCTCCCTCGCCGAGGGTCTGGACGAGGACGAGTGGGCCAAGCTGCGCGCCGCCGCACCCGTCCTGGAGAAGCTCGCGCACCTGTAGGACGACCCAAAGCCAAGGAGGCGACCCCTTTTGAGTACGGGAACCGGAGAACCCTCCGCCCCCGGACACAACCCCCATCCCCCGAACCCCCACCCCACCACCCGCGCCCCGCGCCGCGCGGCAGGCGGCACGTTCGCCTCGCTGAAGGTGCGGAACTACCGCCTCTTCTTCACCGGGGCCATCGTCTCCAACACGGGGACCTGGATGGCCCGCATCACCCAGGACTGGCTGGTCCTGAGTCTCACCGGCTCCGCCGCCGCCGTCGGCATCACGACGGCGCTCCAGTTCCTGCCGATGCTGCTGTTCGGCCTGTACGGCGGGGTCATCGCCGACCGGTACCCGAAACGGCGCCTCCTCGTCGTGAGCCAGGCCGCGCTCGGCCTGTGCGGGATCGGTCTCGCCGCGCTCACCCTGTCCGGGCACGTCCAGGTGTGGCACGTGTACCTGGTGGCGTTCCTCCTCGGCATGGTCACCGTGGTGGACAACCCGGCCCGCCAGTCGTTCGTGTCCGAGATGGTCGGCCCCGGCCAGCTGCGCAACGCCGTCAGCCTGAACTCGGCGAACTTCCAGTCGGCCCGCCTCGTCGGGCCCGCCGTCGCCGGTCTGCTGATCGCGTCCGTCGGCAGCGGCTGGGCGTTCCTCGTCAACGGCCTGTCGTTCCTCGCGCCGCTCGCCGCGCTGCTGCTGATGCGGCCCGCCGAGCTGCACCCGTCCGCCCGCGCCCCGCGCGGCAAGGGCCAGCTCCGCGAGGGCCTGCGGTACGTCGCCGGGCGGCCCGACCTGATCTGGCCGATCGCGCTGGTCGGCTTCGTCGGCACGTTCGGGTTCAACTTCCCGATCTGGCTGACCGCCTTCGCGGACGGCGTCTTCCACGTCGGCCCCGGCACGTACGGTTTCCTCAACACGCTCATGGCCGTCGGCTCCCTCGCGGGCGCCCTGCTGTCGGCCCGGCGCGGCACCTCCCGGCTGCGGCTGCTGATCGGCGCCGCCGCGGTCTTCGGCGTCCTGGAGATCGTCGCCGCGGTGACGCCGAGCTTCTGGCTGTTCACGCTGCTGCTCGTGCCGATCGGCATGTTCGGCCTGACGGTGAACGTGACGGCGAACTCGTTCGTGCAGCTCGCCACCGACCCGATGATGCGGGGCCGGGTGATGAGCCTGTACATGATGGTCTTCGCGGGCGGTACGCCGCTGGGCGCGCCGCTGCTGGGCTGGGTCACCGACACGTACGGCGCCCGCGTCGGCTTCGCGACCGGCGGTGCCGTGTCGCTGGTGGCCGCCGTGGTGATCGGGGCGCTGCTGTCCCGGGCCGTCGGGGTGCGGCTGCGCGTCGAGCTGCGGCCGGGCCGCCACGTACGGCACCCGCAGGTGCGGTTCGTACCGAGGGAAGGGCGTGAGCAGGAGCGCGCCCGGCTGGCCGCGACGGCGTGAGCGTGCGCCTCGCGGCGGCGTGATCCCGTGCCCTGCGGCGGCGCGGGCGTGCGCCTTGTGACGGCGTGACAGACTCGCCGTCATGAGGCTTTTCACCGCCGTGCTGCCGCCTCCGGCGGCGGTCGAGGAACTGGCGATCGTCGTCGGTGAGTTGCGGAGGATGCCGGGCGCGGACGGGCTGCGCTGGACGGGCCGCCCCGGCTGGCACTACACGCTCGCGTTCATGGGCGAGGTGGACGAGGCTCTGCTGCCGGAGCTGTCCGAGCGGCTCGCCCGCGCCGCGCACCGCACCCCGGCGTTCCCGCTGCGCGTCCACGGGGGCGGGCGGTTCGGCCGCCGGGCCCTGTGGGCGGGCGCGGCGGGCGGCCTCGACGACATGCGGCTGCTCGCCGAGCGCTCCGACGCGGCGGCCCGGCGCGCCGGCGTCCCGATGGACGAGCACCGCCGGTACCAGGCGCACCTGACGCTCGCGCGCAGCCGCACCGACACGGACCTGCGGCCGTTCGTGGCGGAGCTGGAGCGGTTCAAGGGCGTGGGCTGGGAGGTCGAGGAGCTGGCGCTCGTCCGCAGCAACCTGCCCGTGTCCGGGGTGCCGGGCGAGGCACCCCGGTACGAGACGATCGCCACGTGGCCCCTGGGCGGGGCGCGCCCGGCGGGCGGTTAACCTCGAAGGGTGGACCCGAAGACCCGTAACCGCATCATGGCCGCCGTCCTCGTGCTGATGTTCGCCGTCATCACCGTGGCGGCGGCGTCCGGCCAGTAGCCCCGAACCGTACGCACGCGGCTGTACGCACGAAGGCCGCACCCTCCGCCGTACACCGCCGCCCCGTCCCTCAGCGGGCTCGCCCTACCAGGCGAACGCCTCCGGGGAAGGCCCCGGACCGGGGAAGACGCCGTCCAGCTCGGTCAGCAGCTCCTCGTCGAGGTCCAGCTCCACCGCCCGCAGCGCCGACGCCAGCTGGTCCGCCGTGCGGGGCCCCACGATCGGGCCGGTCACACCGGGCCGGGTGAGGAGCCAGGCCAGCGCCACCTCGCCGGGCTCCAGACCGCGCTTCTCCAGGAGCGTCTCGTACGCCTGGATCCTCTCCCGCATGTCGGTGTTCTTCAGCGCGTCCGCCGAGCGGCCCGACCCCGCGCGCGGTGAGCTGCCGCCCTCGCGCTCCTTGCGCAGGACACCGCCCAGCAGCCCGCCGTGCAGCGGCGACCAGGGGATCACCCCGAGGCCGTACTCCTGGGCGGCCGGGACGACCTCCATCTCGGCGCGCCGCTCGACCAGGTTGTACAGGCACTGCTCGCTGACCAGGCCGACCATGCCGCGCCGCGCGGCCGCCTCGTTCGCCTGGGCGATCTTGTAGCCGGGGAAGTTGCTGGACCCGGCGTACAGCACCTTGCCCTGCTGGATCAGTACGTCGATCGCCTGCCAGATCTCCTCGAACGGGGTCCGGCGGTCGATGTGGTGGAACTGGTACAGGTCGATGTAGTCGGTGTTCAGCCGCCTGAGGCTCGCCTCGACGGCCCGCCGGATGTTCACGGCGGACAGCCGGTCGTGGTTGGGCCACACCTCCCCGTCGGGGGCCATCGACCCGTACACCTTGGTGGCGAGGACGACCTTGTCGCGGCGGTCGGAGCGGCCCGCGAACCAGGAGCCGATGATCTCCTCGGTGCGGCCCTTGTTCTCGCCCCAGCCGTAGACGTTGGCGGTGTCGAAGAAGTTGATACCGGCGTCGAGCGCCGCGTCCATGATGGCGTGGCTTCCGGCCTCGTCGGTCTGCGGTCCGAAGTTCATCGTGCCGAGGACGAGTCGGCTGACCTTGAGTCCGGTGCGTCCGAGCTGCGTGTACTTCATGGCACCCAAGCCAACGCCTTGGAGTCCACTCCAGGCAAGGGCGCACGGCGCAAGGCCCGTTGCCGGACGGGACCGGTGTCCGGGGCCGGCCCGGCTGCCCGGCGCGGCCCCTGTTCGGTCGCGAAGTCCTCCGTCGCCAGGACCGGCCCGACGGGGGTGCCGGTGAGATCCACGGGGTCCCCGAACGCGGAGCGCACCTCGTGGGTGTACTCGCCGTCCTTCCCCGGACGGCCGCCTACGACAACGGTACCGACGAGGTCCGCGTCCCGCCCGAGGCCGCGGGGCGCGGGCCCGGGTGCCCGCGCGGGCGGTGATCGGCCGACCGGGTGGCCGACGGCACGGGTGGAGCAGTCCGGCTTTCGCGGGGCGGCGGGGCCTTCGAGGGTGGTGGGGACGTACGGACGCTCCGGCCGCGCCGGGCGCGGAACTCTCGCGGGAGGTGGAAGGTGGCGGTGGCCCGCACGGCGGTCTGGCGCGGGGCGCTCGTCGGCTCGCTGCCTCCACTGCTCTCGGCGGCGCCGCTCGTGGCGGCCCTGCTCGTGGGCGTGCTCCTCGCGGCGGTACTGCTCGTGGCCGTGCGCGCCGCGCCGCCCGCCGCCGCCGACGGCGTGGGCTCCGGCGCGCTGACCGTGTCCGTCACGGTGAACGGCCTGCCGGGGCGCGGCGCCGAACGCCCCGGCATCCGCGTCGGCCACCCCGTGGTGAAGCGGTACGTGGTGACGAACCGTTCCGGCGCCGACCTCCACCGCGTCACCGTCACCGACCCGGCCGCCCCCGGGCGGGCCCTGACCTGTCCCGGCGGGCCCCGCTTCTGGATGCGCGGCATGACGAGCGTCGTCTGCACGTCCCGCGTGCCCGCCGCGCCCGGCCGCCACACGACGACGGCCCGCGTCCGGGGCGACATCCCGTCCCTGGGCCTGCGCCCGACCGCCACGGTGACCGCCGGGTACCGGGGGGTCGGCGGGGCGCTCGCCCTCTCGGTCACGGTCACCGTCCGGAACGGGCCGACGCCGAGCGCGGTCCTCCGGTACGAGGTGGCCAACCCCGGCAACGTCCCCGTGTACGGCGCCCGGCTCACCGACCCGCTGCTCCCGCCGGGCACCCGCCTCGACTGCGCGGGCCGCCCGGCGCCCCCGGCCGCGCTCGCGCCGGGCACCCGCGCCGTGTGCGCCGCGCGGTTGCCGTCCCTGCGCCCAGACACGTACCGCAGTACGCCCGTCGTGCGCGGCACCGACCGGCTCACGACGCTCGGCCCGGCCGGGGAGCGGGTCGCGCCGCCGGGCCTGGTGGCGCGGGCGTCGGTGCCGTTCACGGTCCGCCGCCTGACGGCACCGCGCACGCCGGCCGCACCGGGTCCGGCGCCTGGACCCGGGCCGGGAGCGGGGGCGCCGGGCGCGGGCGGTCCGCCGGGCGCGGCAGTTCCGCCGAGCGCGGCGGCCGGTACGGCTCCAGGCGCGGCGGCCGGTACGGCTCCGGGCGCGGCGGCCGGTACGGCTCCGGGCGCGGTGGCTGCGGCAGGTGCTGCTGCCGGTGCTCCGGGTGCTCCCGGTGCGGCCGGTGCTCCTGGTGCGGCCGGTGCTCCTGGTGCGGCCGGTGCTCCTGGTGCGGCGGCGGGCGCGGTACCGGGCGCGGAGGGCGCGGGTGCTGCGGGTGCGGGTGCTGCGGGTGCGGGTGCCGTACCGGGCGCGGCGGGCGCGGGCGCGCTGCCGGGCCTCGTCCCGGGCCTCGTCCCGGGCCTCGTCCCGGGCGGCGGTACGGCCCCCGGCGCCGCCGCCGCACCGGCCGTACCGGGCGTGGGCGTACCGGCCCCGGGCGTGGGCGTACCGGCCCCGGGCGTGGGCGTCCCCCCGGGCGCCGCCCCCGGGACCGGCGCCCTCCCCGGCACGGGCCTGCCCCCCGGCACCGGCACCCTCCCGGGCCTGCCTCCGGGAACGGCCCCCGGCACGGGCATGCTCCCCGGAACCGGCACCCTCCCGGGCCGGGTCCCCGGCACCACCGTCCCCGGCACCGGCCGCGCCACCCCGGACACCGGCACCGTCCCCGGCACCGGCACCGGCACGGACACCGCCCAACCCCCCGACCGCACTCCCGACCGCGACCGCACCCCCACCGCCAACCGCACCCCCGCCGACCCCAACGCCCTCTTCGCCGCGCGATACCGCGCCTCCGGCCCCGACGACGACGGCCACCCCCTCGTCCTGTACCTCCTGCTCCTCTTCCTCCCCGCTGTCGTCGTCGTGGCCCTCGCGGCCCGCCGCCTGTGACACGCGGCCTCGCACCGGACGGTGACCCCGCATGAACCAGGTCGTGGAAGCCCTCGCCATCGGGCTCGTCGGCGCGCTCATAGCCGCCGGGACCGTCCTCGCCTGGCACCGCTTCCGCCCCCAGGACGCCGACGAGGGCGACCGGGGCGAGGAGGCCGCCGAGTACATGTCGATGATGATCGCCCTGCTGTACGCGATGCTCCTCGGCCTGGCCCTCGTCAACGTGTGGGAGATGCGCGCCGACGCCGAGGGCAACACCTCCAAGGAGGCGGGCGCCCTCCACCAGATCGCCGTACTGTCCGACGGCCTGCCCGCCGAGCAGCGGCGCCGCGTCGAGGCACTGACGGAGGAGTACGCCGCCCATGTCGTACGCGACGAGTGGCCGCTCATGAACCGCCGCCAGGAACTCGGCCCGACGGGCTGGGAGATCCTCGGCCGCCTGCGCGCCGCGTCCGCCGCCGCGCCCGACTCCACCCCCGCCCAGCAGGTCACGGCCCTGGAGGTGCTCACCCAGCTCAGCGACCTGGACGAGGCCCGGCGCGGCCGCGAGGCCAACGCCGAGGACGCCCTGTCACCCGTCCTGTGGGCGGGACTGGTCGTGGGCGCGGTCCTGTCGGTGTGCATCCTGTTCTTCTTCGGCATCGGCCGCAGCCCGAGCCAACTGGTGATGGCGATGGGCATGGTGGCCCTGACCGTGTTCCTGGGCTACCTCATCCACCAGCTGTCGATGCCGTTCGGGGACGTGGCGGGCGTCGGCACCGACCCCTTCACCCGCTACTTCGCCATCCCCGACAACGCCCGCGCCCCGTCGCCCTGATCACACAGGCGGCGGCAGGCAGCCATGACAATGCGCCAATCGCCCGCACGGCGCCCGGAAAGGCGCTGGTACGAGACATCGCCCTGAGCCTAGGGTGATCGCCGTCCGCCTCGTGGAGCCTGACCACTCCACCCGCCGGCGGGCGACACCAACCGGCGGCCGGGGGGACACAACCGCCACGGGGGAAGGACAGTTCGTCGCGCCGCGCCGACGGCACCGCGCGCCCGCCGTCACGGCAGGCTCCGGTCCGCGGTGCCCTGCGACCGTGCATGCGTTCTTTCCCGTGGCCTCCGCTTCGACCGAGGGACATCCCCGTCTGCCTCCGCTCCATGAAGGGATGTCCCCTTGCGTCTCAGACGTGGGCTGTTCGCGGCCCGACCGCGAAGAAGCCGTTTCCTCGCACCCGCCGTCACATCGGTGACGGCGCTCGCCCTGCTGGGCGGCATAGCTCCCCCGGCGCATGCGCTGGTGAGGGAATCCGCACCGCGCGCCGTACCCGCCAACTAGGCGACTGGTTCCGGACGACCCCGGAGGAGTACCTCAGGCTGGACCAGTGCCTGACGTCCGAGGTGCTGCGGTTCGGCGGGCAGGCCACGGGCGCCATCGCCCAGGACGGCCTCAACCAGCCGCCGGAAAGGCTGCGCGTCCTTGCCAACCGCGAGTACTGGGACAAGACACCACTCGCCGTGGCCTTCGAGCAGGACCGTGAGGCCGACGAGCGCTCAGCGAGCGCCCTGCGCGCCCAGAGAGAAGTCTGGGAGCAGCCGCTGCGAGGGCTGGAAAAGCCGGGCGGCATCGGCGACATCGACTTCCGATCCCCTCCGGGGACGTGGCCGAGCGACGACCGTCCGACCTTCCACGAGCAGACCGGCCTGATCGGCTGGACAAGCGAGCGCTTCTTCGCGAAGGTCGACTTCTTCCTGTGCGCCAACCCGGACGTGCCCGCCAGCGCCTCCGGCTGCCCGTCCGAGGACACGGTGCCGCTGGGCACGGAGACCTTCAAGGGCCTGACCAAGGACGTCACCCAGTACTTCAGCAAGCTGGACCTGATCAAGCAGACGGTCGTCTACCAGATCCTGAAGGCTGTCCTGGTCCAGGACTTCGTGGACTGCTGGCGGGGAAGCGCGAGCGGCTGCGCCTGGGCCGCGAGCAACTTCATCCCCGGCAAGGCCTTCGCCAAGGTCGCGGAAGCCATCCGCGCCCTGGACGCCGCCATGCACACGGGCGTCGGCATCCGCGACGCGTTCAACGCGCTGAAGGCCCTCGACCTGGACCCGGCGACCCTCGCGACGATCCAGGGGACCGTCAACGCGTACGAGGACGTGGTGACCGCCTGCAAGGTCAACAGCTTCCCGGGGGACACCCGAGTGCTGATGGCGGACGGTTCCCACAAAGCGATCCGCGATGTCCGCGTGGGGGACCGGCTGCTCGCCGGCGACGCCGGGAAGGGCAAGCCGACCGCGCACCCGGTGACGGACACGTTCCGGCACCCGACACGTCGACTGGTGGACATCACCCTGGCCGACGGGCGCCTGACCAGCACGGCTGGCCACCTCTTCCACGTGGACGGACGTGGCTGGACGCGAGTCTCGGAGCTGCGCACCGGCGACAGGCTGCGCACCCCCGACGGCACGCTCCACGCCGTGACAGCGCTGCGCGACCGGGACGGACTGCCGCCGCGCGAGGTGTTCGACCTGACCGTCGGCGGCCCGCACACCTTCTACGTGCGCACCGAGGGCACCCGCCCGCGTGACGTCCTCGTCCACAACTGCACCGACATCATCGCCGACGAGGGCATCGAGGGCGCCCACACGCTGGAACAGCACGTGCGAATCCCCGATCAGCAGATGGCCGCCAAGGCTCTCGCCGCCAAGGGCGGCGTGGCCACCAGGTGGCTCGACGAGGCGACCGCCGCACGTGCCGTGGACGAGGCCATGCGGGAATGGATCAAGCAGCCGGGCAACGCCAAGAAGATGCAGAAATGGCTCACGGACGAGCCCCGGCGGATCGGCAAGAAGGTCATCTTCGATCCGGGCAAGCACCTTCTCACCGTCCGCATGACGCTCGCCGGCCAGAGCTCGCTCGGGTACAAGTGGGTGGCGAACGGTCCGCAGAAGGTACCGGCCGGGAACACCGTCGTCATCAAGCTGAGGTACGCAGGCAAGCACAAGCCGTCCAAGTATGTTGTTTACACCGCATACCTGGAGGGCTGACCATGGCAAGGGACATCGGCCTGTCGTGGATGGCCGCGCAGTGCGACGCCGCGGAGGAACTGCCCGTGGCCGAACTCGACTGCCTGGCCGAGGAAGGCCCGGTCGCCGCCACGGCCCGTATCGCGGATCGGTCGGTCGCCGCCTTCGGCACCGAGGCGTCGCTTGCTCTGTGGCAGGACGTCCGACTGCTCCGGGACTCCCCGCTGTCGGACGAGGCCATTCGTACGGTGTGGCTCGGCGCCACCGACCACATCTTCGACCCCGTGCGGGACGGCGTCAGCGCCCGCGACTGGCTGGGACGACTGGAGGAGGCATGGCTCACCGCAGCCCGCCGCACTGATCCCGGCCTGGTGCTGCCGACCGCGCGGCCGGTGAGGGACGAGGCAGGCCGCCGGGCCGTTCTCGGGGTGATTCATACGGTAGGGCCACGCCTGGCCTTCGAGGCGGAGCGCCATGCCTATCCGCTGCCGCTCACCGGTCTCGTGCCGGCTCTTGAACAGGTGACCGGTGACGTGTGCCCAGGCCTCGGATATCGCCTGTTCCTGCGCGCCCTGAAGTCCTACTGCGTGCCGGTGGGCAGGGAGACCGTTGATGCTCTGGCCTCCGCCGGGGCACGTTTCGGCCTCTCACCGCAGTATGTCCAGGAGGAGTTGAACCTCCGCCTGTGAAGCCGCGGAGGCCCCTGCATCGCTGCCGCGGTGGCAGGGGCCTCGTCTCCTGCCACCGCTCCGCCCACCCGCCGTATCGCGCACCCCCTCACTCCCGCGCCGCCCCCTCCAGTGCCGTCGCCAGGCGGGCCGCCGTGTCGAGGTTGCAGCGGCCCAGCTCCACCAGGGGGTACGGGGCCTCGCTCGTCACCGTCACCAGGTCGACCCGGAGCGACGGCAGGACCACGCCCGCCCTGAGCAGTTCCTCCCGCAGCCGTTCCACCGTCTGCTCCGCCGCCCGCAGCCGCTCCTGCATGACACGCACCTTCCGTACTGTGGGTATCCGTCTACATACACAGCGTGGTCGATGAGCGGGCGGTCCGAACGCAGTCGGCGGCCCGACAACCCCTTCTGACTAACGGGAGTTGCGCCACGCCCGGCGGAACGTCAACAGGCCGGCACGGTGATCCCGTACCGGCCTGTCGTCCCGCGCGTGTCGCGTGCCGTCAGCCGCTGTAGGGGCGGACGAACTTCGTCTGGCCGAACAGGAAGTCCGCTGTGCGTGGGGGCGCATGGCCCCCGGCCCCGGCCCGGCGCGGTCACGGCGGCGGCAGCGCCCGCGGTGGAGTCGGCGCGGATGGACGCCCCCCTCGCGCACGGCGTGCGCGGCGTGCGCGGCGTGCGCGGCGTGCGCCCCCGCTTCCCCCCTGCTCCGTACACGGTCCGTCCCCCTCTGAGGGGCGGACCGGCTCGGTCCCGGGTCCGGTCCGCCGCGCGGTCAACGCGGTGCCGAGCATAATCACGAAGATCGTCTTCGGGCGGGGAAACAGGTCGTCCGGCCCCGGGAACGCCAAAGGGCGGTGGCTCCGGCCGGGAGTCACCGCCCTCAAGGGGTACGGACCGGTCAGGCGACGCGGTCGCGCGGGACCTCGTCGGGCCAGCACTCCACGCCGGTCAGGTCCGGCAGGCGGCTCGCCGTGAACACCGGGTCGCGGCCCTCGCGGCGCTGCGCCTGGTAGTCCTCCAGCAGGCGGAACGCCACCACCGACAGCGGCACGATCGCCGCCAGGTTCACCAGCGCCATGAAGCCCATGAACACGTCCGCCAGGTTCCACACGACGCTCACCGTGCCGAGCGCGCCGAGGAAGACCGTCACCAGGACCAGCGTCCGGTACGCGGGCAGCACCCAGCGCCTGGTGGTCATGTACTCGATGTTCGACTCGCCGTAGTAGTAGTTGCCGATCAGCGTCGAGAAGCACAGCAGGAACACGACGACCGTCAGCGTGTGCCCGGCCCACGAGCCGAGCGTGGACTCCAGCGCCGACTGCGTCAGGTCCGCGCCCTGGCGCCCGCCGAGCGCCGGGTTGGTCGTCAGGATGATGAACGCGGTCATCGAGCAGATCAGCAGCGTGTCGAAGAAGACGCCCAGCGCCTGGACGAGGCCCTGCTTCACCGGGTGGGTGACCTGGGCGGTGGCGCCCGCGTTCGGGGCGGAGCCGAGGCCCGCCTCGTTGGAGAACATGCCGCGCCGGATGCCGTTCTGGATCGCCGCGCCGACCGCGCCGCCCGCGACCTCGCGGAAGCCGAACGCGCCGCCCACGATGTCGGCGAGGACGCGCGGGACGTCACCGATGTTCATCAGGACGACGATCGCGCCCAGCACCAGGTACAGGATCGCCATGACGGGCACCAGCCACTGCGTGACCGTCGCGATGCGCCGTACGCCGCCGAAGATGACCAGGCCGAGCAGCAGGGCGACGACCGCGCCGATCGCCGGGGCGACCCCGCCCGTGTTCTCGGCGCCGATCGAGCCGCTGACGACGGCGGTGATCGTGTTGGACTGGACGGCGTTGAAGACGAAGCCGAAGGTCACCGTGATGGTGACGGCGAAGAGCAGGCCGAGCCACGGCTTCTTCAGGCCGCGCCGCATGTAGTACGCGGGTCCGCCCCGGAACGTGCCGTCCGCGTCGCGCACCTTGTACAGCTGCGCCAGCGTGGACTCCACGAACGCGGAGGCGGCGCCGACGAGGGCCATCACCCACATCCAGAACACCGCGCCCGCGCCGCCGAGCGTGATGGCGCCGGCGACACCCGCGATGTTGCCCGTGCCGACTCGGGCGGCGGCCGAGATCGTGAACGCCTGGAACGACGAGACGGGCTTGCGGCGCTCGTCCCCCTCCGGCGCGGGCGCCGGGTCCTTCAGCACGCGGAACATCTCCGGCAGCAGCCGCAGCTGCACGCCCCGGGACCGCAGGGTGAACCAGAGGCCCGCGAGCACGACGACCGGGATGAGCAGATAGGTCCAGAAGACGTCGTTGACGTCGAGGATCAGGGAGTCGAGGGTCTGCACGGGAATCCTTGTGGGGTCGGCTGCACAAGGGCCTCCCCGGAAGGAAGCCCGCCCCATCGTCACATAGAGCGGCAATCCGCCGTAACCACGCCATCCGCCACGTGAAATGCCCCACTGCGTCCGGGGCTGTACGAGCCACGGGTACGGGCCGGTGTGGAGCCACCGGTACGGGGCCGCCGCACGGGCCGCGGGCCGCCCGTACGGGCGGCCGTCCGGGTACCCGTACGGGCTCCGCGGCGGACGCGACCGCCGCGGGCCTGGGAACGCGGAAGGGGCGGCACCCCCACCGGGGATACCGCCCTTCCGTGACTACCTGCTGCCGGACTGGTCCGATCCGCGAGGATCAGAAGTCCATGTCACCGCCCGGCATGCCGCCACCGGCCGGCGCGGACGCCTTCTCCGGCTTGTCGGCGATGACGGCCTCGGTGGTGAGGAACAGCGCGGCGATCGACGCGGCGTTCTGCAGCGCGGAACGCGTCACCTTGGCCGGGTCGATGATGCCCTCGGCGACCAGGTCCACGTACTCGCCGGTCGCGGCGTTCAGGCCGTGGCCCGGGGTGAGGTTGCGCACCTTCTCCACCACGACGCCGCCCTCGAGGCCGGCGTTGACGGCGATCTGCTTGAGCGGGGCCTCCAGGGCGGCCTTCACGGCGGCGGCACCGGTGGCCTCGTCGCCCTCCAGCTCCAGCTTCTCGAAGACGCTGGACGCCTGGAGCAGGGCCACGCCACCACCGGCGACGATGCCCTCCTCGACGGCGGCCTTGGCGTTGCGCACCGCGTCCTCGATGCGGTGCTTGCGCTCCTTCAGCTCGACCTCGGTGGCGGCACCGGCCTTGATGACGGCCACGCCGCCGGCCAGCTTCGCCAGACGCTCCTGGAGCTTCTCGCGGTCGTAGTCCGAGTCGGAGTTCTCGATCTCGGCGCGGATCTGGTTGACGCGGCCCTGGACCTGCTCGCTGTCACCGGCACCGTCGACGATCGTCGTCTCGTCCTTGGTGATGACGACCTTGCGGGCGCGGCCCAGGAGGTCCAGACCGGCGTTCTCCAGCTTGAGGCCGACCTCCTCGGAGATGACCTGGCCACCCGTGAGGATGGCGATGTCGCCGAGCATGGCCTTGCGGCGGTCGCCGAAGCCCGGGGCCTTGACGGCGACGGACTTGAACGTGCCGCGGATCTTGTTGACGACCAGCGTGGAGAGCGCCTCGCCCTCGACGTCCTCGGCGATGATCAGCAGCGGCTTGCCGGACTGCATGACCTTCTCCAGCAGCGGGAGGAGGTCCTTCACCGCGGAGACCTTGGAGTTGACGATGAGGATGTACGGGTCCTCGAGGACGGCCTCCATGCGCTCCATGTCGGTCGCGAAGTACGCCGAGATGTAGCCCTTGTCGAAGCGCATACCCTCGGTGAGCTCGAGCTCCAGGCCGAAGGTGTTGGACTCCTCGACGGTGATGACGCCTTCCTTGCCGACCTTGTCCATGGCCTCGGCGATCAGCTCGCCGATCTGGGTGTCGGCGGCGGAGATGGAGGCGGTGGAGGCGATCTGCTCCTTGGTCTCCACGTCCTTCGCCTGCTCCAGCAGCGCGCCGGAGACGGCCTCGACGGCCTTCTCGATACCGCGCTTCAGGGCCATCGGGTTGGCACCGGCGGCGACGTTGCGCAGGCCCTCGCGGACCAGCGCCTGGGCGAGCACGGTCGCCGTGGTCGTACCGTCACCGGCGACGTCGTCCGTCTTCTTGGCGACTTCCTTGACCAGCTCGGCGCCGATCTTCTCGTACGGGTCCTCGAGCTCGATCTCCTTGGCGATGGACACACCATCGTTGGTGATCGTGGGGGCGCCCCACTTCTTCTCGAGGACGACGTTGCGACCCTTGGGACCAAGGGTGACCTTGACGGCGTCGGCGAGCTGGTTCATCCCGCGCTCGAGACCGCGCCGTGCCTCCTCGTCGAACGCGATGATCTTGGCCATGTGAAGTGGTCCTCCCGGACTGGGGTGGATTGCTCCGGACCGCGCTGGCGCCCGCGACGGACGGCCCGCGTGCCGTGTGGTTCCTTGCCCCACACGCCCTGCGGGCCTCACCGACGAGGTCCTTCGTTGTCACTCTCACTCGCAGAGTGCTAACGCCAATGATTAGCACTCGCCCTATGAGAGTGCAAGCGCCTCCCGCACTCCGGGGTCCGGCAACCTCCCGCTCCGTGCCTGGACGGCACCCCACTGAGGCCCCGCGCCCAACGCCCGATCAGGCCCCCTGGCTCAGGCCCCTGCCGCCGGGCCCCGACCCCGCCGCGCCACGGCCCGCACCGGCCAGGAGCCCCGGCCCGCGCCCCACCGCAAGGAACGCACTGCCTGCGGGCCACGCCGGCCTGCCGCCCCCGGCCGGGTGCCCCACGTCCCGCGCCTGCGGCTCAGGACAACGGCGCCGCCGCCCGCGTTGTGGCCAGGCGTTCCGCAAGGGGCGGAACGGGTGGACACAACGGGGTGCCCCGCCCGGCAGGTTGCGCACCTGTGCGGTGGGCGCTGGAACGGGCACCCGCCAGGTCCGCCGCGCCCACCCGTTCCGCCCTGGGGGGTCCTCCCTGGACGAAGCCTTGCGGGAGGAACGCACGCCCACAGCGGAGCGGACGCACGCGGCGGCGGGACACGCTGGCCCCGCAGGGGCGGGCGCGTAGAGCGTGGCGCACCAGGGCGGCCCCGCAGGCGCGGGGCGGGCACGCGCGGGGCGTACCGGGACGCACAGGGCCCGCGGGCGCGAGGCGCCAGGCGCGTGGGCCCGCGGGCGCGAGGCTCGTGGGGGTGGCCCGCAGGGCAGGGGCGGCGGGGGCCGGGCAGGACGAAGGGCCCGGACTCCTGGGTGGAGTACGAGCCCTTCGTACGATGCCGTTGGCCGGAACGCGTCGTGCTTAGACGGCGATCTTGACCATGTCCGCCTGCGGACCCTTCTGGCCCTGCGAGATCTCGAACTCGACCCGCTGGCCCTCCTCAAGGGTGCGGTAGCCGTCCATCTGGATCGCGCTGTAGTGCACGAAAACATCCGCACCACCGTCGACCGCGATGAAGCCGTACCCCTTCTCCGCGTTGAACCACTTGACGGTGCCCTGAGCCATGCCTAACTCCCCTATTACTGGCCCTTGCACAGGACCGCACTTCGCGGACCCGGGTCAGACCTCGCCCACTGACAGGGGTGGGCGTGCGCCGGAACGCGTCGACCGCGGCTGAATGTATCTGCCCAACTGCCCTCTGCAACAGGTCAGTCGGACGAGAAATCCGCGCACCGGTGAACGGAAATGGCGGCTGGAATGGGTTGAATCCCGGGCAAGTCGGGCCGACAAAGCGCGCAAATCACGCACGCAGCAACGTCAGTTTGGCTACTTCTTATCGGACCCCGGCGCATTCTCATATGCGTCCGGCACAGGCGGGGCGGGGAACTGCCCCAACTCTACCGCGCTCAATCCCCCTACTTTTCCCGGACTTCCCCGTGGAACGAAGAACGGAAGCGCCCCCTCCCCCCGCACGGCCGGAGCCGTGAGGGGGACGGGGGCGCTTCCGTACGGGCCCTGGGGACGCGGCCGCCGAAGGGCCGCGAAGCGCCGAGGGCCTCGGGCGCGGTCACCCGCCGGCGACCGCCGGGATGATCGAGACGCCCGCACCCTCCGGCGTGGCCGTGGCGAGGCCCCGCTCGAAGCGGACGTCATCGTCGTTGACGTACACGTTCACGAAGCGGCGCAGCTGGCCCTGGTCGTCCAGGACGCGGGCGGCGATGCCCGGGTGGTTCTTCTCCAGGGACTCGATGACCTCCGCGAGGGTCGTGCCCTCCGCCGGGACCTCGGCCCGGCCGCCCGTGTAGGTGCGCAGGATGGTGGGGATGCGGACGTTGACGCTCATGGTTCGTGTCTCCCGGGTGTTCAGTTGGCGAGGCCGGCGTCGCGGAACGCGTCCAGGCTCGGGCGGATCGTCGCGGTGGGACCGGTCGTCGGGGCGACCGCGTCCAGGGTCTTCAGGCCGTCGCCCGTGTTGAGGACGACGGTGGTGAGGGACGGGTCCAGCAGGCCGTTCTCGATCAGCTTGCGCGTGACGCCGACGGTCACCCCGCCCGCCGTCTCGGCGAAGATGCCCTCCGTACGGGCCAGCAGCTTGATCGCGTCCACGACCTGCTCGTCGGTGACGTCCTCGACCGCGCCGCCCGTGCGGCGGGCGATGTCCAGGACGTACGGGCCGTCGGCCGGGTTGCCGATGGCGAGCGACTTGGCGATCGTGTTCGGCTTCTGCGGCCGTACGACGTCGTGACCCGCCTTGAACGCGGCGGACACCGGGGAGCAGCCCTCGGCCTGCGCGCCGAAGATCTTGTACGGCTTGTCCTCGACCAGACCGAGCCGGATCAGCTCCTGGAGCCCCTTGTCGATCTTCGTGAGCTGGGAGCCGGACGCGATCGGCACGACGAGCTGGTCCGGCAGCCGCCAGCCGAGCTGCTCGCAGATCTCGTAGGCGAGGGTCTTGGAGCCCTCCGCGTAGTACGGCCGCAGGTTGACGTTGACGAACCCCCAGCCCTCGCCGAGCGGGTCGCCGATGAGCTCCGAGCAGAAGCGGTTGACGTCGTCGTACGTGCCCTCGATGCCGACCAGGTCGCCGCCGTACACCGCGGCCATCACGACCTTGCCCTGCTCCAGGTCGTGCGGGATGAACACGCAGGAGCGGAAACCGGCCCGGGCGGCGGCCGCGCCGACCGCGCCCGCCAGGTTGCCGGTGGAGGAGCAGGAGAGGGTGGTGAAGCCGAAGGCGCGCGCGGCCTCCAGGGCCTGGGCGACCACGCGGTCCTTGAAGGAGTGCGTGGGGTTGCCCGAGTCGTCCTTGACGTACAGGCCGCCGGTGACGCCCAGTTCGCGGGCGAGGTTGTCGGCCTTGACGAGGGGGGTCCAGCCGGGGTTGAGGTTCGGCTTGTCCGCGACGTCCGCGGGGACGGGCAGCAGCGGGGCGTAGCGCCAGATGTTGGCGGGGCCGGACTCGATGCGCTCGCGGAGCTTCTCCGGGTCGCCGGCCGGGAGGTCGTAGGCGACTTCGAGGGGACCGAAACACTGCTCGCAGGCGAAGACCGGGCCGAGCGGGAAGCGCTCGCCGCATTCGCGGCAGGAGAGTCCGGCGGCGGGGCCGAGATCGACCGCAGAGGCCGGGGAAGCCGGGGACGCGGCGGAGGGGGTGGTGGGTGCGTCGGTCTGCACAGCCATGGGAGGCGAGGCCCTTTCTCCTCATCTTTCTCACTGGCGCGTGTCGCCGTGAGACGGATTTGGCACCTTCCCTAGCCGGGGGACCTCGCGTGAACGTGCGAGAACCGACTGGAGGGTTGCCGGGGCTTCATCGGGCCGTGTCCCTCTGCCCCTCTGGATGAGCGGTATGTGGTTGTCGGCACGGGACCCCGGCATGCGGTGGTCTCGCGCGTTGTTCAAGACTGTAACCGACGCGGTGGATGCCTGAGATAGGCGTCCGAACCGCGAGATGGATCACATACTGCCCCGTAACAACCATGGAACCGAGGAGTGGCGCGCGTGCTGGAAGAGGTGGAGCGCTGGCTCGGCCGGCGGTCCTGGTCCGTGGCCGACCGGCCGATCGACCAGCTGCTCGCCGCGAAACGGGCCCACGGCACGACCGTGAGCGTCGTCCTGCCCGCGCTGAACGAGGAGGCGACGGTCGGCGAGATCGTCGCCGTCATCCGCCGGGACCTGATGTCCGACGCGGTGCCGCTCGTGGACGAGCTGGTGGTCCTGGACTCGGGGTCCACGGACCGGACGGCGGAGGTCGCCGCGGAGGCGGGCGCGCGGGTGGTGGCGCGCGACGAGGTGCTGCCGCGCATACCGGCCCTGCCCGGCAAGGGGGAGGTGCTGTGGCGGTCGCTGCTGGTCACGGGCGGGGACGTGGTGTGCTTCGTCGACGCGGACCTGCGGGAGTTCGACGCGGACTTCGTGACGGGGATCGTGGGCCCGCTGCTCACGGAGCCGGACGTGGAGTTCGTGAAGGCGATGTACGACCGGCCGTTCACCCCCGGTGGCGCGGCCTCCGGGGGGCCGGCGGGCGCCGGACAGGGCGGGCGGGTGACGGAGCTGGTCGCGCGGCCGCTGCTGAACCTGCACTGGCCGCAGCTCGCCGGGTTCGTCCAGCCGCTGGGCGGGGAGTACGCGGCCCGGCGCACGCTGCTGGAGCGGCTGCCGTTCCCGGTGGGGTACGGGGTGGAGCTGGGGCTCCTGGTGGACGCGCTGCACCTGGTGGGCCTGGACGCGCTGGCGCAGGTGGACGTGGGCGTACGGCTGCACCGGCACCAGGACGAGCGGGCGCTCGGGCGGATGGCGGCGGCGATCTACCGGACGGCGCAGCTGCGGCTGTCGCGCGGCCATCTCGTACGGCCCCGGCTCACCCAGTTCGACCGTACGGAGGCGGGTTTCACCCCGCGCACCCACCCGGTGGACACGGAGGAGCGGCCGCCGATGCGGGAGGTCGCGGAGTACCTGGACAAGCGCCGGGTGGCTTGATTTCCGCACGTTTGAGCGTTTCCCGGTCGGGCTAGGTTGGGCTCATGGTCTCGGACATCCTGGTGGCATCGAATCGCGGTCCGGTCAGTTACGCGCTGGACGAGGACGGCGGACTTCAGGCGCGGCGCGGCGGCGGGGGCCTGGTGTCGGGGCTCTCCGCGATCGGGCCCGACGCGGGCGCGGTGTGGGTGTGCGCGGCACTCGGCGACGGCGACCGCGAGGCGGTACGGCGCGGCGTCGGTGAGACGGGCGTCCGGATGCTGGACATCGACGCGCTGGCGGGCGAGGGCACGCACACCGCCGCGTACAACGGCGTCGCCAACTCGGTGCTGTGGTTCGTCCACCACATGCTGTACCAGACGCCGCTGGAGCCCGCCTTCGACGCCGCCTTCCGCCGCGAGTGGGAGGCGTACCGGGCGTACAACCGCGCCTTCGCGCAGGCCCTCGCGGCGGAGGCGGCGCCGGGCGCGGCGGTCCTGATCCAGGACTACCACCTGGCGCTGGCGCCCGGGATGCTCCGCGAACTGCGGCCCGACCTGCGCATCGGGCACTTCTCGCACACCCCGTGGGCGCCGCCGGACTACTTCGGCATGCTCCCCGACGACATCGCGGCCGAGCTGCTGCGCGGCATGCTCGGCGCCGACCGGCTGGGCTTCCTGACGCGCCGCTGGGCGGAGGCGTTCACGGCGTGCTGCGCGCGCGTGCTGGGCGGTACGGGCTCGACGGAGATCGGCGTGCACGGCCTCGGCGCGGACGCGGACTTCCTGCGGGAGCGGTCGCGGCGGGCGGACGTCGAGGAGCGGATGGCGGCGCTGCGGGACCAGATCGGCGGCGACGGCCGCAAGACGGTCATCCGCGTGGACCGCACGGAGCTGTCGAAGAACATCGTGCGCGGCCTGCTGGCCTTCCGCGAGCTGCTGACCGCGCGCCCGGAATGGCGCGAGCGGGTCGTGCACATCGCCTTCGCCTACCCGTCCCGGCAGGACCTGGACGTCTACCGGCGCTACACGGCCGAGGTGTCGCGGGTCGCCGAGGAGATCAACGCCGAGTTCGGCACGGAGACGTGGACGCCGGTCCTGCTGCACGTGAAGGACGACTTCGCGCGCTCCCTGGCCGCGTACCGCCTGGCCGACGTGGCGCTGGTCAACCCCATCCGGGACGGCATGAACCTGGTCGCCAAGGAGGTTCCGGTCGTCTCCGACTCGGGCTGCGCCCTGGTCCTGTCGCGGGAGGCGGGCGCGTACGAGGAACTGGGCGCCGACGCGGTGACGGTGAACCCGTACGACGTGTCGGCCACGGCGGAGGCCCTGCACGAGGCCCTGTCGATGGCCCCGGCCGAGCGCGCGGAACGCACCAAGCGCCTGGCCGCCGCCGCCACGTCCCTCCCGCCCCAGCGCTGGTTCCTGGACCAGCTGAAGGCGCTGCGGGGCGGGGCGGGCGCGTAGGGCGCAGGGGGCGGGCGCGGGAGGTCCCCGGTGGTCGCCGACGGTGCGCGGAGCACCGGGCGGCCATGGCCCGGCGCCCGGCCCCGGTCGGCGCGCCCCGGCCCCGGTCCGCCGCGCCCCGGCGTCAGTCAGGCATCAGTCCGGCATCGCCTGCGCCAGCGCGGCGAAGAAGGCGACGACCTCCGCCGGGCCCCGGAGGGTGAGGTCGGCGCGGGCGGACAGGGCCTGGACCTCGTCGCTGCCGCTGCACACCAGCAGGCCCGGCACGCCGTCCGCGCGGAGCTTCTCGACCGCCGCGAACGCCGGGAGGTCGCCCAGGTCGTCGCCCGCGTAGAGCACGGCCCGCGCGCCCGTCTCCCGTACGTGCTCCAGCAGGGCCTGGCCCTTGTCCATGCCCGGCGGGCGCAGCTCCAGGACCATGCGGCCCGGTTCGACGACCAGGCCGTGGCGGGTGGCCAGGTCGGTGAGCGGGCCGGTCAGGGCGTCGAACGCGGCCTGCGGGTCGGTGGCGCGGCGGGTGTGGACGGCGACCGCTCGGCCCTTCTCCTCGATCCAGGTCCCGGGCCACGCGCCGGCCCGCTCCAGGACGCCGGGCAGTTCGGCCCGTACGGCGGTGACGCCCGGGTGCTCGGGTGCGGCGCGCACCTCGCCGGTGGCGGCGTCCCAGCGCTCGGCGCCGTAGTGGCCGAGGACGACGAGGTGGTCGAGGCCGGGGACCCCGGCGAAGCCGCCGTACCGTACGGCGACCCCGGCGGGGCGGCCGGTGATGACGGCGACGGACGCGACGCGCGGCGCGAGGGCGGCGAGCGCGGGGACGGCGTCGGGGTGGGCGCGGGCCCGCTCGGGGTCGGCGACGATCGGCGCGAGGGTGCCGTCGAAGTCCACGGCGACGACGACGTCGGAGGGGTTCGCCAGGAGGGTGGCCAGGGCGTCCCGGCCTGCGGGCGTGGTGGGGCGGGGAAGCGAGTTGCTGGACATGTGTCCGTACCTATCCACACGCCCCCGCCACCACACCTGACCGTCCGCCCGCCGGACCGCGCCCCGCCACGGGTCAGCGGCGGGACTCGCGGTCGGCGCGGAGGCGGCGCAGGCGGTTGACGGTCACGGGGTCGTGCGCCAGCGCGCGCTCGTCGTCCAGCAGCGCGTTCAGCAGCTGGTAGTAGCGCGCGGGCGACAGGTCCAGCTGCTCGCGGATCGCGCGCTCCTTGGCGCCGGGGCCCGGCCACGAGCGCCGCTCCATGGCGAGGACGGCGCGTTCGCGGTCGCTGAGGGCGGCGGGACGGTGTTCGGTCATACCAGCAACGTAAGCTACCGCGCCGACGCCTCCGCGGCCCTGGCGTCGCGCGCGATCTCCTCCAGTACGGCCCGCGGGTCGCCGTCCGGCGCCACGGCCCGGCCGATGTTCTTCTTCACGCTCTCGCTGACCCGCGCCCAGGACGTGTCGCCCACCGGGTACAGCTCCGACGCGTCGAGCTGCTCCAGGAACGGCCGGAGCGCCGCGTGGCCGGTGTCCGCCTCCATGGCGTCCCTGGCGCTGACGGTGACGGGCAGCAGGTCGTACCGGTCGGAGAACTCCAGGACGTTCTTGTCCGAGTACACGAAGTCGAGGAACTCCCCGATCTCCTTGCGGTGCCCGTTCTGCTTGAAGGCCATCATCCAGTCGGCCACGCCCAGCGTCGCCTTCGCCCTGCCGTCCACACCGGGCAGCGGCACGGCGCCGACCTTCACCCCGGCCTTCTCGGCGGTCTCCATCAGCGTCGGGTGGCCGTTCAGCATGCCGACCTCGCCGCGTACGAACGCGTCGAAGGCCTCCTGCCGGTCCAGCTCGCCCGGCGCGACGGGGCCGGTGAGGCGCTCGCCGACCAGCTTGTCCTTGAGCCACGTCATCGTCTCGACGTTGGTGGGCGAGTCGATCTGGTAGGCGGTGCCGGTCGAGTCGCGGTAGCCGCCGCCCCCGCCGAGCAGCCACATCATGGTCTCGGCCTGGGACTCCTCGGAGCCGAGCGGCAGCGCGAAGGGGTACTTCACGTCCTTGGCCTTCAGCTTCCGGGCGGCCGCCTGGAGGGCGCTCCAGTCGCCGGGCGGCTCGGCGCCCGCCTTGTCGAACAGCGCCTCGTTGAAGAACAGCATGCGGGTGCTCGCGCCGAACGGCATGCCGTACTGGAGGCGGTCCACCTCGCCCGCCTGCCGCAGCAGGGGCAGGAAGTTGGCCTGCGTGGGCACGGAGACCAGGTTGTCCACCGGGTACAGCTTCCCGTCGCGGGCGTAGTCGGCGTACGCGCCGATCTGGGCCATGTCGGGGGCCTCGCCGCGCTCGACCATCTCGGCGACCTCGCGGTCCACGTCCTTCCAGGACAGGACGGTCACGTCGATCTTCACGCCGGGCTTCTTCTTCTCGTACTCGCGGACGAGGTCGTTCCAGTACTTCCTCGACGTGTTGGCGTCGGTGCTGCCGTAGTCGGCGGCGACGAGCCTGAGGGTGACGCCGTCGGAGGCCGTGGTGCCGCAGCCGGAGAGCGCGACGGTGACGGTGAGTGCGGCCAGCACCGCGATGGTTCCCTTGTAGCGGCGCACTGCCTTACCCCTTGCCTGGTCAGCCCCATGCGGAGCTGCGGTGTTTCCTCCGGGAAGGATAAGAGGTCTACACCTAGGTCTAAACCACTGGGTCTGCCGTTGGTCCCGCCCCGCTCTCCCGCCGGGCGCGCCACCCTCGGCCCCGGGCCCGGCTTTCCCGTAGGTGATCGTATTTGTATGGCCGGACAACAATCCGGAAAGTGGACTAGACCTTTCCCCGCCTCCGGGCGACACTGTCCCCGTGAGACACGTCATCGCCCTCGATGTGGGCGGCACCGGCATGAAGGCCGCCCTGGTCGGGGCCGACGGGGCACTGCTGTACGAGGCGCGGCGCGCGACCGGCCGCGAGCGCGGCCCCGACGCCGTCGTGGCGTCGGTCCTCCGCTTCGCCGCCGACCTGCTCGCGCTCGGCGAGGAGCGGTACGGCATACGGGCCGAGGCCGCCGGGGTCGCCGTGCCCGGCATCGTCGACCCGGACGCCGGCACAGCCGTGTACTCGGCGAACCTCGGCTGGCGCGACCTCCCCCTGCGCGCCCTGCTCGGCGAGCACCTCGGCGGCCTGCCCGTCGCCCTCGGCCACGATGTCCGCACCGGCGGTCTCGCCGAGGGGCGCGTCGGCGCGGGCCGGGGCGCCGACCGGTTCCTGTTCGTGCCGCTCGGCACCGGCATCGCGGGCGCCATCGGCATCGACGGCGCCATCGAGGCGGGCGCGCACGGCTGCGCCGGGGAGATCGGCCACATCGTCGTACGCCCCGGCGGGCCCGTCTGCGGCTGCGGGCGGCGCGGCTGCCTGGAGGCGCTGGCGTCCGCGTCCGCCGTGACCCGCGCCTGGGCGGAGGCGAGCGGCGACCCCGAAGCGGACGCCGCCGACTGCGCGAAGGCCGTCGAGTCGGGCGACCCGCGCGCCGTACGCGTCTGGCAGGACGCCGTGGACGCGCTCGCCGACGGGCTGGTCACCGCGATCACCCTGCTGGACCCCCGCACCCTGATCATCGGTGGCGGTCTCGCCGAGGCGGGGGAAACCTTGTTCACACCGCTGCGGGCCGCCGTCGAAGGGCGGATCACGTTCCAGCAGATGCCCGTCATCGTGCCCGCGGCCCTCGGCGACACCGCCGGCTGCCTGGGCGCGGGGCTCCTCGCCTGGGACCTGCTCGCCACCGACCTGGAGGTATCCGCCTGATGGCCGTTCACGCCGACCGCAAGGTCCTCGCCGGGGCCCGCGTGGTGCTGCCGACCGGCGTCGTCGAGGGCGGGCGGGTCACCGTCGAGGGCGCCCGCATCACCGACGGCTCGGGCGTTCCCGCCGACGCTCCCGCGCTGGACCTGACCGGCCACTGGCTGGTGCCCGGCTTCGTGGACCTCCACAACCACGGCGGCGGCGGGGCCTCGTTCACCTCCGGCACGATGGAGGAGGTGCTGCGGGGCATCCACACCCACCGTGCGCACGGCACGACGACCGTCGTCGCGTCCATGGTCACCGGCGACATGGACTCCCTGGCGCACCAGGCGGGCCGGCTGTCCGAGCTGGCCGAACAGGGCGACATCGCGGGCATCCACTTCGAGGGCCCGTTCATCTCGCCGTGCCGCAAGGGCGCCCACAGCGAGGCCCTGCTGCGCGACCCCGACCCGGCCGAGGTCCGCAAGCTGGTCGACGCGGCGCGCGGCCACGCCCGCATGGTGACCCTCGCGACGGAACTGCCCGGCGGCGTGGACTCCGTACACCTCCTCGCCGAGCACGGCGTGATCGCCGCCATCGGCCACACGGACGCCACGTACGAGCAGACCGTCGAGGCCATCGAGGCGGGCGCCACCGTCGCCACCCACCTGTTCAACGCGATGCCCCCGCTGGGCCACCGCGCCCCCGGCCCGATCGCCGCCCTCCTGGAGGACGAGCGGGTCACCGTCGAGCTGATCAACGACGGTACGCATCTGCACCCCGCCGCGCTCCAGCTGGCGTTCCGTCACGCGGGCGCGGGCCGGGTCGCGTTCATCACCGACGCGATGGACGCGGCCGGGTTCGGGGACGGGGTCTACCACCTCGGTCCGCTGGAGGTCGAGGTCAGGGAGGGGGTGGCCCGGCTGGCCGAGGGCGGCTCCATCGCCGGGTCCACCCTCACCCTCGACACCGCCTTCCGGCGCGCCGCGACCGTCGACGGGCTGCCCGTCGAGGACGTCGTACGGGCCATCTCCGCCAACCCGGCGAAGCTGCTGGGCCTGTACGACCGGATCGGCTCCATCGAGCCGGGCAAGGACGCCGACCTGGTCGTCCTGGACGAGGGGTTCGCCCTCAAGGGCGTGATGCGCAGGGGCGAATGGGTGATCGAGCCCCAAGTGGGATGAATCATCGGCGCATTGCGGCAAAGCGGCCCGCTCGGGGACTGGGCGGGCCGCCTTCCGTTTGGCATGATCGTGGACCGTAAATTTTCCCGGCCGGACCCGTGGGGGTGACCGGTCCACAACTCCCGGGGGTGTTGGAACCGGTGATCCTCACGGTCACGCTCAACACCGCGCTCGACCTCACCTACACGGTGCCCGAACTCGCCCCGCACACCGCGCACCGCGTGACCGAGGTGACGGAACGCCCCGGCGGCAAGGGCGTGAACGTGGCCCGCGTACTGGCCGCCCTCGGCCACGAGGCGGTGATCACGGGCTTCGCGGGCGGCCCCACCGGAGACGTCCTGCGCGATCTGCTCGCCCCGCTTCCCGTACGGGACGCCCTGGTGCCGATCTCGGGGTCCACGCGCCGCACCGTCGCCGTCGTGGACTCGGCGACCGGCGACGCGACGCAGTTCAGCGAACCCGGCCCGGCCGTCGCACAGGCCGAGTGGGCGGCGCTCGTCACCGCGTACGAGGAACTCCTCGACGGGGCAGGGGCGGTGGCCCTGTGCGGCAGCCTGCCGCGCGGCATCCACGTCGGCGCGTACGGGGAGCTGGTGCGCCGCGCCCGCCGCGCCGGGGTCCCGGTGCTGCTGGACACGAGCGGGGAGCCGCTGCGCCGGGGCATCGCCGCCCGCCCCGACCTGGTCAAGCCGAACGCGGACGAGCTGGCCGCCCTGACCGGCTCCCGCGAGCCGCTGCGCGCCGCCCGTGACGCCCGCCGGCGCGGCGCCCACGCGGTCGTCGCGTCACTGGGCCCGGACGGGCTCCTCGCGGTCACCCCGGACGGCACCTGGGCGGCCGCCCCGCCCGCCCGGGTCGCGGGCAACCCGACGGGCGCGGGCGACTCGGCGGTCGCCGGCCTGCTGTCGGCCCTGGTGGAGGGCGCGTCCTGGCCCGAGCGCCTGGCCCGCGCGACGGCTCTGTCCGCCGCCACCGTCCACGCCCCGGCCGCAGGCGAGTTCGACCAGGCCCGCTACGACGAACTCCTGACCCGCGTCACGGTCACCGAACCGGCGACGGCGGCCTGACGGGCGGGAGGACCACCGGCGGGTCACCGGCGCGGAGGGGGCCCGGCGGGCCGGGCACCCCGGGTGCCGCTAGCTGTCCCTGCGGAGCTGGCCCTGCTTGAGCCAGACCTGGTCGAGGTACGCCTCGCACTTGTTGCCCGGCTCGCAGGACATCTTCAGGGTGTTCTCGCCCTTCTTGAGCTGCATCCAGGCGTACGTCTCGGTCCAGCCCTTCTCCCAGTCGCCCTCGGGGGCGCGGGCGAAGTTGGACATGTTGAGCTTGCGCGGCTTGCCGTCGTTGACGGTGAGGGACGTCTCGGCGTCCTTGCCGGGCACGCTGTAGGTGAGGAACAGCGTGTACTCGCCGTCCTCCGGCACGTCGACCTTCCAGCTCGCGGCGCCGCCGAGGCCGTTGAACATGACATACGCGCCGCCCACGCCCTTCGCGCCCTTCACGTCCGTGCCCAGCACGGCCGGCGGGGTGAGCTGGAGCGTGGCCGCGTCCCGCTTGGGGAACTCGGTGCCGTCCTTGTCCTCGGACGGTGACGGGTTCGGGTCCTGGGGGGCCTCGGACGCCGGGGCGGACGCGGCGGGGGCGGGGGCGGCCTTGTCCTTGTCGTCGGACTGGTTGTTCAGCAGCGCCACCGTGATGCCCGCCACGACGACCAGGACCACCGCGACCGCGCCGATCAGGAGGCCCTTCGTGTTGGGGCCGCCGCTCCGCCCGCCGCGCCCGCCGCCCTGGGGCGGCACCGGCCGGGTGGGGGGGGCCGCCCGGGTACGTCTCGGGGGCGGCGTACTGCGGGTGCGGCTGCCCGTAGGGGGCGCCGGGCTGCTGCCCGTACGGGGCCTGCGGCGGAACCTGCGCGCGCGGGCGCTCGCCGACGGCCCTGACCTGGTTGTACGAGGTGCGGGGGCGCCCCGGCTGTGCGGCGCCCGCGGGCCCGGGGTAGCCGTAGCCGCCCTGCCCGCCGCCCCGCTGGGCACCGGAGTCCTGGCCGTCCGCGTACAGGTAGCCGAACGGGTCGTCGTCCTCGGGCGTGCCCGCGCCGTTGCCGTTGTTCCCGGCAGCCATCCCGTCACTCCTCATCCGTGCTCGCCAGCCGTCACCGACCCCGGCGAGCCTACCCCGAACGGGCTACCCCGCCCGGCGGTGCACCTTGGCGCGGGACCGCTTCTCCATGTACATCCGCTGGTCGGCGGAGTTCAGGACCTCTTCGACGGACATCCCGCACTCGGCCCAGCCGATGCCGAAACTGGCCCCTACCCGCACCGCGCGCCCGTCCACCCTGATCGGCGGGATGATGCCGTTGCGGAGGCGTACGGCCAGGTCGGCGGCGTCGGCCGCGCCCAGGCCGTCGGCGAGGACGACGAACTCGTCGCCGCCGAGCCGGGCCACCGTGTCGCCGTCGCGGACCCCCTCGGTGAGCCTGCGGGCGACCTCGATGAGAACCGCGTCACCCGTGTGGTGCCCGAACCTGTCGTTGATCGATTTGAAACCGTCGAGGTCGCAGAAGAGGACCGCGAGGCCCTTCGTCCCGTCGTCCACCTCGCCGACGGGCGCGACGGCGTGCACATGCCCGTCGTACGCCCCGGCGCCCGCTCCCGCGCCGCTCGACGGATCGAAGTCGAAGCCGTCGCCCCGGTAGGCGTGCTCGTACTCGTACGCGCCGGTGGCGCCCGCCCCGGCGCCGTACCCCGCCTCGTACGCGCCCTCGTACGCGCCGGTCCCGTACGCGGGCTCGAAGCCCGCGGCGTCGGCGGCGGTGGCCCGGACGCGGCCTCCGGGGCGGGAGCAGAGCCGGGCGCTGAGCCGGGCGCGCAGCTCGGCGCTGTTGGGCAGGCCGGTCAGCGCGTCATGGGAGGCGCGGTGGGCGAGCTGGAGCTCGTGCCGCTTGCGCTCCTCGATGTCCTCGACGTGCGTGAGGAGGAAGCGGGGCCCGTCGGCCGTGTCGGCGACCACCGAGTTCCGCAGGGAGACCCAGACGTACGAGCCGTCCCGGCGGGCGAGGCGCAGCTCGGCGCGGCCGCCCTCGGCGGAGGTCCGCAGCAGCGTGCCGACGTCCTCGGGGTGGACGAGGTCCGCGAAGGAGTACCGCCGCATCACGGCGGCCGGGCGGCCGAGCAGCCGGCACAGCGCGTCGTTGGCGCGCAGCAACCTGCCGTGCTGGTCGCCGCCCATCTCCGCGATGGCCATCCCGGACGGCGCGTACTCGAACGCCTGGCGGAACGACTCCTCGCTGGCCCTCAGCGCCTGCTGTTCACGCTCCAGCCGGACGAGCGCCCGCTGCATGTTTGCTCGCAGCCGGGCGTTGCTGATCGCAATCGCCGACTGGGAGGCGTACATCTGGAGCGCCTCACGCCCCCAGGCGCCGGGACGGCGGCCGTTGCGCGGCCGGTCCACGGAGATCACGCCGAGCAGTTCGCGCTGGCCGCCGGAGGTGTACATGGGGGCGTAGAGCCGGTCGCGGGGGTGCCACTCGTCCTCGAAGCGGGGCTCGGGGCCCTCCGTGTGCCACTGGGGCACGTCGTCGTCGATAAGGACCCAGCCCTCGGTGTGCGGTATGAACCGCAGGTCGCCCCAGGCCTCGCCCATCCGCAGGCGCTGCTCCCAGGAGAGGCGGGAGCCGACCCGGCCGGTGATCAGGGCTTCGGCCGCGGGGTCACCGGCGAAGGCGGCGACGACGAGGTCACCGTCGGCGCGGACGAGGTTGACGCAGGCCAGCTGGTAGCCGAGGCCGGTGATCACGCCGTCGGCGACGGTCTGGAGGGTGTCGGCCAGGCTCCGGGCCGTGTTGAGGTTGGCGACGACCTGGTGCAGCTGCCGCAGGGTCGCAAGACGGACGTACGGCTCCGACTCGGTCTCCATTGCTCGCTCTCCCCGAGACCTCGACAGCAACAACTCCAGGTGTGTCAGCGGCGTCCTCGTGCGGTGTCATCGGCCACTGAATCACAGGGAGCTGTGCCCCCGGTACACAGGGTCAACAATTACTGCTCTCTGTGACTCAAGTCACAAATACGACAACCAGACCGGGAGGATTCCGGTAGCAAATCGCCCGGGGACCTAGGTCCGGGGCCTTTCCGGCTGGTCCTCCGGCCCGATGCGACCGGGTGGCGGGCGAGGTTAGCGTTCCGGGTGTGCTGCCAACAACTCGGACCCCGGTGTCAGACTCCGACCTGCCCCATCCTGAAGGGGTGAGCAACGAGGAGTTCCGCGCGGCGATGTCCCGGCTGGCCGCCGGGGTCGTCCTGGTCACGGCGGTGGAGCCCCCGCTGGACGACGACGTCGGCATGACGGCGACCGCGTTCATGTCGGTGTCGCTCGACCCGCCCCTGGTCCTGGTGAGCCTGCGCAACGGCTCCCGGATGGACGACCTGCTGGCCGAGCAGCCGCTGTGGGGCGTGTCGGTGCTCGCGGAGAGCCAGCGGCACATCGCGGGACGGTTCTCGATGAAGGGCCGGATCAGCGACCGGCTGCTGTTCGCGGACATCCCGTACACGCGCGGCGAGCTGACCGGGGCGCCGCTGATCGGCGGGGCGCTGGCGACGCTGGAGTGCCGGACGGAGCAGCGGGTGGAGGCGGGCGACCACACGCTGGTCATCGCGCGCGTCCTGACGGCCGCCTTCCCGAGCCCGGAGGGGACGCCCCTGATGTACTTCCGGGGGAAGTACCGGCACCTCGGGTAGTGCGGGGCGGTCAGGGCCGGGCGGTCAGGGGGCGCTACTACGACCAGTCGCGGGGCGAGCGGCCGCGCTTCGTCTCGGAGCGCTGCTTCTTCTCGCGCAGCCGTCGCTCGTTGATGCCGCGCGGGATCTTCGTGGGCCTCCGGGGGCGCGGCGGGGGCGCCGTGGCCTCCGCGAGGAGGCTCGCGAGCCGCGCGGCCGCCGCCTCCCGGTTGCGCCACTGCGACCGGTGCTCGGATGCCCGCACGACGAGGACGCCGCCGACGAGTCGGCCCGCGAGCCGCTCCAGGGCCCGCTCCTTCCAGACCGGCGGAAGCGCCTCCGTACGGGCGAGGTCGAAGCGCAGCTCCACCTGGGAGTCGCTGGTGTTGACGTGCTGGCCGCCCGGCCCCGAGGACCTGGAGAAACGCCACACGAGCTCGGCCTCCGGCAGGGAGACCGAGCCTCTGATGACATGGGGACCGGGCATGTCGTCCATGTTCCCCAACGCGCGCCCGCCACGTCACGTGCTTTTCCGCCACCGGACAGGCGAGCCTGGAACCACCTCGCTCCCCGGGGCGTTATCAGCAGTGACGCCACAGAGCACAACGGCACCAGAGCACTCCGTAGTGAGTAGTCAGTAAAGGAAGGGACTTCCATGGCTGTAAGCCTGTCCAAGGGCGGCAATGTCTCGCTGACCAAGGAGGCCCCGGGCCTCACCGCCGTCACGGTGGGCCTCGGCTGGGACGTCCGTACCACCACGGGTACCGACTTCGACCTCGACGCCTCGGCGATCGGCGTGGACGCGGCCGGCAAGGTCGTCTCGGACGCGCACTTCGTCTTCTTCAACAACAAGTCCACCCCCGACGGCACCATCGTCCACACCGGTGACAACCGCACGGGCGAGGGCGGCGGCGACGACGAGCAGATCAACGTCAACCTGGCGGGCCTCCCCGCCAACGTGGACAAGATCGTCTTCCCGGTCTCCATCTACGACGCGGTCGCCCGCTCGCAGAACTTCGGCCAGGTGCGCAACGCCTACATCCGCATCGTCAACCAGAACGGCGGCGCCGAGATCGCCCGCTACGACCTCAGCGAGGACGCCGCGACGGAGACCGCCATGGTCTTCGGCGAGCTGTACCGGAACGGCTCGGAGTGGAAGTTCCGCGCGGTGGGCCAGGGCTACGCCTCCGGCCTGGAGGGCATCGCCCGCGACTTCGGTGTGAACATCTGATCCAGTCCGGTCACGGCCGGAACACGGGCCCCGGTGGCGGTCGCCGCTCCGGGGCCCTTCGTTGCCTACTGTGGGCCGCATGATCGTGGAACCGCTGGAGCTGGGCGACGAGGGCGCCCTGCCGGGCCCGCTCCTGACCGAGCTCACCGGCCTGTACGCGTCGAACCGGGAGTTCCAGCAGCTCAGCGGGGAGTTCCCGGACCCCGACGACATCCTGCCCGAGCAGGTCGCCGCCTCGCTCGCCGAGGAGCTGGCGCAGCCGGGCGCCGAGGTGCTGCTGGCCCGGTCGGCCGGGCGGGTGATCGGCATCGCCGTGACCCTGGCCCACCACCCGGACCCGGACGACCCGGACCCGTGGATCGGGCTGCTGATGGTGCACGGCAGGGACCACCGGATGGGCTTCGGCCGGGAGCTGGCCGAGATCGTCGAGAAGCGGTTCCGCGCCGGGGGCCGTACGGGCGTCAAGCTCGCCGTGCTGGACAACAACCGCAAGGCGCTCGTCTTCTGGCGGTCCCTCGGGTACGAGGAGGTCGGCCGCCGCAAGGACCGGCGCCTCGGCCGCGACTGCGTGGTGCTCCGCAAGCCGCTGTAGCGCGCGGCGGCGTGGACCGGCGGCGGGGGTTGGTGGCGGGCCCGGGGGTCCGGGCGGCCGGGGACGGCCGGTCAGGGGCAGCCGGGTGGGCATCCGGCCAAGCCGAGGGCGGCCGGGTGGGTCCCCGGCGGGTCAGGGCGCGGCCGGTCAGGGGGCGGCCGGTTTCTCCTCGCCGTACAGCCAGGTGTCCCACAGGGCGGTCAGGTCCCGGCCGGTCTCCTCCTCCACGTACGCGGTGAAGTCGTCGGTGGAGACGGTGGAGTGCCGGTGCTCGGCGGCCCAGCCGCGCAGCAGCCCGAAGAACGCCTCGTCGCCCACGGCCTGGCGGATCTTGTGCAGCACCATCGCGGCCCGGCCGTACACGGGCGGCGCCGAGATGTCCGCGGCGGTCGGCGGGACGGCGGGCGGGAACGCCCAGTTGTCCTCGTCGGCGAACGCCGCCTCGAAGCTCTCCCGCACGGGCGTGTCCTCGAAGTCCTCCGCGTACAGCCACTCCGCGTACTGCGCGAAGCCCTCGTTGAGCCACATGTCCCGCCAGGACGCGGGCGACACGGAGTTCCCGTACCACTGGTGGGCCAGCTCGTGGACGAGGATGCCGGGCGTGAACAGGTCCTGCGGGATCACCGGCCGGGTCTGCGTCTCCAGGGCGTACCCGGAGTCGCCCGCCCGCTCCACGATCACCCCGGCGGAGGAGAACGGGTACGGGCCGAAGCGCTCCGTCAGCCAGTCCAGCAGCTCCGGCACGCGGGCCGCCAGCGGCGCCGCCCGGTCCGTGACCGTACGGTCGGTGGCCGTGACGACGGGCAGCCCGGCCCGGGTGCGGGTCGTGGCCGTGTCGAACCGGCCGACGGCGAGCGTCGCCAGGTAGCTCGCCATCGGCTCGGCGCTCCGCCAGGTCGTGGTGGTCCGCCCGCCGCGCGTCACGGCCCGGCCGGGCAGTCCGTTGGTGACGGCCCGGTGCCCGGCCGGGACGGTGACCGTGACGGTGTACGTGGCCTTGTCGGAGGGGTGGTGGTTGCCGGGGAACCACGCCATGGACCCGGTCGGCTGGCCCAGCGCGACCGCCCCGTCCGCCGTCCGCAGCCAGCCCTCCTCCGACCCGTCGGGGTCGGTGATGGCGCGCGGGACGCCCGAGTAGCGGACGACGGTACGGAAGGTGGCGCCGTCCTCGATGTCGGCGCGGGGCCGCAGCGTCACCTCGTGGCCCGCGCGCCGGACGGAGGCCCGTTCGCCGTTCACTGTCACGCCGTGGACGGTCAGCCCGGTCAGGTCCAGGTTGAAGGAGCTGAGGCCCTGGGTGGCGCGGGCGGTGATGTCGGCGGTGCCGTCGAGGCGGCCGGTGGCGGGGTCGTAGGCGACGGTGAGGGCGTAGTGCCGTACGTCGTAGCCGCCATTGCCGAGGCGGGGGAAGTACGGGTCGCGCAGGCCCGCGGCGCCGGGGGTGCCGGTGACGCCGCCGCCCGCGCACCCGGCGGCGGCCAGCGGCAGCAGCGCGGCGAGCGCCGCGCAGGCGAGGGCCCTCCCCCTCTTCCCCGTCGTCCCTTGGGTCACCCGGTGATCCTAAGCGGGTCCGGGTCCCGGGGCGGGGCCCCGCGCGGCGCCCGTACGGTCGCCTGGCCCGCGCGGCGCCCGTGCGGCGTGGCCCGGCGGGCGCGGTGTGGCTCAGCGGTGCCGTGTGGTTCAGCGGGCGCCGAGGGCGGCCGCTCCGGCGCGGGCGTACTCCTCGTCCAGGGCGCCGCTCGGTGCGCCCGCCACGCCGATGCCCGCGATCGGCGCGCCGCCGGCCGCGACCGGGACGCCGCCGCCGAGGAACAGCGTGCCGGGGATGTCCTTCAGGGTGGGGGTGGACTCCAGACGCTTGACCAGGTCGGACGTGGCGGAGTTCCAGGAGGCGGCGGTGTACGCCTTGCGCTCGGCCGACTCGTACGACTGCGGGCCCGCGCCGTCGCCGCGCAGCACGGCGATCGTGTTGCCGTTGCGGTCCACGACGGCGACCGTGACGCGCTGGCCGTCCTCGCGGGCGGCCTTCAGGGCGGCCTGCGCGGCGCGGGTGGCGGCGTCGACGGTGAGGTGGCGGGTCTGGTGGATGTTCCGGTCGGCGACCGCGGAGGAGGCGGCGGACGCGGCGGAGGACTGCGCGCGCTCCGGGGTGGAGGCGCTGGCGGAGACCGCCCCGAACGTACCGGCGGTGAGGGCGGCGGCGGCGAGGGTGCCGGTGACGAGGCGGGTGCGCGGGGAGGTCTTCTTGCGGCGGGTTTCCATGGGGGCTCCAGGTCTCGAAGGTCTCGGGAACGGCTCTGCCTGTTCGGCTCCTCCACCATCCCGCCGTGACCTGGGCTTTCGCGTCGCCGGTCGGGGTGACAGAGGGGTCAGCCGATCGGTTGATGCCGCATGGCACGCGCGGGCGGAGGATGGGGGCGTGACGCACACCGACGCACCGAGGGGCCGCCCGGACGAGGCCGGGGACGCCGACGCGCGGCTGCTGGCGCGGGTCATGCACGTCGCGTTCTTCCTGCTGCTCGCGGCCTCCCTGGCCCGGTTCCTGCTGCGCCACCCGTGGGACGGCGCGGCCGGCTGGGTCGTCGCCCTGTCGGCGGCGCTGGCCGGGCTGTACGTGCTCGGGCCCGGCGCGGCGGCGCCCGCCTCGCGGCGCGGGCGGGTGTGGCTGGTGGCCGTGGTGGCGGTGTGGATGGTGCTGGTCGTCGTGGCGCCGAGCTTCGCGCTGTGCGCCGTGCCCCTGCTGTACACCGGGCTGCGGCTGCTGCCGCCGCGTGCCGCGCTGGTGCTGGTGGCGCTGCTGACGCTGTTCGTGGTGGTCGCCCTCCAGAAGCTCGCGGACTCCGGCGTCGATCCGATGCTGCTGGTCGCGCCGCCCGCCGCGGCCGCCATCGCGACGGCCGTGTTCGTCCACGCCCAGCGGCAGGCCGACCGGCAGCGGGCGCTCATCGGGGACCTGCTGCGCACCCGTCGCGAGCTGGCGGCGACGGAGCGGCGGGAGGGCACCCTCGCGGAGCGGCAGCGGCTGTCCATGGAGATCCACGACACGCTGGCGCAGGGCCTGTCGAGCCAGCGGATGCTGCTCCAGGCCGCCGACCGGACGTGGGACGCCGACCCCGAGGGGGCGCGCCGCCATGTGCGCACCGCCGCGTCCATCGCCGAGCACAACCTCGCCGAGGCCCGCCGCTTCGTCCACGACCTGGCGCCCGCCGACCTGGCCGCGAGCGGCGGGGACCTGGCGGAGGCGCTGCGGGCCCTCGCCGCCCGCGAGACGACCGCCGCGCTCCGGGTGCGGTTCCACGCCGAGGGCGACGGCGGGCCGCTGCCGGACCGGGTGGCGTCGGCGCTGCTGCGGATCGCGCAGGGCGCCCTCGCGAACGTACGGGAGCACGCCGGTGCCGCCACCGCGGCGGTGACCCTGACCCGGCTGGACGACCAGGTGGTGCTGGACGTGGCGGACGACGGCCGCGGCTTCGACCCGTCGGGCCCCGGTCCGGGGCGCGGGCCTGCGGGCGGCACGGCGCGCGGCGGGGGCGCGTACGACCCGGTGGGCGCCGGGGGCGTGCGGGGGCACGGGCTGCCCGCGATGCGCGCCCGGGCGGCCGCGCTGGGCGGCACCCTGACCGTCGAGTCCGCGCCCGGCGAGGGCACCGTACTGTCCGCCTCGATCCCCGTCCCGTAGGAGCGCCCCCATGACGTACGAGCCTTCCGGTCCGCCCGAGCCGTCCGCGCCCCGGACGATCCGGGTCCTCCTCTGCGACGACCACGCCGTCGTACGCGCCGGACTGCTGGCCCTGCTGGGCAGCGAACCGGGCATCGAGGTCGTCGGAGAGGCGGGCAGCGGTGAGGAGGCCGTCGCGCGGGCGGCGCGGCTGCGGCCCGACGTGGTGCTGATGGACCTCCAGCTGGGGCCCGGCATGGACGGCGTGGCCGCCACCCGCCGTATCGCGTCGCCCGACGTGCGGGTCCTCGTCCTCACCACGTACGACACGGACGCCGACATCACCCGCGCCATCGACGCGGGCGCGACCGGGTACCTGCTCAAGGCCGAGCGGCCCGAGGAGCTGTTCGCCGCGATCCGCGCCGCCGCCCAGGGGCGTACGGCCCTGTCCGCACCGGTCGCGGGCCGCGTCATGGACCGGGTGCGCGGCGCGGCGGGCCCGACGCTGACCGCCCGCGAACGGGACATCCTGGGCCAGCTGGCGCGCGGCCTCGGCAACCGGGAGATCGCCCGCGCCCTCTTCATCAGCGAGGCCACGGTGAAGACCCATCTGGGCCGGATCTACACGAAGCTGGGCGTGGACACGCGCGCGGGCGCGGTGGCGGTCGCCAAGGAGCAGCGCCTCCTGCCGTGACAGCGGCGCCCGCCGGCGCCAGGCGCATGCCGCCGGGACGGCGCCCGCTGCCGCCGTGACGGGCGCGGGGCGCGTGCGCGCCGCCGCGTCGCCCCGTACCACCGGCCGTACCGCCTGCCGTGCCACCAACGGCCGCACAACCCGGCCGTACCACCCGCCGTACCACCGGCCGTACCACCGGCGAACGGTCCGGTCCCGGGACGTGACACCATCGCGTACGTGCTCGACATCGGCTACTCCCTCTCCCGCCGCTTCCCCGACCCCCCGCAGACCGACTACCGGCGGGCGGACGTTCACGCCCTGCGGCACGACCTGTTCTGCGGGGACGTGTACCTGGCGGACACCGAGGCCGACCGGGAGGTGTCCACGGCCTGGGGATGGGTGCCGGTGCTGGACTTCGCGTGGGCGCTGTGCGACATCGTGGAGCAGCTCGACCGCGACCCGCGCGGCAGCCGCGCGGCGCAGCCGCAGTACGCCGAGCTGGACTTCACCGAGTCCACCGACCGGATGCTGTTCGAGCGCCGCTTCGGCTGGGTGGAGGTGGAGGCCGACTGGATGCCCGGCGACGAGCCGCCGCTCACCTTCAACCACGCGGAGCTGCGGCGGGAGGCGCGGGACTTCCTGCACGACCTGATCGCCGACCTCGTGGACATGCACGAGGACCTCGCGGACAACCCCGTCGTCTGGGACCTCCAGGCCCGCTTCCCGCGCCTGCCCTGACCCCCCGCCTCGCGGGCGGCCCCCAGGCGCTGTCACGAACGCCCACCCCTGCCCGGTCCTCCTGGTGAAGCACCCCACACCAGGAGGAGCGAGCCATGACGAGCACCATCCCGTCCGCCCGGCGTCGTGTCACCGTCGTCGGTGGCGGCCTCGCCGGGCTGACGGCCGCCATCACCGCCGCCGAGGCGGGTGCCCGCGTCACCCTGTACGAGTCCCACCGCACGCTCGGCGGCCGCGCCCGCACCGCCGAGGGCCCGTACCGGACCAACGAGGGACCGCACGCGCTGTACCGCCGGGGCCCGCACTGGGCGTGGCTGAAGGAGCGCGGGCTGCTCGGGCCGATGGCGCGGGTCCCGGTCCGGGAGGCCGCGCGGTTCCGGTTCCACCACGGCGGCGCGCTGCGCCTCCTCCCGCCGCTCGGCGTGCTGCGCCTGGCCCGGCTGGCCCCGGCCGAGGCGCCGGTGGACGTGGACTTCCTGACGTGGGCCACCGACCGGGCCGGTCCGGCCGAGGCCCGCGCCGCCGCGCACTACAGCGCGGTCGCCCTGTACCACCACGACCCGGGCGCCCTGTCGGCCCGCTTCGTCCAGGAGCGGCTGTACCGGGCCGCCGCCGTGCCGCCCGAGGCCCAGTACCCGCGCGGCGGCTGGGGCGAGGTCGTGGAGCGGATGGCCGCGCACGCCTGGAACCTGGGCGTGCGCGTCGAGGTCGGCGCCCGGCTGGAGACCCTGCCGGACGCTCCCGGCGGGCCCGTGATCGTCGCGACGTCCCTGAACGCGGCGCGGCGGCTGCTCAATGACCCGACGCTCACCTGGGAGAGCGGCCGCACGGCACTGATCGACCTGGCGGTGCGCACCCGGCGGGGCGACGCGTTCGCCGTGTCGGACCTGGACGCGCCGGGGTGGCTGGAGCGGTTCACCGCCCAGGACGCGGGCCTGGCCCCGGCGGGGCGGGAGCTGCTCCAGGGCCAGTTCCCGGTGGCGCCCGGTGAGCCGCGGGCGGTGGGGATCGCGCGGGCCGAGCGGCTCCTGGACCTGGGGTACCCGGGGTGGCGCGACCGTGTGGAGTGGCGGCGCGACGCGCTGTCCCAGGGCCGTACGGGCGCGGTCGACCGGCCCGGTACGACGTGGCGGGACCGGCCGTCGATCGTGCGGGGCGACGGGCTGTTCCTGGCGGGCGACGCGGTGGCGGCGCCGGGCCTGCTCGCGGAGGTGGCGTTCGCCAGCGGCCGTACGGCGGCGACGCTGGCGGTCGAGGCGCTGGCCGCACCGCGGTCCGCCACGGGCCTTGACCTCAACCATGCTTGAGGCAGCAGGCTGTCGCGGGTCCACACCAGACAGGAGCCCGCCATGCACGCCGTCCGCCTGCACGCCTTCGGTCCCGCCGAGAACCTGACGTACGAGGAGGTCCCCGACCCGGTGCCGGGTCCCGGCCAGGTCCGTGTCGCCGTCGCCGCCGCGGGGGTGCACCTGCTGGACACGGCGCTGCGGGAGGGCATGCCCGGCCCGTTCGGCGGCCCGGCCGACCTGCCGACCGTCCCCGGCCGGGAGGTCGCCGGCACGGTGGACGCGCTCGGCGAGGGCGCCGACCCGGGCTGGCTGGGCCGTCGCGTCGTCGCCCACCTGGGCACCGGCCCCGGCGGCTACGCCGAGCTGGCCGTCACCGACGCGGCCCGCCTCCACGCGATCCCGCCCGCCCTCGACGAGGCCGAGGCGGTCGCGATGATCGGCACCGGGCGCACGGCGATGGGGATCGTCCAGTTCACCGACCTGGGCCCGGACGACGTCGTGATCGTCCCGGCGGCGGCGGGCGGCATCGGCACGCTGCTCGTGCAGTACGCGAGGAACGCGGGCGCCACGGTCGTCGGCCTCGCGGGCGGCCCGGCGAAGACGGAGCTGGTGCGCGCCCTGGGCGCCGACGCGGCGATCGACTACACCCGCGCCTCCCCCCGCCCCGACTGGCCGTCGGAGACCCGCGCGTTCCTCGGGGAGCGGCGGGCGACGGTCGTGTACGACTCCGTGGGCGGCGACGCGGGGCGCGAGGCGGTCGGCCTGCTCGGCAAGGGCGGGCGGCACATCGTCTTCGGGTGGTCCAGCCAGGGCGTACGGGACGGGGAGCCGCTCACGTTCACGGACGAGGAGCTGGCCCGGCGGGGCATCACCTCGGAGCAGGTGCTGGGCCGGGCGATGCTGGACCGGGCGGGCGGCGACGTGCGGGTCCTGGAGACCCGCGCCCTGGCGGAGGCGGCGGCGGGCCGCCTCCGCCCGGCCGTCCACCTCTTCCCGCTCCGGGAGGCCGCCCGGGCCCACCGCGCCCTGGAGTCCCGCGGCACCACGGGCAAGGTGGTCCTGGTCCCGTGACTACGGGCGGCCCAGCTCCGCCAGCGCCTCGTCGGTGAGGCGGTAGACGGTCCACTCGTCCTGGGGGCGGGCGCCGAGGGACTTGTAGAAGTTGATGGACGGGGTGTTCCAGTTCAGTACGGACCACTCCAGCCGCTCGTAGCCGCGCTCCACGCAGATCCGGGCGAGTTCGCGCAGCAGCGCCTTGCCGTGGCCGCCGCCGCGCGCCTCGGGGCGTACGTACAGGTCCTCCAGGTAGATGCCGTGCACACCGCGCCAGGTGGAGAAGTTCAGGAACCACAGGGCGAAGCCGACCGGCTCGCCGCTCTCGTCCTCGGCGATGTGCGCGTACGCCGCGGGCCGCTCCCCGAACAGCGCCTCGCGCAGGTGCTCCTCGGTGGCCCGCACCTCGTGGAGGGCCTTCTCGTACTCGGCGAGGTCGCGGATCATGGCGTGAATGACCGGCACGTCGGCCGGAACAGCAGCACGAATCATGCCCCCACCTTCCCACCCGCCTCCACAGGGCCGGACACGGCCCGGGGGGCGGCGCACGACGGCCCCGCGAGGCGGTGCGCCTTGCGGGGCCGGGTCGTGCCGTGGCCGGGGGCCGGCCCAGGAGCACTGCGGCTCCCGGGCCCCGGGACATCAGAGGAAGGAGTTGATCTCGATGGTCTCGGTGCGGCCCGGGCCGACACCGATCGCGGAGATCGGCGCGCCCGACATCTCCTCCAGCGCCTTCACGTACGCCTGCGCGTTCTTCGGCAGGTCCGCGAACGTCTTCGCCTTGGAGATGTCCTCCGACCAGCCGGGCAGGTACTCGTACACGGGCTTCGCGTGGTGGAAGTCCGTCTGCGAGTACGGCAGCTCCTCGACGCGCCGGCCGTCGATCTCGTACGCGACGCACACCGGGATCTGCTCCCAGCCGGTCAGGACGTCCAGCTTCGTGAGGAAGAAGTCCGTCAGGCCGTTCACCCGCGTCGCGTAGCGGGCGATCACCGCGTCGAACCAGCCGCAGCGCCGGTCGCGCCCGGTGGTCACGCCGCGCTCGCCGCCGATGCGCCGCAGCGCCTCGCCGTCCTCGTCGAACAGCTCCGTCGGGAACGGACCGGCGCCCACGCGGGTCGTGTACGCCTTCAGGATGCCGATGACCCGGCTGATCTTCGTCGGGCCCACGCCGGTGCCGGTGCAGGCGCCGCCCGCGGTCGGGTTCGACGAGGTCACGAACGGGTACGTGCCGTGGTCCACGTCCAGCAGGGTGCCCTGGCCGCCCTCGAAGAGGACCACCTTGTCCTCGTCGAGCGCGTTGTTGAGGATCAGCGTCGTGTCGGCGACGTACGGCTTGATCTGCTCCGCGTACTGGAGCATCTCCTCCACGATCTGCCCGGCCTCGATCGCGCGCCGGTTGTAGAGCTTCGCCAGGATCTGGTTCTTGCCCTCCAGCGCCGCCTCGACCTTCTGGGTGAGGATCGACTCGTCGTAGAGGTCCTGGACGCGGATGCCGACGCGGTTGATCTTGTCGGCGTACGTCGGGCCGATGCCACGGCCGGTCGTACCGATCTTCCGCTTCCCGAGGAACCGTTCCGTCACCTTGTCGAGCGTGACGTTGTACGGCGTGATCAGGTGGGCGTTCCCGCTGATCAGGAGCTTGGATGTGTCGACGCCTCGCTCGTTCAGCCCGCTCAGCTCGGAGAGCAGGACGGCCGGGTCGACGACGACGCCGTTTCCGATCACGGGGGTGCATCCGGGGGAGAGGATGCCGGAGGGAAGGAGATGCAGCGCGTACTTCTGGTCGCCTACGACGACCGTGTGACCGGCGTTGTTACCGCCCTGGTAGCGCACCACGTAGTCGACGGATCCACCGAGGAGGTCGGTGGCCTTTCCCTTGCCCTCGTCACCCCACTGAGCACCGAGCAGCACAAGTGCGGGCACAGGCGTACACCCCTTCCGGGCGGGGCATGTCCAAGGCCAGGGGCGGAAGAAGTCGTACGGCGGTGTACGACGGCAGCCTGAGCCGTTGAACCGGTGCCCCGGAATAGACGAAGCCCCTGGCGCAATAGCGCAAGGGGCTCTTGCACAAAGATGCTACCCGAGGAAGGACCGAGGTGTCGGCTCCCGACCAGCTGCTGGTGGTCATCGACCCGGTCGCGCGCCGCTTCGACGGCGAGTCCGTACGGATCGCGAAGGACGTGTTGTGCGCCGGCGCCGCCGCGAAGGTGTGCCTGCCGGACACCTCGGAGGAGTTCGCCCGGGCCCTCGCGCGGCGGGGTTCCCGGCGGCCCGTGGTGATCGGCGACGACCGGGCGCTGGTACGGGCCGTGGGCCTGCTGCACCGGGGCGGTGAGCTGGGCGGGGACGCCCTGTCGCTGGTTCCGGTGGGGCCGCGCGAGACGGTGCGGCTGGCCGTTTCGCTGGGCGCGCCGCCCGGTGCGGTGACGGCGGCGCGGGCAGTGCTGGACGGGGTGGCACGCCGCCTCGACCTGCTGGTGGACGACCGGGGCGAGGTGGTCGTGGGCGGGGTGCGCATCCCGGAGGGGACGCCGTCGCCCGAGCCGTCGGCACCGCCCGAGGCACGGTTCCGCCCTTCGGGTGGCGGGGCGCCGGTGCCGTCGGTGTGGGGCACGTGCCGGTCGCTGGTGCGGACCCTGGTGGGCCCGGGCCCCGGGCGGGTGCCGCAGATGCGGGGGCAGCGGCTGCGGGTGGAGGCGGACGGGCGGCTGCTGGCCGACATGGACGACCCGGTGGACGGCGTGACGCTGGTGGCGCGGGACGGTACGGCGGAGGTCGTCGTACGCCCCCGGGCGGCGGCCCCGAGGCGGTCGGCGGCCCGTACGGTCACCGTTTCGGGCCCCGGCGGCACGGGCTTCCGCTACCGCGCGGACGCCGAACCGACCGGCCCGGTGCACACCCGCACCTGGACGGTACGCCCGGCGGCCTGGTCCCTCCTCATCCCGGCCCCAGCGCTGTCCCCGGAGGGGGCGTAGGGGGGCGGGGGGTTTCCTGGGGCGCGAGGGGGCCCGTAGGGGGTGGGAGGGGCCCGTGGGGGACGGTGAGGACCCGTAGGGGGGCCAGGCCCGTAGGGGGTGGGAGCGGACCGCCCGGGGTGGAACCCCGGTCAGGCCGGGCTCGGGGGGCGTTCCTCCTTGCGCTGCCGCCAGCGGTCCATGATCTGGAGCAGTTCGTCGTGGAGGAACTGGAAGAACTCCGCCGTCTCCGCCAGCCGCTCCCCCGCCGCCGTGTCCGTCCCGAGGGTGTCGGCGCCCTCGCGGAGGGTCTTCTGCCAGCGGCTCAGGACCTCGTCGCGGCGGGTGAACACCTCGTACCACATGCCCTCGTGGAGCACGTACCGCTCGCGGCGGGAGCCCGGGTCGCGCTCGCGGCCGATCATGTTGACCTGCGTCAGGTAGCGCACCGCGCCCGAGACGGCGGCCGGGCTGATGCGCAGCTGGTCGCCCAGTTCGGCGGCGGTCATGGCGGCGCTGTCGGAGACGAGCAGCGCGGCGAACACCCTGGACGCCATGCGCTGCATCCCGGCCTGTGTCAGCTCCCCGGCGAAACGCTCGACGAAGCGGTTCACCGCCTCCTCGTCGCGCTCCGCGAGCCGGTTCTCGGTTCCCATGCGGCCCATCGTCTCCCATCGCCTTCGAACATCCCGATTTTATACGCTTCCTTAACTTCACAAATTTGTGAAGACAGGCGTAGCGTCGAAGCATGACGAACGCCATCGCCGTCAGCGGACTGCACAAGTCCTTCGGGCGCACCCACGCGCTCGCCGGCCTCGACCTGAACGTCGCCGCCGGCGAGGTCCACGGCTTCCTCGGGCCCAACGGCTCCGGGAAGTCCACCACCATCCGCGTCCTCCTCGGGCTGCTCCGCGCCGACTCCGGAACCACCCGGCTGCTCGGCCGCGACCCCTGGCAGGACGCCGTCGAGCTGCACCGCCGGGTGGCGTACGTGCCCGGCGACGTGACGCTCTGGCGCAACCTGTCCGGCGGCGAGGTGATCGACCTGTACGGCAGGCTGCGCGGCGGCCTCGACAAGGCGCGGCGCGCCGAACTGGTCGAGCGGTTCGAGCTGGACCCGACGAAGAAGGGCCGTACGTACTCCAAGGGCAACCGGCAGAAGGTCGCCCTCGTCGCGGCCTTCGCGTCCGACGTGGACGTGCTGATCCTGGACGAGCCGACCAGCGGCCTCGACCCGCTGATGGAGGGCGTCTTCCAGACGTGCGTGCGCGAGGAGCGCGACCGGGGCCGCACGGTCCTGCTGTCGTCGCACATCCTGAGCGAGGTGGAGAGCCTCTGCGACCGGGTGAGCATCATCCGCAAGGGCCGCACCGTCGAGTCCGGCTCGCTCGCCGAGCTGCGCCATCTGACCCGCACCAGCGTGGAGGCCGAGCTGGCCGCCCCGCCGAACGGGCTCGGGGGGCTGCCCGGCGTCCACGACCTGCGGGTCGAGGGCGCCCGCGTACGGCTCCAGGTGGACACGGACCGGCTCGACGCCGTGCTGCGCTCCCTCACCGAGGCGGGCGTACGGTCCCTGACCAGCGCGCCGCCCACCCTGGAGGAGCTGTTCCTGCGCCACTACGAGGACGAGGCGGTGACCCGGTGAGCGCGACCGTCACGACCGCCGCCGCCCCGCCCACGACGGCCGGCGGCCCGCGCCACCTGGCCGGTACGGGCGCGCTGCTGCGGCTCGCGCTGCGCCGCGACCGGGTGATGCTGCCCGTGTGGGTGCTGGTCCTCGGCATGGTCGTCGTCAGCGGCGCCGGGTCGATCGACGCCCTCTACCCGACGGCCGCCGACCGCGCCCAGGTCGCCACGTCGATGACCGCCAACAGCTCCCTGCGGTCCCTGTACGGGCCGGTCTACGGGGACTCGGTCGGCGCGCTCGTCGCCTGGCGGTTCGGGGTGTTCGCGTCGGTCCTCGCGGCCGTCATGAGCCTGGTCATCGTCGTCCGGCACACCCGCGAGGAGGAGGAGACCGGCCGCCAGGAGATGCTGTCGGCCGCCATGGTCGGGCGGCGGGCGCCGCTGACCGCCGCGCTGCTCGCCGCGCTGGTCGCCAACACCGCCCTGGCGCTGGTCATCACCGCCGGACTGGCCGGGCAGGGCGCGGGCGGCGCGCTCGCGCTGGGCCTGGCGATCGGGCTGACCGGCATGGTCTTCGCGACGATGGCGGCGATCGTGGCGCAGCTGACGGAGAGCGCCCGGCTCGCGAAGGGCCTCACGGCCGGGGTGCTGGGCGCCGCGTTCGTGCTGCGCGCGGCGGGCGACGCGGGTGACGCGGAGGGCGGCTCGCTCCTGACGTGGCTGTCGCCGGTCGGCTGGGCGGAGAACGTCCGGGCGTTCGCCGGGGACCGCTGGTGGGTGCTGCTGCTGTCGGCCGCCGCCGTGCTCGTACAGGGATTCGTCGCGTACGAGCTGACCGGGCGCCGCGATGTCGGGATGAGCTTCCTGCCCGCCCGGCCCGGTCCCGCCGAGGGGCGGCTCGCCTCGGCGGGCGCGCTGGCCTGGCGGCTCCAGCGGGGCGGGCTCGCCGGGTGGACGGCCGGGTTCCTGGTCGCGGGACTCGTGTTCGGCGGGATGGTCGAGGGCGCCGCCGACCTGGTCGGGGACAACGAGCAGGCGCGGCAGATCTTCGAGCGGATGGGCGGCGCGCAGGCCATCAGCGACACGTTCCTGGCCGCGCTGCTGGGCCTCTTCGGGATGGTCGCGTCGCTGTACGCGGTCGGGTCGGTGCTGCGGCTGCACGGTGAGGAGACCTCGCAGCGCGCCGAACCGCTGCTCGCGAGCCCGGTCGGGCGGCTGCGCTGGGCCGCCGGGCACCTGGTGATCGCGTTCGCCGGGCCGGTGCTGCTGATGCTCACGGCCGGGACCGGGATGTACCTCTCGTACGGGCGGGACTTCGGCGGCGTGATGGGCGCGGCGGCCGTGCAGCTGCCCGGCGTGTGGCTGCTGGGCGCGCTGGCGGTGCTGCTGCACGGGGCGTTCCCGAAGGCGGCCGTCGCCGCGTGGGGCGTGGCCGGGCTCGCGGTCGCGATCGGCTGGATCGGTCCGGCGCTGGACCTGCCGCAGGCCGTGCTGAACCTGTCGCCGTTCGGGCACCTGCCGAAGCTGCCGGGTGCCGACATGGCGTGGCAGCCGGTGCTGGTGCTGGCGGCCGGGGCGGCGGTGCTGGTCGCGGCGGGGCTCGCGGGGCTGCGGCGCCGGGACCTCGTCGCGTCCTGATCATCTGCGGGTGCTCCACGGCGTGGCCTCCGGCCGGGTGCTCCACGCCGTGACCCCGGCCGGTGCGCGTCGGCCGGGGCCCTACAGCGTGACCGGCAGGCCCTCCAGGCCCCGGATCACATAGCCGGGCCGCCACTCCGGCTCGGCGGCGGGGCGCATCCCCGGGGCCCGGCGCAGGAGCTCACCGAACGACGCGGTGAGCTCCAGCCGGGCCAGCGGCGCGCCCAGGCAGTAGTGGATGCCCGCGCCGAAACCCACGTGCGGGTTCTCCGTACGGGCCAGGTCCAGGCGGTCCGGGCGGGCGAACCGGGCCGGGTCCCGGTTCGCGGAGCCGAACAGCAGCGCCACCTCCGAGCCGCGCTCCACGGTGACCCCGCCGATCTCGATGTCGTCCAGCACCCAGCGCTCGAACATCTGGAGCGGGGTGTCGTAGCGCAGCAGTTCCTCCACAGCTGTGGACAGTGGTACGGCGCCGGAGCGCAGCGCGGCGAGCTGCTCCGGGTGACGGAAGAGGGTCCACCAGCCGTTGACGGTCGTGCCGACGGTCGCCTCGTGGCCGGCGTTGAGGAGCAGTACGCAGGTGGAGACCATCTCCTGCTCGGTGAGCCGGTCGCCCTCGTCGTGCGCGGCGATCAGCGCGGACACGAGGTCGTCGCCGGGCTCCTTCCGCCGCCGCGCGATCAGCTCGCGCAGATACGCCGAGAACTCCACGGACGCGGCCACCGCGCGTCGGGCGGTCTCCTCGTCCGGATTCAGCTCGAACATCCCGCAGATCGCCGCCGACCAGGGCCTCAGGAGGGGCCGGTCGGACGCAGGTACGCCGAGCATCTCCGCGATGACCGCGACGGGCAGGGGCTCGGCGACCCGGGTGAGGAGGTCGCCGCCGCCGTCCGCGACGAGGCCGTCCACCAGCTCGGCCGCCAGTCGGCGCACGACCGGTTCGAGACGCTCGACCGTGCGGGGCGTGAACGCCTTCGCCACCAGCCGCCGGATGCGCGTGTGGTCCGGCCCTTCCAGGTCGAGCAGCCCTTGCCCGTTGAGCGTGGTGAACGGCTCGTGCTCCGGGGGCGGCGGGGTCCGGCCGAACTCCTTGTGCGTGAAGCGGTGGAGGTACGTCCGCCCCAGCCGCCGGTCCCGCAGCAGCGCGGACACGTCGGCGTGGTGCGGGACGAGGTACTGCCGGGTGGGCGCGAACCAGTGCACCCGCCCCTCCTCCCGCAGCTCCGCGTACGCGGGGTAGGGGTCGGCGACGAACCGGGGCGACCAGGGGTCGAACACCATTTCCATGCCCGGACGCTACCCGCTCAGCCCCGGGACGTCCTCTCGCCCTGGACGTCGGCCGTCCAGCGGACGTCGTGCGGCGCCTCGACGCGGAAGCGGCCCGTGCCGCCCTCGGACAGGTCGAGCCGGTTCGCGTACGTGCCGGACTCGGAGCCGCCGCACGCGACGCCGAACTCCGCGACCTCGCCCACCGTCACCTTCAGCCGCCGCGTGCCGCTGTCGGCGACGCAGTGGATGTTGACCCACGTGGTGCCCCTGCCGACCACGATCCGGCCCAGGTCGGCGCTCCCCCGCCGGGGCCCTCCGGAGGCGAGCCGTACGAAGCCCGGTACGACCTCCGGCAGCGACGGGGCGGGGACGCGCGGCGCCGAAACGTCCGGGGCCGGGGCGTTCGAGGCCGGGGCGGACGGGTCCGGAGACGGCGCCGTGGCGGACCTGCTCGTCACCGTGACCGTGCCGTCCGTGCTCGTGCACCCGGTCATGCATCCCAGAACGGCCACCAGGGCCGCGAGCACGGCGCTTCGGCCTCGTGAACGGATCATGCGCGCTTCCCCCCGCGATAGGCGGGTGCGGACGCAGATCCCCCTCCGCCCGCACCCGTTCGACCGGGCAAGTCAAACACCGGAACGATCCGCTCCTCAGAGTCGCGCAGGGCAATTCGCGCGATCGTTACCACTTGATCCTTATTTGAGGTTGTCCGTGTCCGGTTCTCGCCGGTAACGCTGTCCTGTGACCTGGAAGGGCCTTGAAAGCCACGGCTCAGGAGCCCTCCCGGCCGACCCGCCTCACCTCGCGGTCCAGGGCCCACGCGTCGGCGACCGGACCGATGTGGGCGAGCTTGTCGGGGTTGATCACCGAGCGGACGGTCCGGATCTCCCCGTCGAGCACATCGAGCGTCAGGGTGTGCAGCACCCTGCCGTCCCGGTCGCGGAAGACCGCCCCGGGCTGGCCGTTGACCTCAAGCGGCTCGAACGTCACGCCGACCTTGACCATCTTGAGGATGGCCGAGCCCAGCAGCCTGGCCACCTTGTCGGCGCCGACGACGGTCCGGGCCAGCTGCGGGGCCTTCCCGCCACCGTCGCCGACCAGCTGGGCGTCGGCGGCCAGGAGGCCCTGAAGCCCCTTCACGTCGCCGTCCCGCAGGGCGTCGAAGAACCGCGTCGCCAGCTCCTGCCGCTCCCGGCGGTCCGCTTCGAACCTCGGCCGCCCCGCCCGCATGTGCCGCCGCGCCCGCACCAGCAACTGGCGGCAGGCCGCCTCCGAACGCCCCACCGCCGCCGCGATCTCGTCGAACCCGAAGGCGAACACCTCCCGCAGCACGAACACCGACCGCTCCAGCGGGCTCAGCCGCTCCAGCAGCAGCAGCGCCGCCATCGACACGGAGTCGGCCAGCTCCGCCGCCCGCTCCGGGTCCTCGTACGGGTCGCTCAGCAGCGGCTCCGGCAGCCACGGGCCCACATAGCTCTCCCGCCGCACCCGCGCCGAGCGCAGCACGTCGATCGCGATCCGCGTCACCGTGGTGGACAGGAACGCCTTGACCGACGTGGGCACGGTCGAGGAGCCGTCGAAGCGCAGCCATGTCTCCTGCACCGCGTCCTCGGCCTCGCTCACGCTGCCCAGAATCCGGTAGGCGATCGAGAACAGCAGCGGTCGCAGCTCCTCGAACTCCTCGACCTTGTCCACGCCGATCCGCCCTTCAGGCCCTCGCCCCGCCGCTCAGTGGAGCTGCCCGGGCACATAGTCCCCGGCCGGCTGCCGGGCGATGATGTTCAGCCGGTTGGCCGTGTTCATGAAGGAGACGAGGACCACCAGGGCGGTGAGCTGCTCCTCGTCGTAGTGCCGGGCGGCACGCGCCCACACCTCGTCGCCGACCCCTCCGGCGCCGTCCGCGACCCGGGTGCCCTCCTCCGCCAGCTCCAGCGCCGCGCGCTCGGCCTCGGTGTAGACCGTGGCCTCCCGCCACGCCGCCACCAGGTTCAGCCGCAGCGCCGTCTCACCGGCCGCGGCGGCCTCCTTGGTGTGCATGTCGATACAGACGGCGCAGCCGTTGATCTGGCTCACCCGCAGCGCCACCAGCTCCTGCGTCGCCGCCGGGAGCGAGGACTCCTTGAGCCCCGCGCCCGCCGCCATGAAGTGCTTGAGGATCTTGCCAGCGGTCGGGCTGGCGAAGTAGTTCAGTCGCGCGTCCATGAGGTGCTCCTCCGTGGTGATCGGTGCCTACGCCCTCTTGGACGGGACAGCCCGACCGTCTGTGACAGAGCCCCGTGTGACCCGCGTCTCCCCCGCGACGCCGCCGGTACGAGGGTGCCGCACCCGGAGGCATGCCTCCGGGCGGGCTCAGCGCGGCGTCACCAGGCGGGCCTCGTAGGCGAAGACCGCCGCCTGGGTGCGGTCGCGCAGGCCCAGCTTCACCAGGACCCGGCTCACATGCGTCTTGATCGTGGACTCCGCCACCACCAGGTGCGCCGCGATCTCCGCGTTCGACAGGCCCTGCGCGATCAGCACCAGCACCTCCGTCTCCCGCTCCGTCAGGTCACCGACCTGCGCCAGGGCCGCCGCGCGCGGGGACTCCACACGCTTGGCGAACTCGGTGATCAGCCGCCGCGTCACCGTCGGCGCCAGCAGCGCCTCCCCCGCCGCCACCACCCGCACCCCGTCCGCCAGCTGCCGCGCCGACGCGTCCTTCAGCAGGAACCCGGACGCCCCGGCGCGCAGCGCCTGGTACACGTACTCGTCCAGGTCGAACGTGGTCAGCACCAGCACCTTCGCGTCGCCGTCCGCCGCGACGATCTCCCGCGTCGCGTCGATGCCGTTCATCTCCGGCATGCGGATGTCCATCAGCACCACGTCCGGCCGGAGCGCCGCGACCTGCGCGATGGCCTCCCGCCCGTTGACCGCCTCGCCGACGACCTCGATGTCGGGCATCGCGTTCAGCAGGACGGAGAAGCCCTCCCGCACCATCATCTGGTCGTCCACGACCAGCACCCGGATGCTCACGCCGCCGCCTCGTCCCTCGGCACGGGTATGAACGCCGCCACCTCGTACCCGCCGTCGTCCGTCGCGTCCGCCGTCAGCTCGCCGCTCAGCATCGCCACCCGCTCCCGCATGCCCGTGATCCCGTGCCCGGCACCCGGCGACGGCTTGACCAGGCCGCGCGGCGGGCCGTTCACCACCCGCAGCCCCAGCCCGCCGAGGACGTGGGCGACCTCCACGCGGGCCGCCGCGCCCGGCGCGTGCCGCAGCACGTTCGACAGCGCCTCCTGCACGATCCGGTACGCGGACAGCTCCACGCCCTGCGGCAGCTCCCGCACCGCGCCGGTCACCGTCAGCTCCACGTCCAGCCCGGCCTCCCGGACGTTCGCCAGCAGCCCCTCCAGGTCGGCGAGGGTCGGCTGCGGGGCGTCCGGCGCCTCGTAGTCCTCCGCCCGGACCACGCCCAGCACGCGCCGCAGCTCGGTCAGCGCGGCCACAGCGTTCTCCCGTATCGTCACGAACGCCTGCTCCAGCTCGGGCGGCGGGTTCTCCACCCGGTAGGGCGCGGCCTCCGCCTGGATGGCGACGACCGACATGTGGTGGGCCACCACGTCGTGGAGCTCCCGGGCGATCGTGGTGCGCTCCTCCAGCAGCGTGCGCATCGACCGCTCCTGCGCCGTGACGGTCAGCTGCGCGGTGACCTCCTCCCGCGCGGTCCGCCGCACCTGCCACACGGTGACGACCAGCAGGGCCAGCGCGGCGGCGAACAGCAGCTCGGCCGTGCCGCCACCGCCGCCGTAGCCCCCACCTCCCAGCAGGGTCCCGGTGAGCATGGCGTACAACGCCGTCATCACCCACATCCACGCCGCCGCGCGAGGCCGGGTCCGCGCCGCGACGACCGTCATCACGACGAGGTGGGCGAGGAAGACGACCGGCGACCACAGCTCCCCGGCCCCGGCCAGGACCGCGTACAGGAACGCCGTCAGCAGCGACGCCCAGAAGGCCGCGACGGGCCGCACCAGCGTCAGCAGCACGGCGCCCGCCGAGAGGAGCGCGGCCGGGTAGAAGTTCGTGATCGAGTACCCGGCCGCGAAGACGACCAGAGCGGCCCCCACGACCAGGGCGTGCGGCACCCACACCGCGTACTGCCGTATCCGCGCGGGCAGCCGCCGGGTCACGGGGCCGTCCACGGCCATGGGCGCCAGGGGCCGGTAGGCGAGGGCGCCTTGCAGAAGGTCCTCCCGCAGGCCCTGGAGCAGTCCCACGGCATGGTGGAACTCGGGGCTGCGGCCGCCCGTGTCGATGCGCTGCGTCGTCGTGTCCGTCACACCAGCCACCGTACGGGGACGGCCACCGCCACCGCGTCGGACTGGAGTGGGTATCGCGGGGTCCCTCCTGAGTACTACGGGTACTGAGGAACCGGCCCTGGCACCGGCCCCCGCGCCGCGCCCCTCGCGAGACTCACCAGGCCAGTTGGGCGATCTCCTCGGCGACCACCGCGCACGCGTCCGCCGACGGGTCGATCAGCGGGAAGTGGCCCACGTCGTCCAGTACGGTCAGCCCGACCAGCTCGCCCGCACGCGCCGCCGCGTCGGCGTACGCCTCCGCGACGGGCAGCGGGACGACCGTGTCCTCCCGGCCCTGCACGACGGTCGTGGCGATGCCCGTCGGCAGCAGCACCGCGGGGTCGGCGAAAGCCGCCCGCTCCTTGAAGTCGGCCTCGCCGCCCAGAAGTTGGGCGACGGCGCCGCCGCACACGTCCAGCTCGACGGCCCGCTCGAAGTGGGCGATCGGCGCCAGCGCGACGACCCCGCGCAGCCCGGGCGCCTCCGCCAGCCGCCACGGCGACCCGGCGGGCAGGACGTGCCGGGACGCGGCCCACAGCGCCAGGTGGCCGCCCGCCGAGTGCCCGGTGACGACGACGCGGCGCGGATCGGCCTGCGGCAGGTGCTCGGCCGCCAGTGCGGGCAGGGCGTCCAGGGCCGCCGCGACGTCGTCGAACGTCTCGGGCCAGCGCCCCGCCACCGGACCGCCGCCGTCCGCCGAACCGCCGCCGTCGGCCCCTTCACCGTCGCGGGGCGCCGGAAGTGCGGGCCGTCCGCGCCGGTACTCGACGCTGGCGACGGCGAAACCGCTCCGGGCCAGGAAGTCCGCGAAGGGCGAGACGTGCAGCCGGTCGTACGGGGCCCGCCAGGCGCCTCCGTGCAGGACGACGACGAGCGGGACGCGGTCGTCGCGGTCGCGGGGCGCGTAGAAGTCGACGATCTGGTCGGGGTGTTCGCCGTACGGGGCGGTGGCGTCGGGTGCGACGGCCGGGTGCGACAGGGCCGACGCCTCCTCGGCGGCGTCGCGAGCGGCGGGGTCGGGCATGCTGCTCAACCTTTCGGTGACGGGGCCGAATTGGCCTGACCTGCGGGGACCGTATCAGTACTGGGGCCCCCGCAGGCCGGCTCGTACGGCGCCGCTAGCGCCCCTCGGACACCTCCGCGCACACCTCCGCGAGCACGCGCGCGGCGCGCTCGGCGTCGGCGTACCCGACGTACAGCGGGGTGAAGCCGAAGCGCAGCACGTCGGGGCGGCGCAGATCGCCGACGACGCCCCGCTCGATCAGCCGCGCCATGACGGCGGGCGCCTCCGGGCAGGACAGCGCGACCTGGCTGCCGCGCTCGGCGTGCGCGGCCGGGGTGAGGGAGGTGAGCCGCCCCTCGGGGACGTACGCGCGGACGCATTCCAGGAAGAAGTCCGTCAGCGCGAGGCTCTTGGCGCGCACCTCGCCCACCGGAACGCCGTCCCACACGTCGAGCGCCGACTCCAGCGCCAGCATCGACAGGATGTCGGGCGTACCGACCCTGCCGCGCCGCGCGCCGTCCGCCGCCGCGTAACCGGGGGACATCGCGAACGGGTCCGCGTGCGAGTTCCAGCCGGGCAGCGGCGAGTCGAAACGGCCCTGGTGACGCTCGGCGACGTACAGGTACGCGGGGGCGCCGGGCCCGCCGTTGAGGTACTTGTACGTGCAGCCGACGGCCAGGTCCACGCCGTTCGCGTCCAGGTCCACGGGGAGGGCGCCCGCGCTGTGGCACAGGTCCCACACCGCGAGGGCGCCCGCGTCCCGCACGGCGGCGGTGATGCCGGGCAGGTCGTGGAGGCGGCCGGTGCGGTAGTCCACGTGGTTGACGAGCGCGGCGGCCGTGCGCGGGCCGACCGCGGCCGGTACGTCGCCAGGGGCGACCGGCACCAGACGGCGGCCGGTCATCCGGGCGGCGGACTCGGCGATGTACCCGTCGGTCGGGAACGTCGTCGCGTCCACCACGATCTCGTCGCGGCTGTCGTCGTCCGCGAGCCGTACGGCCCCGACGAGCGCCTTGAAGACGTTGACGCTGGTCGAGTCGCCGACGACGACCTGGCCCGGCGCCGCGCCGAGCAGCGGGGCGATCCGGTCGCCGATCCGCTCGGGCGCCGTCCACCAGCCGCTCTCGCCCCAGGAGCGGATGCGCAGCTCGCCCCACTCGTGGGCGATGACGTGCGCCATCCGCGCCGGTACGTGGCGGGGCAGCGCGCCGAGCGAGTTGCCGTCGAGGTAGACCACGCCGTCGTCCAGGGCGAACAGCTCGCGCCGCTTCGCCAGCGGGTCGGCGGCGTCCAGGGCGGCCGCCCGCGCCACCAGGGCCTCGGCGGCCCCGGTGCTGTCGGTGGTGTTCTCCAGGAGCTCAGACATGGCTGCGCGCCGTCCACAGCTCGGGGAAGACGTTCTTGCGGGCCCGCTTCTCCAGCCAGGCCACACCGGCGGAGCCGCCCGTGCCGGTCTTGGCGCCCATGGCGCGGCGGGTGGCGACCAGGTGGTCGTTGCGCCAGCGCCACACGAGCTCGGCCACGTCCGTGAGCGCCTCGCCGAGATCGACCAGGTCGCGGTGCCGGTCGGGGTCGGCGTACAGCTCGGCCCAGACCTCCTCGACGCGCTGCGACGGCTCGTACCGCTGCGTCAGGTCGCGGTCGATGACCTCCTGCGGCACGGGCAGCCCGCGCCGGGCCAGCAGCCGCAGCACCTCGTCGTACAGGCTGGGCTCGGCGAGCGCCTTCTCCAGCTCGGCGTGGACGCGGGGCGCGCCGCGGTGCGGCACCAGCATGGACGCCGACTTGTCGCCGAGCAGGAACTCCATGCGGCGGTACATCGCGGACTGGAAGCCGGAGCCCTCACCGAGCGCGGCGCGGTACGCGTTGAACTGCGCCGGGGTGAGGCGGGCGATCGGGCTCCAGGAGTGGTTCAGCGCCTCCAGCTCGTGCGTCGAGCGGCGCAGGGCGGCCATCGCGACCGGGACGCGGTCCTCGCGCAGGGCGCGGCTCGCGGTCTCCCACTCATGGACGATGACGGTGAACCACAGCTCCATGACCTGCGTGGTCACCAGGAACACCATTTCTCCGGGGTCGTCGGAGCGCAGGTGCTGGAGGTGGGTGAGGACGTCCGCCTGGACGTAGTCCTCGTAGGGAGTGGTGCCCGCGAAGTCCAGGTTCGGCATGTCGTCCGAACCGGTCTCGGGGGCAGGGGGGGTAGTAGGCGAAGTAGACATCGCTGTCTCCGTCAATGCGTGCTACCGGGTAGCGGTCCGCTCCTTCCGCAGGGTGTGGAGCCCCGGTCCCCTCGGGACCGCGTGCGATCTGCGCACCGGTCCCACGCGCATCATGGCACGATCGGCCCGGTGATGTAACGGCCGTCCTCGTCATACGGCCAGGCGTTGGAGACGCACCCGCGCAGGCCCTTGATCTGCTGCATCATGACCGGCGCGGGCTTTCCGGGGCCGGGGCAGGTCATGTGCGTGCGGATGCCGATCTCGTGCCCGACCTCGTGGTTGATGATCAGGTGCCGGTACTCGGCGGGGGTACCGGAGAAGGTCGGGGAGCCCTGCAGCCACCGCTTCAGGTTCACGACGACGCCCTCGGTCGTCTCGCAGTTGTACTCGCCCCGGGTGTTGAGCCCCTGGGCGAGGCACAGCTTGTCGGCGGTCTTCGGGGTGGCGATCCGGATGACGAAGTCGGCGTTCTCGCTGACCAGCTGGAACGCGCCGCGTCCATGGGCGGCCCAGCCGCGCGGGTGGGCGAGGATCTGCTCGATCTCGCGGGCGGCGTCGGCCGCGGAGATCCCGATGCCGTCCTCGACCTGGACCCGGTAGCGGCGCAGGGTGCCCGTGCCGACCTTGGCGCCTGACGCGTCGGCGGTGGTGAACGTGCCGGGACCCTCGTGGGGCACGGTGGCCGGCGGGTCGGGTTCCTTCTCGGCGCTCGCGGACGGTGACGGCGAGGGCGGCGGGGACGCCTTGCCGCTCGCCTGCGGCGACGGGGCCTGCGGCGAGCGCCGCGCGGACGTGCCGGGCGTCTCGGGTGCGGCGGCGGACGGGCGGCTCGCGGCGGCCGGTTCGCCGCCCGTCCAGTGCGCGACGGCGGCGCCCCCGCCCAGGGCGAGGACCCCGAGTGCGGCGCCGCCGAGCACTATGCGGCCCAGCGGCCGACGGGCGCTCCCCCTGCGGCGCGCTCCCCTGCTGCCGCGCCGACGCCTCGACGCGGGCACTCCACGCTTGCCCAACAGACCTCTCCCCGTGTCATGGCCGGGTGGGGGGAAGGCCGGCGCAAGATTCGATGGTCTGTGCGATCGTACCGGCCGGGTCCGTCAAGGCCCCCGACTGGCCCGCGTCACCAGCCGGTTGAGTCCCCGGGCCACGCCGTTGCGCGTACGCGTCCGCGACGCACCCGCGCCGGAGTGACGCCCCGACGTGCCTCCGGCCCGGACGCGGCGGGGCGTCCGGGCCGGAGGCGGGGCTGCCGGGTGCGGGGCGCCCGGCGGGGTGCGGCGCTCAGCCGAGCGTCTCGGCCGCCAGCGGGGAGGAGTCGCGCAGGAACGTCGAGCAGCGCTCGTACTCCTCCTGCTCGCCGATGTCCCGCGCCGCCCGCGCCAGGGCGTGCAGGGCGCGCAGGAAGCCGCGGTTCGGCTCGTGCTCCCACGGCACCGGGCCGTGGCCCTTCCAGCCGCTGCGGCGCAGCGCGTCCAGGCCCCGGTGGTAGCCGGTGCGGGCGTAGGCGTACGACTCGACGACGCGGCCGCCCTCGTACGCCACGTCCGCGAGCCGCGCCCAGGCGAGGGAGGACGCCGGGTACTTGGCGGCGACCTCCTCGGGCGCGGCGCCGGACTCCAGCAGCTCGCGCGGCTCCGGGTCGTCGGGGAGGTGGGTGGGGGGCGGTCCGCCCAGCAGGTTCTCGTGAATGGACATGCCCCCAGTCTGCTACGCCCGGCCGGGTCCTCCCGCCATCCGGGTCAGCGTGCGGACCACCGCGTCCACCCCGTGCTCGGCCTTGCTCCGCGGGCAGCCCAGGTTGATCCGTACGAACCCCTTCGCGCCGTACGTCGAGCCGGGCCGTACGGCGACCTTCTCCCGCGCCACCAGCTCGTCGCCGAACGCCTCGTCGTCCACGCCCAGCGGCCGCAGGTCCAGCCACGCCAGGTACCCGGCCTGCGGCGGCGCGTACAGGGCGCGGCCCGGGAACGCCTCCTCCAGCCGGTCGGCGAGCAGTCGCGTGTTGGCCAGAACGTACGGGCGGAGCCGGTCCAGCCAGGCCGCGCCGTGCCGGTACGCGGCCGTGTGCGCGGTCAGGCCCACGGCGGACGGCGAGTTCAGTCCCTCGCCCCGCTCCACGCGCCGCTCGAACTCGACGCGGTCGGCGGGGTCGCCGATGATCCCGTACGCGGCGTTCAGCGCGGGGAAGTTGAACGCCTTCGAACCGGACGTGATCAGCGCCCAGCGCCCGCCCCGTGGCGCCACGGTCGTCCACGGCACGTGCCGGTGCCCCGCGTGCGTCAGGTCCGCGTGGATCTCGTCGCTGACGACGGCCACGCCGTACTGCTCCGCCAGCGCCGCGAAGCCCTTCAGCTCCGCCTCGGTCCACACCCGGCCCGTCGGGTTGTGCGGCGAGCACAGCAGCAGCATCGTGCTGTCCGGGCGGGCCAGCTCCCGCTCCAGGGCGGCCGTGTCCCCGACCGGGACGCCCCGCAGCTCCCGCCCCTGCGCGTCGAGCGTCTTGATGAACCCGTCGTACGTCGGGACGTGCACCACCACGCCGTCGCCGGGCCGCGTCCACATCCGCAGCAGCTGCGCCAGCTCGCTCAGCACGGACGGCCCGAAGACCAGCGCCGCCGGGTCGAGGTCCACGCCGTGGCGCGTCGCCCACCAGTCCCGTACGGCCTCCGGGAAGCCCGTGTGCCGCCAGTCGGTGTAGCCGAACACACCCCGCTCGACGCGCTGCCGGACGGCGTCCAGCACCTCGGGCGCGAGGCGGAAGTCCATGTCGGAGATGGTGAACGGCACCAGGTCCGGCACCCCGTACAGCTCGGGCAGCACGTCCCACTGGAACGAGCCGGTGCCGCGTATCCCGACCACCGTGTCGAAGTCGTACGTCGTCGTCTCGTGCGCCATGTTCCCTCCTACGGCGCGGGCCCGGCACCGCGCTGTGCGATGCCGGGCCCCGGCCTGTGGTCCTGGTGACGACTGCTTCAGCCGCTATACGTCGGCTTCCGCTTCACGTTCTACTTCAGCTTCGTACCCGCCGAGCGCAGCGCCTGGCACGCCTCGGCGACGCGCTTGGCCATGCCCGCCTCGGCCAGCTTGCCCCAGGTGCGGGGGTCGTACGTCTTCTTCGAGCCGACCTCGCCGTCGACCTTGAGGACGCCGTCGTAGTTCTTGAACATGTGGTCCGCGACGGGCCGGGTGAAGGCGTACTGCGTGTCGGTGTCGATGTTCATCTTGACGACGCCGTTCTCCAGCGCGGTGGAGATCTCCTCCTGCGTGGAGCCGGAGCCGCCGTGGAAGACGAAGTCGAACGGGTCGGCCTTGCCGAAGCGCTCGGCGACACCCTGCTGGAGGTCCTTCAGCAGCTCGGGACGGAGCACGACGTTGCCCGGCTTGTAGACGCCGTGGACGTTGCCGAAGGACGCGGCCAGCAGGTAGCGGCCCTTCTCGCCCAGGCCGAGCGCCTCGGCCGTGCGGATCGCGTCGTCCACGGTCGTGTACAGCTCGTCGTTGATCTCGTGCGTGACGCCGTCCTCCTCGCCGCCGGTCGGGGTGATCTCGACCTCCAGGATGATCCTGGCGGCGGCGGCCTGGGCGAGCAGCTCCTGGCCGATGGCGAGGTTGTCGGCGAGGGTCTCGGCGGAGCCGTCCCACATGTGCGACTGGAACAGCGGGTTCTCACCCTTGGCGACGCGCTCGGCGGAGACGGCGAGCAGCGGGCGGACGTAGCCGTCCAGCTTGTCCTTCGGGCAGTGGTCGGTGTGGAGCGCGACCGTGATGTCGTACTTCGCGGCGACGATGTGCGCGAACTCGGCCAGGGCGACCGCGCCGGTCACCATGTCCTTGTTGTGCTGTCCGCCCAGGAACTCCGCGCCACCGGTCGAGATCTGGATGATGCCGTCGCTCTCGGCCTCGGCGAAGCCGCGCAGGGCGGCGTGCAGGGTCTGCGACGACGTCACGTTGATGGCCGGGTAGGCGAACTTGCCTGCCTTCGCCCGGTCGAGCATCTCGCTGTAGACCTCGGGGGTTGCGATGGGCATCTGTCCGCTCCTTGTGATCTGCGGTTGCGTGCGTTGCTGATCCCTGACCTGGGGGCGACGTCATCGTCGCACCTATCTTCCCAGAAGGGCCCTGAGGCTCCACCCCCTGGACGCACCGAGCCGCACAGGGCATACGGGAGGCGGGCGCTGTTTCACGTGAAACAACGCCCGCCTCTCGTGGAGCCGCAGGTCAGCAGCGGGGCGGCCGGGAGCCGGCCGCGGTGGGCACCGGTCAGGCGAGGCCCAGCTCGTCCAGCGCGTACGCGTAGCGGTACGGGACACCGGCCGTGCCGCTGATCTTCTCGCCCGCGCCGGTCGCGCGGTCCACGATCGTGGCGACCGCGACGACCTCCGCGCCCGCCTCGCGGACCGCCTCGACGGCCGTCAGCGGGGAGCCGCCCGTGGTCGAGGTGTCCTCCACGACCAGGACCCGGCGGCCCTTGATGTCCGGGCCCTCGACACGGCGCTGCATGCCGTGCGCCTTGGCGGCCTTGCGGACGACGAACGCGTCCAGCGTGCGGCCGCGCGCGGCGGCGGCGTGCAGCATCGACGTGGCGACCGGGTCGGCGCCCAGGGTCAGGCCGCCCACCGCGTCGTAGTCGAGGTCGGCGGTCAGATCGAGCATGACCTGACCGACGAGCGGCGCGGCGGCGCCGTCCAGCGTGATCCGGCGGAGATCGACGTAGTAGTCGGCCTCCAGACCCGAGGAGAGGGTCACCCTGCCGTGCACCACGGCCTTGTCCTTGATCTGCTGGAGCAGATCCGCTCGTACGTCAGTCATGCTCCGAGCTTAAGCGGCGCCGACCGGCACCCCGCTCAGAGGCGGCGCCAGGTCCAGGTGGTGGCCATCTCCAGCGGCTCGATGGGCGTGACCAGGCGCGGGGCGGTGTTCAGCCCGTTCGGCGGGCCCGACTGCGGCTCCACGCACACGGCGGCCTCCTGCTCGTCGTACACGACGACCCACGGCTCGCGGCTGGTGACCTTCAGCTCGAGGCGTTCCGGCCAGGTCAGCGTGACGTCCACGCCGTCCGGCATGCCGAAGCAGTCGTCCCAGGGGCCGGGGCGGGGCTCGACGCGGCGGCCGGTGGGCAGGTGGTCGTCGCCGCGCTCCTCCTGCCACTCGGGGGCGAAGTCGATCCCGACCGCGCTGCCGCCGACGACCCGGTTGAACCACGGGTGCCAGCCCGCCTGCGCCGGGAACGAGTCGTCGTACGTCTCGACGCCGAGCCGCAGGGTCAGCGAGGTGTCGGTCAGCTCCACCATCTGCGTGACCCGGCCGGGGTACGGCCAGGGGTCGGCCAGGTCGTACGTGAACACCGCCTCCGCCTTGTCGGCGCGGGCCGTGCGCCAGGCGGTGTCCCGGCCGGTGCCGTGGATGGCGTGCGGCGGGGCGTTGAGCGGCAGTTGGTGCCGCGTCGCACCGTTCAGGAACCGCCCCCGGTCGGTGCGCCCGCACCAGGGCACCATCGGGAAGCAGCCGTACCGCTCCCCCTGGCGCAGCAGTTCGTCACCGGCCACCCGCAGGCTGGCGATACGGCAGCCGTTGTGCGGCGTGATGGTCAACTCGACGTCTCCGGCGGCCAGCCGGACCTCTTCGCTCATGCTCACACCGCCCGACCTTACGTGCGCCGCGGCTACTTGCGGCGGCGCAGCGCACGGCCGATGAGGACGGCCGAGGCGAGCGCGAGCGCGGCGGCGGGTGCGAGCCAGCGCAGCATCCCGGCGCCGGAGCCCGCGGCCGGTCCCGGCACGGGCGCGTACCGGCCGCGCGGCGGGGCGTGATCGACCTCCTCGGCGCTGCGCCCGATCATCGTCCGGCGGGCGTGCGCGGCCTCGGCGGGCGGCTCGGTGTCGTCCACCGGGAAGTCGTCCACGGCGAACGGGTCCAGCGAGGACGGCGGCACGGGCGCGTCGAACACCCCGCCGCGGAGGTCGCCCCCGGCTCCCACGGCCCCGTCGTCCACACCGTCGTCCTCCGCGCCGTCCGCGTCCTCCACGTCGTCCACCTCCAGGTCCACGTTGTCCAGGTCGGCGGCCTCGGCCTCGGCGTCGGCGTCGGCCGGTACGGCACCGTCCGTCCGCACGGTCTCGGCGACGGTCGCGTCGGGTGCCGCGGGCACGTCGTCACCGGCCGCGTCCACGTCGGTGACCGCGTCGTCGGCGGTCGCCTCGGCGGCGTCCCCGTCCTCGTCGGCGTTCCCGTCCCCGACGGTCGCCGCGGCGGGCGTCCGGGCGGCGGGCGTGGCCGCCGCCTCCTCCGCGAGGGCCTCGCCGAAGCGGTCCAGCAGCCGGTGCGCCGTCGTGGTGAGCGTGTCGGCGGGAAGCTCCGCCAGGCGGCCCTCCGCGCTCGCCGTGCCGGTGAACGCCAGGTCCGTACCGCCGTCGGCGGGGGTGAGCCGGGCGGTCAGCGCGACCTTCACGCCGCCGCTGCCGCGCGCCTCCGCGCCCTCGCCCGACACGTCGTACCCGCCGTCCTCCCGCGCGGCCAGGTGCAGCGCGCCCCGGTAGGTGACGGTGTGCCCGCCGGCGCGCACCTTGAGGCGGCCCGACAGCGGGCCGGCCGACGCGTCCGCGTCCTGCTGGAGCCCCGGTACGCAGCGGGCGACGCGCGCGGGGTCGGCCAGGACGGCACGGAGGGACTGCACGGGGACCGGAACGAACACCTCATGCTCCATGACAGTCGAGCCTACCCACGCCCGGCCGTCCCGACCCCTCCCCTGCGCGGCCGGTCGCGAACTCGCCAAGGCCGTACCGGGGGCGGGCCGTCGAGGGGCGGGGGCCCCGCCCGGCGACGTCAGGGCCCGTACCGGGGGCGCGCCAGCGTCGAGGGCGGCAGCACGCGCGGCCGGGTCCGCTCCAGGCGCCGCGCCCCCTCCTCCAGCGCGGCGGCCGACGGCACCTCCCCGGCGGCCGCGTCCCCGCCGCGCACCCCCGGCGCGACGCGCAGCGCGGGCGGACCGGCCCGGTCGGGGGCGCCGCGCACGGCCAGGACCAGGCCCCGGCGCGACCGGCCCGGCACGGTGTAGGGCCGGGTGGTGAACCCGGCGGCGCGCAGGGTGGCCTCCACCGTCCAGTACCGGAGCGAACGTTCCGGCAGCGGCCCGGCGTGCACGGCGAGGCGCCCGCCGGGGGCGAGGGCGCGGGCGGTCAGCCCGTAGAACTCCAGCGAGTACGGCGTGGCGCCCGCCCCGGAGCCGGGCGGTGGCAGGTCGGAGAGGACCACGTCGTACGGTGTGCCGCCGCGCGCCGTGCGGAGCCAGTGGAACGGTTCGGCGGACACGACGCGCACCCGTCGGTCGCCGTACGCGTGCCCGTTGAGCCGCGCCAGGGCCGGGTCCGTACGGGCCAGCCGGACCAGTACCGGGTCGGCCTCCACGACCGTCACGGACTCCACGCCCCCGTACCGCAGCACCTCCCGTACGGCCAGCCCGTCACCGCCGCCGAGGACGAGCACGCGCGCGTGGCGGCCCCGCATCGCGGGGTGGACGAGCGCCGGATGGTGGCGGTGCCGGTCGTCGCCGTCCACCCGCAGCCGCCCGTCCACGTACAGGTCCGGCGGCTCGTCCCGGCGGCCCGTCAGGACGACCTCCTGGACGGGCGTCCGCACCGCGACCCGTACGTGTGCCCCGTACACGGCCTGCCGCGCGGCCCGCTCGAAGTCGTCGGCCAGCGCGGCCGCGACGGCGAGCACCGCCAGCACGACGGCGTTCACCGACAACAGCAGCAGCCGCCCGCGGCCCGTGAGGTCCCGGCCGAACAGCCACAGCACCAGCACCCCGCCGGCCAGGGCGTTCACCGCGCCGGTGGCTAGCGCGGTGGTGAGCTGGCCGAGCCAGGGCAGCAGCAGGAACGGGAAGGCGAGCCCGCCGACGAGCGCGCCGACGTAGTCGGCCGCGAACAGGTCCGCGACCGTGCCGCCCGCGTCCTGCCGGGCGCACCGGGAGACCCGCTGGATCAGCGTCATCAGCAGCGGCATCTCCGCGCCGATCAGCGTCCCGATCACGAGCGACACCGCGACCAGGGCGTGGCGTGTGCCGCCCAGCCAGGCGAACGCGCCGTACAGCAGGAGCGCCGAGCAGCCGCCGACCAGCGCGAGCAGCGCCTCCAGCAGCCCGAACCCGACGGCGGCCCGGCAGCGCAGCCGCTTGGCGAGCAGCGAGCCGACGCCCATCGCGAAGACCATCACGGACAGCACGACGGACGCCTGGGTGACGGAGTCGCCGGTCAGGGACGAGGCGAGGGCGACCAGTTCCAGTTCGTAGACCAGCCCGCAGGCGGCGCACACGAACACGGCCGCCAGCACCAGGAACCGGCCCGCCCTCGGCACCGCCCCGCCCGGCGCCGCCGCCGGAACGGACGCCGCCCCCTCGGGAGGGGGCGGCGCCGGTGACGCGGAGGGGGGCGCTTCGAGCATGCGCCCACGCTACGTGAGCGCCCGCACGCGTCTAGTCACCCAAACGGGTGCCACGGCGGCGGCCCTGCGGGGTGAATCCAACGCTTGTCCGGGTCACCACCAGCTGGCCCTCCTGCGGGTACGCGTGCCAGGTGCGCCACCGCACGCGGCCCTCGTGCCGCTGCGCCAGCATGGCCGTGAACGCGTGCGGCGAGCCCGGGAACGTACCGGCCAGGCCGTGCGGGTGGTCCGCGACGAGGGCCAGCAGCTCCTGCGCGCGCCCCGCGAAGGAGTTCTGCGACAGCGTCTCGACACGCGCCGCGAATTCGTACTCCCACGCGCCGACCCGTTTCGCCACCCCGAGCGGGAGCGGTGTGCTGCTGCCGGGGAGACAGGCGACCGTCTCCGAGCAGGTGCCGTTCTCCTCCTCCAGCAGCACCTGGTGGGACGCGCCGAGCAGGCGCATCTGGAGGCTGGCGCCGGCGAGTTCGAGATCGAGCACGGCGAGGGCGGGCAGCGCCTCCCTCCCCAGCGTCCAGGCCAGATCGGCCGCACGCGTGTCGGTGTACGCAGTCTGAAGGGTGGTGAGCATGAGTCAGCTCCGCAAGCACGGTGACGTGACGGGTGGACCGGGGGGTGGCGTCGTCCCGTAAGACGTTCCCAGGGAACTTGAGGTACCGGCTCGGGGTTCATACAAGATCCGAGGGCTCGATGTACTCGACAGCGAGCGAATCATGAACCGCCCGAGGCTCACAGCGTCTTTACCCAACTTGGTTGTGAATACATCCCCCAGGGGGCCTGGGGGTTCAACTGTTCACCGCACGGCGCGCGGCACGGCGCGCACGCCCTCACAAGGGGGCGCCCGGCGAGTGTTCACCACCCTCCGGGCGCCCCGTCGTGGTCGGTGCGGACGGACGGACCGGCTGCCCCGTGTCAGCCGCCTCCGCCTCCGCAACCGCCGCCGCCCCCGCCTCCCCCGTCGCAGGAGCCGCCCCCGCCGCCCCCGCCGCTCCCGCTGTCGCAGGAAGACGACCCTCCGCCCCCGCCGCCGCTGCCGGAGTCGGCCCACAGGGCCATCCCCGCGGTGTCACCGGCCGTGCCGCCCCTGCCGCCGCGGCCCCGCGGGGAGCGGCCCCCGGCGAGTACGACGAGCCCCACCACGAGCAGCAGCACCGCGCCGCCCACCACGATCAGTCCGGTCATGCCGACCGCCTCCTCTCCCCCTCAGGAGCCTCACGCCGAATCAGAGCCCTCACGCCGCTCGCACGCCGCTCAGGACCCGCCACCGCAGCCACCACCGCCGCCGCCGCACGAGGAGGACCCCCCGCACGACGACGAGCCGCCGCACCCGCCACCGCCGCCGCTGTTCCCCCACCAGTTGTCGCTGCGGCGGTACGTCGTGGCCCGCCGGTGCGGCCGCCTCGCGGCGGCGTTGCCCAGCGCGACGATGCCCCCCACGGCCAGCACGATCACCACCATGCCGATTGCGAATTCCATGTCCGGTGTCTCCTCCCCCGTTCCCCCGAGTGATGTGCCTGGGAGATGCCCACCCCGCCGACACCCCCAATCCGCACTTGAGCAACTCCAGAGGTTCCGAACGCGCGACGCGCGTTCCCTCACATCCGCGCCCGCCCGCGCGTGCCCTTGAGGCCGTCCGCGCTTGCCCGCAGGATGGCGCCCATGACCAGAGCACCGCTCAACCGCCGCCTCGCCGGGTTCGGTACGACGATCTTCGCCGAGATGTCCGCCCTCGCGACCGCCACCGGATCGATCAATCTCGGTCAGGGCTTCCCCGACACCGACGGGCCCGAGGAGGTCCGGGAGGCGGCCGTGCGCGCCCTGCGCGACGGGCGCGGCAACCAGTACCCGCCCGGCCCCGGCGTACCCGAGCTGCGCACCGCAATCGCCGACCACCAGCGGCAGCGGTACGGCCTCGCGTACGACCCGGACACCGAGGTCCTGGTCACGGTGGGCGCGACGGAGGCGGTCGCCGCGGCGCTGCTGGCGCTGGTCGAGCCGGGCGACGAGGTGATCGCCCTGGAGCCGTACTACGACTCGTACGCGGCGTGCGTCGCCATGGCGGGCGGCACCCGCGTGCCCGTCACCCTGCGCCCGGACCCGGAGGGCGGGCGGTTCGTCCTGGACCTGGACGAGCTGCGCGCGGCCGTCACCGACCGCACCCGGCTCATCCTGCTCAACACCCCCCACAACCCCACCGGCACCGTCCTCACCCGCGACGAGCTGGCCGCGATCGCCGCGCTCGCCGTCGAGCGGGATCTGCTGGTCGTCACCGACGAGGTCTACGAGCACCTGGTCTTCGACGGGGCGGAGCACGTGCCGATCGCGACGTTCGAGGGCATGCGCGAACGTACGGTGACCATCTCGTCGGCCGGGAAGACGTTTTCGTTCACCGGCTGGAAGGTGGGGTGGCTGACCGCGCCGCCCGAGCTGACCGCCGCGGTGCGCACGGCGAAGCAGTTCCTCACGTACGTGGCGTCCGGCCCGTTCCAGCACGCCATCGCGGAGGCGCTGCGGCTCCCGGAGTCGTACTTCGACACGCTCCGCGCCGACCTGGAGGGCAAGCGGGACATCCTGATGGCGGGGCTCACGGCGGCGGGCTTCGAGGTGTACCGGCCGCGCGGCACGTACTTCATCACCGCGGACATCGCCGGTCTCGGCGAGAAGGACGGCGTGGCGTTCTGCCGCGCCCTCCCCGAGCGCTGCGGCGTCGTCGCCATCCCGAACGCGGTCTTCTACGACCACGCGGACGCGGGCCGCTCACTGATCCGCTTCGCGTTCTGCAAGAAGGAAGCCGTCCTCCGCGAGGCAGCCGACCGCCTGCGGGGACTGGCCTCGTGATCCCGCCCGCATAGGACGTCCGGCGGCTGCCGGAAGGCGCGGACGCACGACAGCGGCCGGGGCGGTGACCTCGTACGGTCACCGCCCCGGCCGCGTCAGGATCGTGCGGGGCCGCTCAGGCCTCGTCGCCCTCGACGGGCTCGTCGCCGTCGGCGGGCGCCAGGCCCAGCTGCTCCATCATCCACTTGTCGAACTCGATCGACGCGCGGACCCAGCTGACGGTGGAGGACACGAAGTGCTCCAGGCTGACGCCCGTGCCGATGAGCATCTGGGCCTCACCGATCAGACGGATGGTGGCGCCACCCTGCTCGTCCTCGTGGAGGTGGCTGTACACCTTGGGCCACAGGGTGCGGCGGTTCCAGTCGTCGATGGTCTCCAGGATCTTCGTGCGGTCCTCGACCGGGTGCGGGCGGTCGTAGAACGTGCGGACGGAGAAGACCTGCTGCTCCGCCTCGCCGCGGAACATGAAGTAGGTGCGGAAGTCCTCCCACGGCGCCGCGAGGTCACCCTCGTCGTCGACGACGTACTTGAGCTCCATCTGCTCGAGGAGCTGCTTCACCAGGTCCTGATCGGGGACGACGGGGCCCGCCGGTCCTGCGGCCTGAGGCTGGGGCTGGCCCCCGAAATTCGGAATCGAGGACGGGTCGATGCTCACCGAGTAATTCCCTTCGTACGGATAGCCGCCATCCTCCCCCATCCCGGCCCGTCGGTGGCAAGCGAAACCGGCCGCGATCCGCTGCGAGCTGACAGACCTCGCCCGCGCGGGGCGCGGAGGCGGGGCCGTGACCAGTCGTACGGCCCCCGGGCCCCGGCGCCCCGCGAACAGCGGCAGGGCGGGACCGAGGACCGGACCGGCCGACCGGGCCCGGCCGTCAAGCCCCGACCGACCGCCCGGCCCAGGTGGCGCCGCACGGGGTCACCGCACCGGGGTCACCGTCAGGCCGTCGTCGTCCACGCGGTCCACGCGGACCGTGTCGCCGTCCGTGATCTCGCCGGACAGGATCTCCCGCGCCAGCCGGTCGCCGATGGCCGTCTGGACCAGGCGGCGCAGCGGCCGCGCGCCGTACGCCGGGTCGTTGCCCTCGTCGGCGAGCCACTCCAGGGCCGCCGGGGTGACGTCCAGCGTGAGGCGGCGCTCGGCGAGGCGCCGGGCCAGGCGGCCGATCTGGAGCCGGGCGATGTGGGCCAGCTCGTCCCGGCTGAGCGCCGAGAACACGACGATGTCGTCCAGCCGGTTCAGGAACTCCGGCTTGAACGAGGCCCGGACCACCTCCAGGACCTGCTCCCGCTTCTCCGCCTCCGTCCTCGTCGGCTCCACCAGGAACTGGCTGCCCAGGTTGGACGTCAGCACCAGGATCGTGTTGCGGAAGTCCACCGTGCGGCCCTGCCCGTCGGTGAGCCGCCCGTCGTCCAGCACCTGGAGCAGGACGTCGAAGACCTCCGGGTGCGCCTTCTCCACCTCGTCCAGCAGGATCACGCTGTACGGGCGCCGCCGCACCGCCTCCGTGAGCTGGCCGCCCTCCTCGTAGCCGACGTAGCCGGGGGGCGCGCCGACCAGGCGGGCGACGGAGTGCTTCTCGCCGTACTCCGACATGTCGATGCGGACCATCGCCCGCTCGTCGTCGAAGAGGAAGTCCGCGAGCGCCTTGGCCAGCTCCGTCTTGCCGACACCGGTCGGGCCGAGGAACAGGAACGAGCCGGTCGGCCGGTCCGGGTCGGCGATGCCCGCGCGCGTACGGCGCACGGCGTCCGACACGGCCCGCACGGCCTCGCTCTGCCCGATCAGGCGCTTGCCGAGCTCGTCCTCCATGCGGAGCAGCTTCTGCGTCTCGCCCTCCAGGAGCCGCCCGGCGGGGATACCGGTCCAGGCGCCGACGACGTCCGCGATGTCGTCCGGGCCGACCTCCTCCTTGACCATCTTGTCCGCGCCCCCGGCGCCCCCGCTCCTGGCGGCCTCCTGCTCGGCCTCCGTGGCCGCGGCGAGCTCCCGCTCCACGGCCGGGATCTCCCCGTACAGCAGCTTGGACGCCGTGTCGAAGTCGCCGTCGCGCTGGGCGCGCTCGGCCTGGCCGCGCAGGTCGTCCAGACGCTCCTTCAGCTCACCGACGCGGTTGAGGCCCTGCTTCTCCTTCTCCCAGCGGGCGGTCAGGCCGCGCAGCTCCTCCTCCTTGTCGGCGAGGTCGCGGCGCAGCTTCTCCAGCCGCTGCACGGAGCCGGGGTCCGTCTCGTTCTTCAGCGCCAGCTCCTCCATGCGGAGCCGGTCCACGGCGCGCTGGAGCTCGTCGATCTCCACGGGGGAGGAGTCGATCTCCATGCGGAGCCGCGACGCCGCCTCGTCCACGAGGTCGATGGCCTTGTCGGGCAGGAAGCGGGAGGTGATGTACCGGTCGGAGAGGGTCGCGGCGGCGACCAGCGCCGAGTCCGCAATCTGCACCTTGTGGTGGGCCTCGTACCGTCCCTTGAGGCCGCGCAGGATGGCGATCGTGTCCTCGACGGACGGCTCGGTGACCAGGACCTGCTGGAAGCGGCGCTCCAGGGCGGGGTCCTTCTCGATGCGCTCGCGGTACTCGTCGAGCGTGGTCGCGCCGACCATGCGCAGCTCGCCGCGGGCCAGCATGGGCTTGAGCATGTTGCCCGCGTCCATGGCGGAGTCGCCGCCGGCGCCCGCGCCGACGACCGTGTGGAGCTCGTCGATGAAGGTGATGATCTGCCCGTCGCTCTCCTTGATCTCGGACAGGACGGTCTTCAGGCGCTCCTCGAACTCGCCCCGGTACTTGGCGCCCGCGACCATGGCGCCCAGGTCGAGGGCGACGAGCTTCTTGTCGCGCAGCGACTCGGGGACGTCGCCCTTCACGATGCGCTGGGCCAGGCCCTCGACGACGGCGGTCTTGCCGACGCCGGGCTCGCCGATCAGCACGGGGTTGTTCTTGGTGCGGCGCGACAGGACCTGCACGACGCGGCGGATCTCCTGGTCGCGGCCGATGACCGGGTCGAGCTTGCCCTCGCGGGCGGCGGCCGTGAAGTCCGTTCCGAACTTCTCCAGCGCCTTGTACTGCCCCTCCGGGTCGGGCGTGGTGACCCGGCGGGTGCCGCGCGAGCGGGTGAAGGCGGCCAGCAGCTTCTTGGCGTCGGCGCCCTGGCGGGTGAGCAGCTCACCGGCCGGTCCGCCCTTGGCGGCGATGCCGATGAGCAGGTGCTCGGTGGAGAGGTACTCGTCGCCGAGCTCGCGGGCGCGGGCCTGCGCGTCGGCGATGACGGCGAGCAGGTCGCGGTTGGGCTGCGGCGGGGCGACGGTGGACCCGGTGACGCTCGGCAGGCCGGCGAGGATCCGCTCCGCCCCGGAGCGTACGGCGGCCTGGTCGGCCTCGACGGCGGCGAGCAGGTCGGTGAGGTTCTCGTTCTCCTGGCCGGTGAGCAGTGCCAGCAGCAGGTGCGCCGGGGTCAGGTCGGGGTGTCCGTCGGACACGGCGCGGCTGGTGGCGGCGTTCAGCGCGTCCCGGCTCTTGTTGGTCAGCTCGGCGTCCACTTGGGCTTGGTCCTCCTCGGCTGCTGGTGTGCGTACGTACCGGCTATGACTCAGCCAACACCCACAAAGTTGAGTCTATTCCACTCAAGGTGATGAGGGCCAGCGTCCACAGGTAGGTTCCGGGCCATGGCCATCGACCTGCGCGACCCCGACCCCTCCTACGTCAGCTTCTGGCGCGAGCGCCACATGTGCACCCTGACCACGCTGCGCCCCGACGGCACCCCCCACGTGGTGGCGGTGGGCGTGACGTACGACCCGGACGGCGGCGAGAAGGGCATCGCCCGGGTGATCACCAACAAGCACAGCCGGAAGGTCGCCAACATCCTGGCCGCCGGCCCGGAGGGCGCGCGGGTCGCCGTGTGCCAGGTGGACGTGGGCCGCTGGGCGACGCTGGAGGGCCGCGCGGTAGTGCGTACGGAGCCGGACGTCGTCGCGGACGCGGTCGCGCGGTACGCGGAGCGGTACGGGCGCACGCCGACGCCCAACCCGGAGCGGGTCGTGATCGAGATCGCCCTCACCCGGGGCATGGGCCGCGCGTAGCACACGGGTGCCGCCTACCCGGTTCCGCGCGCGGGCAGCACAGCGGCGCCATCGTGTTTCAGGTCCACGATGGCGCCGCTGTGTGGGGGAAGCGCCTGGGCGATCTACAACGACGGGGGAATCGCTCAGGCGCTGCGGGGAGTGGCGGTGGTCGTCTCCGCCTCGACGAGCTGGTGGTCACGCTGGTCGAGGTTGACGAAAATCATTCCGTAGCGGATGGCGCAACGGACGGGCTGGGGCGCACCGCGCGGCCGGCGGAGGCACCGGTAGGCGCGGATGTCCTCGTCCTCCCCGCGGGTGATGACGATCGGCTCCCCGAAGAGGGTGACCATCAACGAATCGCCACCCTGCGGCACGGCGGTGACGAGGTCGATGAAGTGCCACCCGGATCGGTAGGCGGACGCCATCTCGCGGCGGAAGCGGGAGTCGTCGGGGACGTTCATGCGACGACACCCGTCGACGTGGAGTCGGCCCCGTCCCACGAGGGCTCGCCGACGCCCGCGGGCGCGACCTCCCACGAGGGTTCACGCGTGTCGGCCGGTCCGGTCTCCCACGAGGGCTCACCGAACGTCGCCGGGGCGGCGTCCCACGAGGGCTCGCCGAGCACCGCCGGGACGGCCTCCCACGAAGGCTCCCCGACACCGGCCGGAGCGGCGTCCCACGAAGGCTCGCGGAAGCTCGCCGGAGTGGCGTCCCACGAAGGCTCACGAGTGTCGGCCGGCCCGACCTCCCACGAGGGCTCACCCGCGACGACGCTGCCCGCGGACACCGTTTCCCACGACGGCTCGCCGCTGAGGGCGGCGACACCGCACGCGGCCGCCGCGGCGACAGCTATGGCGCTAAGTGCACGAACCATCCTGGTCATGGACGATCTCCACCTCTTTTTGTCCTTACCTCCTCCCCCGCGCTTATGACGATGGCTCACTCCTGACGCTTCCACCAGCCGGTACAGGCATCATGTTCCTGAAATACAGGACCCTGAGGGGGGTGCAGATGCGGTCGAAGGTGGACAATCCGGAAACCGGGCACAGTCATGACGAGCTGTGCGAAGCCGGAAAGCGCCTGTACGCGGCCGCCCTGCGCGCCGGCCGGATCGCCCGGTCGGAAATCGACGCGGCTCCCTGCCTCATCGACCTCGCCCTGCTGCATCCGGATCCGGACGAGCCGCAGTGGCTGCGGCCCGTCCCTCCGTCCATCGCCCTCAACCAGCTGATACACCCCATCGAGCGGGAGATACAGCAGCGGCGCCAGCGCGCCCTGTCGTTGGCCGATGCATTCGAGCCGTTCATGACGATCCCCGCCGCGGCGCCCTGCGGCAGCGGAGTCATCAACGTCCTCGAAGGACTCGCCGTCATCAACGCCGAACTCGACCGGGTGATGGACGAGTGCGCGGTCGAACTCCTCACCATCCAGCCCGGCAGCGGCCGCAAACCGGAGACTGTCAAGGCCGCCCTGCGCCGTGTGGAGCCCCTCCTCGACCGCGGTGTCCGGATGCGGACCCTCTACCAGCACACCGCCCGGCACCACTCCGCCACCATGGGGTACGTCGAGCGGATCGTTCCGTACGGGCTGGAAGTGCGCACCCTCGAGGAGATCATCGACCGGCTGATCATCGTGGACCGCAGGATCGCCTTCATCCCGGCGCGCAGCGACCGCCAGGTGGCCCTGGAGCTGCGCCACGAGGGGCTGGTGCAGTACCTCGTCGGCGTCTTCGAGCAGTTCTGGCTGTACGGCATCCCGTGGGAGGAGGACGTCGTCACGTACACGCCGACCCTCAACGGGATAAGCGGCATCCAGCGCTCCATCGCCAAGCTGCTGGTGGAGGGCCACGTGGACGAGGCCATCGCCCGCCGCCTCGGCATGAACGTCCGCACCTGCCGCGCCCACATAGCCAAGCTCGCCTCCACGCTGGGCAGCGGCAGCCGCGCCCAGCTCGGCTACCTCATCGCCAGGTCCGGCATCCTCGACCAGGACCCGGACCCCGGCCAGGACCCCGACCCCGCACACACCCACGACTGACCCCCCGAGGACCTCCGGGCGTACGAGCCCGCGCACGCCACCCCGCGGGCGCCGCGCACCGCCCCACGAGCCGCCCCACCAGCGGTACGCGGCCCCGCACCGCACGACAAGGCCCGCGTAACGTCGTGGAGAGGCCGCGCCCCGTCCTACGAGGCGCCTCACCCCCTCACGAGGCCCCGCACCGCACCGCCCCACGAAGCGCACCGCACAACGAAGCGCACCGCACAACGAGGCCCGCGCACTCGTCTACGCGACCGCGCACCGCCCCACGGCCCGCCCCTCCACTCGTACGAGGCGCACCGCCACCCCGCCCTGCCGTCCGCCCCGCTACAAGCCCGCCCCGCCGCGCTACGGCGTGTACGGCGCCCAGGGCGTGACCTCCACCGCGTCGGTGCTGCCCAGGTCCAGCGGGCCGTCGTGCGGGGCGACCGTCTGCGCCGCGGCCCCGCGGGCGGGCGTGACCCGCAGGTACGCGCCGCTCGTCGCCACGACGTCCGACCGGGTCACGGTGTTCCGCCACAGGACGCCCGACTTCGCCCGCTGCCCCGGCTGGAGCGTGAACACCGACCGCTCCGTCCCGCCGTCCACCGCGTGCGTGCCGAGCCGCACGGTCACGTCCAGCTCCTCGCGCTCCGCGTCCAGCACGGCCACGTCCGGGTAGCCGCTCACCTCGAAGGGACGGCCCCCGCAGTTGTCGAGGAACACCGAAAGCGCCCGCTGTCCCAGCGCCGCCTCCGTGTCGCCCAGCGTGACCCGTACGCCCGACTCCGGGCAGGCCCCCGCCGACGCGGACGCCCCCGGCGCGGGCACGGACGACGCCGACGGCCGCGCCTCCCCGCCCGTCCCCGTACCGCCCGCCGAACAGCCCGTCAGCAGTACCGCCGCGACCACGACGGCCGCCTTCCCCCTCGTACGCATCCCCGGATCATCGCACGCGAAAAGGCCCCCTCCGAGGAGGGGGCCTTCCCGCTGTTCACGGCTGTCGGACTACTCGCCGCCGCGCTTGTTGCCCGGCCGCCACACGACCAACGCACTCGTCTGCTGCACGTCCTGATACGGCACCAGGTCACGCCGGTACGAGGCGTGCACCTGCGCCTCGCGCTGGCGCATCGCCACCGCCGCGCCCTCCAGGGCCGCGGTCAGCTCGGCCACCCGGGCCTGCAGCGCGGTCACCTGGTTCTCCAGCTCGATGATGCGCTTGATTCCGGCCAGGTTGATGCCCTCGTCCTGCGACAGCTGCTGCACCTGGCGGAGCAGCTCGATGTCGCGGGCCGAATAGCGCCGTCCCCGCCCGGCCGTACGGTCCGGGGAGACGAGCCCCAACCGGTCGTACTGGCGCAGGGTCTGCGGGTGCAGCCCACTGAGCTGCGCCGCCACCGAGATGACGTACACCGGGGTCTCATCGGTCAGTTCGTACGGGTTGCGTCGGCGTGCGTCCATTGCCTCAAGCCCCCTTCGCGGCCTGGAAGAGCTCCGCCCGCGGGTCCTCACCCGCGGTGGCTCGACGGTACGCCTCCAGAGCCTCGCGCGCCTCGTCGTTCAGCTCCTTCGGGACGGCGACCTCCACCGTGACGAGCAGGTCGCCGCGGGTGCCGTCCTTGCGGACCGCCCCCTTGCCGCGGGCCCGCATCGTCCGTCCGTTGGGCGTGCCCGCGGGGATCTTCAGCGTGACCGGGGGTCCGCCGAGGGTCGGCACCCTGATCTCGCCGCCCAGCGCCGCCTCCGCGTAGGAGACCGGCACGGTGACGGTGAGGTTGTCGCCCTTGCGGCCGAACACGGGGTGCGCGTCCACGTGGACGACCACGTACAGGTCGCCGGCCGGACCGCCCCGCTCGCCGGGCGCGCCCTTGCCGCGCAGCCTGATCCGCTGCCCGTCGGAGACGCCCGCCGGGATGCGGACCTGCATGGTGCGCGACGACTTGGCCCGGCCGCTGCCGTGGCAGACCTCGCACGGGTCCTCGGCGATCAGCCCCCGGCCCTTGCAGTCCACGCACGGGTCGGTCAGCGAGAAGGACCCACTGCCGCCCCGCGACACCTGGCCCGTGCCCACACACGTGGGGCACACGCGCGGCGTGCCGTTCTTGTCGCCCGTGCCGGAACAGGCCCGGCAGGGCTGCTGGCTGGACATGCGCAGCGGGACCGTCGCCCCGTCCACCGCCTCGGTGAAGCTGAGCGTCACCTCGGACTCGACGTCCTGGCCGCGCCGCGGCTGCGTACGCGCCCCGGTGGCGCCGCCCCGGTTGAACAGCCCGCCGAAGACGTCCCCGAGGCCGCCGCCGAAGCCCCCGGCGCCGCCACCGCCCGCTCCGGCCTGACCGCCGAACAGGTCGCTCAGGTCGAAGTTGAAGGTGCCGCCCGCACCGCCCGGTCCGGGCCGGAAGCCGCCGTTGCCGAAGAGGGCGCGCGCCTCGTCGTACTCCTTGCGCTTCTTGGGATCTCCGAGGATGTCGTTCGCCTCGGAGATCTCCTTGAAGCGGGCCTCCGCGTTGGCGTCGCCCTTGTTGGCGTCCGGGTGGAACTCGCGGGCGAGCTTCCGGTACGCCTTCTTGATCTCGGCTTCGGTCGCGTCCTTGGGGACGCCGAGGACCTTGTAGTAGTCCTTCTCGACGAAGTCCTTCGTACTCATCGACGTCCCTCCTCCCGGACGATCACTGCGTCAGCCCCGGGGCCGGCGGTCCCACGACCGCCGGCCCTGAAGCTGTCAGCCCTCTTCGGGGCCACCGTTCTCCTCGTCGGCCGACTGCTCTTCCTTCGCGGCCGACGCGGCGCCCGGCTGGGGCTCGGCGACGGCGACACGCGCGGGACGGATGGTCCGCTCGCCGATCCGGTACCCCGGCTGGAGGATCGCCACGCAGGTCGTCTCCGTGACGTCCGGCGCGTACGAGTGCATCAGCGCCTCGTGCACGGTCGGGTCGAAGGGCTCGCCCTCCTTGCCGAACTGCTGGAGGCCCATCTTGGCGACGGTGGTCTCCAGCGACTCGGCGACCGACTTGAAGCCGCCGACCAGCTCGCCGTGCTCCCGCGCCCGGCCGATGTCGTCGAGCACGGGCAGCAGCTCGGTCAGGAGGTTCGCGACGGCGACCTCCTTGACCGCGACCCGGTCCCGCTCGACCCGGCGGCGGTAGTTCTGGTACTCGGCCTGAAGCCGCTGGAGGTCCGCGGTGCGCTCGGCGAGCGCGGTGCGGGTCTGGTCCAGCTCGGCGGTCAGACCGGCCGGCTGGTCCTTCTGGTTCGCGTCCCCGGCCGGGGCCGCCGCGCCCTCCTCGGTGGGAGGGGTGTCGGCGGCCTCGGCGGCGTCGTCGGGAGTGGCGCCGGAGGGGACGTCGGACTTCTCCTCGAAGCCCGGAGTCTCCTCCGTCATGCCGCCCCACCCTTCGGCTTCTCGTCGTCGACGATCTCGGCGTCGATCACGTCGTCGTCGGCCTTGGCGCCCTCGGCGCCCGCCTGGGCACCGCCGGCGGCCTGGCCGGCCTGCGCGTCGGCGTACATGGCCTGGCCGAGCTTCTGGGAGACGGCCGCGACCTTCTCGGTGGCCGTGCGGATCTCCGCGGTGTCCTCGCCCTTCAGCTTCTCCTTGAGCTCGTTCACCGCCTCCTCGACCTCGGACTTGATCTCGCCCGGCACCTTGTCGGCGTTGTCGGTGAGGAACTTCTCCGTCTGGTAGACGAGCTGCTCGCCCTGGTTGCGGGTCTCGGCGGCCTCGCGGCGCTTGTGGTCCTCCTCCGCGTACCGCTCGGCCTCCTCACGCATCCGGTCGACCTCGTCCTTGGGGAGCGAGGAGCCGCCGGTGACGGTCATCTTCTGCTCCTTGCCGGTGCCGAGGTCCTTCGCCGTGACGTGCATGATGCCGTTGGCGTCGATGTCGAAGGACACCTCGATCTGCGGGACGCCGCGCGGCGCCGGGGGCAGACCGGTCAGCTCGAACATGCCGAGCTTCTTGTTGTACGCGGCGATCTCGCGCTCGCCCTGGTAGACCTGGATCTGCACCGACGGCTGGTTGTCCTCGGCCGTGGTGAAGATCTCCGAGCGCTTCGTCGGGATCGTCGTGTTGCGCTCGATGAGCTTGGTCATGATGCCGCCCTTGGTCTCGATGCCGAGGGACAGCGGGGTCACGTCGAGGAGCAGGACGTCCTTGACCTCACCCTTGAGGACACCGGCCTGGAGCGAGGCGCCGATCGCGACGACCTCGTCCGGGTTCACCCCCTTGTTGGCCTCCTTGCCGCCGGTCAGCTCCTTGACGAGCTCGGCGACGGCCGGCATACGGGTCGAGCCACCGACGAGGACGACGTGGTCGATCTCGGAGAGCTGGATGCCCGCGTCCTTGATGACGTTGTGGAACGGGATCTTGCAGCGCTCGAGCAGGTCGGCGGTCAGCTGCTGGAACTGGGCGCGCGTGAGCTTCTCGTCCAGGTGCAGCGGGCCCTCGGCGGACGCCGTGATGTAGGGGAGGTTGATCGAGGTCTCGGTGGAAGAGGACAGCTCGATCTTCGCCTTCTCGGCGGCCTCGCGCAGGCGCTGGAGCGCCATCTTGTCCTTGGAGAGGTCCACGCCGTGGCCGCTCTGGAACTGCTTGACCAGGTAGTCGACGACGCGCTGGTCCCAGTCGTCACCACCGAGGTGGTTGTCACCGTTGGTGGCCTTCACCTCGACCACGCCGTCGCCGATCTCCAGGAGCGACACGTCGAAGGTGCCACCGCCGAGGTCGAAGACGAGGATCGTCTGGTCGTCCTTGTCGAGGCCGTACGCCAGGGCGGCGGCGGTCGGCTCGTTGACGATGCGCAGGACGTTCAGGCCCGCGATCTCGCCGGCCTCCTTGGTGGCCTGGCGCTCGGAGTCGTTGAAGTACGCCGGGACGGTGATGACCGCGTCCGTGACCTTCTCGCCCAGGTACGCCTCGGCGTCCCGCTTCAGCTTCTGCAGGATGAACGCGGAGATCTGCTGCGGGTTGAAGTTCTTCCCGTCCAGCTCGATCTTCCAGTCCGTGCCCATGTGGCGCTTGACCGAGCGGATGGTCCGGTCGACGTTGGTGACGGCCTGCCGCTTGGCGACCTCACCCACGAGGACTTCGCCGTTCTTGGCGAAGGCGACGACGGACGGCGTGGTCCTGGCGCCCTCGGCGTTGGTGATGACGGTGGGCTCGCCGCCTTCCAGAACGCTGACGACGGAGTTAGTCGTGCCCAGGTCGATGCCGACCGCACGTGCCATTTCGATTCCTCCAGCTGACTTGAGTGGAACAGACTCAAGGATGCACGACCCAACCGTCGCGGTCAACAGACTTGAGCCAGTCCGGCTCAACTTTTATCCGGTGTTTATACGCAACACGGTGTGCCGCGCCGGTCCGGCGTACCGCTCCGCCTAGGGTGCTGCACACCGGACCTTCCCAACCTTCCACACCTTCCACCCCCTTCGGCGAATGTTCCGGACAAACACCCGCCACCCGCCATGAGCTCCCCAGAACGGTCAGGTGTCGTGCCCATGCACCCCAAGCGCCTCCTGGATCTCACCCTCGGCTCCGCACTCCTCACCCTCGCGGCCCCCGCCCTGCTCGCCGCCGCGGCCGCCCGCGCCCTGCGCCGCCGCCCCGGCACGCGCACCAGCGACGAGGGCGTTCTCGTACGGGAAACCGTCACCGGCCTGCACGGCCACCCCTTCACACTGCGCACACTGCCCGTACGGCGGCTGCGCCTCGACGCGCTGTCCCGGCTGCCCCACGTCGTACGCGGCGAGATGTCGCTCGTCGGCCCCGCACCGCTGCCGCCCGGCGCCCCCGGCGCGGACGCGACATGGCGGCAGCTCGTCAAGCCGGGCATGACCGGCCTGGCGCGGGTCAGAAGGGGCTCCACGCTCCCCTGGGACGAGCCGCTGCTGCTGGACCAGCACTACGTGGAGCACCATGGGATGGGACTGGACGCCGCTCTGCTGCTCCGCACCCCCGTGGCCCTCGCGCGCGAAGCGCGGCGCGGACGGCGGTGAGGGGCGGCGGTGAGGGGCGGCGGTCAGGCTCACCTGAGCGACGCAGATCACCGCGTGCGCGGCTACAGTGCGGCGGAATAACTGGGTACGCTCGTCAGTCGAACCCCATAAGTTACCGCTTAGTAATGCCGGAACCCCCACCTCGCAGGCCCGAGGAGCCCCCATGCAACTCGCCGCGATCATTGTGTCGCTGACCCTGACCGTGGTCGGCGTTGCGCTCTTTGCCCGAGCGATCGCGCAGATCTACCGGTTCGTGAGGCTCGGCCAGCCCGTGCCGGCCGGCAGCCGCACCGACAACTGGAAGGCCCGCACGGTCACCGTGGTCCGGGAATTCCTCGGTCACACCCGGATGAACCGCTGGGGGATCGTCGGCTTCGCGCACTGGTTCGTCGCCGTCGGCTTCCTCACCCTTCCGCCCACGCTGGCGCAGGCGTACGGGCAGCTCTTCCAGGCCGACTGGACGCTGCCCCTGCTCGGCGGCTTCCTGCCGTTCGAGATGTACATCGAGTTCATCGGCCTGATGACCGTGGTCGGCATCGCCGTCCTCATGGTCATCCGCCTGCTGAGCCTGCCGTCCCGTCCGGGCCGCAAGTCGCGCTTCGCCGGCTCCAAGGCCTGGCAGGCGTACTTCGTCGAGTACGTCATCCTCACCATCGGCCTCGCCATCCTGGTCCTGCGCGGCCTTGAGGGCGCCATCCACCACGTCGACTCCTACGAGGCGGCGTACTTCGTCTCGTACCCGCTGGTCCTGGCCTTCGAGGGGCTGTCGCTCGGCACCCTGCAGACCCTGATCTACCTCGCCGCCATGGTGAAGATCAGCGTCTCCCTGATCTGGATGATCACGGTTTCGCTCAACACCAACATGGGCGTCGCGTGGCACCGCTTCCTCGGCTTCCCGAACATCTGGTTCAAGCGCAACGCCACCGGCGAGACCGCGCTGGGCGCCCTGCCGCCGATGACCTCCGGCGGCAAGGAGATCGACTTCGAGACCGTCTTCGACGACGAGGAGGGCGCCGAGGAGACCGTCTTCGGTGTCTCCCAGGTCGAGCACTTCTCGTGGAAGGGCATCCTCGACTTCTCGACGTGCACCGAGTGCGGCCGCTGCCAGTCGCAGTGCCCCGCCTGGAACACGGGCAAGCCGCTCTCCCCGAAGCTGCTGATCATGTCGCTGCGCGACCACGCGCACGCCAAGGCGCCGTACCTGCTCGCCGGTGGCGGCAAGACGATGGAGGGCGAGGAGAAGGCGTCCGCCGAGGCGCTGAAGGACGTCCCCGCCTCCGCCCTCGCCGAGGCCGAGCGCCCGCTGATCGGCACCGCCGAGGAGAACGGCGTCATCGACCCGGACGTCCTGTGGTCCTGCACCACCTGCGGCGCCTGCGTCGAGCAGTGCCCGGTCGACATCGAGCACATCGACCACATCGTCGACATGCGCCGCTACCAGGTGATGATCGAGTCCGCGTTCCCGTCCGAGGCGGGCACGATGCTCAAGAACCTGGAGAAGAAGGGCAACCCCTGGGGCCTGGCGAAGAAGCAGCGCGTCGAGTGGACCAAGGAGGTCGACTTCGAGGTCCCGATCGTCGGCAAGGACATCGAGGACCTCACCGAGGTCGACTACCTGTACTGGGTCGGCTGCGCCGGCGCCCTGGAGGACCGCGCCAAGAAGACCACCAAGGCCTTCGCGGAGCTGCTGCACATGGCGGGCGTCAAGTTCGCGATCATGGGCGGCGACGAGAAGTGCACCGGTGACTCGCCGCGGCGCCTGGGCAACGAGCCGCTGTTCCAGCAGCTCGGCCAGGAGAACGTCGCGATGCTGAACATGGCGTTCGGCGAGGACGAGGACGAGCCCTCGACCAGGAAGCCGAAGTCCGCGAAGAAGATCGTCGCGACCTGCCCGCACTGCTTCAACACGATCGCGAACGAGTACCCGCAGCTCGGCGGCGAGTTCGAGGTCATCCACCACACGCAGCTGCTCCAGCACCTCATCGACGAGGGCCGACTCGTCCCGGTGACCCCGGTCGACGGCCTGATCACCTACCACGACCCGTGCTACCTGGGCCGGCACAACAAGGTCTACACGCCGCCGCGCGAGATCATGACCGCCGTCCCCGGCCTGCGCCAGCAGGAAATGCACCGCCACAAGGAGCGCGGCTTCTGCTGCGGCGCCGGCGGCGCGCGGATGTGGATGGAGGAGCGCATCGGCAAGCGCATCAACACCGAGCGCGTCGACGAGGCCCTGTCGCTCAACCCGGACATCGTGTCCACGGCGTGCCCGTTCTGCCTGGTCATGCTGACGGACTCGGTGAACGGCAAGAAGAACGAGGGACAGGCCAAGGAGTCGCTCCAGGTCGTGGACGTGGCGCAGCTCCTCCTGGAGTCGGTGAAGACCCCGGCGCCCGAGGCCCCGGAGTCCGACGAGGCCGCGGAGCCGGAGCCGGCGAAGTAGTACGCCTCGGCGGCCTTCGGGCACCGGGACGGTCTCAGGGCCGGGTCCTCCCCCACGGGGGCGGGCGCGGCCCTTCCTGTACGGCCCCCCACGGGGGCGGGCGCGGCCCCTCCCGTACGGCCCCACCGGAACGCCCCCTGCCCCTCCCCAACGGCCCCTCGCCCCACGCACCCGCCGGGCGGACGCACCCCCTCCGGGGGACGTACTCCCTCCGGCGGACGCACCCCCTCCGCATACCTCCCGACCCCTAGGGGACACCAGCTAGGGGATGTCACAGGTCAGCAGCAATGACGTCCTGTCACGCCACCGGGTACGCCCCCACCCGCCGGACCGGGTACGTTCGTTGACGTGGCTGGATTCAGGATCGGACGCGGCCGGGACAACCGCACCCCGCACCAACAAGGGCAGCAGGCCCCGCACACGCGGCAGGGGCCGTACGGCAACGGCAACCCGCCCGCGCCGCCGTCGTACGCGTCGCCGCAACAGCAGTGGCCGCGCGACGGCCGCACGCACGGCGAGCCGGAGTACTTCGGCGACCCGTACCAGCAGCAGGGCGGGCACCACCCGCAGCACCAGGGCGGGCACCACCCCCAGCACCCGCACCACCCCCAGCAGCCGTACGCGCCCCACGCGCACGCCGCGAACAACCCGGGCCACACCCAGGTGTTCAGCGTCAACGAGGACCCGTACGGCCCGCCGGACACGTACCAGGCGGGCGACGCCGCCCCGTCGGGCCCGCGCCTGCCGTGGCAGCAGCTCCTGACGGGCATCGTGATGCGCCCGGGCCCGACGTTCTGGCAGATGCGCGACCACGCCGTGTGGGTGCCGGCGCTGGTGGTCACCTTCGTCTACGGCCTGATGGCGCTGTTCGGCTTCGACAAGGCCCGCGAGGAGACGATCAACTCCACCCTCGCGACCGCGGTCCCCGCCGTCCTGATCACCGCCCTGATGTTCGTCGTCGGCGGTCTGATCCTGGGCGCGGTGACCCACACCCTGGCGCGCCAGCTCGGCGGCAACGGGGCGTGGCAGCCGACGGTGGGCCTGTCCATGCTGATCATGTCGATGACGGACGCCCCGCGCCTGCTGTTCGCGATGTTCCTGGGCGGAGAGAACCCGCTGGTGCAGGTGATCGGCTGGCTGTCGTGGGTGGCGGCGGGCGCGCTGTTCACGTCGATGGTCAGCAAGTCGCACGACCTGCCGTGGCCGAAGGCCCTGGGCGCGTCGGCGATCCAGCTGGTGGCGCTGCTGTCCCTGATCAAGCTGGGCACCCTGTAGGGGCCCGGAGGGGTACGTGTGAGGGCCCGCGACCGCCACCGGTCGCGGGCCCTTACACGTACACGCACGCCACTCAGGCGTCGAGAACCTGCCCGGTACGCCTGACGACGGGCTTCTCGACGCTCCAGGGGAAGTTGATCCAGTCGTCGGTGCGCTTCCACACGTACTCGCACTTCACGAGCGACTGGGACTTCTCGTAGATGACCGCGGAGCGGACCTCGGCGACGTGGTCGAGGCAGAAGTCGTGGACGAGCTTCAGCGTCTTGCCCGTGTCGGCGACGTCGTCGGCGATGAGGACCTTCTTGTTGCTGAAGTCGATCGCGTTCGGGACGGGCGCGAGCATGACCGGCATCTCCAGCGTGGTGCCGACGCCCGTGTAGAACTCCACGTTCACGAGGTGGATGTTCTTGCAGTCCAGCGCGTACGCGAGACCACCGGCGACGAACACGCCGCCGCGGGCGATGGACAGCACGACGTCGGGCTCGTACCCGTCGTCCGCGATGGTCTGGGCGAGCTCGCGCACCGCGCGGCCGAACCCTTCGTACGTGAGGTTCTCCCGTACACCACTCATGCTCACACCTGCGTCCGATGGAAGTTCTGGAAGGACCGCGAGGCCGTGGGCCCGCGCTGCCCCTGGTACCGGGACCCGTACCGCTCGCTGCCGTACGGGAACTCGGCCGGCGAGCTGAGGCGGAACAGGCACAGCTGGCCGATCTTCATTCCCGGCCACAGCTTGATCGGCAGGGTCGCGAGGTTCGACAATTCCAGGGTCACATGTCCGGAGAACCCGGGGTCGATGAAACCCGCGGTCGAATGCGTGACGAGACCGAGCCGCCCGAGGGAGCTCTTGCCCTCCAGCCGGGAGGCGATGTCCTCGGGCAGGGAGATGACCTCGTACGTGGAGGCGAGCACGAACTCGCCCGGGTGGAGGATGAACGCCTCGTCCCCCTCCGGCTCCACCAGCCGGGTCAGATCGGCCTGCTCGACGGCCGGGTCGATGTGGGGGTAGCGGTGATTCTCGAACACCCGGAAGTAGCGGTCGAGCCGCACGTCGATGCTCGAGGGCTGCACCATGGATTCGTCGTACGGGTCGATCCGCACCCGTCCGGATTCGATCTCGGCCCGGATGTCCTTGTCTGAGAGAAGCACGTCCCGAGGATACGCAGAGCGCGCGGGCCCGCCCCAATCGGACAGGCGCCGCGCGCTCTCCCACCAGCGACGACGAGCCGGACGTACGGCCTTCCGCTATCCGCGGCCGCCCGCTCCCGCGCTCACGGGCACGGCGCTCCGCAGCCGCGCGCACCGGGGACAGCGAAGGAGCCGCCCGGGCCCGATCCGCCCGGCACCGAGGTTCTGCATCGGGAACGTCGCGGTACTGAACACATGCCCTTCGGCACACCGGACGACGGTTCGCTCCATGGAGTCCATCAAGCCCTTTCCCCAACAAGCGGTGGACGAGACAGCCACATTAGGGGATCAACAGGACACCACTCCAGGCGGCACTCCGTCCCTCACCCTACGCCCCAACTCCCCACCGCCGTCGCCGGGATCACCCCACCCGACACACGGAAACCCCACGGCGCGATTCACCGGAGGGCTGCGGATGAGGTACAGTGAGCGACGATGCGGCCCGGATCTCCGGCCGCCGCGCGGGTGTAGTTTAATGGTAGAACATGAGCTTCCCAAGCTCAGAGCGCGGGTTCGATTCCCGTCACCCGCTCCACGACGAAGGCCCTGGTTCAGCGACCAGGGCCTTATCTGTTGTCTGGAGCAGCTCAGGTCTCCCGTGCCCGTTGCGTGCCCGATGCCTTCTCGCGCTCGCTCTGCACGAGCCGGTCGAGCCCGGCGGCGACCTCCCTCTGCCGCTCGTGGTCGGAGTGCTGGTAGATCAGCGCGGCTTTCTCGGTGGACTGGGCCGCGCGGACCGTCGTGTCCTTGAACGTGGCGCCCGAGCGGGGCGCGAGGGTGTGGCGGGTGTGACGAAGGTCGTAGAGCCGGAAGTCCTGCGGGGGGCCGCGGCGCCACTTGCGCCCGGAGGTCGACCGCCGGAACGGTTTGCCCTTCTCCCCACGAACAGCAGCACGTCCGGCCCCTTCTCCGCGTACCAGCCGAGGTGCCGCCGGAGGTCGGTCGCAGGAAGGCCGGCAGGACGACGGCCGCTTCCCCGCCTCCGAGTCGAGCGTGTTCGCCATACCTGTCAGGCACGGCGATGCCTCCGTGCCGGTGACAGGCAGGTCGTTGCATGCCCTGCTCGCGGGCAAGGTTCGCCTCTCGGGCTGATCAGGCATCAGCGCGCGCCTGCGCCTGGTGCGTGCGCAGAGCGCGGGGGGTCGCGGGCGGGGTGCGGTGGGGCCGGGAGCGGGGGGTGTTGACCGGCTCCCGGCGGTGGGGTGGGGGTCCGGGCTAGCGGGCTGTTCGGCCGAGGGTGGCGGTCTCGCGTACGGCCTTGGCTATGGCCCGGTAGTCCTTGCGCAGGATCGCGCCGTGGTTGCTCGCGACCTTCGCGCTCACCTTGACGTTCGGGTTGCGGGCGGTCACCGGGTCCAGGCCGGCGCGGATCCGTTCCTGCTCGTCGCCGCGGCTTCCGAAGGACGTACCCGAGGCGACCACGTACCGCGTCGGGACGGTGAGGCCCTCCAGTACGGGGGTCAGCTCCCGCGCGCCGCCGAGCCTGCCCAGCTCGATGTTGCTGTTCGCCTGCTGCTCCGCGGTCATGCGCGGGGTCAGGCCCGTCGGGCGCAGCAGCGGCATGATCCAGCCCAGGCGCCGGAACAGCTTCCGTATCCGCTGCTCCATCGCCTCGTCCATCCAGTCGTACGGGAACGCGCCGTCCACCAGCACCGCGCCGAGGGTGCGGTCCGGGTTCCGGTGGGCCCAGTGCGCGGCGACGTACGCGCCGTACGACCAGCCCACCAGCAACGCCCGCTCCACGCCCCTGGCCGCGAGCACCGTGCCGACGTCCCGGACGGCGGCCTCGAAGGAGTAGTCCGCCGAGCGCTTCGACTTGCCGCGCGCCCGCTCGTCGTACGTGATGTGCCGCCATTCCGGGCCGAGGTCGGCGATGGTGCGCCGCCAGTACCCCTGGGTGGCGAACTGGCCGTTGAGGTAGACGACGGGGATGCCGGGGCCGCCGGTGTCGGTGACCGCCAGGGCCGTGTCGTCCACCGGCACCATGCCGGTCCACGCCGGGATGTCCGAGGACGGGTCGGTCGAGGGCGTGCTGTTCTTCGTCATGTGTTCCCCCTGGTCGCTGTTGCTTCGGGCTTCTCGTCCCGTACGGGTTGTTGTCCTGGTCGCGCGTGTGCCGCTGCTTCAGAGGCTGCGGGCCGTGATGTCGCCCTGGGAGGTGGTGGCGCGGATGTCGAGTCCGACGGTGCCGTCGTTCCTGAGGGCGTTGCTGACGCGGCCGTACCCGGTGCCCGCGTCCAGGGCCGCCGAGACGCCCGCGGCGGCGCCGACCGTGATGTCGCCGGACTGGGTGCGGAGCTGGACCGTGCCGCGTACCGCCTCCGCGATGCGGATGTCGCCCCGCGCGGTGCTGATCTCCGCGGGGCCGCCCAGGTGGCCGACCTCGACGTCCCCGTCGATCGCCGTGAGGCGGACGCTCGCCGCCTCGTCCAGCTTGATCTGCCGGTACGCGCCGTCGAACGCGACGTCCCCGAGGCGGCCGACGCCCCGCAGCTCGGTGGCCGCGGCCCTGGCCTCGACGTGGGAGCCGGCGGGCATCCGGACGGTGACCTCCAGGGAGCCGGTGGGGCCGACGAGCTGGTTCCGGGGCTCGGGGGCGTCGATCCGCAGGACGCCGTCGGCGTAGGTGACGGTGGTCTGCTCGGCCGCCTGTACGTCGCGCTTCTTGGCGGGGTTGGCGGGCCGGACCTCGACGGTGGTGTCGGCACGGTCGGCGGCGATGAGCTGGACGCGTCCGGCGGGGACGGCCAGGACGGCGGAGATCGGGCTGGGCGTGTCGAACTTCTGCATCGTGCTCTCCCGGTGCGCGTTTCGTTTCTGACATTGGAAACGCTACGTTGCCTTGACGGTGTAGGCAACGTCCTTGTTGCAAGCAAAGCTTGTTTAGCAAGGCCAGAGGGATCTTTTTGTTGCAACGACACTGAGGTCTAATGCAACGAGGAGGTCGCCTTCATTGCAATGGAGTCGAGTGAAAGCGACGGGTGTGGGCAGATCAGCGGCCGGAGTGCTCCTGGGCGTACGGCGCTCTCAGCGCCGTACGCGGCGGGCTCGACGGCGGCGGCGCAGCCAGTCGCCGGCCTCCCCCAGGGCGACGAACACGGCCGCCGACGCCGCGCAGCCCCACAAGGTCGTTCCGTGGCCGAGCAGCGTGGCCGGCACCCACAGGACGACCGTCAGCAGGGCCCACCACGCCGTCATCGACGTGGCCTCGGTCCAGCGGCGCGTTCCCTTCACATCCGCACCGTACGCCGGTCCACGGCGCCCTGGTACGGCGGTGGTCGCCGCTCGCGCGTCGTCGAGGCCGCCCTGCCGGGTGTTCACCCGTCCCCCGGTCGCGGCGGGCGCGGTGCCGCACGACGCGCGCGCAGCCGGAAAACGGCCGCCGCCGCCCTCGAGGACATCACGACCGCCACCGCCGACAGGCGCACCAGTCCGATCGCGACGGGCTCCTCGCGGCCGAGCGGGCCGTACCCGCCGAGCGCCGCCACCGTGAGCCCGAGGACCCCGAACCCGACGGCCCAGCAGCGCATCAGCCAGACCGGCCCGCCCGTCGCCACGGCGGGTGCGTCGCCGGGCCTTCGCCAGTAGGCACGGCCCGCCAGCGCCATCAGCGGCCGCATGAGCAGCGGTACGAGGTCCGTGATCATTTCGCCCACGGACTCGGCCATCCGGCCTGGCCTCCTTCCCGGTGCGGCGCTCCACCCCGACGTGCGGGCCTGCAGACGTGCAGACATGCACGGCACCCTGCCGTCCCGGAAGTTGTCGGCCCCCGGCAGCCCCGCTCGGGGCGGCCCCGGCGGCGTACGTCTTACGAGGCCAGCCGCTCCGGTTCCTGGCGCGCGGGGCCCGCCGGGCCGACGCCCTCGTCCGGGCGCGGACCGCTGATCTCGGCCCACAGCGCGTCGAGGGAGAGGCCGAGGACGTCGGCGATCGCCGCGATGGTCGGGAACGCGGGGGTGGCGACGCGACCCGTCTCGATCTTCCGGAGGGTTTCCGGTGAGACGTGGGCGGCGAGCGCGACATCGAGCATCGAGCGCTCTCCCCTGGCCCGGCGCAGGAGGGCGCCGAGGCGCTGTCCTCGTTCGACCTCTGCGGGCGTGAGCGGCAACCTGACCATGGGGCGGATTCTAGTACCGGTAAAGTATGGCCGGTATAGTTATTGGCAGGAGAGAAGGCGCCGCATGATCGAGATCCTGAACCCCACCCTGCTGGCCCGGGCGCGAGAGACGGGCGCCCTGGTCGCCGACATCCTGGACACGCTCAGGAGCCGCTGCGCGGCCGGCACGAACCTGCTGGACATCGACCGGTGGGCCAAGGCCCTGATCGTCGAGGCGGGCGCCGTGTCCTGCTACGTGGACTACGCGCCGTCCTTCGGCCGCGGCCCGTTCGGCCACTACATCTGCACGGGAGTCAACGACGCCGTACTCCACGGGCGTCCGTACGACTACACGCTCGCCGACGGCGATCTGCTGACCCTCGACCTCGCCGTCTCCAAGGACGGGGTCGCCGCTGACGCCGCGATCAGCTTCCTGGTGGGCGACGCGCGGGACGCGGAGAGCGTCGCGCTGATCGAGACGACCGAGCGCGCGCTGGCCGCGGGGATCGCCGCAGCCCGGCCCGGGGCCCGCGTCGGCGACATCTCCCACGCTATCGGCACGGTCCTCGGCGAGGCGGGGTACGCGATCAACACCGACTTCGGAGGGCACGGCATCGGATCGACGATGCACCAGGACCCGCACGTCCCGAACGCCGGCCGGCCCGGGCGCGGATACACCCTGCGCCCCGGGCTGCTGCTGGCGCTTGAGCCGTGGGTCATGGCGGACACCGCGCAGCTCGTCACCGATGCCGACGGGTGGACGCTGCGCAGCGCGACGGGCTGCCGGACGGCACACAGCGAGCACACGATCGCCATCACGGACGACGGGGCCGAGATCCTCACCTTGCCGCGGCGGGCGCGGGAGCTCTGAGCGGCCGGGCGTGGTCCGCCACGGCTGCGCCCCGGCCCGTACGGCTAGAGCGGCGTCGCCGCCTTCAGGACGAGGAAGAGGCTCACCGCCGCGTTGGCGGACGACAACGCCGACGCCGTGGCGCCCGCGGCGGCTCCCCACGCGGCCAGGCCGACCGCCGTGAACACCGGCGGCCACAGCCGCGTCGAGGGCGCCGGGCCCAGCAGCGCCGCCACCCGGCGCGGTACCGGCCCCGCCACCGCGAAGCCCGCGAGGGTGGCGGAGGGCGCACCGCGCGACACGAGCGCCGCCTTGCCGACCGCCCGCGCCACGAGCCTGCGGCTGCCCACCCGGGTGGCCGCGTCCTCGTCGGCCCACCGCTCGGTCGTGTACGCCACCGCCGTCCACAGCGGCCGCAGGAACGGGTTCGCTCGGGCGGCGAGCCGGGCGGCCAGCAGGAACCGGTGGTGGCGGCCCGCCAGATGGGCCCGCTCGTGGGCGAACAGGGCGCGGCGCTCGGCACCGTTCAGCGCGGCCAGCAGCCCCGTGGTGACGACGACCCGGTCCCGTCGGCCGGGCAGCGCGTACGCGTACGGGGTGTCGTCGGGCAGGACGGCGACCGGCCGGTCCGGCAGCTCCGCCAGGGCCTTCGCCGCGCGCCTGCGCACCCGGTGGTGGCGCCAGGCCGTCCTGCCGCAGGCCACGACCACCGCGGCCAGGGCGGGGATGGCCGCGCGGCCCGCGACCTCGTCGTACGGGAGCGCCTTGCGCACCTCCGGGTCCGACCACGCGTCCGGCAGCGGGTTGCCGGGCAGCTGGGCCGTACCGACCACCATCAGCAGCGCCAGGCACAGGGTGCTGCACACGGCGAGAACGGCCGCGACGACCGTCAGGAGCCAGGTGGCCGTGCGGGGGTGGAGGTGCTGTTCGGCGAGGCGGGCCATCGGCCAGGCCGTTAAGGGCAGGACGAGCGGCAGGAAGACGAAGACACCCATGCGGCCCTCAGCTTTCGTCCTCGTCCGCCGTCTGGGCCAGCAGGTCGCGCAGGAGCCGCTCGTCGCCCGGCGTCAGGGCGGTCACGAAGCTGGCGAGCACCGCCTCGCGGTCGGACTCCGCGTCCAGGACGCGGCGCATCCGCAGCGCGGCCAGGCCGGCCTCGTCCGCGACGGCCGTCCACTGGAAGGACCGGCCCGCCCGCTCGCGGGATACGGCGCCCTTGGCGTGCAGCCGGGTCAGGATGGTCACGACGGTCGTGTACGCGAGGTCGTCCCCGAGGCGTTCCTGGACGTACGCGGCGGTGACCGGGCCCGGGGCGCCGCACAGGACGGCGAGCACCTGCGTCTCCAGCTCGCCCTGGCCTCGGCGGCGGGGCGGCTCGCCGGTGCCGCCCTGGTTCCGCACGGTCATGCCCGTCGCCTCCCACCTCTCGGCCCCGCCGGTCGCACGAGGCGGTACATCGTACTGAACCGCCCTGGGCGTGAGGGGTTGAGCGGCGGGGGGTGGGGCGTGGGGGGGCTTTGGGCGCGCTGGAGGGCCGCTGGTGGCGATGGCGGCGATGACGGCGCTGGGTGCGCTGGCTGCGCTGGGCGGGTGCGTGGCCGCTATGGCCGCAGGTCGGTGCGCGGTCCGGGCGCCACGTCGGAGGTGCCGTACGGGCGTGCCCGCCGAGGTGCCGTACGGGCGGCGTGCCGGAGGTACGGCCGGCCCGGCATTGCGCATGCGGGTGCCGCCCCGCCTGTCCGTTCACGTGTGGCGTCCCGGCGTGGCCGACGGCGGGGCGGGGCCGTGCCTTCGTATCCCTTTCGTTCACCTCCTGGTTGCCCTCGCGAGCCCCCGACTCCCCCTATGCTTCTACATGCGTGTAGAACATTAGCGTGTCACGGCGCGTCAGAAACGCGACGGGGCGGCCCGGTTGGTCGATCGGGCCGTCCCGCGGCGCCGCCGTGCCGCAGCCGATCCGACATACCCGTGGGAGGGCCTTCGTGGCTTCGATAGAGCTGGACAAGGTGCTGGACAAGGCGTGGGCCGACAAGAGCCTGCCGGAGATCCTCGCCGCCCCGGTGGGCGCGCTGAAGGGGGTCTCCGAGCGGGACGGCGAGCTGCTCCGGGAGGCGTTCGGGGTGAGGACGGTGGCCGACCTCGCCGACCTGAAGTACGTCCGCTGGGCCCAGGCGCTGGCCGCTCTGGACGCGGCGTCGAAGTAGTTCCGAGGGGCCGCCGCCGTCCCGCCCCCGTGGACGGCGGCGGCCTTCTCCCCGTACGGCAACACGGATTCACGAAGGAGTGAACGCCACGATGGTGTTCAAGCGACTGCTCGGTTCGATGGGCATCGGCGGCCCCTCGGTGGACACGGTCCTGACGCCCGGCGCGGTCCGGCCCGGCGGCTCCCTGACCGGCGAGGTCCATCTCAAGGGCGGCAACGCCGACTTCGACATCGAGCACATCACCCTGGAACTCGTCGCGCGCGTCGAGGCGGAGCACGGCGACGGCGAGAGCGAGGGCGTCGTCGCCTTCGAACGGTTCACCGTGGCGGGCGGCTTCCGGCTGGCGGAGGGCGAGCGGCGGAGCGTGCCGTTCGATGTGACGCTGCCGTGGGAGACGCCGGTCAGCGAGCTGTACGGGCAGCCGCTCGGCATCGTCCTCGGGGTCCGTACCGAGCTGGGCGTGGCCGGCGCGAAGGACAAGGGCGACCTGGACCCGCTCACGGTGGGCCCGCTGCCCGCGCAGGAGGCGGTCCTGGAGGCGTTCGGGCAGCTGGGCTTCGGCTTCAGGTCGGCGGACCTGGAGTACGGCCGCATCGGCGGGACGGGCCAGCGGCTGCCGTTCTACCAGGAGATCGAACTGAGCCCGTCGCTGGAGTACGCGCAGCGGATCAACGAGCTCGAACTCACCTTCCTGGCCGGGCCCGACGGCATGGAGGTCGTCCTGGAGGCCGACAAGCGCGGCGGACCGTTCTCCGGCGGTCATGACGCCCTGGCCCGGTTCACGGTCGGCCACCAGGACGTCGCCCGCACCGACTGGACCCGCGAGGTGGAGTCATGGGTGCGCCACCTCGTGGAGAACCGCCCTGCGCACGGCACCCCGGGCGCGTACGGGCACGGGTCGCACGACGCGAACGGGCAGGGTGCGCACGCCCCGTACGGGCACGAGGGCCACGGCCACCGCTCGGGGCCCGGCATGGGCACAGCCGTCGCCGCCGGAGCGGCCGGGCTCGCGGTGGGCGTGGCGGGCGGGCTGGTCGCGGCGGAAGTCGTGGACGAGGTCGGCGACTTCTTCGAGGGCGACGAGGACGACGAGGGCTGAGCCTGCTAGCTTCTACATTATTGTAGAAACAACGGTCCGGGCCGGGCTGCCTCCGGCCCGGACCGGCCCGGCCGGCTGCGAGGGAGCCCGGCCGGCCCGGCTGCGAAGGAGCCCGCATGGCCCTCTGGGACCGCCTCAAGGAGTCCGCGTCGATGATGCAGACCCAGCTGACGGCGAAGAAGAACGAACTGACCAGCGGCGCGTTCCGCGACGCCGCCATGGCGATGTGCGCACTGGTCGCCGCCGCCGACGGCACGATCGACCCGTCGGAACGGCAGCGGGTCGCCCAGCTCATCGCCACCAACGACGTACTGCGCAACTTCCCCGCCGACGACCTGCACCGCCGCTTCGAGGAGAACCTCGGAAAGCTGACCGCCGACTTCGCGCTCGGCAGGATCAGCGTCATGCAGGAGGTCGCCAAGGCGCGGAAGAAGCCCGCGGAGGCCCGGGCGGTCATCCAGATCGGCATCGTCATCGGCGGCGCCGACGGCGACTTCGACCAGACCGAGCAGGCGGTCGTACGGGACGCCTGCCACACCCTCGGCCTGCCCCCGAACGAGTTCGACCTCGGCTGAGCCCTCCGGGCCCGGTGGGCGCCGCTTCGGCTCGGCGCGGGCATGCGCCCTATGCCGGGGCGGACCCTCGGCAGTCGCAGGGCCCGGACCGGTGATGCCGCCGGACCGCGTCTCAGTCGAGCCAGACGAGCATGGCGTCGCCCGCCTCGGCGGCGGCTTCGAAGAAGCGGGTCAGATCCTCGTACCAGGGGCGGCCCCATTCGAGCGCGCCGGGCTCGTCCCATATGAGGGGGTACACCTCGGCCTTGGTCAGGTCCGCGGGGTCGACTCCGCTGACGAGCCGGTCGTACCCGGTCGCGCGGAGCGTCCGCGCGGCGAGCCGGACCCGCTCCGCCCGCAGGCACCTCGGCGGCCCGTAACCCCAGTCCTGGTCCCCGGCGAGCGGTTCCCCGCCATGGACGACGTTCACCGGGAAGCCGGCGCGCGCCGGCAGGAAGCCGAGCAGGGCCCAGGTCTTGTACGTGCTGAAGTGGCGGGCCGCGGCGGGCGAGGGCCCCGGCTCGTCCTCCGCGTCCTGGACCTCATCGGCGAAGTCCAGTGCCCAGCCCGGATCCCGGACCGCCCGGTCGAGGTCGCCAGGCGTGACGCGCAGGTACTCCCCGATCATGCTCATGGCCCCGAGGCCAGGCGAGGCCACTGACGGTGGGCGGCGCCCGCGATCGAGAGCGCGGGCATGGGGGTGCAGCGGCCTGTCCGGCCCGGGGGTATTCGGGGGCGTGCCCTGCCGGGTTGCGGCGGCGCTCGTGGCGGGCCCCGAGATGGCGACGTCAGTCGCCTTGCGCTGCCGACATGGACCCTGATTCGATGTGCGTCAACATAGACATGCGTCGAAGTGGGGGTTTCACGTGAAACACGTGGACGTCGCGGTGGTCGGGGGTGGCCAGGCCGGTCTGGCGACCGCGTACGCGCTGATACGGGAGGGCCTGCGGCCGGTCGTGCTGGAGGCGTCGGAGCGGGCCGCCGGGTCGTGGCCGCGCTACTACGACAGCCTCACCGTCTTCTCGCCCGCCCGGTACTGCGCGCTCCCCGGCATGCCGTTCGGCGGCGATCCGCACCGGTATCCGCACCGGGACGAGATCGTGGAGTACCTCACCGCGTACGCCGCGCGCCTCGACGCCGAGATACGGACCGGGCGCCGCGTCACCGGCGTACGCGAGGAGGCGGGCGGCTACGTCCTCCACACCGCCGGGGGTGAGCGGCTGGCGGCGCGGGCGGTGGTCGCGGCGTCCGGGACGTTCGGCCGACCGCACCGGCCGGACCTGCCGGGCTTCACGGGTACGGTGCTCCACGCCGCCGAGTACCGGGAGCCCGCACCCTTCGCGGGGCAGCGGGTCCTGGTGGTCGGCTCCGGCAACTCGGCGGTGCAGATCGCCGTCGAGCTGGCCCGGGGCGGCCGGGTGACGCTCGCCAGCCGACGCCCCGTACGGTTCGCCCCGCAGCGGCCGTTCGGTCGTGACCTGCACTTCTGGCTGACCCTGACCGGCCTCGACAACGCGCCGCTCGGCCGCTTCCTGCGCACGCCTCCGCCGCAGCCGGTCATCGACGACGGCCGCTACCGCGTCGCGCTCGCCTCGGGCGCACCGGACCGGCGGGCGATGTTCGACCGCGCCGACGGCCGCACCGTCACATGGCCGGACGGAACACGCGAGGACGTCGACACGATCGTGCTGGCCACCGGCTACCGCCCCGACCTGCCGTACCTCGACGGCCTGGGGGTCCTGGACGAACGCGGGTGCCCACGCCACCGCGACGGCACCCCGCCCGGCCACCCCCGCCTGGGCTTCGTCGGGCTGGAGTGGCAGCGGAGCCTGTCCTCCAACGCCCTGCGCGGTGTCGGCCGTGACGCCAACCGCCTCGCGCGCCGCCTGGCCGCACGGCTGTCGGAGGGGTGACCCGGCGGCCCCGCGCCGGGAACTGGCCCCGGCCCTACCCTCGGCGCGTGCCGGACTCCGATCCCGCAAGAGGACCTGTCCGGTTGGTTCGACGTATGTCAACATAGACGTATGTCGAACGTGAAGGCGCTGCCGCTGCTCGACCCCGCCGCCCAGGGCGTGGCGCCGTGCTGCCCGCCGGTGACCGAACGGCCGATGAACGCGGAGGAGGCCGAGCACGCCGCGAAGATGTTCAAGGCGCTCGGCGACCCGGTGCGCCTGCGGCTGTTCTCCGCCGTCGCCTCCCACGAGAACGGCGAGGCGTGCGTGTGCGACATCTCCGACGTCGGCGTCTCCCAGCCGACCGTCTCGCACCACCTGAAGAAGCTCAAGGACGCGGGGCTCCTCACCTCGGAGCGCCGGGGGACGTGGGTGTACTACCGGGTCGAGCCGTCCGTGCTCGCCGCGATGGGCAGGCTCCTCGCCACCAGCGCGGCGAGCTGACCAGTACAGGGGGGGGCAGGCCATGTCCAGCGCGGAGGACCCGACGGGCGTGCTCGTCGTACCGCTGACCGAGGAGCACGCCGAGCACGTCCTGGCGATCTACCAGGCGGGCATCGACGAGGGCGACGCCACGTTCGAGACGGCCGCGCCGACCTGGGAGGCGTTCGACGCCGCCAAGCTGCGGGAACACCGCTTCGTCGCCCTGGACGCGACCGGGACGGTACTGGGCTGGGTGGCGGCGGCCCCGGTCTCGGACCGGTGCGCGTACGCCGGGGTGGTCGAGCACTCGGTGTACGTGCACCCCGCCGCCAGGGGCCGAGGCGTGGCGTCCGCCCTGCTCAAGGCGCTGACCGAGTCCACCGACGCGGCCGGGGTGTGGACCGTCCAGTCCGGGATATTCCCCGAGAACGCCCCGAGCCTCGCCGTCCACCGCCGGGCGGGCTTCCGTGTGATCGGCGTACGCGAGCGCATCGGCCGCCACCACGGGGTATGGCGCGATGTCGTGCTCGTGGAGCGCCGCAGCCCCGCGATCGTCTGACCCCGCGACGGCTCGCGACCGCCGGGATCGCCCACGGGTCGGCCTGGCCGCCCGGCGCCACCCCGGCCCCCGCCCTCATACCGGCCCCGCACCCCGTCAGGCCCAGGGCGGCCCGTCAGGCCGAGGCGCCCGGCCGGTCGTGGAGGGCACCCCGCCGGTCGTGGAGGAGGCGGCGGTCGTGGAGGACCAGGAGGAGCGTGAGGCCCATGGTCACGCCGAGGACCATGCCGCCCTCCCTGGTGGCCGCCGCCGCGAGGGGCAGCTCAGGTGACGGCTGCTGCATGCCGGTGAGGGTGAGCAGGCCGTAGACGGCGTACGCGAAGAGCGTCCCCGACGACACCCAGGTCACGGCCATCGGCGGCACGAACCGGCGGGCCCCGCGCCCGGTGGCCAGGACCAGGACCGCCCAGGCCCCGGCGAGCGCCCACACCGCCGTGCTGGCCGACAGGAGGTGCCACCACAGGTCGCGCCGCTCCAGCGCGCCCGCGTCCAGGCCGACGACGCCGCCGGACGCCCAGTACGCCTTGACGCCGCCGAGCACGGCGCACCCGGCCGCGACCGCCCTGGCCAGCGCCACCTGGAGCCGCCGCGTCCCGCCGACCGGGCCGCCCAGCGCGACCGGGCAGCCCAGCGCGAGCGGGCCGCCCAGGGCGTGCGGCCACCGCGCCCTGGCGTAGCCGACGAGGGCCAGCGGCAGGCCCGCCCCGACGCCGACCAGCGACACCATCACGAGGACCTGCTCGTACACCCAGAAGTCCGGGGAACCGGCCTCCTGGTCGCGGTTCATGGCGGCCGGGCCGAGCAGCGGCGCCAGCGGCAGCATCGGGACGAGCAGCCCGGTGCCCACCCACACGGGAAGGGCCACCAGCCAGGCGGGCAGCCGCTCGCCCCAGGGCCTGGTGAACGCCAGGGCCAGGGCGACACCGACGGCGGCGAGCAGCGCGGTCACCGCGTTGACCAGCCGCCAGTCGGCACCGGCCATCTCCGCGGTGGGGACGAGCAGTCCGAACGACCAGACGACTTTGATCAGGAGGTACGGCGTCACCGCTACCGCGGCTCCGAACCCGCCGACCCGGCGCAGCCGCGCCCACCGGCCCCCGGGGGATGAGCGGGCGCCGGGCCGTCCGTGGTGCGGTGTGGCCGGGGGCCGTGGGACGTCGAGTCGTCCGTGGTGCGGTGTGGCAGGGGGCCGGGTCGGCTGCATGCGCGTCCTCGCCTCGGGTGGGGGTCCGCCACCGACGCTCCCAGTCGCCGGGCCGCCGGGCATCGCCCTGCGGGCCGGGACCGCTCCCCCGCCCGGCCGAGCAGCGCTACGACCCCGGGAGGAAGCGGCCCCCGCCGCGCGGGCGGCCGGCACGCGGTGCGCGGCGCCATGGTGCCGCCGTGGGTGCCGTACAAACGCCAGAAGAAACGATTCTCCGTGGGCCTGGCGGGTGAGTGGAGGGCTCAACCCGCCGAGCCTCACCTGCGTGAACCTGCCCGGCGCCCACACGGACGAGCCGACCCCGGCGTACGACCCGAAGAACCCGGCCGACGCGACGGCCACGGCCTTCCTGCGGGCCGGCTGCGAGGGTGACACCTTCCGCACCCTCGACCCGGGCGCGGGCGCCTCCGACCGCCTCCTCGTCCGCTCCGTCCTCTTCTCCTGACCCACCCGGCCCCGCCCGTGGCCGCCGGACACCCGCCGCGCGGCCACGGGCGTACAGTCCCCCGCATGGCGAACCGACCCACGGACCGCTGGCGCGCGTCCATCGCCCAGGAGGCGCTGGAGGTGGCCGCGGGCGAACTCGACCCCGAGTGCGCGGGCGCCACCGAGCTCTGGCCCGACCTCCTGCTGACGCCGACCGACGACGCGCTGCGGGCCTTCGAGGAGGACGTGCGCCGACTGACCGACCCGTCCGACCAGGACGTGTACGGGGTGATCGAGCGGGTCGTCCTGGCTCTCAACGCGGTCCACGACACGGAGGCGGAACGCGGACACTGCGGGTACGAGACCGGCGAACGCGAGCAGTTGTGCGCGTACATCGACCGGACGCTGACCGGGCACGGCGTCGATGTGGCGGCCCTCGCGGCACGGAACGGCATGGGCCGCCACGAGATCACCGACCGGTGGCGCGACTGGTAGGCGGGCACGCGGGCGCGGGCCACGAGGGGCGGCAACCTTTTCGGGGGCGGGGACCACTGGTGGGTGGAAGCCCCGGTCCACGGGGTCGCCTGATCGTTTAAGGACTCATCTGTGGCATCCCCCACCCATCGCCGGTCCCGTGCCCGGCGGCGTACGGCGCTGTTCTCCGCCGCGGCCGTGGCGGCCGCCGGGCTGGCCGCCGTGCCGTTCGTGACGAGCGCGAGCGCGGCCGTCGAGCTGGCCCGTCAGACGCTGCCCGCCAACGACGGCTGGGCGGCCGCCGGTTCCGGTACGACCGGCGGTGCGAAGGCCGACGCGGCGCACGTGTTCACGGTCACCAACCGCGCCGAACTGGCGAAGGCCCTCGGCTCCGGCTCCGACACGGCGCCGCGCATCATCCGCGTCAAGGGCCTGATCGACGCGAACGGCGGCAGCACCTGCGCCGACTACGCCGCCGGGACCGGTTACTCGCTCGACGCGTACCTCAAGGCGTACGACCCCGCCGTGTGGGGCCGCTCGAAGAAGCCGTCCGGCACGCAGGAGAACGCCCGGAAGGCCGCGGCCGCCAAGCAGGCGAAGAACATCGTGTTCCGTGTCCCGTCGAACACGACCCTCGTCGGTGTCCCCGGTACGGGCGCCGGGATCAAGGGCGGCAGCGTCGCCGTGCAGAACGCAGACAACGTCATCATCCGCAACCTCACCCTCAGCGCCACCGAGGACTGCTTCCCGCAGTGGGACCCGACGGACGGCTCGAAGGGCGAGTGGAACTCGGCGTACGACTCCGTCACCCTGCGCGGCGCCACCCATGTGTGGGCCGACCACAACACGTTCACCGACGCCCCGCTCTACGACAGCGCCCTCAAGTCGTACTTCGGGCGCAAGTACCAGGTCCACGACGGCGCCCTCGACATCACCAACGGCTCCGACCTGGTGACCGTCGAGCGGAACGTGTTCCACAGCCACGACAAGACGATGCTCATCGGCAGCAGCGACACCGACAGCGTCGGCAAGCTGCGGGTCACCCTCCACCACAACGTCTTCCGCGGCATCACCCAGCGCGCCCCACTGGCGCGCCTCGGCCGGATCCACCTCTACAACAACCACTACGACACGACGAAGCTCAACGGCTACGCGCACGGCTACAGCGTCAACGCGCGCGCGAAGGCGCAGATCGTCGCCGAGCACAACGCCTGGACGCTGTCCTCCGACCGCAAGGTGTCGCAGCTGCTCAGCGGCGACGGCACGGGCGCCGTCGCCGGGCGCGGCAACACCGTGAACGGCACGGTGACCGATGTCGTGGCCGCCTACAACGCGTCCTCGTCGAAGAAGCTCAAGACGACCGTGAACTGGACGCCCACCCTGACGGCAGGCCTCCAGACCTCGGCCGCGTCCCTGCCCGCCGAACTGGCCCGCACGGCGGGCGCCGGGCTCCTGACCGAGCAGGGCACCGTCCGGCCCTGACACCTGGGGGAGCCCTGACACCGGGGGACTGACACCGGAGGGATGCGGGCGTGGCCGAGGGCCGCGCCCGCATCCCCGGCCCCACCCCCGCTCGCACCGCTGTCGCCGTGCACAACGGGCGGGTCGTGTAAGGGTGTTCCGTCGTGGGACCGCGCGGCACGTGCCTGTCGCCGACCCGCTGGGCGGTGACGAGCCGTGGAGGCGGCAGACGGGTGCCGCGGGCGGGGCCGGGAGGGCCGCGGGGGGCACGACCGGCCGCAGGGCGCGGGTTCACCGGAACGTGAGCGTCCGGATGCCGTACGGGGGCGGAGGCGGCAGGATGAGAAGCCCGTCATCGAGGAGGCCTCCGTGCAGGACGACACCGAACTGCCCTCTCCGGGCCACGCGGACGTGCGGGTCGTCGCCGCGACGCCCGAGGTGGCCCGCCGGGTGGCGGAGGTGGTGCGGCGCTGCTTCGACACGACCGAACAGCGCAGCTACCCGGCCGGCCCCGAGGGCGGCACGCTGCTGCGCCTCACCGTGGACACGAGCCGCCCGGCCGGCCCGGCCCGCTCCTGGCTGGAGAGCAGCGAACGCGCGTACGGCGACGAGCGCACGAGCGAGGGCCACTCCGGCGAAGCCCGCACGAGCGAAGAACGCAGCGATGACCGCCGCACCGGCGAAGCCCGTGGCACCGAGGCGCGTACGGGTGATGACCCCCGGGCGGACGGGCCCCGGGGCGGCGGCTCCACGGCGGGCGAATCCTGACACCACGGGCCCCGGCGGAAGCGACGTGGGGGGTGCACGCCCCACTCGGGGGCTCGGGCTTGTAAGTTCGGGGCATGACGAAGCCTGATGCACTGCTCGTGAATGTCGCGGCCACCGTCGAGTCGGAGCAGTCCAATCAGATGTCGCTCACCGTCGTGGTCAACGGTGCGGTCATCACGGGACGGCTCGCCCCGGAGGCCGCGTGGCGGGAGCGGGTGGCGGAGGTCCTGCGGGACTCGGAGCGGCTCAGCCGGTTCGCGGGGGTGTTCGCCGGCCCCGAGGGGGGCTCGCACCCGCCGCGCGACGGCGCGCCGACGCACCTGCACTTCCACGTGGCGCGGATCCTCCAGGGCACGCTCGGCATCCCGGAGACAGGCGGCATGTACCGCGTGGCCATCGAGGACGTGAGCGCCTGGACGGTGGGCGACTTCAGCTACACCGACGACTGACCCGCACGGCCGACCTGACAACAAAAGACGCCAACCGCCCGGGGTGACCGGGCGGTTGGCGTCCATGAGCGTGCGGCGGGGCTCAGCCCAGCAGGTCACCGACGGCCGGGGCGGGCGCCGGGGCCGGGGCCGCCTGGTTCACGCAGGTGAAGCCGAGGCGGCGCAGCGCCCTGGTCACCTCCAGGGCGGTGAAGTCGCGGCGGTCCTGGCGGGTGATGATCTCCCCGACCTGCTTGACCGGGTACGTACGGCGGCCGATGACCACGCACGGGCCGGTCGCCGGCTCCGGCTTGACGTTGGCCATCAGCGCCTCCACCTCGCTCGCCACGAAGTCGAACGGGAAGCGGGCGATCACACAGCGCATGGTTGCCTCACAGGGGGTCGGGGCGGTGGGACGGGCGCACCTCGGTGCGACGGTGAGGTACCACCCCGGCGCGGCGGCCGGAAGGTGCCTCGGTTCGGCGGGGCGTCACTGCGGACGCGGGGCGCGGCGGCGCCGCGTTCCGGTCCGGCGGCGCCTGGACGAGGAGGACGAGGAGCCCGGCCTGCCGGACGCCTGGGCGGGGGGCGTGGGCGGCGCGATCACGACCGGTATCCCCGACGGCGTGCGCGCGCCGGTGATGCGGATCAGCTCGGCGTCGCCGGACCGTACGGCGGTCGTCCTGGGGCGGATGCCCGCGTGGTGCATGAGGCTGTCCATCTCACGCCGCTGGTGCGGCAGGACGAGCGTGACGACGCTGCCGGACTCGCCCGCGCGGGCCGTGCGGCCGCCGCGGTGCAGGTAGTCCTTGTGGTCGCCGGGCGGGTCCACGTTCACCACGAGGTCCAGGTCGTCCACGTGGATGCCGCGCGCGGCGACGTTCGTGGCGACGAGGACGTTGACGTCGCCGTCCTTGAACTGGGACAGGGTCCTGGTCCGCTGCGGCTGCGACTTGCCGCCGTGCAGCGCGGACGCCCGTACACCGCTCTTGAGCAGGTGCTTCACGAGCCGGTCCACGGCGTGCTTGGTGTCCAGGAACATGATCACGCGGCCGTCGCGGGCGGCGATCTCGGTGGCCGTGGCGTTCTTGTCCGTCTCCAGCACGTGCAGGACGTGGTGCTCCATCGACGTGACCACACCGGCCGTCGGGTCCACGGAGTGGACGACGGGGTCGTGGAGGTAGCGCCGTACGAGGGAGTCGACGTTCCGGTCCAGGGTGGCCGAGAACAGCAGCCGCTGCCCGTCGGGCCTGGTCAGCTCCAGCAGGCCGGTGATCTGCGGCAGGAAGCCCATGTCGGTCATCTGGTCGGCCTCGTCGAGGACGGTGATGCCGACGTCGTCCAGCACGCAGTCGCCGCGCGTGACGAGGTCCTTCAGGCGGCCCGGGGTGGCGACCAGCACCTCCGTGCCGCCGCGCAGCGCGGAGACCTGGCGGCCGATCGACACGCCGCCGACGACCGTGGCCTGCCGCAGCCCGAGGGCGCGGGCGTACGGGGCGAGGGCGTCGGTGACCTGCTGCGCCAGCTCCCGTGTGGGGACGAGGACGACCGCGAGGGGCCGCTTCGGCTCGGCGCGGGTACCGGCGAGCCTGGCGAGGACGGCCAGGCCGAACGCGAGGGTCTTCCCGGAGCCGGTACGGCCCCGACCCAGCACGTCACGGCCGGCGAGGGAGTTCGGGAGGGTCGCCGCCTGGATGGGGAACGGGACCGTCACCCCTTCGGCTTCGAGGGCCCGCAGCATGGCGGGCGGGAGGCCGAGGTCCGCGAACGCCTCGACGGGCGGCAGCGGCGGGGTGTGCGTCACCGGCAGGGTGAAGTCACCGGGCGGCGGCGGGGTGGCTCGGCGGCGCGACGTCGTCCGGGAGCCGGACTTGGCGGACCGGGAGGCGCCGGCGGAGCGGGCACCCGAGGACCGGGGCGGCTTGGACGAGGCGGCGGCGGCCGACTTCGGCTGCTTCGCCGCGGTCGCGGAGCCCGTCGCGGGCTTCGCCGACTTGGCGGGATTCGAACCGCTGTCGGGCTGATTGTTCTTGACTCGGCGGGCCTGCGAGGCGGCAGCCTGGCGGGTCCCCGAGTAGTGACCCCGGGAAGGGGACGTACGGGCCATGGGAATATTCCTCAATACGGATATCGAGGAATTGACGGCCCTCGATTCAGCCGGGCGGTCGGCGGCTCGCCGCCCGGCCGAGGCCGGGCGGCGGCGCCGGGAAACGACGGCGCGGGGCCCGCACCCCAAGGTGCGGGCCCCGGCGGCGTCGGAACGCCAAGTCGTCAGGCGGGGACGATGTTCTCCGCCTGCGGGCCCTTCTGGCCCTGCGTCACGTCGAAGCTGACCTTCTGGCCTTCCTGCAGCTCGCGGAAACCGTTGGTCGCGATGTTCGAGTAGTGGGCGAACACGTCCGCACCGCCACCGTCCTGCTGGATGAAGCCGAAGCCCTTTTCCGCGTTGAACCACTTCACTACGCCAGTAGCCATAATCTTTTTCTCCTCACGGGGAATTTTCTGGACCCGCACTGCGCGAGCCTCGCGTCGCCGCGATGATTGCCCCGTGCCGGATCGAAAGAACCGGCCACACAAAAGTGCTCCTCCGCCGTGAGGCGAGGGGGCACTTTGAAGCTCTGGGAACCACAACTGCAACTGACATCGACACTAGCACGCGGATTTCGCGTCTGCACGGAATTCGGGCGGGGAAATTTCCCGCTGGAGGATTTCTGCCCCGCTGTCCGACGGGAATCTGCACCGGCCGGAATAGACTTTTGCCACTCGCGGCGGATACGGTTCCCGCGCGAGGTCCGTGTCCGCCCAGGTGGCGGGCCTCGCCCGGACGCCCAGGACGAAAGGCGCGCATGGCTCCAGGAGCGCGGCGCAACCCCGCCGCCGACAATCTCGACGACGACGACTACCCGGCTTACACGATGGGACGAGCCGCGGAGCTGATCGGCACCACGCCGGCGTTCCTGCGGGCGCTCGGCGAGGCTCGGCTGATCACCCCGTTGCGCTCGGAGGGCGGCCACCGCCGGTACTCGCGCTACCAGCTGCGGATCGCCGCGCGCGCCCGTGAGCTGGTGGACCAGGGCACCCCCATCGAGGCGGCCTGCCGGATCATCATCCTGGAGGACCAGCTGGAGGAGGCCCTGCGCCTCAACGAGCGGCTGCGGAACCAGGGGGCGGGGCCGGGGCGGGGGCCGGAGGGTGGTCCGGACGCGGAGGGGTAGACCTGCGGGGGTTGTGACCCTGGTGGGGGCGTGCTGGTGGGGGCGGTGAGCCCTTGGAGGGCGTTGAGCCCTTGGAGGGCGTTGAGCCCTTCGGGGCGGTGGCCCCTGCGGGAGCGGTGAGCCCTTCGGGGGCAGGCAGGACAGGGACGCGGTCCGGGCGGGCGGGGTTCAGACCGCGTGTTCGTCGCTCTGGCCGCAGAGCCAGGCCAGGGCGTCGTGCACACCCCGTACGTACGCGCGCTTGTCCGGGGGGCACACCGGGTCGTCCAGCAGCACCGCCGCGGCGTCCGCCTCCGCGGTGAGCCGCCACAGGTCCGGTACGTCGTGGGCGGGCGCGCCGGTGACCGGGCCGTGCTCCTTGCGGGCCAGCGCCCAGCGGTAGGCGTCGGCGGCGCCCTCGGACACGGCCTGGAACGGCTCCGGTCGCACGGCCCGGACCGCCTCGGCGGCTCCGGCCGTTCCGGTGGCTTCGGCAGCTCCGGTGGCTTCGGCAGCTCCGGTGACTTTGGTGACCTCGGTGGCGAGGGTGCGGTACGCGGACTCGACCTCGTCCACGGCGCGGACCCCTATCCGGCTCGCTCGTGCTCGCGTTGGCGGCGCATGGCGGGTCGTCATTCGCGTACACCCCATCCTCATCGCTCGCGGCTCGTCTCCTGACTTCCACGGGTCCCCGTCATCCGCCGGGATATACCCCCCTGCGGGACTCGGAGCGCCAGGACCGCCATGTCGTCGTGGCCGTCGCTGGGGTGCTCACCGCACAGGACCTGGCACAACGCCCCGAGCGGGCCTTCAGCGAGGGGCCCGGCGATTTCCGCGAGGGCGTCCATGCCCCGGTCGATGGAGTGGGCCGGGTGCTCCACGAGCCCGTCGGTGAAGAACAGCAGCGTCGCGCCGGGCGGCAGCGGATACGTGTGGTCGGGGCGCGGCCGGTCGGGGTCCACCCCCAGCGGCAGGCCCGGCTCGGCGTGCAGGTACCGGGGTCGGTGGCCGGGCGCGAGGAGCAGCGGCGGCAGGTGGCCCGCGCTGCTCCAGTGCAGCTCCCAGCCGCTGTCGCCGCCGCCCGCCGCCGGTTCGATGCGGGCGAGGCAGGCGGTGGTGACGGGCGCGTCGGTGATGGCGTGGAGGGTGTGGTCGAGGGCGGTCAGGACCGCGCTGGGCGGGGTGCGGCGGTCGTACAGGAGCGCGCGGAGCATGTTGCGGGTCTGCGCCATCGCGGCGGCGGCCTGGAGGTCGTGCCCGACGACGTCCCCGATGACGGCGCCGCACGCCAGGTCGGGCAGCAGAACGGCGTCGTACCAGTCGCCGCCGACCTGCGCGGGGCTGGCGGCGGGCTGGTACAGGGCGGCGCCCTCGTACGGGCGCAGGTCGGGCAGGCGCGGCAGGAGCAGGCGCTGGAACCGCTCGGCGCCGGACCGTACGTGGTCGAAGAGGCGGGCGTTCTCGAGGGCGATCCCGGCGGCGGCGGCGAGGGCGACGACGACGTCCTGGTCGTGCGTGTCGAAGGGGCGGCCGTCGAGGCGGTCGGAGAGGTACAGGTCGCCGTAGATCTCGCCGCGCACGCTGATGGCGACGCCCAGGAGGGTCCGCATCGGGGGGTGCCCCTGCGGGTAGCCCGCGGAGTGCTGGTGGGCCCGGATGTCGTCGACGCGGAGCGGTTCCGGGTGGTGGATGAGGGTGCCGAGGAGGCCGCGGCCGTGCGGGAGCCCGACGCCTTCGAGGTCGGCGCGCTCCTGGTCGGTGAGGCCGACGGTGTGGAACTCGGCCAGTTCGGTGCCGTCGTCGTTCAGGACGCCGAGGGCGCCGTAGCGGGCGTGGACCAGGTCCATGGCGGTGCGCACGATGCGGTCCAGTACGAGGGGCAGCTCCAGCTCGCCGCTGATGGCCATGACGGCGCCCAGGAGGCCCTGGAGGCGGTCCCGCGGAGGTGGCTCGGGACTGGGGGGTGGCTGGACTGGAGGTGGCTCGGGACTGGGGGGTGGCTGGGCTCGGGGTGGCTCGGCCGGGGGCTGCGCCGCTGGGGGCGGCTCGGGGGCGGGGGGCGGTTCGCCGGTCGTCGGTGGGTGCGGGCCCAGCGACAGTTCCGCGCCGAGCGCCGAGTGCGCCACGGGGGCAGGGGGGCGCTCGGGCTCCGGGGGCGGGTCCGGCTCGGGGTCGGTGGCCTCGGGGTCCGGGCCGGGGGCGGCGGCCTCGGGGTCGGGCGTGGGCTCGTCCGGGGCGGGCCCGGGGAGGGGCTCGTCCGGGTCGGGGGGCCGGTTCGGGGCCTTGTGGGAATCCATGGGGCCTCCCGGTCCAGGGGCTGCGCTCCGCTCCGCTCGACGCGGCCGGGGCACGGAGCGCATGGTGGGTAGCAGGACCGACGAACGCTCTGTCGACTTTCCCGGTAAGCGCTGGACAAACCTCATCTGCCCCCCTCTGACCAGCGCGACCATTCCCTACGGCGGGCACGCGGTACGGCGAAAGAGGTGCGGCTATGACCGGATGGGCGTCCTGGACGACGGTCAACGTCTTCGCGGGGACGGGCGGCGTCCGCACCGTCGAGCTGGGGGTGCTCACGGGCAACCTCAGCGTCCACACCACCTGGTCCGGGTCGGAGGCGGACGTCGCGATCCAGTACAGCGGCGGCTCCGACTGGTACACGATGGCCGGCAGTCCCGTGCCGTGCCACTCCGAGGAGGAGAGCCGCACGCTGCACCAGCTCGCGGTGGAGGCCGTGCAGGAGGGCGGCGGCGCGGTGCTGAGCCCGCCGACGCACCACACGCAGCGCGGCTGAGCCCGCCGACGCGCCACCCGCGGCCCGGCCGAGCCCGTCGGCGGCGCCGCGCCGCCGGTGCCGTTACGCCGACGGTCGGCGCAGCAGTGCGAGGGCCGGTTCGACCAGGCCCCGGTACTGGCGTGCCGTGAGCGCGTCCGGCATGCGGCGCATCGCCGTTTCCCGCAGGGCGCGCCCCACCGGGTTGCGCCAGCCGCTGACCGACCCGGCGTGCCGGGAGGCCAGCTGGACGGCCCGCACCCGGCGGTGCCGCAGCGCCCGGTACCGTTCCGCCGCGCCCGTCACGCCACCCGGGCGGAGGGCCAGCGCCAGGGCGTACGCGTCCTCGACGGCCATCGCCGCGCCCTGCCCCAGGTTCGGGGTCATCGCGTGGGCCGCGTCGCCGAGGAGCAGCACCCGCCCGCGCCCCCACACCGGCGCGTACAGCTCCTCCAGGTCGTGGTGGAGCGGCGGCGGCCCGTCCTGGGCGTCGAGCAGGCGGGCCGGTACGCCCCGGTGGTGGGCGAAGGCGCGGCGGAACCCGTCCGGCCACGCGGGCGCGGGGGCGCGGCGTGGAGCCGTACGGACGTAGAAGTAGTACAGGCGGCCGTCCGGCAGCGGCACGAGGCCGGTCTTGGTGCCGGGCCCCCAGGACTCGACGGCGCGGGTCACGCCGGGGTTGTCGGTGAGGCCGCGCCAGCAGGTCGCGCCGCTGTAGCGGAGGGCGGCGGGGCGGGCGGTGATCTGGTCGCGGACGGTGGAGCGGATGCCGTCGGCGCCCACGACGAGGTCGTACGTCTCCTCGTACGCCTCCGTGCCGGGCCTCGGGGCCGCGGCCGTGCCAGGCGTATCGGGGGTGACGGCGAACCGGACGGTCACCGCGTCGCCCCGGTCCCGCACGGCGGCCACGGAGCGGCCGTTCACCGGCCGGGCGGCGGCCGGGAGGGCGTCCAGGAGCGCCGACTGCAGGGCCGTACGGGACAGGGCGCGGGTGGGCCCGTACCCGGGGCCGAAGTGCTGCGGCTCGACGCTCCGCAGCACTGTGCCGTCCGCCGCCGTCACGTCCAGCGACGGCAGCGCCAGGCTGTGCGGGGCGAGATCGACCCCGAGGGCGGCGAGTACGTGGAGGGCGTTGGGCGCCAGGACGATACCGGCGCCCGCGGGCTCGTACCGGGGCGCGCGCTCGGCGACGGTGACCTCGTGCCCGGCGCGCGTCAGGGCGAGCGCGGCGGCCAGTCCGCCGATGCCGCCGCCCGCGACGAGGACCTTGAGCGGCTCAGGGTCCGGGTGCCCGGGCCGCCCCGGGTCCGGGTGCGTCACGCCGTCCGCCCTTCCCGCGCCGCGCGGCCACCGCCGCCGGGCCCCCCGCCACCGACGAGCCGCCGCAACGCCGCGTCCAGCACGGCGAGTTGGGCCTCGCGGTCCAGTTCGCCGCGCAGTCCGGCGACGAGGACGCCGAAGTAGAGGGAGAAGTACGAGGTGAACCCCAGGAGCGGGTCCAGCGGCGGCACCGCCCCCGCCTCGGCGGCCCGCGCGAACTCGCCGCTCACCCACTCCCGGAACTCGGCCATGCGGCGCTCCGCCGGGCCGTCGGGGTGGTGGTGGAAGAGGGACGCGGAGATGTACTGGCGGGACAGCTCCGGCTCGCGGTCGTAGCTCGCGTACAGCTCGGCGGCGACGTGCACGAGGCGCGCCACGAGGTCGCCGTCGTCGGACAGCGTGCGCAGGGCCCGGTCGAGCGCCTGGCCCACGTGCTCGTCGAGGAGGGTCTCGACCAGGGTGTTGAGGTCGGGGAAGTGGACGAAGAAGGTCCCGGCGGCGACCCCGGCCTCGGCGGCGACCTCCCGTGTGGTGAGCCCGCCCATGCCGCGCCGCTCCAGCACCCGTCGGGCGGCACCGAGGAGTGCCTGCCGCGTCTGCCGCTTGCGCTGCTGCCGTACCCCGGCGGGGCGTTCCGGGGGCCCCGTCGCGACGCGGCCCTCCACGGAGGGGCCTGGCGGGAGGGGGCCTGTGGGGACGGCGCCTGTCGGGACGGGCGGCGTCGGTGTCCGGGACATGTCGGTGAGCATACTCACTGAGCACGCTCACCGAAATGGCCCACGGGTGGTTCTCGCCATACACGGGCGCGGGCCGGGGCCGGGCGCGTACACCGGGCACACGGCGGGACCGGGCGCGCGGCGGGGGGGGGGGACAGGTGCCGGAACCGGGGCCGGGGGCGCGCGTGCTCCGGGGCACCGCGGGGGTACGGGACTGGGGAGGCGCCCACGACCACCCGCCGCGCCCCGCCGGACACCGTGCCGTACGGCGGTACGTCGCCAACCACCTCCCGCGGGTCGCCCGCGCGCCGTATCGTCCTCACGGCGGCAGGACGCGGCGAGCCCCGGGGGTGGCGGCAGATGGGCGAGAACACGGACCTGGCATGGCGGTTCGAGGAGCACCGGCCCCGGCTGCGCGCCGTGGCCTACCGGATGCTGGGCTCGCTCGGCGAGGCGGAGGACGCCGTGCAGGAGACGTGGCTGCGGCTGTCCCGCGCCGAGCCGGAGGAGATACGGAACCTCGGCGGCTGGCTCACCACCGTCGTCGGCCGCGTCTGCCTGAACCAGCTGCGGTCCCGTACCGCGCGCCGCGAGGAGCCGCTGCACGGGGAGGACGGGCGGGTGCGGCTGCCCGACCCGGTGGTGAGCCGGGTGTCGGGGCCGGACCCGGAGGAGGAGGCGCTGTTCGCGGACGAGGTCGGCCTCGCGCTGATGATCGTCCTGGACACGCTGGCCCCGGCGGAGCGGCTGGCCTTCGTGCTGCACGACCTGTTCGCGGTGCCGTTCGAGGACGTGGCGGAGGTGCTGGGCCGCACGGAGGCGTCGTCCCGGCAGCTGGCCAGCCGCGCCCGGCGGCGGGTGCGGGCGGCGGCGCCCGCGCCGAACGGCGACGGCGACGCGGCCCGGCGCGGGGAGGTCGTGGCGGCGTTCCTGGCGGCGGCCAGGGGCGGCGACCTGGACGCGCTGGTCGCCGTGCTGGACCCGGACGTGGTGGCCCGCTCCGACGGCGGCGGCCTGCGCCCGAGCGTGCTGCGGCGCGGCGCTACGACGGTCGCGTCCCAGGCGGTCGTCTTCGCCCGCCTCGCGGAGGCCGCCCTCCCGGTGCTGGTCAACGGCACGCCCGGCGTGGTGGCGCTGGCGGAGGGCCGGGTGATCTCGGTGATGTCCTTCACGGTGCGGGGCAGGCGCATCACGTCCCTCGACATCCTCACCGACCCCACCCGCCTATCCCACCTCACCCCCGAGACCCTGACCACCTGACCCCCGTGCCCCACGCCCGCTGGGCCGGGCAGCGCGAGCAAGGGGCCCGGCAGGGGGCACCGGCCTGGTGGGGGCGGCGGGCTCGTACGCCCCCACCGCCCCCACACCCCCCGCCCACACCCCCGCAGGCTGCTCCCCCGCTGCGAGCCCCCGCACCGGCGGTCTGACGGGGCGAGCGCGCGTCGAGAGCGGCACGGGGAACGGCCGGTCTCCGGGAACAGGTGGGTGAAACCTGTGGCCATGATCGACCGCCGCGAGATCGTCAGCGGCGCCACTCTGGTCGGCCCGCTCCACATCCTCACGGACGAGGCGTTCCGCTGACGGTCCCGGCACGCGGCGCCGGGCGCGGACCCGTACGTCTCTGTGATGACGGAGGGTGGTCGTGTAGCACTCAGGTATGACCTCTGGCCCACACTGCGGCTGACTTTTGGAACCCCTTGGCGCTCATACCGTCTTGACCAGTAACGGACGCACCAGGGAGCGCATGTGACGATAAGTCAGACAGCGGCGACGGCGAATGCCGGAGCGCGGGGGAAGGCGTTCGCGCCGGAGTACCAGGGGGCCCTCGGGTCACTGTCGGTGAACTCCTCGCTGACGGAGGTACTGGAGCGCGGCATACGGGAGTTGCGGGCCGCCGAGGCAGCCGGGGAACGGGCGGAGGTCGCGCGGTGCGGGCTCGCCGTCGCGGAGGCGTACCGGCGGCTCGGGCGCGTCGAGGACGCCGACCGTGCGTGGAAGGCCAGCTACCGGGCCGCGCGGGACGCCGGGGACGTGGGCGCCATGGCGTGGGCCCTGTGGAGCGGCGGCACCCTCGCCCGGCAGCGCGGCGCCCTCGCCCTCGCGTACCGGCTGCTGCGCCTCGCGGCCGAGGCGGGCGAGCGCGGCGGGGACGTCGTCGTACGCGGGTACTCACTCGCGGGGCTGGCCGAGACGGGGCGGATACAGGGCGACTACCAGGCGGTCGGCGAGCTGCACGAGCAGCTCCTCGCGGAGGCCCGGCGGCGCGGCGAGGCCCGGCACACCGTGTGGGCCCTGGAGGGCATCGCGCAGATGCACCGCAACACCGGCTCGTACGACAAGGCCCTCGCGCTGTTCGAGGAGGCCGCCGAGACCGCCGACCGGGCCGACGACCGGCGCGGCTGGGCCTGGGCGCTGCGCGGCATCGCGGACGTCGTCTCCGTACGGGACGGGGACACCGAGCGGGCGCTGAGGCTGCTGTCGGAGGCCGAAGTGGTGTGCCGTGACATGAAGTTGTCCAGCGCGCTGGCGTACAACCACAAGATGCGCGGCAACGTCCTGTACCGGGCGGGCCGGTACGAGGAGGCCCGCGTCATGTACGCGCTGGCGCTGGCGGAGTTCCGCGAGATGGAGGAGCCGCGCGGTACGGCGCTGTCCCGCCTCGGCCTCGCCAAGTCCCGGGCCCGGCTGGGCCGCGACGCCTCCGAGACGGCCGCCGAACTGGCCGCGCTGCGCGTCACCCTCGACCGGATCGGGCTGCGCCACGCCCGCGACATGGTGGAGAAGGCCGCCGCCGAACTGGGCGTGGGGCCCTTGCCGGTGAGCGACGGGGAGGGGGTGCGGTGATGGGGTTCCTTTCGGTGGGGGCGCCTGCGGCCGTCGCTGCGGACGGAGGCGGTCGCCTGGCGGGCGCGGGCCTGGAGGGTGCGGGCCCTGCGGGCTCGGGCGCGGACCGGGCGGGCGTGGGGGCGGGGGCGCGCGGGGAGGCCGACGCGCTGCTGCTGCGGTGCCGTGCGCTCGTACGGCCCGCGCTCGCCGGGGCGGTGGGGCGGCTGCACCCGTGGACCGGGGAGATGGCGGCGTTCTCGCTGGGCTGGGCCGATGTGGACGGCACGCCCGAGCCGGGCGCGTCGGAGGGGAAGGGCGTACGGCAGGCCCTCGCCGTGCTGGGCGCGGAGGCGGTCGGCGCGGACGGGCGGGTCGCCGTGGCGGGCGCGGTGGCGGTGGAGCTGGTCCACGCGTTCTCGCTGCTCCACGACGACATCATGGACGGCGACGCGCTGCGGCGGCAGCGGGAGACGGTGTGGAAGGCGTACGGCACCGGGCCCGCCGTCCTGGCCGGTGACGCGTTGTTCGCGCTGGCCGTGCAGAGCCTCGCGGAGGTGCCCAGCACGCACACAGGACCGGCCGTGCGGCGCCTCGGCGAGACGCTCACCGACCTGGTGCGCGGCCAGGCGGACGACCTGTGCTTTGAGGACCGGCCGTGGACGGGGCCCGACGCGGTACGGCCCGAGGCGTACCGGGTGATGGCCGAGCACAAGACCGGCTCGCTCCTGGGGTGCGCGGCGGCGCTCGGGGCGCTGCTGGGCGGCGCGCCCGAGGCGACGGTGGCCGCGCTGGACCGGGCGGGGCGGCACCTGGGCGTGGCGTTCCAGGCGGTGGACGACCTGCTGGGGGTGTGGGGCGACCCGGCGGTGACCGGCAAGCCCGTCCACGGCGACCTGCGGCGGGGCAAGAAGACGTACCCGGTGCTCGCCGCGCTGGCCGCCGGGACGCCCGAGTCCCGCGAGCTGGCCGCGCTGCTGGAAGCCGCCGCACCGGGCGCACCCGCGCCCGGCCGGCCGGGCACACCCGAGGCGCCGTCGCCGGACCCGGTGGACGCCGCCGGCACGCTGGACGACCCGGCGGTGGCCGCGCGGGCCGCGTCACTGGTGGAGCGGGCGGGCGGCCGCGCGGCGACGATGCGGGAGGCGGTGGACCAGCTCGCCGCGGCCCGCCGCTGCCTGCGCGCCGTCCCCCTGCGCCCGGGCCCCTCCCGCGACCTCGACGCCCTGCTGGCCTTCCTGCTGCACCGGGCGGTGTAGTCACCCGCACCCCAGGGGCGCGCCTGGCTCGGTCCATGAGAACGGGCAGCGAACGGGCACCACTTCGGGAGGCCCCAAGGGTCCGAACAGTCCGCGACCCGCGACTGGTGGGACGGAGCGCTCCGTCCCACCAGTCGGCGCCGGTGTGCCGACGCGGTCAGGTCCGGCCCGCGGCGCGCAGGGCCCGCGCCAGCCACTCCAGCTCCTCGGTCGCGTCGGGCGACGCGTCCTGCCCGCGCACACGGGCGACGAGCCTGCGGTAGTGCTCCGCTCCTGCCTCGATCCCGGCCTCCAGGCTGCGCAGCACGGCGGCCCGATCGGCGTCACCGAACAGCTCGGACAGCAGCTCGGCCGCCGCCGGCCCCTCGGGAGCGACCCCGCCTTCTCTGACCTCCGCGACGGTCTGCACGATCTGCCTGGCCCACCAGATGGACGCCCCGCTGGGACGGCCCTGCCCCGGTGCGGGCGTGTTGAGCTCCATCCATGTGCGCAACCGGGCGCGGAAGCCGGGGTCCCGCACCAGTTCCGCCAGTTCGATCCAGGCGTCGACCTGCTCAGGTGTGGGATCGTCGGGCAGTTCGATGCTGAAGGCGCGCATGCGGTCGCGCAGGCGCGGGTCGTCGAGGCCGCCGAACACCTCCTCCTTGAACTCGTCGATGATCTGCTTGCGCTCGGCGGCGGAAAGCCGCGCCAACCGGTTCATCAGTGCTGTCTCCTCAACGGTCGAGCCCCGTTTCGCCACGGTGGAGAGGACGGCCCGGCTCACCTTGAGCGAGCGGATCCGCGCGTCGAGCGCGGCCACATGCGCGTCGGCGACCTCGGCGACCGTGGTGCGGCCGCTCAGGACGCGACACACGTCGTCGAGCCCGAGGCCCAGCTCCCGCAGGGTGCGGACCAGCTCGACGCGGGCCACGGACCCGGCGTCGTACAACCGGTAGCCGCCCGCGGAGCGGGCCACAGGCGGCACCGCCCCCTCGTCCGACCAGAAGCGCAGGGTACGCACCGAAAGTCCGGTGCGGTGCGCGAGCCGGCCAATGGTGAGCACGTCGGGGTGTTCGTCCTCCATGAGCAGGATCCTGAACCCTCCGGTGGCTGGAGACTCAAGCGCCTCAGTGCGACATCCCGTGAGTTCTCCGGAGCTCTGCCGAGCTTTCCCACCCCCGTCAGCGCCGCCGTGCTCCCCGCGCCGGAGCGCGGCAAGCGCCGCATCGGCACGTCACGGGTGCGGGGCGTTCGCAGGGTGTGAGCGCGTGTGGAGCGAGTGCGTCAGTCGGGCTTCGCGACGACGAAGACGCCCTTGCCCTGAACGCCCTGCACGAGGCCCTCGCCCTGGAGCACCTCGATGGCGGACTTGATGGTTCGACGGCTGACGGCTCCGCCCGTCTCCTGTTCCAGCTCGTAGTGCGAGGGGATGCGACGGCCGACCGGAATCTCGCCGCGCCGAATGCGTTCCCGCAGGGCAGAGGCCAGTTGCAGGTACATCGGGGTGATGCTCTCGCGGTCGATCTCGATCATGACTTGGACCCTAAGTGCACAGCCCATGACAACATAGGCCATGACTGAACGTCCTTTCGCGTGCTGGGACGTGCCAGGACGTTCCGAGTGGCGTACAGTCAGCACGAGCAGGAGACCCCCGCGACGGGTGGAGCCGTCCGGGGGCGTGGCCACCAGCTAACAAGGAGCTGACGACATGGGCATTATCCACGCGTTCTTACACCGGGTCCTGGACTTCCTCGTGCCCGGGTCCGGGAGGCGGCGGGCCCGGCTGGGGTGCGTCGTGGTCGCGGAGCGGCGGGAGTTCGGGGCCCCGGCGCCCGCACTGCCCCGTCACCGGTCGCCCTACGGGGCCGACGGGCCCATCGACGGGGCGGCGACCCCGCTGGTACGGCCCCTACCTGGCCGCGTACGAGGCGCGGCACCGGCAGGCGTGGCGGCGTACCGCCCTCGTGCTCGCCGCCGACTTCGGCATCGACCTGGACGACCGCGACCTCCACGGGGCGGGGGTTCCCGGATGACGTCCCGGCGGCGGCCCGTGCGCATGTGCGTGCGGTGCGGCCGGGTCACCGGCTCCCCCGTCGTCGTGTCCGAGGTCCACCAGGACTCCGGGCCCGGCTGGACCGTGTACGCCTGCCCGGCTGCGCCCCGTGCTTCCCGCCACTGCCGGACGAACGCCCACAGGTGTCCAACCGCACCCGCGAGTGCCAGGACGCGCTGCACTCCCTGTGCGCCCCCCTGGAGGTGTACGCCTCCGACGACCCCGGCCCCGACGAGGAGCCGTTCTTCTCGATCACCTGCGGCTGCTTCTGCCACCGGAACGGTGCCGCGCCCACGGTGTGAGGGGAGCCCCTGGGGGCACTCGGCGCGCGTGGGACTGGACATCGTCGAGGAACGGCCGTACCGGTACCGGGTGGAGCCGCGGGGCGCCATGCGGGTGCCCGGGATCGTGTTCGCCTCGCGCGGGCTCCTGAGGGACGCCGAGCAGTCGCTGCGGCAGGTCGCCGACGTCGCGACCCTGCCGGGCATCGTCGGCGCCTCGTACGCCATGCCCGACATCCACTGGGGCTACGGCTTCCCCATCGGCGGGGTCGCCGCCACGGACATCGCCGGCGGCGGGGTCGTCTCGCCCGGCGGCGTCGGCTTCGACATCTCCTGCGGGGTACGGCTCCTCGCCGCCGACTGCGACCGCGACGCCCTGCGCCCCGCCCTCGGCGCCGTCATGGACGGCCTCGGCCGCGCCGTGCCGCGCGGCGCCGGGCCCGGCGGGGTGTGGCGGCTCGACGGCCCCCGCCAGCTCGAACACGTCCTGCGCGGCGGCTCCCGCTACGCCGTCGAGCAGGGCCACGGCGACGAACGCGACCTGCTGCGCTGCGAGGACGGCGGCGCCGTCGCCGACGCCGACGTGGACCAGGTCGGCCCCCGCGCCCGCGAACGCGGCCTCGGCCAGGTGGGCAGCCTCGGCTCCGCCAACCACTTCCTGGAGGTCCAGACCGTCACCGAGGTGTACGACCCGGCCGCCGCCGAGGCGTTCGGGATCGCCGCCGGGCAGGTCTGCGTGATGATCCACTGCGGTTCGCGCGGCCTCGGCCACCAGATCTGCTCCGACCACGTGCGGGCCATGGACCGCGCGATGGCCCGGTACGGCATCGACGTCCCCGACCGGCAGCTCGCCTGCACGCCCGTGGACTCGCCCGAGGGCCGCGCGTACGTCGGCGCCATGGCCGCCGCCGCCAACTACGCCCGGGCCAACCGCCAGTTGCTCTCCCACGCCGCACGCCGCGTGTTCCGGCGGGAGGCGGGCGTACGGCTCGACCTCGTCTACGACGTGTCCCACAACCTCGCCAAGATCGAGACCCACCGGGTGGACGGCGAGCCGCGCCGCCTGTGCGTGCACCGCAAGGGCGCCACCCGCGCGTTCCCGCCCGGCCACCCCGAACTCCCCGAGGACCTGCGCGACATGGGCCAGCCGGTGCTCATCCCCGGCACGATGGGCACCGCCTCGTACGTCCTGGCGGGCGTGCCCGGCGGGGACGCCTTCCACTCCACCTGCCACGGCGCCGGCCGCGTCATGAGCCGCCACCAGGCCGCCCGCACGGTCACCGGCAAGGAACTGCGCGCCCGCCTGGAGGGCGCCGGGATCGCCGTACGGCCCCTCTCCATGCGCGGACTCGCGGAGGAGGTGCCCGAGGCGTACAAGGACGTCACGGAGGTCGTCGCCGCCAGCGAGGGCGCCGGGCTGTGCCGCAGGGTGGCCCGGCTCGAACCGCTGGGCGTGGTGAAGGGGTAGGGGGCTTGCCGGAGGGGCTTCCCCTACGGGGCCCACGCGCGTACGACGACGGTCACCCGTCCCGTACGGGACCCGCCTCCCGTACGGGAACCCCTCACACGTCCACCGTCACCGCGCACGACCACCACCCGTACGGGTCCGGGCCCATGCGCAGCTCGTGCCACGACACGGCCTTCGGCACCGACCCGGTGACCGGTACGCGCGTCAGGGGCGCGACCGCCAGGCGTACGTCCAGTTCCTCGTCCGTCGCCTCGACCTCCACGTCCACCGGCACCTCCCCGTGCGCGTCCAGCCGGTAGACCACCTCGTCCAGCAGGTCGGCGAGGAGGTCCTCGTCGCTCTCCTGCGCGAGCCGCAACCGCCGTACCGCGTCGGCGTGCGCGGCCGACACGTCGGCGAAGGACTCCACCAGGCCGAGCACCGCCTCCCCGAGGCACTGCTCGCGGCTCGCGCCCCACGCCTCGATCCGCAGGTCGGCGGTGTGCGGCACGGTCCGGTGCCCGCCCTCGCCGCGCCGCCGCACCGGCACCTCGCCGCCCATGGCGCGTCAGCGCCGGTACACGCCGACGAGGGTGCCGCTCGCGACGGCCTTCGGCTCGACGGCCCGGTGCACCTGTTCGGCGGTCGGCTCGTCGGGCAGGACGCACGGCTCCCGGAGGGCGTACAGGCGGAAGAAGTAGCGGTGCGCCTCGTCGCCGGGCGGCGGGTGCGGGCCGCCCCAGCCGCGCCGGTGGAAGCCGTTGACGAGTTCGGTGCCGCCCTCGGGGGGCCGCCCCGGGGCGTTGCCGCCGGTGTGCGGGTCGATGCCGACGGCCACCCAGTGGACGAACGTCCCGGAGGGGGCGTCGGGGTCCTCGCACAGCAGGACCAGTTCGCTGGCGTCGTCCGGGACGCCGGACCAGGTCAGCGGCGGCGGCTCGTTCTCGCCCTCCAGCGCGTGGCGGCGCGGGATGGGCGCGTGGTCGCTGAACGCGGAGCTCTTCAGATCGATACCGGCCATGCCGCCGCAGTACCCCTGAGCCGCGCCCCTATGCCGGGCCCTGCCGCACCCGCTCCAGCCAGCCGCCCACGTGGCACGTCAGGCCGTACCGCTCCAGGTCGCGCCGCTGCCGGAAGTCCGCGCCGTCCGGTCCCGCCAGCCAGTCCCGTACGGCCGGCAGCACCCCGCCCGGCATGTCCGGCGGCCGCAGCTCCGGCACGTCCACGATGCCGTCCTCCACCACGAAGAACCCGCCGACCGGCACCAGCGGCGCGAAGTTCCGCAGCGCGGCCGCCGTCGTCCCGTACGTGTGCAGGGTGTCCTCCACCACCAGGCACCGCGCCCCCTCCGGGAACGCCGCCCGGGCCCTCAGGGCCGTCTCCGGGTCGGTGATGTCACCCTCCAGGAGCGTGATCCCGTCCTCGTACGACGGGTCGGCGGCCAAAAGGGCGGCGCGCGCCTTGTCCTGGCGCAGGTCCAGCGTGACGACCCGCACGTCGCGCGGCACCCGCCCGTACCCGGCGAGGGCGCGCAGCCGGTCGCGGAACCACAGCGCGGAACCGCCGAAGTGCGTGCCCAGCTCCACGACGACCTGGCTGCGGGAGAGCCACATCAGGTGCTCCATCATCCGCAGGTCCTCGGGGAACTTCTTGATCCGCACCCCGGCGTAGACATCGCGTACGTGCTGCCGCTCCCGTGCCGTCCAGTACGCGCGGACGGTGTCGTCCAGCACCGCCTCCACGCGCGGCGGCAGCGCGCGGTCCTCGGGCGCCTCCACACCACGAGCGAACCACGCACGCATGGCGGTGTCTACGGCGCCTGGAGCGCCCAGCCCCGCGGGTTGGCGGCGTCGGGCGCCTGGAGGCTCAGCGGGGAGCCGTTCTCCGGGCCGGCCGGCGCCAGGGCGAGACCCCAGCCCTTCAGGGCGAACGTGTGGGTCGCCGCGTCGGCGGACGGCGTCGGCACCCAGCGCTGGGCGTCGCTGTCCACGCACGGCCGCTGCACGACGACCGCGCCGGGGCCGAGCGGATCGACGGGCTGGAGGCACAGCCCCGAGTGGACGGCCCGCAACTGGACGTGGCCGTCGCCGAGGTCCACCACCTGCCACTGCTGGTTCGGCTGGCCGTGGCGCTCCCAGGCGAGGACGGGCGCGCCGTCGTTGGTGGCGGCACCCTGCACGTCGGCGGCCCGGCCCGTCGCGGGCTCCACCAGCACGAACGTGCCTGCCGGTACCGGCGGCGGCGTCGGAGTCGGGGTGGGGGTCGGGGACGGCGTCGGGGCCGGGTCGGGGGCGGCTGACGGGGTGGGCGCGACAGCCGGGGCGGAGGCGGGGGCCGCCTCGGGGGCGTCGTCGCCGTCGCCCCCGCCCAGCACGGCGCCGATCGCCAGGCCCGCGGCCGCGCACACGACGATCGCGGCGCCCACGAGCACCGCCCTGGGCGGTCCGCTCCTGCCGGTGCGGCGGGGCGGGACCGGCGAGGCGGGCGGGCCGGGCGGGAGGTCGTCCTCGATGCGGGGCAGCGGCCGCGTCGCCTCCACGGGCGCCGGGCCACCGTACGAGCCGTACCCGCCGGGGCCGCCTGGGCCGCCTGGGCCGTACGGCTCGTACTGCCCTTGCGGGTCGTGCGGGTCGGCGGGATGCGGGCCCTGCCCATAGGGGTTATGGGACCCGTAGGAGTTCTGAGACCCGTAGGAGTTCTCGGACCCGTAGGAGTTCTGAGACCCGTAGGAGTTCTCCGCCCCGTAAGGGGCCTGAGGGGCCTCGGGGGTGGGCGGTCCGTACGACGCCCTCGTGGGCGGGAGGAGTTCCGTCGCCTCCGGGTCCCACCTCTGCGGGTCCTCGCCGTACGGTTGCTGGTTCACCCTGCTCCTCGCCCCTCGCCCTCGCCCTTGTCCTTGCCCGGCACGGCCGCCCCCGGCCCGTCCGCACGGTCCTGCGTCGCACCGTCCCGCGACGGTACAGTGCGACGATCGTACGAATCGATCACGGGGGTTCTCATGGCACTGTGCGGCAACGCCCACACCGTGGACCCGGCGAGCGCGCAGCAGGACTACGCGCGGCTGCTCGGCCCCGGCGAGCGGGTCCACGCGGCGTACCTGCTGATCCGCGACACGATCCTGTTCACCGACCGCCGACTGATCATGGTGGACAAGCAGGGCATCACCGGCAAGAAGGTCGAGTACCACTCGATCCCGTACCGCAGCATCACGCACTTCGCGGTGGAGACGGCGGGCACGTTCGACCTCGACGCCGAGCTGAAGATCTGGATCAGCGGCAGCCAGGTGCCGGTCCAGAAGACGTTCACCAAGGGCGTGGACATCTACGAGGTGCAGGCGATCCTTACGCAGTTCGTGGCACGGTGACCGCGCCGCGCCGCCGTCGTCCCGGCGGCGGCGGGGCCCGTACGTAAGCTGGGCCGCTCCAGTGGGCGCGCGGGCTCGCGGGCTCGCGCGGGCGGCGACGAGGCAGGCGGGCGCGGCGATGGCGGACGACCAGCGGTGGCACATGCGGATCGGCGAGGTGGCCCAGCGGACCGGCCTGTCGCTGCGCACGATCCGCCACTACGAGGACGCGGGCATCGCCGCGCCGTCGGCCCGCACCAAGGGCGGGTTCCGGCTGTACACGGAGCAGGACGTCGAACGGCTGCTCGCGGCGGCGCGGATGAGGCCCCTCGGTTTCACCGTGGACGAGATGCGCGAGGTACTGGACGTCACCGCCCGGCTCGCCTCGACGGACGACCCGCCGGAGGGGGAGGAGCGGGAGCGGCTGCTGGCCCGCCTCGGCACGTACCGGGAGGCCGTCGAGGCGCGGTGCGAGGCGCTGCGCGTGCGGCTCCGCAGGGCGGAGGACCTCGCCGCGACCCTGCGCGGCCACCTCGACCCGGTCGGCTGACCCCGGAGCCGTACGGACCGGGCTGCGGTGTCCCGGTCAGGTGTCCAGTACGCCCAGCTGCCGCAGCATGCCGACCTCGTCCCAGTTCCACCAGCTCTCCGCGATCTTGCCGTCCGCGCAGCGGAACGTGGCATGACCTGTGCCCGTCATTTCCCGGTCGGTCGCCGGGATGCCCCGGTACTCGCGGCTGTGGTGGCCCCGGAAGTCTATTCCGACGCACACGAGGTCGCCCTCGGCGACGATCCGGTCCAGCGTGACGCGCGGTTCGAACGCGTCCATCAGCTCGCCGTTCTGCTCCTTGGCGCCCTGGAGGTCCAGCGGTTCGGACGACAGGGACGGGTCGTGCTCCCGGTAGTCGGCGGCGCACAGCTCCTCCAACGCCTCCATGTCACGGCCGTTGACGACCCGGTCGAAGAACTCCTTCACCAGCGCCTTGTTCAACTGCTCGTCCCGCACGACGTCGAGGTCCGTGAAGGACGGCTCGCCGTCACACAGGGCCACCAGCTCCCGGTAGATCCGGTCGGTCTCCGGGAGGTGGGAGTTGCGCATGGCCTCCTCGTACGAGGGGAACTCGACGATCTCGACGACGTGCGAGGCGTCGGAGCGGTCCTTGGCGACGATCGAGTGGGTGGCCGTCCGCCTGCCCCGGGTCGCCTCGACCCAGTCGTCCATCAGGCTGTTCAGCGCGTCCACCTGCTGCGTCCGGCAGTCGATGACCTGCACGAATGTCATGGCGTCCGCCTCCTGCGGTTGTAGCGTCCGAGTGAATTCCACGGTATGCCCGTTTGGCCCCTTCTGTCTCTAGGTACACCCGCGCCCCGCTCCGGAGCGGCGGGAGAGCCGTCGGAGCGGGGCGCGGAGGTGTACGGGGGTTCCCCGGCGCGCGGGCACGGGGCGTACGGGACTCCTGCGGCGCGGAGGCGTACGACGCCGTCAGGCGCAGGTCAGGCGTCCGGGACCAGGTCCGGCATCTCGCCCTCCGTCGTCGTCTCGTCGATCAGCGCGAACGGCGCGCCCTGCGGGTCCACCAGCGCCGCGAACCGGCCGAACGGGCTGGTCATCGGCCCGTACACGACCTTCGCGCCGTGTGTCGTGGCCCGCCCGACCGCCGCGTCCACGTCCTCGACGGCGAAGTACACGCTGATGAACGGCGGCACCTCCGGCGGGTACTCCTCGCCCATCTTCATCCGGCCGAGCACCGGGTCGTCACCGAGCTGGAGGACCTTGAAGTCGATGTGCTCGTCCGGCATGCGCTTCACCGCGTACGGGAAGACGGCGGGGAAGAACGCGTCGGCCTTCGCCGCGTCCCGCGTGTAGATCTCCGACCAGGCGTACGCGCCCGGCACGGACCGCGCCTCGAAGCCCCGGTGGGTGCCCGGCTGCCAGGCGCCGAACGTGACGCCGCCCGGGTCGCGGGCGATCAGCATCGAGCCGAACTCCCCGACCGCCATGGGCCCCATGAGGACCTCGCCGCCGTTGTCCCGCACCTTCCGCGCGGTCTCCTCCACGTCGTCGGTCGCGAGGTACAGGCACCAGGCGGAGTGCGGGGTCTCGGCGCCCTGGTCCGGCATGGGCGGCACGACGGCGGCGACCGCCTTGCCGTCGGCGTACGCCTGCGTGTAGTTGCCGTACTCGGTGGCCTCCTCGCCGAAGGTCCAGCCCAGCACGTCGCCGTAGAAGGCCTTGGCGCCCTCCAGGTCGGTGAACATCGCGTCCGCCCAGATGGGCATGCCCTCGGTCGGTCCGGCCATGACGATCCCCTCACGGTTCACGAGTGATTTCCGGTTTGCCACGTTAACCACCCTTACGGGATGGCGCGCGGCAACGTCCCGGGGCCGCGCCAGGGCGCCCGGCCGGCCCCGGATGCCCGGCTCCGGCCCTGTCCGGCTCCGTCCAGCTCAGCTCGACGCGGCTCAGCTCGTTTTCAGCTCGGCTCGCCGCAGCTCAGCTCGGCTCAGCTCAGCTCCGCGAAGGACTCCACCGCATGCGTCTTGCCGGTGACGACGATGACGTCACCGCGCTCCATGACCGTCTCGGCCGTCGCGTACGTGAAGTCCTGACCCGGCCGCTTGATGCCGACGACCGTCACGCCCCACCGGCTGCGGACCTGGCTCTCGCCGAGCGGGACGCCCGTCGCGATGTCCGGGGCGACCGTCTTGACCAGCGCGTAGTCGTCGTCGAACTGGATGAAGTCGAGCATCCGCCCGGTCACCAGGTGCGCGACCCGCTCGCCCATCTCGTGCTCGGGCAGCACCACGTGGTGGACGCCGAGCCGCTTCAGGATCTGCCCGTGCTGGCGGCTGATGGCCTTGGCCCAGATGTTGGGGACCCCGGCGTCGAGCAGGTTCGCGGCGATGAGGATGCTCGCCTCCACGTCCGTGCCGATGCCGACGACGGCGCTGGTGAACTCGTGCACGCCGAGCTGTTCCAGCACCTCGGGGTCGGTGCAGTCGGCGACGGCCGAGTGGGTGAGGACGTCGCTGACCTTCTGGACCAGCCGGGCGTCCGTGTCGATGCCGAGGACGTCCCAGCCGCGCCGGGTCAGCTCGTGGGCCAGCGAGCTGCCGAACCGGCCCAGCCCTATGACGGCGACCCGCTGGTCGCCCGTGTCGGTCTCGGCGAGGCGCTTGCGGCGCCTGCCGCGCAGATGGTGCAGGTAGTCACCCAATGACAGGTCGCTCCTCGGGTAGCTCGTACCGGCGCTTGCGCTCCCGCAGGGCGAGGGCCGAGACGAGGGTGACCGGGCCGAGCCGGCCGACGAACATGAGCAGGATCACGATCAGTTCCCCGGAGACCGGCAGGTCCGCCGTGATCCCGGTGGACAGACCGACGGTCGCGAACGCCGAGACCGCCTCGAACAGCACGGCCTCCAGCGGCGCCTTCACCACGGTCAGCAGCGCGAGCGTCGCCGCTATCACGAAGCCGACGCCGAGCAGCGCGACCGTCAGGGCCTGGCGCAGCGCGTGCGGGGCGAGACGGCGGCCCATGATGGTCGAGTTGGGCTCGCCGCGCGCCTCCGCGACCATCGCGGCGGCCAGCACCGCGAAGGTGGTCACCTTGATGCCGCCCGCCGTGCCCGCGCTGCCGCCGCCCACGAACATCAGCGTGCAGGTCATCAGCAGGGTGGAGGCTTCCATCGCGCCGACATCGACGGCGTTGAAGCCTCCGGAGCGGGTCATCGCGGAGTGGAAGAAGCCGTTCAGCAGCTTCCCGCTCCAGTGGAGCGGGCCGAAGGTGTCGGGGTTGCCCCACTCCAGCAGGGTGGTCAGGGCGGTGCCGGTGAACAGCAGGGCGGCCGTGGTGACGATGGTCAGCTTGGTGTGGAGCGTCCAGCCGCGCCGTCCCGTGGTCAGCCGCCGCCTGCGGTGCCGCAGCAGCTCCAGCAGGACGGGGAAACCGATGCCGCCGAGGATGACGGCGGCCGCGATGGGCAACGTCACCAGCGGATCGGTCCGGTACGGGACGACGCTGTCCAGGAGCAGGGCGAAGCCGCCGTTGTTGAAGGCCGACACGGCGTGGAAGAACGCGTGGTACGCGGCCTGCCCCACCGGCATGTCGTACCCGAAGCGGAACCGCAGCGCGAGCACGGCGCTCACGGCCAGCTCCACGGCGGCGGTCGTCCCTGCGACGCCGAGCAGCACCCGGCGTACGTCCCCGATGCCGAAGGTCTTCGTCTCGGCGAGCGCCGTCAGCTGGAGGCGCAGCCGCAGCCTCCCGGAGATCAGGAGCGCGAGCAGCGAGGCCATCGTCATGATGCCGAAGCCGCCGGCCTGGACGAGGGCCAGGATGACCCCTTGGCCGAAGCCGCTCCAGTACGTGCCCGTGTCCACCACGACCAGGCCGGTGACGCACACGGCGGACGTGGCGGTGAACAGGGCCGTGACGAAACCGGCGGAGTGCCCGTCCGCGGTGGCGAGCGGCAGCGACAGCAGGCCCGTGCCGACGAGGACGGCCACGGCGAACGCCAGCACCAGCGTGCGGGCCGGATGGGCGGCGAACAGCCGGTGCCCCACCCCTGTCGCACGTCCAGCCACCGCGGTCTCCGGCCCTTCCGTCGTCCCGCCCGGCGACCACCGCGCGGGCCGGGGGGTCACCCTACCCGGCGGCGCCTCCACCGCCACGGAGGCCGGCACGCCACGGTACGCGCGGCGCCGCACGCGCGTGCGGGCGCGGGGCGCGTGCGGGCGCGGGAGGCGGGCGCGTACGGGACGGAGGCGCGTACCGGCGCGGGCGAGGGCGGTACGGGCGCGGGGCGAGCGCGTACGGGCCGGGGCGCGGGGTGCGTACGGGCCGGGGGCGTACAGGGGAGAACGGGCGCGGGGCGTGCCGGGCGCGTACGGGGAACGGGCGCGCGGACGGCGCTGCGGGGCCGCGTGCGCCCGGGCCGTTCGGGTCGGTCCGGGCACACGCGTTCCCGTACGGACAAGGGACTCCCCTCGTGGCCCCCTGTCCATGTTTTTTCGAGTTAACAGTGACGTAGAGTGTTTGCGCAAGCCCGTTCCGGACCTGAACCGCCCGGGCCGGGATCGGTACAGTACGGGCCCGTTGATTGACCGCGCAGCAGCGGCGGACGCGAACGTGGGGACCGGGATGGACGACGGCAACGGCGGGGAGCGCACCGCGGCACCCGAGCTGAGAACGCTTCAGCAGAAGGTCGCCTACATGGTGGAGAAGACCTTCCCCGGCCAGAAGGTCTCGGGCCGGGCCTTCTCCGAGCTGGTCAGGGAGCGCGGCGGCTCCCTCTCGCACAGCTACTTCTCCAACATCCTGGCGGGCAAGGTGACCCACCCGTCCGAGGACATCCTGAAGGCGCTCGGCCTCGGCTTCGGCGTGGACTGGCGGTTCTTCAAGGAGGAGTCGGAGGTCGTGGACGACGTCGTCGCGGGCCTCCAGTTCCTGGTGAAGCGCCGTACGGGTGAGATCAGCGGCCTCGCGGCGCGGGGCGTGGACGACGCGGGACTGCCCCCGGAGCTGCTGGAGTTCGCACTGTCGCTGCTCAAGGAGGCGCAGGGAGGCGGCCCTTCCGGCACGGCGGAGGGCGACCAGGCGGGCGGCACGCCGGACGGCGCGTGAGGCAGGGCGGCGGGCCGCCCGGCGGGCGCTGCTGCGCGGGACGAGGTGGCGGGCGGCGCGGAAGGCCGTTGACGAACGCGCGTCCGCATCCGCTTGGCTAGACTCGCAGTTCGCAGGTCACACCCCACGTGGCTGACGATCAAGAGGTCTCGATGTCCCAGCGATCCACGCGGACCACGCGCGCCACGCGGTCCATGCGCGCGCTGCGCAGAGAGTGCGAGGCCCGGCTGGCCGACCTTCCGATCCCGGCGCCGTTCGGCATCCCCGAGCTCATCGCCAACATGGAGGCCGCGCGGGGCCGCCGCATCGTCCTGCGGGAGCTGCCCGACCGCCTCGCGCGCGTCAACTCCGCCTGCGGGCTCCGGCTGAAGGCCGGGAACACGAGCTTCGTCCTGTACCGGCGCCGCCCCACCACGTACCAGACGCAGCACGTCATCCTGCACGAGCTGTGCCACGAGTGGTTCGACCACGGCACGTCGCTCGACGCGGACCAACTGCGGCGTCTGCTGCCCGTGTTCGACACGTCGCTGATCTCCCGGATGATGGAGGCGGGCACCACCGTGCAGGCCCGCGCCCAGTACGACACGCACGACGAGCGGATGGCGGAGCTCGGCGCCTCGCTGATCCCCCGGCTGGCGCGGGACGTGTCGAGCGACGACATGGTGGGGCGGCTCGCCAACTCCCTGTCCAGACCGGTCGCCCACCCCCGCCGGGGCCTGTTCCGGCGCGACTGACCACCCCACGGACCCCCTCCCCCCACGAGGACGCGAATTGACTGCCCTGGACCTGGCCGGCTACCTGGTGGCCGCCCTGATGACGGCCGTGGCGCTGTGGCGGATGCCCGCGGCGCTGTGGGGCGACGAGGAGGACAAGCGCCGCCGCGCCCTGTGGGGCTGCTACGCCGGGTTCGCCGCCGCCCTGTGGACGAAGACCCACATCGTGCGGACCAGCCTCAACAACAGCCCGGTGGTGGACCTCGCCGTACTGATCAAGCACTACACGGCGACGGTCGCGATCCTGGCGATCCTCAGCTACATCGTGGCGATCTACGGCTCGTACCCGGACGGCGGGACCGTCCCGCGGCACGTCCGCTTCGCGCGGATGATCCAGCACGTCGCGGCGAAGGCGTCCGTGGCGACGCTGGTCCTGCTGACCGTGCTGTTCTTCACCGTCGTGGACCGCTCCGTCCCCTCGGACCGGTTCGTGTCGGACCACGCGGGACAGTGGGGCGCCTCGCTCTACATGACGGTGTTCTACGTGTACCTGGGCGCCGCGTCGGCCGTGTGCGCGTACCAGTGGGCGCTGGCGACGGCCAACGCGCCGCTGCGGCACCTGCGGGTGGGGCTCGGGATGATGACGGCGGCGATGTTCATCGGCGTCGCGTACACGGTGAGCCGCACGCTGTTCCTGTGGATCAGCGTCGCGGAGGAGCCGACCGCCGGCTTCGCCGAGGGTTTCGACAAGGCGACGGAGGCGGCCCAGGTGCTGCTGTTCGCGCTGTTCGCGGTCGGCGCGTCCATCCCGGCGTGTCGCAGCGGCTGGCGGCGGGTGCGGCTCTGGCGGGCGCAGGTGGCGCTGCACCCGCTGTGGCGGGAGCTGATGGCGGCGTTCCCCGACCAGCCGTTCGCGCCGCCCGCGTCGCTGGCGCGGGAGCTGACCCGCTTCGGCACCCCCGCCGACCTGCGGGTGGACCGGTGGGCGGCGGACATCGCGGACGCCGTGGAGAAGCTGCGCCACTACGTGCCGCACGGACTGCTCCCGGCCGCCCGGGAGGCGGCGGGCTCGGCGGGGCCTGTGGCGGACGCGTACTGGATCAAGGCGGCGCTGGCGGCGAAGGCGGCGGGCGCGCAGGCCGGTGAGGCGGCGGAGTTCGACACCCGGCAGGCGACGGACCAGGACGGTGAGGTGGCATGGCTCGTGCGGGTGGCGGAGGCGTACCGGTCGATACCGGAGGAGCGCGCGAGGCGGCTGCTCGCATGACGGCCCCGCCCGTGTCCGCGTACCCGGTGGAGACCGTGGCCCGGCGGGTCACCGACGTCCTCCAGCCGCGCAATGTCCTGCTCGTCGGCATGCTCGCCGTCGGCGGCTTCGCGGCGGGCCACTGGACGGGCCTGCTGTGGGGGCTGCTCGGCGCGCTGTGCGCGGGCATCGTCCCGGCGGCGTACATCGAGTGGGAACGGGGCCGGGGTCGGTGGGGCGACCGGCACGTCGTGGACCGCACCCAACGGGCGCCGATCTTCTTCGTGATCCTCGGCTCGATCGGTACGGGCTCCCTGGTCATGGTCCTGGGCGGGGCGCCGACCGGCATCCTGGTCGCGATGCTCGCGCTGTGGGCGATGACGGTGGGGCTGCTGGCCGTCAACACGGTGTGGAAGATCTCCGTGGACTCGGCCGTCGCGTCATCGGTGGTCACGCTCCTGGCGTGCGTCCACTCGGCGTGGTGGCTCACCGCGTACGCCATGACGGCCGCCGTCTGCTGGTCCCGCGTGGCGCTCCGCTACCACACGGCGGCCCAGGTCCTGGCGGGCGCGGCCCTGGGCGCCGCGACGAGCCTGGCGTACCTGGCGGGGTGAGCCCGGCTCGGGCGCGGTGGCCCCGTGCTGGCCCGGTGCGCCCCGACTGGGGGCCCCACGGGTACATGAGGCGTTGGACGTGGCGCTCCAGAGGTCCGCTGTGCCTCAAGGTCTCGGTCCCGCACGACCAGGGGAAACGCAGCCACAGCGGAGGCGGCGCGCCACCCTGCCGCGCAGTCGGGGCGCAGGTACACGGACGGGGGCTTGGTCACCCCGCCCCCAGGGCCTCCAGGACCTCGGACGCCAGGTGGTCGGCGGCGTCCAGGGTGGCGTGCAGGGCCTCCGGGGTCGTCGCCGGCGCGGCGAACAGGGCGTGGGCGCGCCGGGCGAAACCGGCGGGCGCGGCGGGGAGGCGGGCGGCCTCGTCCACGGCGCCCTTCTCGTTGATCAGCCAGGCCCCGGCGTGGGCGTGCAGGGCGTGGACCAGCAGGCCGACCGCGCGGAACAGGCACCCGGCCACGTGGAAGGCGTCCCCGCGCGCCGCCCCCTTGCGGGCGACGCCCAGGGTGAACGGCACCTCCCAGCGGGCGTTGGCCACGAGCGCGTCCCGCAGCGGAGCCGGGTACGGGTGCAACCGCCCGCGCAAGGCCCGCAGTTCGCCGGTCGGGTCGGCGAGGACCCGGCCCAGTGCCAGCTCCCCGACGTACGCGTGCGCGTACACGCCCAGCGGGTGCCCGGCCTGCGCGCCGACCTCGTACCGCCCGGCCAGGCACTCGGCCCAGACGCGCCGTACCCGGTCGACGTCCCGGTAGATCCAGTCCACCCGCCGCCCGCCGACCGTCAGCCACGCGCCGCCGTCCACCCAGGGCCCCCAGCCGCCCGGCTCGGTCACCTCCACGTCGGTGCCGGTCAGCTCGGCCGCGAGTCGCCGCAGCGCGCCGGTGTCGGGGGGCGCCCGGTAGTACAGGCCCAGGTCGAAGTCGGAGTCCTCCCGGTGCGTCCCGCGGGCCCGGCTCCCGCCGAGGCACACCCCGACGACCCCGCCGACCCGGACCAGCCGCTCCGCCAGCTCCGCCATCGCGGCCGTATCCGCCCTCTGCGACTTCTGCGCCCTCGCCACCGCGTCCTCCACGCGTTCAGTCTGGACCGCCCGCAACCCGCGTGGTGACGGCCCCCCGTGCCTGCCCCCGTGCCGCCGGAGGGCGTCCGGCGCGGCTCACCCCCCGAGGGCGCGCCCCAGCGCCACGCCCGCCGCCACCGCGCCCAGGGACGCGGCGACCGTCACCGCCGCGTTGGCGGCCGCGTACCGGGCGGAGCCCGCGCTGGTCAGGCGGAGCGTCTCGTACGAGAACGTCGAGTACGTCGTGAGCGCCCCGCACAGGCCGGTGCCCAGCAGGGCGTACGCCGGGGACGCCACCGCCGCGCCCGCGAGGACGCCCAGCACGAGGGAGCCCAGGACGTTGACGGTCAGGGTGCCCCACGGGAACACCGAGTCGTGCCGCGACTGAACCGCCCGGTCGGTCAGGTACCGCAGCGGGGCGCCCAGCGCGCCACCCACCAGCACCAGCAGCCACGTCACCCGGCCACGCCCCCGCCGCCCGCACCGCCCGTACCGGAGCCGCCGCCCGAACCGGAGCCATCACCCGTACCGGAGCCGCCGCCCGCACCGGACCCCGCACCGCCCGCGCGCGGGTCACCGCCCGCACCGGAACCCGGGCCCGCACCAGGGGCTCCGTCCCCGTACCGCACCACCTCGCAGCGCTCCAGCGTCACCAGGCCGCCGTCCACGAGGCCCTCCAGCCTGGGCAGGAACTCCCGCACCCGCGCGTCCTCGTCCACGATCACCACCGCCACCGGCAGGTCCTCGCTCAGCGACAGCAGCCGTGACGTGTGGACCCGCGACGACGCGCCGAAGCCCTCCACGCCCCGGAACACGCTCGCCCCCGCGAGGCCCGCCTCGTGGGCGCGGTGCACGATCTCCGCGTACAGCGGCCTGTGGCGCCACTGGTCCGCCTCCCCGACGAGGACCGTCAGCCGCGTAGCCGCACCCGACGGCACCCGGGCCGTACCGGTCATGCCGCCCGCCTCCTCCGTACCAGCGCCACCGCGCCCCGAGTCGCCCACGCCGCCACCGCCACCGCCAGCAGCGCCGCGACCAGCGTGCCCGCCAGGTACGCGAACGCCGTCACCGCACGGCCGCCCTCCAGCAGCGCCCGGGTCTCCAGGGCGTACGCCGAGAACGTCGTGAACCCGCCCAGCATGCCCGTACCGACCAGGGGCCGCAGCAGCCGGTGCGGGCGCCGCGCCTCGTCCAGCAGCGCCATGAACACGCCCATCAGCGCGCAGCCCGCGACGTTCGTCCACAGCGTCGCCCAGGGGAACCCGTCCTGCCCGGTGGGCAGCGCCACCGCCACGCCGTACCTCGCCCCCGCGCCCAGCGCCCCGCCCAGGGCCACGGCCCCCAGCACCGCCCCGTCGAGCGCGGCACCACCGGCCGCTCGTCGCCGCAGGCCGATGCGCGGCCTCGGGCTCGGTCGCGGGCTCGGACGGGGACTCGGGCTCGGGCTCATGGCCGGAAAGCCTAGGACCCGGCGGCTTCGGAAGACCTGTCCGCCCCGGCCGCGCACCCCGTCCCGTCCCGCATCGCCCCAGGAGGCGTGCGACGACCTCTCCACGCCCTCGGCTGCCGCTCAGGCGCCCCGCCGTCGGCTCAGCCCGCGGTCAGGAGGCGAGTGACGAGGCCGTCCACATCGACCCGCTCCTCACCCTCGGGCACCACCTCGTACGTACGCTCCAGGAACCGCGCCAGCGACTCCTCGCCGACCGTGAAGTCGGCCTCGCCGCACAGTTCTATATGGACACCCGGCCAGATTCGGACATCTCCCTCGCCGACCTCGCGCCGCATCCCCTCCCGGAGCATCCCCCGGTCGAGGCGCCACTCCGCGTACACGTACTCACCGTCCGTGAACGCCACGCGGACCGCGTACGGGTCGTTCTCGTCGTAGGTCATATGGGCCAGCACCGGCAGTTCGTGAAGGCGCATGAAGAGCTTGTCGTGCAGGACCGCGTTCATGGGTTCCTCCCGAGGTCTCAGGGGCGGGCTCCGAAAGAAGTTCCCTCCCAAGTGCCCCTCAGGAGCGGCCCCTATCCTGCCGACGAGGAATCCGCCCGGACCGTACCCATTGATCAACTACCGCCCGCTGGGCGTGAGATGTGTCGCATGTCGCCTTTGGGGGTCTTCAGGGCGGCCGCCCTCCGCCTAACGTGGGCGAGTGCCTTCCTTGTCGCCTCTCACCACCGTCGCCACGACGTTCGCGCCGCGCCTGGCCGAGTTCGCCTTCGAGCCCGGTTTCGTCGCCGCCGTCGACCAGCACGTGGCCGCGCTGCGCGAGCGCATCGGCGCCGTCGGCCCGGAGCTGGTGCCGGGGCCGCCGGACGAGGAGGCGCTCTCCGACTACGCGCTCGGCTTCCTCGACGCGCTCGCCGAGACCGGCTGGGACGAGCCGCCGGGGTACGACTTCGCCGTCTGCCGACTGACGGCCATCTGCTGGCTGATACGCCGGTACGACCTGCTGGGCGCCCGGGCCGAGGCCCGGGGCCCGCTCGACGCGCACGGCGTACGGGACCCGGACCTAGACTTCGGCCTCGGCCTCGACCAGGACCGCGACCTGGATCCGGACTGACCCTGGCCTCCGGGCCCGCGCTCCCGGCCCGGTACCGGGTCCCGGAGCTGGGCCGTCCTTCCGCCCGGAGGGACCGGATCACATCCGGTTCGCGCCGCCCGTGCCGCCGCCCATCCCGCGCCGCTGGCGCTCCTGCTCCCGCCGCTGCTGGCTCATCGCGTCCTCACGGCCGGCCATGTACGCCCCTGTACCGGCCTTGGCCTTGGCCGACTCCTGCTCGGCGGAGCTCATCCAGCGCTCCATCCGCTGCCGCATCGGCACGATCGCGCCGCCGCCGACGCCGACGATCAGGATGCCGGCCGCCGCGGCGAGCACCGCGTACAGCACCGGCTGCGTGACGGCCGTGGCGATACCGGCCTGGCCCAGCGCGGCGATCACACCGAGCGCGATAATCACGCCCCAGACGACGGTGGCGACGGTGTTGCCGTACGAGACGCCGGAGAGGACGCCGCGCACGATGTTGCGGACGGCGTTGGCGATGGCCATCGCGACGACCACCAGGACCAGCGCGACCAGGGCCTTCGGCAGCCAGGCGACGATGCTGTCGATCATGCCGCTGATCGGGTTCGGCCCGAAGACGCCGAAGGCGAGCTGGAGGGTGACCAGGAGGAGCCCGTAGTAGACGACCTTGCTGACGATGCCGGTGGCGTCGTACTGGGAGTTCGCGAGCATGCGGTCGGAGCCCGCGCGCTCGCTGAGCCGCTCGAAGCCGACCTTCCGCAGGACCCGGTCCACCACCTTGGCGATGATCTTGGACACGAACCAGCCGATGGCCAGGATGACCAGGAAGGCCACGAACTTCGGGACGAACGTGGCGACCCTCGACCAGGCGTCGGTGATGCCCTGCTGAAAGTCCACCGCAAGGCTGGTGGTCGAGACGTACTGGGTCATAGGTGGCCCTCCACTCGGCAAGCCCCCCACGGACGCTTACTTCTCCGGAATATCAGCCCCGGCCACCCCCTGCTCCCCGGAAGCCCCCTGGCGCCGCCATCCGAATGACAACCCCCCTGCGGCCCCTCGCACGGCCCCACCCCTGGGCCCGGCAGGCACCCCCCATCCCACGGCCCCGGCGGATACGCGGGCCCGGCGGGCGCCCCACCCAGCGGGCCCGGCGGACGCCCCCCGCCAGCGCCGCCCGGACGAGCGGCCCCCCGGGTACGGGTCCCCGGGCGCCGCGTGAGGGTCGCACCCGGGTGGGGGTGCGGCGTCCACCGGTTGGTGCACGCCGACGGGCGCACCCCGGACCCGCTTCCTACCGTGGCTGAATGATCGTCAGCTCCGCGCCCCGGACCGCCGCGGGCCTCGCCACCCTCCTCCTGCTCGCCCTGCTCCTCCCCCTCCTCGTGCTGTCCTCCGCCGCCTCGGCCGCGGCCACGACCGCCACCGGGACCGCGGCCGCCACCGCAGCCACGACGGCCGCCGCAGCCGCCCGCACCTCCCCCCGGCCCGGGGAGCCCATGCCGCCCCGTCCCGGTGCCCGGGTCGATCCGGCGGTGCTGCACCGGCCCGGTACGCAGGTGCGGCTCCCGCCCGGCGCCACCGCGCCGCCGTCCCTCTCGGCGCGTTCCTGGCTCGTCGCGGACGCCGGTACCGGCAACGTCCTCGCCGCGTACAACGCCCACAAGAAGATGCCGCCCGCCTCCACCCTGAAGGCCCTGTTCGCGCTGACCGTCCTGCCGAAGCTGTCGCAGACCGCCCAGCACACGGTCTCCGAGCGGGAGCTGACCGGGATCGGCGCGGGCAGCAGCCTCGTCGGGGTGAAGGAGGACGTGACGTACAAGATCGCGGACCTCTGGCGCGGGGTGTTCCTGCACTCCGGCAACGACGCCGTCCGCGTGCTGGCCGGTCTCAACGGCGGCTGGGAGGCCACCGCGCGCCAGATGGAGGCCACCGCCCGCGCGCTCGGCGCGCTGGACACGAGGGTCGTGTCACCGGACGGGTACGACGCGCCGGGCCAGGTCTCGTCCGCGTACGACCTCGCCGTCTTCGGCCGCGAGGGGCTGCGGAACCCGGACTTCGCCCGGTACTGCGCCCTGCCGTACGCGTCGTTCCCCGCCGGCGGCTGGTCGTACGGCATCCGCAACACGAACCGGCTGCTCACCGGCGAGGACGGCATCGCCAAGTACCCCGGCGTCCTCGGGGTGAAGAACGGCTACACGAGCGGCGCCGGCCACACCCTGATCGCCGCCGCCCGGCGCGACGGGCGCACCCTCGTCGTCACGGTCATGAACCCGTCCGGCGGGCAGCGCGCGGTGTACGAGGAGGCCAGGGAGCTGCTGGACTGGGGGTTCGCGCACGGGTCGAAGGTCCGGCCCGTCGGGTCGCTGCTGCCGCCGCCCGCCACCCGGCTCGTGTCGCAGGGCCCGAAGACCCCCGCCGCCCCGTCCGCGCCCGAGCCCGGCCGGGCGACCCTCGCCGCCGGAGCCCCCGGCAGGACCCCGGCGACGGGCGGGGCCGCGGCTTCCGGTGAGGCGAACGACCGGGGCTCCGTGTCCGGCCCGGCGGCCGGTGCGGGTGCCGGGTCCGACGGCTCCGCCCGTACGGCCTCCGGGAACGCCGCCGCGCCCTCCGGTGACGTGCCCCCCGGCGCCGCCGGTCCCGCCGCGGACCGCCCGGACGGTACGGACGCCCGGGCGACAGCGGCCATGGCACACGGCGCGCGGCCGCCGAGCCCGCTGGTACCGCTCCTGATGGTCGGTTCGGCGTGCGTGGCCGCCGCGACCCTGTGGCTGGCCCGGCGGCGCACGGCCCGCTGGAACCCGTCGGATACGACGGCCGGGCGGTGACGCGGCCGGGCCTGACACGGCCGGGCGGGACACGGCGGCGCTGCCACACGGCCGGGCGGCGGCGCGGGGCTCGGCTTCGCAGCCAGGCAGCTACGCGGCCGGGTCGGCTCCACTGCCGTACGGGCGGGTGATGATCTCCATGGCCTGGTCGGACGGGTCCATGAAGTACAGCCCGCGCCCCCCGTCGTTGCGGTTGATCTGGCCGGGGCGCTCCCGGCGCGGGTCGGCCCAGTACGGGATGCCCGCCTGCCGGATGCGCGCGAAGGCCGCGTCGAACTCGGCCTCCGATATGAGGAACGCGTAGTGCTGCGTCGTGATGTGCTCCTCGGGGACCGTCGCGAAGTCGAGGGTGACTCCGTTGGCGGTCTGCACCGGGAGGAAGGGGCCCATCTCGGCGCCCACCTCCAGACCGAGGATGCGGGCGAGGAACTCGGCGGACTCCCGCTTGTCCTTTGCGGCGACGATGGTGTGGTTGAGCTCTACTGACACGGTGGAATGCCTCCGTGGGCATCTCACGGGCACCTCCATGCCTCACCCGGACGGTGACCGACACGCGATGCCGTACCACCGACCCTAGGAAGATCCGCCTCGGCCTGTCGAGCGCTTTTCGGTCAGCCTCAGCGCCCACCGCTGCGCCGACTCCAGCGGCCCCGCCGGGAACCGCCGCAGCCACAGCGTCGAACCGGCGAGCAGCAGCACGGACACCGCCGCCCACAGGCCCATCACCCACCAGGGCTCCCAGCCGCGCCCGCCGCCACCGCCCGCGCCGTCGCCGAGCTTCTCCGCGAGCCCGAGGCCGAAGCCGTACGCGACGACGCCGCACAGCAGGTTCTGGAGGACGTACCCGGACAGGGCCGTACGGCCCAGGGACGTGAGGCTCGAGGTCAGCGGGCCCGGCCGCCGCACCCGGTCCACGACCGCCCCGATCAGGCCGACGTATCCGACCGCGACCAGTGGCGCCGCCCCGTACCGGCCCATAAGGAACCAGGCGTCGCCGCCCAGCGCGCACGCGACGTTCAGCGGCACGCCCACGCCGAGGCCCCACCGGAGCATCCGCGCCCGTATTCGCCGTCCGGTCGCGTCCGCGCCGAAGGCCCCGGCCCGCATCAGCCGCACGCCCAGCAGGAACAGGAACAGCAGCAGACCGAACGTCAGCACCGGCTCGACGCGCAGGACGACGGCGTTCTCCAGCCGGAACGCGACCAGGTCCGCCCAGCCGCCGTGCGCGTACAGGTCCACGACCTCCCGCGGCACTCCGCCGCCCGCCCCCGCGTCCCCGTCCCCGTACGCGAGGGCCGCCGTCAGCAGCCCCATGAGCGTCAGGTGCAGCCCGAGCGCCCACGCCGTCACGCGCCGCCGGGCCCGTGCCGAACGGGTCAGCAGCCAGGCGGTGAACAGCGCGGTCACGGCGTACCCCATGAGCACGTCCCACGCGAAGATCAGCAGGAAGTGCAGGGTGCCCTCGGTGAACAGGAACAGCGCCCGCCACCGGTAGCGACCCGGCCACGGCTCACCGCGCCGCTCCGCCGAGCGGTACTGGATGGCGAGGCCCGCGCCGAACAGGATCGTCAGCATCGACAGGAACTTGCCGTCCGCGACCAGCCGGAACACGGCCTCCGCCACGTCGCCCGCCGAACCGCCGCCGAGCAGCGACGGCGCACCGGCGGCCAGGACGCCCCACTCGCCGCCCGCGCCTGTGAAGATCCACACGTTGGTCATCAGCGTGCCGAGGATCGCGACACCGCGCAGCACGTCCAGCAGCGGCAACCGGCCGCCGCCGCCGCCGCTCCCGCCACCGCCGTCCGGTCCCGGCGCGCCCGCCGTCGTCCCCGTGGGCGTTCCTGTAGGCGCCCCGGCCGTCGCCCCCGTAGGCGTGCCCGCCGTCGTCCCGGCTCTCTTCCCCCTGGTCGTCATGCGTCCCATCGTCCGCGCGCCCCGGCCGCCGTTCGTCGTGTCCGGGGACGAACCGCCGCTGCGCCGAAGGATGTAGCCGGGCCCCCGCTAGTACGGGGCCCTCCTGCTCGCGATGTACGCCCTCAGCCGCCGCGTGTCCTGCTCCGCCCACCCCTGGGGCGGGACGACCGCCGCCCATGCGTCCACGGAGGCGGCCCCGTAGCGGTGGCCGTGCGGCGCCTGCACCCCGTAACTGACGGCCATCTCGACGGTGGTCTGCCAGAACGCCACGACCGGGAACCAGTTGATCTCCGGTGTGATGTCCGGGCCCAGCGGCTCGTCCATCCACTCGGGCCGCTCGAACAGCAGGTCCGTGGACCACCGGACGATCGGGTCGGACGCGTTCTGGAGGTACACCACGCGTGGCCGTGCCCACGGCCCGGCCGCCGGGCGCCGCAGGTCCACCGCCGGGAGCTGCGCGACGCGCACATGCCGCCCGCCCTCGTACTGCGGCCGCCGCACGGGGCTGCCCGCGTCACGGCCCTCCCGCACCTGGCGGGCGACCGGCGAGAAGTGCGGGGTGCCGAGCAGCACGGCCCCGTCCGTACCGGCGAGCAGCGCCTCCACGGAGCCGTACGACGTCTCCACCGCGTACGCGCCGAGGCTCTCGCCGGTGACGACCAGCTTCGGGCGGTCACCGGCCGGGAGCGTGTCGAGCCGGGCCCGTACGGCGTCGGTCAGGGCGCGCGTGGCCTTGCCGGCCTTCTCCTTGTCCACGAGGAACGACACCCAGGACGGCAGGTACGAGTACTGGACGGCGACGACCGCCGTGTCCCGCCGTGCAGGTGCTCCAGCGCCTGGGCGGCGTTCGAGTCGATCCAGCCGCTGCCCGTGGTGCCCGCGACGGCCAGCACCTCGCGGGTGAACGCCCCGGTGCGCTCCAGTTCCCGTACGGAGGCGGGCCTGCGCGCGGAACGGCGCGTTCTCGTCGGTCCCGCCCTCGGAGGCGCGCGGCAGCTGGGAGCTGACGTACACCCGGACCGGGTCCTTGGCGGGACGGCCGGTGTACGCGCTGATGGCGGGGCGGGTGGGCGTGGTGCCGGTGAAGTTGCGGCCCTGGTAGCCGAGATCCTGCCAGCGCACCAGCGAGCCGGGGCCGGCCGGAGACGTACGGGGAGGCGGGGCGGCTGACGCCGTCCTTGGTGCCCCGGTTGGTGGTCTCGGCGATCCGGTCGGCGACGTCGATGATGCCCCGGTCGAACACGACGTCCCGTATGCCGACCGTGACGGCCGGCGCGGTGAGCGCCAGGCCCGCGCCGACCGCGACGGGTCGGGGCAGCCAGCCGCCGAGGGCGCGGATGAGGCGGCGGGCGGCGAGCCGGATCAGCCGGCCGGTGAGGAGCGGGCTGAGCAGCCAGTACGCCCACCGGGCCCCGACCCGCGGGAGCGCCCGTAACGCAGCCTCCCAGCGCCCCGGACCCTCGCGCGCCCCCGCCGCGAGGCGGACCGGAGCCTCCCGCCGCCGGGCGGGGGCGTCCCGTGACCCGTCCGGGGCCTCCCGGGCCCGCGCCTCGGCCCTCCGGCGCAGAGCCGCCCTGACCAGCCCCGACACGGTCGCTCCCGTGGCGTAGCCGATCGTGGCGGTGATGCCGCCGACGACGCCTTGGAGGACCCAGGGTCGGGGGACGAGGGAGGGGGTGAGCAACAGCCAGAAGAACACGGTGGCGGTGCACAGCGCCGTCAGGTCGGTGCGGCGGCGCACCACGCCGGGCGGCGGGCAGGGGCGGCACGGTGGCCCCCCGTCCCGTGCCGCCCCCCGGTGCTCATGCGGCGGACGGTAGCCGGACGTTCTCCACGAACGCGAGGAGGTGGGCCCGCATCCGGTCGATCCGCTCCTCCACGCTGAGCGACTCCTCGTAGCGGGTGCGCAGCGCGGGCTCCCGCTTGCCGCGCACGTACAGCGAGCAGGCGAGATCGGAGCACACGTACAGGCCGACGGTGTTGCCGTCCCGTCCCGCGGCGCCAGCGCGCGGGGCGGAGAACAGGGTGACGCCGGACGAGGCGTGCCCGGTGAGGCAGATCCGGCACAGGCTGGACTTCACCGCGCTGGTACGGCCTCGTTCCGGCACCCGCAGGGTGACCCCGACCGGGCCGCCGCTTCCGTCCGGGCCCGTCGGCAGGGCGTCCGGTGGGAGGACGATATGGGCACGGAGGGGGGCGCCGGGGTCGCGCCAGCCGAGGAAGTCCAGGTCCTCCCAGGGGAGGTCGGCGAAGTCGGACGGAAGCTTGAGCCGGGCCGCGTCGCCCTTCGAGCAGTTCACGAAGGACGCACGGATCTGTTTCTCAGAGAGGGGTTTCACGTGAAACAACCGTACGGAACGGGCCGTACGGGAGCATATGATTTTCCGTTTGCCTCGCACAGCGTGGGTACTCGGTCGCCATGAGTACACAGACAGCGCCCGGCGCGGGCGGAGGCGCCGACACGCCCGCCGCGCACCAGCCGATCTCCCTCAACCGCGACATCCAGGGCAGAGTCCGCACCTGCCGTCCGGCCCGCACGGACAGAGAGCCTGAGGACCCGGCGGCCCAGGACTGGCACATCGTCCTCGGCGAGGACTGACCCGGCACTGGCCGCCCCAGGGCTACGCCGTCAGGTGGGCGTAGCTGCGCGGGTGCTTCGCCAGGAACTCCCGCAGGGTCATGGGCGCGTGTCCCGCCAGCCGTTCGACGGTGTCGGAGACCGCGCCCAGATCGCCGCGCGCGATCGCCTCGTACGAGCTGACCCAGCCGTCGAGCTGCCACCGCTCGGCGCCGTACCCGGCGCGTGACGCGTACGCCTCGTCGCGGGTCTCGGGGAGGTAGCGGATCGTCCGGCCGGTCGCCCGGGACATCTCCTCCGCCGCCTCCGCGAGGGTGAACGCCTCGCGGCCGGTCACGTCGTACGTGGCGCCGTCGTGCCGCCCGTCACGGGCCAGCAGCACCACCGCCGCCACGTCCGCGATGTCCTCGTGCGCCACGGCGGCCACCCTGCCGTTCCCGGCCGGGCCCCGGATGACGCCGTCCTTGCCGGTCATCGCGGGGATGCCCGCCAGGTACCAGCTGTCGCGGAGGAACGTGAACGCCAGCCCGTCGTGGGCGCGGACGTACTGCTCCGTGTGCCAGTGGTCGCGCGCGAACGTGAACGTCGCGTCCGGCGCGGCGCCCTGGAGCGACAGGTACACGATCCGCCCCACCCCGGCCGCGACCGCCGCGTCCACGGCCGTACGGTGCTCCGCCACACGGTCCGGCGTCTCGTGCGCCGACACGAGGAACAGCGTGTCGGCGCCGTCCAGCGCGGCCCGCATCGCGTCGCCGTCCCCGTACGCGGCGGGCGGCGCCTTCACCGCCCCCGGCACGTCCGGCAGCCGCGCGGGGTCGCGCCCCACCAGCCGCACCGGCACTCCGGCCACGCCCAGCCGGTCGGCCACCCGCCGTCCGATCCGCCCGCTCGCCCCGGTGACGGCCACCACGTCATCGCTCATACGGGCAGTCTCCGCCCCGCCCGCCCGCTCGGCACCCGGAACGCCCCCGCCCGCACCCCGCGGAGCGTCGCCGCTCCACACGGTACGACGGGAGGACCACACCCGGCCGAGCCTGTGGAAACCCGGCCGGGCGGCCTGTGGACGGCGCGGGGACCCTGGCGCACGACACGCACGACACCCGCGGGGCCCTGCGCGCGGACCTACTCGGTGTCCCCGCCCTCGAGGTTGCCCTCGGTCTCCAGGTACACCTGCTTCAGCGCCTCCAGCACCTTCGGGTCCGGCTTCGCCCACATGCCCCGCGACTCCGCCTCCAGGAGCCGCTCCGCGATGCCGTGCAGCGCCCAGGGGTTGGCCTCCTGGAGGAACGCGCGGTTCTCCGGGTCCAGGACGTACGCCTCGGTCAGCTTGTCGTACATCCAGTCCGCGACGACGCCGGTCGTGGCGTCGTACCCGAAGAGGTAGTCCACGGTCGCCGCCAGCTCGAAGGCGCCCTTGTAGCCGTGGCGGCGCATCGCCTCGATCCAGCGCGGGTTGACCACCCGCGCGCGGAACACCCGGGACGTCTCCTCCACCAGCGTCCGCGTCCGCACCGTCTCCGGGCGGGTCGAGTCGCCGATGTACGCCTCGGGCGCCGTGCCGCGCAGCGCGCGGACGGTGGCGACCATGCCGCCGTGGTACTGGAAGTAGTCGTCCGAGTCGGCGATGTCGTGCTCGCGGGTGTCCGTGTTCTTCGCGGCCACCGCGATCCGCTTGTACGCGGTCTCCATCTCCTCGCGCGCGGGGCGCCCGTCCAGGCCGCGCCCGTACGCGAAGCCGCCCCACACCGTGTAGACCTCCGCGAGGTCCGCGTCGGTGCGCCAGTCGCGCGAGTCGATCAGCTGGAGGATGCCCGCGCCGTACGTGCCGGGGCGGGAGCCGAAGATGCGGGTCGTGGCGCGCCGCTCGTCACCGTGTTCGGCCAGGTCGGCCTGCGCGTGGGCGCGGACGTAGTTCTCCGTGGCGGGCTCGTCCAGCGAGGCGGCGAGCCGCACCGCGTCGTCCAGCAGCCCGATCGTGTGCGGGAACGCGTCGCGGAAGAAGCCCGAGATGCGCAGCGTCACATCGATGCGGGGACGGCCCAGCTCCGCGAGGGGGATCGGCTCCAGGCCGTTGACGCGGCGTGAGGCGTCGTCCCACACGGGGCGGATGCCCAGCAGCGCCAGCGCCTCCGCGACGTCGTCGCCGCTGGTGCGCATCGCGCTGGTGCCCCACAGGGACAGGCCGACCGAGGTGGGCCATTCGCCGTTGTCGCCCCGATACCGCTCCAGCAGCGAGTCGGCGAGGGCCTGACCGGTCTCCCAGGCGAGGCGCGACGGGACGGCCTTCGGGTCGACGGAGTAGAAGTTCCGGCCCGTCGGCAGGACGTTGACCAGGCCCCGCAGCGGGGAGCCGGACGGCCCGGCCGGGACGAACCCGCCGTTCAGGGCGTGCACGGCGTGGTCCAGTTCGGCGGTCGTCGCGGCGAGACGCGGCACGACCTGCCGGGCGGCGAAGTCCAGGACGGCGGCGACCTGTTCGCCGTGCCCCTCCGCCACCGCCGCCACGGCGGCCGGGTCCCAGTCGGCGGCCTCCATCGCCTCGACCAGGGCGCGGGCCTTCGCCTCGGCCTCGTCGGCGGTGGTGCGGGTCGCGGCGGACTCGTCCAGGCCGAGCGCCTCGCGCAGCCCGGGCAGCGCCTGCGTGCCGCCCCAGATCTGGCGGGCGCGCAGGATGGACAGGACCAGGTTGACCCGCTCGGCGCCGGACGGGGCCGTACCGAGGACGTGCAGGCCGTCGCGGATCTGCGCGTCCTTCACCTCGCACAGCCAGCCGTCCACGTGCAGCAGGAAGTCGTCGAAGCCGTCGTCGTCGGGCCGGTCCTCCAGGCCCAGGTCGTGGTCGAGGCGGGCGGCCTGGATGAGCGTCCAGATCTGCGCGCGGATCGCGGGGAGCTTCGCCGGGTCCATGGACGAGATCTGCGCGTACTCGTCGAGCAGCTGCTCGAGACGGGCGATGTCGCCGTACGAGTCGGCGCGCGCCATCGGCGGCACCAGGTGGTCGATCAGCGTGGCGTGGGCGCGCCGCTTGGCCTGGGTGCCCTCGCCCGGGTCGTTGACGAGGAACGGGTAGATCAGCGGCAGGTCGCCGAGGGCCGCGTCCGGGCCGCACGCGGCGGACAGACCGGCGTTCTTGCCGGGCAGCCACTCCAGGTTGCCGTGCTTGCCCAGGTGGACCATGGCGTCCGCGCCGAATCCGCCGTCGGACGCGGGCGTGGCGATCCAGCGGTAGGCGGCCAGGTAGTGGTGGGACGGCGGGAGGTCCGGGTCGTGGTAGATCGCGATCGGGTTCTCGCCGAAGCCGCGCGGCGGCTGGATGAGGATCAGCAGGTTCCCGCGCCGCAGCGCGGCGAGGACGATGTCGCCCTCCGGGTTGCGGGACCGGTCGAGGAACATCTCGCCGGGCGGCGGGCCCCAGTGCTGCTCGACGGCGGAGCGCAGCTCCTCCGGCAGGGTCGCGAACCAGCGCTTGTAGTCGGCGGCCGGGATGCGGACCGGGTTGCGGGCCAGCTGCTCCTCGGTGAGCCAGTCCTGATCGTGGCCGCCGGCCTCGATGAGGGCGTAGATCAGCTCGTCGCCGTCGCCGGACGCGAGGCCCGGCACGTCCTCGTCGCCGAAGTCGTACCCCTCCTCGCGCAGGCGACGCAGCAGGGCGACGGCGGACGCGGGCGTGTCCAGGCCGACGGCGTTGCCGATGCGGGAGTGCTTCGTCGGGTACGCGGAGAGGACCAGCGCCAGGCGCTTGTCGGCGTTCGGGATGTGCCGCAGCCGGGCGTGGCGGACGGCGATCCCGGCGACACGGGCGGCGCGCTCGGCGTCCGGCACGTACGCGGGCAGGCCGTCCTCGTCGATCTCCTTGAAGGAGAACGGGACGGTGATGAGCCGCCCGTCGAACTCGGGCACGGCGACCTGGCTGGCCGCGTCCAGCGGGGAGAGGCCCTCGTCGTTCTCCTCCCAGTCGGCGCGCGACCCGGTGAGGCACAGCGCCTGGAGGACGGGCACGTCGAGGGAGGCGAGCGCGCCCGCGTCCCACGCCTCCTCGTCGCCTCCGGCCTGGGCCTCGGCGGGCTTGGTGCCGCCCGCCGCGAGGACGGTGGTGACGATGGCGTCGGCGCCGCGCAGCCGGTCCAGCAGCTCCGGCTCGGGGGCGCGCAGCGAGGCGACGTACAGCGGGAGGGCGCGGCCCCCGGCGTCCTCGATGGCGTCGCACAGGGCGCCGACGAAGGCGGTGTTGCCGCTCATGTGGTGGGCGCGGTAGTAGAGCACGGCGACGGTCGGGCCGTCGGTGGCGCGGGGGGTGCGCTCCAGGGGGCCCCAGGTGGGGGCGGCGGCCGGCGGGTCGAAGCCGTGGCCGGTGAGGAGGACCGTGTCGGACAGGAAGCGGGCGAGCTGCTCCAGGTTGTCCGGGCCGCCGTGGGCGAGGTAGGCGTGCGCCTCGGTGGCGACGCCGATGGGGACGGTGGATGCCTCCATCAGCTGCGCGTCGGGGGCCTGTTCGCCGGTCAGGAAGACGACCGGGCGGTCCTGGGCGCGGAGCAGGTCGATGCCCTCCTCCCAGGCGCGCAGTCCGCCCAGGAGGCGTACGACGACGAGGTCGGCGCCGTCGAGGAGGCCGGGCAGCTCGTCGATGGGGAGGCGTGCGGGGTTGGCGAACCGGTACTCGACCGGACCGCCGGCCGCGCGGGCGCTCAGCAGGTCGGTGTCGGAGTGCGACAGCAGCAGGATCACGGCGTGCCGGGCCTTCCTCGGGGATGTCCTCGCCCCGGGTGGTCGTGGGTGGCGGGAGTTCCTGACTCGCGGGGCCCGGAGGGGTCCTGCTCACAGTGGCGGGACCGCGCCGGATTCGCACCGGGCTTCCTCCCTAGGGTCCTGGGACCCTGTGCCGTCTGCATAGTAGAGGCTGCGCGTATGCTCGCCGCCATGCCGCCCACCTCGCCAAATCCCCGAAACGGGGGCGAAACCCACATACGGGAACGCGTTCGCGACCGCGCCGACGCGTGCCCCGGCGCGCTGCGGCTGCACCGCGCGGACGACGGCGGCCTCGCCCGTCTGCGGCTCCCCACCGGCGTGGTGACCGCCCGCCAGGTCGCGGCGCTGGCCGACGCGGCGGACCGTCTTGGCGACGGCCGGATCGGCGTCACCTCGCGCGGCAACCTCGACCTGCGCGGCCTGCCCGACGACTGCGGGCTCGCCCTCGCCGAACTGCTGGGCGGCGCCGGACTGCTGCCGTCCGCCGCGCACGAACGGGTGCGCAACATGGTCGTCTCGCCGCTGGCCGGAATCGACGGCCGGGGCTTCGGCGACGCCCAGGCATGGGCGCGCGAGCTGGACGCGCTGCTGTGCGCGCGGGCGTGGACGACGGGCCTGTCGGGGCGCTTCCTGTTCGCCGTGGACGACGGGCGCGGGGACGTGGCCCCGCTGGGCGGCGATGTGACGTTGCTCGCAGAGCCCGAGGGGCGCGCTCTGGTACGGATCGGTGGCCTGGCCTGGCGGGTGGGCGCGGGTGACGCCCCGGTGGCCGCGCTGGCCGCCGCTGAGGCGTTCCTGGCGGTCGCGCGGGAGGCCGGCACGGGTGCCTGGCGGGTCGCGGAACTGCCCCCTGGGACGACCCTGGAGGGCGCCGTGACGGAACGTCTGGCGGCTGCGGGGGTGGAGGCGGTCCGGGTGGACGCGGGGCCTGGCATGGCGGACGCGGCTCCTGGCCGGGCCGGTGCGCTGCCGGTCGCCGCGCGGGCCGACGCGGGCGGCCTGCCGGAGGCCGCCGCGCCGCCGGAGCCGGGACTGGTCGGTGACCGTGCCGTGTCGGTCGTGGCACCCCTGGGGCGGGTCACCAGCGAGCAGTTCCGCGCCCTGGCGGCCGGGCCCGCCGACGAGGTGCGGGTGACCCCGTGGCGCGGCTTCGTCGTGACGGGCCTGCCCGGCCGCGCGGCGGCTGAGGAGCGGCTCGCGGCACTGGACGCGGCCGGGTACCTCACCCGGCCCGGTTCGCCGTGGCTGGCGGTGAGCGCCTGCACGGGACGCCCCGGCTGCGGCAAGGCCCTGGCCGACGTACGGGCGGACGCGCGGCCGCTGGACGACGCGGCGCTGCGGGGCCTGCCCGTCCACTGGTCGGGGTGCGACCGGCGGTGCGGCCACCCGCAGGGCGACTGGGTGGACGTACTGGCCACCGGCGACGGCACGTACGACATCACCGTACGGACCGCGCGACGAGACAACGACGACGCACAGGCACAGGCACAGGCACAGAGATGAGCGGGAGCACAGTGTTCGACTACGAGAAGGACGGCGCGGAGATCTACCGCCAGTCCTTTGCCACGATCCGCGCCGAGGCGGATCTCGCGGGGCTGCCCGCCGACGTCAGCCAGGTCGCCGTGCGAATGATCCATGCCTGCGGCATGGTCGATCTCGTCCGCGACCTCGCCTACACGCCGGAGGTCGTCTCGCGCGCCCGCGCCGCCCTCCGCTCCGGGGCGCCGATCCTGTGCGACGCGCAGATGGTCGCCAGCGGCGTCACCCGGAAGCGGCTCCCCGCCGACAACGAGGTGATCTGCACCCTCTCCGACCCGTCCGTGCCGGGCCTCGCCGCCGAGCTGGGCACCACCCGCAGCGCGGCCGCGCTGGAGCTGTGGCGCGACCGGCTGGAGGGCTCGGTCGTGGCGATCGGCAACGCGCCCACCGCCCTGTTCCGGCTGCTGGAGATGATCCGCGACGGCGCGCCGCGCCCGGCGGCGGTCCTCGGCATACCGGTCGGGTTCATCGGCGCGGCCGAGTCGAAGGACGCGCTGGCGGCCTCGGACCTCGACCACATCGTCGTACGGGGCCGGCGCGGCGGCAGCGCCATGGCGGCCGCGGCGATCAACGCGATCGCGAGCGAGGCGGAATGAGCGAGCACGTTTCACGTGAAACAACGACCGGCGGCCCCACGGCGAACGGCACCGCCACGGCCACCGGCTCCCCCGCGCCGGGCACCCCCGCGCCGGGCGCCGGCAAGCTGTACGGCGTCGGCCTGGGCCCCGGCGACCCGTCGCTGATGACCCTGCGCGCGGTGGAGGCCATCGCCGAGGCGGACGTCGTCGCGTACCACTGCGCCCGGCACGGCCGGTCCATCGCCCGGTCCATCGCGGCGAAGCACATCCGCGAGGACCACATCGAGGAGCGGCTGATGTACCCGCTCACGGTGGAGACGACTGACCACCCCGGCGGCTACCGGGGCGCGCTGAACGACTTCTACGAGGAGGCGTCGGCGCGACTGGCGGCGCACCTCGACGCGGGCCGGACGGTGGCGGTGCTCGCCGAGGGCGACCCGCTGTTCTACGGCTCGTACCAGCACATGCACAAGCGTCTCGCGCACCGCTACGAGACCGAGGTCGTCCCGGGCGTCACCTCCGTCAGCGCCGCTGCCGCGACCATCGGCAAGCCGCTGGTGGAGGCCGAGGAGGTCCTGACGATCATTCCGGGGACCCTTCCCGAGGACGAGCTGACGGCCCGTATCGCCGCGACGGACTCGGCGGTGGTGATGAAGCTGGGCCGGACCTTCCCGGCGGTGCGCCGCGCCCTGGAGCGCACGGACCGGCTCGCGGACGCCCACTACGTGGAGCGCGCCACCATGGAGGGCTGCCGCACGGCTCCCCTCGCCGGGGTGGACCCGGAGTCGGTGCCGTACTTCTCGGTGGCGGTGCTGCCGTCCCGCGTGGACACGGGCCCGGCCGAACCGGAGCGGGGCGAAGTGGTGGTCGTCGGCACCGGTCCGGCGGGCCCGCAGTGGCTGACGCCGGAGACGCGGGGCGCGCTCGCCTCGGCGACGGACCTGGTCGGCTACACGACGTACCTGGACCGGGTGCCGGTACGGCCCGGCCAGCGGCGGCACGGCTCCGACAACAAGGTGGAGTCCGAGCGGGCCGAGTTCGCCCTGGACCTGGCGCGGCGCGGACGGCGCGTGGCGGTCGTCTCGGGCGGCGACCCCGGGGTGTTCGCGATGGCGACGGCCGTACTGGAGGTCGCGTCGCAGGAGGAGTACGCCGACGTCCCGGTGCGCGTCCTGCCGGGCGTGACCGCGGCGAACGCCGCCGCGGCGAAGGCGGGCGCCCCGCTGGGCCACGACTACGCCACGATCTCCCTGTCGGACCGGCTCAAGCCCTGGGAGGTCATCGCGGAGCGCCTGCGGGCCGCCGCCTCGGCCGACCTGGTGCTGGCGCTGTACAACCCTGGTTCGCGGAGCCGTACGTGGCAGGTCGCCAAGGCCCGTGAGCTGCTGCTGGAACTGCGCGCGCCCGACACCCCGGTGGTCGTGGCGCGGGACGTGGGCGGCCCCGAGGAGTCCGTCCGCGTGCTGCCGCTGGCCGACCTGGACCCGGACGAGGTCGACATGCGGACCCTTCTGCTGATCGGCTCCTCCCAGACGCAGGCCGTGCGGCGCGGTGACGGCAGCACGGTGGCGTGGACGCCGCGCCGCTACCCGGAGGCGCCACGAACTGGCGCCTGATCGGCACCACGCGACGCATCAGGACACCGGCCCGGCCGTCGAGCGGACCCCCTCCCGCATGACGGCCGGGTTTCTTCCCGGACCGGTCGCTCAGCCCGCCCGGGTGGCGACCCAGGCGGCGGCCTCCTCGACGGTCGCGGCGACCGGTACCCCGTCCGGGACGGGCGGGCGGCGCACGATCACCACCGGCACCCCGGCCTCGCGGGCGGCCACCAGTTTCGGGGCCGTGGCCGCGCCCCCGCTGTCCTTGGTGACCAGCACGTCGATCCCGTACGCGCGCAGCACCTCCCGCTCACCGTCCGGCGTGAACGGCCCCCGGTCGAGGAGCACCTCCATCCGCGCCGGGTGGGGAGGCTCCGGCGGGTCCACCGAGCGGACCAGGAACCACACGTCGGACACGTCCGCGAACGCCGCGAGGCCCATGCGCCCCGTGGTCAGGAACACCCGCCGCCCCAGCCCCCGCACGGTGTGCGCCGCCTCCTCCAGGGAGGCCACCGGGTGCCAGTCGTCACCGTCGCCGGGGGTCCACCCGGGGCGCCGCAGAGCGAGCAGGGGAACATGGGACGTGGCGGCGGCCCGCGCCGCGTTGAAACTGATCGTCCCGGCGAAAGGGTGAGTGGCGTCGATGACCGCGTCCACCTGGTGCTCCCGCGTCCAGCGGGCCAGGCCATCGGCACCGCCGAACCCGCCCACGCGCACCTCGCCGGGCAGCGGCTTCGGGCTGGCGACCCGCCCCGCGAGGGAGCTGGTCACGCGGACGCCGTCCGCGTGGAGCGTCTCCGCCAGACGGCGGCCCTCGGTGGTGCCGCCGAGGATCAACACATGCATGGGACACCGTCCATGAGTACGAGCGGGGGGCGCACCGCCCAACTCAAGCACACCGGCCTCCGGCCCGGCTGGACGACCGGTGCCTGCGCGACGGCGGCCACCACCGCCGCGTACACGGCGCTGCTGACCGGGGAGTTCCCCGACCCGGTGACGATCACGCTGCCGAAGGGGCAGACCCCGGCGTTCGCGCTCGCCGTGGAGGAGCACGGCGGCTCGTACGTGACGGCGGGCGTCGTGAAGGACGCGGGCGACGACCCGGACGTGACGCACGGGGCGCTCGTCCGCGCGACGGTACGGCTCCTGCCGCCCGGCTCCGGGGTGGTGTTCCGCGCGGGCGCCGGGGTCGGCACGGTCACCCGGCCCGGCCTGCCCCTCGACGTGGGCGAGCCGGCCATCAACCCGGTGCCGCGCCAGATGATCCGCGACCATGTGACGCGGGTCGCCGAGGCGCACGGCGGCACCGGCGACGTGGAGGTCACCGTCTCGGTGGACAACGGCGAGGAGATCGCCCGGTCCACGTGGAACCCCCGCCTCGGCATCCTGGGCGGCCTGTCCATCCTCGGCACGACCGGGATCGTCGTGCCGTACTCGTGCTCGGCGTGGATCGACTCCATCCGCCGCGGCGTGGACGTGGCCCGCGCGGCGGGCCGCACCCATGTCGCGGGGTGCACTGGCTCGACCTCCGAGAAGACCGTCACCTCCCTGTACGACCTGCCCGAGGACGCCCTCCTCGACATGGGCGACTTCGCGGGCGCCGTCCTGAAGTACATCCGCCGCCACCCGGTGGACCGGCTCACCATCTGCGGCGGCTTCGCGAAGCTGTCCAAGCTCGCCGCGGGCCACCTGGACCTGCACTCGGCCCGCTCCCAGGTGGACAAGTCGCTCCTGGCCGACCTGGCCCGCGCGGCGGGCGCCGACGAGTCCCTGGCCGCCGAGGTGGCCGTGGCCAACACGGGCCTGGCCGCCCTCCAGCTCTGCGCCGCCCGGGGCGTCCCCCTCGGCGACCGGGTCGCGGAGACCGCCCGCGACCAGGCCCTCGCCGTCCTCAGGGGCGCCCCGGTCACCGTGGACGTGGTCTGCATCGACCGGGCGGGCAACATCGTCGGCCGCAGCACCCCCCGCTAACGCGCCCCCGCGCCCCCTCCCCGGTCTCCCCCGCCCGCACCGCAGCGGCCGGCGGGCCAGGGGCCGGCGGGCCAGGGCCTCCGGGCGTCCAGGGCCTCCACCGCCCTGGACCGGGGCACCGCGCGGCGCCCCGGGACGGGACTCCCGGCGTGACCCCACAGGCGCACCCCGCCGTGCAGGCGGGCGCGCCTGGCACGATCATCGGTCCATGAGCACCCGTAGCCCGGAGATCCACCTCGCCCAGCAGCCCGAAGCGGACGCCCTCCTCTCCCGCAGCCCGCTGGCCGCGCTCACCGGCATGCTGCTGGACCAGCAGGTCCCCATGGAGTGGGCGTTCTCCGGGCCGTACACGATCGCCACGCGCATGGGCGCCGACGACCTGGACGCGCACGCGATCGCCGCGCACGACCCGGAGGACTTCGCGGCGCTGCTGTCCGTCAAGCCGGCGGTGCACCGCTATCCCGGTTCGATGGCGCAGCGCGTCCAGCAGCTGTGCCGCTATCTCGTCGAGGAGTACGACGGGGACGCCGGGGCGGTCTGGCGGGACGTGACCAGCGGCAAGGAGCTGCTGGCGCGGCTGGAGGCGCTGCCCGGCTTCGGCAAGCAGAAGGCGCAGATCTTCCTCGCGCTGCTGGGCAAGCAGTACGGGGTGCGGCCCAAGGGCTGGCGGGAGGCGGCCGGGGCGTACGGGGAGGCGGGCTCCTACAGGTCGGCCGCTGACATCACGGGCCCCGAGTCGCTGGCGAAGGTACGCGCATACAAGCAGGAGGCGAAGCGCGCGGCCAAGGCCGCGAAGGAGAACACGTCGAAGTAGTCGTCGTCCGGTCATGCGCCAAGCGTGGCTGCCCGAGGGGAAGTTACCCGGTGATTCATCCACAGCTTTCGCGAATAGTACGAAAAAATGATGCAAGTTGTGGGAGATCTGTTCACAGAAGCCCGACCGGTCGCTAGCTTCCCCTCAACCTCGTCCGTACGGGAAGGACCTCTGTGAACTCATCCCATCGCAGAGCCGTGGCCGCCATGGCCGCAGCCGCACTCGCGACCCCGCTTCTGCTGGCCTCCGCCTCCCCCGCTTCCGCCGACCGCGCCACCCCGGCGAAGGAGGCGTCGAAGCTCGCCGCCAGGCTGGTCGACTCGGCCTCCGCCGACGACGCCCACCGGCACCTGCGGAAGTTCCAGCAGATAGCCGACTCGGCCGGCGGCAACCGCGCGGCGGGCACGCTCGGCTACGACGCGTCGGCCGCGTACGTGTACACGCAGCTCAAGAAGGCCGGGTACGACGTCTCGTACCAGGACTTCACCTTCATGTACACGGAGACGCGGGCGCAGAAGCTGTCCGTCGTCTCACCCCAGCCCCGCGACATCACCGTCTCCGCGATGACGTACACCAAGTCCACCCCGGTGGGCGGCACGAAGGCCGCCCTGGCCGCCGCCCCGGTGGACGCGGACGGCTCGCACGGCTGTGAGCCCGCCGACTTCGCCGCGGGGGCGTTCACCGGCAAGGTGGCGCTCATCCAGCGCGGCGGCTGCACGTTCGCGGCGAAGCAGGCCCACGCCGCCGCGGCCGGCGCCGTCGTCGCCCTCGTCTACAACAACGTGGACGGCGCCCTCAGCGGCACGCTCGGCTCCTCCGACGCCGCGAAGATCCCCACGGGCGGCGTCTCGAAGGCGGACGGCGAGGCGCTCGCCGCCGCCGTGGCCGCCGGTCCGGTCGAGGTGAACGTGGAGATCCGCCAGCTCCAGGAGCAGCGGACCACGCGGAACGTCATCGCCGAGACCCAGCGGGGCAACGCCGCGAACACCGTGATGCTCGGCTCCCACCTCGACTCGGTCACCGCGGGCCCCGGCATCAACGACAACGGCTCAGGCTCCGCCGGTCTTCTCGATGTGGCCCTCAAGTTCGCCAAGTACAAGGACAAGACGTCCAACAAGGTGCGGTTCGCCTGGTGGGGCGCGGAGGAGAACGGCCTGCTGGGCTCCGAGCACTACGTCGGCGCCCTCGACGACCTCGGTCGCAAGGAGATCAAGCTCTACCTCAACTTCGACATGATCGCCTCGCCCAACTACGGCCTGTTCGTCTACGACGGCGACAACTCCGACGGCGTCGGCGCCCCCGCGGGCCCGGCGGGCTCCGCCCAGCTGGAGCGCGACATCAACGCGTTCCTCGACAAGCAGGGCCACCCGCACGAGGGCACGGACTTCACCGGCCGCTCCGACTACGGCCCGTTCATCGAGGTGGGCATCCCGTCCGGCGGCACGTTCACGGGCGCCGAGGGCATCAAGACCGCCAAGCAGGCCGAGAAGTTCGGCGGCACGGCCGGTGTCGCGTACGACCCCTGCTACCACGCGGCCTGTGACGACCTGGACAACATCAGCATGACGGCGTTCGACGCCAACATCGACGTCATAGCCAACGCCGTGGGCACCTACGCCCACGACCTGAGCTCGCTGCGCAAGCCGGTCGAGTCCGTCCCCACGGACGGCGACGCGGGCAGCGGCGGCGGCCTGCACGACGACCACGACCACGAGGTCACCGAGTGACGCACGAAGTCGCCGAGTGACACCCGAGGTCACCGTGTGACACACGAGGTCATCGAGTAACACGTGTGTGGCCACCGCGCCGCCACCCGGCCAACGGCCCGTGGCGGCGCGGTGGCGCCCTCCGGCGGCCCCTCCACCAGGGCGCCGGAGTGTCATCCCTCGTGGCCATGTGATCGAAAAGCCCGCTTCCCTCCGGATCGTCATGTCCCTCTCGGGAGGGCATCCACCTCCGCGTGGCTGCGCCGGGTGCCGCTTGCCCGGTAGGCTTTCCGTGTGATCTTCAAGCGCATCGGTAACGGGCGGCCGTATCCCGACCACGGCCGGGAAAGCACCCGGCAGTGGGCGGATGTCGCGCCGCGTCCGGTCCGCCTCGATCAGCTCGTGACGACCAAGGGCCAACTGGACCTCGAAACGCTCCTCGCCGAGGACTCGACGTTCTACGGCGACCTCTTCGCGCACGTCGTGAAGTGGCAGGGCGACCTGTACCTGGAGGACGGCCTCCACCGCGCTGTGCGCGCGGCGCTGCAACAGCGGCAGGTACTGCACGCCCGCGTGCTGGAGCTCGACTGATCCCGTTCGGGGAATGACCCTTTCCGGGGCGATTCCCACCCGACCGGCCCTCAGTCGCTGATCGTTTAGTAGGCATAGTCACCGGGTCGCATTACGCTGCGCCCATGAGCATGCTCACTCCCCCCGGTATGGGCGGAAAGTACCGCATCACGGGCACCGCGTACCCCCGTATGCGCCGACCGCGTCGCCGTGGCCGGATCGTGGTCGTCGGCATCGCCGCGGCAGCCGCGCTGGGCCTGGCCGGCTGGGGGACGTTCCAGCTCATCGACGTGTTCGGCGGAGGCGACAAGAACGCCGTACGGTCCGCGGCCGCCGAGGCGTGCAAGCCCGCCAAGCCGACGCCCGCGACACAGGCCGCCGTCTTCCCGAAACCGGCCGCCATCACGGTGAACGTCTACAACGCCACCCCGCGTGCCGGGCTCGCGAAGACCACCGCCGACGAACTGAAGAAGCGCGGCTTCACCATCGGAAAGATCGGCAACGCACCGGCCGCCTACGACAAGAAGGTGCCCGGCCCCGGCATCCTGCTCGGCGCCCCGGGCGCCGCGAAGGGCGCCTTCCCGGTCCTCGGCACCCAGCTGAAGGGCACCACGACCAAGACCGACACGCGGGCGACGGCGGACGTGGACCTGATCATCGGGACGGCGTTCAAAGCCCTGGCCGCCCCCGAGGACGCGACGGCCTCGATGACCGCCCTCCTGAACCCGAAGCCCGCCCCCACGAACTGCGCCCCGAAGCAGCAGTAGCGGGTACCGGGCAGGCCGTAGGCGAAGGCCCAGGACATACGCCCGTCCGGCCACTCATCACGATCGGCCCCGTGCCCCCGAGACGCCCCGCAGGCCGTGGGCGGGCTCCGCAGGCCAGCCACGGGTGGGCACCCGCGGGCCGCAGCAACGATGGGCGCCGGAAACACCACGGGCCCCCGTGCCGCCGCGTGGCGGCCCAGGGGCCCGGTGGCGGCCCCGCAGGGGGCCGCGGGAGAACTACTCCGCCGTGCCGTACATCCGGTCACCGGCGTCGCCGAGCCCGGGCACGATGTAGCCGTGCTCGTTGAGGCGCTCGTCGATCGAGGCCGTGACGACCGTGACCGGCGTGCCCGCCAGCTCGCGCTCCATCACCTCGACGCCCTCCGGCGCCGCCAGCAGCACGACCGCCGTCACATCGTCGGCACCGCGCTTGATCAGCTCGCGGATCGCCGCGACCAGCGTGCCGCCCGTGGCGAGCATCGGGTCGAGGACGTACACCTGCCGCCCGGACAGGTCCTCGGGCATCCGCGTCGCGTAGGTGGACGCCTCCAGCGTCTCCTCGTTGCGGATCATGCCGAGGAAGCCCACCTCGGCGGTCGGCAGCAGCCGCACCATGCCGTCGAGCATGCCCAGACCGGCGCGCAGGATCGGCACCACCAGGGGCCGCGGGTGCGACAGCTTCACACCGGTCGTCGCGGTGACCGGGGTCTCGATGCCGACCTGCTCGGTGCGCACGTCACGCGTCGCCTCGTACGCGAGCAGGGTCACCAGCTCGTCGGCGAGCCGCCGGAAGGTGGGGGAGTCGGTGCGCTTGTCGCGCAGTGTGGTGAGTTTGTGCGCCACCAGCGGGTGGTCGACGACGTGGGTCCGCATGCCCACAACAGTAGCCCGCACTGGCATCAACCCACGCGCCGGAGGGAAGGTGGAGTCGGACGAACGCATCTGCGGGGTGGTGGTGAGACCATGCCTGACCAGGAAGAACGCGGGGACCGCAAGGCGGCGGACGACGCCGAGCGCAGGCGCCGCAGAGCACAGTTCCTGCGTGAACTGAACGAGGCACGGGCGCTGCGCGAACGCGTCCAGCCGCGCCGCGCCAGAGCGGCCCGGATGCGGCAGCAGATGCGCATGCGGACCTTCCGCTGGTGACCGCGGCCCGCCCACGATCCAGGCCGCCGCACGGCTCCCAACACGGACCGCCGTACGGCTCCCACAGGCCCCCGACAGCCTCCCCACAGCTCCCATGCGGGCTCCCCACAGCCCCCGTGCGGCTCCCCACAGCTCCGGTACGGCTCTCCTGAAGCTCCCCTACAGCTCACCTACAGCTCCCGTACGGCTCCGTACCGCTTCCGAACCGGCCCACGCCCCGCCCCCCGCCGCGAAGCACTGGTGATCATCATCACGGCCGGTCGGGGAGTACGGGGGCCGGGGTGACGCCGACCGGGTCAGGGGCTCAGACTGGTGCACGACGCAAGAGCGGAACACCTCTCCTCGAAGCGCCGCATCTGCCACGATGCCGAGTGGGCGGGGCATTCAGGAGCGTGCCGCCCGATCGTCACACCTCTGATCAGTGGGAGAGTCACGGTGTACTTCGCCGCACTGCTCACGCTCACCGAAGACGGGTGGGTAGCGAGCGACACAGAGCTCGACGATGTGGAGACCCTGGCGGATCTGACCGACCTGGCCCGCGAAGCCTCGCCGGACGACGACACGGTGCTCGTCTTCATCGAGCAGGAGGACGCGTGGTTCGGCATCGTCCGCGTGGAGGGCGAGGAAGACCCTCGCATCTTCGTGTCGGACGGGGCGGCCGCCGCCCGCTCCTCGTACGGGGAGATCCTCACCAGGGAACTGCTGGGCGACGACCGGGCCGACGACACCGCCGACCTGGACGCGCTGGACCTGGACGGCACCGAGGACGGGGAGCCGGACGACACCGAGGAGGAGACGCAGGCGGCGGCCGAGACCGTGCCCGCCGCGCCGGTCGGCGACCGGCTGATCCTGGACGACCTGGGCATGTCGGAGAAGGAGCTGCTGGCTCTCGGCACCGACGCGCTCACCGAGATCGCGGACGCGCTCGGGGCCTCCGAGATGCTGGAGACCGTCCGCTAGTGCCCGCCCCCTCGACGGGCGACCCCGCGCCGCCCGACCCCATATCCCCTACGACAGGCCCCGGCAGCGGCGTTCCCGGACCGGAGCCCGACGCCGCGCCCGATCCCGCGCCCGACCCCGTGCGCGCCCCCTGGCGGGCGCCCATGGAGCGGGCGTTGGCGGAGGCCGAGCGTGCCGCGCTGGCCGGCGACGTGCCGGTCGGCGCGGTGGTGCTCGGCCCGGACGGCGCCCTCCTCGCGACCGGGCACAACGAGCGCGAGGCCACCGGCGATCCGACCGCGCACGCCGAAGTGCTGGCGCTGCGCCGCGCGGCACAGCGGCTCGGCGAGTGGCGGCTGACCGGCTGCACGCTCGTGGTGACGCTGGAGCCGTGCGTCATGTGCGCGGGCGCCCTCGTCCAGTCCCGCGTGGACCGGCTGGTGTTCGGCGCGCTCGACGAGAAGGCCGGCGCGGTCGGCTCGCTCTGGGACCTCGTACGGGACCGGCGGCTCAACCACCGCCCCGAGGTCCTCCACGGAGTGCTGGCCGAGGAGTGCGCCGGGCTGCTCACCCGGTTCTTCCGCGACCGCTGAACCGGGCCCCGCGCCCCGGCCCAGAGCCTCCGCCCCGGCGGCCCGATACGGATTTCTGCGTCGGGGCACCTTTGGGCTAAGCTCTCTCTCGGTAGCGTGTCCGAGCGGCCGAAGGAGCTCGCCTCGAAAGCGAGTGTGGCGCAAGTCACCGAGGGTTCAAATCCCTCCGCTACCGCCAGCAACACCCCTCCGGGGCGCGGAAACGCGACACGGAGGGGTGTTTCGCGTTCCCGGTCCCCGGGTTCACCGCCGCCCCCCCGCCGCACGGGACGGGAACCACCCGCCCCGCGCCCGCGTCCCCAAGAGCGGCGAACGGCCCGGATCTTCACGGCCCCGGCCCATCGGTGCTCGGTTAGACTCACCCGACCGCCGAGGGAATCGCAGGGAGAGACGGGGAGAAAGTGACGATGGCGCAGGCGAAGAAGATCACGCTGTACGCCCTCACCGTCTTCGTGCTCTACACGATCATCCAGTCCCCCGACCGGGCCGCAGACCTCGTCCAGATAGGCTTCGAGGGCATTTCGAGTGCCGCTCAAGCGGTCGGCGAGTTCATGACCGCCCTCATCAACTAGGAGTCCCGAGTGATCCGCCACCTGGTCCTCTTCAAGCTCAACGAGGGTGTACGACGCGACGAGCCGCGCGTCGAGGCGGGCGTACGGGCCTTCCAGGAGCTCGGCGGTGTCATCCCGGAGCTGACGTTCTGGGAGTGCGCCTGGAACATCAGCGACCGCCCGATCGCGTACGACTTCGCCATCAACTCCGCCGTCGAGGACCTGGACGCCCTCAAGCGGTACGTCGAGCACCCGGCCCACCAGGCGGCCGCCGGGCAGTGGCGCGAGTTCGCCACTTGGGTGGTCGCGGACTACGAGTTCTGAGCCGTCCCACAGCAGTCCTCCGGCAGGAGCCCCGCACCTCTGTGGTGCGGGGCTCCCCCTTTTGCGGCCGTCCCCGGGCCTTCAACACGGCGTTATGGGGTGCTTGCACACAGTGGACATGTCTTGTGATGCTATGACCGCTTTTGACGGAGGACTTGACCGAAGTTGACCGCTAGCCGTGAAGGGGTGGCGTGAACGTGCCGGCCAGTACCACGCCTCACCAGGTGCCACCCCAGAACGAGCCGCAAAGCGACCCGGCGAGGCCGCCGCAGACCGGCGCCCAGTCCGGCACCCAGCCCGGCCCTCGTTCCGGCACCCAGTCCGACCCCCGGCCTGCCTCGCGGCCCGGCCCGCAAGGGCCTCAAGCCGACCCCCTCGGCGATTCCCGTCCGGCACCCCGCACCGCTTCCCACGCGACGCCCCCGGCCCGGCACCCCGGCCGGCCCTCCGCCGAGCCGGGCGCCGGATCGCCCCCCGCACCGGCCGCCGAACCCCCAGCCGAGCCCGTGTCCGAGCAGGAAGCCCGCGTCCGCAGGACCGCCGACACCCGGGCCCTCACACAGGTCCTCTTCGGCGAGCTGAAGAAGCTGGAGCGCGGCACCGCCGAGCACACCCGCGTCCGCGCCGCCCTCATCGAGGCCAACCTGCCGCTCGTCCGGTACGCCGCCGCCCGCTTCCGCTCCCGCAACGAGCCGATGGAGGACGTCGTCCAGGTCGGCACGATCGGCCTGATCAACGCCATCGACCGGTTCGACCCCGACCGGGGCGTGCAGTTCCCGACCTTCGCGATGCCGACCGTCGTCGGGGAGATCAAGCGGTACTTCCGGGACAACGTCCGCACGGTCCACGTCCCGCGCCGCCTCCACGAACTGTGGGTGCAGGTCAACGGCGCCACCGAGGACCTGACCACCCTTCACGGCAGGTCCCCCACGACCGCCGAGATCGCGGAGCGGCTCAAGATCTCCGAGGAGGAGGTCCTGTCCTGCATCGAGGCGGGCCGCTCGTACCACGCGACCTCGCTCGAAGCGGCCCAGGAGGGCGACGGGCTGCCCGGCCTGCTCGACCGGCTCGGCTACGAGGACCCCGCACTCGCGGGCGTCGAACACCGTGACCTCGTACGGCATCTGCTGGTCCAGCTGCCCGAACGCGAGCAGCGGATCCTGATGCTCCGTTACTACCGCAACCTGACGCAGTCCCAGATCAGCCAGGAGCTCGGCGTCTCCCAGATGCACGTGTCGAGGCTCCTCGCGCGCAGCTTCGCCCGGCTGAGGTCCGCAAATAGGATCGATGCTTAACTCGAACGGGTAGAGCGACCAGAGTCGTTTGGTCCACGATCAGCCGCTCCAAAAGCCGCGAACCACCAACTTCCGGGGCATTTTCACCGCCGCCATGTCGACAAGTCACTACAGCGTGTTGCCGACATGTGACATTCTGCTGGAACCGCGTTTGCCGCAGTCTCGGCGCCGGTATCTCACGTGGAGGCTGCGTTCCTCCGATGGTCGCGGCTCACGCGACCGTCCGCGACCTCAAGGGGGTGGCATGTCCGCAGAACAGGGCAGCTCGAAGGTTCTCACGCTCACGCAGAGCGAGCCGGCCGCGCTTCCCGACACCTCGGAAGCCATCGACACGCGCACGCTCTCCCGCTCCCTGTTCCTCCGCCTGCGCGCGCTGGACGCGGCGGGGGTGGCGGCGGACAGCCCGGATCGGATGTACGTCCGCGACACGCTCATCGAGCTCAACCTCCCGCTCGTGCGGTACGCGGCCGCCCGCTTCCGCTCGCGCAACGAGCCGATGGAGGACATCGTCCAGGTCGGCACGATCGGCCTGATCAAGGCGATCGACCGGTTCGACTGCGAACGGGGCGTGGAGTTCCCGACATTCGCGATGCCGACCGTCGTCGGGGAGATCAAGCGCTTCTTCCGCGACACCTCGTGGTCGGTGCGGGTGCCGCGCCGCCTCCAGGAGCTGCGGCTGGCGCTCACCAAGGCCGGCGACGAGCTGGCGCAGAAGCTCGACCGCTCCCCGACCGTGCCCGAACTCGCCGCCGTTCTGGGCGTGTCCGAGGAGGACGTGGTGGACGGCCTGGCCGTGGGGAACGCGTACACCGCCTCGTCGCTCGACTCGCCGTCGCCGGAGGACGACGGCGGGGAGGGCTCGCTCGCGGACCGCCTCGGCTACGAGGACAGCGCGCTCGAAGGCGTCGAGTACCGCGAGTCGCTGAAGCCGCTGCTGGCCAAACTTCCCGCGCGGGAGCGGCAGATCATCATGCTGCGGTTCTTCGCCAACATGACGCAGTCGCAGATCGGCGAGGAGGTCGGCATCTCCCAGATGCACGTCTCCCGGCTGCTGACGCGCACGCTGGCGCAGCTGCGTGAGGGCCTCATCGCCGACTGACCGACCCGCCCGCCCGGCCCCGTGGGCTGGCCCCGGAGGCCGGGCGGACGCAATCCGAAGACGTACGACTCCGGGCGCGCCCCGCAGCGCACGGGCACCCGACCGGCCCTGACCGCCCGCCCGCACCCGCGCCCCGGCGCTCCATGACGCCTCCGCGCGCCGCCCGCGCGCCGCGCACGCCCGCGTCACGCCACGGCACGGAGCCACACGCGCGCGCACGGCGCCACCAGGAGGCCGTACCGGCGCATGAAACGCCGCGCACCGAGGTCGTACGAGAGCTCAGAAGCGCGGCCGACAAGGGGCGGGAAGAGCGCGGTACCGCGCCGCACGACGCCCGAGCCCTACCGAGCGCCACGTCACAGCGCACGCCCAAGTCGCGGCCCGAGCGCGCCGGACCGAAAACGCGCCGGGCCCGTGGCGTGCCGCGCGGCTCCGCGCACCGGTACGCGTACCGGTCGACGTACCGGGCCGGGGTCAGCCCAGCGCCAGCCAGGCGACGGCCGCGACGACCACGACCGCCAGGACGATGCCGGCGATCAGGCCGACGCGGGGGCCGGACGACTGGACCACGGCCTGCTGCTGCCGCTGGGGCGCGCCCTCGTCGACGAAGGCGCGGAACATCTGGGTGGAGCCCGCGGGGTCGTAGTTGCCCTCGGGGCCCTGGGGGGCGTGCGGGTTGTGTGCCATGGGGCAGGACCCTAGCGAATCCCGGCCCACCGCCCCACCCCGGGCGGCCCGCGGAACGATCTTGACCCTTCTTTGCCAGGTCTTTGGCCGTATGTCCCCCCATTTCATTTGCCTGTAACAACCATCTGAATCTATGGTTGCTCTAAGCAACAAGATGCGGAGGTGTCCGCCGTGGCAGCACGCGGACAGTACGAGGAGCTGGCCCGCCAGATCAGCGCCGTCGGGGTCGTCAAGCGCGGCATCGCACGGCTGCTCCCCACCGAGTGCCCGAGTGGTGCCGCCGCCGTGCTGGCGCTGCTGGACCGGTACGGGGACATGCGCCTGAGCAGGCTCGCCGAGCACCTCGCCGTCGACATGTCGGTCACCAGCCGGCACGTCGCCCATGTGGTGGAGCACGGCTGGGTCGAGCGGTCACCCGATCCGGGCGACCGGCGCTCCCGCATCCTGCGCCTCACCCCCTCGGGGCGGGAGGTGCTGGACGACCTCGGCCAGCGCACCACGGACCTGTTCGCGGACCGCCTGCGGGAGTGGTCCGACGACGAGGTCGGGCAACTCGTCACGCTGCTGGCCCGCCTCCGGACGTCGTTCGGGGACGGCCGGACGCACCACCAGCCGCACGCACCGCTCCCGGCTCCGGTTCCGGCGCCGGAACCGGCCCCGACGAGCCCATAGACGAAGAAACAGCAGAAGCAGCAGAAACAGCAGACGACGACGCACCCGTAAGGAAGTACATGGCCACGACCACCCCGTCAGGAGTGCGGGACGGCGACGCCGGCGAGGCCGGCCGCACGCCGATGACGCACCGGCAGATCATGGAGGCGCTGTCCGGGCTGATGCTCGGCATGTTCGTCGCCATCCTCTCGTCGACGATCGTCTCCAACGCCCTCCCCGAAATCATCACCGACCTCGGCGGCGGCCAGAGCGCCTACACCTGGGTCGTGACGGCGTCGCTGCTGGCCATGACCGCGACGACGCCGCTCTGGGGCAAGCTCGCGGACCTGTTCTCGAAGAAGCTGCTGGTGCAGCTGTCCCTCGTCGTCTACGTGATCGGCTCGGTCGTCGCCGGTCTCTCCCAGAGCTCCGGCATGCTGATCGCCTGCCGGGTCGTCCAGGGCATAGGCGTGGGCGGTCTCTCCGCCCTCGCGCAGATCGTGATGGCCGCGATGATCTCCCCGCGCGAGCGCGGCCGCTACTCCGGCTACCTCGGCGCCGTCTTCGCCGTCGCGACGGTCGGCGGCCCGCTGCTCGGCGGCGTGATCACCGACACCGACTGGCTCGGCTGGCGCTGGTGCTTCTACGTCGGCGTGCCGTTCGCCGTCATCGCCCTGATCGTCCTTCAGAAGACCCTCCGCCTGCCGGTGGTCCGGCGCGAGGTGAAGGTGGACTGGTCGGGCGCCGCCCTGATCAGCGCCGCCGTGTCGCTGCTGCTCATCTGGGTCACCTTCGCGGGCGACAAGTACGACTGGATGTCCTGGCAGACCGCCGTGATGGTGGGCGGCTCGGTGATGCTCGGCGCGCTGTTCGTCGCCGTCGAGTCCCGCGCCGCGGAACCGATCATCCCGCTGCGCCTGTTCCGCAACCGGACGATCACGCTCGCGTCGCTGGCCTCGCTGTTCGTGGGGGTGGCGATGTTCGCCGGGACGGTGTTCTTCAGCCAGTACTTCCAGCTGGCGCGGGACAAGTCGCCGACGATGTCCGGCGTCATGACGATCCCGATGATCGCGGGCCTGTTCGTCTCGTCCACGGTCTCCGGCCAGATCATCACCAAGACGGGCCGTTGGAAGGCGTGGCTGGTCGGCGGTGGTGTGCTGGTGACGGCGGGCCTCGGACTGCTCGGCACGATCCGGTACGACACGCCCTACTGGCACGTGGCGCTGTTCATGGCCGTGCTGGGCCTGGGCATCGGCATGATGATGCAGAACCTGGTCCTGTGCACCCAGAACCAGGTCGCCCCCCGGGACCTGGGCGCCGCGTCGTCGGTCGTCACGTTCTTCCGGTCGCTGGGCGGCGCCGTGGGCGTCTCCGCGCTGGGCGCCGTGATGGGCAACAAGGTCACGGAGTACGTGAAGGAGGGCCTCGCGGCCCTCGGCCCGAAGGGCGCCGCCCTGGGCAGCGGCGGTACGGGCGGCGGCATCCCGGACCTGGACAAGCTGCCCGCGCCGGTCCGCCCGGTGATGGAGAGCGCGTACGGGCACGCGGTGGGGGACGTCTTCCTCTACTCGGCACCGTTCGCCCTGCTCGCCCTCCTGGTGACGCTCTTCATCCGCGAGGTCGCCCTGAAGAACGCGACCCACTGATACTCCGGGCCCGCCGCCCTTGAGCGGAGAGCGGCGCGCCCGGACGGAAGGCCCCGGTGGCGGGCAGGGCAGGCAGGGGACGCCCCCGGCCCGCCACCGGGGCCTCACTCATGCGCGAGAACGGCCGCCGTTCCGGCCCGGGACCCGTACCGGCCCGGCCCCGTACGGGCCGGTCACCCGCGTGTCCGGGCCTCGATGCCCGCGACCAGCAGGTCCAGGGCGAACGCGAAGTCGCGGTCCCTCGTCTCGTCCACCGTCGCCCCCTGGCGGGCTTCGTTCATCTCCCGGCCCGCGTCCATGACCGGAGCCAGGTCCGGGTGCCCGCCCATCGCGCCCATGGCCCGGGCGACGTACTCGTCCTGGCCCATGCCCGCCTCGGCGCACCGCTTGCGGAAGTGGCCCTCGATGGTGCCGAAGCCGTACACGAACTGGAAGACCGCCGCGATGGCGCCCGCCTGCTGCTCGGGCGCCAGCCCCGTCTTGGCGATCAGCCGCTGCACGCACAGCACGAACGCCGCCCAGTTCGGGCCGATGTTCAGGAACCGGCCCATCAGCGGCGACAGCCACGGGTGGCGGACCAGCAGCGCCCGGTACCCCTGCGCGAGATCCCGCAGCTGCTCGCGCCAGTCGTCGTCCGCGTCCGGGTCCGGGAGGTACAGCTCGCCCGCCGCCGCGTCGCTGGCCAGCTCCAGCAGGTCGTCCTTGGAGTCCACGTACCAGTAGAGCGACATCGCCGTGACGTTCAGCTCGGCGGCCAAGCGGCGCATGGAGAACTTCGCCTCCCCTTCCGCGTCCAGGAGCCGTACGGTCGCCTCCGTGATGCGCTCCCGGTCCAGGCCCGACGGGTGGTCACCGCCCGCCCGGCGGCCGCGCGACGCGGCCGCCTTGCCGTCCAGCCAGACGCTCATCCGCACCGGGCGCTTCGTGTCGCGGTCGGCTGCCGACGCCATGGGCTTCCTCCTCTTTCCGTGCGGGCCGATGCTATGCCGCCGCCCTCGTCCCGCGCTCCGCACGACGCAGCAGCAGCGCCGCGAGGAGGCCGCCCGCCAGGACCGCGACGGCGCCGACGAGTTGGCTCGTCTCCAGGCCCGCCGCGAAGGCGTTTGCGATCCGCGCGCGCTCCGCCGGACCGTCGGCCTCCGCCAGCGCCGCGGGCAGCGACACGGCCGCCACGGAGGCGAGCGCCGTGAACCGGGCGTTGAGCACGGCGCCGAGCACCGCCACACCGAGGCCGTTGCCGAACTCGGCGAGCGTGCCGTTGATCCCGGCGCCGACCCCGGCCTTCTCCGGGGGGATCGCGCTCATGATGGCGTTGGCCATGGCGGGCATCGACAAAGAGACGCCGGCGCCCATGACGACCAGGCCGAGCAGCATCCCGCCGTACCCCTGGGAGCCGAGGAGCGCGATCGACGCGAGGCCGCCGGAGACCAGGGCCATGCCGAGGGCGATCGTGCCGGGCGTGCCCACCCTCGGCAGCAGCCGGGCGCCGACGCCGCTCAGGTTCAGCACGACGACGGTCAGCGCGAGCGGCGCCGTCCGCAGGCCCGCGTCGAGCGGGTCGTACCCGAGGACGAACTGCAGGTGCTGGGTGAGCAGGAACAGCGACCCGGTCATGCCGAACGCGACGAGGATCGCGCCCGCGACGGCGCCGACGAACCGCTGGTTGCGGAAGAAGTGCATGTCCAGCATGGGGTACGGGGTGCGCAGCTCCCAGAACGCGAAGGCGCCCATGGCGAGGAGGCCGAGCGTCGCCGACACCAGCACATGGCCGGACAGCCAGCCGTGGTCGGGGCCGTTGATGATCGCGTACACGAGGGCGGTCATGCCGATCGTGGACAGCACCGCGCCGAGCAGGTCGGGGCGGTCGCCCTGCCTGTGCTTGGACTCCGGTACGAGGACGGCGACGGCGACCAGGCCGACAGCCGCGACCGGCAAGTTGATCAGGAAGATCGCGCCCCACCAGAAGTGGTCGAGCATGAAGCCGCCCAGCAGCGGGCCCGCCGCGAAGCCCAGCGAGCTGACGGTGGACCAGATGGCGATGGCCTTGACGCGCTCCGATTCGTCGAAGATCTGCACGACGACCGCGAGGGTCGTGGTCATCAGCAGCGCGCCGCCGATGCCCATGCCCGCCCGCGCGGCGATCAGCTGGGCGGAGCTCTGCGCGAGACCGGCGGCGAGCGAGCCGACACCGAACAGCACCAGGCCGGTGAGCAGCATGCGCTTGCGGCCGTAGCGGTCGGCTGCGTTCCCGGCGGTGAGGAGGAGGCCGGACTGGACGAGCGCGTACGCGTTGATCATCCACTGGATGTCGGCGGTGGACGCGTTCAGCTCCCGCGTGAGGGACGGGATGGCCACGTTCAGGACGGTGTTGTCGAGCAACACGGTGAGCTGGGCCAGGCAGATGACGCCGAGGATCAGCCAGCGCTGCGGGTGGCCGCCGCCGGACGCGGCGGCGGGGTTCGGGGTCTCGGCGGTCGTCGCCGTCAAGAGGCACTCCTTGTACGGTGTAAGGGACTGTTTCCCGTACACCGTACAAGGTCACCTCTTACGCCGTATAGGGATTTCTTCCGGCCATCGACAGGCACCCCTTTCCGGCCACTTCCTGCCACCGGGCCGCTGCCACACCCGTCAGGGCCGACCACGGGGCCCGACACACCTCCCGTACGGTCATTCACCCGGCTTGATCAGGTACCCGGCGCCGCGCCGCGTGTGGATCATCGGGGTGCGGCCCGCGTCGATCTTGCGGCGGAGGTACGAGATGTACAGCTCGACCACGTTGGCCCGGCCGCCGAAGTCGTACGACCAGACGCGGTCGAGGATCTGGGCCTTGCTGAGGACGCGCCGCGGGTTGCGCATGAGGAACCGCAGCAGTTCGAACTCGGTGGCCGTCAGGTGGATGCCCTGCCCGCCACGGGCCACCTCGTGGCTGTCCTCGTCCAGGGTGAGGTCGCCCACGACGAGCAGCGAGTCGCCGCGGGCGGGCGCGGCGCCGGAGCGGCGGATCAGCCCGCGCAGCCGGGCGACGACCTCCTCCAGGGCGAACGGCTTGGCCACGCAGTCGTCGCCGCCCGCGGTGAGCCCGGCGACACGGTCCTCGACGGAGTCCCCGGGCGTGAGGAACAGGACGGGCACGTCGGGGTGGTCGCGGCGCAGCCGGTGGAGCACGCTCAGCCCGTCGACACCGGGCGGCGTCACGTCCAGGACGACGGCGTCGGGCCGGACGTCGCGGGCGGCGCTCACGGCGTCGGCGCCGTTCCCGGCGGTGCGGACCTCCCAGCCCTCGTAGCGCAGGGCCAGGGACAGGAGTTCGGAGAGGGACGACTCGCCGCCCACGACGAGCACGCGGACCGGCCTGCCGTCGGACCGCCGCGTCTCGGAGCGGGAGCGGACACGGGCACGGGGCTGGGGAGGGGAGACGGTCATACCGTCAGGCTGGGCGGGGCGGCTGAGAGGCCGCTTACGGGTTCCTGTGATTTCCCTGAGAATCCCACCGGCACGGCGACCGCCCGGTCACCCCGAGGCAGCCCCCGCCGTCCCCTACGGCTTCAGAACAGCCCCCTCTGGACGGCATCGACCGGCAGGGTCATCCGCCCGCCGCCCCGGGCGAGCTCCCATCCGGCGACCAGCCGGCCGTCGAGCACCACCTGCCGCCCGTCGCCCAGCTCCAGGTGCAGATCGGGCCCGGCGACCGCGAGCAGCGTGCCCGCCAGCTCCCCGCCCGCCACGAGGCCGCCCGCGGCGCCGACGACACCGTCGATCCGCGCCACCCGGTCCAGCCCGAACACCTCGGCGTGGTCCCGCACCCCGGCGAACGGCAGGGCCTCCAGCGTGTCTCCCCACCCCGGTACGGCGCGGGCGGCCCGGTACAGCCGCTCCACCTCGGCCGCGCGCTCCTCCGGGCCGGGCAGCCCGGCGCGGGCGAGGCGCTTGGCGGCGTACGGGATCCGGTCGGGCACGCCCAGCGCGGCGCCCAGCACCTCCTCGGTCCGCCGCGCGGCCATCAACGGCCCGCGCCCGAGCCAGGCGAACGCGACGGCCCCCTGTTCCAGCAGCCGCGCGTCGCCCCGCTCCTCGGCGGTGATGCCCACCTTGACGAGGGCGCCGCCGAACCAGGCGAGGTACACGCGGAAGACCCTCGGGTCGTCGAGCGCGGTGTCGGCGGCGACGGAGTGCGCCCGGTCGAGACGCGCGCACTGGGCGCACAGCCCGCCGGTGCCGCGGGCGCCGACGACGGCTCGCTCCGGGCAGGCGTTGCCGCGCGCCCCCGGACACAGCCGCTCCCCGACGACCCGGAACGCCAGCTCACGCCCGTACGGGAGAGGACTGGTCCGCCCGCCCTCCCACGCCCACACGGGCCGCCGCCCCACCCACCGGACCCCCCGGCTCCGCCACCCGCCCGTCACGACGCGTCAAGCACGCGCGGTCCCCCGACCACGAACCACCGCTCCCCGGCCTCCACCACCATGCGCGCCACTGTCCCACAGCCACCCGGCACCCCCGCCGCACACCGCCCCCGGAAAACGCCGAAGACCCCGGATCTCTCCGGGGCCTTCGGCCTGCTGTGCACTCGGCAGGATTCGAACCTGCAACCTTCTGATCCGTAGTCAGATGCTCTATCCGTTAAGCTACGAGTGCCTGCCAGTGATCTTACTCCCTGGCTTTCCTCCCGGGCTTTTCGGCCCGGTCGGCGTTGCGGAAACAACATTACATGACCTGCGCCGGGACGCGAAATCCATTAGCCAAACCGGTCACAACCTGGACAAACACGCCCCCGAAGCGCTCGCGGTGGCGGATTCCAAGGCCCCTGCACCCGGAGAGGCGACCGGGCAGCGCCGGAGCCGACCGGGAACGACGGAAGCCCCGGCCTGGGGCCGGGGCTTCCTTGGTGCGGAGGCGGAGGGATTTGAACCCTCGATGGACGGTAAAGCCCAAACCGCATTAGCAGTGCGGCGCCATAGACCGGACTAGGCGACGCCTCCAGCGCACCCGCGCTCGCGCGTGTGGTGCGTGCAGATGATGACACAGCCTGGGGCCGCGTCACCAATCGCCGTCCACGGTACTAGGCGCCGGGGGCGCAGGGCAAAGGCTTACGGTTGCGCAACGCGGCGGCCGGTGCAGCGTTAGAGGGGTGGGGAGCCGGGCCCCGCCGGTGCCCCGCAGGTTCCCGAGCACCCAGGAGTACGCATGCTGCGCCGACTCGTCCTGACCACCGCCGCCTCCGTCGCCGCCCTCGGCGTCGCCGCGCCCCTCGCCGTCGCCTCCCCCCTGCCGCCCCTGCCGCAGCTGGCGCAGCTCCCGCCGCTGCTCCCGTCCGACTCCGGCCCCGACGCGCTGACGATCACCGTGGAGCGGTCCGGCAACCCGACAGCGGACGGGACGTTCGAGCTGGAGTGCGACGGCGGCGAGGGCAGCGGCACCCACCCGCGCGCCGACCGCGCCTGCGCCCGGCTGGTGGAGCTGTCCGAGGACGGCCAGGACCCGTTCGCCCCCGTCCCGCAGGACCGGATGTGCACCCAGCAGCACGGCGGCCCGGCCACCGCACGTATCACCGGCACCTGGCAGGGCCGTGACGTCGACGCCCGTTTCGCCCGGACGAACGGCTGCGAGATCGCCCGCTGGGAGAGCCTCCAGCCGGTCCTCCCGCAGGCGCGGTCGTAGCGAGCCGGGCGCGTTCACCAGTGACTACGGGCTGGGGGCGTACGCGGCGCGCACACAACCTCGCGCAGAGCTCCCCCTCATCCACCGCCCCTCCCACACCCCCAGCCCTTAGACTCCCTTCCGTAAGCGGCAGTAGGTCAGTGGGAGGAAGCGTCGTCGTGAGCAGCAGGCCATCCCGAGGCGCTGCTCGCCTCGCAGCCATACTCGACGCCCTGCCCGACGGGCTGGTCCTCGTCAACACCAACGGCACGGTCGTCAACGCCAACACCATCGCGCTCGAGATGTTCGAGACGCCCGGCACGGCGCTGGTGGGGCGCGGCCTGCTGGATCTGCTGCCGTCGTTCGACTCGCGGCTCATCCCCGGCTCCATGCGGCGCCCCGAGGCGGCCGACCCGCTGGGCCGGACCAAGCCGACCCGCATGATGGCGCGGCGGACGGACGGCAGCGAGTTCCCCGTCGAGGTCACCAGCGCGGGCCTGGAGGACGGCGACAAGGCGTACGACTCCTACGGGGCCGGCTCGTACAGTGGCGACGAGTTGCTGATGATCGTCGTCCGCGACCTCTCCGGCACCATCGACACCGAGGCCGAACTGGCCCGTTCGCAGCGCCAGACCGAGATGATCCTGCGCGCCGCGTCCGAGGGCGTCGTCGGCACGGACACGGACGGGCGCATCGTCCTGGTCAACCCCGCCGCCGCGCAGATCCTCGGCTGGCGGGCCGGTGAGCTGGGCGGCAAGGAGCTCCACCCGCTGATGCTGCACTCGCGTGCGGACGGCGAGCCGTTCCCGTACGACGAGTCGCCGCTCGCCGACACGCTGCGCTCCGGGCGGAAGCACCGCGTCCGGGGGCAGGTCGTGTGGGCGAAGGACGGCTCCGCCGTCCCGGTGGACCTGACGACCGCCCCCGTACGGGACGGGGACCAGCTGGTCGGCGCGGTCATGACGTTCGCCGACCGGCGGCCGTACGAGCAGCTCACCGAGGAGCACGCCGAGCGGGTCGCCGCGCTGACCGAGAAGCACAAGGCGGAGACCGCCGCGCTCATCGAGAAGCACGAGGCCGAGACCGCCGCGCTCACCGAGAAGCACGAGGCGGAGACCGCCGCGTACGAGGAGCGGCTCGCTGATGCCGGGAAGCGGTACGAGTCGCTCGCCGGGCGGCACACCCAGCTGACCGCCGTCCTCGGCGAGTCGCTGCGCGGCCCGCTGGAGGAGCTGCGCCGCGAGCTAGGCACGCTCGCCGCCGACCCGGCCGGGCAGCTGTGGCCCGAGGCCAACCAGATCCTCCACCACCTGGCCGCCGGGTACGCCCGGATGACGACCCTGGTGGACAACGTCCTCGGCTTCCAGCGGCTGGACACGGGCGAGGAGGAGCTGCGCAAGGAGCTGGTGCTGCTCGACGCGGTCGTGGCGAGCGGCCTCGACGGCGCGGTGGAGCTGATCGGTCCGGGCCGGGTGCAGTTCGCGGTGCACGCGCCGCCCATCGAGGCGGAGATCGACGGCGTACGCCTGGCCACCGCCCTCGCGCACCTGGTCGCCGACGTCGCGGGCGTGGACTCCACGGGCAAGGCGCGCGTCGTGGCGGACGGCGGCTACGCCGACTCGACGATCGTCGTGGCCGCGGCGCAGCGCGGCGAGGTCGTACGGATCGAGGTGCGAGGGCCGTACGCGGGCGGCGACCCGGTGCACGAGCCGATCGTGCGCGGGATCGTCCGCGCGCACGGCGGTGTCCTCCAGACGCACGAGGTGCCCGGTACGAGCGGCAGCGCTTATGTGCTGGAGGTTCCGCTGGGCGCCGGGGGCGGTGCCGTCGCGCCGGACACCCGGGAGGGCGACGAGGCCGCTGCCGGGGCGGGTGCTGCCGACGGCGGTGGGCCTGAGGGCGGTGCCGCGGATGGTGGCGGTGCTGACGGCGGGGGCGCGGGCGCTGGGGGCGTCGCCGTGACGCTGCCCGCGCAGCAGTCCGGCCCTGGTTCCGGTACGGGCGCCGGTGCCGGTTCCGGTGCCGGTGAGCCGACTGCGGGCGGGGGTCGGCGGCGGGCCCGGCGCGCCTCGACGGACGCCTTCCTCGACAGTCCGGTACGTGCGGAGGACCCCGTGGCGGTCCCGCCGACCGGCCGTCGCCGCGCCGCCGCGCCCACCGGTGACACGACGGGCGAGCAGCGGCTCGTACCCGCGCAGGATTCCGGGAGCCCCGAACCGACCGGTCGCCGTCGCGGGCGGCCCAGCCCGGCGGAGGCCGCACCGGCGGCGGAGGGCTCCGTCGTGATGGCCGCCGAGTCGGCCGCGCCGCCCCGTCCGGCGGGCCTCGGCGACACCGTGCCGCCGCAGGGCGTGGGCCCCGTGGGCGACGCCGTACCGGGCGGTGGGCGCCGTGCGCGTCGGGGCCCGGCGGAGGAGGGTGCCGTGCCGGCGCTCCCGGCCGCGCCCGTACCGGCGCAGGGAGCGCAAGGGGTGCACGGGGCGCAAGGGGTGGCCCAGGGACCGGCGCCTGTACCGGCGCAGGGAGTGGCGCCCGCGCCTGCCGGGCGCCGTGCGCGCCGGGCGCTCGCGGCGGGCCAGGAGCGCGCTGCCGCGACCGCCGAGGGCACGGGGCGGGCGGCCTTCGCGCTGCCCCCCGCGGAGGCGGACCGCGCCCCGGGCGGCCAGTCGCCGCAGCACATGGAGGCGGCGGGCCGGCCGGTGCAGGCGGGGCAGCGGGGACAGGCCGTTCAGGCGGCGCAGGCCGCCCAGGCCCAGCCGGTCGCGCCGGGCCAGGCCGCCCGGAGCCAGCGGGTCGCGCCGGTCGCGCCCGCCGCGCCGGTCGTGCCTGCCGCGCCCGACGCGGACAGCCACCACGACGCCGTCCGTGCGGTGCCGGGTGCCGACCACACTCCGCCGCAGCCCCACCCGATCCCGGCCCCGCCGGTCGCGCCCGGCATGCCGGTACCGCCTGGCGCACCGGTACCTCCGGTCGCCGCCGTACCGCCGGTTCCGGGAGCACCAGGGCCCGAGCAGGCCCCCGGGGCGCCCGTGCCGCCGGGTGCCGCCGCGCCCATGGCCGCCCCTGGCGCACCCGCCGGACCCGGTGGCCCCGTCCCGCCGGTCACCCCCGGCGCCCCGGTCCCGCCCGGCGCCCCAGCCGCACCCGGCACCACCCCCGTGCCGCCCGGCGCGCACCCGGCGCCCACGCCCGCGCCCGGCACCGCCGTACCCACCGGGCGGCGCCGCGCCGTAGCGCCCCCTGCCCCGGCGGCACCCGCCGCGGAGGCCCCGGCGGCTCCCGTCCCCGCGCCCGGCACGCCCCCCAACGGCCTGCCGGTGGACGCGGCCGGGTCCACGCAGGGGCGGGCGTTCAGCGTCCGTACCCTCGGCCAAGGCGTGCCGTTCGCCCAGCAGGCCACCGCGGTCCAGCACCAGACACCCGCCCAGGGAACAGGCACCGGCACCGGCTCCGGGCGTCGCCGCAAGCTGGCCACGCCCCCGGAGACCGACCCGCGGCCCGCCCCCGAGGCCGCCGCCCCCGCACCGCCCACCGCGCCCCCGGCGCCCGGCACCCCCGCGCCCCACGGCCAGCAGCTGCTCACGCCCCCGGCCGCGGAGGGCCGTGCGTACGAGATAGGGGCACCGGACGAGGGCGCGGACGAGGGCCCCGAGCCGTTGGACGGGCCGGGCGGCGCCGTGGAGGTGGCCAACGAGCCGCAGCCGCAGCCCGTGGACGACGAGCTGCCGCCGGAGCCGCTGGACAACCCGCGCCGTCTCCTCGTGTGGCCCGCACCGGACGTGACGACGCAGCAGGCGCTGACCGACCGGGGCTACCGGCCGGTGATCGTGCACTCCCGCGAGGAGGTGGACGCGCAGATCGCCGCGTTCCCGGCGGCCCTGTTCGTGGACCCGCTGACCGGACCCATCACGCGTACCGCCCTCCAGTCGCTGCGCCAGGCCGCGGTGGCCGCCGAGGTCCCGGTGCTGCTGGCGGCGGGTCTCGGCCAGGCGACCCGCGAGGCCGCGTACGGCGCCGATCCGGCCGTACTCCTCAAGGCGCTGGCGCCGCGCGACAGCGAGCAGCACCCGTCGCGGGTCCTGCTGATCGAGGAGCACGACGAGATCGCGCACGCGCTGGCGGCCGCGCTGGAGCGGCGCGGCATGCGGGTGCAGCGGGCGGCGACGGACGGCGAGGCCGTCGCGCTGGCCTCCCAGCTGCCGCCGAACCTCGTGGTCATGGATCTGATGCAGGTACGGCGCAGGCGGGCCGGGATCATCGACTGGCTGCGCGCCAACGGGCACCTCAACCGCACGCCGCTGGTCGTCTACACGTCGGCGGGACTGGACGAGGCGGACCTGCCGCGGCTGGCATCGGGCGAGACGGTGCTGTTCCTCGCGGAGCGGTCCACGAGCCCCGAGGTGCAGTCGCGGATCGTCGACCTGCTCGCGAAGATCGGCACCAACTAGCGGCGGCGCACGGAGTAAGCGCACGGAGAAGGGGGAGGGGGCGAGCCGGTCGGCTCGCCCCCTCCCCCTTCTTCACTGACTACAGCAGCGTGACGTCCAGCTCCCCGTCCGCGTACTGCTTGCGGATCACCTTCTTGTCGAACTTGCCGACGCTCGTCTTCGGCACCGCCGGGACGACCGCCCAGCGCTCCGGCAGCTGCCACCTGGCGATGCCCGACTCGGCGAGGAACGCGCGCAGCGTCTCGTAGTCGGCGCTCGCTCCCTCCCTGAGGACGACCGTCGCGAGCGGCCGCTCGCCCCACCGGTCGTCCGGGACCGCCACGACGGCGGCCTCGGCGACGTCCGGGTGGCCCATCAGGGCGTTCTCCAGCTCGACGGACGAGATCCATTCACCGCCCGACTTGATGACGTCCTTCGCGCGGTCCGTGAGGGTGAGGTACCCGTCGGGGCTGATGACGCCCACGTCGCCCGTCTTCAGCCAGCCGTCCTCGCTGAACTTGTCGTCGGGCCGCAGCGCCTCGGCGTCCGCGCCGCCGTAGTAGGCGCCCGCGATCCACGGGCCGCGGACCTCCAGCTCACCGGCGGACTCACCGTCCCACGGCAGCGTCTCGCCGTTCTGGCCGATCAGCCGCGCCTCGACACTGGCCGGGAAGCGGCCCTGCGTGACGCGGTACGGCCATGCCTCCTCCTCCGTCAGGCCGGCGGGCGGGAACGCCATGGTGCCGAGCGGGGAGGTCTCCGTCATGCCCCAGGCGTGGCAGAGGCGGACGCCGAGCTTGTCGTACGCCTCCATGAGGGAGGGCGGGCAGGCGGCGCCGCCGATGGTGACGTTGGCCATGGAGGAGATGTCGCGCGGGTTGGCCATCACCTCGGCGAGGAGGCCCTGCCAGATGGTGGGGACGGCGGCGGCGTGCGACGGCCGCTCCTTCTCGATCATCTCGGCGAGCGGGGCGGGCTGGAGGAAGCGGTCGGGCATCAGCATGTTGACGCCGCTCATGAACGTGGCGTGCGGCAACCCCCAGGCGTTCACGTGGAACTGCGGGACGACCACCAGCGTCGTGTCGCGGTCGGTGAGGCCCATGGACTCGCTCATGTTCACCTGCATGGAGTGCAGGTAGATGGAGCGGTGGGAGTAGACGACGCCCTTGGGGTCGCCGGTGGTGCCGGAGGTGTAGCACATGGCGGCGGCCTGGCGTTCGTCCAGCTCAGGCCAGTCGAACGTGTCCGGGCGGCCCGCTATCAGCTCGTCGTAGTCGTGGACCTGCGGCGCGGCGTCGTCCAGGACGGAGCGGTCGCCGGGTCCCGCGACGACGACGTGCTCGACGGTCGGCAGGTGCGGCAGGAGCGGCGCGAGAAGGGGGAGGAGGGTGCCGTTGACCAGGACGACGCGGTCGGCGGCGTGGTTGACGATCCAGATGAGCTGCTCGGCGGGGAGGCGCAGGTTGAGCGTGTGGAGGACCGCGCCCATGGACGGGATCGCGAGGTACGCCTCGACGTGCTCGGCGTTGTTCCACATCAGGGTCGCGACCCGGTCGTCGCCGACGACCCCGAGTTCGTCGCGCAGGGCGTTGGCGAGCCGCGTCGCCCGGACACCGGTCTCGGCGAAGCTGCGTCGCTGCGGCTCCGGTCCACCGGTCCAGGTGGTGATCTGCGACTTCCCGTGGATCGTCATCCCGTGGTGAAGGATGCGGGTGACGGTCAGCGGTACGTCCTGCATGGTGCTCAGCACGGCGTCCTCCCGGTGGGCGCTCGCTACGCGGCGGTGTGGTGTGCAGATTCTGCGCCCATACCGCGCGGTATGTCACTACCCCTGGGTATGCCGTTTCACGTGAAACATCCGTCACGAGCACCGGACCGTGCCCCGGACATCGAGGCCCGCCCGCGCCAGGGCACCTCCGAAGTCACCGGACCGGCGCCAGTTCCGGATCGTCCCGCAGCTTGCCCAGGGCACGGGAGACGGCGCTCTTGACGGTCCCCACGGACACCCCGAGCACCGCCGCCGTCTGCGCCTCGCTGAGGTCTTCGTAGTACCGGAGTACGACCATGGCGCGCTGCCGGTCGGGCAGCCGCATGACCGCACGCCACATCGCGTCGCGCAGGCCCTGCCGCTCGGCCGGGTCGGACTCCTGCAACCCGTGCGGCTCCGGTAGCTCGTCGCACGCGAACTCGTCCACCCGGCGCTTGCGCCACTGCGACGTACGCGTGTTGACGAGGGCGCGGCGCACATAGCCGTCGAGGGCGCGGTGGTCCTCGATGCGCTCCCAGGCCACGTACGTCTTCGCGAGGGCGGTCTGGAGCAGGTCCTCGGCGTCGCAGGGGTTGGCGGTCAGCGAGCGCGCGGTGCGCAGCAGGACGGGGCCCCGGGCCCGTACGTACGAGGAGAAGGACGGATACGCGGAGGCGGCCGTGGAGGCTCCGGCACAGACGGGGCCAGTAGTCGCGGTCATACGACCACGCTAGGAGCGGGGCACCCGCACGGGGATCGCCCCCAGGTCCCGAAACGGTGTCCCCCTCAGGTTGTAGGGGTGATGCGGGACCCACCTCCTGTAGGTGGAGGGGAGGGGGTGACGTGGTCAGGGTCGCGCCCCCCGGACACGACGCACGGCCCGCGCCCCGGTACCTCCGTACCGGCGCGCGGGCCGCGGATCGTCACTCCACTTCGCCCCCCTCACCCCTCGGGCCGGGCATCCGGGCCCGGTGGCGACCGGGTCGTCCACAGAACTGGCGACGAGCACCGCGCCAACGGGGCGGGAACGACGGCCCCGGAGCCGTGGGCAAGGAAGCCACCTGCCATGTGATCCTCCATCCTCCCGAAGCGGCGAACGGTCGGCGTTCGCGGCTCAAGACTGCCCACGCCCCTTCCGGCGAACCGGACTGCCCGCCCCAATCCCACTGAAGCGTGACAGTCCCCCCGATAAACCCCGCCCCCCACGGTTCACACCAGAGCGCGACCCACCCCTCAAAGAAGCGCGATCAGCGCGAGCGGCATGCAGCCACGATCGACACCACCGGGCACCGCGACGAAAGGCAGTGCCTCGTGCGCTCAGCCGGTCCACGTGCCGCCAGAGCCTCGGAGACACTCACCGGCATGCTTCCGGCGGGATGCTCTCGTTCCGGTGGGCGGCGCCGTCGCGTGTCCGGCGGGTCGGGCGAGCGGCGGGCCCAGGGACGGTGCTGAAGGACCGCCGTAACGTGGCCCCATGGGCGAACCCAAGATCAAGGTGCACGACTCAGCCACCGAAGTCACCATCACCGCCAACGCCGCCGGACTGCGGGACCTGGCCGAGCACCTCGTCAGTCTCGCCGCCCCCGGACTCCCGGACGGCTACCACCAGCATCTTGATGGCGGCATCAACCTCGAGGACGGCTCGATCAGCCTGATCCTCGAACGGGATGACGAGCTGTAGGTCCCCGCGGGCTGCCATCCCACCGCATGCCCGCACGGAAGCGGCCCCCGACCGATCTCCCGGTCGGGGGCCGTTCATCTGCTGCGGTGGGTGTGGGATTTGAACCCACGGTGACTCGCGCCACGACGGTTTTCAAGACCTTTCGATCTTCCGGGCCGCTACTGACTCCGCCACTGGTCAGAGCGGCGCAAGAGCCCCAGTCGAGCCGTCGTCGTCCTCGCCGTGCCCGCTGCGTGCCCCATAAGCCCCGTCGTGCCCCTGGAACCAGGCGTCCGAGGCGGTGGCCACCTCCGCGTCCCGACCGGCAACGGGCCGAGCGTAGTGGCGGGTGGTGACGCTCGCGTTGGAGTGCCCGAGGCGGTGGGCGGCGGTCATGACGCCGTACCGGTCGGCTACCCAGGTCCCATGCGAAGCCCGAAGGTCGTGGGGTGTCACGTCCGTTAGGCCGGCCGCCGAGACAGCGGGGTCGAAGTACGCCTTGCGCCACTGGTTGTAGCGCAGCGGCCGACCGGACCGGTTCGTGAAGAGAAGCACGTCATCCCCTCCGGGCAGACCGTCGAGGTAAGCACCGAGCCGCAGGGCAAGGGACGGAGCCAGGGAGAGGACCCGCCGCTGGTGGGACTTCGGCGTGTCGAAGACCAGCGCCCCGTTCGCTTCCGCCAGGTTCTCGTCCACCACCAGGAGTCGGCCAGACACGTCTACGTCCCTCCGACGAAGCGCGAAGGCCTCCCCGACCCGTAGGCCCGCGAAGGCCAGCAGCGCGATCAGGAGGTCATGCGGAGCGTCGGCGTTCCGGACGATCCGCGACGCCTCCACCGGTGTAAGGATGTGCGGCTCGGTCTGAGGCATACGGGGCAGGCGCACGCCACGACACGGAGTCTGGCTGATCAGACCGTTATCGACTGCCGAGCCCATGACCTGTGACAGGACCCGGTACGCCTGACGAATCCGCGACGCGCTCAACCCCTGCATCTTCATGGCAGCGACCCACTCCGCGACCGTGATGGGCCTCAGGCTCGCCAGCTCACGGTCCCCGAGCACCGGGTTGATGCGCGAGTCGATCAGCGAGCGGTACGACGCCTGCGTCTTGTGCTTGAGCTGAGGCGCTACCGATGCCAACCAGCGAGCCGACCACTCCCGGACAGTGGTCTGCCCCTCGGCCGGGTCGAGCCAGCGGCCTTCCTCGATCTCCACACGCTTCTTGGCGAGCCACAGATCAGCGTCGGTCGTGGTGGCGAAGGTTCGGTCAGCAGGCCGCAGGATGCCGTCCGGGCCCGGATACCGAGCCTGGTACCGGCCCGAGGGCAGCTTGCGCACCCGTCCGAAGCTGCGGCGTGCCTTGCGCTTGCGGGCCATCAGGCCACCGACCGAAGACGGGACGAACGAATGACCACCGGCTGGACCGTGTTCGCCGCGACGAACGCGGTGACGGCGCTCTCCCGGATGCGGACGTGTCGGCCGACCTTGACGAACTCGATCCGCCGTTCCTCGATCAGCCGACGGGGGAAGCGCACCGTCGTTCCCAGCATCTCGGCGACCTGCTCCACGGTCAGCAGTCGATCCATGTTCAGTCCTCCCCTTGGGTGTCGAGGTCGTGCAGTGCTTCGCGTGCGGCTTCGCGGTTGTGCTGGATGTCGCGGCGGATGGTGGCGGCGAGCCAGGATTCGCCGGGGGTGTGGCCGTGACCGGCGTAGGTCCAGTGGGCGACGACGAGGGTGGTGGCTTCGGGGTGGTCGTCGGGGTCGGGCAGGCCGAGGGCGGCGCGTTGTTCGGCGGCGCGGTAGTCGGCGCGTGCGTGGCGCAGGGCGGTGAGGGTGGTGGAGTAGCGGCGGGACTTGGTGGAGAAGTGGCCGCGGAAGCCGAGCATGTGGGCCCAGTCGCGTAGCTTCCGGTCCGGGTAGAGCGGGTGGAGGTCGAGGCAGGCTTCGATCAGGCGCCGGGGGTGGTCGGGCACGTCGAGGAGGTCGAGGGCTTCCTTGTTGCCGATGCGGCGGTCGACGGTGCCGGTGGTCTCGGCGGCTTTGGTGGCGTACTTGGCGACGTAGGAGGCGACGGCCTGTTCGTTGATCTCTTCGCCGTTGCCGAAGGCGCCGATGGGCTGGGTGTCGAGTTGGGTGCCCCACCGCAGGGTGCGGGCGGGCTGGTCCCCGGCGGCCGGGACTTCGACGCGGACGCGGGCGGCGGCGGACCGGATGGCGTCGGTGAGCAGGTCGAGGGTGGCCCAGGCGGGCGGGGGTGTGTCGGGTCCGTCGGGGCCGTCGAAACGGATGACCGCGTGGAAGTGGACGGCGCCGCGTTTCTGGTACTCGGCGACCTTGCCGAAGGAGACGCGCGAGGCTTCGCGGGCGGCTTTCTGGGTGAGTCCGGCGCGGCGGGCGATCTCGCGGCGGAGGTAGATCGTGAAGTAGCGCCACAGCTCGGAGGCGTGGTTGTTCCACAGCACCGAGCCCGCGTAGTCGTACGTCGCCGGGTCCAGGGCCGTGCCCAGCTCGGGGGCGTCTTCGGCGTGGCGGGTGCCGCAGGCGCAGGGGCGGTTTCCGGGCCGGTTGTGGACGGGGCCGAAGGAGGGGGCGGTGAGGGTGGCGAAGACGCGGGGGTGGTCGCGCACGGTGTCGGGGGTGCCCTTGGCCGGGTCTCCGACGAGTCCGACGCGGATGAGGTGGTAGGTGTCCCCGGCGTAGGTCCAGGCGCAGGCGGGGCAGCGGGAGGCGCGGCGGTTGCCGCAGGCGACGCGCAGGACGCCGCCGGGTTCGTCGGTGGTGGAGTACGCGTGGAGCACGGTCTTGGTGGACGGGTCGAGCAGCTTGGTGGCGCCGGTCAGACGGATGGGGTCGGTGCAGCCGCCAGTGCGGCGGATCTGGTCCTGGAGGCGGTCGAAGCCGGTGGACCCGGCCAGCCTCACCACGTCGGCGAGGGTGGCCGGGTCCAGGCCCGCCATGGTGGCGGCGTCGGTCACGCGTCGTCCTCCTGCGAGGCGTGGGTGTCGAGCCACTGTTCGGCGCAGACCTTGTGGACGGGCTTGCCCCGGTCCGAGCGCAGCGGGGTGGGCTTGGCGCAGATCGTGCAGGGCTTGTCGCCGGTGTGGTCGTAGTGGTCGGCGGAGCGCCAGTTCAGCAGGGCCATGGCGGTCACTTCCCGACGCGGACGCGGGCGGCGGCGATGGTGGTGTGGCCGGTGCCCTGGCAGGTCACGCAGGTGACGCGGAGGGTGGCGCGGGAGCCGTCCGTGTGGCGGTTGCCGGTGGTGATGGTGGCGGTGGCGAAGCCGTCGCAGTCGCGGCACACGGGCGCGGTGTGGGGGTGCTGGGGCATGATGGGGTCTCCCTTTCGGGTCCGTTGGATCTGGGATGGGGTTCAGGCGCCCGGGGCGGCGGAAGTTTGGCGACCGAGGCCGCCCCGGGGGCCGCTCAGCGGCGGCGCCGGTTGCGGCGCGGCGAGTTGATGGGCGGGATCGCGTCGTACGCCTCCTGGCCGTGCTGGAACGAGGCGGCGTCCGCGTCGGTCTGGGCGGTGTTGGTGTACTCGCGGCCGATGCGGCGCATGGTCTTGCGGTCGCCGTGGCGGCGGGCGATGGCGAACTCACGGCCCAGCTCGGCCATGGCCGGGTTCGCCGGGGTGTCGGTGTCCTTCTTGCGGTTGAACAGGCCCATGACGGTTCTTCCTTTCAGCGGTGGTGGGTGTTGCGCCTGCCGTGGCCCTTGGCCCGGTACATGGCGGCGTCGGCGGCGGACAGGGCGTCGGTGAGAGACGGCAACGGCAGGTCGGTGCGGTGGCAGACACCGACGGAGGCGCCGACCGGGATGCGCGTTCCGGCGTGGTCAACGGGCTGGTTGAGCGCGACCCGCAGGGCGTCGGTGTCGAGGGTGTGGCGCGTGATGGCGGTGAACTCGTCGCCGCCGAGGCGGGCGGGGATGCCGGTCCGGCCGCACCAGGCGGACAGGCGGTCGGCGGTCGCGACGAGGACCGCGTCACCGGCCGCGTGGCCGTGGGTGTCGTTGATGGCCTTGAAGTCGTCCAGGTCCACCAGCAGCACCAGCGCGGCGGGGGACGTGGACAGGATGCGCTCGGCGCGGGTGGTCCATCCGGCGCGGGTGTGCAGGCCGGTGAGCGGGTCGCGGCGAGCCTCGGCCAGGCGGCGAGCCAGCACACCGCCGTGGATGGCCCACCCGAGGGCCGGTAACGCCGTGGCGATCAGGGGCAGGTCCATGCCGCTCAGCGCTCCTTGCCGGACTGGGCGAGCAGGGTGCGCAGGACCACGGCGCAGACGGCGACCGACGCGGCGGTGACGGCGACGGCCAGGAGCATGGAGACCAGGACCGCGCCGACCACGAGGACAACCGCGGTTCCCCCGGCGGCAACGCCCACGACCGTGCCGGGCGTGAGCTGGACGGTGGTCCGGGACGCGGCGGCGCGGGTCTGCGGCACCGGGGCGGGGACCGGGGCCGGGACGACCGGGGCCGTGTCGCTGAGGGGCTGCGGCGTCATGGGCGGGGCGGTGGCGGTGTCGGGCGGCGGGTACTTCGGGGTGAACACGAGGGGTGTCTCCTCTCAGGCGTTGCAGCGGTGGGTGCGGGCGGCGAGTTCGGCGGCGGGGCGGTGGTGGTAGTCGGCGGAGAAGTCGCAGCCGGGGGCCGTGCACACGGCGGTGTGCTTGGTCCGGCCACGGCCGTCGTAGTGGCTGCCGACCTGGACCGGGCCGATACGGATCACGTCGTAGAAGCGGTTGGGACGCGCCATGGGGGTGCCTCCTTTCTGGTCAGGCGAGTTGGGCGGCGATGGAGTCGGCCAGCGGTGCGGGGACGCCGAGGCGGGCGCGCAGCGTGTCCGGGTCGATCGGCGTCCCGGTCCGTGTGCGGTGGGCGTCGGCGACCTTGCGGGCGTGGTCGAGGAGCGCGGGCGGTACCGGCACGGCAGCCGCAGGAGCAGGTGCGGGTGCGGGTGCGGGCAGTTCCGGTACGGGGTCCGGGGCGTGTTCGACCGCGACCGGCTCCGGCTCCGGTTCCGGGTCGGGGCTCCGTTCGAGGGTGATCGGCTCTGGGGCCGACGTCGGAGCAAGGCGGTCCGGTTCAGTGACCGGTGCCGGGGGTGTGGTCGGTTCGTCCTCGGTGGGCTTGGGTGCGTGGACGAGGAGGGTGCCGCCGAGGAAGGCGAGCGCGGGCCACCCGGCGACGAGGATGCGCAGCCAGGCGGGTACGTCGTTCAGGTCGAGCAGTCCGGCGGTGGCGACGTTCGCACCGAGGGAGGCCGTGAGGGCGATGACGAACCACACCCAGGCGGCGCGGTTGTCCCCCTGCTTGCGCATCCGGCGCCAGGCCGCCACCAACAGCAGATCGACACTGACCGGGTAGGCCCACGCCTTCCACCCGTCCTGCCCGGCGGCTTCGGCCAGGTCGTGCAGGTGCGCGAAGGACAGCGCACCAGCGATCACGGCTTGCACCAGCACGGCGTCCACGCGAAGGGAGCGGAGCACGGGGGACTTCCTTTCTGGTCAGGCGGTGCCGGTGCCGAAGCAGTCCGGGCACAACGCGGACTGGATGGCGCCGATGTCCCGCCGCTTACGACCGACCCGGACAGCCGTCGTGGTCTCCCCCGTCCCCGCGCACGTGCCACAGGGCGGCGGGACCGGGGCGGGCTTCTTGGGCGGGCGGCGGCGCGGTGCCGGGGGCTTCTTCGTGGTGGCCATGGCGGTTCCTTCCGGTTTCGGGCATGGGCGGGGTAGGGACCTGGCGCGGGATGCGGTCGCACCGACCGTGGAGGACGGGGAACTACTCGGTGACCGGCATGGGCTTGACCAGCGGCGCCATGACCTGAGCGGGCTCGGCGGGGATGACCGGCCGGAACGGCTCAAGGGCCGGAATGTGCGGGGTCAGGTGCGCGTACTGGCGGCAGACGGCGACGGCTTCGGTCGGCGTCATCGCAGGGGTACGGATGCGGGACCAGCGGCCGGAGGAGTCACCGGCCACCGCGACGCCGGGGCGGTCCGGCGGGATCGTCGTGACGGCGAAGACGGCGTCCGGGGCGATGTCGCCCAAGCCCATCTCGGCGGTCTGCTTGTCGTTGACGCGGTGCACTGTGCGGCCGGTGAGCTGGGCGCGGAGCATGGTGGCGCCCTTGCCGAGTTCGGAGCCGAACCGCTGGCCGCACACCTCCAGGTAGATGCCGACCGCGCGGGCCATCTGCGCGAGGCGGATCATCTGCATGACCATCCGGTCCCGCCGTTCCTCGTCCTTCTTCACCGCCGTGAGGAACAGCTCCGCGACCTCGTCCACGAGCACGACCAGCGGCACCGGGCGCACCCGAGCGGGAAGGTCCCACAGGTCGGCAACGCCGTACTCGCTCAGCAGGTCGAAGCGGTCTTCCATCTCGCCCACCAGGGCATCCAGCAGGCCCGACGCCTCATCGGGGGTGACGGCGAACGCGGAGAGCCGGGGCGCGTAACCGCGCTGTTCGACCCCGCGCTTGCAGTCGATCCCGACCAGACCCACGGGCAGCTTCGCCAGCCCGGCTATCAGGTTGCGCTGGTACATCGACTTGCCGGACTGGTTCGCGCCCAGCGTCAGCGCGTGCGGGATCTTGCGGTAGTCCCGTACGAACGCCGTGCCGTCCTCCCGCAGCGCCACGGGAACCACCAGCGGCCCGGCCGCGAGGCCACGGGGCAGTCGGCGCGGCATCCTCACCCGCCGCAGCACGTCATAGCCGGTCATCCGCAGTTCGATGAAACCGGGCTTCGTCTCGATGACGTGCACGGAGTGGACACCCCAGGCGTGCCGCAGCCGCTCCGAGGCGGCAGCCACGTCGGCGGGCTCAAGACCAGCCGGGAGACGCAGGGTCACATTCATGCCGGTGGACGAGCCACGCACCCGCCGCACCTGGGGCGGGACCGGCTGGACGTCCGGGCGGCGGGCCACGTTGCGGACCATGAACGCGCGGAGCCGGGACGGCTGAACCGTCAGACCGCACACGTCCATCGTCGCCCGGTACGTGACCATGAACCGCACCCTGGCGACCGGCAGGCCCACCAGCGACCAGAACACACGCGGCGCACGAGCCTTCGCGTATCCGAGGCCACCAGCGGCGCCTAACGCGCCGGTCACCTCCAGAGCAGTGACGAGGTCCGACATGATCACGCCCCCGGCGTGATGGCGACGGCGCGGAACGAGATCCCGTGCCGCGTCTGCCCGTTGAACGTGTTCTCCCAGTCCCGCGCCTTCAGCCCGACCACCGACACCGGCATGCCCGGCGTCAGGTTCTCCGGCACACCCGTCTGCGGGACGGTCACCTGGTACAGGTTCCCCTCGCCCTCGTCGGAGATCAGCAGACCCACGGTCGCCAGCGGAGCACCGGTTTCCCGGTCCATCGCCACCTCACCCGTCTGCTTGTTCACCAGCTTCGGCGTCGGCGCGGTCGCCACGAACACCACGGCAGTCGAAAGATCGATCTTGAACGACGGCATGCTTGCTCCTTCGAGATGGCAGGAAGGCCCTAGATGACCAACTTGGCTATCCCTGTTGGTCACATCTCGAAGCTAAAGGAGATGGCTAGCCATGTCAACAACATGACTGCCTTGGCTGTCTTGCTTGAGGCGACTCGCCTACCATCAACCTCATGACCTTTGTCCCCGAGCCCCTCGACCCAGACGACGACCGAGCGCCCTACGAGCAGGTGGCCAGCAGTCTTGGAGCCGCCATCCGGACCCGTCGGCTGGCCCCCGGTGAGAAGCTTCCGTCCCAAAAGGAGCTGACGGAGCTGTACGGCTTCGCGCGGGCAACGATCCAGCGCGCGTTGCGGGATCTCGAAGATGAGGGACTCGTGGTCTCCCGCAAGGGAAGCGGGGTCTACGTCCGCAACCGGACGGAGAGGCCGGCGGGGCTACGGCCCTACGTCGAGCAGGCTTTCGCGAAGGATCACGTCACCATCGACTTCGCGGGATTCTCCAGCGAGACCCTGCACGGTGCACTGCAAGAGCCACTCGACAAGATCCGCATCGGCAGGCTGACCCCGTCGAGCATCACCATGCGGATACTCGTCCCGGACATGTCGGTACCGCAGGCCGCCCCGGTACGGATGGCGGACGGGGCGGATGACAAGCGGCTGCGAGACCGCATGCACGACATCATGGTCGGCTACACCCGCAGCATCCGGGATGCGATCACCGAGTTGGAGCACCTGGGGCTGGTTGCCGAGACCCGGATCAACGTCCGCGTCCACAGCGGCACGCAGTTCTTCAAGCTGTACGTGATCAACGGCGAGGATGCGTTCTTCGGCTACTACCCGATCCGTCCCAACAAGGTCGTCGCCCAAGGCGAGACGATCGAGATCTACGACCTCGTGGGCAAGGACGCGACGCTCTTCCACCACTCGATCAACGATGGCGAGTCGTCCAGTGGGGCCCAGCAGGTCCAGCAGGCAGGCATGTGGTTCAACAGCGTCTGGGAGACGATCGGAAGGGACTTCGACCTTGACGCACGATGACCGACTCCCTGAGATCCTGGCCAACGCGGGCGTGGTCTTCTTTGACTTCGACGGACCCGTGTGTGACGTGTTCGCCGGGCTCCCTGCTTCGGAAGTCGCCAAGCAGCTCGCCACGCTACTGGCCTCCAAGGACGCAGCCGCGGGCGCGAAGGCCGCCGAGACGGACGACCCGATCGAGGTTCTGCGCATCGCGCACGAGGCCGACGCCGGGTTGGGCCAGGAGGTGGAGGCGGCTTTGACGGCGGCGGAGGTGGAAGCCGTCGCGGTGGCGGGCCCGCCGACGCCGGGAGCGGCGGAAGCGCTCCGGGCGGTGAATTCTTCGGGGCGGGCGGTGGCGGTGGTGAGCAACAACTCCGCCGAGTGCGTTCAGCGCTTCTTGGAGGCACACGGGCTAGAGGAGTACGTCGCACGGATCATCGGCCGACCCACCGGGCAGCCCCACCTGATGAAGCCCAACCCGTTCCCGCTCATCACAGCGGCCGAGCAGATGCACATGGACGTCACGAACTGCACCCTGATCGGTGACTCGCTCACAGACATCCAGGCCGCCCACGCAACCGGGACGACCGCCATCGGCTACGCCAACAAGCCCCACAAGGCCGACCTTTTCGCGGAGGCGCAAGCCGACGCCATCACGGACGACATGCACGCCATCGCCGACGCACTCACCACGGCGTAGCCGAGGACCAGCGGAGACCTGTTACAGGTTTCTCTACCTCATCAAGGCACCCGGCTGCGCTCCGCTCCGCCGGGCGCGCTCCCGGCTCCGCGCCGGGCGCCGCTCCTGCCTCCGGCCCGCTCCGCCCGCGCTGCGCCGACGCGCGCCCACGTGTGGACAGGGCCGGTGGCCATGAGTCGAGCACCGCATGTCGCGGGTCGCGGTCAGAACCTGATGCCTCCGGCGGGGAACCGGCCGGCCCCGGGATGGCGGGGGCGCCGCTTGCGGCTGCGGGTTCGTGGGGGCGTGCGTGGGGAGCTTCCATCCCGTCCACCGACGACCCAGGCAGAGCCGAGCAGACACGGCACCGGGCGTCCAGGTCGTTCGTACAGTGGCGCGCTCCACCTGGACGCCCGGCACCGCGCCCGCTCCACGGTGTGTGGGCCGACGGCGGACGGGATGGAAGCTGAGGTAAGTGGTGGGCGAGGCCCGGCAGTACATCGGACCGATGTGATGGGAACGAGCCATTCACGGCAGCGGAAGAATGAACGTGTCCACCGCGAGGTAGGTAGCTCCAGCTCACATCGCGTGACTAAGGAGTCAGCTTGGCCGGGATCAACGAGACAATCGCAGATGAGCGATCCGAAGCCGCCGTACAGAACCGGGAAGGCAATGCACTCGGTTACGGTCTCGCAGCGGTGACAAGCGGGCTGCTGGAGGTGGCCGAGGCGATCCGCGATGCTGGCACGCAGATCGCGAGTGCTCTGCGAGATCGCTGATTCAAGCCATGCCCCACGCGTGCCCGATCTACCGGTAAGCAGGGGGGAGCACCAGTCAGCCACAGGGCTTCACCATGAACGTGGCCCCTGACCATATGGCGTGGTCAGGGGCCGTTCACATGCGCGGTGGGTGTGGGATTTGAACCCACGGTGGCTCGCGCCACGACGGTTTTCAAGACCGTTCCCTTAGGCCGCTCGGGCAACCCACCCTCGCTCCGCCTCGGCCTGCGCGGAGCGGGCTACAGACTACCGGCTGAGGCGGGATGGCGGGTGAGACCGGGCAGAGGGGCCCGCCGCCCGGCCGAGGGGCGGGGGTCAGTCGCCCTTGCGTTCGCCGAGGGTCACCTGGGTCTGCTTCTCCTGGCCGCCTCGCTTGTAGGTCAGGGTGACCGTGTCGCCGGGCTGGTGGGTCCAGATCTCGCTGATGAGCGTCGGGCCGCTGTCGATGATGCGGTTGCCGAAGCGGGTGATCACGTCGCCCGGGCGCAGGCCGGCCTTGGCGGCGGGGCCGTCGGGGGTGATGGACGGCGTACCGCCCGTGCCCTCCTCGACGATCATGGCGCCGTCGCCCTCCTCCGACATGTTCACCGTCGCGCCGATCATCGGGTAGACCGGCTGGCCCGTCTTGATGAGCTGCTCGGCGACGTTCTTCGCCTGGTTGATCGGAATCGCGAAGCCGAGGCCGACCGAGCCCGCCTGGGACTGGCCGATGCCGCCCGAACCGGGCGACTGGATCGCCGAGTTGATGCCGATGACCGCGCCCCGGCCGTCCAGCAGGGGGCCGCCGGAGTTGCCGGGGTTGATCGACGCGTCCGTCTGGAGGGCACTCATGTACGAGTTCTTGCCGCCGGACCCGTCGCTGGACGCGACCGGGCGGTTCTTGGCGCTGATGATGCCGGTCGTCACCGTGTTCGACAGGCCGAAGGGCGCGCCGATCGCGATGGTCGAGTCGCCCACGAGCACCTTCTCGGAGTTGCCCAGCGGCAGCGGCGCGAGGCCCGACGGGGCGTTGCGCAGCTTCAGTACGGCCACGTCGTACCCCTGCGCGCGGCCGACCACCTCGGCGTCGAACTTCCTGCCGTCCGAGAACGTGGCCGTGACCGTACCGCCGTCGGCCGCCGACGCGACCACGTGGTTGTTGGTGAGGATGTGGCCTTCCTTGTCGTACACGAAGCCCGTGCCCGTACCGCCCTCGCTCTCCGAGCCGCCGGCCTTCGCCTCGATCGTGACGACGCTCGGCAGCGCCTTCGCGGCGACCGCCGCGACCGTGCCCGGCTCGCGCTTGAAGTCGGCGGGCGTGTCGCCGACGGAGACGGTGGTGGAGGAGAACCCGCTGTCGTTGCGCTCCGCCGCCCAGTAGCCGATGCCGCCGCCGACCCCGCCCGCCGCGAGGGCCCCGACCAGGGCCGCCGCGACGAGCCCGCCCGCGCGGCGCTTGCGCGGTGCGGGGTGTGCCGGGGGCGGCGGGGTGTGCGTGCCCCATCCGCCGTCGGCCGCCGGGGTGTGGGCGTACGCCTGGGTGGCGTGTGCGGCGTGGGGGTCGCCCGGGGTGGCGTACGGCGGGTAGGCGGGCGGCGCGGCCGGGGGCGGGGGTGCCATCGGCGCGGGGGGAGCCGGGTCCTTCGGCGCGGATGGTGCGGAGGGCGCGGAGTGTGCCAAGTGTGCGGGGGGCTCCGGCGACGCGGGCGCGGGGGATGGCGGTACGGCCCGGTCCTGGCCCGCCGCCTCGGGTGGCGTCTGTCCCGTCTCGTGCGGCGTCCGTCCCGCCTCGCTCGCCGGGGGCGTGGACGCCGTGGGGTGCGCCGGGGTGCCCTCCGGAGCGGACGCGGACGGGGCGTCGGGGGCGGACGGAACCGCGGTGCCCTCGTTCTCGGTGCTCACAGCTCGATCTCCTCGGTATCAATCCACGTCGTATGTCCACGAGCCCGCCGTGCAGTCTCCGCACTCAGCTTTTCCTACCGCTCGTCAGGCCACTGTAAGCGGGACCTGTGCGTCCGCCACCCCTCCCTTATCTCCGACAATACGGACACACTCCGATGCGGCCGAAGCGCACCGGACGGACTCCTCCCACCGGCCGAACGATGGCACCATGACGCGGTGACCCACGCACGCCAGCACACGATCCAAGTCGTCGCCCACCGGGGCGCCTCCGAGGACGCGCCGGAGCACACTCTCGCCGCCTACGTGAAGGCGATCGAGGACGGGGCGGACGCCCTGGAGTGCGATGTCCGGCTCACCGCGGACGGCCATCTCGTCTGCGTGCACGACCGCCGCGTGAACCGCACCTCCAACGGCCGCGGCGCGGTCTCCGCGCTGGAGCTGGCCGATCTGGCCGCGCTCGACTTCGGCTCCTGGCGCGACTGGAAGGACAGCCCCGAGAGCCCGGACTGGGACGACCCCGGGTACACCTCGGTCCTCACGCTGGAGCGGCTCCTTGAGCTCGTCGCGGACGCGGGCCGCCGCGTCGAGCTGGCCATCGAGACGAAGCACCCGACCCGCTGGCGGGGCCAGGTGGAGGAGCGGCTGGTCCAGCTGCTGCGCCGGTTCGGCCTCGCCGACCCGCCGGCCCCCGCCGAGTCGGCCGTACGGATCATGAGCTTCTCGCCCCGGTCGCTGCACCGGGTGGCGGCGGCCGTGCCGAGCGTCCCGACCGTCTACCTCACGCAGTTCGTCGCGCCCCGGGTGCGCGAGGGCCGCCTCCCCGCGGGCGCCCGGATCGCCGGGCCGTCCATCCGGATCATCCGGAACCACCCCGCGTACGTCGAGCGCCTCCACGAGGCCGGTCTCCAGGTCCACGTATGGACGGTGGACGCGCCCGAGGACGTGGACCTCTGCGCCCGCCTCGGCGTGGACGCCATCATCACGAACCGCCCCAAACAGGTCCTGTCCCAACTGGGCCGTAGGCCTCAGTAGTCACGGGGAGTGCTCCGGCGCGTTCACTCCGTGGCGGCCCGTGTCGAATGCGTCACTGTATGTGGACTGGCCGGTTTCCGGTCCAGGCCAGGAGGGCATTCACACCGTGGCGTGGGGCGAAGGAGGTCTCGGGGGTGGCGTTGGTGGTGGCACAGGAAGTGCCCACGTCGTCGAGCATGGCCGTACCCCATGGCCCTGCGGGCGTGGGCGAGGCGAGGCACCGCATGCGGGAGCAGCTGCGGCGCAGCGGCGTCTCGGAGTCGGTCGTCGACGACGCCGTACTGATCCTTTCGGAACTGCTCAGCAACTCCTGCCGGCACGGCAGGCCGCTGGACGCCGCCGAGGTCGGCGAGGGAGCCGTCCGGGCCGCCTGGCGCGTCGACGCCCAGGGCGCCCTGACCGTCGAGGTGACCGACGGGGGTGGTCCGACGCGGCCCGTTCCCTCGAAACCTTCGGTCACCGCTCGCGGCGGCCGGGGGCTCAACATCATCAACGCGCTCGCCCAGGACTGGGGCGTACGCGACAGTGCTTCCGGCGAGGTCACGGTGTGGGTCCTCGTCGCGGGGGCGCCGCCGCGCCATGACGGTGTCGCTACGCGCGTCACCGGCCAGCGCGACGGGCGGGCCGCCCCGGCATTCCCCCGCGTGAACGGCAGCCGCCGCGCGCGCGTGGGCGGCGAGGGCGGGGCCGCGGCGGGGAGCGCGGCACCGCTGCTGGGCGATCTGGGATTCCTGGACGCGTACGAGGACCTGGCCTGAAGCCCACGGACCTCCCGTACGACTAGGCTCGCGGCCGACAGACGACCGCGTTCCAACGGGAGACCCACCCATGGCCAAGAAGCGCCCCCAGAAGAAGGCCGCCGGCGCACCGCAGGTGACGAACGGGGAGGTGCCGGTCGTCGGCGCCCGTGAGCCCTGCCCGTGCGGTTCGGGCCGCCGCTACAAGGCCTGCCACGGCCGGGCCGCCGCGCACGCGGTGACCGAACTCGTCCAGCGTCCCTTCGAGGGCCTGGCCGGTGAGTGCGACTGGGTCGCGCTGCGCGAGCTGGTGCCGGCGGCGACCGCGCCGCTGCGGCTGAAGGGCGGGCTGCCCGAGGGCGTGCCCTCCGTCACGCTGGCGACCGTGCTGCCGATGGCGTGGCCCGCGCTGCGCCGCGACGACGGCTCGGTCCTGCTGGCGCTCCAGAACGACACGTCGTCCGGCGACCTGAGCCGCGACCTGGCGGACACGCTCCAGCGGGCGCTGGAGGCCGAGCCGGGCACGCCGGTCGCCGCCCGCCGGGTGCCCGCGGAGGGGCCGCGGCTCCAGGACCTCCTCGACGCGGAGGCGGGCTTCGAGCCGGTCGTCCACACGGGCTTCGAGTTCTGGGTGCCCGAGTCGGCGGACGGTGCGTCGCCCGAGGTGGCCGCGTCCCTGGAGCGGGCCAACGCCGCCGCGATCCCGACGGTGAAGCTGCCGGGTGTGGACGCCGCGTACTGGTGCGAGACGCCGGACAAGAACCACCTGCGGTGGGTCATGCCGCACCCGGAGGAGCAGCTGCTCGACGCGCTCGCCCGGCTGCACGCCGCCGGGACGTCGTCGCTGGGCGAGGGCACGCGCCTCGTCGGGTCGTTCCGGGCGCACGGTCTGGTCGTCCCGGTGTGGGACCTGCCCAGCTCCATGTCGGCGGAGGACTGCGAGAAGCCGGCCGCCGAGTTCGCGGAGCGGCTCGCGGGCGCGCTGGCGTCGGACGCGCCGCTGACGGCGGACGAGCGGCGGGCGCGCGGTGGGCTCACCAACCGTCAGGTCACGCTCAGCTGACGCTGCCTGACGCCGACGCGGACAGCGGTACGGCCGGGTCGGCGGCGGCCTGGCCGCAGGCCCCGTCGCGTAGCCGGTCACGGGTCGGCCGGGGCGCCGTGGGCGCGACGCGGCCGATTCCTTATCGAACCCTTACCCGTCGGTAAATCACTGTCCAAATAAGAGAGATCGAATTTGCGAACCGGCGATCTCTTGTTACCGTTCTAGAAGCCCGGTCGCTGGTGCATCCCCCGTCGCCAGCGACCGGGTTCTTTCATTTCCGCGGAATCCGGCCTTCCGGTGCCGTCCGCGCCCCGCCCGCGAGGCTCGTCCCGCAGACCCTCGCCGCGCCCGCAGGATCTCCCGCCGCAGGCCATCGCCGCCCGGAGCCGTCACTCCCGGGGCTTTCGCCGAGGCCCAGCCCTCCGCCCGTCCGCGCAGTGCCGTACGCGCGTCCGCGGCGCGGGCCCGCGCCCTCGGCCTCACCAGCCGATGACCAGGGCATGGGCCGAACGCGTGACGCGGGCGACGACGGCGGCATCCGACGGACCGTCAGTTTCGGCCAGAACCGCGGGCGGAGCGGTTTTCCGGCCGGAGGCGAGGATTCCGTCCGCCGCGCTCCGCCGCACCCGCTCCGCCGAGCCTTGCTCAGTACCGCAGTCTGCTGCCGCCGCCCGGGGCGCCCGTGCTCGCCTCGACCAGCGCGTCCAAGACCGCCTCGACGTCCGGCAGCCACGGGGTGACACCCGGCGTCGGCGGACGCTCCCAGCGCACCCCGCCCGTGCCGGTCTCCGACGGCGGCAGCACCAGATAGCCGCCCTCGCCGTGGAACCGCAGCGAGCTGGGCACGCAGTCCTTCACGTACAGCAGCTCACCGAGCCGCTCCAGGGAGTACGGGGCGACCAGCAGCGACCAGCGCGTCGGCGTCGCCACCACGGGGCCGAGCCGCAGACCGTGCCGGTCCAGTACGGCCAGGGCCCGCGCCGCGGCGGCGGCCGGGAGGCTCACCGCGCACGGGGCGCGGCCGCCGGTGGCGAGCAGCACGGGCGCGTCGGGCCGGTTCGTCCACCACCACCGCACCATGCGCGCGTCGGTGGTGGCCGCGAGCAGCCCGGGGTCGAAGGGGTGCGCGCCGGGGACGACGCAGTCGGGGTCGGGGCAGGCGCAGGCGCGCTCCAGGTCCCCCTGGCCGCCTGCCTCGCTGCCGGTCCTCGCCGCCCTGGCGGCCTTGCCCGCCTTTGCGGTCTTCGCTGACTTGGTCGACTTGGTCGCCTTGAGCCCCACGCCGGGGAGTACGGGCCACTGCCACTCGGTGGCGCAGCACAGCGCCGCGTCGAGGAGGGCGGGCCCCTTCTTGCGCCCGAACCGGAGCCTGCGTCGCATTCCGAGGATCTCGCGCATGAGCGCTCGTTCCTTTCCGTTGAACGCCGGAGGTCCATTCACAACACGTGTGCGATACTTCACTGTGCGTACGGGGCGGCGAATCGCCGCCCGGCCGCCGGCGGGGATGCCGGGCGGTGGGACAACACCGTTGGGGGCCGGCGTCGGCTGAGTCCGTCAAACGCGTGGCGAGGAGTGGCGCGCCGAGGCGCTATCCGCACCGCCGAGGTGGGCGCGCCCTCGACGAAGAAGACGTCCGGGCTTCCCGCAGGGTTCCGGGCCTGCCCCAACTTCCCCTGGTCTCCACCGAATGACGTACCCCGCCCGCTCGGAATGACGCAGCCCCCCGAGTCCGCTTGGTGTCGCCTCGGGCGGTGCCCCTTGTCGAACGCGCTCAGTCGACCGCAAAACCTCTCCATCGGGGCCATTTTTTGGCCAAGTTCAGCATCGCACAGACACCACGCGTCTCGCGGGACAATGCTGGACATCCCCTCACGTGTACGTGTACATGTGGATGCACTGATAGCGGCGCAGCATGACATGCGGATTGACATGGGGGTTTGCGATGCTATTGAGCGACGGGAAGCAGCCGGAAAGCCGGCTGCCATGAGCGCCCCTCACCTGCCGAAAGTGGCCGGAATCGATCCTACGGTTCCGGCTCCTGCCCACACTGCGACGCCGGTTCCGGGTATCCCCGCCGCGGCGTCCGAAACCGGAACGCCGATCCAGGACCGGCTGGCGGGCTGGGTCTCCGACCTGACGACCCTCCACGAACTCACCGAACGCCTCGCCCGTACGGGCACTCTGGACGAGGCCCTCCGCGAACTGCTGAACGCCGGTGCGTCCCTGGTCGGGGCCCGCCGCGGGATGGCCGTCCTCGAACCGGCCGACGGCCACGGCCCCACCGCCACCATCGGGCTCGGCCTCGCCCACGCCGACCTCGGCACCATCGAGACCGTCCCCCGCAGCGCCACCTCCTACGGGCGTCTCCTCGACGGTCTGCCCGGCGGCCCGCTCCCCGAGCCCCGTCCCTCCGTCGCGGACGACCGAACCTCACCCGACCGGCCCTCACCCGACCGACCCTCACCCGGCCGTCCCGCGCACGACGGTCCCCTGTACGACCACGGCGCCGAAGGCGCGGCCGACACCCCCACCGCCGCGCCCGGCGCCGTCGCCGTTCCCGACCTCCTCGGCGACGAGCACCTGGACCCCCGCCACCGCGAGGTCGCCGCCCGCCTGGGCTTCGCCGCCAGCTACGCCGTGCCGCTCACCACCCAGGGGGACGGCCGGCTCGGCGCCGCCGTCTGGCTGTACGACGAACCGGCCGAGCCCGACGGGCGCCGCCGCCACCTCGTGGGCCTGTACGGGCGGTACGCCTCCGCGCACCTGGCCCGGCTGCTGGAGCTGGAGCGCGGACGCGCCGAGATCGCCACCCTCACCGAGGAGCTGCTGCCCACGCGGCTCCCGCGCGTCCCCGGCGTCCGGCTGGCCGCCCGGCAGGTCGCGGGAGCGCTGGGCGGCGGCGACTGGTACGACGCCCTGCCGCTGCCGGAGGGCGCCCTTGGCCTCGCCGTGGGGTCGGTGTCCGGTACGGGGCCCGGCGCCCTGGCCGCGATGGGCCGGCTGCGGGCCTCCCTGCGCGCGTACGCCGTGATGGAGGGCGAGGACCCGGTCGCCGTGCTGTCCGACCTGGAGCTGCTGCTGCGGCTGACCGAGCCCGCGCGCTCCGCGACGGCCCTCTTCGCGTACGCGGAGCCGGTGCGGCGGCGGATGGTCCTCGCCGGTGCGGGGCACGCGCCGCCGCTGGTCGTCGGCGAGCGGCGCACCGAGTACGTCGAGACGTCCCTGTCCGCGCCGCTGAACATGCTCGCCTGCTGGGAGGCGCCGAGCGTGGACCTCGACGTGGAGCCCGGAGAAACGGTGCTGCTGTACACGGACGGCCTGCTGCGCCGGATGGGCGGCTCGGTCGACCGCGCCTTCACCCGGCTGCACACGGCGGCGGCGAGCGTCCCGAAGGCCGACCGGGGCGACCCGGGGGCGATCGTGGACCACGTGCTGCGCCTCGTGCTCGGCACGCGGGACGACGACGCCGCGCCGGGCGACGACGAGGACGTCGTCATGCTCGCCGCCCGCTTCGAGTAGGCGCACCCGGCCCGCCGGGCCCCTTCGGGACGCATGGGGCCCGCCGACTGCGGCGGGCCCTTTCGGTCACGCGCGGACGGACAGGTGCTTGCCCCCTGGGCGTCCTTACGCACGCCCGTACGATGGTGGACGTACCCCGGGTCCTCGACCCGGGGGCAGGGGTTCAGTGTCGTACCTGAAGGAGGCGGACCCGTGGCCGATGAGCTCACTCCGGAAACCCCGGAAAGCGACGAAGAGCCGATCAAGCAGCGCAAGAACGGCCTGTACCCGGGCGTCTCCGACGAGCTCGCCGAGAACATGAAGTCGGGCTGGGCCGACACCGAGCTGCGCGACCTGCGGCCGATCGCCCAGGCCGGCCACACGGCCGCGCGCCGTGCCGCCCTCTCGGCCCGCTTCCCCGGCGAGCGCCTGGTGATCCCCGCGGGCAACCTGAAGACCCGCGCGAACGACACGGAATACAGCTTCCGCGCCGCCACCGAGTACGCGTACCTCACCGGCGACCAGACCGAGGACGGCGTCCTCGTCCTGGAGCCCAGGAAGGACGGCGAGGGCCACGACGCGACGCTCTACCTGCTGCCCCGCTCCAACCGGGAGAACGGCGAGTTCTGGCTGTCCGGCCAGGGCGAGCTCTGGGTCGGCCGCCGCCACTCGCTGAGCGAGGCCGCCACGCTGTACGGCATCCCCACCGACGACGTGCGCGAGCTGCCGGGCAAGCTGGCCGAGGCCACGGGCCCGGTGCGCGTCGTGCGCGGTTACGACACCGGTGTCGAGAAGGCGCTCACCGACAAGGTCACCGCCGAGCGGGACGAGGAGCTACGGGTCTTCCTCTCCGAGGCGCGGCTCGTCAAGGACGAGTTCGAGATCGCCGAGCTGGAGAAGGCGTGCGCCTCCACGGCGCGGGGCTTCGAGGACGTGGTCAAGGTCCTCGACAAGGCCGAGGCGACCTCCGAGCGCTACATCGAGGGCACGTTCTTCCTGCGCGCCCGCGTCGAGGGCAACGACGTCGGTTACGGCTCCATCTGCGCCGCCGGACCGCACGCCTGCACCCTCCACTGGGTCCGCAACGACGGCCCGGTCCGCCCCGGCGACCTGCTCCTGCTGGACGCGGGTGTCGAGACGAACGAGCTGTACACCGCCGACGTCACCCGGACGCTGCCGATCTCCGGCACGTTCACCGACCTTCAGCGGAAGATCTACGACGCCGTGTACGAGGCCCAGGAGGCCGGTATCGCGGCCGTCAAGCCGGGTGCCGCGTTCCGCGACTTCCACGACGCCGCGCAGCGCGTCCTGGCCGAGAAGCTGGTCGAGTGGGGCCTGCTGGAGGGCCCGGTCGAGCGCGTCCTGGAGCTGGGCCTCCAGCGCCGCTGGACCCTGCACGGCACGGGCCACATGCTCGGCATGGACGTCCACGACTGCGCCGCCGCGCGCACCGAGGCGTACGTGGGCGGCACGCTGGAGCCGGGCATGTGCCTGACGGTGGAGCCGGGCCTGTACTTCCAGGCGGACGACCTCACCGTGCCGGAGGAGTACCGGGGCATCGGCGTCCGGATCGAGGACGACATCCTGGTGACCGAGGACGGCAACCGGAACCTCTCGGACGCGCTTCCGCGCCGGTCCGACGAGGTCGAGGCGTGGATGGCGAGCCTGAAGGGCTGAGCCTCCGCAGAGCGCACCAGAACATCCCCCTGCTGGATCATTCCGGCAGGGGGATGTTTCACGTGAAACGGGACTTGGTCGCCCGGGTGGCTGCGTCGCCGGAGCCGTCGGGGCGCCCGGGGCGCCCGGGTCGCCGGGTCGCCGGGTCGCCGGGTCGCCGGGTCGCCGGGTCGCCGAGCCGCACTGTTTCACGTGAAACACGACGCTGGTTTCACGTGAAACACGTATCGGGCCGGTCGGGTCAGGTGGTGAGCGCGACGGGCGCGTCCGCCCGCCACTTCACGCTCTTGTCGAAGGACACGACGGCGCCGCCGCGTCCGGCCCGGTTTCCGAAGTGAACGTGGTCGGCCAGCTCCTCGATCAGCCGGAGCCCGCGGCCGCTCTCCGCGTCCACGGGCACGGTGTTCGTGGTGATGGCGCACACCGGCTCCTGCGGGAAACCCGGCCCGGAGTCGGCCACCTCGATACGGCACTTCTCCCCGTCCAGGTAGGCCGTCACCCGGAACTCGGCGGATCCTTCCCCGGCGTGCTCGACCGCGTTGGCGCAGGCCTCGCCGAGCGCCAGCGACAGGTCGTAGGAGGTGTCGGGATCGACCCCCGCGGTCTCCATCGTGCCGAGGAGGAGACGTCGGGCGAGCGGGACGCTCGCAGCTTCGCGCCGCAAATGGAGGGACCACCAGATGCTCATGCTTCAGCCTCCTGGCCGCGCTCGACGTACCGTTACGTATTGCCGCATATCCGGCGCGTAAGCATGAGGTTGACGCGCGATCCCTCGATCAGCGGATGCGTCTGCTCCGGACGCCGGTGTATGAGCGCGGGGGTGTCTTTCGGGACTCCGGCGCCAAAGGCGACGTACCGGACCTGCCGTAGGGGCGGCGGGGGCGTGGTGGGATGATGGCCCGGCCATGTCTGTCCCCCCTGGTCCACGGCTGCTCAGGGCCGCGGTGTTCGCCGCGGTCTGCGTCGTGCTGTCCGCGCTCGGGCACTCCCTGGCAGCCGGACAGGCGGTTCCCTGGTGGACGCTGACCGTCGGCTTCGGCTGCGTCCTCGTCCTCGCCCTGCCCCTCACCGGGCGGGAGCGCCCGCTGCCGACGATCACGGCGGCCCTGGCGGGCGGACAGCTGGCCCTCCACACGGTCTACGGGATCGGGCAGGAGCACGCCGCTCCGGCCGGTGCCGGTGGTCCCGCGAACGACGCGCTGATCCGGGCGGCCGCCCGGCTGGTGTGCGGCGGCGGGACGGTCAGGCCGATCACCGCCGACGAGGCGCACCGGATCGTGACGACGGCGGGCCTCGACCCGGCCACCGCCGCGGCCGCGGCCGGTCCGGCTCCGGTCGCCGTGGCACCCGTCGACCAGCTGGTCCTGCCGAGCCTGTCAATGGTCCTGGCGCACCTGCTGGCCGCGCTTCCGGCCGGCTGGCTGCTGCGCCGCGGCGACCTCGCGCTGCTGCGCCTGTCCCGGCTGGCCCGGCTCACGGCGCGCGGCGCCGTCGAGGCCGCCGAGGAAGCGCTCGTACGGGCGCTGCGGGCCGCTCTCGTTCTCGTACGCCTTCTGCTCGCCGGGGCGCGGTCGCTGCTCGGCGCCGGGCCACGGGCGGCGCGTGTACGGGAGGACGGCCCTTCGGCCCTGGCGGCCGGGGCCCTCCAGCACACGGTGATCAGGCGCGGCCCCCCGGCCACCCTCGCCCTCGCGGCCTGACCGGCCCGACCGGCGCGGCTCCCCGACTCGGCACGAACCGACCCGGCCGGGGCCGCCGTCCAGGACCAGGTCCGCCGCCTCCCGGCCCGACGCGGCCCGCCACCGGCGTGCCCGCGTCCCCGACGACATGACGCACCCGCGTACGCCACGCACCACCCCGAAGCGCCCTGCGTCCCCACCGCCCCGCGTCCGGCACAGGACCCACAGCACGGACAGGCCCAGCAGGGTCGGCAGGCCCGACAGGCCCGGCAGGGTCGACAGGACCGGCCTTCGGCAGTGACGGGCGCATCCGGCCCGACGGCATGTCCCGGGCGGCGGGCCCGTGAGTGGATCGGCGGCGCCGGCCCGTACTGACGCGCGTGTCCGCGCACCCGTGTCCTCGTCTTTCCCCCGTACCCCTGGAGTGTTCCGCCATGAACGTCCCCCGTCTGTCCTCGCGTCTCGCCCTCGTCGGCGGGACCGCCGTCTCGTCCGTCCTGCTGCTCTCCTCGGCCGCGTACGCCCATGTGACCGTCCAGCCGCAGGGCCAGGCCGCCAAGGGCGGCTACGCCACGGTCAACTTCAAGGTGCCCAACGAGCGGGACGGCGCCTCCACCGTGAAGCTGGAGGTCACGCTGCCCACGGACCACCCGATCGCGTCCGTGATGCCGCAGCCCGTGCCCGGCTGGACCGTCAAGGTCGAGAAGGCGAAGCTCGCCGAGCCGCTGGACCTGCACGGCAAGAAGATCACCGAGGCCCCCTCCAAGATCACCTGGACGGCGGACGGCTCGAAGATCGAGCCCGGGCAGTTCCAGCAGTTCCCCGTGTCGCTCGGCCGCCTGCCCGAGGACACCGAGCAGCTCGTCTTCAAGGCCCTCCAGACGTACGACAACAAGGAAGTCGTGCGCTGGATCGAGGAGCCGAAGGAAGGCGCCGCCGAGCCCGACTCCCCCGCGCCCGTGCTGAAGCTGTCCGCCGCCGAGGACGATGCCCACGGCGCCAAGCCCGGAGCCGCCGGGGCTCAGCAGGCCGCCGACAGGGACGCGGAGAAGAGCGAGACGGCGTCGGCCGATGTGAGCGACCCCACCGCCCGGGTCCTCGGCGTGGTCGGCATCCTGGTCGGAGCCGTCGGCGTCGCCTACGGCGCCCTGGCCGGCCGCCGCCGCTCCGCCTGAGCCCCGGCCCCTCCATCTCCCGCCCCTACTGATCTGAGAGAACACGTGATGCGCACTCCCCTCCGCACCGCGCGGCCCCGTCGGGCGGCCCGGCGCACCCAGATGATCGCCGCGGCGCTCGCCACCGCCTCCGCCCTGGCCCTGACGGCGTGCGGCCCCGAGTCGGAGACGGGCAGCAGCCCCGTCGCCGACGTGTCGGTGGCGCCCGGCTCCGGGAAGCCCGGCACCGTCCTCGACCGCCCCTTCGAGAAGCCGCAGATCGTCCTCACCGACACCACCGGCAAGCCGTACGACCTGCGCGCCCGCACCAAGGGCAAGCCGACCCTCGTCTACTTCGGCTACACCCACTGCCCCGACGTGTGCCCGCTGACGATGAGCAACATCGCCGAGGCGATGAAGCAGCTCCCGAAGGCCGACCGGGACAAGCTCGAAGTCGTCTTCGTCACCACCGACCCCGAGCGCGACACGCCCGCCGAGCTCGCCAAGTGGCTGCCGTCCGCGGGCGACCCGAGCTTCGTCGGCCTCAGCGGCGAGTTCGCGAAGATCCAGGCAGGCGCCCGCCAGCTCGGCATCGGCATCGACCCGCCGTCCAAGGACAAGGACGGCAAGGTCGTCTCGATGCACGGCGCGCAGGTGCTGGCGTTCTCCCCGAAGACCGACCGCGGCTATGTCGTCTACGGCGAGAACACCACCGTCGAGGAGTACGCCAAGGACCTGCCGAAGCTCATCCGTGGGGAGAACCCGTGACCCGCAGCACCACCACCGCCGCCCTCTCCGCCTCGCTCGCGCTGGTCGCGGGCCTGGCGCTGGGCGGCTGCTCGTCCGCCGGACCGGGCGAGTCCGCCGGCCAGGCGGACGGCACGCCGCGGCTGAAGGTCAGCGGGGCCTTCATCCCGGAGCCGGTGAACGCCGCCATGGCGGGCGGCTTCCTCACCGTCACCAACACCGGCGACACGGGTGACACGCTCACCTCCGTCACCAGCGACCTCTCCGACGACGTGCAGCTGCACGAGACGAAGAACCAGAAGATGCGGCAGGTCGAGTCCTTCGACGTGCCCGCGCACGGCGAACTGCGGCTGGAGCGCGGCGGCAGCCATCTGATGTTCATGGAGCTGAAGCGCACCCCGAAGCAGGGGGACAAGGTCAGGATCGAGCTGCGCTTCAAGGAGTCGGACCCGATCGCCGTGGAGGTCCCGGTCGAGGCCAGGACCCACAACCCGCAGCGGTCCGGGGAGTCCGGGGAGCACACGCAGCACGGCGGGACGAGCGCCCACCAGCACCAGCCGCAGGAACAGCAGCAGCACGGCACGCGGCACTGAGCGACGAGGATCGACGATGACGGCCACCGCCCCACGCCCCGCAGCCCCCGCCCCTCGGGCGCCGGGCGCGTCGGCGCTGCGCGCACCGGCGTACCGGCTGCTGGCGCTGCTGCTGCTCACCGCGGCGCTGCTCGGCACCGTGCTGTCCGGCGCGGCGTCCGCACACTCGACGCTGACCGGCAGCGACCCGTCGGACGGGGCGGTGGTCGCCACCGCGCCGCAGCGCGTCACGCTCACCTTCTCCGAGCAGGTCGCGCTGGGCGACGACAGCATCCGCGTGCTGGAGCCCAGCGGGAAGCGCGCCGACTCCGGGGAGCTGCGCGACCTGTGCAGCGGCTCGGTCGTCAAGTACGGCGTGGATCTGCGCGACGGGCTGCCCGACGGCACGTACACCGTGGCGTGGCAGGCCGTGTCGGCGGACAGCCACCCCATCTCCGGGGCGTTCAGCTTCTCCATCGGGAAACCGTCCGCCACGAAGGTCGTCCTGCCCAAGGAGCAGCCCGGCGGCGGGCTCGTCGGATGGCTCTACGACGGCGGGCGGTACGTGTCGTACGCGGGCTTCACCGTCCTGGTCGGCGGCTGCGCGTTCGTCCTGGCCTGCTGGCCGCGCGGCGCGTCCGTGCGGCCGGTGCAGCGGCTCGTCGCGTACGGCTGGGTGACGTTCACCGCCGCCACGCTGGCGCTGCTGATGCTGCGCGGGCCGTACACCGGGTCGGGGGAGCTGGGCGACGCGTTCGACCTGGGCGTGCTCCGGGAGGTGCTGGACACCAGGACGGGCGCCGCGCTCACCTCGCGCCTGCTCCTCGCGGGCGCGGCGGCGCTGTTCGTGGCGGTGCTGTTCGGCCCGTACGCGCGGCGCGAGGGGCCGGGAGACCGGCGGGACCTCGTGTACGGGCTGGCGGTCGGCGGGACGATCGTCGCGGCCGGTACCGCCGGGACGTGGGCGCTGTCGGAGCACGCCTCGACGGGTGTGCAGCCCGGGCTCGCCATGCCGCTGGACGTGGTGCACCTGCTGGCCGTCGCCGTCTGGCTGGGCGGGCTCACGGCGCTGGTCGTCGCGCTGTACCGGGAGCCGTCGATCGAGCGCGGCGCCGTAGAGCGGTACTCGCGGCTGGCGTTCGGCGCCGTCGTGGTGCTGGCGGCGACGGGGCTGTACCAGTCGTGGCGGCAGGTCGGCACGTGGACGGCGCTGACCGGCACCGCGTACGGGCGGCTGCTGCTGGTGAAGGTGGGGCTCGTCGCCGTCCTGCTGGGCGTCGGCTGGATCTCCCGTCGGTGGACGCGCCGGCTCGGGGAGACGGTACGCGTCCCGGCACAGCGGCAGGACGGCGACGAGGGCCTGGAGGGCACGGCCCGCGAGGAGGCGGCCCCGGCCCCGGAGGCCGTCGCCGATCCGGTGCGTGCCGCGCAGCTCGCCCGGCAGCGGGCCGCGGTCGCCGTCGCGCGTGAGCGGCGGGTACGGGACGCCGACCCGGCGCGGGCCGGGCTGCGCCGCTCGGTCCTCGCCGAGACGGCCGTCGTCGTGGTGCTCCTCGCGGTGACCACCGCGCTCACCGCGACCGAACCGGGCCGCAGCCAGGAGCAGGCCGACCGGGCGCGGGCCGCCACCGCGACCGCCGTGCCGGACCGGCCGGTCGACGTGAGCCTGCCGTTCGACACGGGCGGCCCGAACGGCACGGGCACCGTCCGGCTGAACCTCGACCCGGGCCGGTCCGGCGGCAACGCCCTGCGGGTCGCCGTCGCGGGGGCGGACGGGAAGCCGCGCGACGTGGCCGAGCTGAAGGTGTCGTTCACGCTCGACGCGCAGGAGATCGGGCCGCTGCCGGTCGCGCTCGAACGGGACGCCGCCGGCCGCTGGACCGCCCGCTCGGCTCAGCTGCCGATGCCCGGCGACTGGCGCGTCCGGGTGACGGTGCGGACGTCCGACATCGACCAGACCACCATCGACAAGAACGTGAAGATCGGTTGACCTGACCATGAGCGACAGCGACAGCGACAACCTGGAGATTTCGAGGCGCCGGCTCCTCGGCACCGTGGGCGCGGCGGGGGCGGCCGGGCTCGCGCTCGGCGGGGCCGGCGGTGCCGCCGGGTACGCGGTCCTCGGCGACGCGGGCGACGGCGGCGGGCCCGCGCTCACGACGGTGGGCTCGGCCCGCGTGCCGTTCCGGGGCGCCCACCAGGCGGGCATCACCCAGCCGTCGCAGGCGCGCGGCCACCTGGTGGCGTTCGACCTGGCGCCCGGCGCGGGCCGCAAGGAGGCCGTCGCGCTGATGCGGCGCTGGTCGCGGGTGGCCGAGCTGCTGATGGCCGGTGAACCGGCGGGCGGCGCGGACAGCGGAGTCGCGCGGGACGCCGGGCCGTGCTCCCTGACGGTGACGTTCGGCTTCGGGGCGTCCTTCTTCGACCGTACGGGCCTGGTGGCGCGGCGCCCCGCGCAGCTGGAGCCGCTCCCGGCGTTCTCGTCCGACCGGCTCGACCCCAAGCGGTCCGACGGCGACCTGTGGGTGCAGATCGGCGCCGACGACGCGCTGGTCGCCTTCCACGCGCTGCGGACCGTGCAGCGCGAGGCGGGCGCGGCGGCGAAGGTGCGCTGGCAGATGAACGGCTTCAACCGTTCGCCCGGCGCGACCGCGCACCCCATGACGGCCCGCAATCTGATGGGGCAGGTCGACGGCACGGGCAACCCGAAGCCGACCGACCCCGGTTTCGACGGGCACGTCTTCGTGGCGCCGGGCGGCGACCAGCCGTGGATGGCGGGCGGCTCGTACGCGGTGGTGCGGCGTATCCGGATGCTGCTGGACGACTGGGAGAAGCTGCCGCTCAAGGACCAGGAGGCGGTGATAGGCCGGCGCAAGTCGGACGGCGCCCCACTGACGGGCGGTACGGAGACGACGGAGCCGGACCTCGACAAGCTGGGCCCGGACGGCAAGCCGGTGATCCCGGCCGACGCGCACGCGCGGATCTCGGCGCCCGAGCAGAACGGCGGGGCGACGATGCTGCGCCGCCCGTTCTCGTACCACGACGGGATCGGCCCGGACGGGACGCCGGACGCGGGCCTGCTGTTCATCTGCTGGCAGGCGGACCCGCGCAAGGGCTTCGTGCCGGTGCAGCGGAAGCTGGACCGGGGCGACGCGCTGTCGCCGTTCATCCGCCACGAGTCCAGTGCCCTGTTCGCCGTGCCGGGCGGCCCGGCGGATGGGGAGTACGTGGGCCAGCGGCTGCTGGAGGCGTGACCGTACGGACACGGGGCGCCCCGCGCGGTGCGGGGCCCGGGTCGCGCAGTACGGGCGCGGAACACAGGTCCCGGGTCCCGCGGTATCCGGGGGCCTGCGCGGGGCTCCGGCCGGGGGGTGCGGGCGGGCGTACGGGGGTCTCGTTCCGCCCGGCGGCCGCTGCTCGAAGGGGGCAGCGGGGCGGGGTCCGGCGCATTAGGGTGACAGTATGTCGGCCACGCGATTCACCTACCTCGGCCCCGAGGGCACCTTCACCGAGGCGGCCCTGCGGACGCTGCCGGAAGCCGCGACACGCGAGCTGGTGCCGATGGTGTCGGTACCCGCCGCCCTGGACGCGGTACGCAACGGGGAGGCCGCCGCCGCGCTCGTACCGATCGAGAACTCGGTGGAGGGCGGGGTGACCGCGACGCTGGACGAGCTGGCTTCGGGCAGGCCGCTGATGATCTACCGCGAGGTGCTGCTGCCGATCGCGTTCGCACTGCTGGTGCGGCCGGGCACGCAGCTGGCCGACATCAAGACGGTGACCGGGCACCCGGTGGCCCAGCCGCAGGTGCGGAACTGGCTGCGCGCCAACCTCCCGGAGGCCGTGTGGGAGTCGGCCGCGTCGAACGCGGACGGGGCGCGGCTGGTGCAGGAGGGCCGGTACGACGCGGCGTTCGCGGGGGAGTTCGCGGCAGCGACGTACGGTCTCGAAGCCCTGGTCACGGAGATCCACGACGCGGAGAACGCCGAGACGCGGTTCGTGCTGGTGGGACGTCCGGCGCGGCCCGCCGCGCCGACCGGCGCGGACAAGACGTCGATGGTGATCTGGCTGCGCGACGACCACCCGGGCGCGCTGCTGGAGCTCCTCCAGGAGTTCGCCGTCCGCGGTGTCAACCTGATGCTGATCCAGTCGCGTCCCACCGGCGCGGGAATCGGCAACTACTGCTTCGCCGTGGACGCCGAGGGGCATATCTCGGACCGGCGGGTGGGCGAGGCGCTGATGGGGCTGAAGCGGATCTGCCCGAATGTGCGTTTCCTCGGTTCGTATCCGAGGGCCGGTGTCTCGGCGGACGACGTGCGGGGGCCGCGGCTCGGTACGTCGGACGCCGACTTCACCGCGGCGGCCGACTGGCTGGCCCGCTGCCAGGACGGCCGCGGCGCCTGATCCGTCGTACGGGCCTTCGGCCGCCGGGGCCCGCGCACGGGCACGTGGAGGTTGGGCCCGCGTCCCGGGCCCTCGGCCGCGGAGGCGCGTGGGGGCCGATTTCCGGTAGGGGCCTGCGGCGGTCGGCATTCCGTACGGCCTGTGCGGGCGGACGTCCGGTCGCGCGGGCTCGCTCCACGGAGGACACGGAGTTATCCACAGAGCCTGGGGGTTGCCTGGGGACAAGTCGACATCTCGGCACCACTCAACCCCCACCCGAACCGGACAAGGTCGATAAATCGGCGTAGTGACCACACCTGCGTCCACAGTCCGCTTTGTCCCTCACGTCATCCTCATTCCTCCGATCGACCCTTTAGGGCGAGGAATTCCCACCCGAATGAGCGTCCGGAACAGGTTTGAGCGAGGAAACGGACTGCGGGCGGACGCCTTTCGGCGTGATCATTCCGGAGTCCACATTTCTTGCACACAGCCTGTGGATAACATTTCCCGCCCCCAGACTCCTGTGGAAAGGTGACGCGCGTGGACCGGCCTTTACCCAAGAATGATGGATCTTTCACCGCCATCATCAATAAGTCCGGCAATTGGGGCAAAGTGACACGCTGGGGCGGCGTCGATATGCGGTCGGGTGCGGCTGGTGCACACCGGTAGCCTGGTGGGGTGATTGACCTTCGCCTGCTCCGTGAGGACCCCGACCGTGTTCGCGCCTCCCAGCGCGCCCGTGGAGAGGACGTCGACCTCGTCGACGCCCTGCTCTCCGCCGATGAGCGGCGCAGGTCGTCCGGCGCCCGCTTCGACGAGCTCCGCTCCGAACAGAAGTCGCTCGGCAAGCTGATCCCCAAGGCCTCCCCCGAGGAGCGGGCCGAGCTGCTCAAGCGGGCCGAGCAGCTGAAGGCCGATGTCAAGGCCGCCGACGCCGAGCAGCACGAGGCCGACGAGGAGGCCCGCCGCCTGCTGCTCCAGCTTGGGAACCTGGTCCACCCGGAGGTGCCGGTCGGCGGCGAGGAGGACTTCGTCGTCCTGGAGACGCACGGCACGATCCGCGACTTCGCCGCCGAGGGCTTCGAGCCGAAGGACCACCTGGAGCTGGGCGAGGCGCTGGGCGCCATCGACGTCGAGCGCGGTGCGAAGGTGTCCGGCTCGCGCTTCTACTACCTGACCGGTGTCGGCGCGCTGCTGGAGCTCGCGCTCGTCAACGCGGCCATCGCGCAGGCCACCGAGGCCGGTTTCATCCCGATGCTCACGCCGACGCTGGTCCGCCCGCGCGCCATGGAGGGCACCGGCTTCCTCGGCCAGGCCGCCGAGAACGTCTACCACCTGGAGAAGGACGACTACTACCTGGTGGGCACGTCCGAGGTGCCGCTCGCCGCGTACCACATGGACGAGATCCTCGACGCCGACAAGCTGCCGCTGCGGTACGCCGGGTTCTCCCCCTGCTACCGCCGCGAGGCCGGTACGTACGGCAAGGACACCCGCGGCATCTTCCGCGTCCACCAGTTCGACAAGGTCGAGATGTTCTCGTACGTCGCTCCGGAGGAGGCCGAGGCCGAGCACAAGCGGCTGCTGGAGTGGGAGAAGCAGTGGCTGACGGCCCTGGAGCTGCCGTTCCAGGTGATCGACGTGGCCAGCGGTGACCTGGGGGCGTCCGCGTCGCGCAAGTACGACTGCGAGGCGTGGATCCCGACGCAGGGCAAGTACCGCGAGCTGACCTCCGCGTCGAACTGCGACAGCTTCCAGGCCCGCCGCCTGTCCGTCCGCATGCGCGACGGCAAGACGGTCCAGCCGCTCGCGACGCTGAACGGCACGCTCTGCGCCGTGCCGCGCACGATCGTGGCGATCCTGGAGAACCACCAGCTGGCCGACGGCTCGGTCCGGGTGCCCGAGATCCTGCGGCCGTACCTCGGCGGGCGGGAGCTGCTGGAGCCCGTGGCCAAGTGAGCCCCTTCCCCTACCGGCTCGTCGCGACCGACCTCGACGGGACGCTGCTGCGCCCCGACGGGACCGTGTCGCAGCGCACGCGCGACGCGCTCGCCGCCGCCACGGCGGCGGGCGCCGCGCACATCGTGGTCACCGGCCGTTCCGTGCCCTGGACCCGGGCGATCCTCGACGACCTCGGCTACGAGGGCCTCGCGGTGTGCGGGCAGGGCGCGCAGGTCTACCACGCGGGCGAGCACCGGCTGCTGACGTCGGTGACGCTGGACCGGCAGCTCGCGGGGCTCGCCCTGTCGAAGCTGGAGGCCGAGGTGGGCCCGCTGGCGCTGGCCGCCAGCCGGGACGGCCTGGACGGCGAGGTGCTGGTCGGCTCGGGCTACGCGGTACAGGACGGCCCCCTGCCGTACCTGCCGTTGGAGGACCCGGCGGACCTGTGGTCGGCGCCGCTGAACAAGGTGTACATCCAGCACCCGGACCTGGACGACGACGCGCTGACGGCCGCCGCGCGCCAGGTGGTCGGCGGCCTCGTGGACGTCGTGATGGCGGGCGCGGGGATAGTGGAGATCCTGCCGCTGGGCCTCAGCAAGGCGACCGGCCTCTCGCTGGCGGCGCGCCGCCTGGGCGTGAAGGCGGCGGACACGATCGCGTTCGGCGACATGCCGAACGACATCCCCATGTTCGCCTGGGCGCGGCACGGCGTGGCCATGGCCGACGCCCACGACGACCTGAAGGCCGTCGCCGACGAGGTCACGGCGGCCAGCGACGAGGACGGCATCGCCGTGACTTTGGAGCGGCTGCTCTCGCGCTGACCTTCCGGACGCGGACCCGGTGCGGGCCGCGTACGGGAGAGGGGCGGCGGCCCCGCGCGGGTGCGCGGGGCCGCCGCCCCTCTCCCGTTTCCCGGAGACCGTTCTTGCGGACCGCTGTCCGGCGACCCTCGCCCGGAGACCCATGTCCGGCGGCCGTTCTCCGCAGACCGCCGCCCGCGGATCAGAAGTTGATCATGTGTCCGGCGAGGCCGTGCACGGCCTCCTTGACCGCCTCGCCCAGCGTCGGGTGGGCGTGCACATTGCGCGCGACCTCGTGGACCGTGAGGTCCCACTGCTGGGCCAGCGTCAGCTCGGGCAGCAGCTCCGTGACGTCGGGGCCGATCAGGTGGGCGCCGATGATCTCGCCGTACTTCGCGTCGCTGATGAGCTTCACGAAGCCCGTCGAGTCGCCGAGGCCGTGCGCCTTGCCGTTCGCCATGAACGGGAACTTGGCGACCTTGACGTCGAAGCCCTTCTCGCGCGCCTGCTCCTCCGTCCAGCCGAAGCTGGCGATCTGCGGCTGGCAGTACGTCGCGCGCGGGATCATCGGGTAGTCGAGCTCCATCGTCTCGGCGCCCGCGATGGTCTCGGCGGCCACGACGCCCATCGACTCGGCCGTGTGCGCCAGCATCAGCTTCGCGGTCACGTCACCGATGGCGTAGATGTGCGGCACCGACGTGCGGCAGCGGCCGTCCACGTCGATGGCGCCGCGCTCGGTGAGCCGTACGCCCGCCGCCTCCAGGCCGTAGCCCGTGACGTTCGGCGCGAAGCCGATCGCCTGGAGGACCTTGTCGGCCTCCAGCACCTGCTGGGCGCCGTCCTTGCCGGTGACCGTGACCCGGACCTGCGGGCCCGACTCGTCGATCGTCTCCACGCGCGTGGAGGTCAGCACGTCGATGCCGAGCTTGCGGTACTGCTTGGCCAGCTCCGCCGAGACGTCCTTGTCCTCCAGCGGCGCGATCCGGTCGAGGAACTCGACGATCGTGACCTTCACGCCGTAGTTGTGCAGGACGTAGGCGAACTCGACGCCGATCGCGCCCGCGCCCGCGATGACGACGGAGCCCGGCAGGTCCTCGGTGAGGATCTGCTCCTCGTACGTGACGACGCGGTCGCTGCGGCGCGTGCCGGGCAGCAGACGCGGCGAGGCACCGGTCGCGATGATGCAGTTGTCGAACGAGATCGTGGTGGTCGAGCCGTCGGCCTGGGCCACCTCGAGCGTGTTCGCGTCGAGGAACGTGCCCCGGCCCGTGAACTCGGTGATCTTGTTCTTCTTCATCAGGAAGTGAACGCCCTTGACCCGGCCGTCCGCGACGCGGCGGCTGCGCCGGAACGCCTCGCCGTAGTCGAAGGAGACCTGGCCGTCGACCTTGATGCCGAACGTCTTCGCCTCGTGGGTGAAGATGTGCGCCAGCTCGGCGTTCCGCAGCAGCGCCTTGGTCGGGATGCACCCGACGTTCAGGCAGACGCCGCCCCAGTACTTCTCCTCCACCACCGCGACACGCTTGCCCAGCTGGGCCGCGCGGATCGCCGCGACGTAACCGCCCGGGCCGGCTCCGAGCACGACGACATCGAAGCGGTCTGACATGGCTTGCTCCCCAGAGTGTGAGTGCGGGTCGTACGGGCCGTGTGGGTCGCGCCCGGGCCCACAGTAATCCCGTGGGGCGCCGGGCGCTGCGACGGCCGTCTCCCTGTGGAAAACCCTCGCGCGCGACCCGCGAACGGCCCTGAGGCGCCCCGGAACCGACCCCGGAGCGCCCCGGAACCGACCCTGAGGCGCCCCCACGGGAGCACTCTCGGGCGGGCCCTACTCCTCGCCCGCCAGGGTCAGCGTCCGCAGCTTCCACCCGGCGAACCAGGTGGCGGCCACGGTCACCACGACCAGGAGCACCGCCGCGACCGACAGCGACACGTCGGACGAGACCAGCCCCTCGCCCCGCGTGACCTTCTCCGCGACGGCGAGGGCCCACTGCTGGACGCTCAGCGTGCGCGCCCCGGAGATGACGCCGCCGAACAGGTTCTCCCACACCAGCGCGTAGACGAGACCGAAGACGACGGCGTGCCGGCTGACCGTGCCGAGGAGCAGGAACAGGGCGCTGTACGCGATGGACGCGACGAGCGCGGCGACCGTGTAGGCGACGGCGACCTGCTGGCCGTTGCCGTTGAGGATCATGCCGGCGACGAACGTGGGGACCGCCGAGAAGACCATGGTCACGGCGATGGCGACGATCAGCTTGGTGAAGATGATCGTGTGCCGCTTCACCGGCTTGGCGAGCAGGTAGACGACCGAGCCGTCGTCGATCTCCGGTCCGATCGCGCCCGTGCCCGCGATGACGCCGATCAGCGGCACCATCGTGGCGAGCGCGAACCCGCCGAGGAGATCCGCGGCAACCTGGTCGTCGGCGCCCTGGAAGACGCGGACGGCGGCCGAGATGGCGATCAGCAGGGCGGGCAGGACGAACAGGATGGCCGCGCGGCGGCGGCCGAGGAGCCCGCGGTAGGTGAGCCGGGCGACTGTGGGGTGGTACATGGTCGAGGGCTCCCTTCAGGCCGCGACGAGGTACGAGAAGACCGACTCGAGGGACTCGTCCGAAGGCGAGACCGTCAGCAGCCGGATGGAGTGCTCGCGGGCGACCCGCGGCAGCAGCTCGGTGAACCGGCCGAAGTCCACTGCCTGGACGCGCAGGAGGCCCTCGCGCACGTCCACCTCGATACCGGCGGTCGAGGGGTCGGCGATCAGCGCGGCGGCCAGGGCCCGGTCGTCGCTGGAGCGCACCACGTAGCGGTGCGGCCGGTCCGTCATCAGGCGGCGGATGCGGCGGAAGTCGCCGCTGGCCGCGTGCCGTCCGGCGACGATGACCTCGATGTGGGAGGCGAGTTGCTCGACCTCCTCCAGGATGTGCGAGGAGAACAGGACCGTACGGCCCTCTCCGCCCATGCGCCGCAGCAGGTCCATCAGCTGCATGCGCTGGCGCGGGTCCATGCCGTTGAACGGCTCGTCGAGGAGGAGCACCGCCGGGTCGTGGACGAGGGCGGACGCCATCTTCACGCGCTGCCGCATGCCCTTGCTGTACGTGCCGATCTTCCGGTCCTGCGCGTACTCCATCTCGACGGTGGCGAGCGCGCGCTGGGCCTCCGCCGCGCCGAGGCCGTGCAGTTCGGCGTTGGCGACGACGAACTCGCGGCCCGTCAGGAAGTCGTACATCGCCTCCCGCTCCGGCACGACGCCGATGTGGCGGTAGACGGACTCGTTGCGCCAGACCGGCTGTCCGTCGAGGGTGACCGAGCCGGCGGACGGGGCGAGGAAGCCGCCCATCATGTTGATGAGGGTGGACTTGCCGGCGCCGTTCGGGCCGAGGAGGCCGGTCACGCCGGGGCCGATGGACATGGTGACGTCGTTGACGGCGACCACGTTGCCGAACCAGCGGGAGACACGGTCGATGGAGAGGACGCTCATGGGCGCAGCCCCTTCTCGGGAAGGGTGGTGGTGGGCGACGGGAGGGAGGTCACAGCCCGGCCTTTCGGTAGCGGCGCATCAACGCGGCGTACGAACCGGCGATGAGCGCGAGAACGGCCAGGAGGTAGACCGCGCCGGTGGCGGCGTCCGGTCCCACCTCGCCGGGGAAGGACGTGGTGGCGCCGAGGAAGGCGGTCTGCACGCCGTCGACGAGGGTGATCGGCGAGAACAGGCCGAGCCAGGTCACGGCGTTCAGGTTGTCCGTGGCCCAGGCGATGGCCTGGAGGGTGGTGACGGCGCCGTACGTGATGAACAGCGCGCCGATCACGGCGGCGACGCCGAAGCCGCGGCGGGGCGTCAGGGCGGCCAGCAGCAGGGCGATCCCGCTGAAGAGGACCGACAGCAGCGCCACGGACACCAGGCCCTGCGCGAAGTCCTTCGTCTGCTCGGCGAAGTCCATCTTCGCCAGCAGCGAGCCCACGTAGAGGATCAGCAGCGGCGCCGAGGTCAGGATGAACAGGGCGGACGCCATCGCGCCGTACTTGGCGACGACGTAGTCGGCCCGTTCGATGGGCCGCGAGAAGTACAGCGGGACGGTGCGGAAGCGCAGGTCGCGCGAGACGGACTGCGGCGCCTGGCTGGCCACGTAGAGGTAGATCACCAGCTGCATGACCATGGCGTAGCGGGTGTAGTCCAGCATCAGCCGGTCCGCCTTGGAGATGACGGCCACCGCGACAACGATCAGCGCAGGCGCGCACATGACGCCGAAGAGGATCATCGGCAGCACCTTCGACTTGGCGCTGCGGCCGAGACCGTAGGCGCCGCGGAGGGACTGGACGTACAGGGACCTGCGCGCGTAGGCGCGGCCGAGGCGGGGTCCGTCGTACTTGCGGTACCCGATGTTGTGGATCTGCGTCTCGGTACTCATCGGGACCGCACCTCCAGGGGCTGGTCGGCCGCGGCGTCGGGACGGAACACCTCGGCGATGTGGTGGCGGCGCTGTTCCATCCGGACGAGGCCGAGGCCCAGATCGGCGACGGTGTCGCGCACGATGTCGTACGTCTCCTCGCCGGTGGCCTCCAGCAGCAGGATGTGGCCGGCGCCCGGCAAGCCCTCCTCCACGCGCGCGTGGAGGGCCACTCCGGCGGCGGTGAGCGCCGCGCGGAGGGCGGCCGTGCCGTCGGGGTGCGTGTCGGAGCCGGTGACCTCGACCGCGACGGTGGCCATGGTCTGGGTGAAGTCGCTGGTGGAGCTGGAGCGCAGGAGGCGGCCGCCGTCGATGACGACGACGTGGTCGCAGGTCCGTTCCAGCTCGCCCAGCAGGTGCGACGTGACCAGCACGGAGATGCCGAAGTCCGTCCACACGCGGCGGATGAGGCCGAGCATCTCGTCGCGGCCGACCGGGTCGAGGCCGTTCGTCGGCTCGTCGAGGAGGACAAGCTGCGGGTCGTGGACCAGCGCCTGGGCGAGCTTCACCCGCTGCTTCATGCCGGTCGAGTAGCCGCCCATGGGGCGGTAGCGCTCCTCGTACAGGCCGACGTGGCGCAGCGTGTCGGCGGTCCGCTCGCGGGCGGCGGCCGGCGGGAGCCCCGACATGCGGGCCATGTGGACGACGAACTCGGTGGCCGAGACGTCCGGCGGCAGGCAGTCGTGCTCCGGCATGTAGCCGACGCGTTCACGGATGGCGGGGCCGTCCGTCGCCACGTCGAGGCCGAGGACCTTGGCGTGGCCCTCGGTGGCGGGGGACAGACCCAGCAGGATCTTGATCATGGTGGACTTACCGGCTCCGTTGGCACCCACAAGTCCGGTCACACCGGGCCCGATGTCCAGGGAGAGCCGGTCGAGAGCGGTCACCCGGGGGAACCGCTTGCTGAGGCTTTCGGTGGCGATCACAGTCACGCCTCGACGGTAGTGGCGCGGGCCACAGTCCACGTCAGCCCTGACGGCTGGATCGTGTCCGACTCCAGGCGTACGTGACCCGTACGGGAGGGGTAGGCCTCGGGGTTTTCCACAGACGCTGGGCCGGAGGGTTCTCCACAGGCGCGGGAGGCCCCCTTGACCTCGCCGCCGGGCATTGTCACATTCGTTGATGTCAACGTGCTGGCTGAGGCGGGCCGCTGTGCGGGCGCCTACGGGACGGGGGTTGGGCATGAGTCTGCTGAGGGGCGCCCGCGAGCGGTGGGTCCGCACGGGCGGGATCGAGCTGTGCGTCGCGGAGATGGGCGATCCGGACCGGCCGACGGTGGTGCTGGTGCACGGTTACCCGGACTCCAAGGAGGTGTGGTCCGAGGTCGCCCGGCGGCTGGCCGACCGGTTCCATGTCGTCCTCTACGACGTGCGGGGGCACGGGCGTTCCACGGCGCCGGTGCCGCTGCGGGGCGGTTTCACGCTGGAGAAGCTGACGGACGACTTCCTGGCGGTCGCGGACGCGGTGAGCCGGGACCGCCCGGTCCACCTGGTGGGGCACGACTGGGGTTCGGTGCAGGGCTGGGAGTTCGCGACCGTCGGGCGCACCAGGGGCAGGATCGCCTCGTTCACGTCGATGTCGGGGCCGTCGCTGGACCACTTCGGCCACTGGATGAAGGAGCGGGTGGCCCGGCCGACACCGCGCCGGGTCGGCCAGGTGCTGGGGCAGGGCGCGCGGTCCTGGTACGTGTATCTGCTGCACACGCCGGTGCTGCCAGAACTTGCCTGGCGGGGCCCGCTCGGCAAGCGCTGGCCCGGCCTGCTGCGGCGGGTGGAGAAGGTGCCCACCGACGGCTATCCGACCGGGTCGCTGCCGCAGGACGCGGCGCGCGGCGCGTGGCTGTACCGGGACAACGTCCGCTCGCGGATGCTGCGGCCCCGCCCGGACGCGTACGCGCACGTGCCGGTGCAGCTGATCACGCCGACCGGTGACGCCTTCCTGTCGGAGCGGCTGTACGACGACCTGTCCCGGTGGGCGCCCCGGCTGGTGCGGCGCACGCTGCCGGTGAAGCACTGGGTGCCGCGCACCCGGCCGGACCAGCTCGCCGCGTGGATCGCCGAGTTCGTGACCGCGCACGAGGAGGGCGGTGCCGCGCTGCCGCCCGCCGTCGTGTCGGGAAGGCGGTACGCCGACCGGTTCGGCGGGCAGCTGGTCGTGGTGACGGGCGCGGCGGGCGGTATCGGGCGGGCGACGGCCCTGGCGTTCGCGGAGGCCGGGGCGCGGGTGGTGGCCGTGGACCGGGACGCGGAGGGCGCGGCGCGCACGGCGGACCAGGCGCTGCGGGCGGGGGCGCCGGGCGCGTGGCCCGAGGTGGTGGACGTGGGCGACGAGCAGGCCATGGAGAAGCTCGCCGCACGGGTCGCCGCCGAGTACGGCACGGTCGACGTGCTGGTGAACAACGCCGGGATCGGCCTGTCGGGGTCGTTCTTCGACACGACGGCCGACGACTGGCGGAAGGTCCTCGACGTCAACCTGCTGGGCGTCGTCCACGGGTGCCGCTTCTTCGGCCGTCAGATGGTGGAGCGCGGCCAGGGCGGCCACATCGTGAACACGGCGTCGGCGGCCGCCTTCCAGCCCACGCGGCTGCTGCCCGCGTACGGCGCGTCGAAGGCGGCCGTGCTGATGCTCAGCGAGTCGCTGCGCGCCGAGCTGGCGGGCCGGGGCATCGGCGTGACGGCCATCTGCCCCGGCTTCGTGAACACCGGCATCACGGCGACGGCCCGCTTCGCCGGGGTCCCTGAGGTGGAGGAGCGACGGCTGCGGAAGCGCACGGCAGGGCTGTACGCGCGCAGGAACTACCCGCCGGAGAAGGTGGCTGCCGCGATCCTGCGGGCGGTCGCGGAGAACCGGCCCCTGGTGCCGGTCACCCCGGAGGCCCGTGCCGCCCACCTGCTGTCCCGCTTCGCCCCGGGCGCACTGCGGGCCCTGGCGCGGGTGAGGCCGCCGCTGTGAGGGCGCCTCGGGCCGCGGCAGGGCGCGACGGGGCTGCGCCGCGGGCCGGGCTGCGCCGCGGGCCGGGCTGCGCCGCGGGCCGGGCTGCGCCGCGGGCCGGGCTGCGCCGCGGGCCGGGCTGCGGCCGTCGTGGACGGGCCGTGCTGTGAGCGGGGCCCGGGGGCGGCCGTACGATCCCTGGCAGGACGGCCCGGGGCAGTAGGGAGCGAGTGTGTCCGAGCAGCCGGCCGGCCTGAGCGCGACGGTCGAGTACCGGATCGAGGACCTGGCGCACCTCAGCGGCGCCACGGTCCGTACGATCCGCGCCTACCAGGACCGGGGTCTGCTGCCCCGGCCCGAGCGGCGCGGCAGGTCCAACGTGTACGGGGAGGCCCATCTGGCGCGGCTTCGCCAGATCGCGGACCTCCTCGACCGGGGCTACAGCCTGGCCTCCATCAAGGAACTGCTGGAGGCCTGGGACAGGGGCCGGGGTCTCGGCGGGGTGCTGGGGCTGGTGGCCGAGGTGGACGGGCCGTGGACCGACGAGCAGGCCGACCGTGTCACGCGCGCGGAGCTGGACGCGGCGTTCGGCGGCGCCCCCGACGAGCGGGCCGTCGAGGAGGCCGTCGAGCTGGGCGTGCTGGAGCGGGTGCCGGGCCGGGACGACGAGTTCCTGGTGCCGAGCCCACAGGAGCTGGCGGTCGCGGCGGAGCTTTACGCGGCCGGCGTGCCGCTGCTCGCCGTCGCCGGGCACCTGCGGGAGCTGCGGGCGGAGGTCGAGCACATCGCCCTGCGGTTCCTGGAGTTCACCACCGAGCACGTCTTCGCCCGCCACCTCGGCCACCGCCCGCCGACGGACGCGGACGCGGACGCGGCGGCGGCCCTGGTGCGGCGGCTGCGCCCGCTCGCCCGCCAGACGGTGGACGCCGAACTGGCCCGGGCCATGCGGCTCCTCGCGAACCGCCACCTCCAGCGCCACCTCGCCCCAGGCGGCCCCCCGGAGCGGGACGAGGAGCCGCGCGCGGTCGTCCTGCCCGCCGCGACCGTCCGGGCCGTACGGGAGCTGGTCGGCGCGGAGAACACATCGGCCTTCATCGCGGCGGCTGCCGAACGGGAGGTGCGCGCAAGGACGCTGGATGCTCTCGCCGCCCGGCGCCGGGACGCGTCCGAGGACCACTGAGCCACGCCGCTGAGCCACCCCTGAGGCGGCCAGGACGCCCTACACCGGGCCCGGTTGTCCACAGAATCGCCAATAAGCCTGTGGATAAGTGGAGTTGGCTGTGGACCAAACCTGTTCCGCCGTTTTTCTGTGGCGGAACGGGCGTGATCCCTGACACGCTGCCGCCATGGACGAACGACGCACCGAGAAGGTGTCGAAGTACCTCTCGCGGCATCTGCGGCACCAGCCCGAGCGGATCGGCCTCGTCCTCGACCCGCAGGGCTGGGTCGCCGTCGAAGACCTGCTGAGCGCCATGGCCCGGCACGGCATGCCGCTCACCCGCGCCGAGCTTGAGCACGTCGTCGCCGTGAACGACAAGCGGCGCTTCGCCCTGGACGGCGACCGCATCCGGGCCAGCCAGGGTCACACCGTGGACGTGGACCTCGGCCTGCCGCCCGCCGCCCCGCCCGCGTACCTCTACCACGGCACCATCGCCGCAGCCCTGGACGCGATCCGTGCCGAGGGCCTGCGCCCCATGGGCCGCCACCACGTCCATCTCTCGCCCGACCGGGAGACCGCGACCAGGGTCGGGGCCCGGCGCGGGCGGCCGGTCGTCCTGGCCGTGGACGCGGGCGCCATGCACCGCGACGGCCATGTCTTCCACGTCAGCGCCAACGGGGTCTGGCTCACGGACGCGGTGCCCGCGCGCTACCTCCGCTTCAAGGAGTGATCGCGGCGTCCCCTCGGCGGGGCCCGTACGCTCGACGGCATGACTCTGCGCCTGAGCACCGTGATCCTCCCCGTCCGCCGCTGGCACGAGGGGGGCCGTGACCAGTGGACGCGCGCCGAGGAGCTGGGTTTCCACGCCGCGTACACGTACGACCACCTGTCCTGGCGGAGCTTCCGCGACGGCCCCTGGTTCGGCGCGGTCCCCACGCTGACCGCGGCCGCGGCGGCCACCGGCCGGATGCGGCTCGGCACGCTCGTCACCTCGCCGAACTTCCGCCACCCGGTGACGCTCGCCAAGGAGCTGATCTCCCTGGACGACATCTCCGGCGGCCGGATCACCCTCGGCATCGGCGCGGGCGGCAACGGCTTCGACGCGACGGCGCTCGGGCAGGAGCCGTGGACGCCCCGGGAGCGGGCGGACCGGTTCGCCGAGTTCGTGCCGCTGCTCGACCAGCTCCTCACCGAGGGCGCCGTCACCCACGAGGGCACGCACTACTCGGCGGACGAGGCCCGCAACGTGCCCGGCTGCGTCCAGCGGCCGCGCCTGCCGTTCGCCGTCGCGGCGACCGGGCCGCGCGGGATGCGCCTCGCCGCCCGGCACGGCCAGGCGTGGGTCACCACCGGGGACCCGAAGCTGTTCGAGACCGGCACGCCCGAGCAGTCGCGGGAGGCGCTCCGCGGGCAGGTGGAGAAGCTGGGCAAAGCGTGCGCCGACGCCGGCCGGGACGTGGCGGAACTGGACAAGATCCTGCTGACCGGATTCACCCCCGAGGCGAACGGCGTCCTGGACTCCGTGGACGCCTTCGTGGACTTCGCGGGACGCCACGCGGAGCTGGGTTTCGACGAGATCGTGGTGCACGCCCCCGTCCCGGACTCGGTGTTCGCCGCCGACGAGACGGTCTTCGAGCGGATCGCGACCGAGGGCATCACGCAGCTGAACGGCTGAGTTCCCCGGCGTGAACGGCCGGGGGTCACTTCGGCCGGGGCGCCGGTATCTCCGTGTTCATCCATTTCGCCTGTCGCCGGACACGCGGCTCAAATGCGCGGGGTTTCGCACGTTCGTGCGCCTGAGGGCGTGCTCATACGGGACAATGGGTGCGTGACCTCACCGACGACCTACTCCAGCAGCCGTCCGTTGTCGCAGAAGCGCCCGCGACTGATCGCCACCGATCTTGACGGAACGCTCCTGCGCGACGACAAGTCCGTGTCGGACCGGACGGTCGCGGCGCTCGCCGCCGCCGAGGAGGCCGGGATCGAGGTCTTCTTCGTCACCGGGCGGCCCGCCCGCTGGATGGATGTCGTCAGCGAGCACGTCCACGGCCACGGCCTGGCCATCTGCTCCAACGGCGCGGCCGTCGTGGACCTGCACGCCGGGCGGAAGATCGTCGAGGTGCGCGAGCTGGAGCGGCGCACGGCGTACGACGTCGTGGAGACCCTGCGGCGGGAGGCCCCGGGAACGGCCTTCGCGATGGAGTTCACCGACGGCATCCGCCACGAGCCGGACTACCCGCCCCTGCACCTGGACGCCGCCGTCACGGTCGGGCCCGCCGAGAAGCTGCTCCACGAGGACGTACCCGGAACCGGCACGCCACTGCTCAAGCTGCTGGCCCTCCACCGCGACCTCACACCCGACGGTTTCCTAGCCCTGGCCCGTACGGCCGCCGGGCACCGCGCCAACATCACCCGTTCCAGCCGCACCGCGCTGCTGGAGGTCAGCGGGCTCGGCGTCTCCAAGGCCAGCACGCTCGCCCTGTGCTGCGCCGAGCGCGGCATCTCGGCGGACGAGGTCGTGGCGTTCGGCGACATGCCCAACGACATCGAGATGCTCACTTGGGCGGGCACCTCGTACGCCATGGGCAACGCCCACCCTGACGTCGTCGCCGCCGCGTCCGGCCGGACGGTCGCCAACGAGGAGGACGGCGTCGCGGCCGTGATCGAGGAGATCCTCACGCGCTGCTGAGCCGCGTAGCGGCGAGCCGCCCGGTGGCCGGGCAACGTGCCTGGGCGCGGGCCGCCTGGTGCCGGGCCGCGTGGGTAGCGACTGTCGCCGAGCCGTCCTCGTCAGCGCGGCGCAGGAAGGCGACCGCCGACTACGGTCGCCGTCCTGCGAGCTCCACCCCGTGTTCCCGCAGCCAGGCCAGCGGGTCCACCCCCGAGCCGAGGTACGGGGTCAGGCGCACCTCGAAGTGCAGGTGCGGGCCCGTGGAGTTGCCGGTGGTCCCCGCCTGGCCCACCCACTGGCCGGCGACCACCCGCTGGCCCTGCTCCACGGCGGCCGACGCCAGGTGGGCGTACTGCGAGTACCAGCCGTTGTCGTGCCGTACGAGCACCTCGATGCCGAACGCGCCGCCGCACGACACGGCGTGCACGCGCCCCGCCCCGATGGACCGCACCGGCGTGCCGATGTCCAGGGCGAAGTCCTGCCCCGTGTGCCGCCGCGCCCAGTGCCGCCCCGCGCTGTCGAACCCGGCCGACAGCTCGTACCCGTCCGCCTCCGCCACCGGCGCCACCCACACCCGGCCGCGCTCCCCCCGCGCGCCGCCCGGCTGCTCCAGCCGCGCCGCGCCCCGGCAGCTGCCCGCCGCCACGCTGCGGTCCGCCTCCGCCTGGAGCCGCCACCGCGCCCGCTCCAGCCGCGCCTCCAGGTCCCGCCTCACCGCCGCGAGCCGGGCGTGGCGTGCCTCCAGGTCCCGCCACGCCGCCCGTGCCCGGTCCGCCGCCGCGTCCAGCAGCCGCTCGGCCCGGTCCGTGTTCCGCACCAGTCGGTTCACCGCCCGGCCCGCCTGCCGTGCGGCGCGCTCGGTGCGCAGCGCGTCCTCCGGGTCGTCGGCGAGCAGCAGCCGCGCGGTCACCGTCAGCACGCCGCCCGTCCGGTACTGGGCGCGGGCCACCTCGCCCGCGCGGCCGTGCAGGGCCGCCAGCTCGCGCCGCTTGGCGTCCAGCTCCGCCTGGAGCCGGTGTGCCCTCGCCCGTTGCGCGACCGCGGCGCGCCTGTCCCGCTCGTACGCCTCCGTGACCCGCGACGCCTCGGCGATCAGCCGCGCCACCTCGGCGCTCACAGCGGGACCGTCCGGTCCGGTGGCGTGGAGGGCGGGCGCGGCGACCGGGGTGGCGACCGCCGCAGCCGTCGTCGGTACCGCCGCGGCCGCTACCGGCGCAGCGGGGGGCGCGAGAGCGAGCAGGGCGGCCAGCGCGGACAGCGCCGGCCAGGGCAGTGACCGTCGGCCGTGGTGAGGGCGCATCCTGGGATGGTGGCCCCTCGGCCCCGGCTTCCCCGGCATCTCGACGCCCCGCCCGCCGCCGTACCGCCGTCCGGTGTACGGCCGTACCGCCGACCGGCCCACGCCGCGCCGACCGGCCGACACCGGAACGGCCGACAGGCCGACACCCCGCCCCTTCCCAACGGCCCACAGGCCGCGTCCGCGTCTCCGCCTAAGCGCCGAGGCGCAGGTCCGCCGACCGCTCCCGCTCCCACATCCGCCGCAGCGGCCCCTCGGCGGCGATCAGCTCCTCGTACGGCCCCCGCTGCGCGACCCGCCCGTCCGCGAGGACGACGACCTCGTCCACCGCGTCGAGCCCGCGCAGCCGGTGCGTGATGAGCACCGTGGTGCGGCCCCGTGTCGCCCGCAGCAGGTCCTCGGTGAGCGCGTCGGCAGTGGCCAGGTCGAGGTGTTCGGCGGGCTCGTCCAGGACCAGCACCGGGAAGTCCGCGAGGAGCGCCCGGGCCAGCGCCAGCCGCTGCCTCTGCCCGCCGGAGAGCCGCGCCCCGTGCTCGCCGACCAGCGTGTCCAGGCCGTCCGGCAGCGCCTCGACCCACTCCAGGAGCCGCGCCTCGGCCAGCGCCGCGCGCAGCTCGTCGTCGTCCGCGCCGGTCCTGGCCAGCCGCAGGTTCTCGCGGATGGTGCTGTCGAAGAGGTGGGCGTCCTGGGCGCACAGCCCGACGAACCGGCGTACGTCGTCCCCGTCGAGCGCCGTCGCGTCGACGCCGCCGATCCGGTACGCGCCCGACCCGACCTCCACGAACCGCAGCAGCACCTGCGCCAGCGTCGTCTTGCCCGCCCCGGACGCGCCGACGACGGCCACCCGCCGTCCCCGGTCCAGGCGAAGGTCGAACGAGACGAGGGCGTCCCGGTCCTGTTCGGGGTGCCGGGCGGCGACCCCGCGCAGCTCCAGCGGGAAGGGGCTCTCGGGCGCGGCAGCGGGCCGCTCGGGCTCGGTCACCGGGGCGGGCGCGTCGAGCACCTCGAAGACCCGCTCGGCGCTGCGCCGCACCCGCTGCCGGTACTGCACGGCCAGCGGCATCCCGGCCACGGCCTCGAACGCGGCGAGCGGGGTCAGCACGACCACCGCGAGGGCCACCCCGTCGAGCCGCCCGTCCCGCACGGCCTGGGCGCCCACCAGCGCGGCCGCGGTCACCGTCAGCCCGGTCGCCAGCGCGATGAGCCCGCCGCCCAGGGCCGTCGCGGCGGACTGGCGCGCGGCGATCCGGGTGAGCGTCCCGTCCGCCTCCTTGGCCTGTGCGATACGGCTCCGCAGCGCACCGGCCACCGTCAGCTCGGCGCAGCCGCGCAGCAGGTCCACCACCCGGGCGGCGAGGGCGCCCCGCGCCGGGGCGAGCCGCTGCTCGGCGCGCCGGGCGACGGCACCGCCCAGCACCGGGACGGCGACGCCCGCCACGAGCAGCCCGGCCGCGAGGACGGCGCCCGCCTCGGGCAGCAGCCACGCCGTGAACCCGGCGGCCCCGGCGCCGACCAGCAGGGCCGTACCTGCGGGCAGCAGCCAGCGGAGCCAGTAGTCCTGGAGGGCGTCCACGTCGGAGACCAGCCGCGACAGCAGGTCACCGTGGCGGGTGCGGCGCAGCCCGGCCGGGGCGATGCGCTCCAGGCGCCGGTAGACGGCCACCCGCAGATCGGCGAGCATGCGCAGGACGGCGTCGTGCGACACGAGCCGCTCGGCGTACCGGAACACGGCCCGGCCGATGCCGAAGGCGCGGGTCGCGGTGACGGCGACCATCAGGTGCAGGATCGGCGGCTGTTCGGAGGCCCGCGAGATCAGCCAGCCGGACACGGCCATCAGGCCGACGGCCGACGCGAGGGCGAGGCTGCCCAGCAGCAGCGCCAGCGCGAGCCGCCCCCGCAGTTCACCGGCCATCGCCCGGACCCTGGCCAGGATGCGGCCACCCGCGCCGGGGGCGACGGGCTCGGTCCCGGTCCGGTCCGGGCGGGCGGCGGACTGGCCGCCGTACAGGCCGCCCACGACACCGAAGGCGTCATCGACCATGTCCGTACCGACGTCGATCACCGCGGGCGCCGCCGTCCCGCCCCCGGCACCGGCCACCGCGCCGCTCGCCCCCGCCCCAGACGCCCCCACCGTGCCCGGCCGCAGCGCGACCACCCGGTCCGCCACCTCCAGCAGCGCCGGCCGGTGCACGACCAGCAGCACGGTCCGCCCGGCCGCGAGCCTGCGCACCGCCTCCACGACGGCCGCCTCGGTCGCCCCGTCCAGCGCGGCGGTCGGCTCGTCGAGGAGCACCACGGGCCGGTCGGCGAGGAACGCCCTGGCCAGGGCGAGCCGCTGCCGCTGACCCGCCGACAGCCCGGCGCCGTCCTCCCCGAGCACCGTGCCGGTCCCGTCCGGCAGCCCGTCGACGAAGTCGGCGCCCGCCTCCCGCAGAGCCGCCCGTACGGCGTCGTCGTCGGCGTCGGGCCTCGCCAGGCGCACGTTCTCGGCGATCGTCCCGGCGAACAGGTACGGCCGCTGCGGCACCCAGGCCACCCGCTCCCGCCACCGCTCCGGGTCCAGCGCCGCGACGTCCACGCCACCCGCCCGTACGGTGCCCGCGTCCGGCGCGGTGAATCCCAGCACCATGTCCAGCAGCGTGGACTTGCCGATACCGCTCGGCCCGGTCAGGGCGACCGTCTCGCCCGGCTCCACCACGAGCGACGCCCGGTCCAGCGACGGCTCGGCGCGCCCCTCGTGCCGTACGGTCACGGTGTCGAGCTCGATCCGCACCGGGCCCTCGGGCAGCACCTCCGTCCCCGCCTCCCGCACCGGTGACTCCAGGACCGCGAAGACCTCCTCGGCGGCCGACAGTCCCTCCGCCGCCGCGTGGTACTGCGCGCCGACCTGGCGCAGCGGCAGGTATGCCTCGGGCGCGAGGATCAGGATGACCAGGCCGGTGTACAGGTCGAGGGTGCCGTGGACGAGGCGCATGCCGATACCGACGGCCACCAGCGCCACCGACAGGGTGGACAGCAGCTCCAGCGCGAACGACGACAGGAACGCGACCCGCAGGGTGCGCAGGGTGGCCCGCCGGTACTGCGCGGTGATGGAGCGGATCGACTCCGCCTGCGCCTTCGCCCGGCCGAAGACCTTGAGGGTGGGAAGTCCGGCCACCACGTCGAGGAAGTGCCCGGACAGCCGGGACAGCAGCCTCCACTGCCGGTCCATGCGCGCCTGCGTGGCCCAGCCGATGAGGACCATGAAGACGGGGATCAGTGGCAGCGTGACGACGATGATGGCCGCCGACACCCAGTCCTCGGTGACGATCCGCACGAGGACGGCCACCGGCACGACGACGGCGAGACCGAGCTGCGGCAGATAGCGGGCGAAGTAGTCGTCCAGTGCGTCCACACCCCGCGTGGCGAGCGCCACCAAGGAGCCGGTCCGCTGGCCGCTCAGCCAGCCGGGGCCGAGTGCGGCCGCCCGCTCCAGCAGCCGGGCACGCAGTTCGGACTTGACGGCCGCGCTGGCGCGGTGGGCGGCCAGCTCGGTCAGCCAGGACACCAGTCCGCGGCCCACGGCGACCACGCCAAGCAGGATCAGCGGCAGGGTGAGGCCGTCGACGGCCGTTCCGCGCTGGAAGGCGCCGACGACGACCTCGGCGATGAGCATCGCCTGAGCGACCACCAGCGCCGCCCCGACCAGGCCGAGGAGGACCACCGCCAGCAGGAAGAGGCGCGTGGCCCGGGCGTACCTGAGAAGCCGCGGATCGATCGGTTTCACGTGAAACATCCCCTGCCGGTGGTGCCTGGGCCCGGTGGCCTGGTGGGCGGGCTCGGTTTCACGTGAAACATCCCCCGCCCCAGGCCCGGTGACTTAGTGGGTTTTGGCGATGTGCTGTGTGCCGATGCGCTTGCGGAACACCCAGTACGTCCAGCCCTGGTAGAGGAGGACGACCGGTGTGGCGATCGCCGCGCACCAGGTCATGATCGTCAGGGTGTACGGGCTGGACGCCGCGTTGGTCACGGTCAGACTCCAGTCCGGGTTCAGCGACGACGGCATGACGTCCGGGAAGAGCGTCAGGAACAGCATGGCAACCGCTGCGGCGATCGTGACGCCGGACAGCGCGAAAGACCAGCCCTCACGCCCGGCCTTGATGGCGCCGACCGCCCCGACGAGCGCCACCACGGCGACGCCCATCGCGACCAGGCTCGTCCCGTCGCCGCGTGACGTCTGCGTCCAGGTGAGGAAGGCGAGTGCGACGACGGCGGTCAGCAGACCCAGCCTCCACGCGAGCTTCCGCGCCCGCGCCCGGATGTCGCCGACGGTCTTGAGCGCGGTGAACACCGCCCCGTGGAAGGTGAAGAGCGTCAGCGTGACCAGCCCGCCGAGCAGCGCGTACGGGTTGAACAGGTCGAAGAGGGAGCCGACGTACTCCTTCGACGCGTCTATCTCGACGCCCCGCACGATGTTGCCGAACGCCACGCCCCACAGCGCCGCGGGGATGAGCGAGCACCAGAAGATGGCCTGCTCCCAGTTGTGCTGCCAGCGGTGCTCGGGCCGCTTGGCCCGGTACTCGAAGGCGACGCCGCGCACGATCAGACAGAACAGGATGACCAGGAACGGCAGGTAGAAGCCGGAGAAGAGCGTGGCGTACCAGTCGGGGAAGGCCGCGAAGGTGGCTCCGCCCGCGGTGAGGAGCCACACCTCGTTGCCGTCCCAGACGGGGCCGATGGTGTTGATCAGTACGCGCTTCTCGACCCGGTCGCGGGCGAGGAGCTTGGTGAGGACGCCGACGCCGAAGTCGAAGCCCTCCAGGAAGAAGTAACCGGTCCACAGGACGGCTATCAGGACGAACCAGACGGTGTGGAGTTCCATGCCTCGCTCCCCTTCCTCAGTACGAGAAGGCCATGGGGTGGTCGGGGTCACGGTCGTGGCCCCCGATCCGGGTGGGCGGGTTGAGATCGGCCTCGGTGAGCTCCGGGGGACCGGCCTTCGCGTACTTCACGAGCAGCCTGAACTCGATCACGGCGAGCACCGCGTAGAGGAGGGTGAAGACGGTCATCGAGGTGATGACCTCGGCCTGGGAGACACCGGGGGAGACGGCGTCGCGGGTGCGCAGCACGCCGTACACGACCCAGGGCTGGCGGCCCATCTCGGTGAAGATCCATCCCCAGGAGCTGGCTATCAGCGGGAAGGCCAGCGTCCACAGGGCGACGAGCCAGTACAGCCTGGTCAGCCGGTGGCTGAGGGGCTTGCTGAGGAGGACCAGGTAGGGCACCTCGTCGTCACCGACGCGCAGCGCCTTGGGCAGGAGGAACCTCTTGCGGGTCAGCCACAGCCCGAGGAGGCCGAGGCCGAAGGAGGCCATGCCGAAGCCGATCATCCAGCGGAACGACCAGTAGGCGACGGGGATGTTGGGCCGGTAGTCACCGGGCCCGTGCTTCTCCTGCATCGCCTTGTTCGTGTCGTTGATGCCGGGGACGTAGGAGGAGAAGTCGTCGTTGGCGAGGAAGGACAGCAGACCGGGGATCTCGATGGCGACCTTGTTGTGGCCCTCGTCGACGTCGCCGTAGGCGAAGACGGAGAACGGGGCGGGGGCCTCGCCGTCCCACAGCGCCTCGGCGGCAGCCATCTTCATGGGCTGCTGCTTGTACATGACCTTGCCGAGCAGGTCACCGCTGACGGCGGTCAGCAGGCCCGCGACGACCACGGTGACCAGGCCGAGCCGCAGCGATGTCCTCATCACCGGGATGTGCCTGCGCCGGGCCAGGTGGAAGGCGGCGATGCCGACCATGAAGGCCCCACCGGTCAGGAAGGCGGCGGTCATGGTGTGGAAGACCTGGGTGAGGGTGGTGTTCTGGCTCAGCACGGCCCAGAAGTCGGTCAGCTCGGCCCGGCCCGACTCCTTGTCGATCCGGTAGCCGACCGGGTGCTGCATCCAGGAGTTGGCGGCCAGGATGAAGTAGGCGGAGAGGACGGTGCCGAGCGACACCATCCATATGCAGGCGAGGTGGACGCGCTTGGGCAGCTTGTCCCAGCCGAAGATCCACAGGCCGATGAAGGTCGATTCGAAGAAGAAGGCGATCAGCGCCTCGAGGGCGAGCGGCGCGCCGAAGACGTCACCGACGAACCGCGAGTAGTCCGACCAGTTCATGCCGAACTGGAACTCCTGCACGATGCCGGTGACGACGCCCATCGCGATGTTGATCAGGAAGAGCTTGCCCCAGAACTTGGTGGCCCTGAGGTACTTCTCGTTGTCGGTGCGCACCCACGCGGTCTGGAGACCGGCGGTGAGCGCGGCGAGTGAGATGGTCAGAGGGACGAAGAGGAAGTGGTAGACGGTGGTGATACCGAACTGCCACCGCGCCAGCGTCTCTGGCGCCAGAGCCAGGTCCACGACGATCTTCTCCTTACGGCCTAGCAGCCCTGTGGCCCCATGGCCCCATGGCCTTTCCTTCGCCCGCCGATTCCGGTCGATCTTGGGAGGAACCACGCGCGCTTGTGAATGCGTTCACAATCACAAGCAATTATGACTCACACGAAATCCGCAGTTCGCAGGGGGGTCCCCCCTGGCGGCCCGCCCCTCGAATGGTCAACGCTTTGTTGAACGCGAAACCCCCGCGAGTGAATCACTCGCGGGGGTTCACTTAGTCATCCGCGCCGACCGCCTCAGACCGGCGCGGCGGCGCCATCGCACAGCCGACGGCGGCGCCGGTCCGCGCCGGTCAGAACTTCTCCTTGCGGAACGCCTCGGCCGTCCGCAGGAAGATGTCGTTCGCCTCGACCTCGCCGATCGTCACCCGGACGCCGTCGGGGGCGAACGGGCGCACCACGACCCCGGCCTCCTCGCAGGCGGCGGTGAACTCACCGGACAGCTCGCCCAGCGGCAGCCACACGAAGTTGGCCTGCGTCACCGGCAGCTCCCAGCCCTGGGCCGCCAGCGCCTCGACCACCCGCGTGCGCTCGCTCACCAGCGAGCCGACCCGGCCCAGCAGCTCGTCCTCGGCGCGCAGGGATGCCACCGCCGCGTCCTGCGCGACCTGCGTGACGCCGAACGGCACGGCGGTCTTCCGCAGCGCGGCCGCGACCGGCTCGTGCGCGATGGCGAAGCCGACCCGCATGCCCGCCAGGCCGTACGCCTTGGAGAAGGTGCGCAGCACCGCCACGTTCGGCCGGTCCCGGTAGAGGTCGATGCCGTTGGGCACCTCGCTGTCCCGGATGAACTCGATGTACGCCTCGTCCAGGACGATCAGGATGTCCGACGGCACCCGGTCCAGGAAGCGCTCCAGCTCCTCCCGGTGCACCACGGTGCCCGTGGGGTTGTTGGGGTTGCAGACGAAGATCAGGCGCGTGCGCTCGGTGATCGCCTCGGCCATCGCGTCGAGGTCGTGGGTGCCGTCCTCGGTGAGCGGGACCATGACGGGCGTGGCACCCGCGATCTGCGTGACGATCGGGTAAGCCTCGAAGGACCTCCAGGCGAACATCACCTCGTCGCCCGGGCCGGCCGTGGACTGCACCAGCGACTGGGCGATGCCCACCGAGCCCGTACCGGTCGCCAGGTGCGTCACCGGCACCCCGAAGCGCTCGGCCAGCTCGTTCATCAGCTCCGTGCACGCCAGGTCGGGGTAGCGGTTGAGGTTCGCCGCCGCGGCCAGCGCCTTCTCCATGACCCCCGGCAGCGGCGGATACGGGTTCTCGTTGGAGGACAGCTTGTACGCAACGCGGCCTTCGGCGGCGGCGGCCGGCTTCCCCGGCTTGTAGGTGGGGATGTTGTCCAGCACGGCGCGCAGCTTGGGGCTTGTCTCGCTCACTGTGGTCCTCCTCGACCGTATGTCCCACGGATACTGCACACCTTATGAGGATTCCGCGCTCATGCGAATGGCCCACTGACCCCGATGCCCGGGAGGCGCCGGTTCGGGGATCGGTTCTTGCCACCCACCACCGGGGGGCGCGCGCCGCCCTGGCGCACGCGGGTGGCTCGCGCCGTGGCGCGCGTCCCCCGTAGAGGTGAGTTGAAGGCTGGCCCTCTCGCCGTCCAGCCACCTGGACTATGCGCGTGGACAACCGCCAACCCATCGAATAACCCGCTGGCTTCCTTGGGTTTCGATGTGATTGGACCCTGTGGACCTTGCAGAAACGTGCCTGTCAACGCCTGAATATGCGTCCGTCGCGCTCCGTCGCCGTCCGCCTACTATCGGCACGCCATGACAGCAGCAGGGAAGCACCAGGTGAGCCGGGCACAGACCCGGGGGAGCCGGCAAGGGCGCGCGGGCATCCGGGATGTGGCCGCCGCGGCCGGCGTCTCCATCACGACTGTCTCCGACGCGCTCAACGGCAAGGGCCGGCTCCCGGACGCCACCCGCCGCCACGTCCGCGAGGTCGCCGACCGGCTGGGCTACCGGCCCTCCGCGGCCGCCCGCACGCTCCGTACCGGCAAGTCGGGCCTCATCGGCCTGACCGTGACGACCTACGGGGATGAACCTTTCACCTTCACCGAGTTCGCATACTTCGCCGAGATGGCGAGAGCGGCCACCTCCGCGGCACTCGCCCGGGGCTACGCCCTCGTCATCCTGCCCGCCACCTCACGCCGAAGCCCGGCCGACGTCTGGTCGAACGTGGCCCTCGACGGCACGGTGGTCATCGACCCGTCCGACCACGACCCCGTCGTCACCGAACTCGTCCGCCAGGGCCTGCCGGTCGTCTCCGACGGGCGCCCCGCCGGATCGCTTCCGGTCACGGCCTGGGTGGACAACGACCACGAGGCGGCCGTCCTCGGCATCCTCGACCACCTCGCCGAGGCCGGCGCCCGCCGGATCGGCCTGCTCACCGGCACCACCACGGACACGTACACACGCCTGTCCACCACGGCGTACCTCAACTGGTGCGAACGCGTGGGTCAGGACCCCGTGTACGAGGCATACCCGGCCCACGATCCATGCGCCGGCGCCGTCGCCGCGGACCGGTTACTGGCCCGCCCCGACCGCCCGGACGCCGTGTACGGGCTGTTCGACCCGAACGGCACGGACCTGCTGGCCGCCGCGCGCCGGTACGGGCTGCGCGTCCCCGACGACCTGCTGCTCGTCTGCTGCAGCGAGTCCACCGTGTACGCCACGACCGAGCCGCCGATCACCACACTGTCGCTGAAGCCCCGCCGGATCGGCACCGCCGTGGTGCAGTTGCTCATCGACGCGATCGAGGGCATCGAACACGACCGGCCGGTCGAGCAGGTGATGCCGACGGAGCTGATCGTCCGTACGTCGTCGCAGCGCAGGCCGCCGCGCACGACGGTGAGTCCGCCGCGCCAACCGCGCCAGGATTAGGACGTCTCGGGCCCGTCCAGGACAGAACGGTCGGAAACCCACGTCGGGCCGGTGGGGTTCCTGGCGATGCCCTGCCGGGAACCCCGCCTTCTCCGTTCCAGACCTTCGCATTTGGGGCGAAACATCCGGCGAACCGGGCGTGCTCCCTGATTCACCACCCCTGGTGCGTCACACAGCACAAGCCTCATTCCTATGATGGGCGCACGACAGCGCGGGCCGCTCCGACCAGGCCGGTCCGCGATGTGAGGGCGTCGCGACGGTGGTGGAGGGGTCGATGACTCAGGGGGCCGGTCAGGGACCCGTGGTGCGGACGGCGACGTTGCGCGACTTCCGCGTACCGCCGTACGCCCAGGTGCCCGTACAGGGTCATTCCGAACATCCGCAGCCGCAGCAGCCCCAGCAGCCTGCGCCTCCACAGCCGCAGCAGGCGCCGGAGGCGTCCGAACAGCACGTCCCGCCGCAGCCGCACCAGCCCTCCGCCCCGGCGGTCCAGCCCCCGGCGGCGCAACCGCAGGCCCAGGCGCAGCCCCCGGCACCCCAGCCCCCCGCGGCCCAGCAGCCTCCCGCGCCGCACCAGCAGTCCGTCACGCCGCGGCTCCAGGCCCCGCAGCTGCCGCACCCGGGCAACGCCTTCCCCGACGACGACTACCCCGAGGGCTACACGCCCACCGAGCGGGACCTGCCGGTGATCAACCGGGGCGACACGCTCCAGGTCACCGTCACCCCGCCGCCCGCCCCGGCGGCGGCCCCGGCCACGGCCGTCGGCCAGGGCCCCGGCCCGCTGTACGTCGTGGGCGACGTCCACGGCTACCTGGACGAACTCCTCGCCGCCCTGCGGGAGCAGGGCCTCATCGACGGGGACGGCCACTGGTCGGCCGGAAACACCCGCCTGTGGTTCCTCGGCGACTTCACGGACCGCGGCCCCGACGGCATCGGCGTCATCGACCTGGTGATGCGGCTCTCCGCCGAGGCGGCGGCCGCGGGCGGCTACTGCAAGGCCCTGATGGGCAATCACGAGCTGCTGCTGCTCGGCGCGAAACGCTTCGGCGACACGCCCGTGAACTCCGGGGCGGGCACGGCGACCTTCCAGGCGGCGTGGCTGCTCAACGGCGGCCAGAAGAGCGACATGGACCGCCTCCAGGACGTGCACCTCCAGTGGATGTCGCGCCTCGACGCGATCGTGGAGCAGGACGGGCACCTGCTGCTGCACTCCGACACGACGGCGTACCTCGAGTACGGCGACACGATCGAGGACGTCAACGACACGATCCACGAGATCCTCACCCGCAACGACGCCGACGAGTGCTGGGACCTGTTCCGCAAGTTCACCAAGCGGTTCGCGTTCCGCGACGAGGGCGGCGCCAACGCCGTACGGGAGCTGCTCGCGGCGTACGGCGGCGAGCGGGTCGTCCACGGCCACAGCCCCATCCCGTACCTGCTCGGCGAGGTCGGCACCGAGGACGCGGACGGCGGGAGCTCCGGCCCCGTGGTCGAGGGCCCGCACGTGTACGCGGACGGCCTGGCCATCGCCATGGACGGCGGCGTGACCATGGCCGGGAAGCTGCTCGTCCAGCAGCTCCCGCTTCCTCACTGAGCGCATCCGGAAACAGGCGAATTCCGGAAACCCCTGTCACCCCACGGGGCGGCGGCTCTACCATCGCGTTCCCAACTGCCGCTTCTCCGGGGCCTCAACGCCCCACGGGAGTATCGGGGGACGCACATGAAGTGGGCTCCGCACCTGCTGCCCGAGGACCGCGCCGAGTACGAGCGCCTCCTCGACGAGGCGCTGCGCACGGCATCCGACCGTCCGGAGCTGGCCGCCGTCGGCCGACGGCTCGACAGAAGCCAGCTCCGCGCGATGGCGCTGGGAGCGGCGGCCCTGATCAGCACGGCCGCCGCCACGGAGTACGCGCTCTACGTGCGGCTACGGGAGGAGCACCGCAGGCCGTCGGGCGCGTCCGTGATGGCCTCCGTCCTCGGCGGCACCGGCGACGGGGCGACTCCGGGCGCCGGATTCGGCGTGGTCGTCACCGTCCTGACGCCGATCCTGGCCGGGACGGCCGCCCTCGTCCTCCTGCTCCTGGGGTACGTGCTCAAGATGCTCGACCCGCCGCCCGACCTGGCCGCCCCGCTGCTCACGGCCGGCTGCTTCTTCGCCGCCGTCACCGCCGCCGGCCTGCTGGTCGCGGCCATCGGGCTGCTGGTCACCGCCCTGCGCAACCGCCCCGCCGAGACCGCGGCGGCGCGGGGCCCGGGCGGCGCCCTGCCCGACGAGCTGTCCCGCGCCCGCGAGGCATGGCGCCACGCCCTGCTGGAGCGGGGCATCGTACCGTTCCTCCGCGAAGCCCTCACCGAGCGTGAACCGGACCGCTCCCCGGGCGGGTCCCACACGCCCGCCGAGAACCTGCCGCTCCCGCTTCCCCTCCCCCGCCCGCCAGGCCCCGGCCTCACCGGCCGCACCCTCGCCGGCAACGGCACCGCCACTCCGGAGCCCGGCTCGGAATGACACCTCCGGGTGGCGGACCTGTCGGTCTACAGGCCGGACAACCTCTCGCCCGACGGCTACCCCGTGCTCCGGCCTTATCGGCTCCGAGGGCCCGGGGGCGCTGTTCCGGGAAGCTTTCTCCCGGAACAGCGCCCGAAAGGCCCCGCGTCAGTCCGCCAGCGGCAGGTAGACCCGGTTGCCCGAGGCGGCGAACTCCTTGGACTTCTCCGCCATCCCCGCCTCGATCTCGTCCTGCTTGAGATCGCCGCCGTGCTCGCGCCGAATGTCCTGCGAGATCTTCATCGAGCAGAACTTCGGCCCGCACATCGAGCAGAAGTGCGCGGTCTTCGCGGGCTCCGCGGGCAGCGTCTCGTCATGGAACTCCCGCGCCGTGTCCGGGTCGAGAGCCAGGTTGAACTGGTCTTCCCAGCGGAACTCGAACCGCGCGTCCGACAGCGCGTCGTCCCACTCCTGCGCACCCGGGTGCCCCTTGGCGAGGTCCGCCGCGTGCGCCGCGATCTTGTACGTGATGACGCCGGTCTTCACGTCGTCGCGGTTCGGCAGCCCCAGGTGCTCCTTGGGCGTCACGTAGCAGAGCATCGCGGTGCCCCACCAGGCGATCATCGCCGCGCCGATGCCGGAGGTGATGTGGTCGTACGCCGGGGCGATGTCCGTGGTGAGCGGGCCGAGCGTGTAGAACGGCGCCTCCTCACAGATCTCCTGCTGGAGGTCGATGTTCTCCTTGATCTTGTGCATCGGGACATGGCCCGGACCCTCGATCATGGTCTGGACGTGGTGGGCCTTGGCGATCCGGTTGAGCTCACCGAGTGTGCGCAGCTCCGCGAACTGCGCCTCGTCGTTGGCGTCGGCGATCGAGCCGGGCCGCAGACCGTCACCGAGCGAGAACGTCACGTCGTACGCGGCGAGGATCTCGCAGAGCTCCTCGAAGTTCTCGTACAGGAACGACTCCTTGTGGTGCGCCAGGCACCACGCGGCCATGATCGAGCCGCCGCGCGAGACGATGCCCGTCTTGCGACGGGCCGTCAGCGGCACGTACCGGAGCAGCACACCGGCGTGGACGGTCATGTAGTCCACACCCTGCTCGGCCTGCTCGATGACGGTGTCCTTGTAGATCTCCCAGGTCAGCTCCTCGGCCTTGCCGTCCACCTTCTCCAGCGCCTGGTAGAGCGGCACGGTGCCGATCGGCACGGGGGAGTTGCGCAGCACCCACTCGCGGGTCGTGTGGATGTTGCGGCCCGTGGAGAGGTCCATGACCGTGTCGGCGCCCCATCGGGTCGCCCAGGTCATCTTCTCCACCTCCTCCTCGATGGAGGACGTGACCGCGGAGTTGCCGATGTTCGCGTTGACCTTCACCAGGAACCGCTTGCCGATGATCATCGGCTCGATCTCCGGGTGGTTGACGTTGGCGGGCAGCACGGCCCGGCCCGCCGCGATCTCCTCGCGTACGACCTCGGGGGAGACGTTCTCGCGGACCGCGACGTATTCCATCTCCGGCGTGATCTCGCCCCTCCGGGCGTACGCGAGCTGCGTCACGGCCTGCCCGTCGCGCCCCCGCCTGGGCTGGCGGGGACGGCCGGGGAAGACGGCGTCGAGGTTGCGCAGGCCGCCGCGCGGCGACGTGTGCTTGATGCCGTCGTCCTCGGGACGGACGGGGCGGCCCGCGTACTCCTCGGTGTCGCCGCGCGCGATGATCCAGTTCTCCCGGAGGGCCGGGAGTCCGCGGCGTACGTCGGTCTCGACGTTCGGATCGGTGTACGGACCGGACGTGTCGTAGAGGGTGACGTCCTTGCCGTTGGTGAGGTGCACCTTGCGGACCGGCACACGGATGTCGGGGCGCGAACCCTCGACATACCCCTTGTGCCAGCCGATGGACTTCCCGCTCTCCTCGGTGCTGGAGGCAGGCGTGCGTGCGTCCTGAACGGTCATCCTGACCTACTCCCTACGCCGGCATTACCCGGTAACAGGTTCGGCGGTCGGCGCAGCGGCTTCCGTCGGCGATGTTCCACGTGAAACATCGCGGATACGGAGGTCAGCGCCCTCTCAGCCCGGTGCTCCGAGCTCCCGCGTTGTGCAAAGGTGCCACCACGCTAGCGTCCTTCCGGCCACGCTGAACAGAGGGCCCCTGTCGTTCTTGCGATGATCGGTCGGTGACTTCCTCGCATCAGCACCCGGAAAACGGGTCGGGACACGGCCCCGAGCACGGTCCTGGGCACCACCCGGACCCCGAAGCGCTCGCGCACGTCCACGCACATGCCCATGGGCCGGCAGCGCCCGTCTCCAAGCATCTGCGCAAGGTCATCGCCGCAGTGCTGATCCCCTTCGCCACTGCGGTGTTCGTCGGCCTCGCCGTGCTGTGGCCGGGCGGTGCCCCGGCGCACGAGCGCACCGGTGTCGGCTTCGACCGGCAGACCGAGTCGGGCGAGGTGGTGCGCGTCGAACAGGTGGACTGCAAGGACGTGAACGCCGCCCAGGTCCCGCCGACCGGTGACACCAGCACTCCGCAGGGGCGCGAGGCGGTCAACGCCCAGCAAGGGGACTGCAAGCGCGCAACCATCGAGGTGACCAGCGGCCAGGACAAGGGCCGGAAGTTCACCGAGATCGTCCAGCCCGACGCCCCCCGCCAGTTGAAGCAGGGCCAGGGCGTGGTGGTGGCGTACGCGCCCGACGCGCCGGAGGACCTCCAGTACTCGGTGACGGACGTCAACCGGAAGTTCCCGCTGCTGCTGCTGTCGGTGATCTTCGCCTTGGCGGTGGTCGCCGTGGGACGGCTGCGCGGTGTGATGGCTCTGATCGCGCTGGGGACCAGCTTCGTCTTCCTGACGTTCTTCATCCTCCCGGCGATCCTCCAGGGGTCCAATCCGCTGATCGTGGCCGTGGTGGGATCGAGCGCGATCATGCTCATCGCGCTGTACCTGAGTCATGGGCTCAGCGCCCGCACCTCCGTGGCGGTGCTCGGCACGCTCATCTCGCTGCTGATCATCGGTCTGCTCGGCTCGCTGTTCATCGGCTGGGCCATGCTGAGCGGCAACACCGACGACTACACAGGCCTGATCCACGGGCTGTACCCGAACATCGACATGTCCGGCCTGCTGCTGGCGGGTGTGATCATCGGTTCCCTGGGTGTGCTGGACGATGTGACGGTCACCCAGACGTCGGCGGTCTGGGAGCTGCACCAGGCGGACCCCACGATGGGGCCGCGCGCGCTGTACCGGGCGGGCATCCGGATCGGACGCGACCACATCGCCTCGGTGGTGAACACCCTGGTGCTCGCCTACGCGGGCGCCGCGCTGCCGCTGCTGCTGCTGTTCTCCATCGCGCAGAGCAGCGTGGGAACGGTGGCCAACAGCGAGCTGGTCGCGCAGGAGATCGTCCGTACGCTGGTCGGCTCGATCGGTCTGGTGGCGTCGGTGCCGGTGACGACGGGCCTGGCCGCGCTGGTCGTCTCGGCGGACCGGCCCTCGGGGTCCACGGCGGCCACGACCCCGGTGCGTACGGGGCGGGGGCGGCGCCGCAAGAAGTAGCGCCGGACGGCGACCGGCCGGAGGAACCTGTCGACGGCCGCCTCACGCGAACAGGCCCGGCACCCTCTCAGGGAGCCGGGCCTGCCCCGTTCCACGGCGGCGCCGACGCCGCCTCAGCCGGTGCTCTCGTCGGCGAGGATGCGGCCGAGGACCTCGTCCAGCCCCTCGTCGAAGTCTCCGAGCGAGCACTCCTGCCCCAGGGGCACCAGCTTGTCGGTACGGTCGAGGAAGGCGACGAGAGGCGGCGCACTCGCGCGGAACAGGGCCTGATCAGCGCCGACGCGAAGCCGGATGTGGACATCGGAGAGCTCCTCGGCCTCGGTCGGTTCGATCCTCACATCACCGTCACCGGTGGCGCTGTTGATCCCGTCGACGAGCAGCTCCCGCCCGAACGTCCAGGTCACCGGCGCGTCCCCGGGCAGGTGGAACGTCATCCGGACCGCGAAGGGGTCCCTGGTCTCGTACCCGAGCTCGACCGGAATCCTGAAGGAGAGCTCCTCCGAGACGATGAAGCTCATCAGGACCTCGGCCTGAACCGACTCGCGCATCATGTACCCCGCTGTAGATGAATGTCTCGATGCAGTTCTGAAATCAGTAGCCACGACAAAACTGGCCAGGATTGATACCTCCTGGCCCTCTTGACGTAATGGTCCTGCACGCGCTAGCAGATCACAAGGAGTGAGTTTTCAGATACTGATAGAGACGGCGAGTAACCGTAGGAGCTCACCGATCTCACTGCGCAGTCTCTCCACCTCGGGGAGTGCGCGTTCATCCCTCATCAGGGGTACGGAAATGGCCATTTCGTCCCCCGCCTGCCCACGCTCGGCCCAGTCGTCGAGGGCGGGGGCGGCGGTCGTGGCAGGGTGGTCGGAGACGGCGACGAGCTCGATCTCACCGTCCCGGTAGACGGCGAAGCAGACGGGGACGCCGATGGTGTCCCGCCAGTGCGCCAGGGAATCCTCGATCTTGCTGCGACGATTCTGCAACGAGCCCGCCGCAGCCAGTCGCCGAGCGGCCTCCCCCAGGGTGAACAGCCCTTTGTCGCGCACCAGATAGCCCTCGTGAGTGAGCGTTCGCAGCAGGTGATAGGCCGTGGGCAGCGGAAGCCCGGTCTCGCGTGCGAGCTGCTTGGCGGGGGCCCCGCCCTCGTGGGACCCGACGGCCTCCAGCAGCCTGAGCGCCCGCTGCACCGAGCCGATCAGGGTTGGGGCAGTGGTAGTCGAAGCCATGACCGAAGGTCACCCCCAGGGCATGTTGCCCACGAGCGATCGCCGCTGGCACCGCCGTACGCCTCCGCGTGCTGGCACATCACGCGGCATACAGTCGCAACAGTCGTACAAACCGCTGGTAAGGCGTTCATCAGCCCCTGCATGCAAGGGCTGCGGAAGCTCTGCCACTCTAATGGCAGACTCCGTTCGGGGGCGGGTTCCGCCGGGGCCGTTCCCCCAGCCGGGCTAACGGCCGACCGGGCTCACCAGCGGCCGTCGGCGGACGACGACGATCCCTTGAACTTCCGTACGACGTACAGGAGTCCGGCGACGAGGGCGACGAACACCAGCACCTTGAACAGCACGTTGACCACGAAGAAGACAGCGCTTGCGATCATGCCGCCGAAGACGGCGACCGCGATCACCGGTATCGCCACCCACTTCACCCACCACGGCAGCCCCGTGAGAAGTTCCTTTACCGCCATCGCCCTGCCTCGTCTCTCTGCGTCGCAACGGTGAACGTCTTCGATGCTAGGCGGGCGGAGGGGTCCGGCGGGGGCCCCGCGTCCCTTGCTCTTCCCTGAACCGTCCCCTAGGGAAGCCGTGCGACCGCGTCAGCTCTCGGGCGGAGAGAACACCACCATGACCCGCAGGTCCTCGGTGATGTGGTGGAACTTGTGCGGCACTCCCGCCGGCACGTACACGACGCTGCCGCGCCCCACCGTCGTCGTCTCCGTCCCGACCGTGATCGCGCCACGGCCGCTGACGACGAAGTAGACCTCGTCCTCCCTGTGCGGCTGCTGCGGGTCGAGCTGTCCGGCGTCGAGCGCGTACAGCCCCACGGACATGTTGCGCTCACGCAGGAACTGCAGGTACGCGCCGTCGTTGGCGACGCGCTCCGCCTCCAGCTCGTCCAGTCGGAATGCCTTCATCGCCCGTTCGCCCCTGCCTCTGTCCGATCATGTCTGCCACGATCAGACACATGATGAATTTCGTAGTCAAGACGCTCGCGAACGCGGGAGCCCTGGCCGTGGCCATCTGGCTGCTCCAGGACATCACGCTCACCGGCGAGAGCACCGGCCGCAAGGCTCTGACGCTGATCCTCGTCGCCCTCGTCTTCGGCGTGGTCAACTTCCTCGTCAAGCCGCTGGTGAAGCTGCTCACGCTGCCGCTTTTCATCCTCACGCTGGGCCTGTTCACGCTGATCGTGAACGCCCTGATGCTGCTGCTGACCTCCTGGCTCGCCGAGAAGCTGGAGCTCAGCTTCCATGTCGAGGGCTTCTGGACCGCCGTGCTGGGCGGCCTGATCATCTCGGTCGTCTCCTGGGCGCTCAACGTCATCCTCCCGGACGGGCGGGACTGATGGAGGCGGCCCACGACCGCGGGGACGGCACCCGCGGCCACGGGGACGGCACCCGGGCCGTGCGCGCCGGTCTGCCGGAGCCCCGCCCGTACGAGCCGACGCTGCCCGGGCCGGTGTTCGCCGCGCACTTCCACCTGCCGGGCGAGCCCGTCGGTCCGTACACGTACGGGCGCGACGAGAACCCGACGTGGACGCTGCTGGAACGGGCCGTCGCGGAGCTGGAGGCACCCGGCGACAGCACGGTGGAGAGCGTGGTCTTCGCCTCCGGCATGGCCGCGATCTCCTCCGTGCTGTTCTCACAGCTCAGGGCCGGGGACGCGGTGGTCCTCCCGTCGGACGGCTACCAGGCCCTGCCGCTCGTACGCGAGCAGCTGGAGGCGTACGGGATCGAGGTCCGCACCGCGCCGACCGGCGGAGACGCCCAGCTGGCCGTGCTCGACGGGGCGAAGCTGCTGTGGCTGGAGACCCCGTCGAACCCCGCCCTCGACGTGTGCGACATCCGGCGGATGGCGGCCGCCGCCCGTGCCGCCGGAGCCCTGGTCGCCGTGGACAACACCCTCGCCACCCCCCTGGGGCAGCGGCCCCTGGCGCTGGGGGCGGACTTCTCGGTGGCCAGCGACACCAAGGGCATGACCGGGCACGGCGACATCCTGCTCGGCCATGTCGCCTGCCGTGACGCGGGGCTGATCGCCGGGGTGCGGCGGTGGCGGAAGATCGTCGGGGCGATCCCGGGCCCCATGGAGGCGTGGCTCGCCCACCGTTCGCTGGCCACGCTCCAGCTGCGGACCGAGCGGCAGTGCGCCAACGCGCTGGCCCTCGCCGAGGCGCTGGCCACCCGCGACGACGTGACGGGCCTGAGGTACCCGGGGCTCCCGGGCGACCCGTCGCACACGGTGGCGGCCGGGCAGATGCGCCGCTTCGGGACGGTCGTGTCGTTCGTCCTGAAGGATCAGAAGCGGGCCGAGCGGTTCCTGGAGGCGCTGCGGCTGGTGGACGACGCGACCAGCTTCGGCGGCGTCCGGTCCACGGCGGAGCGGCGCGGCCGGTGGGGTGGCGACGCCGTGCCGCCGGGCTTCATCCGCTTCTCGGTCGGCGCGGAGGACCCCGACGACCTGGTCGAGGACGTGCTGCGAGCCCTGGACGTGGCGGCCGGCCACGGCTGACAGGCCGGGGCGCGCCGGAGCGGCTGTGCGGAACGGACGGTCCGAGCCTCCCCCCTCGTGGCTCGGACCGTCCTGCTTGTGTGCCCGAACCCGGTCTGAACCAGGCTAGTTGACTGTACGTCAGTGTCCAATCACGCTAGCGACAGCGACCTATCGACATATTTATAGTTGTACGGCTCTGGGGGAGGTGCCGACCAGGAAGGGAGGGGCATGGATCTGGGCCTGCTGCGGACCTTCCTCACGGTGCACCGAGCCGGCTCCTTCACCCGCGCCGCGGCCCTTCTCGGCCTCTCCCAGCCTGCTGTGACCAGCCAGATCCGCACGCTGGAGCGGCAGCTCGGACGGCCGCTGTTCCTGCGTCAGGCCCGTGGGGTCACGCCCACGACGGTCGGCGACGAACTCGCCCACCGGGCCGCCCCGCACCTGGACGCCCTCGTCGAGATCACCGAGACCGGACTGAACGGCCGCGTCGTGGGCCGCACCCTCCACCTCGCCGGGCCGCCCGAGCTGGTCTCACTGCGCGCGTTACCGGCGCTGGCGCCCCTCGTGGCGGAGGGCCTGTCGGTGCGGACATCGCTGTTCGCCGCCGCCGAGGAGAGCCTCGACGGACTGGCCGCCGGGCGCCACGACCTGGTCCTGTCCACGGCCCGGCCGCGCGGCGGGCTGCTGACGGCGACGCCGCTGTGCGACGAGGAGCATGTGCTGGTCGCCGCACCGCGCTGGGCCGCCCGGCTGGCCCCGGACGGTCTGCCGAGCGGGGGCTCGGTGGTCCTGGACGGGCTCCCGGTGATCGAGGTTCACGAGTCGCTGCCGTTCGTGACGCGGTACTGGTCGGCCGTCTTCGAGTCCAAGCCTGCCGCGTCCGCCACGGTCGTCGTCCCCGATCTGCGTGCCGTCCTGGAGAGCGCGGCCTCGGGAGTCGGCCTCGCCGTCCTCCCGCGCTACCTGTGCGAGGAGGCGCTGGCGAGCGGCCGCCTCGTCGCACTGCTGGAGCCGCCGGTGCCTCCCCTGCGCACGTACTTCCTGGTGGTACGCGCGGGCACACTCTCCCTGACCCACATCACCCGGGCGCACGAGACGCTGTTACGGGCAGCGGTCGAGTGGTGACCGTAGGGGGTCGCGGGCCCGCAGGCGTTTCAAGCGGAACGCCACGGGCCATTTTCATGCCATGACCGAACGTCCAGTGGTCAAGCGCACCGCACGGGCCATCCTCCTCGACGGCGACGACCTCATCCTGATCAAACGAACGAAGCCCGGGATGGACCCCTACTGGCTGACGCCGGGCGGAGGCGTGGAGCCGACTGACGCGACGGTCGTGGACGCCCTGCACCGTGAAATCCACGAGGAGCTCGGCGCGAAGATCACGGACGTGGTGCCCTGCTTCGTCGACACGGTCGAGCACATCGAGGACGGCGGCGTCTCCGGAGTGAAGGTGCAGCACTTCTTCGTCTGCCGCCTGGAGTCCATGGACCTGAGCCGACGGCACGGCCCCGAGGTGGAGGAGCCGGTCGGCGAGTACGAGGTCGTGCGCGTTCCGTTCAGCCGGGTGGGCATCGCCGTTGTGCACCTCGTCCCCCTGTCGCTGCGGCACTACCTGGACGGCAACATCGAAGGCGTCCGCGCCATGCACGCCCCCGACCTCGGCTGACAGGCCCGGGGGGCCCGTACACCGACGCGAGTAGCCCCGGTTGCTTCCCCTGTCGGACGCGCACGGCGGGGCCCGGGCGGGACCGTGTTTCACGTGAAACCACTCAAGCGTCCCGTTCGCCGGGCCCTCCTCGTCGCGCATGTCGCCGTGTCCGTCAGCCGGCTGGGGCTGTCCCTCGGACCCCTTGGGGGCTGGCCCGCCACTACTGGGTGTGGACCAAGTCCTGGCTGAAGCTCGTCACCGCGGCGGCCACGGTCTTCGCCTTGCGCCTCCCCTCGTGGAACCATGGGCACCGGGGTACTGTCCGGCCCATGAGTGATCTTGAGATCCGGCGCGCGACAGCGGCCGACATCCCCGTCATCGTGGCCATGCTCGCCGACGACCCGCTCGGCGCCGAGCGGGAGACGCCCGATGACCTCTCCCCCTACCTCGCGGCCTTCGAGCGAGTGGCGGAGGACCCCAACCAACACCTGGTCGTGGCCGTCCGAGAGGGCCAGGTCATCGGCACGCTCCACCTGACCGTGATACCGGGCCTGTCCCGGCAGGGCGCCACCCGCGCCCTCATCGAGGCGGTACGGATCCACGCCGACGCACGGGGCAGCGGACTCGGCACCCGCCTGTTCGAATGGGCCATCGAGGAGTCCCGCCGTCAGGACTGCGTACTGGTCCAGCTCACGTCGGACGTGACCCGCACGGACGCCCACCGCTTCTACGAGCGTCTCGGCTTCACCGCCTCACACGTGGGCTTCAAGCTGGCGCTCTGAGCGATGTTTCACGTGAAACGTCAGCTGCTGCCGCCCCGCCAGCCGCCCTCGTCCACACCGCCCGGCACGGCGCCACCCGGCTCGTACGGCTCGCGTGTGAACACGAACGAGCCCAGATCCAGATGGCTCACCGAGCCATCCTGGTGGCGGACCACGCGGAGCGGCTCTCCGTCGTAGTAGCCGTCGAGCCCGAGCCAGGTGCCGTCCGGGAGCGGCCGGAACCGGGACCCGCGCCCGAAGCCGCGCAGCGGTTGCAGTTCCAGATGGCCGTCCGGGAGCACCTTCAGCCCGTACGCGTACGTCCCCCAGTACCAGGGGCCGGTCAACGCGAGCAGGGCGGTGTCGGCCTCCGGAAGGGGCCGCCACGGCTCGGGCAGCGGTGGCTCGGCCTCCGCGACGATCCGTACGAGGTCGGCGGCGACCGCCCAGGGCTCCGGACCGGACGTCGCGTTGGCCAGGACGACGGCGGCAACGTCGTCGTCGGTGCTGAACCACAAGGCGGCGACGAAACCGGGCAGCGAACCGGAGTGGCCGACCAGCGTGCGGCCGTCCTGCCGCAACACCCGTACGCCGAGCCCGTAGTCACCGTCCCAGTCCCCCGCCATCGGCGGAGCGGCGGGTGTACGCATCTCCCGTACGGACTCCGCTGAGAGCACCCGGTCGTCACCCACCGAGAGGAACGAGGCGAACCGGCAGAGGTCCCCGGCGGTGGACCACAGCTGACCGGCCGGGGCCATCAGCCCCAGGTCCTCGGTCGGCTCGGGCAGCAGCACATCCGCCCAGGGGTGCACCGCCCAGCCCTCGGCGTACGGCGCCACCGGCTGGTACGTCGTCCGGCCCATGCCCAGCGGCTCCAGGATCTCGGTGCGCAGCGCCTCCTCCCAGGGGACGCCCCGCACCGCCGAGACCAGCGAACCGAGCAGCGTGTAGCCGGTGTTGGAGTAGTGGAACCGGCGCCCCGGCACATGCGCGAGCGGCTTCTCCCCGAGCACATCGGCCAAGCCGGGACGCAGCACACCGGGGGTCCGCTCCCACCACGGACCGGGCGACTCGGCCGCCAGGCCGCCGGTGTGACAAAGGAGTTGGGCGATCGTCGCGGCTCCCACACCAGTGTCCGGCAGACGCTTCTCCAAAGGCTCGTCCAGGTCCAGCAGGCCCTCGTCCCGCAGCCGCATCACCAGGACGGCGGTGAAGGTCTTGGTGATCGAACCGATCCGGTACTGCGTGTCGGCGGCGACGGGGACGTCGCCTCGCGCGCCCGCCCACACGAGCCGGCCGCTCCGGGCGACCGCCCCGACGAGCGAGGGTGCGCGGCCCTCCGCCTGGCCGACGGCGATCCGGTGGAGCAGCGCGCGCTCCGTGGTGGGCAGGAGTGACACGGAAGATGAGGTCATGGGCCCAGGTGTACCGCACGGCAGGGAACCCTTGGACGTCGCCCGACGTCATCGTCAGTGACCGGTTGACCGAGGGGAGCCGCACGTGTCCGTGACGCTGGGCGAGGAAGTCATGCTGCTGTCGCTGGACGACGAGTCCGGCGTCGCGAAGGACCGCGCCTCTGCGGGCTGGGCCGTGGCGGGCGGCACCCTGCTGGAGCTGGTCGTACGGGACCGGGTCCGGGTCATGTCCGGCAGGGTGAGTGTCACCGATGCCTCGCCGACGGGCGACGGGCTGCTCGACGACCGGCTGCACCGCCTCGGCGAGTGGGTCCAGCGCCGCCGCTCGGCGAAGGTCACCGACTGGCTGGTGAAGGACCAGCCGACCGCCGTACGGGCGACGGTGCGCCGCCTCTGCGAACGCGGACTGATCGTCGAGGAGAAGCACCGCGCGCTGGGGCTCTTCCCGGTCCGGCGCTACCCGGAGGCCGACGGCAGCGTGGAACGCGAGCTCCGCGAGCGGCTGGCCCGGGTCGTCGTGCAGGGCGCCCGCCCCGACGACCGCACGTCGGGGCTGATCGCGCTCCTGCACGGCGCCCGGCTGCACGGCATCGCCTTCCCCGACGTTCCCCGCAGGGAGGTCGAGCCGCGCATGGCGGCGATCGCGGAGGGGGAGTGGACGGCCGACAGCGTGCGCAGAGCGATCCGCGACATGCAGGCGACGATGGCGGCGGTGACCGCGGCGACCATCGCGGCCTGCACCTGACGCACGGGTCGGGCGGTCAGGCGGTCACGAGCAGGTGAACCGCGAGGCCGGTGATGAGGGCGCTGGACACCAGCGCGGTGACCAGCCTCCCCCAGGCGCTGGTCAACCCCCGCCCGAGCAGCGCCCCGCCCCCGGCGAGAAACAGCTGCCAACCGGCGGACGCGACGAACGCGGCGGCGACGAACAGCGCCCGCTCCAGCGCACCGAACTGCCCGGCGGAACCGCCACCGATCACCAGGGCGGCGAAGTACACCACGGTCATGGGGTTCAGCAACGTGATCCCCAGGAACACCAGATACGCCCGCCCAGGCCCGAGCGCCCGACGGTCCCCGTCAGCCACGGCCCCCTGCCGCGCCCGGTACCGCCCGACCGCGGTCACGGCCCCCTTCACCGCCAGCGCGACGAGCACCAGAGCCGAAACCCAGCGCAGCGGCACCATGACGGGCTCCAGCAGCGGTACGAGGACCGAGCCCCCGGCCATGGCGACCAGCGCGTACAGCCCGTCAGCGGTCGCCACGCCGAGCGCCGCACAGGCACCGACCCGCCAGGACGTCCGAGCCGTCACCGCCACGAGGTACGCCCCCACAGCCCCCACCGGCACGGCGATCCCCAACCCGGCAACCGCCCCGGCGACCAGCGCCCCGATCACCCGCCCTCAACCCCAACCGCCCACCCCACCGAAGCCGGGCGCCCGCAAAGCGTCAACATCCCCGCATCCTGAGCGACCCCCCACGCCCTCGGCAACGGATTTCCCGCCGCTCACCGCCCTCGCCCTCCGTGATCGGCGCTGTAGCGCGGAATGGTCCAGCGCGGCACCGTCCTATCCACCGCATCCGCTTCGATCGTCACCGGATAGACACGGCCGGCGGCCCGCTCCCCTCGGTGCCTCATCGAGTGGTCCCCCTGGCACCAGTGCATCCCCAGCACAGGGCAGCCGCCGACCTGGATCGCTCCGAAGCGGAGCAGCAGATGGTCCCGCCCGGCTCGGCTCGAACGGGAGAAGTCGGCGGGCACGGTCTCAGCCAACTCGCTGCTCAGCCCCGTCCACGCGTCGAGCCCCGAGGCGTCACCGACAACCATGCCGGTCCGGTCGACGGGCAGATCGCCGAGCTGGATCGGCGTCTCGGGCTGCCTGGTCCCCACCCAGGGAAGACCGAGCTGGACCTCCAGGGTCGCGATCGTCGGCTTCCCGTCGAACGGTGAAGGGGACGTGCGGGCACGTACAGACAGGCGCTGGTCCTTCGCCGCGGGTACCGCGACTGCTTCGCACAACCAGTCACGCAGATGTCCTCCGCCGAGCGCCGCAGCCTCCCTGGCACGCTCGGACAATGGCCGCCCCAGCACCCGCCACTGGTCCATCTGACCCGCCATCCCCAGCACAAGCGTGCCGGACGGCGCGGTGACGAAGCCCAGGTCCACAGAGGATCCACCCATGCGCCGATTGCGCCGCCCGGCCAGGACATTGTCCTGGTCCACCGAAACGGGCCCTGCGTCCAGTAGGGGCCTGGCCGCAGATCTCGACGTACACACATGGCACCGGTCGCGGCCGTAGGGCCCTTGAACGCGTTGCGGCAGGTCCTCGACCGACACCGACGGGGAGACCTCGGCGTCGGGAGCCAGTCGCAGGCCGATCGCGCGCAGGCACGCGCGTTCCTCATCGGAGGGTCCCTGACCGGCACATCCTGATCCGCGTCAGGAAGCTGCCACCTCTCTGTCGCACCTCCCGCGGTATCTCCTCGTGGGGCGACACGAGCATGCTGGATGATGACCCCGTGCGGCTTCCCTACGTCTACCGCGTCGCCAAGTACGACCCGCCGACCAGGATCAACACGGGCACTACACCGGCAGCGAGGACACGGTCAGCGATCACGGCAGGGTCGAGGCGTCGTATCTTCAGGCGGTCGCTGCCTTCGCCGAGGGCACCGGAGTCGATCACCTGGCCGTACGGGAACCACAGATCCCGTCCTTCGCGCACTCCGGTCTGGAGCCTGCTGTGCACGGCTTCGGGTTGGATGGGCTCCTTCCTGCCGGCCCCACCGGTTTTCACGACGGGACCGAAGTGCCGCTGGAAACCGGGCTGGAGTTGGTGCGGGCCATGTTGCGCGACTACGGCGCCTGGTGCCGACTGGAAGCGGAAGGCGCGTTCGCGGTCCATGTGGGATGGGACCAGTACCTCTACATCAGCAGCAGCCGCCCCTGCGAGGAAGCGTTGGCCCGCAGCCGGGAGCTCGGACTGTTCCCAGAACGCCTGGACGCCTCCCCGTACGCCTTCGAGGCCGAGGAGGAGGATGAGGTCATCCAGCGGCCCGGCGATGACGGCTTCTGGGCCGACCTGCACAGGGCAGTCGCCACCGGCCGTGCAGGAATGCTGGAGGAGACGTATCTCGAAGGTGCCTCACGATGGCACCGTCTCACGAGCCACACCCTCGATGCCGTTCGCGTGGGACTGGCTCCCCGTGCCCGTCTCGCCGTCTGGCCGTCCCTGTCCACCGACATCGAGGCCGTCCTGAGAGCCCTGCCCGCTGAGGGCCTCATCGAAGGCGTGTGGCAAGACGACGACGGCGACATTCGCAGCGCCATCGCCGACGAGGCGGAGTTCCCCGAACTGACCGCCCGGCTGTCCCGGGCTCATGCCGCCGCGCTCCTGTCGGTATACGCGGGTGAGCGTGTGGCTCTGTGCACTGCTGTCATGCCCGACAACGACGGCGTCGTACGGGCTCGTTGGCGAACCGAGCCGACGCCCGGCGACCGCGACTGGGCGTTTCGTCAGCGGGTGGTCCGGTGATGTCGTATACGACATCGGTACGACACGGCCTGCGAGATCACGACACCATCCGCCTCCCGATCAGGTCTGCGGCGAACAGCTTTTCACCGATCAGGTCTGGGCCATGTCGACGAAGCGGGAGTAGTGGCCCTGGAAGGCGACCGTGATGGTGGCCGTGGGGCCGTTTCGGTGCTTGGCCACGATGAGGTCCGCCTCGCCGGCGCGCGGGGACTCCTTCTCGTACGCGTCCTCGCGGTGCAGCAGGATCACCATGTCCGCGTCCTGCTCGATCGAGCCGGACTCTCGCAGGTCGGACACCATGGGCTTCTTGTCCGTGCGCTGCTCGGGGCCTCGGTTCAGCTGCGACAGGGCGATGACCGGGATCTCCAGCTCCTTCGCGAGGAGCTTGAGGTTACGGGACATGTCCGAGACCTCCTGCTGGCGGCTCTCGGCGCGGCGGGAGCCGCCGGACTGCATCAGCTGGAGGTAGTCGATGACGACGAGCTTGAGGTTGTTCCGCTGCTTCAGGCGGCGGCACTTGGCGCGGATCTCCATCATCGACAGGTTCGGCGAGTCGTCGATGTACAGCGGGGCCTGGGAGACGTCCGGCATGCGCCGGGCCAACCGCGTCCAGTCCTCGTCGGTCATCGTCCCGGACCGCATGTGGTGCAGCGCCACCCGCGCCTCGGCGGACAGCAGACGCATCGCGATCTCGTTGCGGCCCATTTCCAGGGAGAAGATGACGCTCGGCAGGTTGTGCTTGATCGAGCAGGCGCGGGCGAAGTCCAGCGCCAGGGTGGACTTGCCCATGGCGGGACGGGCCGCGATGACGATCATCTGGCCGGGGTGGAGGCCGTTGGTGAGGGAGTCGAAGTCGGTGAAGCCGGTGGGGACACCGGTCATCTCGCCGCTGCGGGAGCCGATCGCCTCGATCTCGTCGAGGGCGCCCTCCATGATGTCGCTCAGCGGGAGGTAGTCCTCGCTGGTGCGCTGCTCCGTGACGGCGTAGATCTCGGCCTGGGCCTGGTTGACGATCTCGTCCACGTCGCCGTCGGCCGCGTACCCCATCTGCGTGATCTTGGTGCCGGCCTCCACGAGACGGCGCAGCACGGCGCGCTCGTGGACGATCTCCGCGTAGTACGAGGCGTTGGCCGCCGTCGGTACGGACTGCACCAGGGTGTGGAGGTACGACGCGCCGCCCACCCGGGTGATCTCGCCGCGCTTGGTGAGTTCGGCGCCCACGGTGATGGGGTCGGCCGGCTCGCCCTTGGCGTAGAGGTCCAGGATGGCCGTGTAGATCGTCTCGTGGGCCGGACGGTAGAAGTCGTGGCCCTTGAGGATCTCCACGACGTCCGCGATGGCGTCCTTGGACAGCAGCATGCCGCCGAGCACGGACTGCTCGGCGTCGAGGTCCTGCGGGGGTACGCGCTCGAAGCCGCCGGCGCCGCTGTCCCAGGGGCCGCTCTCGCTGCCCCGCTCGTGCTGGTCCTCGCGTCCCCGGCCGCGGCCGCCCCGGCTGCCCACAGGGGCTTCGGCACCGCGCTGGCGTGAGACGGGCAAGCGGTCGCTCGGGCCACTGTCGGTCCAGGGGTCGTCCAAGGGCTCCGGAATGGTCACCGGCCCACCTCCTCCCGTCCGCACCGCGGACCTTGCCGTGTCACATTTCTACGCCACGGCTCTGACAATCAAGAGGCACCAACTTCACCTCGCGGCACGTCGGGCGCCGGACCACGGTAGGCCCGCGGGCAGCATCAGCCAATCTGGTTATCCACAGGGCCTGTGGGTGAACGCCCCGATGCTGTGGAGAACCTGCCGGAACCTGTGCACGGACCGGGGGACAGCCGTGTGGACAAACTCATAGCACCGCCCACAGAGCCCCCCTGACCTGCACCTTTTCCGTCCACGGGCTGTGGGGGAGAAAAAGTTTCCACACAGACCCAAGATCCGCACAAACAGCGCAGGCCCCGTCCGCCGGAGCATCATCGAGTAAGGACTGATCCGCGATTGCGTCTCTTACCTGTGGACGATTAGATTGAGCCCATGACCCAGGCTGACCCGGCACCCGCGAACACTCGCCGCTCCCATGACCGCGAGATCCTCACCCTCGCCGTCCCGGCGTTCGGCGCTCTCGTCGCCGAGCCCCTCTTCGTGCTCGTGGACAGCGCGGTCGTCGGCCATCTCGGCACCCCCCAGCTGGCCGGCCTGGGAGTCGCCGCGGCCCTGCTGTCCACAGCGGTCAGCGTCTTCGTCTTCCTCGCCTACGCCACGACCGCGGCCGTCGCGCGGCGCGTCGGCGCGGGAGATCTCCCCGCCGCCATCCGCCAGGGCATGGACGGCATCTGGCTCGCCCTCCTCCTCGGCCTGGCCGTCGTCGCGGTCACCCTGCCGACCGCCCCCTGGGTGGTCGAGGCGTTCGGGGCGTCCGGCACCGCCGCGCCGCACGCCGCCACGTACCTGAGGATCTCCAGCCTCGGCATACCGGCCATGCTCATCGTGCTCGCCGCCACCGGAGTCCTCCGCGGCCTCCAAGACACCAGGACGCCCCTGTACGTCGCGGTGGCCGGGTTCAGCGCGAACGCCGCCCTCAGCGTGGCACTGGTCTACGGCGCCGGCCTCGGGATCGCCGGATCCGCCTGGGGCACCGTCATCGCCCAGTGCGGCATGGCGCTCGCGTACCTCGTCGTGGTCGTCCGCGGCGCCCGCCGCCACGGGGCCTCGCTCCGCCCCGACGCGGCCGGTATCCGGGCCAGCGCCCAGGCCGGTGTCCCCCTCCTCATCCGCACGCTCTCCCTGCGCGCCGTGCTGATGATCGCGACCGCCATCGCCGCCCGGCTGGGTGACGTGCCGGTGGCCGCCCACCAGATCATCCTGTCGCTGTGGAGCCTGATGGCCTTCGCACTCGACGCCATCGCCATCGCGGGCCAGGCCATCATCGGCCGCTATCTGGGCGCGGGCGACACGGACGGTGCCCGTGCGGTCTGCCGCCGCATGGTGCAGTGGGGCATCGCCTCCGGTGTCGTCCTGGGCGTCCTGGTCGTCGCCGCACGGCCCCTCTTCATCCCGCTCTTCACGGACGACCACGCCGTGCGGGACACCCTCCTCGCCGCGCTTCTGGTCGTGGCGCTCTCCCAGCCGATCGCCGGAGTGGTGTTCGTCCTGGACGGCGTCCTGATGGGCGCGGGCGACGGCCCCTATCTGGCGGGCGCGATGGTGGTCACGCTGGCGGTGTTCGCCCCGGTCGCCCTGCTCGTGCCCGCACTCGGGGGCGGGCTCACGGCCCTGTGGTGGGCGATGACCCTGATGATGACCACGCGCATGGTGACGCTCTGGCTGCGGATGCGCTCCGGCCGCTGGCTGGTCACCGGGGCCACCCGCTGACCGTGCCTCCGCGGGGTTTCGCGTGGAACCAACCGTCTCGGCGTAGAGCACCCAAAGGACCCCACAACCACATGCGCCGCTTCGCGCGAGCCAGGATGCGTTTCACGTAAAACGTGACGGAGGCGCGTTTCACGTGAAACATGACGAAGGGCCGCACCCGAGTGGGTGCGGCCCTTCAGCGCTCAGCTCTGCGAAGGCAGTGCTCAGGCAGCGACGACCTCGACACCGAGGTTCGCGGCGACCTCGGGGTGCAGACGCACGGACACCTGGTGCGAGCCCAGGGTCTTGATCGGCGCACCGAGCTCGACACGGCGCTTGTCCACGTCCGGGCCACCGGCGGACTTGATCGCCGAGGCGATGTCAGCCGGGGTGACGGAACCGAAGAGACGGCCGGCGTCGCCGGAGCGAACGGCCAGGCGCACCTTGACGGACTCGAGCTGGGCCTTGATCTGGTTGGCCTGCTCGATCGTGGCGATCTCGTGGATCTTGCGGGCGCGGCGGATCTGCGCCACGTCCTTCTCGCCACCCTTGGTCCAGCGGATCGCGAAACCGCGCGGGACCAGGTAGTTGCGAGCGTAGCCGTCCTTGACGTCGACGACGTCGCCGGCCGCACCGAGGCCGGTGACCTCGTGGGTAAGGATGATCTTCATTAGTAGGTCACCCTTCCTTATCGCGCGGTGGACGTGTAGGGCAGCAGCGCCATCTCACGGCTGTTCTTGACGGCCGTGGCGACGTCACGCTGGTGCTGCGTGCAGTTGCCGGTCACGCGACGGGCACGGATCTTGCCGCGGTCGGAAATGAACTTCCGCAGCATGTTCGTGTCCTTGTAGTCCACGTACGCGGTCTTGTCCTTGCAGAACGCGCAGACCTTCTTCTTAGGCTTGCGCACAGGCGGCTTCGCCATGGTGTTTCTCCTGTGTGATCAAGAAGTGGGGTACGAACCCGGCCCTAGAAGGGGGGCTCGTCCGAGTAGCCGCCGCCGGAGCTGCCGCCCCAGCCGCCCTGGCCGCCGCCCTGCTGGCCGCCGGCCGGCGCGCTGGAGGCCCAGGGGTCCTCGGCGGGAGCGCCGCCGCCACCCTGCTGGCCGCCCGGGGCACCGCCCCAGCCGCCCTGGCCACCCTGGCCGCCCTGGCCGCCCTGGCCGCCGCCGTAGCCACCCTGACCACCGCGGCCGGCGGTCTTGGTGACCTTGGCCGTGGCGTTCTTGAGGCTCGGACCGACTTCCTCGACGTCCAGCTCGAAGACCGTGCGCTTGACGCCCTCGCGGTCCTCGTAGGACCGCTGCTTCAGCCGGCCCTGCACGATGACGCGCATGCCCCGCTGGAGCGACTCGGCGACGTTCTCCGCCGCCTGGCGCCAGACCGAGCAGGTCAGGAACAGGCTCTCGCCGTCCTTCCACTCATTCGTCTGACGATCGAAGGTGCGGGGGGTGGACGCGACACGGAACTTCGCGACCGCCGCACCGGAAGGGGTGAAGCGCAGCTCGGGGTCGTCGACAAGATTGCCGACGACCGTGATGACGGTCTCGCCTGCCATGGGGAACCTCTCGGCGGGTTTGCTTCTGGCTGCTTGCTGCTGCTACTCGGACCCGATGACCAGTGAGCGGAAAGCTCAGCGGGTCTCGGGGCGGAGGACCTTGGTCCGGAGGACCGACTCGTTCAGGTTCATCTGGCGGTCGAGCTCCTTGACGACCGCAGGCTCGGCCTGCAGGTCGATGACCGAGTAGATGCCCTCGGGCTTCTTCTTGATCTCGTAAGCGAGACGACGACGGCCCCAGGTGTCGACCTTCTCGACCTTTCCGTTGCCCTCACGGACGACGGAGAGGAAGTTCTCGATCAGCGGGGAGACAGCGCGCTCCTCGAGATCGGGGTCGAGGATGACCATCACCTCGTAGTGACGCATGTGGAACCCACCTCCTTTGGACTCAGCGGCCACGGTCGTTCCGTGGCAGGAGGGTCGTGATGCGTACGCAACGGTAGTCGTGCCCACTGACAACGGCCGCGGACGACGGACCAGGGACTGGCGCGAACCAGGACTGGCGCGTTTCCGGGCATGGGAAGACACCGGTGCAGACCGTCCAGAGTACCCGCACAGCGGCTTCCGGTTGAAATCCGGTGGTCAGGGGGCGCAATCTGGACACATCGGGTCCGGGCGGCGCTGCAGTGCGCCGCCCTCCGGCAAGCCAGGAGGTGCCTCATGGCTCAGGCATTCCAGCGTCATCGCTCCTCTTCCCTCTTCGCCACGGACGGCAAGCCCCATCCGCTCCAGGACACCCTGATGGCCGTGACCCTGGCCCTGGGTGTGCTCGCCTTCGTCACGGCGCAGTTCCACAGCCTCCACCTGGTCGCCTCGTGGGCCGGGCTCATCGGCATCATCACGGGCGCCTACGGCCAGTTCGTCTCCGTGACCACCCGGGAGAGGACGTTCCTGATCATCGGTCTCGGCGCCTCGGCGGTCGGCTTCTTCCTCGGAATGGCCCGTGGCGGTCTGTTCGGCGGTGTGATCGGCTAGCCCTGCCGGTGGGGCCTGTCGTCCGGATCAGCCGAAAGACCCGGAAGACAGGCCCCAGGCCCAGCCGGGGCGCTCCCCCGTGCCAGTAGGCTTCGGCGCGAGAGCTGGAACCCCTGTACCGATGGGGGACATACCTGCCGAGGAGCGCCCCGCATGAGCCTGACCCTGAGGACCATCAGCCGAGAGCAGCATCTGGCGTACATCCAGAGCCTTCCGGCGGCGAGTCACTGCCAGGTTCCGGCGTGGGCCGACGTCAAGACCGAGTGGCGCTCGGAGAACCTGGGCTGGTTCGACCGGAACAACCAGCTCGTGGGCGTCGGCCTGGTGCTGTACCGCCAGCTGCCGAAGATCAAGCGGTACCTGGCCTACCTGCCCGAGGGCCCGGTGATCAACTGGTACGCGCCGAACCTGGACGACTGGCTCCAGCCGATGCTCCAGCACCTGAAGAACCAGGGCGCGTTCTCGGTCAAGATGGGCCCCCCGGTCGTGATCCGCCGCTGGGACGCGCCGGCCATCAAGTCCGGCATCCAGGACCCCGAGGTGAAGCGCCTGCGCGACATCGAGGCGACGCACATCGAGCCGCGCGCCTTCGAGGTGTCGGACCGGCTGCGCAAGATGGGCTGGCAGCAGGGTGAGGACGGCGGCGCCGGCTTCGGCGACGTGCAGCCCCGCTACGTCTTCCAGGTCCCGCTGGCCAACCGCTCCCTGGACGACGTCCTCAAGGGCTTCAACCAGCTGTGGCGGCGGAACATCAAGAAGGCCGAGAAGGCCGGTGTCGAGGTCGTCCAGGGCGGCTACGAGGACCTGGCCGAGTGGCAGCGGCTGTACGAGATCACGGCCGTCCGGGACCGTTTCCGGCCGCGCCCGCTGTCGTACTTCCAGCGCATGTGGACCGTCCTCAACAACGAGGACCCCAACCGGATGCGCCTCTACTTCGCGCGGCACAACGGCGTGAACCTGTCCGCAGCGACGATGCTCGTGGTCGGCGGGCACGTCTGGTACTCGTACGGCGCGTCGGACAACATCGGCCGTGAGGTCCGCCCGTCGAACGCCATGCAATGGCGCATGCTGCGCGACGCCTACGCCATGGGCGCGACCGTGTACGACCTGCGCGGCATCTCGGACTCGCTCGACGAGAGCGACCACCTCTTCGGCCTGATCCAGTTCAAGGTGGGCACGGGCGGCGAGGCCGTCGAGTACATCGGCGAGTGGGACTTCCCGCTCAACAAGCTGCTGCACAAGGCGCTGGACATCTACATGTCGCGGCGCTGACCCGGCGGCGGTTCCGTACGCTCGTACACGTCTCGCACATCTCACCCATCCCGACACCCACAGCCAGAGAAAGGGTCCGGACCGGCCATGGCGCTCACCCTGTACGTCGACACCGCTCGTTGGCGGGCGCATCAGAAGTCCGTGATCGACCAGTTCCCCGGGATCATCCCCGTCTGCAAGGGCAATGGCTACGGTTTCGGCCACGAGCGCCTCGCGGAAGAGGTGAACCGCTTCGGCGCCGACATGCTCGCGGTCGGCACCACGTACGAGGCGGCCCGGATGAAGGACTGGTTCGGTGGCGACCTGCTGGTGCTGACGCCGTTCCGGCGGGGTGAGGAGCCGGTGCCGCTGCCGGACCGGGTGATCCGCTCCGTGTCGTCCGTCGACGGGGTGCACGCCCTGGTCGGCGCGCGCGTGGTCATCGAGTGCATGAGCTCGATGAAGCGGCACGGCATCGGCGAGCACGAGCTGGCGCAGCTGCACGCCGCGATCGAGGACGTGCGCCTGGAGGGCTTCGCCCTGCACCTGCCGCTGGACCGCACGGACGGCTCGGACGCCGTCGAGGAGGTCATCGGCTGGATGGACCGGCTGCGGGCCGCCCGGCTGCCGCTGCACACGATGTTTGTCAGCCACATGCGGGCGGAGGAGCTGGCGCGCCTTCAGCAGCAGTTCCCGCAGACCCGGTTCCGCGCGCGCATCGGTACGCGGCTGTGGCTGGGAGACCACGAGGCGACGGAGTACCGGGGCGCTGTCCTGGACGTCACCCGCGTCTCCAAGGGCGACCGGTTCGGCTACCGGCAGCAGCGGGCGGCGTCCGACGGCTGGCTGGTCGTCGTCGCCGGCGGCACGTCGCACGGGGTGGGCCTGGAGGCCCCGAAGGCCATGCACGGCGTGATGCCGCGCGCGAAGGGCGTGGCCCGCGCCGGTCTGGCCACGGTCAACCGGAACCTGTCCCCGTTCGTGTGGGCGGGCAAGCAGCGCTGGTTCGCGGAGCCGCCGCACATGCAGGTGTCGATCCTGTTCGTCCCGGCGGACGCGCAGGAGCCGCAGGTCGGCGACGAGCTGGTCGCCCACCTGCGGCACACGACGACGCAGTACGACCGGCTCGTGGACCGCTAGGACCAGCCCGTACGGAACCGTGGGCTCCGCATCGCCGTGGCGACGCGGGGCCCATCTGTGTCCCGCCCTGGCGGGCGCCGCCCGCTATACGGCGCCTTCCGCCCGCCGCGCCGCCGTCGCCGCCCCCGCGGGCCCGCCCCGCTGCTCCACCCGTGCCTCCCGTCCCGCCCGTGCCGCCCGGCCGACCGTGAAGACGTCCTCCGCGCCGTCGAGGACGCCGCCGGACGGGTCGTCCGAGCCGTCGAGCCGTACGCTGTCCCGCCCCGGGCGCAGGACGTCCCGCACGACCATGGCGCACAGGTACAGCGTCCCCGCCAGGTGCAGGGCGATCGCCAGGTGGTAGCCGTCCTGTGGCAGGCCCTGCTTGTGCTCGGTGGTGACGTAGACGAGGTACATCCAGATGCCGAGGAAGTACGCCACCTCGCAGGCCTGCCACACGAGGAAGCTCCGCCAGCGCGGCCGGGCTAGCGCCGCGAGCGGGATCAGCCACAGCACGTACTGCGGCGAGTAGACCTTGTTGGTCAGGATGAACGCCGCCACGACGAGGAACGCCAGCTGCGCGAAGCGCGGGCGGCGCGGCGCTGCCAGCGCCAGCGCGGCGATCCCGGCGCACGCCAGGAGCATCAGGACGCTCGCGGCCGTGTTGACCGTCTCGATCCGCACGTCGAGGCCGAAGCGCTGGCTGAGGATCAGCCAGAAGGAGCCGAAGTCCACGCTGCGCTCCTGGCTGAAGACGTAGAACCGCTTCCAGCCCTCCGGGGCGAGCACCATGACGGGCAGGTTCACCACCAGCCACGCGCCCGCGGTGCCCAGCAGGGCCACGGCGAACTCCCGCCACTTCCCGGCCCGCCAGCACAGCACCAGCAGCGGTCCGAGCAGCAGGAACGGGTAGAGCTTCGCGGCCGTGGCGAGGCCCAGCAGCACACCGAACGCCAGGGCGCGGCCCCGGCTCCACATCAGCATCGCCGCGGCGGTCAGGGCAATGGCGAGCAGGTCCCAGTTGATGGTCGCGGTCAGCGCGAAGGCCGGTGCGAGGGCGACCAGCAGGGCGTCCCACGGCCGCCTCCGGTGGGTCCGCGCGACGCAGACTGCGATGACCGCGGTGCAGACGAGCAGCATGCCCGCGTTGACCATCCAGTACATCTGCTCCCGCTGCTGAAGGTCCCCGAAGCCGGGCGTCAGCCACGCCGCGACCTGCATGAACAGGCCGGTGAGCACCGGGTACTCCAGGTACTGCATGTCGCCGGGGATCCGGTCGAAGTACGGGATGAGCCCGTCGGAGAAGCCGCGCGCCACGAACAGGTGCGGGATGTCCGAGTAGCAGGCGTGGGTGTACTGGGACGCGGCACCGCGGAACCAGGCCCAGTTGTAGCAGGGCAGTTTCTGCACCATGCCGAGGGCGAACACGCCGATGGCGACCAGCGCGACGACCCGTACGGGCGTGAGCACGTCGATGCCGAGCCGGGCGCGGCGGCCTACGGGGCCGCCGATCACCTCGCTGCCCGCGGCGGCGACCTCGTCCTCGCGGGTGGGGCACACGACGGGCCGCCGGTCGTGGGGGACGCTCGTGTTCGCTGGCGTCTGCTGTGGGCTCGGCATGGGGGACATCCTGCCGTACGGGCCGGAAGGGCGGCGCGGACCGCCGGTCGTACGGACGTGGAACGCGGTGAGGCGGGCGCTCTCATACCTGCCGAGGCAGGCGGCGAGGCAGGCGCTCTCGTACCTGCAAGGGCAGCGGCGGGGCAGCCGCTCTCGTACGCGGCGAGGAACGGGCCGGGGCAAGCCGCTCTCGTACGTGCCGGGAGAGCGGCGAGGGCCGCCGCACCCGGTGTACGCGCGCGTGGTGCGCGTACGGGGTGCGACGGCCCTCATCACGGTCGGGGCCCCGCGGGCGGACGTGCGGCGCTAGCCGTTCGTGCCGCCCCACCAGCCGCTTGCGCCGCTGTCGCCTCCGCCTCCACCGTTACCGCTGTTGCCGTTCCCTCCGGTCTCCGGCGACGGACTGGTCTCGCCGCCCGTCGTGGTACCGCCCTCGGTGAGGCCGCCGTCGCCGCCGGTGGTCGTGCCTCCGCTGTCGGTGCCGTCCGTCGTACCACCGTCGGCGGTGCCGCCCGAGGCGGTCTCGCAATCCCAGTCGAACGGGCTGCAGGACTTGTCCGGCTTGCCCGGCTTCTCCTCTTCCTCGGACTTGCTGGGCGAGGGCGACGGGGAGGTGGACGGCGACGCGGACGGCGACGGCTCCTCGCTCGGCGTCGGCTCGGGGCTCTTCGCACCGCCGCCGTACACGGGCTCGGCGTCCAGCTTCTCCGGGGCGGGGAACTGCTTGACCGGCTTCCCCTTGTGGGCCTCGGTCATGTACGCCTTCCAGATCTCGGACGGGAAGGACGAGCCGTGGACCTTCTCACGGCCACCCGTGCCGAACATCTCCTCGAACTTGCGGTTCTTGTTCGCGGCGTTGTCGTCCAGGCGGTACATGTCGATCGCCGTCACCAGCTGCGGGGTGTACCCGACGAACCAGGCCGACTTGTTGCCGTCCGTGGTACCGGTCTTGCCCGCGGCGGGGCGGTCGGGGAGGCGGGCCTTCTTGCCGGTGCCCTTCTCCACGACGTCGACGAGCACGTCGGTGATGTTGCTGCTGACGGCGGTCGAGAACGCGCGCTCGGCCTTGTCCTCGTGCTTGTAGATGACGACGCCGTTCTTCTTCACCTCGGTGACCGAGTACGGGTCCCGCTGCTCGCCGTTGGACGCGAAGGTCCCGTAGGCGGCGGCCATGCGGATGGCGCTCGGGTCGGAGATGCCGATGGAGAACGACGGGACGTTGCCCTTGGCGAGGGTGCTCTCCAAAAGGCCCGCCTTGATGGCCGTGTCCCGGACCTGCTCGATGCCGATGTCCATGCCGAGCTGCACGAACGGGGAGTTCGCCGAGTGGATCATCGCCTCGCGCAGGTCGATGTCCGGGTAGTCCTTGTCGTCGTCGTTGACCTGGAGCCACTCCTTGTTGTTCTCGTCGCGCCAGATCGTGCCGTCGTAGTTGCGGATCTTCAGCTTGTTCTTGCCGCTGTAGATCGCCGTGTCGGGGTCGATGATGGTGCGGCTCTCAGGCCCCTGGTCCTCACCCTTGTTCCGGTCCCTCACGCCGTGGGTCATGCCCGCGGCGAGCACGAACGGCTTGAACGTCGAACCGACCTGCGCACCCGTCTGGTCGGCGTTGTTCGTGAAGTGCTTGGTCGCGTCCTGACCGCCGTAGATGGCGACGATCGCGCCGGTCGCCGGATCGACGGAGGCCCCGCCGAACTGGACGTGGGTGTCGGTCTTGGGACGCTTCGCCGGGTCGATGTGCTTGGCGTAGACGTCCTTGATGGTTTTCTCGAGGGCGTCGACCTTCTTCTTGTCGAAGGTCGTCCTGATCTCGTAACCGCCCTTGGACAGGTCCTCGGCGGTGATCCCCTGGTCGTTGTTGTTGATGAAGTACGCCTTGGCGAGGTCGACCAGGTAGCCGATCTGCCCACCCAGCTTCGCCTGCTTCTGCAGCGGCCCGGGGTCCGGGAAGTCCGTGAGCGTGGCCCGCTTGGCCGCGTCCAGCCTCCCGTCCTTCACCATCTCGTCGAGGATCCAGTTCCAGCGGTCGGTCGCACGCTTGAGGTTGGCCTCCGGGGTCGCCTTGGGGTCGATCTCCCGAGCACCGGCGGGGTCGTAGTACGTGGAGCCCTTGAGCAGGGAGGCGAGAAACGCACACTGCTGGACGTTGAGGTCCTTGGCGTCCACGCCGTAGTACGTGCGCGCCGCGGCCTGGATGCCGTACGCGCCCCGCCCGAAGTACGAGGTGTTCAGGTACCCCCGCATGATCTCCTTCTTGGACAACTCGGAGTTGACCTTGATGGAGATGAACAGCTCCTTGAACTTCCGGTCCAGCGTCTGCGACTGGTTGTTGAGCCGGTTGTTCTTGACGTACTGCTGGGTGATGGTCGAGCCGCCCTGGGTCTGGCCACCGGTCGCCATGTTGAACAGGGCGCGGCCGATGCCCATCGGGTCGATGCCGGAGTCCGTCCAGAAGGTCTTGTTCTCGGCGGAGACCACGGCGTCCTGCATGGCCTGGGGGATCTCGCTGTAGGCGATGATCTGCCGGTTGACCTCACCACCGGTCGCGGCCATCTGCGAGCCGTCTTCCCAGTAGTAGACGTTGTTCTGCGCCGTGGCCGCCTCGGCCGGGTTCGGCAGCCCCACCATTCCGTAGGCGATCGTCGCGCCGCCCATCGTCAGCGCGATGAAGGAGAGGCAGAGCCCGCTCACGAGCTTCCAGGACGGCACCCAGCGGCGCCAGCCGTACTTGTCGTGACGGGGGTAGTCGATCAGCCGCTTCTTGCCGGGGCCGCCACCGCCGGGCCCGCGACCACCGGGGCCCCGGCCGCCGCCACCGGTGCCGCGGCGGCCACCGCCGTGGCCCCCGGCGCCACCCGCGCCCTCGGCGCCGCGCCGCCGGCTCCCTCGCTGGGCCGCCCGCCGCGCCTCGGCGCGACCGCCGTAGGGCCGCGCCTCGCCGTACGGGTCGGAAGGTGATCCTGTACTGACATCCCGCGCCGGGGCCGACCGGCGGCCAGGCTGCTGGGCAGCGCGCCGGGCCGCGGCGCGGCCGCCACCCTGCGGCTGCGGCGGTTTACGACGGTGCTCGCTCATCGAACGACTACTCCTCGGGCAGGCGATTCACGCCTGGAAGCGGCAGCTGAGTTCCGGTCCCCCCGAAATGGATCGGACGAGCCCTCCGGGCCCGCCCGCCATGCACCCACGACGATGACGTTCCCCCGTCGTCCCGTGGTTCCCGGTGGTATGCATGCCGCACAGACTACGCACGGCCAAAACCGCCCTAGCGGCGAAGTTCCCCCCAAATCAGGCAACTCGCCTACGGCTAATTACCGATGTGACGCCGTTCACGATCGGCCTACTTGTCGGCGCAGTGGTGCCGTTCTATCGTCAGGATGTATCGAGCCGATACATCAGGGCGGCATAACGAGCGACACGGAGGAGGAGGCGGCTGATGAGCAGGCGCTCCGGCATCCTGGAGTTCGCCGTCCTCGGTCTGCTCCGAGAAGCCCCGATGCACGGATACGAGCTGCGCAAGCGGCTCAACACCTCGCTGGGCATCTTCCGCGCCTTCAGTTACGGCACCCTCTACCCCTGCCTCAAGACGCTCGTCGCAAACGGCTGGCTGATCGAGGAGCCGGGCAGCGCCCCCGAGGACGCTCTCGCCGCCTCCCTCTCAGGACGACGCGCGAAGATCGTCTACCGGTTGACCGCCGAAGGTAAGGAACACTTCGAGGAGCTCCTGTCCCACACGGGGCCGGACTCCTGGGAGGACGAGAGCTTCGCGGCCCGCTTCGCCTTCTTCGGGCAGACGGAGCGGGAAGTGCGGATGCGGGTGCTGGAAGGGCGCCGCAGCCGTCTCGAGGAGCGGCTGGAGAAGATGCGCGCCTCGCTGGCGCGCACCCGTGAGCGTCTGGACGACTACACGCTCGAACTCCAGCGGCACGGCATGGAGTCCGTGGAGCGCGAGGTGCGCTGGCTGAACGAGCTCATCGAGAGCGAGCGGGCGGGCCGGGACCAACGGCGGTCCGGTCCGGAGGCGGCGGACCGCGCGGAGCAGGACCAGACATCTGGAGAACCGGGCGGCCTGCCCCGGCACGGGGGCAGTACCCGGCCGGACCCGTCCGACGACACCACCAAGTGAACCCCTGCGCACCGCAGGGGTTCGTCGAGAACAAACAGGGAGCAACCGGAATGGGTTCGGTTCGCGTAGCCATCGTCGGCGTGGGCAACTGCGCCGCCTCGCTGGTGCAGGGCGTCGAGTACTACAAGGACGCCGACCCGGCGGGCAAGGTGCCGGGGCTGATGCACGTCCAGTTCGGCGACTACCACGTGCGGGACGTCGAGTTCGTCGCGGCCTTCGACGTTGACGCGAAGAAGGTGGGCCTGGACCTCGCCGACGCCATCGGCGCCAGCGAGAACAACACCATCAAGATCTGCGACGTGCCGACCACCGGTGTGACGGTCCAGCGCGGCCACACCCTGGACGGTCTCGGCAAGTACTACCGCGAGACCATCGAGGAGTCCGACGCGGAGCCGGTCGACGTCGTCCAGGTCCTCAAGGACCAGCAGGTCGACGTCCTCGTCTGCTACCTGCCGGTGGGTTCCGAGGACGCCGCGAAGTTCTACGCGCAGTGCGCCATCGACGCCAAGGTCGCCTTCGTCAACGCCCTCCCGGTGTTCATCGCGGGCACCAAGGAGTGGGCCGACAAGTTCACCGAGGCCGGTGTGCCGATCGTCGGCGACGACATCAAGTCGCAGGTCGGCGCCACCATCACGCACCGCGTCATGGCGAAGCTGTTCGAGGACCGGGGCGTCGTCCTGGACCGCACGATGCAGCTGAACGTCGGTGGCAACATGGACTTCAAGAACATGCTCGAGCGTGACCGCCTGGAGTCCAAGAAGATCTCCAAGACGCAGGCCGTCACCTCCCAGATCCCCGACCGGGACATGGGCGAGCGCAACGTCCACATCGGCCCGTCCGACTACGTGGCCTGGCTCGACGACCGGAAGTGGGCGTACGTCCGCCTCGAGGGCCGCGCCTTCGGTGACGTCCCGCTGAGCCTGGAGTACAAGCTCGAGGTGTGGGACTCCCCGAACTCGGCGGGTGTCATCATCGACGCCCTGCGCGCCGCGAAGATCGCCAAGGACCGCGGCATCGGCGGTCCGATCCTCTCCGCGTCCTCGTACTTCATGAAGTCCCCGCCGGTCCAGTACTTCGACGACGAGGCCCGCGAGAACGTCGAGAAGTTCATCAAGGGCGAGGTCGAGCGCTAGGACCCACCCGGGAGGGTGGTGACACCCGCCCAAGGGAGGCCCCGCCTCCCGGCGTTGAGGCCCCCGTGGCGTATGCCCGGGGGCCTCACCCGTGTGTGAGGCTTGCTGCCATGCCTGTCGTACGGGATCTGCGCGTACTCCTGCGCCTGAAGAACTTCCGCCGCCTCCTCGCCGTACGACTCCTCTCCCAGGGCGCCGACGGCGTGTACCAGGTGGCGCTCGCCGCGTACGTCGTGTTCTCACCGGAGCGGCAGGCGACCCCCGCCGCGATCGCCTCCGCCATGGCGGTGCTCCTGCTCCCGTACTCCCTCGTCGGCCCGTTCGCCGGAGTGCTGCTCGACCGGTGGCGCCGCCGTCAGGTCCTGCTGTACGGCAACCTGCTGCGGGCGGGCCTCGCGGCGGGCACGGCGCTCCTGATCCTCGCCTCGGTGCCGGACTGGCTCTTCTACACCTCCGCCCTGTCCGTGACGGCCGTCAACCGCTTCGTCCTGGCGGGCCTCTCGGCCGCCCTCCCGCGCGTGGTGGACGCCGACCGGCTGGTGATCGCCAACTCGCTGTCCCCCACCGCCGGTACCCTCGCCGCGGCCGCCGGCGGCGGACTGGCGTTCCTGGTGCGGCTGGTGGCCGCCGACTCCGACGCCGCCGTGGTCCTGCTGGGCGCGGCGCTCTACCTCGCGTCGGCGTTCGCCTCCCTGCGCATGGGCCGCGAGCTGCTCGGCCCCGACCCGGACGTGACCGTGCCGCGGCTCGGCGCGGCGCTCGCCTCGACCGCGCGGGGACTGTGGAGCGGCCTGCGCCATCTGGCGCGACGGCGCCCCGCCGCCCGGGCGCTTGCCGCGATGACACTGGCCCGTTTCTGCTACGGGGCGCTGACCGTGATGGTGCTGATGCTCAGCCGGTACGCGTGGACGTCAGCCGAGTCCGAAGGGCTGGCCCTGCTGGGGCTCGCGGTCGCGGTCTCCGCCGCTGGGTTCTTCACCGCCGCCGTGGTCACCCCGTGGGCGGCCGCCCGGCTGGGCACGGGTGGCTGGATGGCCGTGTGCGCCGGTGCGGCAGCCGTGCTGGAACCCGCCCTGGGCCTGCCTTTCGCCCCGGCGACCACGATGATCGCAGCGTTCGTCCTGGGCTTCACCACCCAGGCGACCAAGATCGCCACCGACACGGTCGTGCAGACGACGGTCGATGACACCTATCGCGGCCGGATCTTCGCCCTCTACGACATGCTCTTCAACGTCGCCTTCGTCGCCGCCGCCGGAGTGGCCGCGCTGATGCTCCCGCCGGACGGCCGCTCGCCTCTGCTGATCCTCGTGATCGCGGGCCTCTACGCGCTCTCCGCGGCCGCGCTCGCACGCTGGCGGCGGGCATGACGAAGGGGCGGTGTTTCACGTGAAACACCGCCCCTCCTCACCGGCTGCCGCGGTCGTGTTTCACGTGAAACACGACGGCCCGGGGCTCAGCTCTGCGTGGCCCACCACTCCTTGAGCGCGGTGACGGCGGCGTCATGCCCCATCGGCCCGTTCTCCAGCCGCAGCTCCAGCAGGAACTTGTACGCGCGGCCCACCGCCGGGCCGGGCCGGATGCCCAGGACCTCCTGGATCTCGTTGCCGTCCAGATCCGGGCGGATGGCGTCCAGCTCCTCCTGCTCCTGGAGCTGGGCGATGCGCTGCTCCAGACCGTCGTACGCGCGGGACAGCGCGCCCGCCTTGCGCTTGTTGCGGGTGGTGCAGTCGGAGCGGGTCAGCTTGTGCAGCCGCGTCAGCAGCGGACCGGCGTCGCGGACGTAGCGCCGGACGGCGGAGTCGGTCCACTCACCCGTGCCGTAGCCGTGGAACCGCAGGTGCAGCTCCACGAGCCGCGAGACGTCCTTGACCATGTCGTTGGAGTACTTCAGCGCGGTCAGCCGCTTCTTGGTCATCTTCGCGCCGACCACCTCGTGGTGGTGGAACGAGACCCGGCCGTCCGGCTCGAAGCGCCGCGTGCGCGGCTTGCCGATGTCGTGGAGGAGCGCGGCGAGCCGCAGCACGAGGTCGGGGCCGTCCTCCTCCAGGTCGACCGCCTGCTCCAGCACGGTCAGGGAGTGCTCGTACACGTCCTTGTGCCGATGGTGCTCGTCGCTCTCCAGGCGCAGCGCGGGAAGCTCGGGCAGCACACGGTCGGCGAGACCGGTGTCCACGAGCAGACTCAGGCCCTTGCGGGGGTGCGCGGAGAGGATCAGCTTGTTCAGCTCGTCCCGGACCCGCTCGGCGGAGACGATGTCGAGCCGCTCGGCCATCTCCGTCATCGCGGCGACGACCTCGGGGGCGACCTCGAAGTCCAGCTGGGCGGCGAAGCGGGCCGCGCGCATCATCCGCAGCGGATCGTCGGAGAAGGACGCCTCCGGGGTACCCGGCGTGCGCAGCACCCGGGCGGCGAGGTCCTCCAGGCCGCCGTGCGGGTCGATGAACTCCTTCTCCGGCAGCGCGACGGCCATCGCGTTGACGGTGAAGTCACGGCGGACGAGGTCCTCCTCGATGGAGTCGCCGTAGGACACCTCGGGCTTGCGCGAGGTGCGGTCGTACGCCTCGGAGCGGTACGTCGTCACCTCGATCTGGTAGCCCTCCTTCTGGGCCCCCACGGTGCCGAACGCGATCCCGACCTCCCAGACCGCCTCCGCCCACGGCCGGACGATCTTCAGTACGTCCTCGGGGCGGGCATCGGTGGTGAAGTCGAGGTCGTTGCCGAGCCTGCCGAGCAGAGCGTCCCGTACCGAACCACCGACCAGGGCGAGGCGGAACCCGGCCTCCTGGAAACGGCGGGCGAGATCGTCGGCGACCGGTGACACGCGCAGCAGCTCACTGACCGCTCGGCGCTGCACCTGGCTCAGGGCATTCGGGTTGTCTTCGTTGGCGTTCGGCACAACAGAACAGGGTACGGGTCCCGGCCACGGGCGGCCTCCCCGATTTCCCGTGCCCGCCCGCTCCCCCCGGACGATCTCGTGGAACACTCCACGGCACTTCACCGTGCCGCGTCTCGTTACCATGCCTGGACGCGGGAACCGGCAGGGACCGACGGCACCAGACGACGAGGGACGGACGAGCGCGTGGCCGAGGCGGCAGACTTCCAGGGCATCGATCCCTCTCCTGCCCGCCGCTGGCTGCGGCGGGCCGCCGCAGCCGTCGCCGCAGTGCCCCTCCTCGCCGGGCTGGTCCACCTGCCCGCGGCCCCCTCCGCCACCGCGATGACGCCGGTCGCGTCCGTGGCCGCGGCGGCGACCGGGTCCCGTACCGTCGCTGTGTCGCTGGACACACTCGCGCCGAGCGCCCCGGTCAAGGGGGACACCCTCACGCTGAGCGGCACGGTGACCAACAAGGGCAGGGAGACGGTGAGCCAGGCGCAGGTCGACGTGCGCCTCGGCGACCGGCTCTCCAGCCGGGGCGCCATCGAGGACGCCGCCCGGCGCACCGGCTTCTCCGAGAGCCGGGACGGCGAGCCGCTGGGCGGCGCGTACGTCGTGAAGGTCCCGGAGATCCCCTCCGGCGCCACCCGTGAGTTCACCCTCGCCGTGCCGGTGGACAAGCTGGGCGTGGACGACGCCGGGGTGTACGAACTGGGCGTGTCCCTGTCCGGGCGCACCCCTGGCGAGCCGTACGACCAGGTACTGGGCATCGACCGGACGTTCCTGCCCTGGCAGCCTGCCGCGCCGAAGAGCAAGACGCAGCTGACCGTCCTGTGGCCGCTGATCTCCTCCGCGCACCTGTCGGCCCAGACGGGCTCCGACGACCAGCAGACGCCGGTGTTCGAGAGCGAGGCCCTCGCGGCCGAGCTGTCGCCCGGCGGCCGGCTGGAGCGGATGGTCACGCTCGGCGCCGAGCTGCCCGTGACCTGGGTCATCGACCCGGACCTGCTGGCCACCGTCGAGGCGATGAGCGGCAACTACCAGGTCATGAGCGGGGACACCACGCTCCCCGGGAGGAACCAGGCGGTCGCGAAGCAGTGGCTCAACGCCCTGGACAAGGCGGTGCAGGGCGACAAGGTGGTCGCGCTGCCGTACGGGGACCCCGACCTGGCGTCGCTCGCCCACCGGGGCAAGCGCGTCTCCCGCTCCCTGAGCCATCTGCGGCCCGCGACGGAGCTGGCCGAGTCGACGGTGGAGACGATCCTCCACGTGAAGCCGTCCGTCGAGTACGCCTGGCCCGCGAACGGGGCCGTGGACCCGTCGATCGTCGATGTGGCGACCTCGGCCGGCGCGGACAAGGTGATCACCCGCAGCGACAGCATGCGGGAGCGCCTGTCGTACACGCCGAACGCGGCACGGCCGATCGGCGGCGGGACCACGGCCGTCGTGTCGGACGCGGTGCTGTCCACGGCCTTCGAGGGCGACATGACCCGGGCGGGCGAGTCCACGGCCGCGGTCCAGAAGTTCCTCGCGCACACCCTCGCCGTCACCCACGAGCGACCGGGCACCGGGCGCAGCGTCGTCGTCGCCCCGCAGCGGATGCCGACGGCCTCCCAGGCCGAGTCCCTGGCGAGCGCCCTCAGGGCCCTCGGCGGGGAGCGCTGGTCGCAGGCGTCCGACCTGATCACCGCCACGACCGCCAAGCCCGACCCGAAGGCGACGACGAGCGTGCCGTCCGCGAGGCGGTACCCGAAGGAGCTCAGCCACCAGGAGCTGCCGGAGACGGTGTTCCAGCAGATGCGCACCACGCAGGACCGGCTGGACAACTTCAAGGTCATCCTTACCGCCGCGCACCGCGTCGTGACGCCGTTCGGCAACGCGATCAAGCGGGAGATGTCCACGTCGTGGCGGGGCCGCCCCCAGGAGGCCGCCGAGTACGGGCGTGGCGTGCACGCCCACCTGGAGAGCCTCACCGGCGAGGTGAAGCTGATCGACAAGTCCGACCTGACGCTCTCGGGGCGCAGCGCCACGATCCCGGTGACCGTGCAGAACAAGCTGGTGCAGGGCGTGGACCACCTGGTGCTGCGCCTGCGGTCGATGAAGCCGACCCGGCTCGGCCTCAACGGCGGCGAGCAGGTCGCCGAGCTCCCGGTGCGCATCGAGGGCGGGCACAGCCAGTCGGTGAAGTTCACGGCCTCCGCCAACGCGAACGGCCCCGTCCCCGTCGAGGCGCAGCTGTTCACGGAGGACGGCCGCCCCTACGGCCAGCCCATGCGGTTCACCGTCAAGGTCTCCGAGATCACCTCGACCGTGATGCTCGTCATCGCCGGCGGCGTGCTGCTCCTGGTCCTCGCCGGTGTCAGGATGTACAGCCAGCGCAAGCGCGCCGCGGCGGCGCGGGACGCCGACGCCGACGCGGTCGACAGGACGGGAACGTCCGAAGAGGCCGGAGCGGCGCGGCCGACCGACGAGGACGAGGGCGCGGCAGAGGCCGCTCCCGCCGTCCCGGTCGCGGAGAGCGACGATCCGGTGCAGCCGAGTGACCCCGCGACGGACACCGGACCGCAAAGCACCGACCCGTCGGGCCCGGGTGAGAAAGTGGAGCGTTGAGCGATGTCGTGGCCGGCCGGCCGGGGACGATGAGGTGGGGTAACCATGAACGCGCCGTACGACGGTGACCGCGGCCAGGGCGCGGGCGGCGGCAGTGTGCCGCCGGACGGGCCGCCGCCCGTCCCGGTGCCGGGACAGGTGCCGCCCGCCGACGCGTCGGCCCCGCACCAGCCCTACCCGCAGGACGCCTACGGGCAGGACCCCTACGTCCAGGACGCGTACACCCACGACCCGTACCGCTCCCACGACCTCTCGTCGCAGGACCCGGTCGGGGAGGCCCTGTACGACCGGGCCGCGCACCCGCCGCCCCCGCCCGGCACGTACGAGGAGCCACGACCGCTCTACGAGCAGCCCGCGGCCCCGCAGTACGCGCCCGACCCACGTGTGTGGGCCCAGACCCCGCCGCCCGAGCCCGCCGGCCCGTCCCGCCACCTCCCGTACGGCGAGGACGCCAGGACCGTCCAGTTCACCGGCGTGGACGACCTGGTGACCCACGCCGCCGACGAGCGGCCGGCGCCCGACGCGTTCGCGCACCTGTACCGCGACCAGCAGGTCCAGGCCGGGCAGGCGACGGCCGTGCCGGTCCCCGAGCCTGTGGAGCCCGAGGTGCCCGCGGAGCCGGTGGCGCCCCCGCCGCCGAAGAAGGCGGGCGGAAAGGCCTCCGGACTGCTGAAGTCCAGTGCCGTGATGGCGGCCGGCACCCTCGTGTCGCGGCTCACCGGCTTCCTGCGGAGCCTGGTGATCACCGGCGCCCTGGGTGCGGCGACGCTCGGTGACGCGTTCACCGTCGCCTACACGCTGCCCACGATGATCTACATCCTGACCGTGGGCGGCGGCCTCAACTCGGTCTTCGTCCCGCAGCTCGTCCGCTCCATGAAGAACGACGAGGACGGCGGCGAGGCGTACGCCAACCGCCTGCTGACCTTGGTGATGGTCACCCTCGCCGTGATCGTCGGCGCCGTCGTGTTCCTGGCGCCGCTGCTCGTCCACGCGATGTCGCCCACCATCGCCAACGACCCGGACGCCAACAGCGTCGCCGTCACCTTCGCCCGGTTCTGCCTGCCCACCATCTTCTTCATGGGCGTGCACGTGGTGATGGGTCAGATCCTCAACGCCCGCGGCAAGTTCGGCGCGATGATGTGGACGCCGGTCCTCAACAACATCGTCGTCATCTTCACGTTCGGCATGTTCATCTGGGTGTACGGCTCCTACTCCGAGACGAGGATGGGCGCCGACGTCATCCCCGACGAGGGCGTCCGGCTGCTCGGTGTGGGCGTCCTGCTGGGCCTGGTCGTCCAGGCGCTGGCGATGATCCCGTACCTGCGCGAAGCGGGCTTCCGCTTCCGCCCGCGCTTCGACTGGAAGGGCCAGGGCCTCGGCAAGACGGTCAAGCTGGCCAAGTGGACGGTCCTGTTCGTCCTCGCCAACCAGGCCGGTGTCGTCGTCGTCACGCAGCTGGCCACCGCGGCCGGAAAGGCGTCCGGCACGGACGGCGCCGGCATCCTGGCATACTCCAACGCCCAGCTGATCTGGGGCATGCCGCAGGCCATCATCACGGTCTCCGTCATGGCCGCGCTGCTGCCCCGCATCTCCCGCGCCGCGCACGACAACGACCCGGGCGCCGTCCGCGACGACATCTCGCACGGCCTGCGCAACTCGGCCGTCGCGATCGTGCCCGTCTCCTTCGGCTTCCTCGCGCTGGGCGTGCCGCTGTGCACCCTGCTCTACGCCTCCAGCGGCCAGGAAGCGGCCACCGGCATGGGCTTCATGCTGATGGCGTTCGGCCTCGGCCTGATCCCGTACTCCGTCCAGTACGTCGTCCTGCGCGGCTTCTACGCCTACGAGGACACGCGGACGCCCTTCTACAACACGGTCATCGTGGCGGCCGTCAACGCCGCCGCCTCCGTGCTCTGCTACGTCGTGCTGCCGGCCCGCTGGGCCGTGGTCGGCATGGCCGCGAGCTACGGCCTCGCGTACATGGTCGGCGTGGGCATCGCCTGGCGGCGGCTGCGCGACCGGCTGGGCGGCGACCTCGACGGCGCCCACGTCGTCCGGACGTACGCCCGCCTCTCCATGGCCTCCGTGCCCGCGGCGCTGGCCGCCGGCGCGGTCGCCTGGGGTCTGCTGAGCCTGCTCGGCATGGGCGCACTGGGCTCCCTGGTGGCACTCGTGGCCGGTGGAGCCGTCCTGCTCGGCGTGTTCTACGTGGCGGCCCGCAAGATGCGCATCGAGGAGCTCAACGCCATGGTGGGCATGGTCCGGGGCCGTCTCGGCCGCTAGAACAGGGGGCTTTCGCACAACCATCGCCGCCCACCGCGTGTCGTGCATAGCGGTGGACTGTGGGCACAATTGGCAGGGCTGCTGAATATGGCGCATCGGATGGGGAGGCAGGAACGACGGTGGCGGAACGTAGCACGGCTGCCGTCGACGTGGCCGACAACAGCGGTGGCGACCCGCTGACCGCCAAGGCGGACAGGACCACGGCCGACGGGGCGGAAGCGCAGGACGCGACGGACATGTCTTCCCGAAACACGAACGGCGAACAGGAAGCCGCCGACGAACCCGCCATCAAGTCCCCGGAACTGCACAGCGGGCACAAACTCGCCCGCCGCTACCGGCTCGAGGAGTGCGTCACCCGACTGGACGGTTTCAGCAGCTGGCGGGCCGTCGACGAGAAGCTGCGCCGCGCCGTCGGCGTGCACATCCTGCCCGCCGACCACCCCAGGGCCCGTTCCGTCCTCGCGGCCGCACGCGCCTCCGCTCTGCTCGGCGACCCCCGGTTCGTCCAGGTACTCGACGCCGTCGAGGAGAACGACCTCGTCTACGTGGTGCACGAGTGGCTGCCGGACGCCACCGAGCTGACCGCCCTGCTCGCCTCCGGCCCCCTCGAGCCCTACGACGCCTACCAGCTCGTCAGCCAGGTCTCCCAGGCGATGGCCGCCGCGCACCGCGAGGGCCTCGCCCATCTGCGGCTCACCCCCAGCGCCGTACTGCGCACCTCCACCGGGCAGTACCGGATCCGCGGCCTCGCCGTGAACGCCGCGCTGCGCGGCATCACCGTCGACCGCCCCCAGCGCACCGACACGGAGGCGATCGGCGCGCTCCTCTACGCGGCGCTGACGCAGCGCTGGCCGTACGAGAACGACGCCCACGGACTGACGGGCCTGCCGAAGGGCATGGGGCTCATCGCCCCCGACCAGGTGCGGGCCGGCGTCCACCGGGGTCTGTCCGACCTGGCCATGCGCGCGCTCGTCAACGACGGCGCGACCGCCTCCCGCCAGGACCCGCCCTGCACGACCCCCGACGAGCTGGCCAAGGCCGTCGCGGCCATGCCCCGCATCCGTCCGCCGGAGCCCGAGTTCCCGCCCGCGCCGGAATACCAGCGCACGACCTACCAGCAGGGCACGTACGGCCGCCCCCAGCCGCACCCCGGCACCGCCACCACCCAGCCCGTGCTCCCGCCGCCCGCGCCCCTGGAGAGCCGCACCGGCAAGGTGCTGAAGTGGGCCGTCTCCGCGCTGCTGATCGCCGCGCTGGGCCTCGGCAGCTGGCAGATCGCCGACCGGCTCCTCGACCAGCGCGGCTCGAACAACGACCCGGGCACGACCCAGCCGTCCCCCGGCCCGTCCATCGACGACAAGGCCGCGCCCCAGCTGGTCCCGCTTCCCGTCAAGGACTCCAAGGAGTACGCCCCGGACGGCACCCCCCAGGACGCGGGGGACGCGGGGAACACCCACGACTCCGACCCGTCGAGCTACTGGCGCAGCAAGAGCTACGTCGAAGGCCCCGAACTGGACCCGCGGGTGAAGAAGGGCGTCGGCATCGTCTACGACCTCGGGGCGGAGCAGGACGTGTCGAAGGCCTCGATAGCCCTGCGGTACGTCGGGGACCACACCACGCTCACGCTCTACGCCGCGGACGCCCTGTCCCCGGCCACCGCGCTGGAGGAGATGCCGAAGATCGGTACGGGGCGTACCAGCGGGAAGTCCCTGGAGGTGAGCGCGGAGAAGCCGGTGAGGAGCCGCTATGTGCTCGTGTGGATGACCGCGATGCCCTACACCTCGGGGGACGAGTACAGCACCGCCGGGCACAAGCAGGGCATCACCGAGGTCACCTTCACGGGACAACAGGCGCGTCCGTAGCGGCGCCGGCTCCGATCCAGGGGAGAAACCGCATGTCCCACGGCCGTGACGAAGCCGGTGTGCCGGACCAGGACCTGCTGGCCCGGCATGTCGCGGGGGACCCCGACGCCTTCGGCGAGCTGGTACGGCGCCATCGCGACCGGCTCTGGGCCGTCGCCATCCGCACGCTCGGCGACCGGGAGGATGCGGCGGACGCCGTCCAGGACGCCCTCGTCTCGGCCTTCCGGGCCGCCCACACCTTCCGGGGACAGTCCGCTGTGACGACCTGGCTGCACCGCATCACCGTCAACGCCTGCCTGGACCGGGCCCGTAAGACCGCCTCCCGCAGGACCGCGCCCCTGAACGACACAAAGCGGCTGGAGCAGCTCCTGGAGCCGCACGAGTCCGCCGAGGCGCCCGCCGAGCGGCAGGACCTCCACCGTCAGCTGCTCGCGGCCCTCACGAGTCTCCCGGCGGACCAGCGCGCCGCCCTGGTGCTCGTGGACATGCAGGGCTATCCCGTGGCCGAGGCCGCCGAGATCCTGGGCGTGCCCACCGGGACGGTGAAGAGCCGCTGCGCCCGGGGCCGCGCCCGTCTCGTCCCCCTCCTCACTCATCTGCGTCCCGGCCCCGGGGATAACACCGCTGCCGATGGGGGAAGGAACCGGACGCCGGGGACATCCGTCCCACCGACATCGGGACCGAGGGACCCAGGACCGACTGATCCTGCTGCTGTGAAGGGCGGAGGTGGACGCGCGTGACATCCACGGCCGACACGACTCAGCACCCCGACGTCTCCGAGATCTCCGATCTCGCCGAGGGCATCCTCCCGCCGTCCCGCACGGCGGACGTACGCCGCCATCTGGACCGCTGCGAACTGTGCGCCGACGTCCGTGACTCCCTGGAGGAGATCCGCGGCCTGCTCGGTACGCTGCCCGGCCCCCCTCGCATGCCGGTCGACGTGGTGGAGCGCATCGATGCCGCGCTGGCCGCCGAGGTCCTCCTCGACGCCACCGCTCCCGACGACTCCGCCGTGGTTTCACGTGAAACCACGCGGGAGCCCGTCACGTCGGCCGCTGGAGGTCCCCGTTCCAAGGCGGTGGACCGTCCGGTGGGCGCACCGGCAGGCCGTCCCTCCGGCTCCACCGGGCCCGGGCGGGCCCCTGCCCGGCGCCGCCGCCGCTCCACGGTGATCAGCGCCGCCTGCGGCCTGGCGGCGGTCGGCCTGGGGGTCCTCCTCTTCCAAACGGCGGACCTGACCGGTGACACGCCCACCGCCACCCACGTCCAAAGCGCGTCCGGCCCGGATGAGCGCCTCTTCTCCGGGGCGGCGCTCCCGGACAAGGTGCGCTCCCTGCTCAGCGCCCCCGAGCGGACCGAGGGGGGCACATCGCCACGCCTCCAGTCGGAGGGCGCGTCCGCGGACAGCCCCGACCCGATGATCAAGCGGTCCGGTCCGCCACTGCCGGAGTGCGTGACGCAGGGTGTGGACCGAGGTGAGCAGCCGCTCGGGGCGGAGCGCGGCGAGTACCGGGGACGGTCCGCCTACCTCGTGGTCCTCCCGCATCCCCGGACCGAGACGCAGGTCGATGTCTACATCGTGGACGCCTCCTGCACGACGGCGAAGACCTCCTCCGGTCCCGCGGACGTGCTGCTCAAGGAGTCCCAGCCGCGTCCCTGACAGGCACAGCCGGAAGCCGCACGGGCCCTACGGGAATGCGCGCCCCGTAGTATCCGTTGGGTGGGTTGAGAGTCTTGAACCGGCCCCCGTAGGCAGTAGGCAGTCTGCAGAGACGAGGAAGAAACCCGTGAGCGACGTCCGAAACGTGATCATCATCGGCTCCGGGCCCGCCGGCTACACGGCGGCGCTCTACACCGCACGCGCGTCGCTGAAGCCGCTGGTCTTCGAGGGCGCCGTCACCTCCGGTGGCGCCCTGATGAACACGACCGACGTGGAGAACTTCCCCGGGTTCCGTGACGGCATCATGGGCCCCGAGCTCATGGACAACATGCGCGCGCAGGCCGAGCGCTTCGGCGCCGAACTCATCCCGGACGACATCGTCGCCGTCGATCTGACCGGCGACATCAAGACCGTGACGGACACCGCGGGCACGGTCCACCGCGCCAAGGCGGTCATCGTGGCCACCGGTTCCCAGCACCGCAAGCTGGGCCTGCCGAACGAGGACACCCTTTCCGGCCGCGGTGTCTCCTGGTGCGCCACCTGCGACGGGTTCTTCTTCAAGGACCACGACATCGCCGTCGTCGGCGGCGGTGACACGGCGATGGAGGAGGCGACCTTCCTCTCCCGCTTCGCGAAGTCGGTCACCGTCGTGCACCGTCGGGACACCCTGCGCGCCTCCAAGGCGATGCAGGAGCGCGCCTTCGCCGACCCGAAGATCAAGTTCGCCTGGGACAGCGAGGTCGCGGAGATCCACGGCGACCAGAAGCTCAGCGGGCTCACCCTGCGCAACACCAAGTCGGGCGAGACCTCCGAGCTGCCGGTCACGGGTCTGTTCATCGCCGTCGGCCACGACCCGCGCACGGAGCTGTTCAAGGGCCAGCTGGAGCTGGACGACGAGGGCTACCTGAAGGTGGACGCCCCCTCCACGCGCACCAACGTGACGGGCGTCTTCGCCGCCGGTGACGTCGTGGACCACACGTACCGCCAGGCCATCACGGCCGCGGGCACGGGCTGCTCCGCCGCCCTGGACGCCGAGCGCTTCCTCGCCGCCCTCGCCGACACGGAGAAGGTGGCCGAGCCGGAGAAGACCCCCGCGGTCTGACCCTCACGATTCCCCACACCCCACACCCCGCACAGTGAAGGAGGCCACCGTGGCCGACCTCAAGGCAGTGACCGACGATTCGTTCGAGGAGACCGTCCTCAAGAGCGACAAGCCCGTGCTGGTGGACTTCTGGGCCGAGTGGTGCGGTCCGTGCCGCCAGATCGCCCCGTCCCTCCAGGCGATCGCCGACGAGTACGGCGATCAGATCGAGATCGTCAAGCTCAACATCGACCAGAACCCGGCCACGGCTGCGAAGTACGGCGTCATGTCGATCCCGACCCTGAACGTCTACCAGGGTGGCGAGGTCGCCAAGACCATCGTCGGCGCCAAGCCGAAGGCCGCGATCGTCCGCGACCTGGCCGACTTCATCGGCGACGCGGCCCCGAAGGCCTGACCTTCGTTTCACGTGAAACGGCGTTTCACGTGAAACACGAACGGCCCATCCTCAAGGGGTGGGCCGTTCGTCGTACAGGCGGTCAGAGCGGACGCAGCGCGGGCTCCTTCTGGACCGCGCCGAGCAGGCGGTCCAGTGCCAGCTCCACGTCCTCCTTCCACGACAGCGTGCTCCGCAGTTCGAGCCGGAGGCGTGGGTACACCGGGTGGGGGCGCACGGTCTTGAACCCGACGGACAGCAGGTGGTCGGCGGGCAGGACACACGCCGGCTCCTTCCAGCGGGCGTCGCCGAACGCCTCGATGGCCTTGAACCCGCGCCGCAGCAGGTCCTTCGCCACCGTCTGCACCATCACCCGCCCCAGCCCCTGGCCCTGGTAGCCCGGAGTGATCCAGGCGGTCATCAACTGGACGGCGTCCGGGGACACGGGACTGGTGGGGAAGGCCGTGGAGCGCGGCACATAGGCGGGCGGCGCGTACATCACATACCCCACCGGAACCTCGTCCACGTAGACGACGCGGCCGCACGAGCCCCAGTCGAGCAGGACGGCGGAGATCCAGGCCTCCTTCTCCAGCTCGGGTGTCCCGGCTTTGACGGCGGCCTCACCACTGACGGGGTCGAGCTCCCAGAAGACACACGTCCGGCAGCGCTTGGGAAGGTCCGGGAGGTTGTCCAAGGTGAGCGGTACGAGCCGACGTCCCATGAAGGTGATCCCTCACTTCCTTCGCCTGCCGCACCACGACGGCGGATGCGCATACCCGAACGCATCGTATCGATCGGGCGATGACGCGCATACGGGAAAAGGCCAAAGGGCGGACCTCGCCCCGGTGAACTCCGGAGAGAGACCCGCCCTCGGTGTATGGCTCCTGCGGAGGGTCAGCCCTCGCTGTCGGAGGCGTCCGACGGCGAGGTGTTCCCCTTGGCGAGAACCCGCTGCTCACCCAGGGTGCCGAGAATCCGGTTCAGGTCCTCCATCGAGGCGAACTCGACGACGATCTTGCCCTTCTTCTGGCCGAGATCGACCTTCACACGGGTCTCGAAACGGTCCGAGAGCCGCGTGGCCAGTTCGCTCAGCTCCGGGGCGACCCGGGCGCCCGCACGCGGCTTCTTCGCCTTCGGCGCCTTGCGAGGCTCGGAGCCCATCAGCTGGACGATCTCCTCGACTGTGCGGACGGAGAGCCCTTCCTCCACAATGCGGCTTGCCAGCTTGTCCTGCTCCTCCGGGTCCTCCACGCCCAGCAACGCCCGCGCGTGACCGGCCGACAGCACTCCGGCAGCCACCCGGTTCCGCACGGGCGCCGAGAGGCGGAGCAGACGCAGCGTGTTGGTGATCTGCGAACGGGACCGTCCGATCCGGTCCGCCAGCTGGTCGTGCGTGCAGTCGAAGTCCTTCAGCAGCTGGTCGTAGGCGGCGGCCTCCTCCAGCGGGTTCAGCTGAGCCCGGTGCAGGTTCTCCAGGAGGGCGTCCAGCAGCAGCTTGTCGTCCTCGGTGTCGCGGACGATCGCCGCGACACGCTCCAGGCCGGCTTCACGGCAGGCCCGCAGACGGCGTTCACCCATGATCAGCTCGTACCGCTCCGGGGCGACGGGGCGGACGACGACGGGCTGGAGGAGACCCACCTCCTTGATGGAGGTCACCAGTTCGCCGAGGGCCTCGTCGTCGAACACCTCCCGGGGCTGGCGCGGGTTGGGCGCGATGGAGTCCAGCGGCAGCTCGGCGAAGTGAACGCCCGCGGGCATCGCCACGGCCGTGCCCTCGGACTGCTCCGGCAGCGCGACCCCGCTGTCGGCGAGGGTCCCCTGCGGGAGGGTCGCCAGCTTGGAGGCGGCGACACCACGCTCGGCGCCCAGGGCCGGAATGGCCGTGGGCGACGTGGACGCCGTTCCGACCGAGGCGGTCTGCCTCTCCTGGGGGGCACCGGGAATCAGGGCGCCGAGCCCACGTCCCAGCCCCCTACGTCGCTCACTCACTGGTTCCCCTCCGACATGCTGTGCTGACTGTGCTGGTATTGCTGCGTGCCCGTGTGGGCGTGCTGGGCGTCGTAGTGCATGCCCACCCCCCGGAACGCGATCTCACGGGCGGCTTCCAGATAGGACAGCGCCCCGCTGGAGCCCGGGTCATACGTGAGGACCGTCTGCCCGTAGCTCGGCGCCTCCGAGATGCGGACCGACCGCGGGATGCTGGTGCGCAGCACCTCGTCGCCGAAGTGGTTGCGCACCTCCTCGGCGACCTGCGAGGCGAGCCTGGTCCGGCCGTCGTACATGGTCAGCAGGATCGTCGACACATGCAGGTCCGGGTTGAGGTGGCCCCGCACCAGATCGACGTTGCGCAGAAGCTGGCCCAGGCCCTCCAGCGCGTAGTACTCGCACTGGATGGGGATCAGCACCTCCGCGCCGGCCACCATGGCGTTGACCGTGAGCAGGCCGAGCGACGGCGGGCAGTCGATGAGGATGTAGTCCAGCGGCTGCTCGTAGGCCCGGATCGCCCGCTGAAGCCGACTCTCCCGCGCCACCAGCGACACCAGTTCGATCTCCGCACCGGCGAGATCGATGGTGGCGGGGGCGCAGAAGAGGCCTTCGACGTCCAGGACCGGCTGCACCACATCGGAGAGCGGCTTGCTGTCCACGAGGACGTCATAGATCGAGGGGACTTCCGCGTGGTGGTCGATCCCCAGAGCCGTGGACGCGTTGCCCTGCGGGTCAAGATCGATCACCAGGACGCGGGCGCCGTGGAGGGCCAGGGAGGCGGCGATGTTGACCGTGGTGGTGGTCTTCCCCACGCCGCCCTTCTGGTTGGCCACGACCATGATGCGGGTCCGCTCCGGCCGGGGAAGCCCCTGGCCGGCCCGCCCCAGCGCCTGTACGGCCAGCGGGGCGGCTGAACCCATGGAGGTGTCATCCAGCGGGGGATGTGTTTCACGTGAAACATCGTCCCCGAGCGATTCGGTACGGGGACCGGGGACCGGGTCGGTCATCGGTCCCGCGATGTTGGCGTCGGACCGCAAGGATTCACTCTCCTCGGCTTCAGGCTCGCGATGAACAGAGCCTGCCATGCTTCCGGTGTCGCGAACCAGCGAGGCCCCTTGTTCTGTGGAGGAATCCACTTCTGTGGACAACTCCGTCGCCCCGTCGGGGGACCTACGGCGTCCTGGCGCGGCGGCCGCACGGCCGCGGCTGATGATTCCCTGCAGCAGTGAGCGACGTTTCACGTGAAACACGATGCACGCGCCGCAGGGTCACACCCTCTCGACACTCCGTAAGGAAAGCCGGGCCATTCAACCGGCCGTCACCGGCGACGGCGCGACGTCCTCGCGGCCTTGGCCCGCTTGGCGGCGAACCGCACTCCGCCGGGGCTCTCGCCGACCTCGACCCGCACGACGGTGGACATCGGATCGACGATGCCCTCCCCGACGTGGAGAACGGAAGTACGGACGACGCCCAGCTTGCTGAGTGCGGCGCGGGCGCTCTGGATCTCCTCCTCGGCCGTGTCGCCCTTCAGGGCGAGCATCTCGCCGTAGGGGCGCAGGAGCGGAACACCCCATCCGGCGAGCCGGTCCAGCGGGGCGACGGCGCGGGCCGTGACCACGTGCACCGGGGGCAGCTTGCCCAGCATCTCCTCGGCCCGACCGCGGGCGACGGTCACGTGGTCCAGCCCCAGCAGCTCGACGACCTCCTGGAGGAAGTTGGTCCGGCGGAGCAGGGGCTCAAGAAGCGTGATCTTCAGGTCGGGCCGTACGAGCGCGAGCGGGATGCCGGGCAGTCCGGCTCCGGAGCCCACGTCGCACACGGTGACGCCCTCGGGCACGACCTCGGAGAGGACGGCGCAGTTCAGCAGGTGCCTCTCCCACAGCCGCGGCACTTCGCGGGGGCCGATGAGGCCGCGCTTGACTCCCGCGTCCGCGAGCAACTCCGCGTACCGGACCGCTTCCGGGAAGAACTCACCGAAGACCGTGTGCGCCTCCTGGGGCGCAGGGGGAAGTTCCTCTGCCTCGGACACGGGAACCGTCCTTCCGTACCGCACTACCGCACTGGGTGGCTGACTATCAGGCTGACAAAGATCGGCCCCGCCTGCGAACAGACGGGGCCGACACTAGAGGGATCAGGCGGGGAGCACGACGACGAAGCGCTGCGGCTCCTCGCCCTCGGACTCGCTGCGCAGACCGGCCGCGGCGACCGCGTCGTGGACGACCTTGCGCTCGAAGGGGGTCATCGGCCTCAGCCTGACGGGCTCGCCGCTGTTCTTGGCCTCGTCCGCGGCCTTGGCGCCCAGCTCGGTCAGCTCGGCGCGCTTCCTGGCGCGGAAGCCGCCGATGTCCAGCATGAGGCGGCTGCGGTCGCCCGTCTCGCGGTGCACCGCGAGACGCGTCAGCTCCTGCAGCGCCTCCAGCACCTCACCATCACGGCCCACGAGCTTCTGCAGGTCGCGGCTGCCCGTGTCGCTGATGATGGAGACCGCGGCGCGGTCGCCCTCGACGTCCATGTCGATGTCGCCGTCGAGGTCGGCGATGTCGAGCAGACCCTCGAGGTAGTCAGCCGCGATCTCGCCCTCCTGCTCCAGGCGGGTCAGGGTGTCGCCACCCTGGGCGGCGGACGTGGTGCCTTCCGTCACGGATGGACTCCTTCTTACTTCTTGGACGACGGGTGCTTGGGCCGCTGCTGGCCCTTGCGCTGTCCGGACTTGGCTTGGCGGGTGGAACCGGAGCCGTCCGACGGGGACTGCACGGACTTCGACAGATCCGCCTTCTTCTCGAGCGAGGGCTTGGCACCGGGCTGCGCGGTGGCCGCCTGGCGCTTGGCCTTCGTCTGGCGCTTGGGCTGCTGGCGGCGTGCCGCCGCGGCCTCCGCCTCGGCCTCGGCCGGATCGACCTTCCGCACGGTGCCGTCGGCCTGGGCGGTGAAGCCGGCCTTGGCGAGGCTGCTGATGAAACGGCGCTCGTTGTCGTTGCGGTCCGGGCCCTTGGCGACGATCGTCTGGACGACGTTGCGCTTGCGGCGGCCGCGCACCTCACCGTGGTGCGTGATGCTCTTCAGGAGCCGCTGGAGGTAGTGGTCCTGGGCCTTGCTGCCCGGCGTCGGGTTCTGGTTGATCACGTACATCTGCTGGCCCATGGTCCACACGTTGGTGGTCAGCCAGTAGACGAGGACGCCGACGGGGAAGTTGATGCCCATCACGGCGAAGATGATCGGGAAGATGTACATCAGCATCTTCTGCTGCTGCATGTACGGGGTCTTCACCGTCAGGTCGACGTTCTTCTGCATCAGCTGGCGCTGCGTGAAGAACTGCGACGCCGACATCATCACGATCATGATCGCGGTGACGACCCGGACGTCTGTCAGGGACGCGTTGAGCGCCTGGACCGTGCCGGGGTCGTCCATGAACTTCGCGGCGATCGGGGCACCGAAGATGTGGGCCTCGCGGGCGCTGTCCACCAGCGGCTGGTTGAGGCTGCCGATGGTGTCACCCGACGCGATCTTGCTCAGCACGTGGTAGAGCGCGAAGAAGAACGGCGACTGGAGAAGGATGGGGAGGCACGAGGAGAGCGGGTTGGTACCCGTCTCCTTGTACAGCTTCATCATCTCTTCCGACTGGCGCTGCCGGTCGTTCTTGTAGCGCTCCTGAATCGCCTTCATCTTCGGCTGGAGCGCCTGCATGTTCCGCATCGACTTGATCTGCTTCACGAAGAGCGGGATCAGGCAGATGCGAATGACGATCACCAGGGACACGATGGACAGACCCCAGGCCCAGCCCGTGTCAGGCCCGAAGATCGCCCCGTACAGCTTGTGGAACTGGACGATGATCCACGAGACAGGTCCGGTGATGAAGCTGAACAGATTTCCAATCGTGTCCACTAATCAGGCTCCTTGAGCATTGGGCGAGGTCTCTGCGGCCGGGCTCGTCCCGTCGGAGGGCCCACCCTTGTCACCGCGCAGCCGTGCGCGCAGCAGTTCGTGCCAGCGGGGGCGCTTGCGCGGCGGCACATGGTCCACTCCGCCGGGCGACCAGGGATTGCATCGCAGGATGCGCCAGGCGGTGAGGGCCGTGCCCTTGATGGCGCCGTGCCGGTCGATTGCGGTGTATCCGTAGTGGGAACACGACGGGTAGTACCTGCAGACAGGGCCCAGCAGTGGGCTGATCGTCCACTGGTAGAGCTTGATCAGGGCCAGCAGCGGGTACTTCATCGCGCGCCCCCTCCCAGCAGCCGCTGTAGGGCGGCGTCCAGGTCTCGGGCCAGCTGTGCAGGGTCGGCGTCGCCCGCGCCGGGCAGCGCTCGTACTACCACCAGGCTACCGGGGGGCAGCACGGCGAGCCGCTCCCGCATCAGGTGCCGCAGTCTGCGCTTCACCTGGTTGCGGACGACGGCCCCGCCGACGGCCTTGCTGACGACGAAACCCGCACGCGTCGGGGGAGCGCTCTCCCCAGGCGCGTGCGGGTCCGTTGCACCGCTGCGTAGGTGGACGACGAGGCTCGGGCGGCCTGCCCGGCGACCTCGCCGTACCGCGGTCGCGAAGTCCTCGCGCCGCCTCAGCCGATTCTCGGTAGGCAGCACGTCATGACCTGGCCGCGATCAGGCGGACAGGCGGGCGCGACCCTTGCTGCGGCGGGTCGCGAGGATCGCGCGGCCGGCACGCGTACGCATCCGCAGGCGGAAGCCGTGGGTCTTGGCGCGACGACGGTTGTTCGGCTGGAAGGTGCGCTTGCTCACTCGGGGGCTCCAGGATGAATTCGTGGGGTGGCGGGGTATCGCTTGGCTGTCACCGTGCGCCCACGAGTAGCTCGCAATACGCCCGAGTGCACCGCTACACGATCACATAAATGTGATCTTTGCCCATCGGAGGCAGGCGGCAGCAGCCATCGACAACTCGACCTGGTTACGGTACGCGCGGCTACGCCATCCGGTCAAACCGGCAGAGCGGCGGCCCGCGCTATGCACAGCCTGTGGACAACAACTTGAACCGCGCGAGCTGGCACGACTACCGTGACTGAACTCGGATTCCTTTCCTGCCTGTCCTTCCCATCCCGTCCCAAGAAGCACACATTCGTGGGACCTGTGAGAGAGCGTGCCCCGTGGCTGACGTACCTGCTGATCTTGCCGCAGTGTGGCCACGAGTGCTGGAGCAGCTCCTCGGCGAGGGCCAGCAGGGCATCGAGCCCAAGGACAAGCAGTGGATCGAGCGGTGCCAGCCGCTCGCGCTCGTGGCCGACACGGCCCTGCTCGCCGTCCCCAACGAGTGGGGCAAGCGCGTCCTGGAGGGCCGGCTGGCCCCGCTGATCAGCGACACCCTCAGCCGGGAGTGCGGCCGCCCGATCCGGATCGCGATCACCGTCGACGACTCGGCGGGCGACCAGTCCCCGCCGTCGGCCGCCTCCGAGCGGCACCAGCAGGACCGCCCGCGCTACGACGAGCGTGGCGGCGGCCAAGGGTACGAGGAGCGCGGCGGCCAGGGCTACGACGAACGCGGCCAGGGCGAGGCGTACGACGCGTACGGGCGGCCCATGGCGGACGACGGGCTGCCGTCCGTACGCCCCGCCTACCCCGACTACCAGCAGCAGCGCCCGGAGCCCGGCGCGTGGCCGCGCGTCCAGGAGGACCTGTCCTGGCAGCAGCCGCGCCTCGGCGGGTTCCAGGACCGCGACCCGTACGCGACGGCCAGGCCTCAGCAGCCGCACCACGACTACGGCGCCCCGCAGGGCTCCGACCACGACGCGTACGGCTCCCAGCGCGCCGACCGGCGGGAGCCCGCCGACGAGCGGGACCGGCACCGGCCGGGCGGCCCGGGTCCCGGCGGACCCGGGGTCCGGGGCGGAGCGGGCGGCCCCGGCGCGCCGGGTTCCGGTCCGATGGGCGGCCCCGGCTCCATGGGCGGCCCGGGCCAGGGCGGCTCCGGCGGCACGGGCGCTCCGGGGGAGCAGCACGCGCGGCTGAACCCGAAGTACCTGTTCGACACGTTCGTCATCGGATCGTCCAACCGGTTCGCCCACGCGGCGGCGGTCGCGGTCGCCGAGGCGCCGGCGAAGGCGTACAACCCCCTCTTCATCTACGGGGAGTCGGGGCTCGGCAAGACCCACCTGCTGCACGCCATCGGACACTACGCGCGCAACCTCTACCCGGGGACGCGGGTGCGCTACGTGAGCTCGGAGGAGTTCACCAACGAGTTCATCAACTCCATCCGGGACGGCAAGGGCGACACGTTCCGCAAGCGCTACCGCGACGTGGACATCCTGCTCGTGGACGACATCCAGTTCCTGGCGAGCAAGGAGTCCACGCAGGAGGAGTTCTTCCACACGTTCAACACCCTCCACAACGCCAACAAGCAGATCGTGCTGTCCTCCGACCGGCCTCCCAAGCAGCTGATGACGCTGGAGGACCGGCTGCGCAACCGGTTCGAGTGGGGCCTCACCACGGACGTCCAGCCGCCGGAGCTGGAGACGCGCATCGCGATCCTGCGGAAGAAGGCGGTGCAGGAGCAGCTCAACGCCCCCCCGGAGGTCCTGGAGTTCATCGCGTCCCGGATCTCGCGGAACATCCGTGAGCTGGAGGGCGCGCTGATCCGGGTGACGGCGTTCGCGAGCCTCAACCGGCAGCCGGTGGACCTGGTGCTCACCGAGAGCGTGCTGAAGGATTTGATCCCGGGCGGAGAGGACACGGCCCCGGAGATCACCGCGGGCGCCATCATGGCCGCCACGGCGGACTACTTCGGGCTGTCGGTCGAGGACCTGTGCGGCTCGTCGCGCAGCCGGGTGCTCGTGACGGCCCGGCAGATCGCGATGTACCTGTGCCGGGAGCTGACGGACCTGTCGCTGCCGAAGATCGGCGCACAGTTCGGCGGGCGGGACCACACGACGGTCATGCACGCGGACCGGAAGATCCGCGCGCTGATGGCGGAGCGGCGCTCCATCTACAACCAGGTGACCGAGCTGACGAACCGCATCAAGAACGGCTGACGTCACGCATACGGCGCTTCGAGGGCGTCCCGGGACGGATTCCGGGGCGCCCCTCGCCGTCCCGCCACGGATGCCGCCGGGTCGTCGTACCGGGTGCTGCCAGGTGGCGGGTGCGGGCTCCCGGGCGGCCGTACGGGCAGCTCCCGACGGCCGTACGGGTTGTCGTACGGGCACTTCCGACGGCCGTACGGGTTGTCGCAGGGCACTTCCGACGGCCGTACGGGCTGTCCTACGAGGCCGTGTGAGGACGTCGGCAGCTGTGGCGCCGCGAGGCCCGGCCGTCGTATCGGGCCGCTTCTGGGCCGTACGGAGCAGTCCACAGGGGTGTGGGCGCCGGATCGGCCACGCCGGGGATGTTCGATTAGCCGTGCCGGTCACGCCGTTCTCCACAGATTCGGGGAGAATCTGCCGTCCACAGGCTGGGGACTGGGAAGTTATCCGATCCTCGTCCACAGGGCGCCCGCTTGCGAGACGATCTTCCCAGGTCACGGCCTTGTGGAATTGTGGCCGAAGATTGTCCACAGGCTGTGGACAGTTTCTCTGTCCACAGCCTGTGATCAACGTTGTCCACCGGCGGCCCACAGGCTGGGGGCGACGGTCCACAGCTTCTCCACACCGCTGTCCACTGTTCGGCAACGGAACGCCGCCCGTCACCGGGACGAGTGAAAGCGGTCACACCAAGGCGCTGGGTTGGGCTGTGGGGAACGTGGGTAAAACTGGGGACAGCGCTGGGGAGAAGTCCGCCCTGCCTGTGCATGGGGTGTGTGTAACTTCGCGGTGTCCACAGAGGACCCCGGTTATCCACCGTCGCCACCCACAGGGCCGGTGGACAAAATTCGGGCTGTGACCTGCGCAGACGGGGTTATCCACGGTTTCCACAAGCCCTACTACTACCCCCACACATAGTTAGCTCGGAATCCGCTTCGAAGCAGGGCCTGTGCACAACTCGGCGCCGACGCTCCGGCCGCGGGCCGTCCCGACTTGACCCCGAGCCGCACCGAGTGTCGGCGGCGTGCGTCAGACTGGTCACCGGCATCCGATGCGAACCGCTGCGGCGGTGGACGAACCGGATGCCGGACGAGGAAGGCCAGCAGGGCGAGCCAGCAACAGCAGGAGGCGGCTTACGGTGAAGATCCGGGTGGAGCGCGATGTACTCGCGGAGGCGGTGGCCTGGGTGGCCCGCAGCCTCCCGGCCCGTCCGCCCGCGCCCGTGCTCGCGGGCCTTCTGCTGAAGGCCGAGGACGGCGCGCTGAGCTTCTCCAGCTTCGACTACGAGGTCTCCGCGCGGGTCTCGGTCGAGGCCGAGGTCGAGGAGGACGGCACGGTCCTGGTGTCCGGGCGGCTGCTCGCCGACATCTGCCGCGCCCTCCCCAACCGGCCGGTGGAGATCTCCACAGACGGTGTACGGGCGACGGTGGTCTGCGGCTCGTCCCGCTTCACGCTGCACACCCTGCCTGTGGAGGAGTACCCGGCGCTGCCGCAGATGCCGACCGCGACCGGCACGGTGCCCGGCGAGGTCTTCGCCTCCGCCGCCGCGCAGGTCGCCATCGCCGCGGGCCGCGACGACACGCTGCCCGTCCTGACCGGCGTGCGCATCGAGATCGAGGGCGACCGCGTCACCCTCGCCTCCACCGACCGCTACCGCTTCGCGGTCCGCGAGTTCCTGTGGAAGCCGGAGTCCCCGGACGCATCGGCCGTCGCCCTGGTGCCCGCCAAGACGTTGCTGGACACCGCCAAGGCGCTCACCAGCGGTGACACGGTGACGCTGGCGCTGGCCGGCTCCGGCGCAGGCGAGGGCCTGATCGGTTTCGAGGGCGCCGGCCGCCGCACCACGACGCGGCTGCTCGAAGGCGACCTGCCGAAGTACCGGACGCTGTTCCCGACGGAGTTCAACTCGGTCGCCACGATCGAGACGGCCCCGTTCGTCGAGGCCGTGAAGCGCGTGGCGCTGGTCGCCGAGCGCAACACCCCGGTGCGCCTCAGCTTCGAGCAGGGCGTGCTCATCCTGGAGGCCGGTTCCAGCGACGACGCACAGGCTGTGGAGCGTGTGGACGCGCACCTGGAGGGCGACGACATCTCGATCGCCTTCAACCCGACCTTCCTGCTCGACGGCCTCAGCGCCATCGACGCCCCGGTCGCGCAGCTGTCCTTCACCACGTCCACCAAGCCCGCGCTGCTGAACGGCAAGCCGGCCGTGGACGCGGAGGCCGACGAGGCCTACAAGTACCTGATCATGCCGGTTCGCCTCAGCGGCTGAGCGGGCGCCGACTGAGCGGCTGACCCCACAGGTGTGCACCCGTGTCCGGGCGTAGTCTCGGACACGGGTACGAACCGCACACAACGCGTAAGGAAGATCTGATGGAGCTCGGTCTCATCGGCCTCGGCAAGATGGGCGGCAACATGCGCGAGCGCATCCGCCGCGCGGGCCACACCGTCGTCGGGTACGACCGCAACCCGGACCTCGCCGATGTCCACAGCCTCGAAGAGCTTGTGGACAGCCTGAAGGGCCCGCGCGTCGTGTGGGTCATGGTCCCGGCCGGTGAAGCCACCCAGTCGACCATCGACCAGCTCGCCGAGCTGCTCTCCCCCGGCGACGTCGTCGTGGACGGCGGCAACTCGCGCTGGACGGACGACGAGAAGCACGCCGAGGAGCTGGCCGCCAAGGGCATCGGCTTCGTGGACTGCGGCGTCTCCGGCGGCGTCTGGGGCCTGGAGAACGGCTACGCCCTCATGTACGGCGGTGACGCCGAGGACGTGGCCAAGGTCCAGCCGGTCTTCGACGCGCTGAAGCCGGAGGGCGAGTTCGGGGCCGTCCACGCGGGCAAGGTAGGCGCCGGCCACTTCGCGAAGATGGTCCACAACGGCATCGAGTACGCGATGATGCAGGCCTTTGCCGAGGGCTGGGAGCTGCTGGAGGCCGTGGACTCCGTCACGGACGTCCGCGAGGTCTTCCGCTCCTGGCAGGAGGGCACGGTCATCCGCTCCTGGCTGCTCGACCTCGCCGTCCGCGCGCTGGACGACGACGAGCACCTGGAGAAGCTGCGGGGCTACGCCGCGGACTCCGGCGAGGGCCGCTGGACGGTCGAGGCCGCCATCGACAACGCCGTCCCGCTGCCCGCGATCACCGCGTCGCTGTTCGCGCGGTTCGCGTCCCGCCAGGACGACTCGCCGCAGATGAAGATGATCGCCGCCCTGCGCAACCAGTTCGGCGGACACGCGGTCGAGAACAAGTAACACGCTCAGCCGGGAGAGGTCGGCGCACATCCATGCACGTCACGCATCTGTCGCTGGCCGACTTCCGCTCGTACGCCCGGGCCGAGGTCCCGCTCGACCCGGGCGTCAGCGTGTTCGTGGGCGCCAACGGGCAGGGCAAGACGAACCTGGTCGAGGCCGTCGGCTACCTGGCGACGCTCGGCAGCCACCGGGTGTCCTCCGACGCGCCCCTCGTCCGGGTCGGGGCCGAGCGGGCCGTGATCCGGGCGGCCGTACGGCAGGGCGAGCGGCAGCAGCTCGTGGAGCTGGAGCTCAACCCGGGTCGCGCCAACCGCGCCCGTATCAACAGGTCCTCGCAGGTCAGGCCGCGTGACGTGCTGGGGATCATACGCACGGTGCTGTTCGCGCCCGAGGACCTCGCCCTGGTGAAGGGCGACCCCGGCGAGCGGCGCAGGTTCCTGGACGAGCTGATCACCGCCCGGTCGCCGCGCATGGCCGGCGTACGGTCCGACTACGACCGGGTCCTCAAGCAGCGCAACACCCTGCTGAAGACCGCCGCCATGGCCCGGCGCCACGGCGGCCGCTCCATGGACCTGTCCACCCTCGACGTGTGGGACCAGCACCTGGCGCGCGTGGGCGCCGAACTCCTCGCGCAGCGCCTGGACCTCGTCGCCACCCTCCAGCCGCTCGCCGTGAAGGCGTACGAGCAGCTGGCGCCCGGCGGCGGTCCGGTCGCCCTGGAGTACCGCGGCTCGGCGGGCGGCGGCGACCCGCTGGACCCGCATCGGCCGGTCGACCGGGAAGCGCTGTACGAACGGCTGCTCGGCGCGCTCGCAGACGTGCGCAAGCAGGAGATCGAGCGGGGCGTCACCCTCGTCGGGCCGCACCGCGACGACCTCGTACTGCTGCTGGGTCAGATGCCGGCGAAGGGGTACGCGAGCCACGGCGAGTCCTGGTCGTACGCGCTGGCGCTGCGGCTCGCCTCGTACGATCTGCTGCGCTCGGAGGGCAACGAACCCGTGCTGGTGCTGGATGACGTGTTCGCCGAACTGGACGCGCGGCGCCGGGAGCGGCTGGCGGAGCTGGTCGCTCCCGGTGAGCAGGTGCTGGTGACGGCGGCGGTGGACGACGACGTGCCGGGCGTGCTGGCGGGCACGCGGTACGCGGTGTCGGAAGGGGCGGTGGAACGCGTATGACCGCGCAGCAGCCCCGCTTCCCCTCGCATCCGTACGCGCACTCCCCCGCGCCGTCGCACGCGCAGCCGCAGATGCCGTCCCCGCAGATGCCGGGCCCCGTGGCCGCCCCGGTCCCCGAGCCGTCGGGCGTCGATCTCGCGCGCGTGGCGCTGCGCGCCGCCAAGGAGCAGGCCAAGGCGAAGGGCGCCGCCGCACAGCAGAAGAAGCAGGCCAGGCGCGGTGGCGGACTGCGTTCCGGCGCCCGTGCCGACGGGCGCGACCCGCTCCCGCTGGGCGCGGCGATCAACCGGCTGATCACCGAGCGCGGCTGGGAGGCCCCCGCGGCGGTCGGCGGCGTCATGGGGCGGTGGCCGCAGATCGTCGGCGAGGACCTGGCGAAGCACTGCGTCCCGCTGCGGTACGACGAGGATCCCGATGAGCGCGTCCTCACCGTCCAGTGCGACTCCACGGCATGGGCGACGCAGCTGCGGCTGCTCGCGCCCCGGCTGGTGGCCCGGCTCAACGAGGACCTGGGGCACGGGACCGTACGGCACATCCGCGTCCTCGGGCCCGGCGGGCCGCGCCGCGGGTACGGGCCGCTGCGGGCACCCGGCAGCACCGGCGCCGGGGACACGTACGGCTGACACCGGCGCCGGCCCGCCCCCCCCCCGGCCGGTACGCCCCCTTCCGCTGACCGCTCCACACCGAGCGGGACGGGATGCGCGTCCCGCCCACAGCCGTTCGCAGGTGCGGAACCGGCCATCTCGCGGCCCCCGCGCGGGCCCGGAGCGGCGCGGATTCGACGGTACGAACGGGCCCTCGTCGGCGCGGTGCGTGGCCGCCCCGGTTTCCACAGGTCGGCCGGGGGCTGTGAACAACGCCGTGACCTGCTGCGTAAGGGAGGACCGGGGTGGTTCGCGGGCGGCCCTAAAGGGGGGTGGACGGGGGCGCCGGGGGTGGTAGCGGGTGGTTGACATGCCGAAGCGCTGAGTGCCCGCGTGAGCCTCTTGGACACCCGTCCCGAATATGGGGAGTCGGCGGGCGCCGGTTGAGAGCGGCACATGCGTACTCAGGTACCGGCAAACCCCCATGAGTGTCAGCGCTACCGGTAGACTGGTAGGTAATCCCGCCCACTGCGGAACATGTCGAACGACGCAGCCACTCCGGGGCAGCCCGAGAGGTGGCTCGCGCTGTGCCAGAAAGGGCGCTTCGTGGCCGATTCCGGCAACCCCAACGAGAACATTCCGTCCACTTCCGTCGGCGAGAGCGGCGAAGCCTCGGCGCCGGGCTCACCGGCGTACGACGCCAACGCGATCACCGTCCTCGAAGGACTGGACGCGGTCCGCAAGCGGCCTGGCATGTACATCGGCTCGACCGGTGAGCGTGGACTCCACCACATGGTCCAGGAAATCGTGGACAACTCCGTCGACGAGGCCCTGGCCGGGCACGCGGACACGATCGACGTGACGATCCTCGCCGACGGCGGCGTGCGCGTCGTGGACAACGGTCGCGGCATCCCCGTGGGCATCGTGCCCTCCGAGGGCAAGCCGGCCGTCGAGGTCGTGCTGACGGTGCTGCACGCGGGCGGCAAGTTCGGCGGCGGCGGTTACGCGGTCTCCGGCGGTCTGCACGGCGTGGGCGTGTCCGTCGTGAACGCTCTGTCGACCAAGGTGTCCGTCGAGGTCAAGACCGACGGCTACCGCTGGACGCAGGAGTACAAGACGGGCGTCCCGACGGCCCCGCTGGCCCGGCACGAGGAGACAGAGGAGACCGGCACCTCGGTTACCTTCTGGGCCGACCCGGACATCTTCGAGTCCACCGAGTACTCCTTCGAGACGCTGTCGCGGCGCTTCCAGGAGATGGCGTTCCTCAACAAGGGCCTGACGATCACGCTCACCGACGAGCGCGCGTCCGCCAAGGCCACGATGAACGCCGACGACGCCGACGCCTCCGCCGAGTCGGCCGAGGAGCAGCCGGCCCGGTCGGTGACGTACTACTACGAAGGCGGCATCGTCGACTTCGTCAAGTACCTCAACTCCCGCAAGGGCGAGCTGATCCACCCGACCGTCATCGACGTCGAGGCCGAGGACAAGGAGCGCATGCTCTCGGTCGAGATCGCGATGCAGTGGAACTCGCAGTACTCGGAGGGCGTGTACTCCTTCGCGAACACGATCCACACCCATGAGGGCGGTACGCACGAGGAGGGCTTCCGCGCGGCGCTGACCGGTCTCGTCAACCGCTACGCGCGCGACAAGAAGCTGCTGCGCGAGAAGGACGACAACCTCACGGGTGAGGACATCCGCGAGGGTCTGACCGCGATCATCTCGGTGAAGCTCGGCGAGCCGCAGTTCGAGGGCCAGACGAAGACCAAGCTGGGCAACACGGAGGCGAAGACCTTCGTGCAGAAGGTCGTCCACGAGCATCTGTCGGACTGGTTCGACCGCAACCCCAACGAGGCGGCGGACATCGTCCGCAAGGCCATCCAGGCCGCCACCGCGCGCGTGGCCGCCCGCAAGGCGCGCGACCTGACGCGCCGCAAGGGCCTGCTGGAGTCCGCGTCCCTGCCGGGCAAGCTGTCCGACTGCCAGTCGAACGACCCCACCAAGTGCGAGATCTTCATCGTCGAGGGTGACTCCGCCGGCGGCTCCGCCAAGTCCGGCCGGAACCCGATGTACCAGGCCATCCTGCCGATCCGCGGCAAGATCCTGAACGTCGAGAAGGCGCGGATCGACAAGATCCTCCAGAACACCGAGGTGCAGGCGCTGATCTCCGCCTTCGGCACCGGTGTCCACGAGGACTTCGACATCGAGAAGCTCCGCTACCACAAGATCATCCTGATGGCGGACGCCGACGTGGACGGCCAGCACATCAACACGCTGCTGCTGACCTTCCTCTTCCGCTTCATGCGCCCGCTGGTCGAGGCCGGTCACGTCTACCTGTCCCGCCCGCCGCTGTACAAGATCAAGTGGGGCCGGGACGACTTCGAGTACGCCTACTCGGACCGCGAGCGCGACGCGCTGGTCGAGCTCGGCAAGCAGAACGGCAAGCGCATCCGCGAGGACTCGATCCAGCGCTTCAAGGGCCTCGGCGAGATGAACGCCGAGGAGCTGCGCATCACCACCATGGACCAGGACCACCGGGTGCTCGGCCAGGTCACGCTGGACGACGCGGCCCAGGCCGACGACCTGTTCTCCGTGCTGATGGGTGAGGACGTGGAGGCACGGCGCTCGTTCATCCAGCGCAACGCCAAGGACGTCCGCTTCCTCGACATCTGAGTCGGTCTCAGCTGACCGTACGAAAGGACTGAAGACCAGCAATGGCCGACGAGAACACTCCCGCCGCCGTGACGCCCGAAGAGGAGCCCGCCGTTCCCGGTGTGGGCCTCCGTGTCGAGCCCGTCGGGCTCGAGACCGAGATGCAGCGCTCGTACCTCGACTACGCGATGTCCGTCATCGTGTCGCGTGCGCTGCCCGACGTGCGGGACGGCCTCAAGCCCGTCCACCGGCGTGTCCTGTACGCCATGTACGACGGCGGGTACCGGCCCGAGAAGGGCTTCTACAAGTGCGCCCGCGTCGTCGGCGACGTCATGGGCACGTACCACCCGCACGGCGACACCTCCATCTACGACGCCCTGGTCCGCCTGGCCCAGCCGTGGTCGATGCGCATGCCGCTGGTGGACTCCAACGGCAACTTCGGCTCCCCGGGCAACGACCCGGCGGCCGCCATGCGGTACACCGAGTGCAAGATGGCGCCGCTGTCGATGGAGATGCTCCGGGACATCGACGAGGAGACCGTCGACTTCCAGGACAACTACGACGGCCGCAACCAGGAGCCGACGGTCCTCCCGTCGCGCTTCCCGAACCTGCTGGTCAACGGCTCGGCCGGGATCGCGGTCGGCATGGCGACCAACATCCCGCCGCACAACCTCCGCGAGGTCGCGGCCGGTGCCCAGTGGGCGCTGGAGCACCCCGAGGCCACCCACGAGGAGCTCCTGGACGCGCTGATCGAGCGCATCAAGGGCCCCGACTTCCCGACCGGCGCCCTCGTCGTCGGCCGCAAGGGCATCGAGGAGGCGTACCGCACGGGCCGCGGCTCCATCACGATGCGCGCGGTCGTCGAGGTCGAGGAGATCCAGAACCGGCAGTGCCTGGTCGTCACGGAGCTGCCCTACCAGGTCAACCCGGACAACCTCGCGCAGAAGATCGCCGACCTGGTGAAGGACGGCAGGATCGGCGGCATCGCCGACGTCCGCGACGAGACCAGCTCCCGCACGGGCCAGCGCCTCGTCATCGTCCTCAAGCGGGACGCGGTCGCCAAGGTCGTCCTGAACAACCTGTACAAGCACACCGACCTCCAGACCAACTTCGGCGCGAACATGCTCGCGCTGGTGGACGGCGTGCCGCGCACGCTGTCGCTGGACGCGTTCATCCGCCACTGGGTGACCCACCAGATCGAGGTCATCGTCCGCCGTACGCGCTTCCGCCTGCGCAAGGCCGAGGAGCGGGCGCACATCCTGCGCGGTCTGCTCAAGGCGCTCGACGCGATCGACGAGGTCATCGCCCTGATCCGGCGCAGCGACACGGTCGAGGTCGCGCGCGAGGGCCTGATGGGCCTGCTGGAGATCGACGAGATCCAGGCCAACGCCATCCTGGAGATGCAGCTGCGCCGCCTGGCCGCCCTGGAGCGCCAGAAGATCGTCGCGGAGCACGACGAGCTCCAGGCGAAGATCAACGAGTACAACGCGATCCTCGCCTCCGAGTCCCGCCAGCGGCAGATCGTCAGCGAGGAGCTGGCCGCGCTTGTCGAGAAGTTCGGCGACGACCGCCGCTCCAAGCTGGTGCCCTTCGACGGCGACATGTCCATGGAGGACCTGATCGCGGAGGAGGACATCGTCGTCACGATCACGCGTGGCGGCTATGTGAAGCGCACCAAGACGGTCGACTACCGCTCGCAGAAGCGGGGCGGCAAGGGCGTGCGGGGCACGAAGCTGAAGGAAGACGACATCGTCGACCACTTCTTCGTCTCCACCACCCACCACTGGCTGCTGTTCTTCACCAACAAGGGCCGCGTCTACCGCGCCAAGGCGTACGAGCTGCCCGACGCCGGCCGGGACGCGCGCGGCCAGCACGTCGCCAACCTGCTGGCCTTCCAGCCGGACGAGCAGATCGCCGAGATCCTCGCGATCCGTGACTACGAGGCGGCGCCCTACCTGGTCCTGGCGACCAAGGCGGGCCTGGTGAAGAAGACCCCGCTCAAGGACTACGACTCGCCCCGCTCGGGCGGCGTCATCGCCATCAACCTGCGCGAGCGGGAGGACGGCAGCGACGACGAGCTGATCGGCGCAGAGCTGGCCTCCGCCGAGGACGACCTGCTGCTCATCAGCAAGAAGGCCCAGTCCATCCGCTTCACCGCGACGGACGAGGCACTGCGCCCGATGGGCCGCGCCACGTCCGGTGTGAAGGGCATGAGCTTCCGCGAAGGCGACGAGCTGCTCTCGATGAACGTCGTCCGCCCCGGTACGTTCGTCTTCACGGCGACGGACGGTGGCTACGCCAAGCGGACGGCCGTGGACGAGTATCGCGTGCAGGGTCGTGGCGGCCTGGGCATCAAGGCTGCGAAGATCGTGGAGGACCGCGGTTCGCTCGTCGGCGCGCTGGTGGTCGAGGAGGGTGACGAAATCCTCGCCATCACGCTGTCCGGCGGTGTGATCCGCACGCGCGTCAGCGAAGTCAGGGAGACCGGCCGTGACACCATGGGCGTCCAGCTGATCAACCTGGGCAAGCGCGATGCCGTCGTGGGCATCGCACGGAACGCCGAGGCAGGCGCAGAAGCCGAAGAGGTCGAGCAGACCGACGGGGCGGACGGCGCGGCCACGGACGCGGAAGGGACCGAGGCCGCCGCCGGTACCGGCGCCGCGGTCGAGGCAGCCGAGGGCACGGAGTTCTCGGCCGGGGAGCACGAGGAGTAAAGCGTGAGCGGAGCCACGGGCGCCGGTTCGGCCGGCTCGGCCGCTTCGGGAAAGAACGGTGCCCGTGGCCCTGCCACGGACTCCCAGGGGGTTGCGGTGACCGACAGCCGGGGGGCAAGGCCCCCGTACGAGACGTACGACGACGGCCCGCTCCCCGGTGAGCGGCCGTCAGCCCAGCAGGCGGCGCAGCCGTACCACCCGCCGCAGGCGTACGCGGCCCAGGGCGCCCCGGTGGGCACCCAGGGCGGCGGCGCCGTGCGGCGGCCCCGTACGGGCGCCAAGACGACGCCGCGGACCCGCAAGGCCCGGCTGCGGGTCGCCAAGGCGGACCCGTGGTCGGTGATGAAGGTGAGCTTCCTGCTCTCCATCGCGCTGGGCATCTGCACGGTCGTCGCGGCGGCCGTGCTGTGGATGGTCATGGACGCCATGGGCGTCTTCTCGACGGTCGGCGCGACGATCAGCGACGCGACCGGCTCCACCGAGAGCAACGGGTTCGACCTCCAGGCGTTCCTGTCGCTGCCGCGCGTCCTCATCTTCACGTCGGTGATTGCCGTGATCGACGTCGTGCTCGCCACGGCGCTGGCCACGCTCGGCGCCTTCATCTACAACCTGGCGGCCGGTTTCGTGGGCGGCGTCGAGCTGACGCTCGCCGAGGACGAGTAGCGATTTTGGCTGGAGCCGTCCTGTGCGCTAATCTTCAGAGGTCAGCGCGCAGCGCGGAGGGGCTATAGCTCAGTTGGTTAGAGCGCATCCCTGATAAGGATGAGGCCACAGGTTCAAATCCTGTTAGCCCCACAGAATCGAAGGCCCCGGTCGGAAGACCGGGGCCTTCGGCGTTGTCGGAGGCGGTGCGTCTCGGCGCGTTGTCGGCGGTGTTCTCGGCTCGTCCGGGGAGACGGCGGTGACGAGGCGGGTCGTCGGGCTGTTGCGGGCAGCGAGCGGGACGGCTCCGTCTGGGGCCGACGGCGTGGAAGGCATCGCGACCGGCTCCGGCTCGGGCAACCCACGCGCAGCGGAACACGTCTTCGGCGTCAAGGGCGTCGGTTCGCCGTCTGCGACTGCGCGTCCGGCCGGGGCGACCGCCACTGCGCGTGGGTGCCGTAGGGGCGGTCGGAGCGGCCGCGTGGCCGGTCGGTGGGGGCGTCGGGACGGGGGCGTAGGGACGTAGGCGTATTGTCGTAGGGAGATAGGTCACCGATTGGTATCGGTCGGTGTGTATAGTCGGGCGCCATAAGGTCTCCTACGTCAACGAAAGACGAGGTCGCGCGGTGAAGAAGCTTCTCCTGGTCGCACTGGCCGCCATCGGCGGGCTCCTCGTGTACCGCCAGATCCAGGCGGATCGCGCCGAGCAGGATCTGTGGACGGAGGCGACCGACTCCGTGCCCGCAGGTTCGTGAGCGCGCCACAAGCATGAAGGGCCCCGCCGCTGGAAAGCGGCCGGGGCCCTTCTTCTTTGCGGGTGTCGGGCCGGGTGCCGGTTGGGCGGTCGGCCTGGGGGTCGCAGGGGGCAAGGCGGGCCAATCGGGCGTCGTCGCAGACAGCGGCCGGGGGCGGGGGGCAGGATGGTGCGGCCAGGCGGACGACGAGGGGAAGCGCGTGAACGGGCGGGGCTTGAGCCGCGGCGCGGCGGGCTACGGAACGGCAGTGGCCGACGGGACGACGACCGCGCGCGCGGGCGGCACGGCGGCGACCGGCCGCGGCCTGGTGGTGAGCGTGCGAGGCACCGCGGTGAGCGGGCGCGGGGCGCGCTCGGCGGGCGCTACGCGCGCGTGGCGGGTCTTCGGCTCGGGCGGCGGGTGGCGGGCCGGTGTGGTGGGCGTGGTGGCCGGAGCGGTCGCCCTCGCCTCCGGTACGTACGCTCCGCAGGCCCTCGCGGCCGGTGAGCCCGCCCCGTACACCTTCGCCGAGGACGCGCGGCCCGTGAAGGGCGCCTCGACCACGAGCGACGCCCAGCGGCTGGACGCCGGTGCCGTGTACAAGGACGCCGTCCCGAAGGACGGCAAGCTGATCTACCGCGTGGACCTGGACGCCGCCAGCCACGCGTACGTCTCCGTCGTCGCCGTACCGCCCAAGGGCGCCAGGCTGTCGTTCCAGGACGAGCTGGATGTTGCCCTCCAGGACCGGGACGGGGCCGACTGCGGGACGACCACGCTGCGGTTCGGCTCCGCCGAGTTCGCCCGGCCGGTCGCCGGGTACGTGGACCGCACGCTCGACCAGGACCGGACGCTGTGTCAGGAGGCCGGGTCGTACTACGTCGTGGTCGAGCGGGACGGCAAGGAGTCGTCGTCGGAGGAGCCCTGGGGACTGGAGCTCCGGCACGTACGGGAGCCGGGGCTCAAGGCTGCCGGGCCGACCGAGGCGCCCGAGAACTGGCCCAGCGCCTCGCCGCAGCCTCCCGCGGGCGGGCCGCGCGAACGGGCTGGAGGCGCGGGCTTCGCGGACGCGCCCGGGCTCTCCGAGGGCGAGTGGACCGACCGCATCGAGCCCGGCCAGAGCCGCTTCTACCGGGTCCCCGTGGACTGGGGTCAGCAGCTGTTCGTCAGCGCGGACCTGGGCAGCTCGGCCGGTGACGGGTTCGTCGGCGGCGCGCTGCCCGTGTCGCTGTACAACCCGGCGCTCGGGCTGGTCGAGAGCGACGACTCGATGTCGTACGACGGCAAGCAGAAGTCGCAGACCTTCGACCCGCTGCCGCCGGTCGCGTACGAGAACCGTTTCAGCTCCAGCACCGAGACGAGCGCGCTGCGCTTCGCGGGCTGGTACTACCTGCGCGTCAGCCTCAGCCCGAAGGTCGGCGAGAAGTTCGGCAGGAAGCCGTACGGGCTGACGCTGCGGGTGAACGTCGAGGGCGAGCCCAAGCCGGCGCCGCCGTACGCCGGTCCGGCCGGGATCTTCGCGGTCACCGAGGACGACCGGGAGGCGGCGGCGGAGGGCCAGAGCGGCGCGGCGGCCGGGGACACGGGCACGATGGGGCTCGTCGCGGCGGGCGGGATCGGGACCGGGACGGTGCTGCTGGGCGGGATCGGGCTGTGGACGGTGCTGGCGCGGCGGCGCGCGGACGGGGCGGCGGGGGCGGCCGGCGGGTCCGTGCCGCCGTCGCAGGACGCGTCCTCCGGGTTCGGGCCGCCGCAGGGCCGGGGCTGGTAGCTCACATCTGCGTGAGGGCCCAGATTCCGACGGCGTAACAGGCCAGGGCCAGCAGCAGAACCGGCACGGCCACCGCGCGCGGCGGGCCCGGCCTCCGGGGCGGAGCCGGTACGGGCGCGGTGGGTGCCGTGACCGGGACGTGGCCGCCGGGTGCGGGTGCGGGTGCCGTTCCGGGGGCCAGCGGTGTGGCCGGGTGCTGGGGCGTGGCGTACGCCGGGGCCGGGTACGCCGGGGCCGGGTACGCCGCTGCCGGGTAGGGCGCTGCCGGGTAGGGCGCTGCCGGGTAGGGCGCGTACGGCTGGTGGGCCCCGGCGGGCTGGTGCTGCGGCTGGGCCTGGTGTTGCGGTTGCGGCTGGTGGGGCGGTGGGGCCAGGTGGAAGCCGCCCGTCTCGGACGGCGACGGCGCCCCCTGGGCCGGTACGGCCGGTGCGCCCGGTGTGGTCGGCGCAGCCGGTACGGAAGGCCGCTCCGGTACGGGCGCGGGCACGGGCGCCGGTACGGGAACGGGGCCGTCGGGGCCGTACCCCGGCGGCAGCGGACCGAGCTGGTCGAAGACCTCGACCGGCTCCTCGTCACCGGCCGTCTCGGGCAGCAGCTCGACGGCGGAGCCGAGCGCCTTGCGGGCGCCGTTCGCCGTACGGAACCGGGCCTGCGGGTCGGGCTGGAGCAGCCCCGCGAGGACCTGCCAGAGCGGCTCCGGGATGCCCTCGGGCGCGCTGGGCGTGCCGTGCGCCATGAAGTGCGCCACGAGCGCCTGCGAGTCGGGCCTCCGGCCCTGGAGCAGATACAGGGCCACCAGGCCGACGGCGAACAGGTCCGCCGGGAAGTCCGGCTCCTCGCCCATGAGTTGCTCGGGCGCGAAGTAGCCGGGCGTGCCGATCACCAGGTTCGTCTCGGTCAGGCGCGGTTCGCCCTTGCGCATGGAGATGCCGAAGTCGGACAGCCGCAGATGCGGACGCCCCTTGCCGGTCGCCTCCAGCAGGATGTTCGCCGGTTTGATGTCACGGTGCACGACCCCCTCCGCGTGCACCGCGGCGAGACCGGACAGCAGCTGGTCGAGCAGCGCGCAGACGAAGCGCGGCGGCAGCGGCCCGTAGTCCCCGATGACGTGCGCCAGGGAACCGCCGCTGACCAGGTCCATCGTGAACAGGACCTTGTCGTCGTCGGCGGCCCAGCTCGCCGGGGCCAGGACGTGCGGGTGGTCGATGCGCAGGGCCTGTTCGCGGACGAAGCGCAGCAGCGTGTGCGCGTCGCTCTGCTGGAGGACCTTCGCGGCCACGTACCTGCGGCGCCGCTGGTCCCAGGCGCGCCAGACGGCCCCCATGCCGCCCCGCCCGATCGGGTCGATCAGTTCGTACCGCCCCGCGAAGACCTCGCCCATCGCGCTGTGTCGCTCCCCGTGCCGCAGTCGTCGTCGCTCGCCGTCGGCCCGCGCCGTCAGCTCTGGTGGGACTCGTAGTGCGCGACCGCGTCCGCCGTGCGCCCGGCGCCGTACACCCGGAGGAACTCTGCCAGTTCGGGGTGGGTGGGGGCGAGCGAGTCGGCCGCGTCGATGATGTCGCCGGCCGCCGCGACGGAGCGCAGCAGCGACTGGATCTCCCGTACGACGCGGCGCACGGTGGGGGCGCCGGAGCCGGGGGTGGACTGGCTGGAGGACGTCAGGACGGAACCGCCCTGCGACTTCTTGATCTCCTCCATCCGGTCCGCCGCCTCGACGGCGCTGACACTGCCGTCGGCGACCTGGCTCGCGAGCTCCTGGAGCGCCTGGACGCGCTGGACGACGGCCGGGTTCCCGATCTTCGCGCGCTGACCGCTCATCAGCTGCGACAGCATGGGGGCGGAGAGTCCGAGTATGGCGGCGAGCCGGGCCTGGTTGAGGCCGAGGTCGTCGATCAGCCGACGGAAAAGGGCCCCCAGCGGTTCGCCGTACCAACTGCGCTGGAGCTCTCTGGCTCTGGCGGTCGCTTCCTGCTGTGCAGCATCCATTGCGTCTCCCCATCGCTCGGGTTCGCTGCTGCGAACCTCGCGGAGCATCTTACGGAGAGTGGTCGCTCGCGGGGAGTCCCAATGTTTTTGCGGGACACCCCCCGTCACCCGGTACTCTGGTCTGCGACCACCGCGCGTCGGCGGTCCCCGGGGCCTTAGCTCAGTTGGTAGAGCGCTGTCTTTGCATGGCAGATGTCAGGGGTTCGACTCCCCTAGGCTCCACAGATCGAAGACCCCTCCCGCCTGCGTCGATACGCGGTAGGAGGGGTCTTTGTCATGTACGGGGCCGGGGTTGGCGCCCTCGTCGGGCCGTGGACTGTGCGAGGACACGGCGGGTGACGGGTGCGCTGCCGAAGGCGTCCGGCGGCTGCGGGTGACCGGGTGTGGGGCAGGGTCAGGCGGGGACCGGTGACGGGCCGGTGGGTGGGGTCCGGCGGGCGCGCACGGTCGCGGCCAGGCAGAGCAGCGCGCCCAGGGCGAGCCAGGCCAGCAGGACGACGACGGACCGGGCGGCGCCCTGGCCGTCGAAGAAGGCGGTGGAGCGCAGCAGCCAGGAACCCGCTCCCGGCGGCATCAACTGGCCCAGCGCACCGGACCAGCCGGGCAGCATCTCGGGTGCGGTCCCGGTGCCGGACAGGGGGTTGCCGATGAGCATCATGGCGGCCGCGCCGACGCCGAAGCCCGCGTACCCGAGCAGCGACACGAGGCCGATGAGGGCCAGGGAGGTGGCCGCGACGGCGAGGGCGACGGCGCCGGAGTTGACGGCGTAGGAGCCGCTCAGCGAGCCGAACCAGAACTGAAGGATCGCGGTCACGGCCAGACCGCCGGTGACGGCGAAGGCCAGCGCCCCCACGACCCGGCGGGCCGTGCCGCTCACGAGCCGGGTCAGCAGTACGGCGGCGAGCAGGCCGCCCATGACCAGGGGCAGGGCCCCGGCGGCCAGGCCGGCGCCGCGCGGGTCGTCGGCGGGCAGCGCGACCAGGTCCCGGACGGGGACCGAGGTGCCGGTGCCGGGGGCGGAACCGGGGCCGGCGCCCTGCCCTTGCGCCTGGCCCAGGGCGGCCGCGACGCCCTGGAGGGCCTGCGCCACCGGTGCGGCACCGGCCGACGCGGTGATGACCTGCGGCTTTCCGGAGCTGACGTCGATCGCCCCGTACACCTCCCGGTCGCGGATCAGCCGTTCGGCGGCCGCGGTGTCGGCGACCTCGGTGATCTCGAAGGCGCCCGGCCTGCCGCGCTCCAGGGCTGCGCTGACCCGGTCGGCCGCGGCGGGCGGCCCGGCGACGGCGATCGGCACGTCGTGCACGGACGACCGCACCGACGGCCAGGCGAAGGCGACGAGCAGCACGCTGACGGCCGCGGTGAGCACAAGGACCGCTCTGGCCACCGCCGGCCAGGTGGACGACGGCGTACCGGACTCCGGCGGGGCCTGGGTGGCCATGCCTACTCCTCGGATCGTGGGTGAGGGGGGACTGGGCGCCGACCGACGTCGTACGCGTCGGCGGGCTCCCGGAGACGGGATGCGCGGGACGGGACGGGGACGGGACGGGACAGGTCGGGACAGGTCGGGGCGGGCAGGACGGGTCAGGCCGCGTCTTCGGCGGTGACCGGCTCCTGGCCGTGCCTGGCCTCAAGCAGCCTGCGGCGTACGGGCCCGCCCTTGGGCCAGCTGTGCGAGCCGGGCTTACGCGCCTCGCTCACCAGGTGCTTGACGCTGGCCTGGCAGGCGAACTCCTTGAGCTTCGCGCCCGGACGGCCGCTGACGTACAGCCTCATCGCGGTGTCGTCCTTGTGCGCGAGCTGGAAGACGGCGGCGCCGCGCCCCAGGCTGATGCACATGGCGTTGAACGACAGATCGACGGGCGTGGGCGGCTCTCCCGCGATGCGGTGGAGCACCGTGTCGGCGGCGTGCGCGCCCAGGCAGCCCGCGGTGTAGGCGCTCATCCGGAACGGCAGGTCCGACGGTGCCGCGCTGTCCCCGGCGGCGACGATGCGCTCGTCGTCCACGCTGGTCAGCGTCTCGTCCGTGAGCAGGCGGCCCACCGCGTCCACGCTCAGCCCACTGCGCGCGGCGAGGTCCGGCACGCCGAACCCGACGGTCCACACGGTCACCTCACTGGGCAGTTCACGTCCGTCGGCGAGGCACACGGCGCGGCGGGTCACCCCCGTGACCTTCGAACCCGAGCCGTCGATGACGGTCACCCCGAGCTCGCTGAGCCGCCTGGTGGCCGTGCGCCGCGCCCGGGGGTGCAGGTACGGGCCGAGTACACCGCCGCAGACCAGGGTCACCCGGAGGCCCTTCTCCGCCAGCTCGGCGGCGGTCTCGATGCCCGTCGGACCGGCCCCGGCCACCGTCACCGCCGCTGTCGTCGGCGCGGCGTCGATCACCGACCGCAGCCGCCGCGCCGCCTCCAGGGTGGCCACCGGGTACGCGAACTCGGCCGCGCCGGGCACGAGCGGTTCGGCACTGCCGCTGCCCGCCGCGTAGACCAGGTAGTCGTACGGGAGGGCCTCCCCGCTCGCCAGCGCCACGCGCCGCCCGGCCGCGTCGATCCGCGCCACCGTGTCGATCCGCAGGCGAACGCCCTTGGCCAGGACCTCCGCGTACTCCACGACCGCGTCGTGGCTGCCGCCCACCAGTTGGTGCAGGCGGAGCCGTGCGACGAAGGACGGACGCGGGTTGACCAGCGTCACGGTGACGTCGGTGCGCCGCGTCAGGCGGTTGGCCGCCATGACACCGGCGTATCCACCGCCGATGACGACGACCTCGGTGTGCTCAGTCATGGTGTCTCCTCCGCTCCAGGGGGTTCGGCATGAAGACACCGCCCACTCGGGCCGTGTGACACCACGTGAGCCGGATCACTTCATGGGCGCTGGGGGGGGAGAGAGAGAGCTGCCTTCGGCGCCCGCGCACCTGCCTCACTGCCCGAAGACCCCTCCCACCTGCGACGATGCGCGGTGGGAGGGGTCTTCGCGGGTCACAGGGGCGGGCCTGGCGGCCGGAGCGGCGTGGTGGTGGCGAGGGGCCTGTCCGGTGTCGGCGCCAGTGGAGATGGGCCGTACGGGTGGTGTTCATCGGAAGATCTGCGCGCGGACGGCGTCGCTCCCCTGGTTCCCGAGATGCGTACACATCATGAGAAAGGTATGTAGATCGCCCAACCGCAACGCGATGGGAAAGCGAGGGGCCATGGCCGCCGACAAGGTCAAGCAGTTCTGGACCGCGATCGTCTCCTTCTTCTGCGGAGTGCTCGCCGCTCTCAGGCCGACGGCGCCCGCAGCGCCCGCAACGCTCGAAGTACCCGCAGTGCCCGCGGGGTCGGCGGCGTCCGCGGCGGACCGGCGTGACGCTGTACGTGCCGGTGCCGGTGCCGGTGCCGGTGCCGGTGCCGGTGCCGGTGCGGGCGGGGGTGTCGCCGGTACGGCGTACGCGGCGCGGACGGCTCGTGTCGGCGCCCTCGCGTTGCCGGGGCAGCGGAGCGTCGCGTCGCCCGTGGCAGCCGGTGGGGGCCGCGGGTCCGGATGGGGTCGGCGGGTGCCGCGTGAGCGGGCACTCCCCCCGACGATCAAGCAGCGTATCCACGCCGAGGCCCACGGTGCCTCCCCCGCCGTACGGCGCCTGACGACCGCCGGTGTCCTGGCCGCGGACCACCGCCCGGCCGAGCACGCGACCGACGACGAGGACGCCGACGGGGGCGTTCCCGTGGGCGCGGCCTCCGCGCGCTAGCGACGGGCCGGCGCACGTACGTCGCTCGCCGACCCGTCGTCCTCCCGGCCGCTCAGGCCCGTACCCCGGTCGTGTTCACCGGATCGTGGTCCCGGCCCCTCTCCGGGTCCGTCGTACCGGCCGCTCGCCGACCGACCTGTCGTACCCGCCGCTCGCCGACCACCCGTCGTCCAGTCGCCTCGCTCCGCACCGTCGTCCTGGTTGCTGCCTCCGGACCGTCGTCCCGGTCGCTCCCCGGCCCCACCGGCCGCCTCGGCCACCGTCGTCCGGCGCCTCGGCCACTGTCGTCCGGCCGCCTCCGACCATCGCCCGGTTCGCCTCGGCCACCGTCGTCCGGCCGCCTCGGCCACCGTTGTCCGGGTGCCTCCAACAGTCGCCCGGTTCGCCTCGGACGGGGTGTCAGCGGAGCCCGTCGCCGTTGTCCGGCTTCTCCGTCTCGATCGTCTCCGTCCCGGCCTCCGACCTCGCCGACATCGGTCCGCTGCCGTCGACCGAGGTGAGCGTGGCGCCCTCGGAGACCTCCGTGGGCGGTTCGACCAGCCAGTCCGGGTTCGCCTGCTTGTCCCACCACTTCCACACCGCCACGGCACCGCCGAAGACCATGCCCACGACGGCGAGTCCCTTCATCGCCCGCCGGGTGCGGGCGCGGCGCTCGTGCCGGCGGACCAGCTTCCTGATCTCCTTCGCCGTCACCTGGCCGCGCAGCGCGGCGAGAGCGGCCGTCGAGCGGGACACGGCCTCCTCCCGTGCGGGACCGGCCGCGGCCATCGCCTGCTCCAGCCGGGGCGTCGTGTAGTACGCCGCCTGACGCGCGGCCCTGCGGGTCTGGTACACGGCGCGGTGCGCGGCCGTGTCGAGCTTCGGCGGTACGTGCGGCGCGACGTACACGCCGTACCCGACGCGTGCCTGCTGTGCGGCTTTGAAGACCTTCGGCGCCATCTTGACGCGCGCCTCGCGCGCGTACTGCGCGGCCTGCTCCCTGGCCGCGCCGGCGTAGGGCGCCACCACGTCCGCGGCGTGCAGCACGCTCTCCTTCGCCGAATCGGTGGCGGCGCGCACGCTGTCCATGCGGGTCACGAGATCCTCCTCCTCGGTGGCGGTTCGATACCTCACCTTTCCGCCGTTTTGGAAATCATGCCCCGGTGACTCCCGCTCGGCATGCGGTGCGGGCATCCGGGGCATTCCCGTGCGACGCTCCCGCCTTTTGCCCCGGGTGATGGCTTCCGTGCGAGGATCGGCTGTGTAAGAGAAGACCTAAGGAAGGCACATCGTGGCCGAGCAGCTGTACGCCACCCTGAAGACCAACCACGGCGACATCGAGGTCCGGCTCTTCCCGGACCACGCGCCGACCACGGTCCGGAACTTCGTCGAGCTCGCCAAGGGCGAGCGCGAGTGGACGAACCCGGCGACCGGCCAGAAGACCACCGCCCCGCTGTACAACGGCACGGTCTTCCACCGCGTGATCAGCGGCTTCATGATCCAGGGCGGCGACCCGCTGGGCAACGGCACGGGCGGCCCGGGATACGAGTTCAAGGACGAGTTCCACCCCGACCTGGCGTTCAACAAGCCGTACCTGCTGGCCATGGCCAACGCGGGCCCGGGCACCAACGGCTCGCAGTTCTTCATCACCGTCGCGCCGACCGCCTGGCTGACCGGCAAGCACACGATCTTCGGTGAGGTCACCAGCGAGTCCGGCAAGAAGGTCGTGGACGCGATCGCCGGTACGCGGACGAACCCGCGCACGGACCGCCCGGTCAACGACGTGGTCATCGAGTCCGTCGTGGTCGAGAAGCGCTGAGCGACCGCTGAGCGGTCCAGGGATGGTCCCCGGGGCGGTCTCCGGGTGATCTCCGGGGTGTCTCCGGGTGGCCTCAGGCGCTTTCGGGGAACCTTTCCGCCCCGTCCGTCCGTAAGGATGGGCGGGGCGTTGGTACGCCCACGACGACAAGGGGAAGCCCATGGAGCAGAGCCAGGCGCCGAACGGGCTGTCGAGCTGCTACCGCCACCCCGGGGTGGAGACCGGCGTTCGCTGCACGCGCTGCGAGCGGCCGATCTGCCCGGACTGCATGGTGGCGGCGTCGGTCGGCTTCCAGTGCCCGGAGTGCGTGCGCGGAGGGTCGGGCACGGGGCACGCCCCGGGCGTGGAGCGGCCCCGGAACATCGCGGGCGGCGCCATCGCCTCCGGGGACCAGCAGCTGGTCACCAAGGTGCTGATCGGCCTCAATCTGCTGGTGTTCCTCGCCGGGATGTTCTCCACGGGCCTCGTCGACGAGCTGGTGCTGATCGGGCTGGCCTTCGACCCGGAGCTGGCCCGTGTGGTCGGGGTCGCGGACGGGGAGTGGTACCGGCTGCTGACGGCGGCGTTCCTGCACCGTGAGGTGTGGCACATCGCCTTCAACATGTTCGGGCTGTGGGTGCTGGGCGGACCGCTGGAGGCGGCGCTCGGCCGGGTGCGGTACCTGGCGCTGTATGTGCTCTCCGGGCTCGCGGGCAGCGCGCTCACCTATGTGATCGCCGCGCCGAACCAGGGGTCGCTGGGCGCGTCCGGCGCGGTGTTCGGCCTGATGGGCGCGACGCTCGTGCTGTACCGCCGCCTCCGGTACGACCTGCGTCCCGTGCTGGGCCTGATCGCGCTGAACGTACTGATCACGGTGGTCTTCCGGGACGTGATCGCCTGGGAGGCCCACCTCGGGGGCCTGGTCGCGGGCGCGATCGTCGCGTACGGCATGGTGGGCGGCCCGCGTGCGATGCGGCCGCTGTTCCAGTGGGGCGCCTGCGCGCTGGTGCTGATCGCGACGGTCGGGATGACCGTGATGAGAACGGCCGCGCTCAGCTGAGCGGCAGCTTTCCCCAGAGTTGTCCACAGCCTGTGACGGCCCTGCCGCCCAGTGTCGGGAACACCTGTGCCCCTCTTCGCTGACCTGGGTGTTTCCAGTGCGACGAGGGGCTCGGGCGGTCCGCTTCAGGGGGTTGACGCAGTCACATCGGCGTCAACAGGATGCGAGTTATCCACAGATCGTCTGAACTTTTCCACGGCTGTGCACAACCTTGTGGATAACCCTTGCGAGTGCTTGACGTGACGAAGGGTTGTCCGCTACTTCAGCGGCTACTTCCACTGCGTGGAGACGGCGAAGCCGGCGGCGATGAAGCCGAACCCGACGGCGACGTTCCAGTTCCTCAGGGACTCCATGGGGAGCGTGCCGTCGGTGACGAAGAAGACCACGATCCAGGCCAGCCCGATCGCGAACAGCGCCAGCATGACCGGAGCGACCCAGCTGCGGTTGGTCAGCTTGATGGCGGTCGCCTGCTTCGCGGCGGGGGGCGGCGTGAAGTCGGCCTTCTTGCGGATACGTGACTTCGGCACGAGGAACTCTCCTGTCGATGCGCTGCGTGACCGCGCGGAAACGGTGACTTTTGCTGGTACGGGCTGAGAACGAGGTGGCCCGTCTCCTCGCCCAGGCGTCCGTTAGCGTAGTGCTTCCTCGACGCCTAAGGAGATAAGGGTACGTTGAGCAATTCCGCCGACTCTCCCACGGAGCCGGCCCGGCGCGGTACGTGGCGGCCGGTGCGGCTGCTGACCGCTGCCGTCTTCGCGCTCGCGGGCCTGATCTTCGTCACGAGCTTCAACACCGCCAAGGGCACCAACATCCGCACGGACGACTCCCTGCTGAGGCTCTCCGACCTCGTCCGCGAGCGCAGCGACAAGAACGCCGAGCTGGAGGAGTCCACGGCGGCCGTACGGGACGAGGTGGACACCCTCGCCCGCCGCGACGACGGCTCCAGCGAGGCCGAGGACGCCCGGCTCGGCGCCCTGGAGAAGGCCGCCGGCACCACGGAGGTCTCCGGCGACGGCCTCACGGTCACCCTCAACGACGCCCCGCCGGACGCCCGGGCCGCCCCCGGCTACCCCGAGCCGCAGGCCAACGACCTGGTCATCCACCAGCAGGACCTCCAGGCCGTCGTCAACGCCCTCTGGCAGGGCGGCGCCGAGGGCATCCAGGTCATGGACCAGCGGCTGATCTCCACCAGCGCCGTGCGCTGCGTCGGCAACACCCTGATCCTCCAGGGCCGCGTCTACTCCCCGCCCTACAAGGTCACGGCCGTCGGCGACACCGGCAAGCTCCGCAAGGCCCTGGCGTCCTCCCCCGCCGTCCAGAACTACCAGCTCTACGTGAAGGCGTACGGCCTGGGCTGGAAGGTCGAGGAGAAGGGCGCCATGACCCTGCCCGGCTACACGGGCACCGTGGACCTGCGCTACGCGCGACCGGCCGCACAGGACTGAGCGTCCACACGCCGTGCGCAACCGCCCACCGGGCACTGAGCGTCCACGTTTTCCACAGGGCGCCCACCGGGAGGGGATCGCCCCGTACTCTGGTGCGGTATCGAATGGAAGGGACGCAGACGTCATGTACGGCTGGATCTGGCGGCATCTCCCGGGCAACGCGTGGGTGCGGGGGCTGATCTCCCTCGTGCTGGCCCTCGGGGTCGTCTACCTGCTCTTCCAGTACGTGTTCCCCTGGGCGGAGCCGCTGCTTCCGTTCAACGACGTGACGGTGGACGGACAGTGAGCGCGCGCATCCTCGTCGTCGACAACTACGACAGCTTCGTCTTCAACCTCGTCCAGTACCTCTACCAGCTCGGCGCCGAGTGCGAGGTCGTGCGCAACGACGAGGTGGAGCTGGCCCACGCGCAGGACGGCTTCGACGGCGTCCTGCTCTCGCCCGGCCCCGGCACGCCCGAGGAGGCCGGCGTCTGCGTGGACATGGTCCGCCACTGCGCCGCCACGGGCGTCCCCGTCTTCGGCGTCTGCCTCGGCATGCAGTCGATGGCCGTGGCGTACGGCGGGGTCGTGGACCGCGCGCCCGAGCTGCTGCACGGCAAGACCTCCCTCGTCGTCCACGAGGGCCGCGGCGTGTTCGCCGGGGTCCCGTCGCCGTTCACCGCGACCCGGTACCACTCGCTGGCCGCCGAGCCCGCCGACCTGCCGGACGTCCTGGAGGTCACCGCGCGCACCGAGGACGGCATCATCATGGGCCTGCGCCACCGTGAGCAGGCGGTGGAGGGCGTGCAGTTCCACCCCGAGTCGGTGCTGACCGAGCACGGTCACCTGATGCTCGCCAACTGGCTGGAGCGGTGCGGTGACACCGGTGCGGTCGGCCGCTCCGTGGGCCTCGCGCCGGTGGTGGGCAAGGCCGTCGCGTGACCGACGTGCGCCCGGGGCACGACGCGGAGGGGAGCGGTCCGGAGGGGTCGCCCTGGTTCCGCGCCGGGCACCAGCCGCCGCGGCCGGAGGAGCCGTACCAGGCGCCCGGCGAGCCGTCGGCCGCACCCGGTCCAAACACGCCGTACGCGGCCCCGTACGAGGCGTACGGCGCCCCCGAGGCGTACGGCACCCAGAGCGCCCCCCAGGACCCCTACGCGGCCCCGCAGCCGTACGCGACCCCGTCCGCGCCCTACGGGAGCACGGCGGCCCCGCAGTCCTACGAGGGCGGGCCCGCCGCGCAGCCCTACGAGGAGGCCGCGCCGGTCTACCCGGCGGGCCCTGCCCCGTACGCACAGCCGGGCGGATACGACCAGCCGGGCCCCTACGAGCAGCCCCGCACCGTCGCCGACCCCCCCGCTGAGGCGCACGGCATCGGCTCGACGGCGGTGCTCCCGGTCATCGACCCGGCAGCGGGCCCCGCCAGCGGCCCGCCCGGCGCCCCGGCCCGCACCCGGGCACCCCGCACCTCCGCGACACCCGCCACGGACGCGGCCCCGGTCACGGACCCGGCCGCCGACGCCGTGCCGCCGCGTGCCGCCGACGAGCCGCCGACCGGGGGCCGGGCCGAACGGCGACGCGCGGCCAAGGGCCGTGGCGGCCGCCGCCGCGGCCCCGGCGCACCGCCCCCCACCGCGCCCCCGACGGCCTCCCCGGCCGGCGCGCCCCTGTCCCGCGTCGAGGCGCGCCGCGCGGCCCGCGCCGCGAAGGACAGCTTCGGTGTGATCGCCAGCCGGGTCATGGGCGAGATCTTCATCACCTTCGGCATGGTCATGCTCCTCTTCGTCGCCTACCAGCTGTGGTGGACGAACGTGCAGGCCGGCCTGGAGGTGGACAAGGCGAAGGACCGGATCGCGCAGGACTGGGCGAAGGACGACGCCGACCGCGAGCCCGGCGTCTTCGAGGCCGGTGAGGGCTTCGCGATACTCCACATCCCCAAGCTCGACGTCGTCGTGCCCGTCGCCGAGGGCATAGACAAGGAGAAGGTCCTCGACAAGGGCATGGCCGGCCACTACGCGGAGGGCGCCCTCAAGACCGCCATGCCGTCCGACAAGCAGGGCAACTTCGCGGTCGCCGGACACCGCAACACCCACGGCGAGCCGTTCCGGTACATCAACCAGCTGAAGCCCGGCGACCCCATCGTCGTGGAGACCCGCGAGGCGTACTACACGTACGAGATGGCCAGTATCCTGCCGCAGACCCCGCCGTCGAACGTCTCGGTGCTCAAGCCCATCCCCGACGGCTCCGGATTCACCGAGCCCGGCCGGTACATCACCCTCACCACCTGCACCCCCGAATTCACCAGTACCTACCGCATGATCGTGTGGGGCAAGATGGTCGAAGAACGGCCGCGCAGCAAGGGCGTACCGGACGCGCTCGCGGGCTGACACCTCAAGACGGGACAGATGTTGTGGCACGTGCGCGGAGCCGGATCGCCGGCGTCATCAGTGTCTTCGGCGAACTGCTGATCACCGCAGGCGTGCTGATGGGCCTGTTCGTCGTCTACTCGCTGTGGTGGACGAACGTCCTGGCCGACCGCGAGGCGGACAAGCAGGGCGACGCCGTGCGCGACAGCTGGACGGACACGAGCCCGGGAGCCCTCGACACGAAGGGCGGCGTCGGCTTCCTCCATGTCCCGGCGATGGGCGGCGACGAGGTCCTGGTCAAGGAGGGCACCAGCCCGGAGGTCCTCAACCACGGTGTCGCCGGTTACTACACGGAGCCCATCAAGTCGGCCCTGCCCAAGGACAAGACGGGCAACTTCTCGCTGGCCGCGCACCGCGACGGGCACGGCGCGAAGTTCCACAACATCCACAAGCTGAAGACCGGCGACCCGATCGTCTTCGAGACGAAGGACACCTGGTACGTCTACAAGGTCTTCAACACGCTCCCGAAGACCTCCCGGTTCAACGTGGACGTGCTCCAGCCCGTCCCGAAGGAGTCCGGCAAGACCAAGCCGGGCCGGTACATCACGCTCACGACGTGCACGCCGATCCTCACCTCCGACTTCCGGTACATCGTCTGGGGAGAGCTGGTCCGCACCGAGAAGGTGGACCACGAGCGCACCAAGCCCGCCGAGCTGCGCTGAGCGCACGGAGCCGCACGCGGAGCCTGCGGAACCACGGTGAGCTGTGCACCTGGACCCGCGGAATCACGCCGAGCACGCTGAACCGCGCCGAGCACGCCGAAGGCCCGGCACCCTGGGGGTGCCGGGCCTTCGCCATGCGGTGGGGGGTACGCGCCCCGGCCCGCGCCCGCCGCTTACCGCTCCGGGCGGAAGACGACGCCGTTCACGCCGCCGAACCAGCCGGAGTCGTTGTCGCCGTTGTCACCGTCGCCGCCGCCCGGGTTGCCGCCGTTCCCGTTCCCGTTCCCGCCGAAGCCCTGGGTCTTCACGGTGACGGTGGTGTTCGGGTCGACCTTCTTGCCCGGCTTCGGGTCCTGGTCGACGACGATCGCCGCGTCGTTGTCCGGGCCCTCGCCGACGGCCAGCTGGAGGCCCCGCTGCGCGAGCACCTGCTTCGCCTGGCCCAGCAGCATCGTGGTGATCTGCGGCACCTCGACCTGCTGCTGCTGAGGACCCTTCGACACCCGCAGCGTGATCTCCGAGCCCTCGGAGACCCGCTCGTCCGGCTTCGGGTTCTGGTCCACGACCGTGCCCGCGGGCTTGTCGGAGTCCACGTCCTCCCGCAGCACCCGGAACTTCAGCGTCTCGAGCTGCGCCTTCGCGTTGTCGAAGTTGCTGTCGATCACCCTCGGCACCGACACCTTGTTCTTGGCGGCGATGGTGATGGTGACCTCGGTGCCCTTCTCCTGCTCCGTGCCGCCCTCGGGGTCCTGCTTGATGACCGTGCCCTCGGGCTTGTCCGACTCCTCGGTGACGACCTTGACCTTGAACGCCTCGTTCTCGAGGGTGGTCGTCGCCAGTTCCCTGGACTGCTCCAGGACGGTCGGCACCTTGACCTTCTCGGCGCCCTCGGACACCCAGACGCTGACCGTGCCGTTCTCGTCCATCTGCTTCACACCGTCGGCGACCGGGTCCTGGCGGCACACCGCGCCCTTGGGCTGGTCGCAGCGCTCGGGGCCCGCGTTGGTGACCTTCACCCCCGAGGCCTGTGCCGTCTGCTCGGCGTCCGTCAGTGTCTTGCCGACCAGGTTCGGGATGGTCACCTGGCGGGGACCGTTGTTGTCGCTGAAGATGTACTTGCCGATCAGGATCGCGCCGACGAGCACCAAGATGCCCGCGAGGACCAGCAGGATCGTCGAGAGGTTCGACTTCTTCTGCGGCGGGCGGCGGCGGCCGGCGCCCCGGTCGTCGTAGCCGTACGCGCCGTCGTCCGGGTTCATCGGGGGCAGCATCGACGTCTGCGCGCCCGGGTCCGCCGGGTGGTGCATGGCCGAGGCGTGCTGGTCCGGGTGCGGGTAGCCGTAGCCGCCCGGCGCGCCCATCGCGGCCGTCGCGGCGACCGGCTGGCCGTCGAGGCACGCCTCGATGTCGGCGCGCATCTCGTCGGCGGACTGGTAGCGGTAGTCCGGGTCCTTGACCAGCGCCTTCAGGACGATCGCGTCCATCTCGGGCGTGATCTCCGGGTCGAAGACGCTCGGCGGCTGCGGCTCCTCCCGTACGTGCTGGTAGGCGACCGCGACCGGGGAGTCCCCGACGAACGGCGGGCGCACGGTCAGCAGCTCGTACAGCAGGCAGCCGGTGGAGTACAGGTCGGAGCGCGCGTCCACGGTCTCGCCCTTGGCCTGCTCCGGGGAGAGGTACTGGGCGGTGCCGATCACGGCGGCCGTCTGCGTCATGGTCATGCCGGCGTCGCCCATGGCGCGGGCGATGCCGAAGTCCATCACCTTGACCTGGCCGGTGCGCGTCAGCATGACGTTCGCGGGCTTGATGTCGCGGTGGACGATCCCGGCGCGGTGCGAGTACTCCAGGGCCTGGAGGATGCCGACGGTCATCTCCAGCGTGCGCTCGGGCAGCAGCTTGCGCCCGGAGTGCAGCAGCTCACGCAGGGTGGACCCGTCGACGTACTCCATGACGATGTACGGGATGGACACGCCGTCGACGTAGTCCTCGCCCGTGTCGTACACGGCGACGATCGCCGGATGGTTGAGCGAGGCGGCCGACTGGGCCTCACGGCGGAACCGGGCCTGGAACGACGGGTCGCGCGCCAGATCGGCCCGCAGCGTCTTCACGGCGACGGTGCGGCCGAGCCGGGTGTCGTGGGCGAGGTAGACCTCGGCCATGCCACCACGGCCGAGCACCGAGCCCAGCTCGTACCGGCCGCCGAGGCGACGCGGCTCATCCATAACTGTTCCAGCCCTCTCCGTCAGTCCCGGCCGCAACCGTGTGTGTGGTCCGGCGGTGTGCTGTCCGCGCAAAGGCTACCGGCCACGACGAGCCGATCCGGCCGAGACCGGAAGCTGATACGGGACCGGTACACAGGCACCGCCTCACCTCCGGCTGTCGAGCACCGCCTTCATCACGTCGCGCGCGATCGGCGCGGCCAGGCCGCCGCCGCTGATGTCGTCGCGGGTCGCGTCGGAGTCCTCCACGACCACGGCGACGGCGACGGGCGAGCCGCTGTCCGTCTTGGCGTAGGAGATGAACCACGCGTACGGGCGAGCCTTGTTCTTCTCGCCGTGCTGCGCCGTACCCGTCTTGCCGCCGACCGTGACGTCCCGGATCTTGGCGTTGCCGCCGGTGCCCTTCTCGACGACGTTCTCCATCATCTTCTGGACGAGCTGCGCGGTCTCCGCCGACATCGGGCGGCTCATCTCCTCCGGCTCGTGCTTCTCGATCACGTCGAGGTTCGGAGCGACGAGGTGGTCCACCATGTACGGCTTCATCAGCTTGCCGTCGTTGGCGATGGCGGCGGTGACCATGGCCATCTGGAGCGGGGTGGTCGCCGTGTTGAACTGGCCGATGGACGACAGGGCGTTGCCACCCCGGTCCATCTTCTTGTCGTAGACGGAGGCGGCGGCGCGGACCGGGGTGTCGATCTCCGGGTTGTTGAAGCCGAACTTCTCCGCCATCTCGACCATCTTGTCGCGGCCGACCTCGTCACCGAGCTTCGCGAAGACGGAGTTGCAGGAGACCTCCATCGCGTAGTTCAGCGAGGCGTTCTTGCAGCCGCTCGCGTGGTTCTTCATCGGCACCGTGGACAGCGGCAGCTTGTACGGCTCCGGGGTGTCCGTCGGCGCGTTGATGTCCTTGATGATGCCGTTCTCGATCGCGGCGGCGGCCGTGACGACCTTGAACGTCGAGCCGGGCGGGTAGATCTCGCGCAGCGCGCGGTTCAGCTTCGGCTTGTCCTTGTCCTTCTCCAGCGCCACCCAGGACTTCTCGTCCTTGCCGGAGTAACCGGCGAAGCTGCCCGGGTCGTACGACGGGGTGGAGGCCAGCGCGAGGATCCTGCCGGTCTGCGGGTCGATCGCCGCGACGGCGCCCTTCTTGTCGCCGAGGCCCTCGAAGGCGGCCTTCTGGGCGGCGCCGTTGAGGGTGGTGACGACGTTGCCGCCCTTCTTCTGCTCGCCGGTGAACATCGAGAGCGTGCGGTCGAAGAAGAGCCGGTCGTCGTTGCCGGTGAGGATCGAGTCGTTCAGCTTCTCCAGCTGGTTGGCGCCGTACGCCTGCGAGGCGAACCCGGTGACCGGCGCCCACATGGGGCCGTTCACGTACGTCCGCTTGTACCGGTACAGCGGGTCCTTCGAGTCGACGGAGCCGGTGATCGGCTTGCCGTCCACGATGATGTCGCCGCGGACGGAGGCGTACCGCTCGATCGTCACGCGCCTGTTGCGCTCGTGCGAGTTCAGCTCGTCGGCGCGGACGAACTGGAGCCAGTTGTCCCGGAGCAGCAGCGCGAACACCAACAGGCCGCAGAAGATCGCGATATGGCGCAGGGGCTTGTTCACGGTCGGACCACCTGGGTCATCTCGGCGTCGGGGCTGGGAGCGGGGGCGGGCGCGGGGCGGCGCGCGGTGTCGCTGATCCGCAGCAGGATGGCGATCAGCGCCCAGTTGGCGATCACCGACGAACCGCCGTACGCGAGGAACGGCATCGTCATACCGGTCAGCGGGATGAGGCCCATCACACCGCCGGCGACGACGAAGACCTGGAGCGCGAAGGCGCCGGACAGGCCGCACGCGAGCAGCTTGCCGAACGGGTCGCGGGCCGCGAGGGCGGTGCGCAGACCACGCTCGACGATCAGGCCGTACAGGAGGATGAAGGCCATCGCGCCGGCCAGCCCCAGCTCCTCGCCGACGGTGGCGAAGATGAAGTCGGAGTTGACGGCGAACGTGATCAGGTCGGAGTTGCCCTGGCCGAGACCGGTGCCGATGGTGCCGCCGGAGCCGAACGACATGAGGACCTGGGTCATCTGGTCGCAGGCCCAGGCCATGTTGGTGTCCGGCGGCGCGGTCTTCAGGCACTCGAACGGGTCGAGCCAGGCGGCCACACGGGACTGGACGTGCGTGGCGAACGAGCCGACGACCACCGCGCCGCCCACGGCCATCAGCAGGCCCATGACGATCCAGCTGGTCCGCTCGGTCGCCACGTACAGCAGGACGACGAACATGCCGAAGAACAGCAGCGACGTGCCGAGGTCGTTCTCGAAGACCAGGATCGCCAGGCTGATCGCCCAGATGGTGAGGATCGGCCCGAGGTCGCGGCCACGGGGCAGGTAGAGGCCCATGAAGCGGCGGCTGGCCAGGGCGAGCGCGTCCCGCTTCACCATCAGGTACCCGGCGAAGAACACCGCCAGGACGATCTTGGCGAACTCACCGGGCTGGATGGAGAACGGCCCGACCCTGATCCAGATCTTGGCGCCGAAGCTGTCCGTGCCGAGCCCGGGGACGAGCGGCAGCAGCAGCAGCACGATCGCCACCACCATGGAGATGTACGTGTAGCGCTGGAGCACGCGGTGGTCCTTGAGGAACACGAGCACCAGCAGGAACATCGCGACGCCGATCGCCGAGTACAGCAGCTGCTGCGGGGCGTCGGCGCTGTGGCTGCCGTACTTCCGCATCGAGTCGGCGATCAGCCGGGGCGACTGGTCGAGGCGCCAGATCAGCACCAGGCCCAGGCCGTTGAGCAGGGTGGCCAGCGGCAGCAGCAGCGGGTCCGCGTACTTGGCGAAGCGGCGCACCAGCAGGTGCGCGATACCGGCGAGGATGCCCAGGCCCAGGCCGTAGCCGAGCATGCCGGCCGGGACCTCGCCGTCGAGGGCGAGCCCGACGTTCAGATACGCGAAGACGGGGATCGCCACGGCGAAGCCGAGCAGCATCAGCTCGGTGTTGCGGCGGCTCGGTGCGTCGATCGCGCCGATCGTGGTCGTGTTGGTGACAACGCTCATGGTGGTGAAAAGGCCCCCCTACGGGTGCTTACTGCTTGCCGCAGTTCGAGGCCAGCCTCTTCTCGTCCTCCGTGAGGGTGGGGCCCGGGGAGGGGACGGCTGTGGTGGGCGTGGGCTTGGGCTTGGTGGTCCCGGCGGAGCCCGTGGTGCCGCCGGCCTGCTCCTCGCTGGGCGGCGCCGTCGGCTGGGCGGCGGCGGCCGCGCGGGCCTGCTCCTGCTTGCGGCAGGCCGTCGCCTGGGCGCCCAGCTCCCTGATCTTGGCTTCGGCCTTGGCGAGGCTGCTGCGGGCGATGGTCTCCTCCACCTGCTTCTGCTGGTAGGCCGGGAGGTACTTGAGTTCGATGTCGGGGTGGTCCTTCTCGACCTCCGACAGCGAGATCCACGCCAGGTCCTGGCTGATGCCGCGGTACAGCGCGACATGGCCGTCGTTCGCGCCGACGTAGTACTGCGTCTGCGTCCAGCGCCAGCCGCCGTAGGCGCCGCCGCCGATGAGCGCGAGCACCAGCAGCGTGAAGAAGATCCGCTTGAACCACTTGCGGCCCTTGCCACGCGGCTTGGTGAGGTCGGCCTCGCCGTACGTGCCGTAGCCGCCGTCCTCGGGCGGCATGCCGCCGTAGCCGATGTCGTCGCCGCTGCCGGGCGGGCCGAAGCCGCCCGCCGGGGGCTGCCCGGACCGGCCGAGGCCGGACGCGCGCCCCGCCGGGGTCTGCATGGCGCCGCCGTCGTTGAGCTGCGGCTGGTTCTCGGCGACCGCGCCCACGACGACCGGGGTGTCGCTGAGCCGCCCGGCGAGGGTGTCGCCGCCGTCCACGTCGAGGACGTCCGCGACGATCACGGTGATGTTGTCGGGGCCGCCGCCGCGCAGCGCGAGCTGGATCAGCTCCTGCACGGTCTGCTGCGGGTCCTGGTACCCGGCGAGGGTCTCCTCCATCGTCTGGTGGGAGACGACGCCGGACAGGCCGTCGGAGCAGATCAGATACCGGTCGCCGGCGCGGACCTCGCGGATCGACAGGTCCGGCTCGACGTGGTCGCCGCTGCCCAGCGCGCGCATCAGGAGGGAGCGCTGCGGGTGGGTGGTGGCCTCCTCCTCGGTGATCCGGCCCTCGTCCACGAGCCGCTGCACCCAGGTGTGGTCCTGCGTGATCTGAGTGAGGACGCCGTCGCGGAGGAGGTACGCGCGGGAGTCGCCGACGTGGACGAGGCCGAGGCGCTGGCCGGTCCACAGCAGGGCGGTCAGGGTGGTCCCCATGCCTTCGAGCTGGGGGTCCTCCTCGACCATCATCCGCAGCTGGTCGTTGGCGCGCTGCACCGCCGTGCCGAGCGAGGTGAGGATGTCGGAGCCGGGGACGTCGTCGTCGAGCGTGACGAGCGCGGAGATGACCTCGGAGGACGCGACCTCGCCCGCGGCCTGGCCGCCCATGCCGTCGGCGATGGCGAGCAGGCGGGGACCGGCGTAACCGGAGTCCTCGTTGCCCTCGCGGATCATGCCCTTGTGCGACCCGGCGGCGAAGCGCAGTGACAGACTCATGCGCACCTCACCCGTCGGCTCGGGGTAAAGCCGGTCTCGAGCCACACTGCCCACCCTCCGGTCGGGAGCCCCCTCCGGTCCCCTGGGACCGCTGCGGCTCGCTCGCTCCGCTCGCTCATTGTCGTACTACTTCCGCAGCTCGATGACGGTCTTGCCGATGCGGATCGGCGCGCCCAGCGGAATCGGGGTCGGTGTGGTGAGTCGGGTCCGGTCGAGATACGTGCCGTTCGTGGACCCGAGATCCTCGACGATCCACTGGCCGTCACGGTCCGGGTAGATCCTGGCATGCCGGCTGGAGGCGTAGTCGTCGTCCAGCACGATGGTGGAGTCGTGGGCCCGGCCCAGCGTGATGGTCTGCCCCTGGAGGGCGACCGTCGTGCCGGTCAGGGTGCCCTCGGACACGACCAGCTTGGTCGGGGCGCCGCAGCGCTGCCGCTGCTGGGGCGGTGCCGCGCCCTGGCGGCCGCCCTGCTGTGGCCGCGCGGCCTCGCGGCGCGAACCGCGCTGCGTGACCCGCGTACCGAACAGGTCGCTGCGGATGACCTGGACGGCCACGATGACGAACAGCCACAGTACGGCGAGGAAACCCAACCGCATGACCGTGAGGGTCAGCTCTGACATTGCCCCCGCTTCACCCTTCGGCTTGCCGGTAAACGATGGTGGTGCTGCCCACGACGATCCGCGAGCCGTCGCGGAGCGTAGCGCGGGTGGTGTGCTGCCCGTCCACCACGATGCCGTTGGTGGACCCGAGATCCTGGATCGTCGAGGGCGTTCCGGTCCGGATCTCGCAGTGACGGCGCGATACGCCGGGGTCGTCGATCCGCACGTCGGCGTCCGTGCTGCGACCGAGCACGAGTGTGGGGCGGGAGATCTGGTGGCGCGTGCCGTTGATCTCGATCCAGCGGCGCACCTGACCGGCGCCCGGCACATGGCCGGAGCCCCCCGGCGGGCGGTGCGCCGCGGGACCGGGGCGGTGGGCGCCTCCGCCGGGCGGCGGGGCCGCGGGCATCGGCGGGACACCGGCGGGCGGGTAGCCGTAGCCGCCGGGGCGTCCTCCGGCACCGGGCGGCGGGCCCGCCGGGTGGGCGCCGTCGACCGGCTGCGCCGACTGCGAGGAGCTGGACGCCAGCGTGCGGCTGCGGACCCGGTACAGGCCGGTGTCGAGGTCGTCGGCCTTCTCCAGGTGGACCTTGATGGGGCCCATGAACGTGTACCGCTGCTGCTTGGCGTAGTCCCTGACCAGGCCGGCGAGCTCGTCGCCGAGCTGGCCCGAGTACGGGCTGAGGCGCTCGAAGTCCGGCGCGCTCAGCTCGACGATGAAGTCGTTGGGGACGACGGTCCGCTCGCGGTTCCAGATCGTCGCGTTGTTGTCGCACTCGCGCTGGAGGGCCCCGGCGATCTCGACGGGCTGCACCTCGGACTTGAAGACTTTGGCGAAGGTGCCGTTGACCAGGCCTTCGAGTCGCTGCTCGAACCGCTTCAGGACTCCCATGGGGCACCTCCTCCGTCGTTGCCGTCCTGGTACTGCTTACTGATCGTATCCACGCGTCGGGAAATCGGCTGGTTCCCCTTCTCTGCCCTGTGGACGAGTGTCACCCCTCACATCTCCCGTACGGATCGTAGAGGTGGCCTGTGGACAGTGTCCCGCACCCGGGGCGCGGCCGGGAGGAGCGGGTGCGGAGGCGATCCGTCACGGGCCGGTCCCTGCCCGTCGTCCCGTGCCGGGGTGTCCATATGTACGTCTCCGTCGCGTGCGCGGCGGCGCCCGGTGGCGCCGTCCCCCTCCACCCTTGTTCGTCCGGGAGGCCGCCGAAACAACGGATGTGAACCCACCCCGTGCGACGTGCTAATCTTCAGATGTCGCCAGGCGGTCGCACCGAACAAGGTGGGGCTCCGGGAGGCAACACCCAATGCGCGGGTGGCGGAATAGGCAGACGCGCTGGATTCAGGTTCCAGTGCCCGCAAGGGCGTGGGGGTTCAACTCCCCCCTCGCGCACCGACGAAACGGTCGGCATCGTTACGACGATGCCGACCGTTTCGCTTTTCCCGTTCGCCGTTCGCCGTTCGCCGTTCACCGTTCGCCGTTCACCGTTCGCCGTTCGTGGTTCGCCGTTCGCTGTTGAGCGGTGGGGTCCTGGCCGGGAAGAGGCGCGGTGTGACGCAGGCCACGACGGGCGTCGCCCGGAGCGGGGCGGCCGCGTGATCGCCGGCCGCCGCACCCGCCCCGACTCCATGATCGCCCGGCGGCCCGGGCCCCGGCCGGCGAGGGGGCGCGGCGGGCGTCGGCGCGGGCGCTTCCCGGCGGGCGCGGCATCGGCATGCAACAGGGCGTAAAGATTGCCGGATGACGGCAATGTGAACGGGTGCCCCTCCCTGTCAGCATGGTCCGGCCGGGGAGCGGTGCGCGACAACAGTGCCGTAGCCCGGAAATCACCATGCGCGTCGGCGACATAGGGGGAACGCATCATGACGGAGTTCTGGCAGGCCGTCACGTCGTTCCCGGCCGTGCTGCTCACGGCGGCGCTCGTGGTGGTCGTCGTCTTCTGGGTGCTGGTCCTGGCCGGTGTGGCCGAGGCGGACGGCTTCGACGCCGACGTGGACGCCGCCGCGCTGCGCCTGGGCGGGGTGCCCGTCGCGGTGGCGGTCTCGCTTCTGGTCGCGCTGGCCTGGTTCCTCGGCGTCGCCGGGGCGGTGCTCCTCGCCCGTACGGGCTGGTCCGGCGTCGTGCTCCATCTCCTGGGCGTCGGCGTGCTGTTGGCCTCGGTGGCCGTCTCCTGGCGGGTGACCGGCGCGCTCGTACGCTCCCTCGCCAAGCTCCTACCCGATGAACCCGCGCCGTCCCGGCACGACTTCGTGGGCCAGACCTGCACCATCCGCACGGGGCGGGTGGACGCGGTGTTCGGCCAGGCCGAGGTCGCGGCGCGGGACGGCTCCACCGCCGTCGTGCAGGTCCGCCAGAACGACGGGGCCCGGCTGGCCCTCGGCAGTACGGGGCTGCTGTACGCCTACGACGACGACGGCGGCTTCTTCTGGGTCGCGCCCTTCGACGCGGCGCTCGACCCGCGCGGCTGACCTCAGCCCCCACCCACCTCAGCTCACCCTTCGATCCGGGGATCGCTCATGGATGCCTTCACCTGGGGTATCGGCGTGCTCGTCGCCGTTGTCCTGCTCATCGCCATCGCCATGCTGTTCGTGATCAGCCGGCTGTTCCGCAAGGTGGAACAGGGCAAGGCACTGATCGTGTCGAAGATGCGGAAGGTCGATGTGACCTTCACCGGACAGGTCGTCCTGCCGGTCCTGCACAAGGCCGAGGTCATGGACATCTCGGTCAAGACGATCGACATCAGCCGGACGGGCCGGGACGGGCTGATCTGCCGGGACAACATCCGCGCCGACATCCGCATCTCGTTCTTCGTCCGCGTCAACAAGACCGTCGAGGACGTCATCAAGGTCGCCCAGGCGATCGGCACCGCCCGGGCGAGCGACCAGCGCACGCTTCAGGACCTGTTCGCCGCCAAGTTCTCCGAGGCGCTCAAGACGGTCGGCAAGCAGCTGGACTTCACCGACCTGTACACCAAGCGCGACGAGTTCCGGGACCGGATCATCGAGGTCATCGGCACCGACCTCAACGGCTACAGCCTGGAGGACGCGGCGATCGACTACCTGGAGCAGACGCCGCTCGCGCAGCTGGACGCCGCCAACATCCTCGACGCCCAGGGCATCCGGAAGATCACCGAGCTGACGGCCGTCGAGCACGTGCGCACCAACGAGTTCCGGCGCACGGAGGAGAAGGAGATCACCCGGCAGAACGTGGACGCGCGCGAGGCCATCCTGGAGCTGGAGCGCCGCCAGGCCGACGCGGAGATCAAGCAGAAGCGGGAGATCGAGACCGTACGGGCCCGGGAGGAGGCCGAGACCGCGCGCGTGGTCGAGGAGGAGCGGCTGCGGGCGCAGAGCGCCTTCCTCAAGACCGAGGAGCAGCTCGGCGTCCAGCGTGAGAACCAGGCCCGCGAGGTGGCGGTCGCGCAGAAGAACCGCGAGCGGGTCATCGCCATCGAGAACGAGCGCATCGAGAAGGACCGCCTGCTCGAAGTGATCGCCCGCGAGCGGGAGACCGAGCTGACCCGCATCTCCGCCGAGAAGGAGGTCGAGGCGGAGCGGCGCGAGATCGCCGAGGTGATCCGCGAGCGCGTCGCCGTGGACCGCACGGTCGCCGAGCAGGAGGAGTCCATCAAGAAGCTCCGCGCCGTCGAGGAGGCCGAGCGCAAGCGACAGGCCATCGTCATCGCCGCCGAGGCCGAGGCGCAGGAGCGGCTGGTCAAGGACATCAAGGCCGCCGAGGCCGCCGAGCAGGCCGCGGTCCACCGCGCGGCGGAGGAGCTGACCCTGGCCGAGGCGCGCCAGAAGGCCGCCGACATGGACGCCCGCGCCAAGGTGCGCCTCGCCGAGGGCATCCAGGCGGAGGCCGCCGCGGAGGGGCTGGCCGCCGTACAGGTGCGGGAGAAGGAGGCCGACGCCATCGAGAAGGCCGGCCGCGCGGAGGCGGAGGCCACCGAGGCACGGCTGCGCGCCGAGGCGATCGGTACGCGGGAGAAGGCGCTCGCCGAGGCCACGGCGATCGGGGAGAAGCTGAAGGCGGAGGCCGCGGGCCTCACCGAGAAGGCGGCCGCCATGGCCGCTCTGGACGAGGCGTCCCGTACGCACGAGGAGTTCCGGCTCCGGCTGGAGGCCGAGAAGGACATCCGCCTCGCCGGGCTCGACGTACAGCGGCAGGTCGCGGAGGCGCAGGCGACGGTGCTGGCCACCGGGCTGGAGAACGCCGACATCAACATCGTCGGCGGCGAGTCGGTCTTCTTCGACCGGATCGTGCAGTCGGTCTCCCTGGGCAAGGCCGTGGACGGCTTCGTGGACAGCTCGCACACCGCGCGGACGCTGGCCGGGCCGTGGCTGGACGGCTCCGCGTCCTTCACGGAGGACCTCGGCAGGATGCTCGGCTCGGTGTCCACGGCCGACGTGCGGAACCTGACGGTGTCGGCGCTGCTGATGAAGCTGATGCCGGCCGGGTCGGGGCAGCTGGACGAACTGCTGGGCAAGGCACGGCAGCTGGGCCTGGCCGACATGCCGGTGTCGGAGCTCGCGAGCCTCAACGGCGCCGCGGCGGCGAGCTGACGGGGCGCTCTCCCCGGGCCTCGTGGGGCCCGGGGGCGCCTGAACGGGGCCTGGGGGCGCCTGAACGGGGCCTGGGGCCTGGGCGGGGGGCCTGACGGGGGTCTGGGAGGGTGACAGGGCCTCGGGGCCCCGCTTGGTCCGGGGGGCCTGCCGGGCCGGGGCGAGGCCCTGGGCGCGGCTCGGAGGGGCCCGAAGAGCCTTCGTACGGCCTCTGGGGCCTCCGGGCGTCCCCGGAGGGCACCGGGGCGCCTGACCCCCTCCGTAAAGCCCTGGGAGGCCCGCTGGAGCCCCTGGACGGCCACGGGAGGGGCCCGGACCCGTCCGGGACGGCCTGAGGGACCTGGGGATCTGGGGGCCCGGGACGGCCTGGGGGCCTGGGAGGGGTCAAGGCCGCCTCGCAAGACTTCGCAGCCGCCGCGCGGGGGGCGGCGGCCGCGGAAACCATCACGTACACGAGGGAGCTGGACAGTGACAGGGACCGGGACGGCGAGCGGCCTGGACGCCGGTACGTACGAGGTGCTGCGCGACCGGCTGGACGCCCGCGCCGCCGAACTGGCCCGCCGCGCCGGCGCCCTCAACACCGCGCGCGTAGAGGCGTTCGGCTCCACCGGGCTGGCCCTCGCAGCCACCGACCACCTGCGCACCGAACGGGACCTGCTGGCCCGTGACATCGTCGCGGTCGGCGACGTGCTGCTCGTCGGGTACGAGGCGCCGACGCCCGGCGACGTCCTCGCGCTCCACGACCGCGACCTGAAGCGGCTCCCGGACGACGCGGTGCCCGGCCTGCTGGACGACCCCGCCTTCGTCGCCGAGTTCGCCGCGCTGCACCGCTACTTCCAGGGCGCGCGGCTGCTGCGGCTGCGCCGGGTGGACGGCAGGCTGCTGGCCGTGTTCCGGACCGGGGCGCAGGCCGACGACATCCGCGTGCTGCGCTGGTCGCTCGGACCGTCCGGCGAGGTGAGGTTCCTCGACGCGCGCGGCGAGCGCGACCACGTCCTGCCCGCCCCGTACGACTTCGACTGGACCGCGACGACCCGCGACGACCACGTCCTCGGGCGGCATCCGCACATCGCCGTCGCGGACGGCGCGGTGTTCGTCTCGACGGTCGGCGGAACGCTCACCGTGAAGACCGAGAACGACACGGAGACCGGCGAGGGGGTCCACAGCGAGCCGGTGGACGAGCCCCTGCAGTCGCTGGCGGACGCGGAGGTCGCGTACGCCGTCGTCGGCGCCCTGGTCCTGCTGCGGGTGCGGCCCTACAAGGAGCAGGACGCGCGTCACCTGGTCTTCAACACGCTCACCGGGAAGGTGCTGCGGCTGGACGGCGTCGGGCAGGCCTGCCGCCGCCTGCCCGACGGCCAGGGCGTCGTCTTCCCCGGCGGCTACTGCCTGGCCACCGGCACGGCGAAGGCCTTCGACACGGACACGTCCGGGCTCGAGTTCGAGCGGGCCGTCCGGTCGCCCAACGGCGAAGACGTGCTGTACGTGTTCCACTCCGCCGCCGACGGCCGCTCGCTGCTGCTGCCGTACAACCTGATCCGCAAGGAGGTCGCCGCCCCGATCGCCTGCCGCGGCCACGCCCTGCTGGACGACGGCACGCTCGCCGTGCTGCGCGGCGACCCGGGGGAGTCCGGGCGCGTCCACCCGGTGCAGCTGTGGCACACCCCGTACGTCACCGGGACCGTCCCCGAGGGCGAGGGGCCGCTCGCCCGCATCGGCAACGCCGACCTGGTCCGCGGCATCTCGGACTGTCTCGCCATCGCCCGGCAGGTCGCGGAGACCACCGCCACCGGCGAGATGTACGCCGCGCTGGTCGCCGCCTGCACGCGGGCCGCCGACCGGTTCCCCTGGCTGGGCGACGCGGACGCGGGCGACCTGCGCACCCCGCTGGACGAGGTCCGGGACACCGCCGAGCAGGTGCTGCGCGAGTTCGCCACCGTACGGGACCTCACCGGCCGGGCCGCCGAGGCCGTCGCCGCCGCCGCGGAGGACCTCCAGCGGCTGGTGCGGCGGGTGCGCGGCGAGGCCCCGGCCACCGCCGCGGAGTGGATCGACCGCATCACCGAACTGCGCCGCGCCCAGGGCCGCCTGGTGACGCTGAAGGAGATGCGGTACGCGGACACGGCCGCCGTGGACGCGCTCGCCGAGGACGCCGCCGCCCACATCGAGGCCACCGCACAGCGGGCGGTGGTCTTCCTCGGCCGCGACGACGCGTTCGCCGCGCAGCACGCAGAGGTCGAGCGGCTCACCGCCGACGCCGGGGCCATCGCCACGACCGCCGAGGCCGCGGCGGTCACCGAACGCCTCGACGCGCAGGTCCTCGGCCTCCAGACCCTCACCGAGGTCGTCGCCGGGCTCGACATCGGCGACCCGACCGTCCGCACCGCCATCCTGGAGCGCACCGCCGAGGTGCTGGGCGGGCTCAACCGCGCCCGCGCGCTCCTCGCCGCCCGGCGCCGCGAACTCGTCGACCAGGAGGGGCGGGCAGCGTTCGCCGCCGAGTTCGCCCTCCTCGCACAGTCCGTCACCGGGGCGCTGGCGGCGGCCGGCACCCCGGAGGCGTGCGACGAGCAGCTGGCCCGCCTGCTGCTCCAGCTGGACAACCTGGAGTCGCGGTTCGCCGACCACGACGGCTTCCTCGCGGAGATCGCCGACAAGCGCGCCGAGGTCCACGACGCCTTCGCGGGGCGCAAGCAGACGCTCCAGGACACCCGCGCCCGGCGCGCCGAGCGCCTCGCCCGGTCCGCCGAGCGGGTCCTGGAGACCATCGCGCGCCGCGCGGCCGCCCTGGACGGCCTGGACGCCGTCAACACGTACTTCGCCTCCGACCCCATGGTCGCCAAGGTCCGCCGCACCGCCGGTGATCTGCGCGAACTCGGCGACCAGGTGCGCGCCGAGGAACTGGAGGGCCGCCTCAAGGCCGCCCGCCAGGAGGCCGGGCGGGCGCTGCGGGACCGCGTCGAGCTGTACGCGGACGGCGGCGACACGATCCGGCTGGGCGCGCACCGCTTCGCCGTCAACACCCGCCCGCCGGAGCTGACCCTCGTCCCGCACGCCGACGGCGGCCTGGCCTTCGCGCTGACCGGCACCGACTACCGGCGCCCGGTCACCGACTCGGCCTTCGCCGGCACCCGCGCGTACTGGGACCAGCTGCTGCCGTCCGAGAACGCCGACGTCTACCGGGGCGAGTACCTGGCCGCCCGGCTGCTGGACGAGCACGGCGCGCAGGCCCTCGCGGCCGCCGACCTCGCCCTGCTGGCCCGCGAGACCGCCGAGGCCGCCTACGACGAGGGGTACGAGCGCGGTGTCCACGACCACGACGCCGCCGCGATCCTCGCCGTACTGCTGCGCCTGGGCGAGCGGGCGGGGCTGCTGCGCCACCCGGCCGCCGACCGGGCCGCCGCCCAGCTGTTCTGGGCCCACGGGACGACGCCCGAGCAGCGGGAGGGGTGGACCCGCGCGGCCGTCACGCTGGTCCGCGCGCGCGAGGCGTTCGGTACGGCGCCCGGACTGGACCCGCTGCGCGGCGAACTGGCGGAGGCCGGGCGGATGTCGGGACTCGCCGCCGCGTACCTGGTGGAGGAGCTGGCGGCGGGCGGGTCGTTCACGTGCGGTCCGGCCGCGCGGGACCTGCTGGAGAAGTTCCACCGGGCGGTGGGGGCGGCGCCGTACGCGGAGGACGGCCAGGTGGCCGGTCAGGCGGCGTACGGGGAGGACGGTCGGCGGGCGGGGGGTTCGGCGCCGTACGCGGAGGACGTGCGGGCGCTGCTCGCGGGCGGGGACGTGGCGGGCGCGCGGCGGCTGGTGGAGGGCTGGCTCCACTCGTACGCCGCCTCCTGCGGCGAGAACGTGGACGCGGGCGACCTCGCGGAGGCCGTCGCCATCGAGGTCTGTCCGGACCTGCCGCGCCACGACGTGGAGTGCGACCTCTCCGCGCGCGTGGAGGGCCTGCTCGGCACGCACCCGCGGATCGAGCGGGGCGTCCTGCGGCTGCGGCTCGACGAGTTCCTCACCAGGACCGGCGACTTCGCCCGCCGGGTGGTGCCCGGCTTCCGCGCCTACCAGCGGGCGAGGAACGCGCTCGTGGCGGCCGAGCGGGATCGGCTGCGGCTGGACGAGTACCGGCCGCGCGTCATGTCGTCCTTCGTACGGGGCCGTCTCGTGGACGAGGTGTACCTGCCGCTCGTCGGGGACAACCTCGCCAAGCAGATCGGCGTCGCCGGGGACGCCAAGCGGGCGGACACGAGCGGTCTGCTGCTGCTCCTCTCGCCGCCCGGCTACGGCAAGACGACGCTCATAGAGTACGTCGCCGACCGCCTCGGCCTGCTGCTGGTGAAGGTCGACGGACCGGCCCTCGGGCACGACGTCACCTCGCTGGACCCGGCCGAGGCGCCCAACGCGGCCGCCCGCCGGGAGGTCGAGAAGATCGCGTTCGCGCTGTCGGCAGGGAACAACGTCCTGCTGTACCTGGACGACATCCAGCACACCTCGCCCGAGCTGCTGCAGAAGTTCGTCCCGCTGTGCGACGCGACCCGCACCCTGAACGGCCACGACCTGCGCGGCAAGCGCTTCGCCGTGTGCATGGCCGGCAACCCGTACACCGAGTCCGGGCAGCGCTTCCGCGTGCCGGACATGCTCGCCAACCGCGCCGACGTCTGGAACCTCGGTGACGTGCTGACCGGCAAGGAGGACGCGTTCGCGCTGAGCTTCGTGGAGAACGCGCTCACCTCCCACCCGGTCCTCGCCCCCCTCGCGGGCCGCGAGCGCGCCGACCTGGAGCTGCTGCTGCGCCTGGCCGCAGGGGACGGCACCGCCCGCCGGGACCGGCTGGCCCACCCGTACGCCCCCGCCGAGCTGGATTCGGTGCTGGCGGTGCTGCGCCACCTGCTCGCCGCCCGCGAGACGGTCCTCGCGGTCAACGCCGCGTACATCGCCTCCGCCGGGCAGGCCGACGCGGGCCGCGCGGAGCCGCCGTTCCAGCTCCAGGGCTCGTACCGCAACATGAACAAGATCGCCGCACGGATCTCGCCGGTCATGAACGTCGCCGAGCTGGCCGCCGTGATCGACGACCACTACACGGCCGAGGCACAGACGCTGACCTCCGGAGCCGAGGCGAACCTGCTGAAACTCGCCGCGCTGCGCGGCACGCTCACCCCGGAGCAGCGGGAACGGTGGGCGGCCGTGACGGCGGCGTACGTCCGCGACCGGGCGCTGGGCGGCGCGGGTGGCGACGCCCTCGGCCGCGCGGTGGCCGCGCTGGGACTGCTGGCCGACCGGGTCGCGGCGGTGGAGGCCGCCATCAACCGGGCCGTGGACCCCCGGCACGCGCCGAGCCGCCCGTCGGGGCGGCACGCGGCTCGGGAAGAGGACGGCGTGGGGGAGCTTCGCGTCGGGGCGGGACGGGGGCGGCGCGGGGAGCTTCGCGTCGGGGCGTGACGGGAGCGGGGCGTGAGCGGGAGGTAGTGCGGGACGGGGCCTGTGGACGAGTTATCCACAGGGGGAGACGGGTGGGTGGCGGAGGGGTACGGTCGTCGCACGTCTGGTCGAGATCACGTGATGGGGGGGCGTATGGACGAGATCCGGGCCACGGTGCCCGCGCAGCGGACCGGAGGCGGGAGCGCCACCGGTGCGGACGGCGCGGCCGGTGCGGGGCGGATTCCGGTCGTGCCGGGGTTCGCGCGGCATCCCGCGGGGGCGTACGGGCCGGGCGGGGCCGGGGGGCCGAAGGCGTACGGCAAGGCCCTGCGCGAGCGGGTGCCGCGGGCCGCGCACGACGTGCTGGCGTTGCGGGCCGGGCGTCCCGGCGCGGTGCGGGCCGTCGAGGAGTCGAGCCGCGGCCGGGTGCCGGGCCTGGCGCCGATACGCGTCGGGCGCATGGCCGCGACGCCGTTCGCGTTCCTGCGGGGCGCCGCCGGGCTGATGGCGTACGACCTGGCCGGCACGCCCGTCACGGGGGTGGGCGCGCAGATATGCGGCGACGCGCACGCGGCGAACTTCGGGCTGTACGGCGACGCGAGCGGCCGGCTGGTCATCGACCTGAACGACTTCGACGAGACCGTGGTCGGCCCGTGGGAGTGGGACGTCAAGCGGCTGGCGGCGTCCCTGGTGCTGGCCGGGCGGGAGGCCGGTGCCGACGAGGACCTGTGCCGGGCGGCCGCGTACGACGCGGTGGGCGCCTACCGGAGGACCATGCGGCTGCTGGCGCGGATGCCGGTGCTGGACGCGTGGAACGCCATCGCCGACGAGGAGCTGGTCTCCCACACGGACGCGCGGGACCTGCTCGGCACGCTGGAGCGGGTGTCGGAGAAGGCCCGCCGGAACACGAGTGCCCGGTTCGCCGCGAGGGCGACGGAGACCTGTGAGGACGGTTCGCGGCGGTTCGTGGACGCCCCGCCGGTGCTGTCACGGGTGCCGGACGCGGAGGCCGCGGCGGTCGCCTCCGCGCTGGGCCCGTACCTGGCGACGCTGCCGCCGGACCGGTTGCCGCTGCTCGCGCGGTACGCGATCCAGGACGTGGCGTTCCGGGTGGTCGGCACGGGCAGCGTGGGCACCCGGTCGTACGTGGTGCTGCTCCTGGACCACCGGGGGGAGGCGCTGGTGCTCCAGGTGAAGGAGGCCAGGCCCTCCGCGCTGGTGCCGCACCTGCCCGAGGCCGGGTTCGAGGTCGAGGACGCCGGGCACGAGGGGCGCCGGGTCGTGCTGGGCCAGAAGCGGATGCAGGTCGTCAGCGACAGCCTGCTCGGGTGGACGACGGTGGAGGGGCGGCCGTACCAGGTGCGGCAGTTCCGCAACCGGAAGGGCAGCGTGGACCCGGCGGCCCTGCCCGCCGACCAGGTGGACGACTACGCGCGGATGACGGGCGCGCTGCTGGCGCGGGCGCACGCCCACAGCGCCGACCCGCGGCTCATAGCGGCGTACTGCGGCAAGAGCGACGAGCTGGACGCGGCGGTCGCCGACTTCGCCGTGGCGTACGCGGACCGTACGGAGGCCGATCACGCCGATCTGGTCGCCGCCGTCCGGGCCGGACGCATCGCCGCCGAGCTGGGCGTGTGACGGGTCGGGGCGTGCGGCGGCTCGGGGCGGGCGGCGGGGCGGACGCAGGGGCAGGGCGGGCGGGTGTGTGACGCAGCCGGGCGAAAGGTGTGACGGGCGCGGACGGAGGGGCAGGGCGGGCGTGTGACGGGTGGGGCGCCGGTCGCCCGTAGTCTGGTCGGGTGACGACCCCGAGCGACGACCTGACCGGCGCCCCCGTGGATGAGGCGGAGGCCGCCCAGCGGCCCCCGCGGCCCGAGCGGCAGGGCCCGCCGCCCGCCACGCCCGGCGCCGACGAGGCGCCCGGCCACGAGCCCGGCTCGGCGCCCGGTGCTGAGGTGCCCGGTGCCGAGGTGCCTGGTGGGGCTGAGGCCGAGGGGGCGGATGAGGCCCCTGAGGCGCGGCTTGCCCGTGCCGTGCGGGCGGCCGAGCAGGCGCTGATCGAGTTCGAGATCGCGGTGGAGACCTTCCGGGTCGAGGTGGAGAACTTCTCCCGGCTGCACCACCAGAAGCTCGGCCCGATGTACGCGCGCCTGGACGAGCTGGACGCGCTGATCGCGGAGGCACGGGCGGCCCGCACCGGCGACCCGGACGACCTGCGCCGGGCGCAGGAGGCCCGCGCCCTGGTCATGCCGATGCCCGGGGTGGACGAGCTGTTCCACAACTGGATCGACTCCGACGGCCTGTCCCCGGAGGCCGCGGCCATGCTGAACGAGCAGCCCGTGCAAGCGCCCCGGCGGGTGCGACCCAGCGACGAGGCGCGCAAGCTCTACCGGGACCTGGTCCGCAAGGCCCATCCCGACCTGGCAGCCGAGGAGGCGGAGCGGCGGCGGCGCGACGAGTTCATCACCCGCGTCAACGCCGCGTACGCCCGCGGAGACGAGGCTCAGCTGCGGCAGCTCGCCGAGGAGTGGGAGGCGGGTCCCGCGCCCGCCGAACCGGCGCACAGCGAGACCGAGGAGCTGTACGCGCGTCTGGAGTGGCTGGCGCAGCGCAAGGAACTGCTGACGGTCGTGGCGCGTGAGCTGGAGGAGAGCGCGATCGGTGCGATGCTGCGGATGGCGCCCGACGACCCCGACCGGCTCCTGGACGAGGTCGCCGAGCAGCTGCTGGCCCAGGTGTCCGAGCGTGAGGCGGAGCTCGCGGCGCTGACGACCGCCCCGTAACCGCCCCGTAAGGCCCGAAGAGGCCCCTGCGAGCCCGTGGAGGCGCCCAGGAGGCCCGGAGAGAAGGAAAGATCCCATGAACTTCGCATCGCTGCCCACCGTGGACGCCGCTTCCGTGCCCGGCGACGCCCTGGTCCTGGATGTCCGCGAGGACGACGAGTGGGCCGCCGGGCACGTCGAGGGCGCCCTGCATGTGCCGATGAGCGAGTTCGTCGCCCGGTTCGGCGAGGTGACGGAGGCGGTGGCCGACGGGCGGCGCGCCTATGTGATGTGCCGGGTCGGTGGCCGGTCCGCGCAGGTCACGCAGTACCTGGTGCAGCAGGGCATCGACGCGGTGAACGTGGACGGCGGCATGCTCGCCTGGGAGAGCGCCGGCCGCCCGATGGTGAGCGAGCACGGCGGCCCCGCGGCCGTCGCCTGACGACGCCCACGGGGCCTTTCGTCCCTCACCAGCTCACCAGCTCACCAGCTCACCAGCTCACCAGCCGGACTCTGTCCGGTGGGTCGCCGCGCACGGGTCGAAGCTCGCCGGTCGGACCTCACCGGGCGGCGGTCGTACGACACCACGGTCGCCGCGGCCGCGGCTGTCGTACGGCGGGCGGCCGCCGCGACGGAACCCGCCAGGGTCACCACCGCGGCGGCGCGGCCTCACCGGTCGAAGTCGAGCTCGACTTCCGGTGTCATCGCGTGCGACTGGCACGCCAGGACATAACCGGCGTCCGTCTCCTCGGCCTCCAGCGCGTAATTGCGGTCCATCCGCACCTCGCCGGAGACCAGGAACGCCCGGCACGTGCCGCAGACGCCGCCCTTGCAGGCGTACGGCGCGTCCGACCGGCCGCGCAGCACGGTCTCCAGCAGGGACTCGCCGTCCTGGACGGGCCATGTCCCGGACCTGCCGTCCAGCGTCGCCGTCAGGGTGGCCGCCGGGGCCTCGCCCTGAGCGGGCCCGCGGGCGGTGGACGAGCCGTCGTCCACGTGGAAGATCTCCTGGTGGACCCGGCTCTTCGGGACACCGAGGCCGCGCAGCGCCCGCTCGGCACCCTGGACGAGCCCGAACGGTCCGCACAGGAACCAGCCGTCCACGTCGTCCACCGCGAGCAGCGCCGGGAGGAGGCCGGACAGCCGGTCCTCGTCCAGCCGCCCGGACGGCAGGCCCGTCTGCTGCTCCTCGCGGGACAGCACCGTGACCAGCTGGAAGCGGTCGGGGTAGCGGTCCTTCAGGTCGGCGACCTCGTCCAGGAACATCGTGGAGGCGGCCGTGCGGTCGCTCCGTATCAGGCAGAAGCGGGCCTTCGGCTCCCGTGCCAGCAGCGTCGAGGCGATGGACAGCACGGGCGTGATGCCGCTGCCGCCGACGATCGCCGCGAAGTGACCGGGCCGGGGCTCCAGGACGAACCTGCCCATCGGCTCCATGACCTCGACCGTGTCCCCGGTGGCGAGCTCCTTCAGCGCGTACGTGGAGAACTCGCCGCCCTCGACCAGCCGGATGCCGACGCGCAGCACCGGGTCATCGCCGGGGCCCGCGGCCGGCGCGCAGATGGAGTACGTACGGCGGATCTCCTCCCCGGCCGTGGAGGTCCGGCGCATCGTCAGGTGCTGGCCGGGGGTGTGACGGAACGCCTCGCGCAGCTCGGGCGGCACGGCGAAGGTGACGGCCACCGAGTCGTCCGTGAGCCGCTCGACCTCGCTCACCCGGAGCGGATGGAACATCTACAACTCCTTGAAGTGGTCGAAGGGTTCGCGGCAGGCGGCGCAGCGGCGCAGTGACTTGCACGCGGTCGAGGAGAACCTGCTCAGCAGCTCGGTGTCGGTCGAGCCGCAGTGCGGGCAGCGGATGGCGAGGGTGAGCGGCACGGGCCCCTCGGGGGAGTGCTGCCGCCGGGGCGGGGCTATGCCGTACTCGGCGAGCTTGCGGCGGCCCTCGTCGCTGATGTCGTCCGTGGACCAGGCGGGGGAGAGGACCGTGACCACCGAGACGTCCTCGACACCTCGGTCGTGGAGGACCCGCTCGATGTCCGACGACATCGCCTCGATGGCGGGGCAGCCGGTGTAGGTGGGGGTCAGCTCGACCGTGACCTTGCCCGGTCCCTCGACCCGCACGCCCCGGAGAACACCCAGCTCCTCCAGGGTGAGGACGGGCATCTCGGGGTCGGGGACCGAACCGGCCAACCGGCTCAGCTCCTCCTCGAGCGGAGTCATGGTCACCACGACGCCCCCGGGTGGCTGCGGTGCAGGTGCTGCATCTCGGCGAGCATCCGCCCGAACGGCTCGGTGTGCACGCCCTGCCGCCCGGCGCCCGCGCTCCACGCCGTCGTCCGGGGCCCTTCGGGAAGGGTGAGGGTCGCCCGCTCCAGCACGGCGGTCACCGACGTCAGCCAGTCGGCCTCCATCTCCCGCCAGTCCACGTCCACACCCTCGACGAGCTGGAACATCTCGCCGGTGTAGCGCCACAGCGCGTCGCAGGCCCGCTGCATCCGGTCGTGGCTCTCCGGCGTACCGTCGCCCAGCCGAAGCGTCCACTGCTCGGCGTGGTCCTGGTGGTAGGCGACCTCCTTGACCGCCTTCGCGGCCAGGCCACGCAGGGCTTCCCGGCCCTCGTCGCCGTCTCGCGGATCGGCGGCCGCGAGGCGCCCGTACAGCAGGCGCTGGTACGTGGAGAAGTACAGCTGCCGGGCGATCGTGTGGGCGAAGTCGCCGTTCGGCTGCTCGACCAGCTGCGTGTTGCGGAACGCCCGCTCCTCGCGGAGGAACGCCAGCTCGTCCTCGTCGCCGACGAAGGAGAGCAGCACGCGGGCCTGTCCGAGCAGGTCCAGCGCGATGTTCGCGAGGGCGACCTCCTCCTCCAGCACGGGCGCGTGGCCCGCCCACTCCCCCAGCCGGTGGGACAGCACCAGCGCGTCGTCGCCGAGGGCGAGGGCCGCCGTGTTCAGGGAGGTCGTCACAGGTGCTGCACCCCCTCGGGGATCTCGTAGAAGGTGGGGTGGCGGTAGGGCTTGTCGGCGGACGGCTCGAAGAACGGGTCCTTCTCGTCCGGCGACGACGCGGTGATGGAGGTGGCGGGGACGACCCAGATGGAGACGCCTTCGTTGCGCCGGGTGTAGAGGTCGCGGGCGTTGCGCAGGGCCATCTCGGCGTCCGGGGCGTGCAGGCTCCCCGCGTGCGTGTGGGACAGCCCGCGGCGCGAGCGCACGAACACCTCCCACAGCGGCCAGTCGCTGGTTGTCATGCCGTCGCCTCCCCGGTGGTGCCGGACTCGTCGCCCGTGTTCCGATCGCTGTGCTTCGCGGCGTACGCGGCCGCCGCCTCCCTGACCCACGCGCCCTCTTCGTGGGCGCGGCGGCGCTGGTTGATCCGCTGGTCGTTGCACGGGCCGTTGCCCTTGAGAACCTCGCGGAACTCCGACCAGTCGATCGCGCCGAAGTCGTAGTGGCCCCGCTCCTCGTTCCACCGGAGGTCCGGGTCGGGGAGGGTCAGGCCCAGGGACTCGGCCTGCGGGACGCAGATGTCCACGAAGCGCTGGCGCAGCTCGTCGTTGGAGTGGCGCTTGATCTTCCACGCCATGGACTGAGCGGAGTGCGCCGACTCGTCGTCCGGCGGGCCGAACATCATCAGCGACGGCCACCACCAGCGGTTGACGGCGTCCTGCGCCATCTCGTGCTGCGCGGGCGTGCCCTTCGACAGGGCGAGCAGCGCCTCGTAGCCCTGCCGCTGGTGGAAGGACTCCTCCTTGCAGACGCGGATCATCGCGCGGGCGTACGGCCCGTAGGAGCAGCGGCACAGGGGCACCTGGTTGGTGATCGCGGCGCCGTCCACGAGCCAGCCGATCGCGCCGACGTCGGCCCAGGTCAGGGTGGGGTAATTGAAGATCGACGAGTACTTCTGGCGGCCCGAGTGCAGCTTGTCCAGCAGCTCGTCCCGGCTGACGCCCAGGGTCTCGGCGGCGCTGTACAGATACAGGCCGTGGCCCGCCTCGTCCTGCACCTTCGCCATCAGGATCGCCTTGCGGCGCAGCGAGGGCGCGCGCGTGATCCAGTTCGCCTCCGGCTGCATGCCGATGATCTCGGAGTGCGCGTGCTGGGCGATCTGGCGGATGAGTGTGGCGCGATACGCCTCGGGCATCCAGTCGCGCGGTTCGATGCGCTCGTCGGCGGCCACGGCGGCGTTGAACACCGCCTCGTACGCCTCCTGCGAGTCCGCAGTCACTGCCGTCATCGGGCCCCCTACCGACCGATCGTTCGGTTGAATGACTTCAATGGTGAGTCGGCGGCCCGTATGGTGTCAACCCTGTGGATAACCGGGGTGGGCCAGACGCGGAACGGGGCGGGATGGAGTCGTACGACGAGCAGCGCGGACGCGCCGGGCACGCGGTCGGCGGCGGGAGTCCCGGCGGTGCCGCGATCCCGGCCCAGGCCGGCCCCCAGGACGCCGGCTCCCCCGACTTCGGCCGCCAGAACCCCGGCTCGCCTGACCGCACGGCGATCCCGGACCCCGGCGGCGCCCAGGACCGTGCCGCCCACCACGAGGCCCCCCAGGACCGTGCCGGGCTGGCGGCGCTCTCCCTGCCGTACCAGGTCGTGGGCGCCGTCGCCCTCGCGGTGATCGGGCTGGTCGCCTGCTTCCACGTCGGCATGGTCTTCCTGCACGTCGCGCCGTCGAACACGCTGTCCAAGCAGCACGGCGAGACGGTCGACGCCTGGGTCATGCCGGAGTTCGAGCAGAACTGGAAGCTGTTCGCGCCCAACCCGCTCCAGCAGAACATCGCGGTCCAGGTCCGCGCCGAGGTCACCCGTGACGGCACCCGCCGGGTCACCCCGTGGATCGACCTCACCGCCGAGGACGCCGCCGCCATCCGCGGCAACCCCTTCCCCAGCCACGTGCAGCAGAACGAGCTGCGCCGCGCCTGGGACTTCTACGCCAACCAGCACGGCGACGACGACCAGGCCAACACGCTGCGCGCAGGACTGTCCGAGCGCTACATACGCCGCATCGCCCTGCTGCGGCTGGAGAAGCACGAGCTGGGCGGCAAGGTCGAGCGGATACAGGTGCGCTCCGCGACCACGAGCGTCGCCGCCCCGCCGTGGAGCCGCGAGAAGACGGACACCCGGCCGTACTACCGGCTCCTGCCCTGGTGGGCCGTGACCGCGGCCGACCTGCCGGGCGGCGTGACCGGCGGCCGTACCGCGGAGGAGGCCAGGTGAACCCGACCAGCGTCCCCGCGCCCCGCAGGGAAGGCGCCCATCTGCGCCTCGCCCGCGCCGTCCAGCGCGTCACCGGCACCGTCCTCGGGCCGTACCAGAGCGCGGTCGTCCGGATCGGCTTCTCCGCGACCTGGCTGCTGTTCCTCCTCCGCGAGTTCCCCCACCGCCACGAGCTGTACGGCCCCGATGGCCCCTGGGGCTGGGACATGGCGCGGCAGCTGATCGCGGACAACCACTCCTTCACCGTCCTGATGTGGTCGGACTCCGCCCTGTGGTTCGAGGCCGTCTACGCGCTTGCCGTGGTCTCCAGCGCGCTGCTGCTGGTCGGCTGGCGCACCCGGGCCACGTCCGCGCTGTTCATGGTGGGGGTCCTGTCGCTGCAGAACCGGTCCGTCTTCATGGGCGACGGCGGCGACAACGTCCTGCACCTCATGGCGATCTACCTCGTCCTCACCCGCTGCGGACACGTCTGGTCGCTGGACGCCCGCCGCCGGGCCCGGCGCCCGGAAGGCGGCGGCTCCGATCCGGTGGGGGTGGCGCTGTGGGCGGTGCTGGGTCTCGGCCCGGTGGCGGCGACGCTGTTCCAGGACAAGAGCGGCGAGCCGTGGATCGTGGTGCTGCTGTGGCTGCTGTGGCTCGCCCAGGGGGCGTGGTGGCTGGTGTGCCGCTTCGCTCCCGGCCAGCCGCGCATCCTGCTCGACGTCCTCGCCAACCTGCTGCACAACGCGACGCTCGCGGTGATCATGGCGGAGGTCTGCCTGATCTACGCGACGGCCGGCTGGTACAAGATCCAGGGCTCGCGCTGGCAGGACGGCACCGCCCTGTACTACCCGCTGAACCTCGACTACTTCTCCCCGTGGCCCGCCGTCTCCGACCTGCTGGCCGGTGCCAGCGTGGTCGTCATGCTCATCACCTACGGCACGGTGATCGTGCAGGTCGCCTTCCCGTTCACCTTGTTCAACCGCCGGGTCAAGAACGTGCTGCTGGCCGTGATGATCATGGAGCACGCCGGGATCGCGGTGCTGCTCGGACTGCCGGCCTTCTCCCTGGCCATGATCACCGCGGACGCGGTCTTCCTGCCGACGGTGTTCCTGCTGTGGCTGGAGGGCCGGGCCCGCCACGTCGGCGGGCGGCTGCGGTCCCGCAGGACCGTGGAGCGGGAGGAGCGGGGCCCGGGCCCGGACGCGCCCGCTCCCCGTACTCTCGTCGGGTGAGCAGCGACACCCAGGCGGACATCCCCCTCCAGTACGACGACGGCTACGGCCCCCAGGTCGGCGTCGGGCCGCACCCCCTGCCCTGGCCCGAGGACGAGCGGTACGACCGCGAGCTGCTCGCCCAGGGCGACCGGCGCAACGTCGTCGACCGCTACCGGTACTGGACGCGCGAGGCGATCGTCGCCGACCTGGACACCCGCCGCCACGACTTCCACGTGGCCGTGGAGAACTGGGGCCACGACTTCAACATCGGGTCGGTCGTCCGCACGGCCAACGCCTTCCTGGCGAAGGAGGTCCACATCGTGGGCCGCCGCCGCTGGAACCGGCGCGGCGCGATGGTCACCGACCGGTACCAGCATGTGCGCCACCACCCGGACACGGAGTCGCTGACGGCCTGGGCCGAGGCGGAGGGGCTGCCGATCATCGGCATCGACAACCTGCCGGGCGCGGTGCCGCTGGAGCGCACCGAGCTGCCGCGCCGCTGTGTGCTGCTGTTCGGGCAGGAGGGGCCGGGCCTCACCGAGGAGGCGCGGAAGCACGCGCGGGTGGTGTGCTCCATCGCGCAGTTCGGCTCGACCCGGTCCATCAACGCGGGGGCCGCCGCCGCGATCGCCATGCACGCCTGGGTCCAGCGGTACGCGGAGATCGACGGCACCCCCGCCTGAGCGACGAGGGAGCCGGGGCCCGGCCGACCCTGGCCCCCCTCGTTCGGGGCCCGGTCGGCGCGCCCCGCGTTCGGGGCCCGGTCGGCGCGGGCGGGGCAGACAGTGGGCGCGGGCACCCGGGTCGGGCGCCCGCGTCGCGGGGTCACGCCGGGCGGCGGACCTCCACCACCCGGAAGCGGTTCGCCACGAAGGCGCTGTCGCACAGGGCGGCGTTCGCGGCCGGGTTGCCGCCGGAGCCGTGGAAGTCGGAGAACGCGGCGGTCTGGTTGACGTAGACCCCGCCCGTCAGGTTCAGCGACAGCTGCGCCGACTCCTCCAGGCAGACCTCCTCGACCGCGCGCTCCACGTCCGGCGAGGTCGTGTACGCGCCGACGGTCATGGCGCCCTTCTCGCGGACCGTACGCCGCAGCAGCTCCAGCGCGTCGGCGGTGGAGTCCACGGCGACGGCGAAGGAGACCGGGCCGAAGCACTCCGACATGTAGGCGGCCTCAGCGTCCGGCTTGGCGCCGTCCAGCTTGACCATCAGCGGCGTGCGCACCACGGCCTCGGGGAAGTCCGGGTTGGTGACCTCGCGGGACGGCAGGGCGACCTCGCCCAGACCGGCGGCCGCCTCCAGGCGGGCCTTCACATCGGGGTTCACCAGGGCGCCCAGCAGGCCGTTCGCCCGCGCGTCGTCGCCCAGCAGGCCGTCCACGGCGGCGGCGAGGTCGGTGACCACCTCGTCGTACGACTTGTGGCCGGCGTCGGTGGCGATGCCGTCGCGGGGGATGAGCAGGTTCTGCGGAGTGGTGCACATCTGGCCGCTGTACAGGGACAGCGAGAAGGCGAGGTTGGCCAGCATGCCCTTGTAGTTGTCCGTGGAGTCCACGACGACCGTGTTGACACCGGCCTTCTCCGTGTACACCTGGGCCTGGCGGGCGTTGGTCTCCAGCCAGTCGCCGAACTCCGTCGAGCCCGTGTAGTCGATGATCCGGACCTCGGGGCGGACGGCCAGCGTCTTGGCGATGCCCTCGCCGGGGCGCTCGGCGGCCAGGGCCACCAGGTTCGGGTCGAAGCCCGCCTCCGCCAGCACGTCCCGCGCGATCCGCACGGTCAGGGCGAGCGGCAGCACCGCGCGCGGGTGCGGCTTGACCAGGACCGCGTTCCCCGTCGCCAGCGAGGCGAACAGGCCCGGGTAGCCGTTCCACGTCGGGAAGGTGTTGCAGCCGATCATCAGGGCGATGCCCCGGCCGACCGGGGTGAACGTCTTGCGCAGCTCCAGCGGGTCCCGCTTGCCCTGCGGCTTGGACCACTCGGCGTCCTGCGGCGTGCGGGTCTGCTCCGCGTACGCGTACGCCACCGCCTCCAGGCCGCGGTCCTGCGCGTGCGGGCCGCCCGCCTGGAACGCCATCATGAACGCCTGCCCGCTGGTGTGCATCACCGCGTGCGCGAACTCGTGCGTCCGGGCGCTGATCCGGGCCAGGATCTCCAGGCAGACCAGCGCGCGTGTCTCCGCGCCCGCGTCCCGCCAGGCGCCCATACCGGCGCGCATCGCCGGGAGCAGCACCTCGATGTCCGCGTGCGGATACTCGACGCCGAGCGCGGGGCCGTACGGCGAGACCTCGCCGCCCGTCCAGCCGTCCGTGCCGGGCTGGTCCAGCTCGAAGCGGGAACCGAGGACCGCCTGGTGGGCGGCGAGGCCCTCGGCGGCGCTCAGCGAGCCGTTCTCCCCGTACGCCTTCGGGTGCTCCGGGTGCGGCGACCAGTAGGCGCGGGTGCGGATCGCCTCCAGCGCCTGATCGAGCGTGGGCCGGTGGCTCTCGGACAGGTGGGCGGGGGTCAGCTGCGCGGCGGCCATGGCGGACCAACTCCTCGGTGAGCTGGGCAGGAACAGGCGGACAGAGCTAGAGTAACCGAACGATCGGTCGGGACAAGGGGGTCTCTCGAACCTGTGGAAAACGCATCGGGGAGGATCACTGACATGACCGACACAGGCGCCACCACACGGGCGGCCGGGACCGCCGTCGAACGAGACCGCACCGTCGCCGTCGTCGGCGCGGGGACCATGGGCCAGGGAATCGCGCAGGTCGCGCTGGTCGCCGGCCACCCCGTACGCCTCTACGACGCCGCCCCCGGCCGCGCCGAGCAGGCCGCCGAGTCGCTCCTCGGGCGGCTGGACCGGCTGGTCACCAAGGGCCGCCTCGCCCAGGAGGACCGGGACGCCGCCGCGGGCCGCCTCCACCCCGCCTCGGGGCTGGACGAGCTGGCCGACGCCGCACTCGTCGTCGAGGCGATCGTCGAGCGCCTCGACGTCAAGCAGCAGCTGTTCACGGACCTGGAGAAGGTCGTGGACGACGACTGCCTCCTGGCCACCAACACCTCCTCGCTGTCCATCACGGCCATCGGCGGGGCGCTGCGCCTCCCCGGCCGCTTCGTCGGCATGCACTTCTTCAACCCGGCGCCGCTGCTGCCGCTGGTCGAGGTCGTCAGCGGCTTCGCGACGGACATCGCCTCCGCCACGCGCGCGTACGAGACGGCCCGCGCCTGGGGCAAGACCCCGGTGGCCTGCGCCGACACCCCCGGCTTCATCGTCAACCGGCTCGCCCGCCCCTTCTACGCCGAGGCGTTCGCGGTCTACGAGGAGCAGGGCGCCGACCCGGCCACCATCGACGCCGTCCTGCGCGAGTCCGGCGGCTTCCGCATGGGCGCCTTCGAGCTGACCGACCTGATCGGCCACGACGTCAACGAGGCGGTGACCCGGTCCGTCTGGGAGGCGTTCTTCCAGGACCCGCGGTTCCGCCCCTCGCTCGCGCAGCGGCGCCTGGTCGAGGCCGGGATGCTGGGCCGCAAGACCGGGCGCGGCTGGTACACGTACGACGAGCAGGGCGCCCACCGCCCGGAGCCGCACACGGCCGACCCGGCCGACCCGCCCGCGTACGTCGTGGTCGAGGGCGACCTCGCGCCCTTCGGCGAGCTGCTCGACATGATCCGGGAGGCCGGGATCACCCTCCGCGAGGAGGAAGAGGACCACGGCACGCGCCTGGAGCTGCCCAGCGGCGGCCAGCTCGCCCCCGCGGACGGGCAGACGTCCGTCGAGTTCCGCGACGTCGTCTACTTCGACCTCGCCCTGGACTACCGGAAGGCGACGCGCATCGCGCTGGCCGCGGGGCCCGACACGTCCCCGGAGACGCTCGACCAGGCGATCGGCCTGTTCCAGGCGCTCGGCAAGAAGGTCAGCGTCATCGCCGACGTGCCCGGCATGATCGTCGCCAGGACCGTGGCGCGGCTCATCGACCTCGCGTACGAGGCGGTGGCCAAGGGCGTCGCCACGGAGGAGGACATCGACACGGCGATGCGGCTCGGCGTCAACTACCCGCTGGGGCCCATCGAGTGGAGCCGCAAGCTCGGCCGCGGCTGGGCGTACGGCGTCCTGGAGGAGATGCACGAGCGCGACCCCTCCGGCCGCTACGCGCCCTCCCTGGCGCACTACCGCCACTCCTACGCCGACAAGCAGTGGGAGAACGAGTGATGACCACCGTCAGGCGCGACACGTACACGCCCGAGACGCTGCTGTCGGTCGCCGTGCGGGTCTTCAACGAGCGCGGCTACGACGGCACGTCCATGGAGCACCTGTCCAAGGCGGCCGGGATCTCCAAGTCGTCGATCTACCACCATGTCTCGGGGAAGGAGGAGCTGCTGCGGCGGGCGGTCAGCCGCGCGCTGGACGGGCTGTTCGCCGTCCTGGACGAGGACCCCGCCACGCGCGGGCGTGCGGTGGAGCGGGTCGAGTACGTCACGCGGCGCACGGTCGAGGTGCTGGTGGACGAACTGCCGTACGTGACCCTGCTGCTGAGGGTCCGGGGCAACACACGGACCGAGCGCTGGGCGCTGGAGCGGCGCCGCGAGTTCGACCACCGCATAGCCGAGCTGATGAAGGCCGCGGCGGCGGAGGGCGACCTGCGCTCCGACGTGGACATAAAGATCGCGACCAGGCTGCTGTTCGGCATGGTCAACTCGCTGGTGGAGTGGTACCGCCCGCAGCCCGGCGACGGAGCCGACGGCCGTCAGGTCGCGGAGACGGTGGCCCGCCTGGCCTTCGACGGCCTGCGCACCACCCGCTGAGCCGCACGCACCCGCTGACGCCGCACCCCCACTGAGCAGGACCGGCCCGCCGAGCTGTACGGCCGCCCTGCCGTACCGGTCTGCTGTACCGGCCCGCCGAGCAGGACCGGCCGTGCTGCCGTACCGGTCTGCCGGGCCTTGTGGTGCCCCGGTGCCCGGCCCCCGTACGCGGGGCGCCGGGCGCCGAGGCGTTTCCGCGACCCGGCGGAGGCCGTCAGGGCCGGCAGACCCGCCGGTCCGGTCAGATCTCGTCCGGCGCCGGCTTGCGGTTGAGGTCCGTCTCCTCGAAGACCAGCAGCGTGCGCGTGGACAGTACCTCCGGGATCGACTGGAGCTTGGTCAGCACCAGTTCGCGCAGCGTGCGGTTGTCCGGCGTGTGCACCAGCAGCAGCACGTCGAAGTCCCCGCTCACCAGGGCGATGTGCGCGGCGCCCGGAAGCGCCCTGAGCTGCTCGCGGACCGTGCGCCACGAGTTCTGCACGATCTTGAGCGTGATGTACGCCGACGCGCCCTGACCCGCACGCTCGTGGTTGACGCGGGCGCTGAAGCCGCGGATCACCCCGTCGTCGATGAGCCGGTTGATCCGCGCGTACGCGTTCGCCCGCGACACGTGGACCCGCTCGGCCACCGACCGTATCGACGCCCGGCCATCCGTCTGGAGGATCCGGAGGATGTCGCGGTCGATGGAGTCCAGCGGCCGTGGCGGCGGCAGGCGGTCGTCGCCCTGTGCCGCCTGCTCCCGGCCATCGGCCATTTGTTCAGCCTCCATGTCCCCCCACCTCTCTGTTGTGGACGACCTGCCCCTATCCCAGGCTGTGCAAAACCGTTTGTCCACAGGCTCGGGGTGCCTGTAGCCAAATTGGCGCCACGACCGAACAATCGGTAGGTGAGGCGCGCCACACTCCGCGCCGGCCCCCTGGGTCTTATGCCCACTCCCATGAGGAGGTGCTGTCATGACGGTCCAAGAGCTGCCCGGCGCGGCCTCTTACCGGCCCACCCCGCCCCCGGCGTGGAAACCGCGCACGGACCCCGCGCCGCTGCTCCCAGACCCCGAGCCGTACCGGGTGCTGGGCACGGACGCGGCCGCCGACTTCGCGCCCGACGTCCTGCGCAGGCTGTACACCGAGCTTGTGCGCGGCCGCCGGTACAACACGCAGGCGACCGCGCTCACCAAGCAGGGCCGCCTCGCCGTGTACCCGTCCAGCACGGGCCAGGAGGCCTGTGAGGTGGCGGCGGCGCTCGTCCTGGAGGACCAGGACTGGCTGTTCCCGTCGTACCGGGACACCCTGGCGGCCGTGGCGCGCGGACTGGACCCCGTCGAGGCGCTGACACTGCTCCGGGGCGACTGGCACACCGGGTACGACCCGCGCGAGCACCGCATCGCCCCCCTGTGCACCCCGCTCGCCACGCAGCTCCCCCACGCCGTGGGCCTGGCCCACGCGGCCCGCCTCAAGGGCGACGACGTCGTGGCGCTGGCCATGATCGGCGACGGCGGCACCAGCGAGGGCGACTTCCACGAGGCGCTGAACTTCGCCGCCGTATGGCAGGCACCCGTCGTCTTCCTCGTGCAGAACAACGGCTTCGCGATCTCCGTACCGCTCCACAAGCAGACCGCGGCCCCCTCGCTCGCCCACAAGGCCGTCGGGTACGGCATGCCCGGCCGCCTGGTCGACGGGAACGACGCGGCTGCCGTCCACCAGGTGCTCTCCGAGGCGGTGGCCCGCGCCCGGCGCGGCGGCGGCCCCACGCTGGTGGAGGCCGTGACGTACCGCATCGACGCCCACACGAACGCCGACGACGCGACCCGCTACCGGGGGAGCGCCGAGGTGGAGGCCTGGCGGCGGCACGACCCCGTGAAGCTGCTGGAGCGCGAGCTGACGGAGCGTGGCCTCATCGACGAGGACGGCATCCAGGAGGCGGCCGGCCGGGCCGAGGAGATGGCGGCGCGGCTGCGCGAGCGGATGAACGCCGACGCCGTGCTCAACCCGATGGACCTGTTCACCCATGTCTACGCGGAGCAGACCGCGCAGCTGCGGGAGCAGGCCGCGCAGCTGCGGGCCGAGCTGGACGCCGAAGCGGAAGGTGACGACCGATGACCACCGTGGCAGCCAGGACGGCGGCCAAGCCCGCCACCATGGCGCAGGCCCTCCAGCGGGCCATGCGCGACGCGATGGCCGAGGACCCGAACGTGATCGTCATGGGCGAGGACGTCGGCACGCTCGGCGGTGTCTTCCGCGTCACTGACGGGCTCGCCAAGGAGTTCGGCGAGGACCGCTGCACGGACACCCCGCTCGCCGAGGCGGGCATCCTCGGCACGGCCGTCGGCATGGCCATCTACGGCATGCGGCCGGTCGTCGAGATGCAGTTCGACGCGTTCGCGTACCCGGCGTTCGAGCAGCTGCTCAGCCATGTCGCCAAGATGCGCAACCGCACGCGCGGCGCCATGCCGATGCCGCTGGTCGTCCGCGTCCCGTACGGCGGCGGCATCGGCGGCGTCGAGCACCACAGCGACTCCTCCGAGGCGTACTACATGGCGACCCCGGGCCTCCATGTCGTCACCCCGGCGACGGTCGAGGACGCCTACGGCCTGCTGCGCGCCGCCATCGCCTCCGACGACCCGGTCGTCTTCCTGGAGCCGAAGCGGCTGTACTGGTCGAAGTCCGACTGGTCGCCGGAGAGCCCGGCCGCGGTGGAGCCGATCGGCCGCGCCGTGGTGCGCCGCGCCGGCCGGAGCGCCACGCTCATCACGTACGGCCCGTCCCTGCCGGTCTGCATGGAGGCCGCCGAGGCCGCACAGGCGGAGGGCTGGGACCTGGAGGTCGTGGATCTGCGCTCGCTGGTGCCGTTCGACGACGAGACCGTCTGCGCGTCGGTACGGCGCACGGGCCGCGCGATCGTCGTCCACGAGGCCACCGGCTTCGCGGGGCCGGGCGCGGAGATCGCCGCGCGGGTCAGCGAGCGGTGCTTCCACCACCTGGAGGCGCCGGTGCTGCGGGTGACCGGGTTCGACATCCCCTACCCGCCGCCGATGCTGGAGCGGCACCACCTGCCGGGGGTGGACCGCGTCCTGGACGCCGTCGCCCGGCTCCAGTGGGAGGCGCAGAGCTGATGGCCCAGGTGCTGGAGTTCAAGCTGCCGGACCTCGGTGAGGGCCTCACCGAGGCCGAGATCGTGCGCTGGCTCGTCTCGGTCGGCGATGTCGTCGCCATCGACCAGCCGGTCGTGGAGGTCGAGACCGCCAAGGCGATGGTGGAGGTGCCCTGCCCCTACGGCGGTGTCGTCACCGCCCGCTACGGCGAGGAGGGCGAGGAGCTGCCCGTCGGCGCCCCGCTGCTGACCGTCGCCGTCGGAGCCCAGGAGACGCCCGCCGCGTCACCGTCCGCCTCCGGCCGGGGCGCGGACGGCGCCGCCTCGGCGGGCGCGTCCGGCGACTCCGCCAAGTCCGCGGACGAGGGCTCGGGGAACGTGCTGGTCGGGTACGGCACGAGCACCTCGACCACCCGCAGGCGACGCGTCCGCCCGGCCCCGATCGCCGCCTCGGCGGCCCCGGCCGCGCCCGCCGTCACCCCGGCCGCCGCTGCCCCCGTCACGGCCCCGGCCTCCGCCCCGGTGTCCGCCGCGCCGGTGCCCTCCGCGCCGGTGCCCTCCGCGCCGGTGCCCTCCGCGCCGGTGGACGGGCCCGTCCCGGTGATCTCGCCGCTCGTGCGCAAGCTCGCCCGGGAGCGCGGCATCGACCTGCGGCAGCTGCGCGGCTCCGGCCCCGACGGGCTGATCCTGCGGGCCGACGTCGAGCGCGCCTCGGCCGCCGCGCAGGCCCCGGCGGACACCGCACCGGCCCGGCCCGCGGCCTCCGCCGCACCGGCGGGGACCGCCGTCGCCGAGCGGGTGCCGCTGCGCGGGGTGCGCGGCGCCGTCGCGGACAAGCTGACCCGCAGCCGCCAGGAGATCCCCGACGCCACCTGCTGGGTCGATGCCGACGCGACGGAGCTCATGGCGGCACGGGCCGCGATGAACGCCGCCGGGGGGCCGAAGATCTCCCTGCTGGCGCTGCTGGCCCGGATCTGCACGGCCGCGCTCGCCCGCTACCCGGAGCTGAACTCCCGGGTGGACCTGGAGGCCCGCGAGATCGTCCGGCTGTCCGAGGTGCACCTGGGCTTCGCCGCCCAGACCGACCGCGGCCTGGTCGTGCCCGTCGTCCGTGACGCGCACACCCGCTCGGCCGAGGACCTCACGGCCGAGTTCGGCCGCCTCACCGAGGTGGCGCGCGCGGGCCAGCTGACCCCGGCCGACCTGACGGGGGGCACGTTCACGCTGAACAACTACGGCGTGTTCGGCGTCGACGGCTCCACACCGATCATCAACCACCCCGAGGCGGCGATGCTCGGCGTCGGCCGGATCATCCCGAAGCCGTGGGTGCACAACGGGGAGCTGGCGGTCCGCCAGGTCGTCCAACTGTCCCTCACGTTCGACCACCGCGTGTGCGACGGCGGCACGGCGGGCGGGTTCCTGCGGTACGTCGCCGACTGCGTGGAGCACCCGGCGGTGCTGCTGCGCACCCTGTAGCGGCCGCGGTCCGGCCTCCCTTCCCCCCGGGGACCGGTCTCCCTCTCCCCCCACGGGATCCGGCCTCCCCCCCCCGGAGCCGGACCGGCCCGGAGGTCCGGCCTCCCCCCCCCGGAGCCGGACCGGCCCGGAGGTCCGGCCTCCCTCCCCCCGGGGCCGGACCGGCCCGGAGGCCGGGCCGCTGTCCGCTCCGCCAAGGCGGCGACCATACTGGGCGCGTGACCCGATTTGACGCCGTCGTGCTGGCAGGAGGCGCCGCGAGGCGTCTTGGTGGCGCGAACAAGCCCGGCCTCAGCGTCGGTGGGCGCACCCTGCTCGACCGGGTGCTGCACGCCTGCCGTGACGCCGGACGGTCCGTGGTGGTCGGCGGCCGCCGCCCGACCGCCCGGCCCGTCGTCTGGGCGCGCGAGGAGCCGCCCGGAGGCGGCCCCGTCGCCGCCCTGGCAGCCGGGGTGCGGCACGTCGAGGCGGACACGGTCGTCGTCCTCGGCGGCGACCTGCCGTTCCTGGACCACGCGGCCGTACGACGTCTCGTGGACACGCTCGCCTCGTCGTCCGCCGAGGCCGTCCTGGCCGTCGACGCGGGCGGCCGCGACCAGCCCCTCGTCGCCGCCTACCGCACCGAACCGCTGCGCCGCGAGATCGCTCTCCTCGCCACCGAGCACGGCCCTCTCTCCGGGTTGCCCCTGCGCCTGCTGACGCAGGAACTCGACCTCGCCCGGGTCCCCTCCCAGCCGCTCGCCTCCTTCGACTGCGACACCTGGGAGGACCTCGCCGCGGCCCGGGCCCGCATCAGGGAGCATGGGAACGTGCTGGACGAATGGATCACCGCGGTCAAGGCCGAGCTCGGCATCGAGCTCGACGTCGATACCGCCCTGCTGCTCGACCTGGCCCGCGACGCCGCCCACGGCGTCGCCAGGCCCGCCGCGCCGCTCACCACGTTCCTCGTGGGATACGCGGCGGCCAAGGCGGAGGGCCAGGGCCCGCAGGCCGTGGCGGAGGCGGCCCGCAAGGCGGCCGCGCTGGCGGACCGCTGGGCGAACGAGGCCGAAGCGGGATGACCGATCCGGATGTGGACGGAGTCGAGGAAGCCCTCGCCCTGGTCGGCAGACACCCCGCCGGCCCCGCCGTACCCGACCCGCCGGGGCACCAGGACACGCCCTGGGAGCGGGCCCGCGCCGTCGCCGCCCGGGCCGGACGGGGCGCCGCCCCCCGCACCCGCCGCGTCGGCATCGACCAGGCGCTCGGCCGGATCCTCGCCGAGCCGCTGACCGCCCTCACCGACCTGCCGTCGTTCGACACCTCCGCCATGGACGGCTGGGCGGTCGCCGGACCGGGACCGTGGGAGATCCGCGCCGAGGAGGTCCTCGCCGGTCACGGCGACGTCCCCGCACTGCCCGACGGCGTCGCCGTGCGCATCGCGACCGGCGCCCGCGTCCCCGCCGACACGACCGCCGTCATCCGCTCCGAGCACGCCCACGCCGAACCGGGCCGCGCCGACCGCGCCGGTACGGGCCAGGGCGTCGGCCATCTGTACGCGCGGCACGAGGTGGTGCCCGGCCAGGACATCCGCCCGCGGGGCCAGGAGTGCCGCACCGGCGACGAACTGCTGCCCGCCGCCACCGTCGTCACCCCGGCCGTCCTCGGCCTCGCGGCCGCCGCCGGGTACGACCGGCTGGTCACCGTCGAGCCGCCCCGCGTAGAGGTCCTCGTCCTCGGCGACGAACTGCTCACCTCCGGTGTCCCGCACGACGGGCTCATCCGCGACGCGCTCGGCCCGATGCTCGGCCCCTGGCTGCGCACCCTGGGCGCCGAGGTCACCGCCGTCCGACGGGTCGGGGACGACGCCGACGCGCTGTACGAAGCCGTCACCGGCACAGAAGCCGACCTGGTCGTCACCACCGGGGGAACCGCCGCCGGGCCCGTCGACCACGTCCACCCGGTCCTGCGCAAGGCAGGCGCCGAGCTGCTGATCGACGGCGTACGGGTACGGCCCGGCCACCCCATGCTGCTCGCCCGGCTCACCGCCACCCGGCACCTCGTCGGACTGCCCGGCAACCCCCTCGCGGCCGTCTCCGGGCTGCTCACCCTCGCCGAGCCGCTGCTGCGCGGCCTCGGCGGGCGGCGCGCCCCCGAGCCGTACCGGGTGCCCGTACGCGACGACGTGCACGGCCACCCACGCGACACCCGCCTCGTGCCCGTGGCCCACCGCGACGGGCACGCCGTCCCGCTCCACTACGCGGGCCCCGCCATGCTGCGCGGGCTCGCCGCCGCGGACGGGCTGGCCGTCGTCCCGCCCGGCGGCGCCCGCCCCGGTGACGTGCTCGAAGTCCTCGACCTGCCGTGGACGGCCTCCGCTTCGGCGCCCGCCCCGGCCCCGGCCCCAGGCGGGTGTTTCACGTGAAACCTGTTCGTCGCGCACCCCGCCCCGGGCAGGAGGAGGACCATCTGGCCACCGGCCGGGTCAGCCTGCCCCGGCCGATCGTCGAGCACCCGCTGCGGCAGGTCGGGCAGCGGCTGGCCCTCGCCCTGTTCGTGCTGGTCCTGACCGTGCTGATCGTCATGGCCGACCGCGAGGGATACAAGGACGGGGCCGACGGGCACCTCAGCCTGCTCGACGCCGTCTACTACGCCACGGTCACGCTCTCCACGACCGGGTACGGCGACATCGTCCCGGCCAGCGACACCGCGCGGCTGGTGAACGTGCTGGTCGTGACCCCGTTGCGCGTCCTGTTCCTGATCATCCTGGTCGGCACCACCCTGGAGGTGCTGGCCGAGCGCACCCGCGAGGAGTGGCGCCAGAAGCGTTGGAGGTTGGCCTTGCGCGACCACACCGTCGTCGTCGGCTTCGGAACGAAGGGGCGCTCCGCCCTGGAGACCCTGATGGCCACGGGGCTGAAGAAGCAGCAGGTCGTGGTCGTCGACCCGAGCAGCAAAGTGATCGAGATGGTCAACGCGGAGGGGCTGACCGGAGTCGTCGGCGACGGCACCCGCAGCGATGTCCTCCTCCGTGCCGAGGCCCAGCGGGCCCGGCAGATCATCGTCGCCACCCAGCGGGACGACACCGCCGTCCTCGTCACCCTCACCGCGCGCCAGCTCAACAAGGGCGTCAAGATCATCGCCGCGGTCCGGGAGGAGGAGAACGCCCCGCTGCTCCGCCAGTCCGGAGCGGACGCCGTCATCACCAGCGCCAGCGCCGCCGGGCGGCTGCTCGGCCTGTCCGTCCTCAGCCCCAGCGCCGGAACGGTCCTGGAGGACCTGATCCACCAGGGGTCGGGCCTCGACATCGTGGAGCGGCCGGTCACCAAGGCCGAGGCGGGCCGGAGCGTCCGGGACACCGACGACCTGGTGGTCAGCGTCCTGCGCGGCCACCGGCTCATCGGCTACGACGACCCGGAGGCGAGCCCCCTCCAGCTCACCGACCGGGTCATCACCATCAAGCGGTCGCCGGGCCGGACCGGGCCGGTGAACCCGCCGAGGGGCGCGGGCTGGAACGGCTCCACCACGGGCGCGCCGGCGGAGTAGCCTCGCCGCCATGCGTGCGATCACGATTCCCGAACCCGGTGGCCCCGAGGCGCTCGTCTGGTCCGAGGTGCCCGATCCCGTGCCAGGCGAGGGCGAGGTGCTCGTCGATGTGGCGGCGGGCGCCGTCAACCGCGCCGACCTGCTCCAGCGGCGGGGCTTCTACGACCCGCCGCCCGGCTCCTCCCCGTACCCCGGCCTCGAATGCTCGGGCCGGATCGCCGCGTTCGGCCCCGGCGTCTCCGGCTGGACCGTCGGCGACGAGGTGTGCGCGCTGCTCGCGGGCGGCGGGTACGCCGAGAAGGTGGCCGTTCCGGCCGGGCAACTGCTGCCCGTACCCAAGGGCCTCGACCTGGTGACGGCGGCGGCGCTGCCGGAAGTCACCGCCACCGTCTGGTCCAACGTCTTCATGATCGCCCATCTGCGGCCCGGCGAGACGCTGCTCGTGCACGGCGGCGCCAGCGGCATCGGGACGATGGCGATCCAGCTCGGCAAGGCGGTCGGCGCCCGGGTCGCGGTCACCGCGGGCGGCCCGGAGAAGCTGGCCCGGTGCGCCGAGCTCGGCGCGGACATCCTGATCGACTACCGCACCCAGGACTTCGTGGACGAGGTCCGCGCGGCGACGGGCGGGGCGGGCGCCGACGTCATCCTGGACATCATGGGCGCCAAGTACCTGGAGCGGAACGTCAAGGCGCTCGCCGTGAACGGCCGGCTCGCCGTCATCGGGCTCCAGGGCGGGGTGAAGGGCGAGCTGGACCTCGGGAAGCTGCTGAGCAAGCGCGCCGCCGTCACGGCGACGTCCCTGCGGCAGCGGCCGCTGGAGGAGAAGGCCGCCATCGTCGCCGCCGTACGCGAGCACGTCTGGCCGCTGGTCGAGGCGGGCACGGTACGCCCCGTCGTGGACCGCACGTTCCCCATGGAGCGGGCCGCGGAGGCCCACCGGGTGCTGGAGGACAGCACCCACGTCGGCAAGGTGCTGCTCACCACGGACACGGCCACATCTGCCTGACGGCCGCTCAGAGAGCCGCGCCCTAAACGGCGGACGGCCCGGCGCACGTGCTGTGTGCCGGGCCGTCCGCCGCTCGTCGTCGCGTAGGGACTACAGGTAGGGGCCGCCCGTCCGGGCGCGGCCGTGCCCCTGGTCGTCGTCGTCCTGCGAGGCCACGCCGGGCGGAAGGGCCCGGCGCATCTGCTCCAGTTGGGCGCGGGCCGCCATCTGCTGGGCGAACAGCGCCGTCTGGATGCCGTGGAAAAGGCCCTCCAGCCAGCCGACCAACTGAGCCTGCGCGATCCGCAGTTCCGCGTCGGACGGAACGGCCTCGTCGGTGAACGGGAGCGAAAGCCGCTCCAGCTCCTCGACCAGCTCGGGCGCCAGGCCCTCTTCCAGCTCCTTCACCGAGCTGTGGTGGATCTCCTTCAGCCGGACGCGGCTCGCCTCGTCCAGAGGTGCCGCGCGCACCTCCTCCAGCAGCTGCTTGATCATGCTGCCGATCCGCATGACCTTGGCCGGCTGCTCGACCATCTCCGTCACCGGGATCTCACGCGACTCGTCGTCACCGTCGCCGCCGCCGAGCGCCATCCCGTCCTGCCCGACGATGAGGACCTGCGGGGTCTCCTGCGACCGTTCATTCCTCGGCATCTCCATGCCGCCATTCTCTCGTACAGATGCGTCACGAGGGGGTGTGCCCCCGCGCGCGGATGATCCACCCTCGCGCGGGGGCGCGAACCGCCGCTCCGGTGCCTATGTGGCCGCGCGCCGGGCCACCGCGGAGTGCGAGCGGGTGAGCAGCGCGGCGAGCAGCGCCGCGCCCAGCGGTACGGCGACCAGCAGCGCGCCGAACGTCTCCCACGGAATGACGATCGGTACGTTCGGCAGGTCGGCGGCGCTCGCCCAGCCGGCGTCGCGGCCCTCCTCCCACCACGCCGTCTTCGAGCGGCGCTCGGTCAGCCGCAGCCCGATCGCGGGAAGCACTCCCGCGGCCGTGCCGAGCACGACGCCCATCACGGCGACCACCCCGCACTGGAAGCCACTGAGCGTGCGGCGCACCCGCGGTGCCGCCCCGACGGCGGCGAGGGTCTTCAGGTCCGCCTCGGCGTCGGCCTGGGCGAGACCCGTGGCGATGCCCGCGGCACCGATGGTGATCAGCCCGGCGAAGACGGTCAGCGCGAGGAGCGTGATGCTGTTCTCGCTGGTGTAGCCGGTCTCGATGTGCAGCTGGACGGCGCCGCCCAGCCTGGAGAGGTCCCCTTCGAGACGCTGCCGCTGCTCACTGCTGGGCGTCTGGTCGGTGCTGAAGTACGAGCCCACCGGCACCGTCCCGAAGCCGAGCGCCTTGGCCGTGGCCGGGGTGAGGACACCCGCGACGCCGTACGAGCGGACGTCACCCGGCACCTGGTACGCGGGGAGGGCCTTCACCTTCCCCGGCACGGGCTCGTTCCGCATGGCCGCCTCGTCGGCGGCCTTCGCGTCGGTGATCACCCGCAGGGAGAGCGTGCCGGACGCGTCGGTGTGCCGCTTATCCAAGGCGACGACCCGCCCCTCGGCGAGTGCCCGCTCCGCGCCCGGGTCGTCGACGCCGAGCACCCTCAGCAGCGTGGCGTCGGCGACCAGCAGGCCGTCGGACGTGGGCACCATGCCGCTGTCCCCGGGGGTGCAGCGCCAGTCCTCGGCCAGCTTGCGGCGCTCCTCCTTGGAGAAGCGCGCCGCCGGGTCCCCGTCGGTGCCGGAGGGGTTCACCCACAGCGGGCATTCGTTGGCGGGCGGGACCACGATCTCGGTGCGCCCGCACCCGGCGTCGCTGGAGTACGCGTCGCAACCCGCCCGGCCGATGGCGATACGGGCGACGTCGGCCCGCGCCTCGACCGGAAGGTGGCGCTGCACGGCCTCGCGGACGGCCGGTACGTCCCGGCCGCCGTCCTCCGTGATGAAGGCGGACACCGCTCCGTGCGGGAGCTGGGCCTGGTACGCGGCGCGCTGCTCGGCGTCCGCGCTCGTCGCGTACGTGGCGACGGCGACCGTACCGGCGACGGCGGCCAGGACCGCGGCGACGGCCGGAGCCGTACGGCCCCGGTTGCGGACCGAGTCCCGCAGCGCCAGGCGCGGCGAGAGCGGCAGCCAGCGGCCCACCCGGCCGAACAGGCCCACGATCGCCGGGGTCATCGCGACGACACCCAGCTCGGCGAGGGCGCTGCCGCCCGCGACGATGACCATGTGGTCGGAGAACAGCGACCCGTACAGCGCGATCGCGCCGCCCAGCAGCGCGGCGGCCAGACCGACGAGGGGCAGGACGCGGCTGCTCCTGCGCACCCCGCGGCGGCCGGTCAGCGAGGACAGGACCGTCTCCCGCGAGGCGGTCACGGCCGGCACGACCGCGGCGAGCAGACCGGTCAGCACGGCGATCGCGCCGATGCCCAGCAGCTCCAGCGGACGGACGTCGAAGGCGCCGAAGCGCTGCCCGAGGGCCTCCTCCAGGACCGGCTGGAGCACGAAGGTCAGGACCAGCCCGAGGACCGTGCCCACCACGGCGGCGGCGAGACCGATCACCAGACCGCCCGCCAGGACGATCGCGCGGATGTGGCGGCGGTCGCCTCCGTTGGCGCCGACCAGGCCTAGCTGCCGGCGCGAGCGGCGGGCACCGACCGCGAACGCGGGGCCGGCCAGCAGGCAGATCTCCAGCATGGCGAGGCCGACGATGGTGGCCGCGGCGATCAGCGCGGACGTGTTGGCGCCATCACCGTTCATCTGGAAGGAGCTGTAGCCCTCACGCTGGGACAGCGGCACCTCGGAGCGGGGAGGCGGGTCGATGAGGACCGCGCGCGACACGACGGTCACGCCCTTGGTGTTGGCCTCCTTGACCATGTTCCACGTGAAACCACGCCCGCTGTCCGCCGGGAGCTTCAGCAGATGAGTGGTGGAGATGTCGGGCGCGGCCATGCCGGACCCTTCGAGGGCCTCGCGCAGCGGCTTCAGCAGCGCACCCGGCAGGGCGTTGACCTGCGGCGTCTTCAGATCGTCGGGGATCTCGTACGAGCCGACGATCCGGTACTCGCGGTCGAGTCCCCGCGCGGCGAGCGTGCCCCCGACCTCCAGGCCGCTCTCCTCCAGGAACCGCGAGGTCACCGCGACCTCGTCCGGGCGCTGTGGGAAGCGGCCTTCGAGCGGCGTCAGGATGCCCTTGGCGAGCGGGTCGGCCGCATTCAGCTCACGGATGCCCGTGTGGAGCAGACCGTGCGCGGTGCGGACCTTCGCGGAGCCTTGGTGGTCCTCCAGCAGGGTCGCCCCGGCGGGCAGGGCCTTCCGAACAGCGGTGCGGCCCTCCGGCGGCGGCCGGTCGTCGTACTTGGGGTCGGCGGGGGTGGTGACCCGGCCTTCCGGGTTCTGGTGGACGGGGATACCGGCGTACCCGGCGTCGGAGACGACGGCGTCGGCGGCGCCCATGAGCCGCGTGGCCTCCTCGGCGGCGGACAGCTCGGCGCTGCGCAGGGTCAGGTCGGCGGCGCTGACCCCGAGGATCGGCAGTGCGATCATCGCGAGGACGAGGAAGCTGCGGCCCTTGAAGCGCCAGGCGTCGCGGCGGGCGATCCGCACCGCGGCGCGCCACGAGTGGAACCAGCCGGTCACCGCTCGCCCGCCTGGCCCGTGAGGAGGGATTCGGCGCCCGCGCGGACGGTCTGGTCGACCACCGCGCCGTCGCGGAGGAACACGACCCGGTCGGCCCAGGCGGCGAACCGCGGCTCATGGGTGACCAGCACCCCGGCGGCGCCCGCGTCGCAGCGGGAGCGCAGCAGGGCGAGCACGGACTCGCCGGTCTCGGAGTCGAGGGCGCCGGTCGGCTCGTCGGCCAGGACGAGGCGGCGGTCGCCGACCAGGGCGCGCGCGATGGCGACGCGCTGCTGCTGGCCGCCGGACATCTCGTCGGGGAACCGGTCGGCGACGTGGGAGAGGCCCATCTCGTCCAGCGCGGCGATGGCCTCGACGCGCGCCTTGCGGGCGGATATGCCGTCCAGCTCGCGCGGCAGGGCGACGTTCTCGGCGGCGGTCAGCGCCGGGATGAGGTTGTAGTCCTGGAAGACGTAGCCGATGCTGCGGCGGCGCAGGGCGGCGAGCGTCTTGCGGTCGGCGGTGGTGATGTCGGTGCCCTCGACGACCACCCGCCCGGAGGTGGGGAGGTCGAGTCCGCCCGCGATGGTCAGCAGGGTGGACTTGCCGGACCCGGAGGGGCCCATGACGGCGACCAGCTCGCCCGGGTACACGTCGAGGTCGATGCCGCGCAGGGCGTGCACCTCGGTCGCGCCTGTGCCGTGGACGCGGGCCAGCTGCTGGAGCCGCAGCACGGGCTGCTGGGACGTCTGTGACGTCGGTGATGACATGGAGGGTCCCCCTTGGGCGTGCGCGGGACGCGTGGTCCCGCCGCGTGGAGTGGTGGTCGTCGGTTCGGGGTGGCCGGTGCGGGCGCGGGCGGTGCGGCCGTGGTGCGGTGCGGATGGTCACCGGCGTTCGTGCGGACGGGCGTGCGGGCCGCCGCCGGTCGTTGGGCGGCCGCCGTTGGGCGTCTGGCGTCTGGCGTGTGGTGCCCGGTGGCCATGTGGTTCGTGTGACCGGTGGCCATGGGGCCGGTCGCCGGGCTGATGGCCGGGTGGTGGCGCGGGCCCTTGCCGGGCGGGGCGGTCCGGGCCCGGTGCGCAGAGGCGGTTCCGGCCCCGGCTGGCAGCGGCGGGAGGCCGCCGTCAGTGGTGGCGGCGGCCCGCGCGGGCCGTGGGGCGTGGCGCCGGGGCGGCCTCGGGAGGCGGCGGGTCCTGCGGGACGGCGGCCGACAGGCGGACCAGCCGGGACTCGCAGTGGTCCAGCCAGCGTGCCTCGGCCTCGGTCTGGAAGATCAGCTGCTCCAGTACGAGCAGCCACGCCACGTCGTCGCGCCGCTGCTCGGCACCGCTCTCCAGGGCGCTGACCGCCTGGACCTTCAGGCGGGTGTAGTCCTGCATCGCCTTGACCGTGTGGCTGCGCTGGGCCTGGATCACGGCGCGGATGTCCACGCCCGGCGCGCCGACCGCCATGGCGAGCTTGATGGCCAGCTCGTCGCGGGCCGGGCTGGTGCGGTCCACGGGCCGCTCGAACCAGGTGCGCAGCTCCGCCCGCCCCGCTTCGGTGATGACATAGAGCGGGTGGCCCGCCTCGTCCTCGCCGTCCTGGGCGACCATGCCGTCCCGCTCCAGGCGGCTGAGCGTCGTGTAGACCTGGCCGACGTTGAGCGGCCAGGTGGAGCCGGTGCGGGACTCGAACTCCGTACGGAGCTGGGAGCCGTAGCGCGGGCCGCGTTCGAGGAGGGCGAGAAGCCCGTGGCGGATCGACATACTCAGTATGTATACCGAGTATGTCCACCGGGACAACCGACCTCCGACGGATCGCGGATGTCCCTCTCAAGGGGGACCCGCCCGTGTCAGACGCGGCGGACGCGGACCCCGAGGAAGCCGATGCCGAGCCCCATGAGGGTGAGCCCGACGCCCAGGGTCAGCACGGAAACGCGCCGGTCGATGCCGGTGTCGGCGGCCCGGCCGTGCGGCTCCCAGGCGGTACCGGACGGGCTGTCCGACGGCGGTACGGCGCCCTGGGCGTCCCCCTCGCGTACGGGGTCCGGCACCGGTGGCTGGCCGTCGAAACGGCCGTCGAGGCGGCTGTCGTCTGTTGCCGTACTGCTACGTGCGGAGTCCTCGGCGGACGATGAGGCGGACGGCTCCGTGGTGGCGGAGGCGCGCGGCGACGGCGGCGCGGACCGGCCGGGGCGCTGGACGCCCGCCCCCGCGGGCCGCCCGGCGAACGAGGGGCCCGGGCCGACGGTGGTGCCCGGCGCGGCGGAGGGGCCCGCATCCGGGCCGCCGGGACCAGGACCTGGGCCGGGCGCGCCGGACGTGCCGCCACCGGGGTCCGGGGGCGACGAGCCGGGCGGAGGGTCCGTCGGGGCGCCGGACGCGCCGCCGGTCGGGGTCCCGGTAGGCGTGCCGTCCTGCGGCGGGGAGGCCACGGGGGCGGACGGGGAGGGCGGCGGAGACGTATCGGCGGGGCCGGAGGCGACCGGTCCGGCGGCTCCGCCCGCCGCGGTCATCCGGGGCTGCGCCGTAGTGCCGTCGGGGCCGTCCGCGTGCGCGGCGGGGGCGTGGAACCCGAGGACCAGGAGGGAGGCCAGGAGCAGGGAGCCCGGCGCGACCGCCCGGCGGGCGTGAGGTCGTGGAGTCATGGGGCGACTCCCTTTCGCGCGGCGGGTTGCTCGTTCCCGCCCACGATCACACAGACCGCCCCGCGTCGGCCTCCCGGAGCAGCCGAATGGCGCACGCGCCGCGCGGAGCGTCCACAGCGGAGCGCCCACAGCGAGGCGCCCACAGCGGGGCGCGTCCGCGAGGCTGCCGGATCCCCCAATGCCGGAACCGCTACTGCCGAGAACCGTTACTGCGGAGGACGGCCCGTGGAGATCTCCAGCGTGAAGCTGGCGTCCTCCTCGGTGATCTCGGTGTCCTTCGTCGGGAACTGGGTGAGGACCGTGCCGTCGCCGTAGACGTTCTCGTTGACGGGGATCTCCTTGGCGATCTTCCAGCCCGCCGCCTGGATGCACTGCTTGACCGAGGTGATGTTCTTGTACCGGAAGTCAGGGACCTCGAACTTGTCCGGGTCCTGGCCCTCGCGGGGCTCGGTGCACTTCTTCGTGTCGATGGTCCGGCTCAGGTCAGGCCCCCGGTAGCCGCTGTCCTGCGACGCCGTGCCCGTCGGCTGGCCCGCCTGCGTGCCGCCCGCCGTCGTCGTGCCGGCCGGGTCGTCCTCCTTGTTGACGACGACGGCCGTGATGACACCGGCGACGGCGATCAGCGCGACGACGATCGCGCCGACCAGCAGCGGCATGTTCCGCCCGCCACCGCCACCGCCACCGCCGTTCCCGCCGACCGGCGCGGGCTGGTACGGGGCCGGGGTCTGGTACGCGGGCTGCGCCTGCTGGTGCGGGTAGCCGTACGCCGCCGGAGCCGGGGTGCGCACATGCGCCGGGGCCGGGGTCGGCGGGCCGTACGGGCTCGGTGTCGGGGCCTGGTACGGCGTGTGGACGCCCTGCGGCGGGTGCGGCGCGGTCGCCTGCGACTGGTCCAGCGGCGGGAACACCGCCGAGCCGACACCGGAGCCGCTGTTCGACGGGGCGCCCTGCACGATCACCGGTGCGCCGGTCTGCCCGGCGGACAGCACCCGAAGGCACTCGTCGCGCATGGCGGCGGCGCTGGGGAACCGCTCGTTGGGGTTCTTCCGCAGCGCCCGCGCGACCAGGGCGTCCATCGCGGGCGTCAGCGACCGGTTGATGGAGGACGGCGCGACCGGCTCCTCCTGGACGTGCGCGTACGCGATGGCCAGCGGCGAGTCCGCGTCGAACGGCAGCCGGCCGGTCAGCAGCTGGAACAGCATGATGCCGACCGAGTACAGGTCGGAGCGGGCGTCCACACCGCGGCCGAGGGCCTGCTCGGGCGACAGGTACTGGGGCGTGCCGACGACCATGCCGGTCTGCGTCATGGACGTGACGCCCGACTGCATGGCGCGGGCGATGCCGAAGTCCATGACCTTGACCACGCCGCGCTTGGTCATCATCACGTTGCCCGGCTTGATGTCGCGGTGGACCAGGCCCATCTCGTGGCTGGTCTCCAGCGCGGCGAGCACGTCGGCGGTGACCTTCAGCGCCTTGTCGGCCGGCATCGCCCCGTACTGCCGGATGTCCGCGGCCAGGGCCGAGCCGAGCGGCTGCCCCTCCACGTACTCCATGACGATGTACGGCATGACGCCGCCCTCGCCCATCGACGGGTCGCTGAAGACGACCGTGTCCTCGCCGGTGTCGAAGACCGACACGATGTTGGTGTGCTGGAGCTTCGCGACGGCCTGCGCCTCGCGCCGGAACCGCTCGCGGAACGACTGTTCCCGGCCGAGTTCCGTGTGCAGGGTCTTGATGGCGACCTGGCGGTCGAGGGCGCTGTCGTAGGCCAGGTACACCGAGGCCATGCCGCCCTCGCCGAGCAGGTCGCGCAGCTGGTACCGGCCGTTCGCCACCGAACCGCCCGCATAGCGGCCGTGTGCGCCGTCCTGGCTCATCGTGCTTCCCCCTACGCGCGCGCGTGCCGCCGCGGTGATCCGGATTTACGGGCCAAGTCTGCCCCAGGCCACTGACACGTCAAGCCGCGCGCCCGTTCCGTGACCGTACGCGCCGGAAGCGTCTCGGAAGCGTTACGTGACCGGCATCGGATTTGCACAGGTGTACGGGGAAGCGATTGGATGGCCGGTCCATCCCGAACCGGCGCGTCGCGCGGAGGCTGTAGCGTGACGTGGCGAAGTACCCCTGGAAAGACGGCGGCACACCGCTCGCGGGCACAGCGCGCGGACAGCAACGGAAATGACGGCGAGGACGATGGCACCCGGATCCGAAGCAGGTGGCGGCGGAGTGTCGGATGACGGAGCGTCGGGGCGCGGGGACGCCGTCGAGTTCGGCGTCGGCGGCCTCGTCGGCGACGGCCGCTACCGGCTGACCCACCGTCTCGGCCGCGGCGGCATGGCCGAGGTCTTCGCGGCGGAGGACGTGCGGCTCGGCCGGACCGTCGCCGTGAAGCTGTTGCGCGCCGACCTCGCCGAGGACCCGGTCTCCAAGGCCCGTTTCACGCGGGAGGCGCAGTCCGTCGCGGGGCTGAACCACCACGCGATCGTGGCCGTGTACGACTCCGGCGAGGACGAGGTGAACGGCCAGTCCGTGCCGTACATCGTCATGGAGCTGGTCGAGGGCCGCACCATCCGCGAGCTGCTGGTCAGCGCGGAGGCGCCGCCGCCCGAGCAGGCCCTGATCATCGTGTCGGGCGTCCTGGAGGCGCTGGCCTACTCGCACCAGCACGGCATCGTGCACCGCGACATCAAGCCCGCGAACGTGATCATCACCCACGGCGGCGCCGTCAAGGTCATGGACTTCGGCATCGCGCGCGCCCTGCACGGGGCGTCCACGACGATGACGCAGACCGGCATGGTGATGGGCACGCCCCAGTACCTGTCGCCCGAGCAGGCGCTCGGCAAGGCCGTCGACCACCGCTCCGACCTGTACGCCACGGGCTGCCTGCTGTACGAACTGCTCGCGCTGCGGCCCCCGTTCGTCGGCGAGACGCCGCTGTCCGTCGTCTACCAGCACGTGCAGGACATCCCGGTCCCGCCGTCGCAGGTGTCGGACGGCGCCCCGCCGGAGCTGGACGGGCTGGCGATGCGGGCGCTGGCGAAGGACCCGGACGACCGGTTCCAGAGCGCCGAGGAGATGCGCGGGCTGATCCAGTACGGGCTGCGCATGCTCCAGGAGCAGGGCGGCCACACCGGCACGTGGAACACCGGCCCTGCCGGGCCGCACGACGGCGGCCACACCCCGCACGGCGGTGTCGCGGCGACGGCCATGATGGGCGCGCCGACGGGCCTGGGCCAGGGTCCGGCGACGCCGTCCCGCCCGACGCCGATGCACGGCGACACCTCGCAGGGCCCGATCCTGCCGCCGATGAACCCCGACGACGGCGCCTACGCGGGCCCGTACGACCACGGGCACGGCGGGGGCGGCCGCGGCAAGGTGCTGCTGTTCGTCGCGTTCGCGCTGATCGCGATCGTCGCGGGTGTCGTGTACGCGGTGAAGATGAGCGAGACCCCGACCGGGGCCGAGCCCAAGCCGGTCACCAGCCCGTCGCCGTCCGTGTCGCAGAGCGGCAGCCCCTCGCCCTCCCCGTCGCAGTCCGAGGAGGAGCAGGAGCGGCCCGACACGTCCACCGGCGGGGGCGGCTGGGACCCCCCGTCGTGGAACCCGCAGCCGCCGACGTACAGCCAGGACCCGGCGCCCACCACCAGCGGCGACACGGGCGACACGGGCACGACGGACGGCTCGGCCGACCAGGGCACCACCGACGGCACCACGGACGGGGGCCAGGACGGCGGCACCGACCAGGGCACGTCCGACGGCACCACGGACGGCGGTACGACCACCGAGGGCCAGACCGACACCGGCGGCACCACCGGATCGGCCGACTCGGGCGGCACCGACACGTCGGGCGGGACCGCCACCGGCGGCCAGCAGGGCGGTACGAGCGCGGGCGCCCCGAACAGCGGTGGCTCGGCCACCGGCTGAGCACCCGTCGACCGGCCGGGCGGCCCCCCCTCGTACGGGGGCCGGCCGCCGGGTCTCAGGACGCGAACGCGTCGCACACCGCGTCGTATTCGCGGGTCCACCACACCGCCAGGGCCGACACCGCGGGGAACTGCGGGTCGGCCCTGCTGTCGTGCAGCTGGTAGCGCCACCGCAGTATCCAGAAGTCGTTGAGCCGCTCCCACCACACGCGGTGCACGGCGGCGGCCAGTTCCGCCGCGTCCACCCCGGCGGCGCGCCGGTACGCGCGCGCGTAGGCCCGCACCTTCCCCAGGTCCAGACGGCCCGAAGGCTGCACGTAGAAGATCATCGCGGCCCGCACCGCCTCCTCGGCGCGCGGCTGCACGCCCAGCCGGTCCCAGTCCACGATCGCGGCGGGTTCGGCGCCCCGGTACAGCACGTTCAGGGGGTGGAAGTCCCCGTGCACCCAGCCGCCCGCCGCGGGGGCCGCCGCGGCGGGGCGCCGGTGCGCGTGCGCGGCCAGCAGGCGGCGGCGCTCCACCAGCCGGTGCTCGGCGAGCTCGTCGAAGGCGACCCGGCGCCGCCGGGACCTCGCCAGCACCAGCAACTCGTCGATCAGCCGGTACGTGTCCTCGGGGTCGGCGCTGCCGTACGCGCGGGCCGCCGGGTGCGCCCCCGCCGCGCCGAGCACCCGCTCCAGGCAGGTGTGGACGAAGCCGAGGAGGGCGCCGAGCCGCCGCGAGCCGGCCGCCGTGAGCTGCGCGCCGTCGCGGTGGCGGCCCTCCACCCACGGGTGCAGGGCGTAGCAGTGGCCGTCCAGCTCGGCGACGGTGAGGCCCTCGGCGTTCGGCAGGGCGGGCGCGACCGGGACGCCCAGCGCGTGCAGCCGCTCGGTCGCGCGGTGCTGGCGGGCGATGGTGGCGTGGTGGGAGGTGGAGGCGTCGAGGTGCTGTTTGAGGAAGAACGTGCCGCGGGTGGTGGTGAGGCGGTAGCCGCGGTTCAGCAGGCCCTGGGTGACCGGGACGCAGGACAGCGGTTCGCCGTACGCGGGGTAGCGGCGCAGCAGGGCGGCGACGGGCGGCGCGGGCGGGCCGCCGGGGGCTCCTGGGGCGGTCGCGACGGCGGGGCCCTGCGGGTATCCGGAGACGGCCGTGACCTGCGCGACGGTGGGGCCCTGCGGGCGCCCGGAGACGGCCGTGACCTGCGAGGCGGCGGGGACCGTGGGGGCCGAGGGAGCCGGTAAGGCGGCGGCCGCAGGGGCCGAGGGGCCCTGTGAGGCGGTGGCGGCCGCAGGGGCCGGGGGTGTCTGTGAGGTGCTGGCGGCCGCAGGGGCGGTGCTGTGGCCGGGGCGTGGCCGGGGGAGGTGGAGCACGTCGGAAATGGCGGGCGGAGCCGTTACAGATGAGCGCGGCACTTGTCAGATGCTAGATCACTACGGGATGACCCGCGTCACATCCGTGTCCTGTGAACTCTTCCCGACGGCGGGGTGCGCGGGATAACGTGCCGGTGTTCCGGCGGCCTGCGAGGCTGTTACCAGTGTGTTATCCAGGCCGCGTCAGCGGTGTGACCAGGCGTTGTCCCCATGATCCTCGATTTACTTGGAAATCCAAGCAAAATCGCAGGTCAGAGGGGTTTCGCAGGAATGCGGCGCACTGGGTAACGTGCCTGTCACAGGGCACTCGCCGGGGCACCTGTCACGCCTGTCTCCGGCCGAGGGCACCCACCCCGTGCATCGCGTACGGACCAGGCGAGCCGCTTCCCCCAGCTCCATCGGAGTGCGGGGAACCCCAGGCGACCCGGCGGACCCCGGGAGCCCGGACAGACGGAGGAGCACGCACGTGACCGTGGAGAGCACTGCCGCGCGCCAGCCGCGACGCAGCGGCGGCACCAGCAGTGGCACCAAAGCCGCCGGTGCCACCAAGCGCGCCGCGCGCGCCAAGAAGCCGCGGAGTTCCGACTCCGAGCCGCAGCTCGTACAGCTGCTGACGCCCGAGGGCGAGCGCGTCCAGCACCCCGAGTACGACGTCGATCTCAGCCCCGAGGACCTGCGCGGCCTGTACCGCGACATGGTCATGACCCGCCGCTTCGACGGCGAGGCGACCGCGCTCCAGCGCCAGGGCGAGCTGGGCCTGTGGGCCTCGCTGCTCGGCCAGGAGGCGGCGCAGATCGGCTCGGGCCGCGCCCTGCGCGACGACGACTACGTCTTCCCGACGTACCGGGAGCACGGCGTCGCCTGGTGCCGCGGGGTCGATCCGACGAACCTCCTCGGGATGTTCCGCGGGGTGAACAACGGCGGCTGGGACCCCAACAGCAACAATTTCCACCTGTACACGATCGTCCTCGGCTCGCAGACCCTGCACGCCACCGGTTACGCCATGGGCGTCACCAGGGACGGCGCGGACTCCGCCGTGCTCGCGTACTTCGGCGACGGCGCCTCCAGCCAGGGCGACGTCAACGAGTCGTTCGTCTTCTCCGCGGTCTACAACGCCCCGGTCGTGTTCTTCTGCCAGAACAACCAGTGGGCCATCTCCGAGCCCACCGAGAAGCAGACCCGCGTGCCGCTCTACCAGCGCGCTCAGGGCTTCGGCTTCCCGGGCGTCCGCGTGGACGGCAACGACGTCCTCGCCTGCCTGGCCGTGACCCGCTGGGCGCTGGAGCGCGCCCGCCGCGGCGAGGGGCCGACGCTCATCGAGGCGTTCACCTACCGCATGGCCGCCCACACCACATCCGACGACCCGACCCGCTACAGGCACGACGACGAGCGGGCCTCCTGGGAGGCGAAGGACCCGATCCTGCGCCTGCGCCGTCACCTGGAGGCCCAGGGCCACGCCGACGCGTCCTGGTTCGAGGAGCTGGAGGCGGAGAGCGAGGCCCTCGGCAAGCACGTCCGCGAGGTCGTCCGCGCCATGCCCGTGCCGGAGCACATGGCGATGTTCGACAACGTGTACGCGGACGGGCACGCGCTCGTCGACGAGGAGCGCGCGCAGTACGCCGCGTACCAGGCGTCCTTCGCGAACGGAGAGGCCGAGTAATCATGGCTGTTCAGAAGCTTCCCCTCGCGAAGGCGCTCAACGAGTCGCTGCGCAAGGCCCTGGAGACCGACCCCAAGGTCGTCGTCATGGGCCTGGACGTCGGCAAGCTCGGCGGCGTCTTCCGGATCACCGACGGTCTCCAGAAGGACTTCGGCGAGGACCGTGTGGTCGACACCCCGCTCGCCGAGTCCGGCATCGTGGGCACCGCGATCGGCCTCGCGCTGCGCGGCTACCGGCCGGTCGTGGAGATCCAGTTCGACGGCTTCGTCTTCCCGGCGTACGACCAGATCGTCACGCAGCTCGCGAAGATGCGGGCGCGCTCGCTCGGCACGGTGAAGGTGCCGGTCGTCATCCGCATCCCGTACGGCGGCGGCATCGGCGCCGTCGAGCACCACTCCGAGTCGCCCGAGGCGCTCTTCGCGCACGTCGCGGGCCTCAAGGTCGTCACCCCGGCGACCCCGTCCGACGGCTACTGGATGCTCCAGCAGGCGATCCAGAGCGACGACCCGGTGATCTTCTTCGAGCCGAAGCGGCGCTACTGGGACAAGGGCGAGGTGGACACCGAGGCCTTCCCCGGCGAGCTGCACAAGGCCCGCGTCGCCCGCGAGGGCACGGACCTCACCCTCGTCGCCTACGGCCCGATGGTGAAGACCTGCCTGGAGGCGGCAGCGGCCGCCGCCGAGGAGGGCCGGTCGATCGAGGTCGTGGACCTGCGCTCGATCTCCCCGATCGACTTCGACACGGTCCAGGCGTCCGTGGAGAAGACCCGCCGTCTGGTCGTCGTCCACGAGGCGCCGGTGTTCTTCGGCTCGGGTGCCGAGATCGCCGCCCGGATCACCGAGCGGTGCTTCTACCACCTGGAGGCACCGGTGCTGCGGGTGGGCGGGTACCACGCGCCGTACCCGCCGGCCAGGCTGGAGGAGGAGTACCTGCCGGGTCTGGACCGGGTGCTCGACTCCGTCGACCGCGCGCTGGCGTACTAGGAGGAACACCCGTGATCCGCGAGTTCAAGATGCCGGACGTCGGTGAGGGTCTCACCGAGGCCGAGATCCTCAAGTGGTACGTCCAGCCCGGCGACACCGTCACCGACGGCCAGGTCGTCTGTGAGGTCGAGACGGCGAAGGCGGCCGTGGAGCTGCCCTCCCCGTTCGACGGGGTGGTGCACGAGCTGCGCTTCCCCGAGGGCACGACGGTCGATGTCGGCGAGGTCATCATCTCGGTGAACGTGGGCGGCGACGAGCCGGCCGCCGCCGAGGCCCCCGCCGCCGCTGCCGCCCCCGCGCCGGCCGCCGAGCCGGAGGCGGAGGAGGAGCCGCAGGGCCGCCAGCCGGTCCTGGTCGGCTACGGCGTCGCCGCGTCCTCCACCAAGCGCCGCCCCCGGAAGGGCGCGACCGCCACCGACGCGGCCCCGGCCGCCCGCGCGGCGGTCCAGGGCGAGCTGAACGGCCACGCCCCCGCCCCGGTGGCGCCCGCGCCGCAGGGCCGCCCGCTGGCCAAGCCGCCCGTGCGGAAGCTGGCCAAGGACCTGGGCGTGGACCTGGCGACGGTCGTCCCGACCGGCCCGGACGGGATCATCACCCGCGAGGACGTCCACAAGGCCGCCGCGCCCGCCGAGGCCCCCGCGGCCGTACCGGCGCAGCACCAGGCCCCGTCCCGGGAGCCGCAGGCCGCACCGGCCGCCCGGCCCGTGCCGTCCGCCGCCACCGCGGTGGCCGACGCGGTCGCGACCGGTGCGCGGGAGACCCGTATCCCGATCAAGGGCGTACGGAAGGCCACGGCGCAGGCCATGGTCGGCTCGGCGTTCACCGCGCCGCACGTCACGGAGTTCATCACCGTCGACGTGACCCGCACGATGCGCCTCGTCGAGGAGCTGAAGGCGGACAAGGACATGGCGGGGCTGCGGGTCAACCCGCTGCTGCTGGTCGCCAAGGCCCTGCTCGTCGCGATCCGCCGCAACCCGGAGATCAACGCCTCCTGGGACGAGGCCGCCCAGGAGATCGTGCTCAAGCACTACGTCAACCTGGGCATCGCGGCCGCCACCCCGCGCGGCCTGATCGTGCCGAACATCAAGGACGCCCACGCCAAGACGCTCCCGGAGCTGGCGGCGGCGCTCGGCGAACTGGTCGCCACCGCCCGCGAGGGGAAGACGACCCCGGCGGCCATGCAGGGCGGCACGGTCACGATCACCAACGTCGGCGTCTTCGGCGTCGACACGGGCACGCCGATCCTGAACCCCGGCGAGTCCGCGATCCTGGCGGTCGGCGCGATCAAGCTCCAGCCGTGGGTGCACAAGGGCAAGGTCAAGCCGCGCCACGTCACGACGCTGGCGCTGTCGTTCGACCACCGGCTGGTCGACGGCGAGCTGGGCTCGAAGGTGCTGGCCGACATCGCGGCCGTACTGGAGCAGCCGAAGCGCCTGATCACCTGGGCGTGACCCATGGGCCCGGTGTGATCGCCCGGCCGTGATCCACCGCCCCGTGTGAGCCGCGTCTCGCGCGGCTCCAGCGGCCCAAGGGCCCGGACGCCACCCGGTGTTCGGGCCCTTCGCCGTGACCCGAGCCCGCAGGGTCCGTCCACATCCTGGACGGACCCCGGGATGCACCCCTGTTGTATCTATCCTGTGCGCATGCCATCCGCCGCGCCCCCGTCCCCCGGTCCCGCCCCCTCCCCGAACCCCGCCCAGCCCGCCGCCGAGCGGGTGTACGCCCACGTCAAGGAGGCGGTCCTGGATCGCCGCATCGAGGGTGGAACGCTGCTCACGGAAGGCGAGTTGGCGGAGGCCGTCGGGGTGTCCCGCACCCCGGTGCGCGAGGCGCTGCTGAAGCTGGAGATGGAGGGGCTGCTCAAGCTGTACCCCAAGAAGGGCGCGCTCGTCCTCGCCGTCTCCGCGCAGGAGATCGCGGACGTGGTGGAAACCCGCCTGCTGGTCGAGGAGTTCGCCGTCCGCAAGGCCGTGCCGCTGCCCGCGCCGCTCCTCGCGCGCCTTGAGGAACTGCTCACCGAACAGCGGGAGCACGCGCGCGAGGGCGACCTCCGCGCGGTCGCCGTGACCGACCGCTGCTTCCACGCCGAGATCGTCCGGCACGCCGGGAACCAGATCCTGTCGAAGCTGTACGACCAGCTGAGGGACCGTCAACTGCGCATGGGTGTAGCCGTGATGGAGGCCCACCCGGACCGCGTCGCGAAGAACATCGCCGAGCACGCCGAGATCCTGGACGCGCTGCGCGCCGGTGACGCGGAGGGCGCGGCCCGCTGTGTGCGCGCCCACGTCAGCCGGGTGAAGGTGCTGGTCCGGGGTGAGGACCGATGAGTTCCCCGTCCTCCGCCCCGCTCACCCTCCCCCTCGATCCGCCCGGTGGCCGCCGGGCGGCTCTCGTGTGGGGCGTCGGCGTGTGCGTGTACCTCGTCGCGGTCGTCTTCCGTACGTCGCTGGGCGTGGCCGGGCTCGACGCGGCCGACCGCTTCCACGTCAACGCCTCCGCCCTGTCGGCGTTCTCGATCCTCCAGCTCCTCGTCTACGCCGGCATGCAGATACCCGTCGGCCTGCTCGTGGACCGGCTGGGCACGCGGAAGGTCCTGACGCTCGGGATCGTGCTGTTCACCGTCGGGCAGCTGGGCTTCGCGCTGTCCCCGTCGTACGGGATGGCCCTCGCCGCCCGCGCGCTGCTGGGCTGCGGCGACGCGATGACGTTCATCTCCGTGCTGCGGCTGGGCAGCCGCTGGTTCCCGGCGCGGCGCGGGCCGATGATCGTGCAGATCGCGGGCCTCTTCGGGGTCGTCGGCAACCTGCTGTCCACGATCGTGCTGGCGCGGGCGCTGGACTCGCTGGGCTGGACCGCGACGTTCGCGGGCAGCTCCCTGGCCGGTCTGGTGGTCCTCGTGCTGGTCGTGGCGTTCCTGAAGGACCACCCCGAGGGCTTCGAGCCGGAGCCCGTGCCGCACGCCGGGGTGGCGTACGTACGCCACCAGATCGCGCGCGCCTGGCGGGAACCGGGCACCCGCCTCGGCATGTGGGTGCACTTCACGACGCAGTTCCCCGCCATGGTGTTCCTGCTGCTGTGGGGGATGCCGTTCCTGGTGGAGGCGCAGGGCCTGTCGCGGGGGCGGGCCGGTGAGCTGCTGACCGTGGTGGTGCTCTCCAACATGGTCGTGGGCCTCGTGTACGGGCAGCTGATCGCCCGTCACCACGCGGCGCGGGCGCCCCTGGCGCTGGGCACCATCGGCGCGACGGCCCTCGTGTGGGCGGGCACCGTGACGTACCCGGGGGAGCACGCCCCGATGTGGCTGCTCGTCGCCCTGTGCGCGGTGCTCGGTGCGTGCGGGCCCGCGTCGATGATCGGCTTCGACTTCGCGCGGCCCGCGAACCCGCCGGAGCGGCAGGGCACGGCGTCCGGGATCGTCAACATCGGCGGGTTCACCGCCTCGATGACGACGCTGTTCGCGATCGGTGTCCTGCTGGACGCCACCGGCGGCAGCTACCGGGTGGCGTTCTCGTCGGTGTTCGTCCTCCAGGTCCTGGGCGTCGCCCAGATCCTGCGCCTGCGCGCCCGCACGGCCCGCCTGGAGCGGGAGCGGCTGGTGGCCAGCCGCGTGGAGGCGGTCCACGTCCCGGCGTGACGGCTGCGGGGCGCCGCGGGGGCGCGGGCGTGACGGCGCCAGGGCGTGACGCCGGGGGGCTACGGCGCGGGAGGGATGGGACGCGGGCGCGCTACGGCGTGACGGCGAAGTGGGCGAGGATGGCGTGGGCCAGCTCCTCGTCGCCCTCGATCTTCACCCGGTCGGCGACGGCGGCGGGCCGCACCCGCCCGCAGGCGAGGCGCACGTACGTCTCCCAGTCCGTCGCCAGCGTCACGGCGGGACCCAGCGACGGGGCGCCGTCGACCGTGCCGCGCCCCTCCGCGTCCACCCGGACCGTCCGCAGGAACTCGACGGGGCCGCTCACGTCGAACACGACGGCCGTGTTCGGCGGGGCGCCCGCGTCCTTCGCGACGACCTTCGGCAGGACGGTCAGGAGGTTGTCCCGTACGACGTAGGCGCCGGGCGAGTCGAGGTTGCCGGGCTTGTTCAGCGCCGTGCGCAGGTCCTGCTCGTGCACCCACACGTCGAACGCGCGCATCCGGTACGCCACTTCGAGGCTCTGCTGGGCGCCGAGCGGGGCGCGCACCAGCGTGTCGGGGGAGCGGTTCTCGTTGCGCAGCATGCGGGCGCGGCGGATCATGACGTACTCCAGCTCGGCCGTCATCTCCGGTGCCGTGTGGTGCCGCCGCACGTCGACCTGCATCTCCATGTACCGCGCGAAGTCGCTGCGCACGTGGTACAGGTCGCGGGGCAGGGAGTGAATCGGCCGCGGGTCGCCCAGCATCTCGCATTCGAGCCCGATGACATGGGAGACGATGTCCCGTACCGACCAGCCGGGGCACGGGGTGGCGCGGTTCCACTCGCCCTCGACGAGCGGCTGCACCAGCTCGGATATGGCCTCGATGGAGTGGGTCCAGGCGTCGGCGTAGGTCTGGAGGCTGGGATGGACGGTCACGGGACCCCTCGTGCGGCTTGGTACGCGGGCTGGGTGCAGTGGCGGCTGCCGGGGAGCCCCGGGGGTCCCCCCTGGACGCGGTCCTCGGGGGTAAAGATCCCCCAGGGGAGAACAGTACGCTCACCCCAAGCCCCTCGGCAGTGCTTTCGTGTGACGATCGTAGGCCCGTATTGACGGCTTCAACGCCAGGACGGTGGTAGTGTGCGCGCCTCTCTGATCCAGATTGCGGTCAACCCGGACGAATCGGTGGACGCCCGGCGGCGGCGCGCCGCCGCGCTCGTACGCGACGAGTCCGCGTCGGACCTGGTGGTCCTGCCGGAGCTGTGGCCGGTCGGCGCCTTCGCGTACGAGGCGTTCGCGACGGACGCGGAGCCGCTGCGCGGGCCGACGTACGAGGCGATGGCCGCGGCGGCGGCGGACGCGGGCGTGTGGCTGCACGCGGGGTCGTTCGTGGAGCGCGACGGGGAGGCCCTGTACAACACGTCGCTGGTGTTCTCCCCCGGCGGGGAGCTGGTGTGCTCGTACCGGAAGATCCACCGGTTCGGCTTCGACCAGGGCGAGGCGGTGCTGATGTCGGCGGGCTCCGAGCTGGTCGTGGCGCCGCACCCGGAGCTGCCGTTCGGGCTCGCGACCTGCTACGACCTGCGGTTCCCGGAGCTGTTCCGGGGGCTGGTGGACGCGGGCGCCGCGGCGTTCGTGATCCCTGCGGGCTGGCCGGAGCGGCGGCGCGAGCACTGGTCGCTGCTGGCGCGGGCGCGGGCGGTGGAGAACCAGGCGTACGTGCTGGCCTGCGGGACGGCCGGGGCGCACGCGGGCGTGGAGCAGGCGGGGCACAGCGTGGTCGTGGACCCGTGGGGCGAGGTCCTGGCGGAGGCGGGGCGGACGGAGGAGGTCCTGACGGTGACCCTCGACCCGGAGCGCGTCCCCGAGACCCGCGCGTCCTTCCCCGCCCTCAAGGACCGGGTCCTTGGCCCGAGGGCCCCCCACTAGCCCCTGAGCCCGGCTCACCTCTGCGGAGCCAAGCCCTTTCGGCCTGGGGCGCAACCCCGCACCGCGCGCCGCCCCCGCTGTGGGCCGGTCCCGCCTGGGGCCGGGCTCCGAGCCCCGCGGGCCTGCGTCCCACCCCGCGCCGCCGCCCCCCGCTGTGTGCGTGCGTTCCGCCCCGCGCCCACGCCCACAGCGGGGCGGGCGCCGGCCCACAGCGGGGCGGCGCGGAGCGCGGCATGGGCCCGCGGGGGCCCGGGGCTCAGCCCCCGGCGGAACGCATGCCCGCAGCGGAGCGGAAGCGGCCCGCAGGGCAGGGCCAGGGGCTGGACGCCAGCGGAGCGGAAGCGGCCCGCAGGGGGGTGGGTCGGCAGCGCGCAGGGGGCTGGGCCACGGGCGAGGGGCGGGTGGCAAGCTTGAAGCATGAACGATGCCGCGCCCGCCACCCCCCGCCGCGCCCGTGTCCGTGCTCCCGAGCTGGTCGGTGAAGGAGGCTGGCTCAATACGGGCGGAGCCTCGTACACCCTCGCCGACCTGCGGGGACGTATCGTCATCCTCGACTTCTGGACCTTCTGCTGCATCAACTGCCTGCACGTGCTGGACGAGCTGCGCGAACTGGAGGAGAAGCACCGCGACACGCTCGTGATCATCGGCGTGCACTCGCCGAAGTTCGTGCACGAGGCCGACCACCAGGCCGTCGTGGACGCCGTCGAGCGGTACGGCGTCGAGCACCCCGTCCTGGACGACCCGAAGCTCGCCACCTGGAAGCAGTACGCCGTACGGGCCTGGCCGACGCTCGTCGTGATCGACCCGGAGGGGTACGTCGTCGCCCAGCACGCGGGCGAGGGCCACGCCAAGGCCATCGAGACCCTGGTCGAGGAGCTGGAGGCCGAGCACGAGGCCAAGGGCACCCTGCGGCGCGGCGACGGCCCGTACGTGGCGCCGGAGCCCGTCGCCACCCACCTGCGCTTCCCCGGCAAGGTGATCGCCCTCGACAACGGCAACCTCCTCGTCTCCGACACGACCCGCCACCAGCTGGTCGAGGTGGCCGCCGACGGGGAGACCGTGGTGCGCCGCTACGGCGACGGGCAGCGCGGGCTGGCCGACGGGCCCGCCGGGTCCGCGAGGTTCAGCGAGCCGCAGGGCATGTGCGTCCTCCCCGACGGGCGGATCGTCGTCGCGGACACCGTCAACCACGCGCTGCGCGCCCTGGACCCGGCGACCGGCGAGGTCGTGACGCTCGCCGGGACCGGCGCCCAGTGGATGCAGGGCTCCCCCACCTCGGGCCCGGCCCGCGAGGTCGCCCTGTCGTCGCCGTGGGACGTGGCGTGGTGGCAGGGCCGCGTGTGGATCGCCATGGCCGGTGTCCACCAGCTGTGGGCGTACGACCCCGAGGCCGGCACCGTCCAGGTCGCGGCCGGAACCACCAACGAGGGCCTGGTGGACGGCCCCGCCGCCGAGGCGTGGTTCGCGCAGCCGTCCGGGCTCGCGGCGACCGAGGACCGCCTGTGGATCGCCGACTCCGAGACGAGCGCCGTCCGCTGGGTGGACCCGGAGGGCGTCGTCCACACGGCCGTCGGCACCGGCCTGTTCGACTTCGGGCACCGGGACGGCGCCGCCGAACAGGCCCTGTTCCAGCACCCGCTGGGCGTCACCGCCCTCCCGGACGGCTCGGTCGCGGTGTGCGACACGTACAACCACGCGCTGCGCCGCTACGACCCCGCGACCGGCGAGGTCACCACCCTGGCGACGGACCTGCGCGAGCCGAGCGACGCCGTCCTCGTCGGCGACGACCTGGTGGTGGTCGAGTCGGCCCGGCACCGGCTGACCCGGCTGCGCCTGCCCGAGGAGGCCGTGCGGGTCGCGGCGGTCGCGCACCGCACGCAGCGGGAGGCGACGGCCATCGCGCCCGGCACGCTCCGGCTGGACGTCGTGTTCCGCGCGCCGACGGGGCAGAAGCTGGACGAGCGGTACGGGCCCTCGACCCGCCTGCTGGTCTCGTCCACCCCGCCGGAGCTGCTGGCGGACGGCGCGGGCCAGGGCACGGACCTGTTCCGCGAACTGAAGCTCGACCCGTCGGTCACGGAGGGCGTCCTGCACGTCTCCGCGATGGCCGCGTCCTGCGACGACGACCCGGAGAACGAGTACCCGGCCTGCCACGTCCACCAGCAGGACTGGGGCGTCCCGGTGCGGGTCGAGGACGGCGGCGCCACCCGCCTCCCGCTGATCCTCGCGGGCCTCGACGAGGCGGAGGCGCAGGCGTAAGCGCAGGCATAGGACCTGTCAGGCGGTACGCGAACGCCCCCGGTACGTATGTCGTACCGGGGGCGTTCCCTGTACCGCCGCACTGCCGTTCAGCCGGTGCGCGCTGCCGTTGAGCCGCCGCACGCCCGCGTCAGAGGTGGCGGCCGTCGTCGCGCAGCGGGTCCGGCTCCATGACCGGCGCGACGGGCGGGACGACCGCCCTGCGCCGGCGTGCCAGGCTCGTGTACGCGGCGACGCCGATCAGCCCCACCGCCATCATGATCAGTCCGGCGACGTCCAGATTGAAGCCGCTGACTTCCCAGTCGGTCGCGAACGTGAGGATCGCGCCTCCCGCGATGAGCAGCAGGCATCCGCCCAGGCCCATGGTGTGCCTCCTCGTGTGTGAACTCGTCCCGGAGACCTTGCGGGTACCCGCTGCGGGGCCCGCGACGCCTCCGGACCTGAAGTCACATGAGGAGGGGTCACTTCAGGAACGCGACCAGGGCGTTGGCGAGGAGGTACGGGTCGTCGGCGCCGCACAGTTCGCGCGCGCTGTGCATCGACAGGCACGCCACACCGATGTCCACGGTCCGGATGCCGTGCCGGGCGGCGGTGATGGGACCGATCGTCGTGCCGCACGGCATGTCGTTGTTGGAGACGAACGACTGCCACGGCACGCCCGCCTCGTCACACGCGGCGGCGAACACGGCGCGGCCGGAACCGTCCGTGGCGTACCGCTGGTTGACGTTCACCTTGAGGATCGGCCCGCCGTTGGGGCGCGGGTGGTGCGTCGGGTCGTGCCGCTCCGCGTAGTTGGGGTGCACGGCGTGGCCCACGTCGGAGGAGAGGCAGACGGTCCCGGCGAAGGCGCGGGCGCGGTCCTCGTAGGTGCCCCCGCGCGCGTAGACGGACCGTTCCAGCACCGTGCCGAGCAGGGGGCCCTGCGCGCCGGTGTCCGACTCGGAGCCGTTCTCCTCGTGGTCGAAGGCGGCCATGACGGGGATGCACGCGGGCGGTTCACCGGCGGTGGCGACGGCGGCGAGCGCGGCGGTGGCGGCGTGCACGGACAGCAGGTTGTCCAGGCGCGGCGCGGCGAGCAGTTCGCGGTCGCGTCCCAGGTAGGCGGGCGGCTCCACGGAGTGGACCATGAGGTCCCAGCCGGTGACCTCGTCGGCGTCGAGCCCGGCCTCGTCGGCGAGGAAGCGGATCAGGTCGCCCTCGCGGACGTCGTCGCCCAGGCCCCAGATGGGCTGCATGTGCCGCTGCCGGTCCAGCTTCAGGCCGTCGTTGGCGCCCCGGTCGAGGTGGATGGCGAGCTGCGGGACGCGCAGCAGCGGCCGGTCCACGTTGACGAGCCGGTGACCGCCGTCGCGGAGGGTGAGCCGCCCGGCGATGCCCAGGTCGCGGTCGAGCCACGAGTTCAGCAGGGGCCCGCCGTAGATCTCGACGGCGACCTGCCGCCAGCCGTGGGCGCCGCTGTCGGGCCGCGGCTTCACGCGGAGGTTCGGCGAGTCGGTGTGGGCGCCCACGATCCGGTACGGGGTGTGCGCGGCGGCGCCCTCCGGCACGTACCACGCGATGATCGCGCCGCCCCGGATCACGTACTTGCCGCCCGTCGTGCCGTCCCACGCCGCGGTCTCCTCGACCTGGCGGAAGCCGGCCTTCTCCAGCCGCTCGGCGGCGGTCGCCACGGCGTGGTACGGAGACGGCGAGGCCGCCAGGAACGTGATCAGGTCGTCGGTGTGGCCGCGGTCGAAGCGGGTGGCAGAGCTGCTCATGCCCACACCATACGGGCGGCCCCGGCGGTGGGCGCAGGGGTTCGGGCAGCGGCGTTGTCAGTGGTGGCTGCGAGTATCGGCGGGGAAGACACACCGTAGACCGACGCGTGACCGGAGGTGCACTGGTGGAGACGACGACGACTTCGGCCGCCCCGCGCGGCGCCGCGCCCGCCCGCGCCGCGGCGGGGCCCGTCTGCGCGGCCTGCGAGGGGCCCGGCGCGCAGTGGAGCCTGCCGCTGATGATGCCGCTGTGCCCGGCGTGCACGAAGGCGGGCACGGGCTCGGCGGACCGCGATCCGGTACGGCTGGGGGACGTGCTGCCGGTGACGGCGGCGGCCCTGCGCGCGTCCGGCCGGGGCCCCGCGCCGGTGCCCTCGCCGCGCACGGGCGCGCCCATGACGTGCCGGTACTGCGGGGGCCGGGCGCGCTGGCACCGCACGACGGGCGACCGGTGGGTGGCCATCGAGCCGGGGGTGCGGCCGGTGGCGGGGGTGCCGCGCGGCCGCCGCTGGTACATAGCGGGCGACGGCACGGCGGTGCACCTGCACGGCGCGGTCCCGGCGGACACGTGCCGGGTGAGCCACTTCGACGTCTGCCCGGCCCGCCGCCGCGCGGCCTGAGCACGCGGTACGGCGACCGGGCGGGGCACGCCCCGGTACGGCATCGGGGTCCGGTACGGCATCGGGGTCCGGGTACGCGGACGGCCCGCGTCCCCGGACCGGACCATCCGGGGAAGCGGGCCGTCAGGCCTCGGCAGCGCCCTGGGGCGCGGCCGTCAGAAGGCGGACTCGTCCAGCTCCATCAGGGAGTTGTCGACGCCCTCGGCGATGAGGCGCTCGGTGGCGACACCGGGCAGGACGTTGGCCGCGAAGAACTTCGCCGCCGCGATCTTGCCCTGGTAGAAGGCGACGTCCTTGGCGGAGGCGCCGGCGGCCAGCTTCTCGGCGGCGACGGCGGCACCGCGCAGCAGCAGGTAGCCGACGACGACGTCACCGGACGCCATGAGCAGGCGCGTGGTGTTCAGGCCGACCTTGTAGATGTTCTTGACGTCCTCGCCGGTCGCGGTGAGGTCCGTGAGCATCTTGCCGACGATGCCCTCCAGGTCCACGGCCGCCTTGGCGAGCGCCTCGCGGGCCGGGGCCAGGTCCTCGCCGCCGGTGCCCACCGCGAGGAACTTCTTGATCTCCTCGGAGAGCGTGTTCAGCGCGGCGCCCTGGTCGCGGACGATCTTCCGGAAGAAGTAGTCCTGGCCCTGGATGGCGGTCGTGCCCTCGTAGAGGGTGTCGATCTTGGCGTCCCGGATGTACTGCTCGACCGGGTACTCCTGGAGGTAGCCGGAGCCGCCGAACGTCTGGAGCGACTGGGCGAGCTGCTCGTACGACTTCTCGGAGCCGTAGCCCTTCACGATCGGCAGGAGCAGGTCGTTCAGGCCGTGCAGCGCCTTGGCGTCCTCGCCCGCCGCCTCCTTGATCTGGATCTCGTCCTGGATCGCGGCGGTGTACATGACGAGGGCGCGCATGCCCTCCGCGTACGCCTTCTGCGTCATGAGCGAGCGGCGCACGTCGGGGTGGTGCGTGATGGTGACCTTCGGCGCGGTCTTGTCCATGAAGTTCGCCAGGTCGGGGCCCTGCACGCGCTCCTTGGCGTACTCCAGGGCGTTGAGGTAGCCCGTGGAGAGGGTGGCGATGGCCTTCGTGCCGACCATCATGCGGGCGAACTCGATGATGCGGAACATCTGGCGGATGCCGTCGTGCTTGTCGCCGATGAGCCAGCCCTTGGCGGGGTGCTTGTCGCCGAAGGTCATCTCGCACGTGTTGGACGCCTTGAGGCCCATCTTGTGCTCGACGTTCGTCGCGTAGACGCCGTTGCGCTCGCCCAGCTCGCCGGTCTCCCAGTCGAAGTGGTACTTCGGGACGAGGAACAGCGACAGGCCCTTGGTGCCCGGACCGGCACCCTCGGGACGGGCGAGGACATAGTGGAGGATGTTCTCCGACATGTCGTGCTCACCGGACGTGATGAACCGCTTCACGCCCTCGATGTGCCACGAGCCGTCCTCCTGCTGGACGGCCTTGGTGCGGCCGGCGCCCACGTCGGAGCCCGCGTCGGGCTCGGTCAGCACCATGGTCGAGCCCCACTGGCGCTCGACGGCGATCTCGGCGATCTTCTTCTGCGCCTCGTTGCCCTCCTCGAAGAGGACACCGGCGAAGGCCGGGCCGGAGGAGTACATCCACACGGCCGGGTTCGAGCCGAGGATCAGCTCCGCGTACGCCCAGATCAGGGAGCGCGGGGAGGTCGTGCCGCCGATCTCCTCCGGCAGGCCGAGCCGCCAGTACTCGGAGTCCATGAAGGCCTTGTAGGACTTCTTGAAGGACTCCGGGATGGGAGCGGTGTTGGTCTCCGGGTCGAAGACCGGCGGGTTGCGGTCCGCGTCGGCGAAGGACTCGGCGAACTCGTTCTCCGCGAGGCGGCGGAGCTCGTCCAGGACGCTCTTGGCGGTCTCGACGTCCATCTCCTCGAACGGACCGGTGCCGTACACCTTGTCGCGCCCGAGGACCTCGAAGAGGTTGAACTCGATGTCGCGGAGATTCGACTTGTAGTGCCCCATGGCGACGGCTCCGTAAGGGATCGGGAGGCAGGTTCCTCGTGCATCTACCAGCTAGTAGCTACGATGATGCTACCCACGGGTAATAAGGGCAACCCCTGCCGCCCGAACTGTGACGCGTTACGCCTTTCACGCCCTGCGCAGAACGTCCACCAGAGCCCTGGCGGTCGCCAGGTTGCAGTTCCCTAGCGTGATCAGCGGCGGGTCCGCGAAGTCGCGCCCGAGCGACGGCAGCTTGATCCCGTGCGACCCGAGGACCACTCGCAGCTCGTCCACCGTGAGGCGCGCCTGCCGGTCGGCCTCCGCGTCGTAGTCGATGTTCATCGTGTTCACCCTTTCCGTGCGTGCTGTGGCGAACCCGTCACAGACTGGCGCGGTGCCGCCTACCGTGGAAGCCGTTTCCGCCCCACGGGGTCAGGTGTGAACGGGGATCTCCGGTGGCGCGAGGGCAGCGGGTGGAGATCGACGGCTCGGAGAGCGTGCCGAGCTTCTACGGCAAGGAGCTGCGCTTCCAGCGCGAGCGGGCGGGCCTCACGCTGGAGCAGTTGGTGGAGGGCAGCTTCTACGGGGCGACGTACCTGAGCGAGATCGAGCGCGGCCAGCGGAGCATCCCCGCAGACCTGGCCCGGCATGTGGACCGAGCCCTGAAGACGGACGGGTACTTCGAGCGGTGTTGCGAGGATGTGCGGCGGGCCCGGCGGAACGGCCACGCCGAGTACTTCGAACGCATCCTGGAGGCGGAGAAGTGCGCGCTCACCATCGAAGAGTGGTGCCCGACGGTCTTTCCAGGTCTGCTTCAGACTGAGGCGTACGCGTACGCCGTAGCCGCGGCGATCAGGCCGCTGGAGCCGATGGCGGAGACAGAGGTCAAGGTCACCGCCAGACTCGCTAGGGCGCGCATCTTCGAGGAGGACCACGCCAAGCCGTGCTACTGGGTGGTTCTGCCTGAGGGGCTGGTTCTCCAGTCCCTCCTTCAGCCCCAGCAGATGGCGGAGCAGCTCGACCGCATCACAGCTCTGGTGAAGCGGCGACGGATCATTGTGCAAGTCCTGCCGTGGAACGTCGGGGCGCACCCGTTCATGATTGGCAGCGCCAAGATCCTCACCTTCGCCGACGCTCCACCCTTGGTCTACACGGAGTCGCTGCACAGCGGGCACACCATTGACGATCCAGCTCTCGTAGCCGGCTACCAGAAGTCGTACGATCTGCTGAGGGCCGCCGCATTGGCGCCACAGGCGTCCCTCGCCTTGATCGAATCAGCGGCTGAGGACTACCGAAATGGCAAGCAACCCAATCGACTTGAACAGCGCCATCTGGCGGAGCAGTAGCTACAGCAATGCGTCGGGTGGCGACTGCGTCGAAGTCGCCGACGGCGTCACCGGTCTGGTCCCCGTCCGGGACTCCAAGGTGCCGGACGGGGGCGTGGTCGTGGTGTCCGCGCGGGCGTGGGCGCCGTTCATCGCGTCTCTGAAGGGCTGACCGTCCCGGCGGTCTTCTCGGCCTCCGCGAGCCAGTCCAGGTACCACTGGGCGAACGTCACGCCCAGCGGTTCCAGGTCCGCGTGGTCGCAGCGGGAGTCGTCCCACATGCGGCCGCGCTCCGGGCCGGACACGACGAGCCACTGCCGCTGGGCGCAGCCCAGGTGGCACAGGCAGATCGCGCCGGCCGTGTGGTCGTCGGACCACAGGGTGGCGTAGAGCCGCTCCTCCCACGCGTCGTTCGCCGTGTCGAAGTCGTCGATGTCCTCGTACGCCTCCTCGTCGGGCTGGTCCCCCAGAAGGGCGTCCAGCTCCTCCGGGGACATGCGCTGCCGGAACGGCTCCGCGAGGCGCTTCGGCAGCGTCATGTCGCCGCCGTCGCCGTGCCACTGCCACGCTCCGCCGGCGTCGCGGCGGACCGGGAAGACGCCGTACGCCGGGCCCGCGCCGCCCGCGCCGACGTGCAGCAGGAAGTTCCGGTACTCGTCGGGCAGCCGCACCCCGCAGTACCGCTCCAGGTCGGCCAACTCGGCCTCGGTCAGTGGGTCGTCCAGCGGGGTGCCGCCGCGCGGGAATCCGAACACCTCGTCCGCGCCGGGCGTCTTGGCCAGCGCGAGGACCCGTTCCCGTACGCCCGCCCAGATGTGTGCGCTCATACGGGTGAGCGTAGGGCGCGCCACTGACAGACTGGGCCGATGCGGAAGTGGCTGGTGGTGGGGGCGGGGCTGAACCTGGGGCTCGGGGTTCCCGCCGTCGTACCCGTGTGGATGGTCTGGTACCTGCTGTCGAACTGGCCGCTCGCGGCGCTGGGTTGGACGCGGCGGGAGCCGACGGAGAACGACGGCGTGTGGCCGTGGTTCGTGGTGTTCGGTCCCGTCGTGCTGCTGTTCGCGCTGGTCTGGTGGCTGGCGAACCGGCCGGTCCGCCGCCGGGACGAGGGCAGCGGCGCCCTGTACTGGTCGGTAGGCGCGGCGGCGACCCTGGCGCCGACGGTCGCGCTGATCGTGGCGAGCGCCCTGTAGGCCCCGGAGGGCCCCCGCCCACTTGCCGGGCGGGCGCACGGGCGGGCCGCGCACTCAGTACCCTTGCGTGCATGTACGGCTACGAGCAGAACCCGGGCGCCCAGCAGCAGTACGCCCCGCCCCAGCAGGGGTACGGGCAGCAGCCGCCGCTGTACCCGGAGCCGTCGCCGCCGTCCCTCGCCGACGCGGTGCGCGCGTTCACCACGGGCTCGATGTCCGCCGAGGACTTCCAGCAGATCTTCGCCACGTCCAAGGTGTACTGCCCGCGCGGCGACAACCCGGGCTTCCTGGCGCTGCACAACACGCAGCAGCCGGTCATCCCGATGTTCACGTCCCTGAAGCAGCTGCGCCGGTACGCGGGCAAGGAGTCCAAGTACTTCGTGATCACCGGCGCGGAGGTCCTGGACCTCCTGCCGACCGGGTACGGCTTCGTCCTCGACATGGAGGGCGACCACCGGATCGTGTTCGACGCGAAGGCCGTCGAGGAGATGGTCGACTTCGCGATGCGCCGCATGTACGGCTGATCCGGACCCCGCCCCCCTTCCCGGCGGTCCTCGCCGGGCCGCGTACCCCTCCGGTCGGCGGGGGTGCCAATCCCTCCTGAGGCGGAGGGGCGGCGCCCGGCGGCTGCCTACTGTTCGAGGGTGGAGCAGCTCGGCGCATACCTGATGACCCAGAAGGTCACCCCGCTCGTCAACCGGTACGTCGTCACGGCGCCGGACGGCGGGGACGTTCTCGCGTTCGGTGAGCAGGAGCGGTTCACGCTCAAAGAGGAGCTGACCTTCTGGACGGGGGAGGACCGGGCCCGGCGGCTCGGCGCGTTCAGGGCACTCAAGGCGCTGGACTTCGGCACCGCGTACGACGTGACCGGCGCGGACGGGCAGCCGCTCGGCTTCTTCCGGAAGGACGCCAGAGCCTCCCTGCCGCGCTCCACCTGGCACCTTGTCCCCGAGGGGCGGCCCGCCGCCGTGGGACGGGAGCGCAGTCTTCCCGTGGCGCTCGCGCGGCGCGTCTGGCAGGTCGTCGACACGTTCCTGCCCGTCCCCGTGCCGCCGGTGCCGTTCGTGTACCACTTCGACTTCGTCCACGACGGCGAGCCGGTCCTGTCGGTCGAGCGGCTGTGGGGGCTGCGCGACCGGTACGTCGTGCGCGTCCACGACCCGGAGCTCGACCCGGCTCTCGCCCTGTGCGTGGCCGCCGGGCTGGACGCCCTCCAGTCCCGCTGACCGCGCCGCGTCCCCGATCCGATCCGCCCTACCGAGGAGCCGAGCGCTCGCATGCTGCTGTCGCTGGAATTCGCCCTGCACGCCCTGATGGACCTGGGGGTGTGGCTCGGCGGGACGGCGCTGGACAGGCCCCGCCCCCCCCGCCGCGTCGCCGCCTACCGGCGGGGGGAGACCGTGCGGCTGCGCTGCCGGTACCGGATGGGTGCGCGGGCGGCCGACCTGCGGCGCGGCACCGTCGTGCTGAGCGGGACCGGGGTCGTGCTCGACGGCGCGTCCGAGGAGCCGGTGCGGCTGGCCGGGCCCGTGTCGGCGGTGTCCGGCGGCGGGCGGGGCGGGACCTCGCTGACCTGCACGGCCGTTCCGGCGGGCGGGAGCGGGACGCCCGCCGAACTGCTGCTGCCGACGTGGGACGTGGAGCTGGTGCGGCTCGTCGCGGGCACCGTCTCGGGGCGGCGCTGAGACGCGGGCGTCAGGTCACTGGCTCGGGATCGTGCGGTCCAGGGCGGAGCGCGGCTGTGGCTGCCGTGCGGGTGCGGGTGCGGCCGGTGCGGGGGCCGTCGCCGGGGCGGCCGGTGGGGGCGTGAGGGGGAGTTCGGCCCGTACCGCGAATCCGCCGTCGGGTGTCGGGCCCGCCCGGAGCGTGCCGTCCACCAGGGCCGTGCGCTCCTTGAGGCCCGTCAGCCCGTACCCGTCGCCCGTCGCGAGCGTGGTCCCCTGGGGCGCGGCCGGATCGCCGGGCGGGGCGTCGTTGCGTACCTCCACGATCAGGGTGTCGCCCTGGACCGACGGCCGTACGGTCACCGTCACCGGGGCGCCCGGCGCGTGCTTGCGGGCGTTCGTCAGCGCCTCCTGCACGGTCCGGTACGCGGCCCGCTCCACGGCGGGCGCGCAGGCGCGGCCGTCCGGCAGGGTGGCGTCCAGGTCGAGCACCGCGTCCAGGCGAGCGTCCCGCACCAGCGCCGGGAGGTGGTGGAGGCGGGCGGTGTCCCCGTCGTCGGCGCCCGCCGCGCGGCGCAGCACGCCCACCACCTCGCGCAGCTCCGCCAGCCCGGCCGCGCTGTGGCGGCGTATCGTCTCCGCGTCCTGCCGGACCGTCTCGTCGGGCGCCGTGGCCCACAGCGCGCCGGACTGCGTGGCGATGATCCCCAGGTGGTACGAGACGGTGTCGTGCATCTCGCGGGCCATCCGCGCCCGCTCCCGCGCCACCGCCCGCTCCGCCTCGAGGCGACGGCCGTGCTCCTGCGACGCGGTCAGCTCCCGCAGCCGGGCGCGCAGCTCGAAGCGCGTACGGGCGAGGAGGCCCAGGCCCGCCGGGCCGACGCTGAACATGAGTGCCACCTCCACCGTGAACAGGTGGTCGCCCCACGCCATGCCGGAGGTGTCCGCGCTGTACCCGGACCACATCGTCGCGGCGAACAGCGCGGCCGTCGCGGCCACGACGAGCGGGGTGCGCGTGGTGCGGGACGCCACCGTGAACAGGGCGATCATGGGCGCGATCCACAGGTGTCCGGTCGCCATGGACGGCAGCGTGGCCAGCAGCACGGGCACGGGGAAGCGGCGGCGCAGCAGCAGGGCCAGCAACGCGGGCGGGCACACGAGCGCGGAGGCCCGGTCGAGAGCCCCGTACCAGGTGAGCAGCTCCAAGGCCGCGGCGGCGGCCACCAGCACGTCGAAGGCGAGCGCCCTGCGCGGCGACCGGGTCCTGGTCCCGGACGCGGTCGGCGTGGGCGTCGCGGGCGGTACGGACGCGGGCATGGGCGTGCGCATGCGGTGGTTCCCCCGATCTCGCAGGCGTGGGCGCTGCGGTGTCCCCCGCAGTATCGCCGAGCGGATCAGGCCATGAGGCGGCCGGTTCACGACCTCGGGCCCGAGAATGGACCGGGCGTTCCCCTCGTTCCACTGGCAAGAAGTTCATTGTTCAACTAATCTGGGTGTACGCCGACCCGCCTCCTGGAGGTCACCATGCCTGCCGTCACCGTCGAGAACCCGCTCACCCTGCCCCGCGTCGCCGCACCGGCCGGCACCCAGGCCCGCAAGGTCCTCACGGTGGTCACCGCGCCCACCGGCTTCGAAGGGGAGGGCTTCCCGGTCCGCCGCGCGTTCGCCGGGATCAACTACCGCTACCTCGACCCGTTCATCATGATGGACCAGATGGGCGAGGTGGAGTACGCGCCGGGCGAGCCCAAGGGCACCCCCTGGCACCCGCACCGCGGCTTCGAGACCGTCACGTACCTGATCGACGGAACGTTCGTCCACCAGGACTCCAACGGCGGCGGCGGCACCATCACCAACGGCGACACCCAGTGGATGACCGCGGGCAGCGGCCTCCTCCACATCGAGGCGCCGCCGGAGTCCCTCGTCATGTCCGGCGGCCTCTTCCACGGCCTCCAGCTCTGGGTGAACCTCCCCGCCAAGGACAAGATGAAGGACCCCCGCTACCAGGACATCCGCGGCGGCTCCGTCAAGCTCCTCACCTCGTCCGACGGCGGCGCGCTGCTCCGCGTCATCGCCGGTGACCTGGACGGGCACGAGGGCCCGGGCATCACCCACACGCCCATCACCATGGTCCACGCCACCCTGCGCCCCGGCTCCGAGGTCACCCTGCCCTGGCGCTCCGACTTCAACGGCCTCGCCTACGTCCTCGCCGGGCGCGGCACGGTCGGCGCCGAGCGGCGGCCCGTCCACACGGGGCAGACCGCCGTCTTCGGCGACGGCGGCTCGGTCACCGTACGGGCCGACGAGAAGCAGGACGGCAACACGCCCGACCTGGAGGTCGTCCTCCTCGGCGGGCGGCCCATCCGGGAGCCCATGGCGCACTACGGGCCGTTCGTCATGAACACCCGCGACGAACTGCTCCAGGCGTTCGAGGACTTCCAGGCGGGCCGGCTCGGCCGCGTCCCCGCCGTCCACGGCATGGGCGAGGGCCGGCCGCTGTAACCCTTCCGGTGTGTCACGCGACCCGGGGCGTCACGCGACCCGGGGCGTGACTGCCGCCCCGTTCGTCTGACGCCCCCTCACCCGCGTGGGCCCCGCGAGACTGCGGGGCCCACGCGCGCGTGGTGGGCTGGTCGCGTGCCGCCGCCGCTGCTGCCCGAACCCGTCCGCCGCCTCGCCGCCTGGTGCGCCGTCCTCCTGCTGGTCACGGGCGTGGCCGCCGTCGCGGTCTGGCTGTGCGTCACCTTCCGGACCGCCGTCACCCCTGCGCTGCTCGCCCTGCTCGGCACCGCCCTCCTCGGCCCCCTCCACCGCCGCCTCGTCGCGATGCGCGTCAACCGGTCGCTTGCCGCCGGGCTCACCTGCGTGGCGGTCGTCGCGGTCTTCGGGGGCGCCGCGTACATCGTCGTCGCCGCGCTCATCGACACGGGCGACCAGATCGTCGACTCCCTGCGCCGCGCCGCCGGGGACCTCGCCGAGCGGTTCGGCGCCGCAGGGACCTCCCTCGACGACATCGCCGCCAACGCGCGGAACCTCCTCGGCCGGTTCGGTTCCACCGCCGCGTCCGGGGTGATCACGGGGCTCAGCGTGGTCGCCGAGGTGGCGGCCATGGCCCTGCTCGCCCTCTTCCTCGTCTTCTTCTTCCTGCGCGACTCCGGGCGGGCGGTCGGCGTGCTGCGGTCCCTCACCCCCGCGTCCACCACCGACATGGTGGAGGCCATGGCGCGCCGCGCGTACGAGGCGGTCGAGGGGTTCATGCGGGGCACCACCCTGATCGCCCTGATCGACGCCGTCCTCATCACGGCCGGGCTGCTCGTGCTGCGCGTGCCGGGCGCCGTCGGGCTCGGCGCGCTGGTCTTCGTCGGCGCCTACATCCCGTACCTCGGCGCGTTCCTCTCCGGGGCCGTCGCCGTCCTCGTCGCCTTCGCCGACCGGGGGCTCGCCATCGCCCTGTGGGCGCTCGGCGTGGTGCTCGCCGTGCAGGTGCTGGAGGGGAACGTCCTCCAGCCCATCATCCAGAGCCGTACCGTCCAGATGCACCCGGCGGCCGTGCTGCTCGCCCTCACCGCCGGGGCGTCCGTCGCCGGAATCCTCGGCATGCTGCTCGCCGTGCCCCTCACCGCCGCCGCGTTCGGCGTCTTCGAGGAGCTGCGGCGGCACTACGCCCGTCCGGTGTCCGGCGTCCCGCCCTCGTAGAGCTCGAACCAGATCGACTTGCCCTCGCCGCGCGGGTCCACGCCCCACGCGTGCGCCAGCATCTCCATCAGGACCAGACCGCGCCCCGACGACGCCATCTCGCCGGGCCTCCTGCGGTGCGGCAGCTCGTCGCTGGCGTCCGCCACCTCCACCCGCAGCCGCCGCGCGCCGCGCTCCCCGCGCGCCTCCGCCACCAGCAGCGCGTCCCCGTCGGTGTGGACCAGCACGTTGGTGACCATCTCCGACACCATCAGGACCGCCGAGTCCACCTGGTCCTCGTCCGCCCAGTCGTGCAGCAGCTCCCGCAGCTGCCGCCGCGCGCCCGCGATCCGCTCCGGCTCCGCCTGGGCGACCGTCAGCACCGTACGGCGCGGGGCCAGCCGCACGGCGGCATCGCCCGTACGGGACAGCAGCAGCACCGCGATGTCGTCCTCGCGCCGGTCCGCGAGCGGGCCCACCGTGTGGTGCGACTCCGGCCCGTGCACCGCCTGCACCAGCGAGTCGGCCAGCACCTCCAGCGACTCCCGGCGCGGGTCGTACTCCTCCAGCAGCTTGCGGACCCGCAGCCAGCCCGTCTCCATGTCGTGCCCGCCGGTCTCCAGCAGCCCGTCCGTGCACAGCATCAGCGTCTCGCCCGGCTCCAGGGTCATCCGCGTCGTCGGATAGTCCGTGTCCGGGACGATGCCCAGCGGCAGCCCGCCGTCCGTCGGCCGCATCATCACCGTGCCGTCCGCCATCAGCACCGCCGGGTCCGGGTGCCCCGCCCGCGCGATGTCCAGCGTGCCCGACGCCGGATCGACCTCCAGATACAGGCACGTCGCGAACCGCGCCCCGTCCGTGTCGCCCGCCGCCGGTGCCGGGCCGTGGCCGTCCACGCCGTGCGCGCCCTCCGTGATCCCGTACAGGAACCGCGACGCCCTCGACAGCACCGCGTCCGGGCGGTGGCCCTCCGAGGCGTACGCCCGCAGCGCGATCCGCAGCTGGCCCATCAGCCCCGCCGCCCGCACGTCGTGCCCCTGCACGTCACCGATCACGAACGCGACCCGCCCGCCGGGCAGCTGGATCATGTCGTACCAGTCGCCGCCCACCTGGAGCCCGCCGCCCGTAGGGACGTACCGCGCGGCCACCTCCATGCCGGGGATCGCCGGGCCCAGCACCGGCAGCATCGTCCGCTGGAGGCCCAGCGACAGCTCCCGCTCCGACTCCGCGACCCCCGCCCTGGCCAGCGCCTGCGCCAGCATCCGGGCCACCGTCGTCAGCACCGACCGCTCGTCCGGCGAGAAGCCCACCCGGTACGTGAACGCCGCCAGCCACGCGCCCATCGTCCGGCCCGCCACGATCAGCGGCAGGAACGCCCACGACTCCCGCCCGAACCGCTGCGCCAGCGGCCAGGTCGCCGGGAAGCGCTTGCGGTAGTCCTCCGGCGTCGAGAGGTAGATCGCCCGCCCCGTGCGGACCACCTCGGCCGCCGGATAGTCCGTGTCCAGCGGCATGTCGGCGAACGGGCTCTCGTCACCGGGGCTGTGCCCGTGCTGCCCGATGATGGTCAGTCGGTCGCCCGCCACCCCGAACACCGCGAGCCCGTCCGGCGAGAACCCCGGCATCGACAGCGACGCCGCGACCCGCAGCACCTCCGCCGTGGACCGCGCCTCCGCCAGCGCCCGCCCCGCGTCCAGCAGGAACGCCTCGCGCGACCGCCGCCAGTCACCCGTCACCGGCTGCCGCGCGGCCCGCCCGGGACCAGGTTCCGGCTCGGCGACCTCCTGGAGGGTGCCGACCAGCCGCATCCCGCCCCCGGAGCCGTACGCCATCGGCTTCGCGCGTGACCGCACGGCCCGGACCACCCGGCCGTTCTCGTCCATCACCCGCAGTCGTGACTCGGCGAGGGTGCCCTCCGCGAGCGCGAGATTGACGATGCCGTCGATCTCGTTCCAGTCCACGGGATGGAAACGGGAGCGCACGGCGCCCTCCGTCAGCTCCACTGGCTCGGCGGGCAGCCCCAGCAGCCTGGCCGCCTCGGCGTCCAGCTCGACGATCCCGGTCCCGCTGTCCCACCGCCACAGACCGGTCAGGATCGCGGCCAGGACCTCCTCGGTGCGCATTGCCCCACTTTAAGAAGATGGGCGGAAGCGACGCCACTGTGCGAAAGCCCGGAACCTTCCGCCCGGTACCCTGGTCTGTGTTTCACGTGAAACGCTTTCCGGGAAACAGCCCATGTTCCACGTGAAACAAACACCCCGATCCGCGAAGACTGGATGAACCACGATGCATCGGTACAGGTCCCACACCTGCGGCGAGCTCCGCGCTTCTGACGTCGGCACCGACGTCCGGCTGAGCGGCTGGCTGCACAATCGGCGCGACCTGGGCGGCATCCTCTTCATCGATCTGCGCGACCACTACGGCATCACGCAGCTCGTCGCCCGGCCCGGCACCCCCGCGTACGAGGCCCTCGACAAGCAGACCAAGGAGTCCGTCGTCCGCGTGGACGGCAAGGTCGTCTCGCGTGGCGCCGAGAACGTCAACGCGGACCTGCCGACCGGTGAGGTCGAGGTCGAGGTCTCCGAGGTCGAGGTGCTCGGCGCCGCCGGACCGCTGCCGTTCACCATCAACACGGACGACGGCGTCAACGAGGAGCGGCGCCTGGAGTACCGCTTCCTGGACCTGCGCCGCGAGCGCATGCACCGCAACATCATGCTGCGCACGGCCGTGATCTCCGCGATCCGGCAGAAGATGGTCGCCCTCGGCTTCAACGAGATGGCCACGCCGATCCTCACCGCGACCTCCCCCGAGGGCGCCCGCGATTTCGTCGTGCCGTCCCGCCTCAACCCGGGCAAGTTCTACGCGCTGCCGCAGGCGCCGCAGCAGTTCAAGCAGCTGCTGATGGTCTCGGGCTTCGACCGCTACTTCCAGATCGCGCCCTGCTTCCGCGACGAGGACGCCCGCGCCGACCGCTCGCCGGGCGAGTTCTACCAGCTCGACGTCGAGATGTCATTCGTCGAGCAGGAGGACGTCTTCCAGCCGATCGAGAAGCTCATGACCGAGCTGTTCGAGGAGTTCGGCGGCGGCCGCCACGTCACCTCGCCGTTCCCGCGCATCCCGTTCCGCGAGGCGATGCTGAAGTACGGCTCCGACAAGCCGGACCTGCGCGCGCGGCTGGAGCTCGTGGACATCACGGACGTCTTCGCGGACTCCGAGTTCAAGGCGTTCGCGGGCAAGCACGTCCGCGCCCTGCCGGTCCCGGCCGTGCAGGACCAGCCGCGCAAGTTCTTCGACTCGATGGGCGAGTTCGCCGTCGAGCACGGCGCGAAGGGTCTCGCCTGGATCCGCGTCGGCGAGGACATGGCGTTCAGTGGCCCCATCGCGAAGTTCCTCACCGAGGACAACGTCAAGACGCTGGTCGACCGCCTCGGCCTGAAGCCCGGCCACGCCGTGTTCTTCGGCGCGGGCGACTTCGAAGAGGTCTCCAAGATCATGGGCGCGGTCCGCGTCGAGGCCGCCAAGCGCGCCGGCCACTTCGAGGAGAACGTCTTCCGCTTCTGCTGGATCGTCGACTTCCCGATGTACGAGAAGGACGAGGAGACCGGCAAGATCGATTTCTCCCACAACCCCTTCTCGATGCCCCAGGGCGGCATGAAGGACCTGGAGGAGAAGGACCCGCTCGACATCCTGGCCTGGCAGTACGACATCGTCTGCAACGGCGTCGAGCTGTCCTCCGGCGCGATCCGGAATCACGAGCCCGAGATCATGATCAAGGCGTTCGAGATCGCCGGGTACGGCCGGGACACCGTCGAGCAGGAGTTCGCGGGCATGCTCCGCGCGTTCCGCTTCGGCGCCCCGCCGCACGGCGGCATCGCCCCGGGCGTGGACCGCATCGTCATGCTGCTGGCCGACGAGCCGAACATCCGCGAGACGATCGCCTTCCCGCTCAACGGCAACGCCCAGGACCTGATGATGGGCGCCCCGACGGAGCTGGACGAGTCCCGCCTCCGCGAGCTGAACATCTCGGTGCGCAAGCCCGCCACGGAGAAGTAACCAGAGGCACGGCGAAGGCCCCGGAACCAGGCAGGTTCCGGGGCCTTCGCCATGCCCGGGAGGGGCCTACGCCATGCCCCCGCGGGGACGGCGGGTCGTGCGTACGGGGGCGTTCTGGGGGATGGTGCGTTCTGCGCGGGGCTCACCGTGGCACGCCTGTAGGGGAGAGCGCCGCGAACCGTGCCGACACGGGGCGCGGCGCCGAAGCCGCCCCAGCGAAAGGCCCGCCATGTCGCCCGCCCTGCCGCCCGTCCCGCGACGCCCCCGCCGCCTACTCGCCGCGACGCTGCTGCTCGCGCTGCTGCCGCTGACCGCCTGCGTCGAGGGGCAAGGAGGCGGGCCGGGCGGTGGTACCGGCACCGGTACCGGCTCGGCCGAACGGGGTACCGCCGGGGGCCGGGCCCACCCGAGCGGCGTCCCCGCCCCGGAGGGCGCCGCGTCCCCGAGGGGCACCGCGTCCGCCGCTTCCCCGAAGGGCGTACCGGGGCCGCCCGCCGCTTCCGCGCAGATCCCCGGCCTCGGCCCCGCCACCCGCGCCGCGATCCCGCCCGACACCCGCCAGGCCGTCGTCGTCCAGGGCCACGGCCGGGACCTGAACACCGGCACCGCCACCCTGTACGAACGCCGCCCCGACACCGGCTGGACCGCCGCGTCCGACCCGTGGCCCGCGCACAACGCCGTCAAGGGCTGGACCGACCATCACGTCCGCGACGACCTGCGCTCCCCGATCGGCGTGTTCCGGCTCACCGACGCGGGCGGCCTCCTGCCCGACCCGGGCGCGAAGCTCCCGTACGACCAGAGCCCCCGGTTCGTCGCGACCGGAACCGGCTCCCTGGGCGAGCCGCTGGAGGGGTCCTTCGACTACGTCGTCGCCATCAACTACAACCGCGTCCCCGGCAGGACGCCCCTCGACTGGGCCCGCCCCCTCGGCGAGGAGCGCGGCGGCGGCATCTGGCTCCACGTGGACCACGACGGGCCCACGCAGGGCTGCGTCTCCCTGCTCCGCGCCCACATGCGGGAGCTGCTGCGCTGGCTGGACCCGGCGCACAAGCCGGTGGTGGTGATGGGCGACGTACGCAGCCTGGCCCGCTGATCAGGAGGCCGGGCTCAGGTGTCGGGGGCTCAGGTGGCGGGGCTCAGGAGGCCGGCGCCCGGTCCGGTTCCGCGGCGGCGGCCCCACCGGTCCGCTCCGGGCCCCGGTCCTGGTCCCCGGCCCGGACCCGGTCCCGTTCCCGGTCGCGGTCCGCCGCCGTACGGCCCCAGGCCGTGCCGCACAGGACGAGCGCCACGCCCACGAAGCCCAGCCACCCCGGCCGGTCGCCCGCCAGGACGATCCCCACGACGGCCGCCCACACCGGTTCCGTACCGAGCAGCAGGCTCACCCGCGACGGGGACGTACGCCGTACCGCCCACATCTGCACGAAGAACGCGAACAGCGTGCAGAACACCGACAGGTACAGCAGCCCAAGCCACTCGCCCGCCCCGAACCCGGCCGCCACGGCCCACGGCGTACCGCCCCCGGTCCCGACGCCCCCGGCCGCCAGCAGTGCGAACACCAGCACCGCCCCGCCCAGCTGCACCGTCGTCAGCGACAGCGCGTCCGCGCCCCGCACCGACTCCATCCGCGCCATCGCCAGGACGTGCACCGTACGGGCCACCGCCGCGCACAGCATCAGCAGGTCACCGCCCGACGGGGCGCTGAACCCGGTGCCCTGCGTCAGCAGCACCACCCCCAGCACCGACATCCCGGCCGCCGCCATGAACGCCCCGGACAGCCGTGTCCCGCGCACCCGGCTCTCCGCGACCGGGGTGAGGATCATGGTGAGGCTGATGATGAGCCCGGCGTTGGTCGCGGAGGTGTGGACGAGCCCGTACGTCTCCACGAGGAAGATCCCCGCGAGGATCAGCCCCAGCACGCCGGCGCCGCCCACCTGCGCCCTGCTCATCCGCCGCAGCCCCCGCCACCCGGCGACGACCAGCACGGGGATGACGACCGCGAACCGCAGCACGAGCACCGCGACGACCGTCTGGGCGGTGGTGATCCCCTTGGCGGCCAGATAGCTGGACCCCCACACGACGGCGACCGCCAGCACGGGCAGATCGGTCAGCCAGGCCCGGCGGGCGACGACGGCAGCGGACACGGGGACTCCTGGGGAACGGGCCGGGCGACGGGACGGGGCGGGGCGTGCGGCGGACGCGGACGCGGGGGCCGGTACGCGCGAGACCGCCGCCCCGGCCTCTCGGTGGGGCGGCGGTCTCATGAGCGGGTGCGGACGAGGCGGCCCGGCAGGCGCCTGGGACCGGTCGGACGGTCAGGCGTCCTTCTTGGGCTCCTCCAGGCGGGGGAACAGCACCGCGCCCTTCGTCACCGTCGCGCCCACCGGCAGCTGCCCCCAGCGGGCGGCGTCGGCCAGCGGCTGGTCGGCCAGCGCGCCGAGACCGGCCTCGGCACCGAGCGACTCCCACAGCTTCCGGGAGGTCTCCGGCATGACCGGGTTCAGCAGCACGGCCACCGCGCGCAGCGACTCGGCCGCCGTGTACAGGATCGTCGCCAGGCGGGCGCGGCCCTCCGGCGAGTCGTCCTTGGCGACCTTCCACGGCTCCTGCTCCGTGATGTAGCCGTTGACCTGCTTCACGAAGTCGAAGACCGCCAGGATGCCGCCCTGGAAGTCCAGCTCCTCACCGATCTTCCGGTCGGACTCTGCGACCGCCTTCGCCAGGCCGTCCTGGATGGCCTGCTCGGCGTCACCGGCGGCGGTGGCCTCCGGCAGGGCGCCGTCGAAGTACTTGCCGACCATGGCCGCTACGCGCGAGGCGAGGTTGCCGTAGTCGTTGGCCAGCTCCGAGGTGTACCGGGCGGTGAAGTCCTCCCAGGAGAACGAGCCGTCGCTGCCGAACGCGATGGCCCGCAGGAAGTACCAGCGGTAGGCGTCCACGCCGAAGTGCGAGGTCAGGTCCTGCGGCTTGATCCCGGTCAGGTTCGACTTCGACATCTTCTCGCCGCCGACCATCAGCCAGCCGTTCGCGGCGACCTTCCCCGGCACGGGCAGGCCCTGCGCCATCAGCATCGCGGGCCAGATCACCGCGTGGAAGCGGAGGATGTCCTTGCCGACGAGGTGCACGTTCGCGGGGAACGTCGCCTCGAACTTCGCCTGGTCGGCGCCGTAGCCGACGGCCGTCGCGTAGTTCAGGAGGGCGTCCACCCACACGTAGATGACGTGCTTGTCGTCCCACGGGATCGGGATGCCCCAGTCGAACGTGGAGCGCGAGATGGACAGGTCCTGAAGGCCCTGCTTGACGAAGTTCACGACCTCGTTGCGCGCCGACTCGGGCTGGATGAAGTCCGGGTTCGCCTCGTAGAACTCCAGGAGCTTCGGGCCGTACGCGGAGAGCTTGAAGAAGTAGTTCTCCTCCTTGAGGATCTCCACCGGCTTCTTGTGGATCGGGCAGAGCTTCACGCCCTGCTCGTCCTCGATGAGGTCGCCGGGGAGCTTGTACTCCTCGCAGCCCACGCAGTACGGGCCCTCGTAGCCGCCCTTGTAGATCTCGCCCTTGTCGTACAGGTCCTGCACGAACTCCTGGACACGGTCCGTGTGGCGCTTCTCCGTGGTGCGGATGAAGTCGTCGTGTCCGATGTCCAGGTGCTCCCAGAGGGGCTTCCAGGCCTCCTCGACGAGCTTGTCGCACCACTCCTGCGGGGTGACGCCGTTCGCCTCCGCGGTGCGCATGATCTTCTGACCGTGCTCGTCCGTGCCGGTGAGGTACCACACCTTCTCGCCGCGCTGACGGTGCCAGCGCGTGAGCACGTCGCCTGCGACGGTCGTGTAGGCGTGGCCCAGGTGAGGAGCGTCGTTGACGTAGTAGATGGGGGTCGATACGTAGAAAGCCTTCACGCTCTCGTCCCCCTGCTTCTCGGTTCCAGTGGCCGCCATGGTCGAAATCCTATCCGTCGGCCGAAGCGCCCCTCACCTCCGTTTGCCGGGGTACGCCGCCGGGGTGCGGCCCGGGGCCCGGTGGTGGTGGCCGCCCCGGCCCCGCGCTGGTCGCGGGACCGGGGCCACGCGCCGCGGTCCGGGGCCTCAGACGGACCAGGAGGCGAGGAGCTCGCGGTAGAAGCGGGCGTGCGGGATGTCGCTGGGGGTGGGCCCGGCGTGGAAGAACGCGGCGTTGTCGACGTCCAGCTTGCGCAGGTAGTCGAATGCCTTGCCGTCCTCATCGCCGAACGCCACGAACTGCCAGAACACCGGCCGCCCGGTCGCCGCGGCCTCCGCGAGGGCCTGCGTCGCGGCCGTCTTCGACTCGGGCGCGCCGTCCGTCTGGAAGATCACCAGCGCGGGACGGTCCGGGTGGGCCTGCTCGTGGTGGGCGAGGACCTCGCGGACCGCACGGTCGTAGTTGGTGCGGCCCATGCGGCCGAGCCCGGCGTGGAGGGTGTCGATCCGGCCCTCGGCGTTGTCGAGGGTGAGGTCGCCGGTGCCGTCGATCTCGGTGGAGAAGAAGACGACGGGCACGGTGGCGTTCTCGTCCAGGTGCGCGGCGAGGGCCAGCGCCTGCTCGCCGAGGCGCTGGGCGCTGCCGTCCTTGTAGTACGGGCGCATCGACCCCGACCGGTCGAGGACCAGGTACACCGTGGCCCGCGCCCCCTGGAGCCCCCGCTTGCGCAGCACGGCCCCGGCGGCCTTGTACGCCTCGACGACGCCCTCCGGGGCGGCGCCCTTGACCTGCCGCAACGCCACCGCGGGAGCACCGTCCTCGGCCTGGGCGTCGGCGTCCTCCTGGGGGGCGCTGTCCCCGGCCTGGGGACCGGCGCCCTCCTGAGGGGCGCTGTCCTCGGCCTGGACGGTACTGGCGTCTGCCGCCGTGCCGTCTGCGCCGGGGGCGTCCTCGGTGTCGGCGTGCTGCGGCGCGGTGTCGGGGGTGGCCGTCCCGGCTTCGGCGGCGGGCTCGGTGGCCGGGGTCTGGTCCTGTGCGGGCTCCGTGGCCTCGGGCTCCGTGTCGGCGGTGCGGGTGCCGTCCGTACCGGCGGGGGCGTCCTGCGCCGTGTCGGCGGTGGCCGCGCTGTCTGCGCCGGGGGCGTCCTCGGTGTCGGCGTGCTGCGGCGCGGTGTCAGTGGTGGCGGCCGGTTCGCTGGCTTCGGCCCCGGGGGCCTTGGCCTGGGGGGCCTGCTCCGCGTGGGGCGCGGGTTCGTCCGCCGGGGCCTCGTCGTCGGCGTCCTGCGCCGTGTCGGCGGTGGCCGTGCCGTCTGCGCCGGAGGCGTCCTCGGCGGCCGGGGCGGCTGCCGGTCCGGGCTGGGCGGCGGACTTGGACGCGTCAGCAGGGGCGGTGACCGGCTCGGTGGGCCCGGCGGTCGCCGACTCCCCCGCGGGAGCCGTCGCTTCCGGGCTGGAGGCGCTCTCGGCCTCCGGCTCCGCGGCGGCGGGCTTCTCGGCCGGGGCCTCCTCCGCGGTGGCGCCCGTTGGGGCCTTCGCCGGGGTCTCCTCCGCGGTGGCGCCCGCGGCGATGTCCGCCGGGGACTTGGGGGAGTCGGTGCGGGCGGGAGGGATGGTGGGCTTCGGTTGGTCGAAGGACGCCGCCACCAGCTCCGCCGCGACCTCCTCCGGGGTGGGGGCCGTCGCCGGCGGTTCGTCCTGGGGCACCGTGCGTTCCGCCTGGGGCGGGACGGAGGGGGTGGACGTGACCGCGTCGTGCTCCGCTTCGCGGTCGCGTCCGAACACCTTGCGCAGCAAGCTCCGAATGCCCATGGGCCATGGCCTTTCGCATATTGGGTGCCGTATATGTCCGTACTGCTGGGAATACTCAGGAATCATCCCTGGCCAGGGCGGACACGTAAGGTTAGCCGCCCGGAGTGGCGCGGAACGCTGCCGTCCATTCGCGTCAACCCCGCCCCCGACGCTCCCCATTCATCGCACGTTCACCTCTTTGCCGCCGCCCTGCTCAGGGGCCCGCTTAACGTCGCCGCCGGACGATCACGACACCACGTCGGCGCGGTGCGCGCCGAAGGAGGAACACCGTGCGCAAGCTGCTGCCGTTGCTCACCATGACCCCGCACGCGGGCGGCCGCTCGGCCCTGACCTGCCGTTACCGCTGCGGTGACGCCTGCTTCCACGAGGTGCCCAACACCAGCGACAACGAGTACGTCGGCGACGTCATAGCCGACGCCCTCTCCCGCCGCTCCCTGATGCGCGCCGCCGCCGTGGTGACCGTCGCGACCGCCGCGGGCGGCGCCGTCCTCGGCGCGGGCGCCCCGGAGGCCCACGCCGCGCAGGCGCAGTCGGCCGCGCGGAAGCACGGCGCGGGCAAGGCGCAGGGGGCGCGCGGCCTGCGCTTCACGCCCGTCGCGCCGAACACCGCCGACCAGGTCACCGTCCCGCGCGGCTACGCCCAGAACGTGGTCATCCGCTGGGGCGAGCCGATCCTGCGCGGCGCGCCCGCCTTCGACCCGGAGCGGCAGACCGCCAAGGCGCAGGCCGGGCAGTTCGGTTACAACGTCGACTTCCTGTCGCTCCTGCCGCTGCGGGGAGAGCCGGGCCGCCAGGTGCTCGTCGCGAACCACGAGTACACCGACGAGAACCTGATGTTCCGCGGGTACGACGCGGAGAACCCGACCCGCGAGCAGGTCGAGATCGCCTGGGCGGCGCACGGCCTGTCGGTCGTCGTCGTGCAGGAGGAGCACCGCACCGGCAAGCTCACCCCGGTCACCCGCCACCCGCTGAACCGCCGCCTCACCGCGACCAGCGTGTTCGAGATGACCGGCCCCGCCGCGGGCAGCGCCCTGCTGCGGACGTCCGCCGACCCGTCGGGCCGCAAGGTCCTCGGCACGCTCAACAACTGCGCGGGCGGCACCACCCCGTGGGGCACCACCCTCCACGGCGAGGAGAACTTCAACCAGTACTTCGCGAACGGCTCCTCCGCCACCGACAAGCGCTACGGCATCGGTTCCGGCACGACCGAGCGCAAGTGGGAGCGGTTCGACAAGCGGTTCGACGCCGCCCAGGAGCCCAACGAGTCGCACCGCTTCGGCTGGGTCGTCGAACTCGACCCGTACGACCCGGAGTCGACGCCCCGGAAGCGGACCGCGCTGGGCCGGTTCAAGCACGAGGCGGCGCAGCCCCGGCTCACCGACGACGGCCGCCCGGTCGTGTACATGGGCGACGACGAGCGGTTCGACTACTTCTACAAGTTCGTCTCCAGCAAGCGGATGATGAAGGGCGGCTCGCGCGCCGCCCGCGAGCACAACCTGACGCTGCTGGACGAGGGCACCCTGTACGTGGCGAAGCTGACCGGCGACTCGCCCGCCGCCGAGCTCGACGGCACCGGCAAGCTCCCGGACGACGGCGAGTTCGACGGCTCCGGCGTGTGGATCCCGCTGGCCACGGACAACGTGTCGCACGTGCCCGGCATGACCGCCGAGGAGGTGTACGTCTTCACGCGCCTCGCCGCGGACAAGGTCGGCGCCACCAAGATGGACCGCCCGGAGGACGTCGAGCCGTCGCCCCGTACGGGCCGGGTGTACGTGGCCCTGACGAACAACTCGCAGCGCGGCACGGCCGGGAAGCCCGGCGTGGACGAGGCCAACCCGCGCGCCAGGAACAAGCACGGCCAGATCCTGGAGCTGGCCGAGCACTGGGACGACCCGGCGGCCGACGGCTTCGCGTGGCGGCTGTTCCTGGTGGCGGGCGACCCGGACGACCCGGCGACGTACTACGCCGGGTACCCGAAGGAGAAGGTGTCGCCGATCTCCTGCCCCGACAACGTCGCCTTCGACCCGTACGGGAACCTCTGGATCTCCACGGACGGCAACGCGCTCGGCACCCACGACGGCCTGTTCGGCGTGGCCACGCACGGCGAGCGGCGCGGTGAGCTGAAGCAGTTCCTGACCGTCCCGGTCGGCGCCGAGACGTGCGGGCCGATCATCCAGAACCGCCGTGTCCTGGTGGCCGTCCAGCACCCGGGCGAGGTGGACGGCGCGACCGTCGAGAACCCCGCGTCGGCGTGGCCCGACGGCCCGGGCAAGCTGGTCCGCCCGTCGGTCGTCGCCGTCTACCGCGAGGACGGCCGCCCGATCGGCGTCTGACCGGGCGCGGGGCGGTCACCCACGGTCATCCACGGCCACCCACCAGGCGGCCGCCCCGCCGCCGAGGCCGCCCCGCGCAGGTCCGGGCCGGGGCGGCCCCGCGCGGGTCACCGGGCCGGGCGGCCCGGAGACCCGCGCCCCGGACCGGTCCGCACGGCAGCCGGGCCGGCCCGGGCAGGGGCAGCGGCTTCACGGGGTGGCGCGGGCCTGTGCGCGCCACCTCGTGAACTGCTCCGCCGGATCGCCCGTGTACGACCACGGCACCCGCGACACCCGCGGCCCCAGCAGCCCGAAGAGGTACTCCGCCATCTCCAGGCGCCCCGCGTAGCAGGCGGCGTGCGTCAGGTAGTTGAGCAGCTCCACCTCCTCGGGCCGCACCGGGCCCGGCGCGCGCTCGGCGATCCAGCGCTCCCAGGTGCGGCGTACCTCCGTCACCGCCAGTTCGTGCTTCCAGTGCTGGTCGAAGCCGCGCACCGAGCCGGGCCCCCGGCCCCGCCCGAGCGCCCCGTCCACCACGTACCGGTACTCCTCGACGCGGGCGATCTGCACCAGCACCGGCAGCGGGCAGCCGGGCGGCGCCGCGCCCGCCGCGTCCCGCGCGAAGTCGTACATCGAGCCGTGCGTGCCGTGCCACCGCGCCGACCAGTAGCGCAGCAGCTGCACATGGCCCTCCGCGTTGTGCGGGTCGCGCCGCCGCAGCTCGTCCCACCAGCGGCGCAGCTCCGCCCGGCTCACCCCGCCCTCGTACAGCCGGGCCACCGTCAGCAGCGACACCCACGGCATCGGGTCGGCGGGCCGGGCGTCGGCGGCGGACAGGCACGCCAGGACCGTCGAGTCCAGCCTCGCCGGGTCCATCGCGGCGCCCCGGCCCGCCGCGATGGCCGCGTCGAAGACCCGCACCACCTCGGTCGCGGCCCGCAGCACCGCCGCGTCCGGGTCGTCCGGTTCGGCGGCCCGCCAGCACTCGACGGCGGACGTGCCGGCCGCGGCGTGCGCGAGGAGCCGGATGCGGTGGGTGCGGCGCGGCCAGTCGTCCCCCGTGTCCCGCAGCAGGTCCCGTACGCCCTGCCAGCGGCCTATGGCGATGTCGTGGCGTACGTCCCCGAGCGCCTCGTCCCCGAAGTACGGGTCCAGTTCCGGTACGAAGCGTTGCTCCCGCGCGGAGCGGCCCGCGCGGCCCATCAGCCCGGTACGTCTCGTACCGCGCCCGTGCCGTGGCTTCCCGGTGCCGCCGGTGCGGTCCGGGCGTCCCCCTCCGGTGGCGCGGTGGCGTGCGGCCATGCCTTCTCCCCCCGATCGCGTGGTCAGTCGCGTGGTCAGAAGTCGGTCGCCAAGGTCTCGTCGGCGGCCGGCCGGTGCTGCCGCGGTACGTCGCCGTACGGCAAGTCCGCCTCCGCCGCCAGCGTCCGTACCGCGTCCAGCTTCGCCGGACGGTAGTACGAACTGCCCCTCCGCCAGTACCAGGTCATCGGAATGAGACCTGCGGCGAGCCCTCCGAGGCCGATGACGACCGACGCGGTGGGCAGCCCGGCCAGCGACTCGTAGAAGATCCACAGCATGAACGCGGCCCCCGCCAGCGGCCACACCCCGCCCAGCAGGAACTCCCGCACCGACGACAGCAGCATCCGCCGGTACGCGACGACGGCGGCGATCCCGGCGAGGCCGTAGTAGAACGCCACTTGCAGGCCCATCGCGCCGACCGCGCCGGAAAGGATGTCGCCGACCGAGCCGAGCGCGTTCGACGCGACGAACAACGCCAGCGCGACGGCGCCGACGACGGCGACGGCCACCCACGGGGTGTTCCAGCGGCGGTGCACCCGGCCGAAGGCGGCGGGCACGGTCCGGTCGCGGCCCATCGCGAACAGCGTCCGCGTCACCTGGATCAGCGTCGTCTCCAGCGTCGCGACGGTGGACAGCATCACCGCCACGACCAGCAGCTTCCCGCCGGTGCCCGGCCAGATCGCGTCACCGAGCAGCGCCAGCGTGTTCGCGTCGGCCCGCGCGGTGATCTCCTCCGTCGTCAGGATGATGTTGACGGAGATGGTGAACGCCTCGAACAGCAGGAACACCACTCCCACCCCGACCAGCGCCGAAAGCCCGGCCGTGCGGCGGCTGTCGCGCGTCTCCTCGCTGAGGTTGCCGGTCACGTCCCAGCCCCAGTAGTAGAACGCCGCGATCAGCGCGCCCGACGCGAAGCCCGACACCCCGTCGAAGTGCGCGAACCCCAGCCACGACCAGTCGAACGCCGCCGCCGCGCCGCCCCGCACCACCGCGCCCAGCACGAACAGCAGCAGGAGCACCAGCTCGACCCCGGAGATGATCAGCTGCGCCCGTACGGTCAGCCGCACCCCGCCCAGCACCACCAGCAGCATCGCCGTGAACCAGCCCGCCCCGACCGCCGTCGCCGTCCAGGTGTCCTCGGCCAGCTCCGGGTCGAACAGCGCCAGCGTCAGCGCACCCGCGGGCAGCGAACCCGCCACCATGAACAGCGTCGCCGACACGACCAGCGCCCATCCGCACAGGAACCCGAGGAACGGGTGCAGCGTCCGGCCCACCCACGAGTACGCGGCGCCCGCGTTCACGTCCAGCCGCCCGAGCCGCCCGTACGCGAGGACGATGCCCAGCATCGGCAGGGCGCAGTACAGCAGCGCGGCGGGCGCCGCGAACCCGACGGCCCCGACGAGCACGGCCGTCGTCGCGGCCAGCGAGTAGGCCGGGGCACTGCCCGCGACCGCCATGACGACGGTGTCGAACGTGCCCAGCGCGTTGGGCCGGAGCCCTCTGCCCGATGGGTTGCGCATGCCGAACGTCCTTGACTGGCAGGGGAAGTGGCGCGAGACAGCCGCATCGTAATGCCGCTCCCGGAACCGGACGGTCCGGGGCGGATTACGTGCGTAGCGTTCACGGGGGACGGCGGCGCCCGGCCGGGGGCGAGCGGCTCGGGCGTCCGGGTCGGGCGGGGCTCGTGCCGCGGCGGGTGTCCGGGCGGCGGGCCCCGTCCCCGTGTTGATCCACTTGCTGGTTCACCCGGGTGGGTGTGCCCTGGGAGGACAGCCGTCGGAAGGCCGCGCACGGCGGGCCGCGCCGGACGGTCCCGTACGCCGGGGCCGCCCCGGAAGGCCCCGCCCGGCGGGGTCACGTCGGAAGGAGCAGCCATGGGCGCCCACGCAGCCCCGGCCCGGCACCGCCGCGGCCGCCGCCCCCGCCCGGGGACGGACACCGGCTCGACCGCGGCCGGGCCCGGTACCGGGCCCGCCCGCCGGAGCACCCCCCTGAGCTGGGCGATCCCCGCCGCGCTCGCCGCCGTGTACGCCCTGTACGCCGGATTCCTGCACCGCGGCGAAGGCCCCACCGACTGGGGCGACGTCGTCTTCGGCCTCGTCGCGGGGCTGGTCTTCGGTGCCCTCTGCTACGCCCTGGGCCGCAGGCAGCGCGCCCTGCCGAGGGAGACGCGGGCCATCGCGTACGGGGCGCTCGGCGGCATCGCGATCGGCCTGCTGCGCAGCCTCGCCGGCGGCAGTCTCCTCACCAGCGCCGTCATCGGCCTCATCGTCGGCGCGGCGATCGGCGTGGCGGCGTTCTACGTCTTCTACACGCATGAGTGAACCCCGGCGGCGGCCGGCGCCCCCTTCCCCCGGCCCGCCGCCACCGACAGGACCGACGAGATGACCCCCCAGCCCCCTCCCGCGTCCCCCCTCGCCGTGGAGACCCACGCCCTGGTCAAGGTCTTCGGCACGACCCGCGCCGTCGACGGCATCGACCTGCGCGTCCCCGCCGGGACGGTGTACGGGGTGCTCGGCCCGAACGGCGCGGGCAAGACGACCGCCGTGAAGATGCTGGCCACGCTGCTGCGGCCGGACGGCGGCGAGGCCCGCGTGTTCGGCAGGGACGTGGTGCGCGACGCCGACGCCGTACGCGGCCGGGTGAGCCTGACCGGGCAGTACGCGTCGGTGGACGAGGACCTGACCGGCACGGAGAACCTGGTCCTCCTCGGCCGTCTGCTCGGCCACTCCCGCGCGGCGGCCCGCGACCGCTCGGCGCAGCTGCTGGAGGCCTTCGGGCTGTCGGGCGCGGCGGGCAGGCAGGTCAAGCACTACTCGGGCGGGATGAGGCGCCGCATCGACATCGCCGCGTCCATCCTCAACACGCCCGACCTGCTGTTCCTGGACGAGCCGACGACCGGCCTCGACCCGCGCTCCCGCAACCAGGTGTGGGACATCGTCCGCGCGGTCGTCGCCCAGGGCACGACGGTGCTGCTCACCACGCAGTACCTGGACGAGGCCGACCAGCTGGCGTCCCGGATCGCGGTCATCGACCGGGGCCGGGTCATCGCGGAGGGCACGAAGGGCGAGCTGAAGGCGTCGGTCGGCTCCGGAGCCGTGCACGTACGGCTCCGGGAGCCCGGCCAGCGGGAGCGCGCCGCGCGGGTGCTGACCGGGACGCTCGGGGCGACCGTGCAGCTCGACCCGGACCCGGTCGCGCTCACCGCGACGGTCGACGGGCACCGCACGGAGCTGGGCGCGGCGGAGCAGGCGGCGCGGGCGCTGTCGGAGCTGGCCCGCGCGGGGGTCACGGTGGACAACTTCGCGCTGGGACAGCCCAGCCTCGACGAGGTGTTCCTGGCGCTGACGGGCAAGGAGGGCCCGGTATGAGCACCACGGCGCCCCAGTCCCAGCGGCAGCCCGCCGCGGGGGCTTCCGGCGCGTACGACACCGCCTTCGTCGCCCCGCGCGCCGACGAGCTGGCCGCCCTGCTCGTCACGGGCGCGGACCGGCGCCCGCCCCGCCCGTCCGCGCTGTCGGCGTCGCTGACGTTCGGCTGGCGGGCGATGCTGAAGATCAAGCACGTGCCGGAGCAGCTGTTCGACGTGACGGCGTTCCCGGTCATGATGGTGCTGATGTACGCCTACCTCTTCGGCGGCGCGCTCGCCGGGTCGGTGTCGTCGTACATCCAGTTCCTGCTGCCGGGCATCCTCACGATGAGCGTCGTGATGATCACCATGTACACCGGGATCTCGGTCAACACGGACATCGAGAAGGGCGTCTTCGACCGGTTCCGCCCCCTGCCGATCTGGCGCCCCGCGCCGATGGTCGGATATCTGCTGGGCGACGTGGTCCGGTACCTGATCGCGTCCGCCGTGATGCTGTCGGTGGGGATGCTGATCGGCTACCGGCCGGACGGCGGGGTCGCCGGGGTGCTGGCGGGGGTGGCGCTGCTGATGGTCTTCTCGTTCGCGTTCTCGTGGATCTGGACGATGTTCGGCCTGCTGCTGCGCAGCGAGAAGTCCGTGATGGGCGTCAGCATGATGGTGATCTTCCCGCTGACGTTCCTGAGCAACGTCTTCGTGGACCCGCGCACGATGCCGGGCTGGCTCCAGGCGTTCGTCAACAACAGCCCGATGACCCACCTGGCCACCTCGGTCCGCGAACTGATGGCGGGCGGCCGCCCTATGGCCGACATCGCGTGGACCCTGGGCTGGTCGGCGGCGTTCGTCCTGGTCTTCGGCGCGGTGACGATGCGGCTGTACAACCGGAAGTGAGCCCGCCGACGATGGGCGCTTGACCTTCCCCGTGCGGGAAGCCGGAGCGTGGTGCGTGCCGGGCGGGGAGCCCGGCGGGGGAGGAGACGGGACGTGGGCCTGCTGACCATCGGCGCGTTCGCGCACGCCACCCGGCTGTCCGCGAAGGCGCTGCGCCGGTACGACGAGCTGGGTCTGCTGCGGCCGGTCCGGGTCGATCCGTACAGCGGCTACCGCTACTACGCGCCGGAGCAGCTGGAGCGGGCGCGGCTGGTGGCGTGGCTGCGGCGGATCGGGATGCCGCTGGCGCGGATCGGCGCGGTGTGCGACCTGTACGACGCGTCGGACAGGGCCGGTGCGGCGCGGGAGGTCCGCGCGTACTGGGCCCGCGTCGAAGCCGACACGGCGGCCCGCCGTGACCTGGCCTCCTTCCTCGTGGACCACCTTTCGGGAGACCTTCCGGAAGGCCTCTCGGGAAACGAGGACCCGACGATGACCACCACGAGGGAACTGACCATCCGGTACGCCGCCGTCACGGACCGCGGACTGGTGCGCGAGACCAACCAGGACGCCGCGTACGCCGGGGAGCGGCTGCTCGCGGTCGCCGACGGGTACGGCGCGTCCGGCGCCGACGCCGGGGCCGCCGCCATCGAGGCGCTCCGCCCCCTGGAGGCCATGGCGCCCGGCCGGGCGGGCGACCTGCTCAACGCCCTGGAGGACGCGGTGCTGCGCGCCAACGAGGCGGTGCGCGGCTACGACGAGTCCGGTACGACCCTGACGGCGATGCTGTGGACGGGGTCGCGGCTGGCGCTGGTCCATGTGGGTGACACCCGGGCGTATCTGCTGCGCGACGGGCGGCTGTACCGCGTCACGCACGACCACACCGTGGTGCAGGCCATGGTGGACGAGGGGCGCCTCACCCCGGAGGAGGCCGCGTCGCACCCGCAGCGCGCGCTGCTGCTGCGGGCGCTGGACGGGGCGGAGGCGTCGGGCCGCGCCCCGGAGGTACGGCTCCACGAGGCGCGTGCGGGGGACCGGTACCTGCTGTGCTCGGACGGGCTGTCGGCTGTGGTCCCGGAGGCCGAGGTCCTGGAGGCACTGGCCGCGGCGGCCACCCCGTCGGACGCCGCCCACCTCCTGGTGGCCGCCGCCCACGCGCACGGCGCCCCGGACAACACCGCCTGCGCGGTGGCCCATGTAGCGGGCTGAGCCCCTGGGCCGCTGCGGGCCGCTTCCGCTGCGGGTAGCTGGTCCGCCCAGGGGCGGGACGGGTGGGCACAGCGGACTTGCCGGGTGCCGGTCCCAGCGCCTGCCGCACGGGGGGCCCGGGGGCGGGCCCAGGGCAGGGGCCGTACCGGGTAGCGGCGCCGGTGTGGGGCCCGCGGGTTCGGGAAACGTCCTGGTGGCCCCGGCACGTACCCGCGCCGCACCCGGCCGGTAGGGTTCCGGCCCGTGAGCAGGCCACCCAGCAGCCAGGACGCCCCCAGCCCCGGCCCCGCCGCCGATCCCGGCCCAGCCGAGGGACCCCCCCACGACGGCACCGCCCAAGCCGAGGGCACCGCCCAAGCCGAGGGCGCCGCCCAAGCCGAGGGCGCCGCGCCGCGTGGACGTGCCGGTCAAGGGGACGCCCATGAAGGCGTCATCACCGTCGTGGGCATCGGCGCCGACGGCTGGCCCGGCCTGCCCGAGCCCTCCCGCGCCGCCCTGCGCGCCGCCGACGTGGTGATCGGCGGCGCCCCCCGCCAGCTTGACCTGCTCCCGGACGAGGTGACCGCCCGGCGCGTCCCCTGGCCCAGCCCCCTTCGCCCCGCCGTACCCGCCCTCCTCGCGGCGCACGCCGACCGGGCCGTCGCCGTCCTGGCGAGCGGCGACCCCATGTTCCACGGCATCGGCCGCGCCCTCGCCCAGGCCGTGGGCCCGCACCGGCTGCGCGTCCTGCCGCACCCGTCCTCCGTCGCGTACGCCTGCGCCCGCATGGGCTGGCCGCAGGAGGACACCGAGACGGTCACCCTCGTCGGGCGCCCCCTCGACACCCTGTCCGCCGCCCTCCACGACGGCCGCCGCCTCATCGTGCTGAGCGCGGGCGCCGCCACCCCCGCCGAGGTGGCCGCCCTGCTGCGCGCCCGCGGCTACGGCCCGAGCCGCCTGAGCGTGCTGGAGCAGCTCGGCCACCCGGAGCGGGAACGCGCCCTGCACGGCACCGCCGACGACTGGCCGCACCCGCCGGGCGACCCCCTGAACCTCGTCGCCGTCGAGTGCGTCCGAGCCCCCGGAGCGCCGCGCCTCGGAGCCGTACCGGGGCTTCCGGACGACGCGTACGAGCACGACGGGCAGCTCACCAAGCGCCACGTCCGCGCCGCGACGCTCGCCGCGCTGGCGCCCGCCCCCGGCGAGCTGCTGTGGGACATCGGCGGCGGCTCGGGCTCCATCGGCATCGAGTGGATGCGCGTCCACCGCACCTGCCGCGCCATCAGCGTCGAACGCGACCCCGTACGCGCCGGTCGCGTCGCCCGCAACGCCGCCGCCCTCGGCGTGCCCGGCCTGCGCGTGGTCACCGCCGCCGCACCCGCCGGGCTTGCGGAACTCGACGCGCCCGACGCGGTGTTCATCGGCGGCGGCCTCACCGCGCCCGGCCTGCTCGACGCCTGCTGGGCGGCGCTGCGCCCCGGTGGACGGCTGGTCGCCAACACCGTGACGCTGGAGTCGGAGGCGCTGCTCGCCGAGCGGTACCGGCGGCACGGCGGCGAGCTCGTACGGCTGGCGGTCGCGCACGCCGTGCCGGTGGGCGGTTTCACCGGCTGGCGGCAGGCGATGCCGGTCACGCAGTGGTCCGTAACGAAGGCGGGAGCAGAGGAACAGCAATGACGGTCTACTTCATCGGTGCCGGCCCGGGTGCCGCCGACCTGATCACGGTGCGGGGCGCCCGTACCCTCGCGTCCTGCCGGGTGTGCCTGTACGCGGGCTCCCTCGTCCCCGAGGAACTGCTGGCCGAGTGCCCGCCGGACGCCCGGCTCGTGGACACGGCCCGCATGGACCTGGACGCCATCACGGCGGAGCTGGTCGCCGCGCACGAGGCCGGCCACGACGTGGCGCGGCTGCACTCCGGCGACCCGTCCGTGTTCAGCGCGGTCGCGGAGCAGATGCGGCGCCTGGACGCGGCAGGTGTCCCGTACGAGGTGGTGCCGGGCGTACCGGCGTTCGCGGCGGCCGCGGCGGCCCTCAAGCGGGAGCTGACCGTTCCGACCGTCGGCCAGACCGTCATCCTGACGCGCGTCGCGCAGCAGGCGACGCCCATGCCGGAGGGCGAGGACCTGGCGACCCTCGGCCGCAGCGGCGCCCTGCTGGTGCTGCACCTCGCGGCCCGGTACGTGGACCGCGTCGTCGCCGAACTCGTCCCGCACTACGGCGAGGACTGCCCGGCCGCCGTCGTGGCGATGGCCAGCCGCCCCGACGAACTGGTGCTGCGCGGCACCCTCGCGGACATCGCCGCGCAGACGAAGGCCGCGGGCATCACGCGTACGGCGGTCATCCTCGTCGGCCGGACGCTCGCCGCGACGCAGTTCCGCGACAGCCACCTGTACTCGCCCGAGCGCGACCGGCACGTCTGCGACTGACGCGCGCCGGGCCGCGCCGGGCCGCGCCGGACCGGTCGCGGCGGCCGCCCGGGCGCCGATGAGAATCCCCACACAGAAAACCGGGGGTGCGTGGGCAACTGCGCCGATTGCCCGCAATGCCCGGTGGCGGAGTGCTTCATTCCGTGACCGGGCGGGCTGGCGCGCGCCCAACTCCGGTCTGCCCCAGGATGCTTCGTCCGTAGGATCGTACGACCACCGACGTGCACCGTCGCGTTCACGACGCCCGCTCCCGAGAAAGAGCACCCGTGAAGACCACACGTACTCTCGCAACGGCCGTCGCCGCTGCTGTCACCGCGCCGCTCCTCCTCCTCGCCGCCGCCCCGGCGTACGCGACCACGGTGACCCCGCCGCCCGCGCTCCCGGCCGTCGCCGAGCCGTCCTCGTTCACGAAGGGCCCGTCGATCGCGGACCTGGAGAAGGCCGTGGCCAAGGCCCGCAAGGCGCACGAGGCGGCGGTGGCCGCCAAGAAGGCCGCCTACGAGAAGCTGCTGGTGGCGGTCTCCGACACCACGCCGGAGGCCCTCGCGGCCGCCGCCGCCAAGAAGGAGGCCGATGCGACGGCCGCCGCGCACACCGCCGCGGTGAAGGCCCTGGACGAGGCGAAGGCGAAGCTCGCGGCTCTGCCCGACACGGCCACCGAGGAGGAGCGCGAGGCCGCCGAGAAGGCCGTCACGGACGCGCAGACCGCCGCCGAGAAGGCCGCGTCCGTGAAGGCCGCCGCCGACCGGCAGCAGGCCGATGCCAGCAAGGCCCTCGCCGACATGCAGGTGGCCGCCTTCCAGGCGGACCACCTGGCCGGGGAAGCCGTCAAGAAGGCCGCCGCCGACCTGGCCGCCGCCGAGAAGGCGCTCGCCGACGCGAAGAAGGACCAGGACGACGGCTTGTGCGCCGGGGACGACGCCTTCGTCGCCGAACTGACCGGCCTGCCCGAGAAGGTCACCGCCGGCACCGCCGTGGACCTCACGGTGCGGGTCACGAACAACACCGGCGAGGCGGTGGACCGCGCGTTCGGGCAGGTCACCCTGGAGCCCGGCAGCAAGGAGCTCGTCCCCCTCTTCAAGCCCCAGTACCGCACGGCCACGTCCGACAAGTGGCGCGACTGGAACTCGTGGGGCATCGGTGTCAACGTCGGCGCGCTGAAGCCCGGCGCCCACGCGGACTTCAAGCTGCGGCTGAACCCCGCTGCCTCGCTGAAGAACTGGTCGGGCTCGCTGAGGGTGGATGCCTACTACGAGCGCGGCGACGACTGCGCCCTGAACCCGACGTCGAAGTCCCACAAGTTCCAGGTCGTGGCGCCCACCGTGACGCCCCCGCCCACCACGACGCCCAACACGCCGGCGCAGCAGGGCGGCACCACCACCACGCCGCTGACCGGCGGTACGACGACCACGACGGGCGGCACGCTCGCCAAGACCGGCTCGTCCGACGCCATGGGCGGCCTCGCCGCCGCGAGCGGCGCCGCGGTGGCGCTGGGCGCGGCCGCCGTGTTCGCCACGCGCCGCCGCCGTACGACGGGCGCCTGACGAACGGGAGGCCCCGGGGCGCGTGAGCCCTGGCGCCGAGGGTCCCCGGTGCCTGAACGGCCCGTACGAAGGCCCCGACCGCACCCGCGCGGCCGGGGCCTTCGGCGTACCGGCGCGGGAGTGCCCACACGCCCGCGAGGGGACGTCCCGGAGGCAGCGGGAGCGGCCCTGGACCGTACGGGGCGTGGCGGGGCGCCTGGACGGGGGTGTGCCCGGCCGTCGCCGTCCGGACGGGGAGGCACCGCCGAGCCGGGCACACCGTCCCGCGGCGCCCACACAACCACAGGGCGCACCGGCCCCCGCAGAGCCGGAAGTCCCCCCGCGAGGGGCCCAAGGTCCCCACCGCGCACCCGACGGGGCCCGATGCGCCCTTCCGCTCCTTCCGTCTCCTGTGTTCACTGGCGGACGCGGACGACGGACGAACGGGAGGCGCCATGGCCGGAAAGCGAGCCGCGAGGTGATCGCGATGGTCGGGCACACCGACCTGACCCCACAGACGCTGCACCTGGTCGAGGCGGAGCTGCGCACCCGCCTGGAGCGCCAGGAGGACGGGGCGAAGGGAGTCGTACGCGTCGGGCCCGGCCTGCCGGTGGCGGCGGGCCGCGCCACGCGGGAGGCGGGCAGGCCCCTGGTGGTGCTGGTGCCGGCGCAGGGCTCGGTACCGGCGGTGCTCCCGCACCGCGACCGCCACGCGGCGGGCGAACTCCTCCGGCTGGCCGAGCAGATGCGCCTGATGCCGTACGACCCGGAGGGCCGCGACGCGTGCGTGGGGGCCGACGAGCGCATGATCACCACGAGCCGCCGCCTCCTGGCCGTCTGGGACGGCTCCCCGACGAACGGCCGCGACGCCACGGCACACCTGGTCGCCTTCGCCCGCGCGCGGGGCATCCCGGTCGAGGTCGTCTGGCCCCGGGGCGCCGCCCGCACGCCGTCGTAGGGCGGCGGCGGAACGCGGTACGGGATCAGCCGAGGATGCCCCGGTCGTAGGCGACGGCCACCGCGGCCGCGCGGTCCTTCACGCCGAGCTTGCCGTACAGATGGGTCAGATGGGTCTTGACCGTGGCCTCGCTGATGAACAGCTCGCGGGCGATCTCGCGGTTGGACATGCCCTTGGCGACGAGTTCGACGACTTCGCGCTCGCGGGCGGACAGCGTCTCGCCCGCCGGTACGGCCGGTTTCCTGACGGCGGAGAAGAGACGGGAGGCGACGGCGGGCGACAGGACCGTCCGTCCCTCCGCGGCCGCCCGCACCGCCGCGAACAGGTCCGCGCGGGGCGCGTCCTTGAGCAGGTAGCCGGTCGCGCCCGCCTCGATGGCGGGGATCGTGTCGGAGTCCGTGTCGTACGTGGTGAGCACGAGCACCTTGGCGCGGGCACCGAGCCGGGACAGCTCCGCGATGGCCTCCACCCCGCTCCCGGCGGGCATGCGCAGGTCCATCAGCACGACGTCCGGGTCGAGGCGCAAGGCGAGCCGGACGCCCTCAACCCCGCCGGAGGCCTCGCCCAGCACGTGGAAGCCGGGGTCGGCTGCGAACATGCCGCGCAGACCGTCCCGTACGACGGGGTGGTCATCGACGATCAGCAGCGTGACGGGCGGGCAGGTCCCGACCTCGTCGGCCACGACCGGGGCGCCGTCGAGCCGTTCGGTCGTCGGTCTTCCGGTCCCGGACCTCGTGCTCACGTCCTCGCTGGTCACGTTCCCCCCGGTCGCGGCGTCGCGTTCAGTCATGGCGCACCAACGGTACGCGGGCACTGATCGCCGTGCCCTGGCCGGGCTCCGACTCGACGGTGACCGTGCCCGCGATGCGTTCCGCGCGGGCACGCATGCCGTCGAGGCCGAAGCCGCCGGTGCCGGTGCGCGGCGGCACGGCGAGCGGGTCGAAGCCGCGCCCGTCGTCCCGTACGTCCAGGGTGACCTCGTCGCCCATGTACGACAGGGTGACGCCCGCCCGGTCGGCGCGGGCGTGGCGGGCCGCGTTGGCGAGCGCCTCCTGGGCGATCCGCAGGAGGGTCGCGGCGACCTCGTCGTGCAGCGGCTCCTCGGTGCCGGTGACGGTGAACCGGGCTTCCACACCGGTGCGTTCGGCCCACTCGGCGACGGTCTTCTTCAGTGCCTCGGGCAGCGTGTCGTGCTCCAGGGCGTAGGGCGAGAGGTTGTGCACGGAGCGCCGCGCCTCACCAAGGGAGCGGCGGGCCAGGGCCTGCGCGCGGTCGAGGTGCCGGCGCGCCAGCGCCGGGTCGGTGGTGGTGGCGACCGCCTGGAGCTGGGCGATGACACCGGTGAGGCCCTGCGCGATCGTGTCGTGGATCTCGGCGGCGAGGCGGCGGCGCTCGTCGGCGACGCCCGCCTCCCGTGCCTGGACGACGAGTTGGGCGTGGAGGGCGGCGTTCTCGGCGAGGGCGGCCTCCAGGGCGGTGATGGTCGCGGCCCGTTCGGCGGCCTTCTCCAACTCCTTGCACTCCATGTGGTCCATCACGACGGCGAGTGCGGAGTTGAAGAGGAACAGCGTCCCGAAGGCCGCCCAGCCCATCGACGAGGCGGGCGGCAGACCACCGGACTGGGAGCCGGCCATGGTGACGGCGGTGACGAGGAGCCCGGCGCGGACGGCACGGGGCGGGAGCACGCGCCGGGACTCGAAGTAGCCGAGGGAGGCGTAGATGGCGAAGAACGGGTTGAGCCAGGTGAGGGCGAACGCCAGGAGGGTACGGACGCCGAAGTACACCGGCCCCGCGACACCGGCCACCCGGCCGCCGCCCCGCCCGTCACGCGGCGGGGGCACCGTGCGGGTCCGGCGGGTCCACCACACCTGGAGGACGAGCGACACCAGGAGCAGGGCCCCCGCCGCGTACATCTCGGGCCGGGTCATCAACAGGTCCGCGGTCGCGGCGGACACGAGCGTCGAGAGACCGAGCGCGATGTAGGGGCCGTACCGGTGGAACTGCGCCCACCGCTCCTCGAGCGTCGTCCTCATTCCCGCCCTACTCCCAGGTGAACCAGCGCCGTGCCGCGGCGATCAGCGCGACCGCCCAGAGCGCCATGATCCCCAGATGCGTCCAGGAGGGCCATCCCCCCGCGGCGGCCTGGTCGAGGGCCCGCGCGGCGGCGCCGAGCGGCGTGAGGTGGACGATCCGCTGAAGGGTGTCGGGCATGGCCGAGACCGGCAGCCACACCCCGGCGGTGAACATCGCGGGGAAGAACACCGCCGAGCCCACCGCCTGCGTGATCTTGGTGGTGCGGCTGACGGCGGAGACGGTGCTGCCGAGCGCCAGGGTGGCCAGCGCGGCCAGGGCGAAGGCGACGAGGTACCCGGGGAGGTGACCGGGCAGGGCGACGCCGAACACGATCCTGCCCACGGCGAGGGCGAGCAGCGCGGAGACGGCCACGGCGGCGCCGTGCAGGGCGATCTGCGCGCCGACGAGCGCGCCGGGCCGCACCGGCGTGGTGGACATGCGGCGCAGGATGCCCCGCTCGCGGTAGCCGGTGAGGACGGGCGGCATGGACTGGATCGCCGACGTGATCATCGCCAGCAGCACGGTGATCGGTACGTACAGGTCGATGACGCGCAGGCCGCCCAGATCGGGCGACGGCTCCCGGAACGAGGGGATCGCGCCGAGCACGCACAGCAGCGCGGTCGGGAAGACGAGGATCCAGAAGAGGGCGGCGGGGTCCCGCAGGAAGAGGCGCGCCTCGGATGCGAGGACGGCGGTGGCGCTGCCCTTGACTGCGGTGGGGCGGGGGCGTGCGAGGGCGGTCATGCGTCCAGTCCCGTCAGGTTGAGGTAGGCGTCGTCCAAGGTGGCCTCGGTGACGCGGAGGTGGAGGGCGGTGATGCCGAGCCGTGCGAGGAGGGACAGCACGGCGTGGACGGTGTCGTCGGTGCCGTGGACGACGACCCGGCCGCCGTCCCGCTCCGCGACGGAGGCGACGGAGGGCAGCCCGGCCAGGAGCGCGGTTTCCAGCGGGGCGGACGGGACGAACGAGATCTCCGTACCGCGCGCGGTGCGCCCGATGAGCCCGGCGGGGGTGTCCAGCGCGGTGACCCGGCCCTTGTCGATCAGGGCGATCCGGTCGCACAGCCGCTGGGCCTCCTCCATGAAGTGCGTGACGAGCAGCACGGTGACGCCGCTGTCCCGTACGTCCTCGATGAGCTGCCAGGTGTCGCGGCGGGCGCGCGGGTCGAGCCCGGTGGTCAGCTCGTCCAGGACGACGACCCGGGGGTTGCCGATCAGGGCGAGCGCGATGAACAGGCGCTGCTTCTGGCCGCCGGACAGCTTCGCGAACCGGGTGCCGAGCCGGTCGGTCAGCCCGAGGCGCTCGGCGAGCACCCTCCAGTCCGCGGGGTCCGGGTAGCAGGCGGCGTACAGCCGGAGCGCCTCCCGCACGGTGATCTTCGGCTGGAGCTCGCTCTCCTGGAGCTGCGCGCCCAGCAGCCGCGTGACGGCGTCCCGGTCGGCGGCGGGGTCGTACCCGGCGACGCGCACGCTCCCGCCGTCGGGCCGCCGCAGCCCCTCGACGCACTCGACGGTGGTGGTCTTGCCCGCGCCGTTCGGCCCGAGGATGCCGAAGACCTCCCCCTCCTCGACGTCGAACGACACCCCGTCGACGGCAACCTTGTCCCCGTAGACCTTCCGCAGGTCCCTGACCTCGATAATCCCCATGCCCGAGAGCCTCCCGCCCCCGGGCGCCGCGCGGTATCCACCAGCCCGCCAGACCCGGCATCATCCGATCGGCTGATGCCCGGTACGACCCTCCGGGCCGGTCCGTCAGCCGGAGGTGCCGGGGCGCGCGGTGTGGTCGGGGTGGCCCGCGGTGCGGCGGTCCTCCTTCATCTCGGCCTCGTACAGGTGGCGGCGCCCCCCGGCCAGCTCGTCCACGGCGGCACCTTCCAGGGTGCGGAACGGCTCGTAGTACGTGTCGTCGTACGCCTCGACGACCTGGAACGACCAGTGGCCGGGGATGACGTTGCGGCCCAGGATCTCCGTGACCACCCGCTGCGCCCACTCCGGGTGGCCCGCCTCGCGCAGCAGCGCCACGGCCCGGTCCAGCTCCAGGTCGGCCGTGCCGGTGAGCTGGTGGAACGCGTAGAGGTGCCCGCGTGCCCGCTCCGTCGTCTCGCGCGCCTTCGACAGTGACCCCAGGGCCTCCACGAGCACGTCGGTGAGGCCCTCGGGTCGCTGGTGGGCCCGGTCGGGGCCGTCCTGGTGGGTGTGCATGGTTCCGCCGTTCCGTTGCCGGTCGCGCGGACGGGTCCCCCGGAACGGCCGCGGGAATCCAGGACGCCACCGAACGGCGTACGCCCACCCCGCCCCCGGAGCGTGCGCCCGCCCCGCATGGTCCGCGCCCGGAGCGTGCGCCCGCCCCCGCAGCCCGCACCCCCCGCCCCGCGTGGTCCGCGCCCGGCATGTGCCCGTGCCCGGCGTGGTACCCGCGCGGCATCCGCGCACGCCGTACGAGGGGCGACCGATGCAGACCTTCCTGCCGTACCCCGACTTCCGGGCCTCCGCGCGGGCCCTGGACCGCCGCAGGCTCGGCAAGCAGCGGGTGGAGGCGCTCCAGGTTTTGCGGGGCCTGACCGTCCCCGGCTACGGGTGGCGCCGGCACCCGGCGGTCCGCATGTGGGCCGGCTACGAGGAGGCGCTGGTCCGGTACGGCCTGGAGGTGTGCCACGTCTGGCGCGACCTCGGCCACCAGGACAGCTGCGCGGCGTCCCTGGTCTCCGGCTACGCCGCCCTGCACCCGCACACCCCGGTGCGCGCCCAGGACGACCTGGCGGCCGCCGGGGAACTCCCGCCGTGGCTGGGCGACACCGCCTTCCACCGCAGCCACAGATCGGCCCTGGTGCGCAAGGACCCCGAGGTCTACGCGCCGGTCTTCCCCGGCGTCCCCGGCGACCTCCCCTATCTCTGGCCCGCCTCGGACCGCCAGACCCCGCTGCACCCCGCCTGACCGCCCCACCGGCCACGAGACCCCCGGAACACGAGCCACACGCCCGCCACGGACATACGTCGAAGGGCCCCACCGCGAACGGTGGGGCCCTTCGACATCGTGCCCGGTGAGGCACTGGCGGCTGGACAAAGACCAGGACAACGAGGCTGGGTGGATCAGGAAGGAGGCGACCCCGACACGGGCGCAAGCCAGTCAATCGGCGGCCGCCCTGGGGTAATGAACGGTGTTGGGCAGGCGAGGTATGCGGCTGTACGTGACTCTTGATGTCGGAGCCGACGGCCATCCGACGTGTTTACTGCGCGCCTTCAACCACCTCATCTGCATCGTTCGCCAGGCTCCGTGAGATCCAGTACCGCCTCGTGCTCGTCGACAGCGCCTCGCAGCAGTCGGCTGCCCCCACTGAGATCAAGCCCAGCGAGGCGGACCTGGGCATCGGCCGAACGGAGTAGTCCGGCGCGTCAATGGCCAACGAGGAACCGAAGATAAACGCATGAGCATTCGGCCATGGGTGATTGTGGAGCCACCCGACAGTCGCGGTATTCGTGAGATCACGATCAACGGAAACACCGTGGGCAGCGCGTGGTCCCTGCATGAGATGCGGCAGATACTCCGTAGCCACAACTATCCCGAAAACATGGACATCGAGGACCAGGCGTGCGTCTACTGGCGTGGCGGTGACAGCAGCGCATGGCCTGACAACGCCTGGAGACGCCGTACAGTCATAACTCTCATGGTTCTAGGGCTGCTCGGATCGATGACTTTGCACGCGGTAATCGGCTGGCCGGATGCTCTGGGAGCCCTTACCTTCGCCCAACGTCTGGTTGGAATCCTGTTTCTACTGGCAGCTGCCGAGCAGGGGATAGCGACGCTCGCAGTCGTCGACCACTGGGGCAAGCGGCAGCTGACCTTTTCGGGTTCTCTGGTATTCCTGGGAGTGCTCATCGCATTGGCCACCTCAAGCCTTTTGCTATTCCTGTGGCTTCAAGAGCGAGAACTCGTACTTGGCTTTTTCGCCTTCCTTTCGCTGTGGCTCTGGTCTCTGTGGGCTCTCTGTGTCCTCATTCGCGAAAAAGTTTGGCAGCAAATACCGTATCCCAGGAAGTTTGCGCTAGGCGTTACGGTCACTGCGATTCTTACGGCGGTCAGCTTGGGGTATTCAACTCTTTATCAGCCGACATCCACCCCTATGCATATCACCCTGCAGGTGCAGTTCGGAAACCCTGAAACCGGGCCCGATCTGCCCTATGTGCTCGTGCCGCTCAGGCTCTACGCGAAGAACAACGGAGGAGTCCCTGCAATTGTCCTCGTTGACGACTACACCGTTTATGGCCGCGCGGCCAAGTTCTCTGCAGCGGGGCAGAAGATGAAGGAGTGGAAGAAGGGCTGGGAAGATGACTGGTGGGGTTTGGAGGCAGGAAGCTACGAAAGCGATGTCAAAAAGACGCGAATCAAATCCGGGCAATTTCAGGGTCCGGGGTCGACGCTGGCACCCGGAGAAGAATTCAGAAAGGAGGCGATGGTGAAGTTTCCCAAGAAAGCGGACTATGAAACGCTGGAAGCCCGCTTGCAGCTCGCATTCTTGAGGCATGATCGCGGGAAGAATGACGGTGGATTCTATTCTCCCAAGGCTTCCTGGCTGAAGGGGGAAGCTGACTACTACTGCCCCCCTGAAGAATGCATAGAGCAGCTTATTTACCACGGTGTTGTGCGCCATAACAACAACCTGATAAATGTAACCCGCAAGCCTAGATATGTTGTCGCTTTCTGGTCTCCAGAAGAGGAGCCGGACGCCTTGGTTTCATCTTTCAGCTTTAAGGAGAGGCAGAAGGGTGAATCAATCTATGACGTTTATGGAAACCTCGAGGAATTGGAAACGGAAAGGAGCAGGTATGATCTTGGGTGGGTTGCCGTAAGCTCGGCGGTGCCTGTCCAAGGAATGCTCAATAAGTCTAAATCGTAGACCGATCTCCCGCGCGCTCGCCGTCAGGAGAGAGATGTGACGTGCTGGGTGCGCCGCAATGGTTTTCGAAACCGGTCAGCGATCACCGGCCATCCCAGCTTATGCACTGGTGTTTTCGTCCTCGGGGCCCTCCGAGGTGAGCCTGTTTGGCCACAGGTTGGCCGAACAAGCGCGCTCATGGCTATGCGGAGTCCAGCGCTTCGGACACAGCGGCCATGGCGGTTACGACCACATCGGCGCCCGTGTCGCTCAGGGCGCGTTCCTTGCCGGGTTTGTCGGCGCCGCCGATGGAGGGCCCGCCTGTCGTCTTGTCGGCGTGCGGGGGCGTCTTCAGCTCGTTGAAGGCCAACAACAACGAGTGGGGTCGGGCTGCTGCGCCGGCACTGGTTGCGGCCGAAGAGTACGAGCACGGGGCGGCGAGGCGGCACCCTGCGGGCGGCAGGTTGGCTAGTGCCCGGCCAGAGTGTGGGGGCGGCGTGAGACGAAGAACGCGAAGTCACGTGCCGGGCGTCGCGCTGTGCCCCTCCCGGTCCGCTGGGCGTAATGCTCCGCTCCCAGGGAGGCGCAGGCCGTGTTCACCAAGCCGTTAGGCGGGCCGCTCAGCTCGAACAGCCGACTATCACGACTGGAAGCGGCTGCTGGAAGACGCCGGCGTCCGAGGCAGGCGCCGTATGATGCCCGGCACACCGCGGGCACCGTGCTGATGCTGCTCGGCGTCCCGGACCGGGTCATCGACCAGATCATGGGTTGGGAGCCGGGCGGCGCCCCCCGGATGCGGCGCGCTACCTGCACGTGACCGATCCGATGCTCAAGGAGGCGGCCCGGAAGATCGAGCGCGCCATCTCGGGAGCCCCGGAAGACTCCACTGTGGACAGACGACGTCGAAGGGCCCCACCGCGAACGGTGGGGCCCTTCGACATCGTGCCCGGTGAGGCACTGGCGGAGGATACGAGATTCGAACTCGTGAGGGGTTGCCCCCAACACGCTTTCCAAGCGTGCGCCCTAGGCCTCTAGGCGAATCCTCCGCCGGGAACATTACATGACTCCGAGGGGTGCTCGCGAACTCGTTCCCCCGGCGACGGATCGGGTACGCTGGGGCCCAGCCCCTCACGTGGCGCTATCTGACTGAACTCCCCCAGGGCCGGAAGGCAGCAAGGGTAGGTCGGCTCTGGCGGGTGCGTGGGGGGCGCTTGCGTTGTCGGGGCGTGGGCCCGGGCCTCACGTGGCGCGGATCTTGCGGGAGGTCCCCTGGGCGCGGTCGTGTCGATCTTGGGCGGTCCGGTTGTCGGTGCGGCCCGATATCGTCGTAAGCGTGTCGTCCCTCGCGCTGTACCGCCGCTATCGACCCGAGACCTTCGCCGAGGTCATCGGGCAGGAGCATGTCACCGACCCGTTGCAGCAGGCGCTGCGGAACAACCGGGTCAATCACGCGTACCTGTTCAGCGGGCCGCGCGGCTGTGGCAAGACGACCAGTGCCCGCATCCTCGCGCGGTGCCTGAACTGCGAGCAGGGGCCCACGCCGACGCCGTGCGGCGAGTGCCAGTCCTGCCGGGACCTCGCGCGCAACGGGCCCGGTTCCATCGACGTGATCGAGATCGACGCCGCGTCGCACGGTGGTGTGGACGACGCCCGTGACCTGCGCGAGAAGGCGTTCTTCGGGCCCGCCAGCAGCCGGTACAAGATCTACATCATCGACGAGGCCCACATGGTCACGTCGGCGGGGTTCAACGCCCTGCTGAAGGTGGTCGAGGAGCCGCCGGAGCACCTCAAGTTCATCTTCGCGACGACCGAGCCCGAGAAGGTCATCGGCACGATCCGGTCGCGGACCCACCACTATCCGTTCCGGCTCGTCCCGCCCGGCACGCTGCGCGAGTACCTCGCCGAGGTGTGCGGGCAGGAGGGCATCCCCGTCGAGGACGGCGTGCTGCCGCTCGTCGTGCGGGCCGGTGCCGGGTCGGTGCGTGACTCGATGTCCGTCATGGACCAGCTCCTCGCCGGCGCCGGCGAGGACGGTGTGACGTACGCCATGGCCACCTCCCTCCTCGGGTACACCGACGGGTCGCTGCTGGACGCGGTCGTCGAGGCGTTCGCCACCGGGGACGGGGCGGCAGCGTTCGAGGTCGTGGATCGTGTCGTGGAGGGCGGCAACGACCCGCGGCGGTTCGTCGCGGACCTGCTGGAGCGGCTGCGCGACCTCGTGATCCTCGCCGCCGTACCGGACGCCGCCGACAAGGGGCTCATCGACGGGCCCGCCGACGTCATGGAGCGGATGCTGGCGCAGGCGTCCACGTTCGGCGCCGCCGAGCTGAGCCGCGCCGCCGACATCGTGAACACCGGGCTCACCGAGATGCGCGGCGCCACATCGCCGCGCCTCCAGCTGGAGCTGATCTGCGCGCGCGTGCTGCTGCCCGCCGCGTTCGACGACGAGCGTTCCGTGCAGGCCCGCCTGGAGCGGCTCGAGCGCGGCATGCACGTGCAGCCCGCCGGTGCCGGGCCCGCCGTGGGGTACGTGCCGGGGCCCGGCGCCCATGTGCCCGACGGCGGCGGGGTCGCCGCCGCGCGTGCCGCCGTCCGGGGCGGCGAGGGGCAGCCGGGACAGCCGGGGATGCCCGCCGCCGCTCCGGGGGCTCCGGGTGTCGCTGCTGTGGCGCCCGCGCCTCCTGTGGCTCCCGCTGCCGCGCCGCCCGCGCCTCCCGTGGCTCCCGCTGCGCCCTCTGCTCCCGCTGAGCCCGCGGCACCTGTGGCGCCCGCCGCCACGGCCCCCGCCGCGCCGCCCGCATCCCGCGCCCCCGGCGCCTGGCCGACCGCCGCCGCACCCGGTGCCGGTGGTGGAGGCGTACGGCAGCCGGGGGCCTGGCCCTCCGCCGCCGCGCCCGGCCAGGGCCGCCCCGCCGACCCGCAGCCCCAGCCGCACCAGCCCCCGCAGCACCAGTCCCAGGCGCCCGCCCCCGCCGCGTCCCCCGCACCGGCCGCCCCCGCCCCCGTCTCCGCCGAGATGGCGCAGGGCGCCGTGCAGGTGCGCAACATGTGGCCCGGCATCCTCGAAGCCGTCAAGAACCGGCGCCGCTTCACCTGGATCCTCCTCAGCCAGAACGCCCAGGTCGCCGGGTTCGACGGCACGACCCTCCAGCTCGGCTTCCTCAACGCCGGCGCCCGCGACAACTTCGCGAGCAGCGGCAGCGAGGAGGTCCTCAAGCAGGCCCTCGCCGAGCAGTTCCACGTCAACTGGAAGATCGAGGCCATCGTCGACCCGTCCGGCGGCGCCGGGCAGGCCCCCTCCCACCAGGGCGGTTACGGCCGCCCCGCCTCCGGAGGCCCGCCCGCGCAGGGCGCGCAGCCCCCGTACGCCGCGCCGCAGGCGCCGCACAGCCCGCAGGGCGCCCCCCGCCCCGTACAGCAGCCCCCGTCCGCCCCCGGCCCGCACCAGCCGCCACAGGGCGGCACAGGCCCTGGCAACGGCCCCGGCGCGGCCCCCGCCGGACCCGCAGGTCACAGCACGGGCCCCGGCACCCGCCCCACAGGCCCCGGCGCGGGCAACGGCTCCGGCAACGGCCCCGGACAAGGCGCCGGGCCCGGCGGGTACGACGCCCACCGCCCCGCCGCGCCGCAGTCGGTCGCGCCCGAGGACGACGTACCGGAAGAGGACGACCCGGACCTCGTGGACTCCGCGCTGTCCGGCCACGACCTGATCGTCCGCGAGCTCGGCGCGACCGTGGTGGAGGAATATACGAACGAGTAGGGAGCGTCCGCTCGGTGGCCCGCACAAAGAGCGGGCCGCCCGCCGGGCTACCCTGGCTGGCGTGAAGGTCCTCGTCATCGGCGGCGGCGCCCGCGAACACGCCCTGTGCCGCTCCCTCTCCCTCGATCCCGACGTCACCGCTCTGCACTGCGCGCCCGGCAACGCCGGAATCGCGGAGGTCGCCGAGCTCCACCAGGTCGACGCCCTCGACGGCGCGGCCGTGGCCCGCCTGGCCGGTGACCTGGAAGCAGACCTGGTCGTCGTCGGCCCGGAGGCGCCGCTCGTCGCCGGTGTCGCCGACGCCGTACGCGCGGCGGGCATCCCCTGCTTCGGCCCCTCCAAGGAGGCCGCGCGGCTGGAGGGCTCCAAGGCGTTCGCCAAGGACGTGATGGCGTCCGCGGGCGTCCCCACGGCCCGCAGCTACGTCTGCGCCACCCCCGCCGAGATCGACGCCGCCCTCGACGCGTTCGGCGCCCCGTACGTCGTCAAGGACGACGGCCTCGCCGCGGGCAAGGGCGTCGTCGTCACGAGCGACGTGGAGCAGGCCCGCGCCCACGCCCTGTCCTGCGACCGCGTCGTCATCGAGGAGTACCTCGACGGCCCCGAGGTCTCCCTCTTCGCGATCACCGACGGCACGACCGTCCTGCCGCTCACCCCCGCCCAGGACTTCAAGCGCGCCCTCGACGGCGACGAGGGCCCCAACACGGGCGGCATGGGCGCCTACTCGCCGCTGCCGTGGGCGGACCCGAAGCTCGTGGACGAGGTCATGGCGTCGGTCCTCCAGCCGACAGTGGACGAGCTGCGCCGCCGCGGCACGCCGTTCTCCGGCCTGCTGTACGCGGGGCTCGCGATCACCTCGCGCGGTGTGCGGGTCATCGAGTTCAACGCCCGCTTCGGCGACCCCGAGACGCAGGTCGTCCTCGCCCGCCTGCGCACCCCGCTCGCCGGTGTCCTGCTGCACGCGGCCAACGGCACGCTCGACTCCGAGCCGCCGCTGACCTGGCGCGACGAGGCCGCCGTCACCGTGGTCGTCGCCGCGCACAACTACCCGGGCACGCCGCGCACCGGCGACCCGATCACCGGCCTGGACGAGGTCGCGGAGCTGGACGCCCCGCACGCGTACGTCCTGCACGCCGGTACGAAGCGGGACGGCGACGCGGTCGTGAGCGCGGGCGGGCGGGTCCTGTCGGTCACCGCGACCGGCGCGGACCTGGCCGAGGCGCGCGAGCGGGCGTACGCGGCGGTCGGGCGCATCCGCCTGGACGGCTCCCAGCACCGTACGGACATCGCCCGCACGGCCGCCGGGCAGAGCTGACCCGACGCCTTCGGGCCGAACAGGACATGGGAAGGGCCCGGGTGCGATACGCGCCCGGGCCCTCCCTACACCCACCACCGCCCCGAACCACCCCCAGCCCTGCCCAAGCCATTCCATCGAGTGACGGATCACCCATCCGAATGACGCCTGCCGACGCCCCAACTAGGGTGCCGCGCAGGCGTTCCGGCACTTGGCCCACCGGCATTGCGATGTCAGTGGCGGGTGTCACAGTGGGGGAGTGAGCAAAACCGCCGCAGGGGTGGAGGGGGTGACGTACGGCTGTGTTCGGTCCCGGTTCCGACAGCGCGGGCAGGGGCGCGACGAGTGCCCTGGGCGCCATGGGTGAGGAGCGGGGCGCGCGGGCCGCGCGCGCTCATGCCCTGGCCGTGCTGCGCGTGCGCGGCAGGGCCCTGGGCGTCGCCCTCCTTCCGGCGGCGGTGGCGGTCGTCCTGCTGACCGGCGGGGTGACGGGCCAGCTGGAGGGCCCCGCGTGGGATGCCGCCCGGTGGGTGGTGTCCGGTGCCGCGCTGGCCGTGCTGCTGGCCGCGGCGGTGGTCGGCGCGGTGGTCGCGCGGGCCCGCCCGGCGCTCACGCCGACGGTGGAGATCGCGGAGTCGTCCGCGCCCGACCTGTACGGGATGGTGCGGGACCTGGCGGCGCGCCTGGCGGTGCCCGAGCCGTCCGCGATAGCCCTGACGCCGGACTGCGACAGCTGGCTCGAGGACCGTACGCACCCGGCGCACCGGATATCCGGCGGGGCGCACGGGACGGCGGGCGCCGCTCCGGTGCTGGTCATAGGGTCGCCGTTCCTGTGGTGGATGCGGGTCGGCGAGCTGCGGGCGGTGCTGGCGCCGGTCGTGGCCGGTACGGGGCCGTCCGCCCACCCCGACATAGCGGCCGCGCGCCGGTTCGTACGGGGCCTCGACGCGGCGGTCGCCCTGCCGGGGCGGCCCGGTCTGGGGCCGGTGCGGCGCCTTGTCGCGCGCGCCGTGGCCGGGGCGGCCCGGACGATGCTGCGGGGCGTACGGGAGCACGCCGCCGAGATGGAGCGCGGGGTCGCCGCCGCCGCGTCGGAGCGGGCGCAGGCGGTGGACTACGGGCTGCGGATCGTCGCCCAGGAGCAGGTCGGCCTCGCGTACGCGGGCTGGGACCGGCTGCTGACCCGGGTGGCGCTGCCCGCCTGGCGCATGGGCCGGTGGCCGTCGCGGCTGGACGCCGGTGTCGTGTCGGCGCTGACGGAGCTGTCCCGGCGCGACCGGCTGGCGGAGGGATTCGCGTCGCGGCTGGGCGAGCGTCCGGCGTGCGACCTGCTGGAGGAGCCGGGCCTCGTGGACGAGGCGACGTCCCTGCTGGCCGCGCGCCTCTTCCACGGCGGGCCCGCCGAGCCGGGGCCGGGCTGGGCGCCGGTGGACTGGCAGCGGTACCCGGAGGAGGTCGTGGACCGGAAGTGGCGTACGGAGGCCGCGCGCCTGCACCGCGTGCTGGACCGGCTGGGCGCCCGCGCCGCGCCGGAGGGGCCGACGCTGACGCGGGTCCTGGACCACTTCGCGACGGCGGACGGCGAGACGGTGGCGGCGGCGCTGAGCGCGGAACTGTCCCGCGAGTCCCGCGAGTCCCGCGAGGAGAGCACCCCGCACGGCGCGGCGGCGCGGGAGAGCGAGGACGACCGGAGGACGGCCTACGGCTCCAAGGGCGCCGGGGACTCCCAGGGCATCGGCTCCCTGTGGTCCGGGGAGTCCACGGGCGCCGACGGCTCCGGGGCTTCCGAGAACCCGGGCTCCGGGGCTTCCCAGGGCCCGGGCGGCTCCGGGGCGGCGGGACCCGTCGTGCCGACCGCCGCGTTCGAGCCGGCTGCCGGGCCGTTGCCCGCTCCCGGTGCGGACGCGGCACCGGAGGCGGAGGCCCCCGCGGGGCCCGTGCCCGCCATCTGGGGCGCCGACGAGCTGCCCCTGCTGCCGCTGCAACCGCCGCGTACCGGCCGGGAGCTGCTGGCCGACCACGTCCTGGCCGTCGTGTGCTGCGCCGCCGTGGACACGGCCGGTGCGGCGCCCGGGCTGGACTGGCTGGACGGGCCCGTGCTCCTCGTGGGCGACGGTGACGGCGCGGACAGGCGGCGGGCCGACGTGGCCCCCGGGGTGCTCGCCCTCATAGAGGACGCCGACCCGGAGCCGCTGCGGAGCTGGCTCGCGTCCGTGGGCGCCCGCCCCGAGAAGCCGGTACGCCTGGCCTGACGCCCGGCCCCCGAGCCGCCCGCACCCGCTGCGGCACCTCCAGGTCCGGCAGGAGCACCCGGCGCCCGCACTCGGGGACCGCCCCATCAGAATCGGCGCGCCCCCTGCCCCCGCGCGCCGGGGACGCTCCGTTCCGTTGGCGCCAATTCGCGACGACGGGTGACGGAGCGCGTGCGTTATGTGATGTGCTGTGGGCCGACGCCCAGCGCGTCGGGTCGCCGGACACCGGGACGCCGGGACACCAGGGCACCGGGGCCGCCAGGACCACCGGGCCATCGGGACGTCGGGGGAGTCGAGGGAGGGGGCGCAGATGGGGACGGAGCAGGTTGGCCGGTGGGAGTCGGGGGCGCTGGCCCATGCCGTGAACGACCCGTTCGGCCAGGGCCCGCTGCCCTGGCTGCGCGGCACCGAGCAGTACGTGGGCGAGGACGGCCTGATCACTCCCTGGTACGCGCGGCCCACCCGCCGCCCGGGCGACGACCGGGGCAACGGGCCCCGCGCCGCCGACGATGTGCGCCTCCAGATCAAGGGCTTCGCCTCGACCGGAGCCGTCGCGCCCGGCGAGGCGATCGACTTCCGCATCACCGTGAACCCGCCACAGCAGTTCTCGGCCGACGTCTACCGCGTCGGGCACTACGGCGGCGACGGCGCCTCCAAGATCACCACCAGCCCCCGGCTCTCCGGCATCGTCCAGCCGCCGCCGCTGACGGCCGACCGCACGGTCTCCTGCCACCACTGGTGGCTCTCCTGGCGGTTGCAGATCCCGTCGTACTGGTCCACGGGCGCGTACGTCGCCGTCCTCACCACCGCCGACGGCTACCGCTCCCACGTCCCGTTCACCGTCCGCGACGGGCACCCCGCCGACCTGCTGCTCGTCCTGCCCGACATGACCTGGCAGGCGTACAACCTGTACCCGGAGGACGGCCGTACCGGCGCGAGCCTCTACCACGCGTGGGACGACGAGGGCCGCCTGCTGGGCGAGGCGCACGCGGCCGTCACCCTCTCCTTCGACCGCCCGTACGCGGGTCAGGGCCTGCCCCTGCACATCGGGCACGCGTACGACGTCATCCGCTGGGCCGAGCGGTACGGCTACGACCTCGCCTACGCCAACGCCACCGACCTGCACTCCGGCCGCGTCGATCCCACCCGCTACCGGGGCCTGGTCTTCCCGGGCCACGACGAGTACTGGTCGGCCCCGCTGCGCCGCGCCGTGGAGGAGGCCCGCGACAGCGGCACCTCCCTGGTGTTCCTCTCCGCCAACACGATGTACTGGCAGGTCGAGCTGGCCCCGTCCCCGTCGGGCGTCCCCGACCGCCTCCTGACGTGCCGCAAGCGCCAGGGCCCCGGCCGGTCGGCGCTGTGGCGGGACGCGGACCGGCCGGAGCAGCAGCTGCTCGGCATCCAGTACGCGGGCCGGGTCCCGGAGCCTCACCCCCTGGTCGTACGGAACGCCGACCACTGGCTGTGGGAGGCGACGGGCGCGGGCGAGGGCGACGAGCTGCCGGGCCTGGTCGCGGGGGAGGCCGACCGGTACTTCCCGCGCACGGCGCTGCCCGAGCACCAGCGCCGCATCCTGCTGGCCCACTCGCCCTACCTGGACGCGGCCGGAGCCCGGCGCCACCAGGAGACGTCCCTTTACCGGGCCCCGTCCGGGGCACTCGTCTTCGCATCCGGCACGTTCGGCTGGTCCCCCGCTCTGGACCGGCCGGGTCATGTCGATCCGGCCGTCCAGCGCGCCACGGCGAACCTGCTGGACCGCATCTGCAAACGCGACTAGAACGTCCCTGCACCCCTGGCCACGGCCTCTCTCCCCCCGTGCGGGAGAATCGGAGCCGATTGGACAGACCCACGGGGAGGAACCGTGTCCGGATTCGTAGAAAAGCCCGAGCCCCTTCAGGTGCCGGGCCTGGTGCATCTGCACACCGGGAAGGTGCGCGAGCTGTACCAGAACGAGGCGGGCGACCTCGTGATGGTCGCCAGCGACCGCATGTCCGCCTACGACTGGGTGCTGCCCACGGAGATCCCGGACAAGGGCCGCGTCCTCACCCAGCTCTCCCTGTGGTGGTTCGACCAGCTCGCGGACATCATCCCGAACCATGTGATCTCGACGGAGCTGCCCGAGGGCGCCCCCGCCGACTGGGCGGGCCGCACGCTGGTCTGCAAGTCGCTGCGGATGATCCCGGTCGAGTGCGTGGCGCGCGGCTATCTGACCGGCTCCGGGCTGATCGAGTACCGGGAGTCGCGCACCGTCTGCGGGCTCGCGCTCCCCGAGGGCCTCACCGACGGGTCGGAACTGCCCGCTCCGATCTTCACACCCGCGACGAAGGCCGCCGTCGGCGAGCACGACGAGAACGTCTCGTACGAGGAGGTCGCCCGCCAGGTCGGAGCCGAGACCGCCGCGCAGCTCCGCCAGTCCACGCTGGCCGTGTACAGCCGCGCGCGGGACGTGGCGCGGGACCGGGGGATCATCCTGGCGGACACGAAGTTCGAATTCGGCTACGACGACAAGGGCGGGCTGGTCCTCGCGGACGAGGTGCTGACGCCGGACTCCTCGCGGTTCTGGCCGGCCGCCGAGTGGCAGCCGGGCCGCGCGCAGCCGTCGTACGACAAGCAGTTCGTACGGGACTGGCTGACCTCCCCGGAGTCCGGCTGGGACCGGCACAGCGAGCAGCCGCCCCCGCCGCTGCCGCAGGAGGTCGTGGACGCGACGCGCGCCAAGTACATCGAGGCGTACGAGCTGCTGACCGGCACGGCCTGGTCGTAGGCGTCGCCGCCGCGCAGGACCGCCCCACCCCATGCGTGGCGGGGCGGTCCTGTCGTATCCGGCGCCCGTTTCACGTGAAACACGCCGTGGAACCGGGACGCCGGGACACGTCGAAGGCCCCGGTCTGATGACCGGGGCCTTCGCTCTGGAGCGGACGACGAGATTCGAACTCGCGACCCTCACCTTGGCAAGGTGATGCTCTACCAACTGAGCCACGTCCGCCTGCGCCGTAGCGCGAGACCCACTATACCCAACCTCGCTCGCGCGCGAGACGCACTGCCGTGTGCCGGTTCTCCGCGCCGAGCTTCGAGACGGCGGAGGAGAGGTAGTTGCGGACCGTTCCGGGGGAGAGGGAGGCGCGCCGTGCGATCTCCGCCACGGGGGCGCCGTCGGCCGCGAGTTCCAGCACCTCGGTCTCGCGCGCGGTCAGCGGCGAGTCGCCCGCGGAGATGGCGTCTGCCGCCAACTCCGGGTCCACGTAACGGTTTCCGGCGTGGACGCTGCGGATGATCTCGGCGAGCCGCTGGGCGCTGACGGTCTTGGGGACGAAGCCCCTCACCCCCGCCGCGAGGGCCCGCTTGAGGTGTCCGGGGCGGCCGTGACCGGTCACGATCATGGTCTGGCAGGAGGGCAGCTCGGCCCGGAGGGATGTGGCGACTCTCACACCGTCGGCGCCGGGCATCTGGAGGTCGAGGACGGCCACGTCGGGCCGGTGGACCCGGGCCATGGCGATCGCCTCGGGGCCGGACGCGGCCTCGGCGACCACCTCCAGGTCGTCCTCGAGTCCGAGGAGCGCGGCGAGCGCGCCCCGGATGAGGTGCTCGTCGTCGGCGAGCAGCAGGCGTACGGTCACGACAGCTCCTTCCCGGCCGGCTCGGCCACGGCGGGGCGGCGTTCCTCGCCCGCGAGGGGCACCCGGGCGGTGACCCGGAACCGCCCGTCGGCGCCCACGGGCCCGGCTTCCAGCACCCCGCCCAGCACATCGAGCCGCTCCCGCAGCCCGGCCAGCCCGGACCCGGCACCGCCCGGCGCGCCCACGCCGTCAGGGCCACGCCCGGGACCCGCGCCGCCACCAGCGCCCGCGCCGCCGACAGGGCCCACGCCGTCGTTCTCGATGACCAGCACCGCGTGCCCCGCGTCCGCCGGTCCTGCCGACACCGTCACGCGGCAGTGGCGGGCGTCGCTGTGGCGCAGGACGTTCGTCGTGGCCTCCCGGACGACCCACGCGAGGGCGGACTGGGCGGCGGCCGACAGGTCCGTGTCCGTGTCCCGCAGGTCGATGCGGCACCGTATGCCCGCGGCGGCCAGGACGCCCCGCGCGCCCTCCAGTTCGGTGTGGAGGTCGGCCTCCCGGTAGCCGCGCACCACGTCCCGCACCTCCCGCTGGGACTCGCGGGCGATCCGCTGCACCTCGCCCATCTCCGCCACGGCCCGCCCGGCGGACCCGCGCCGGGCCAGCTGCACGGCCAGTTCGCTCTTGAGGGCGATGACCGACAGGTTCCGCCCCATCACGTCGTGGAGGTCCCGCGCGAACCGCAGCCGTTCCTCGGCGACGGCCAGCCGTGCCTGGAGCCGGTGGGCGGCGTCCAGCTCCCACACGGCCCGCAGCAGCCACCCGGAGAAGCCGCTGGTGGTGGCGAACACGACCACGCCGAACGCGGCCGAGAAGGTGTAGGCGACGGTGTCGGTGAGCGGCAGCCCCACCGCCAGCGCGCCCGCCGCGAGCCCGGCCACCGCGACGACCGTGAGGCCGAGCATGTGCCGTACCCGCGTCGTGCAGAGGGAGAGCGAGCCGACGCCCCAGCTGGCCATCCCGGCCGCCACGTACATCGACATCTGGAGGTCCACGTCGGGCCGCCACCGCCGCAGCGCCAGCACGGTGAGGCAACCGCCGACGGTGAGCACCGCGACGGCGGCGGCGAGCCGGGCCGGGCGCTCGCGCCGCCCGAGCTGCCAGCTGAGGGCCCGCCCCGACAGCACGGCGACCAGCACGGTGTGGACGACCACCATCAGGAACAGCCACCCGCCGAGCGGCCCCACCTTCCCGGTCGCCGCCAGCGCGGGCATCCCCCCGATGAGGACGGCCACGCAGGCGAGCCCGTGGTAGGTCCACCGCGTGTAGAGCTCGACCTTCTCCGGGTTGCTCCTGCGCGTCCACCAGCCGGTCAGCCTCGCCATGCGCCCGTACCCCCTCCCGATCCGTTCCCCGAAGGCCCGAAGGCCCCCAAGGCCCCAGGGCCCCAACGCCCGAGGACCCCAAGGCCCCAACGCCCGTCGGCCTCCTCAGCCTCGTCGGCCCGTCGGCGTCCCGGCCCCGTGCTGCGGCGACGCCGCGGTGGCGCCTCAGTGGCGGGGCTCCCACCGGAACCGCCGTCGCACAGCAAACACCGCCACCGCCGTCCAGACCAGAGCGGTCGCCCCGGCCCGCAGCAGCTCCCCGGCGTCCGCGCCGCCGAGCCACCCGGCCCGCAGCAGCGTCACGACGCCCGTCACCGGCAGCAGCGCGCACACCGCCTCGACCTTCTCCGGGAAGACCTCAAGCGGCACGAACAGCCCGGAGCCGAACGCCGAGACGAGGAACAGCGGCATCGTCGTCAGCTGCGCGCTCTCCACGGTCCTGGTCAGGGTCGAGGTGTACGCGGCGAGCGCGCCGAGCAGCACGATGCCGACGGCCACGCCCGCGACGAGCAGCTCGGGCCGCTGCGGCGCCCGTACGCCGAGGAACGCCACCGCGGCCACCACCATGATCACGCACTGGGCGAGGGTGAGCGCCACCGAGGGCAGGGCCGTCCCGGCGAGGATCTCCGCGTCGGACGCCTCCCCGGTGCGCAGCCGCTTCAGGACGAGCTCCTCGCGACGGGCGACGTAGGCGGGAACGAGGTTCAGGTAGACGACGATGACGAGGACCATGCCGAGGCCGCCGGTCATGGCCGCCTCGACCAGGGTCATCCCGGTCCCCTCCAGTCCGGCGCGGTCGAGGCCGGCGCGGATGGAGCCGATCATCAGCAGCGGCATCAGCAGGGTGACGAAGAGGGCCGTCCGGTTGCGGACGAGGAGGATCAGTTCGGCGCGGGCGAGCGCGCCGAGCCGCCCGGCCGCCGTGGTGGTGCCGGCCGTGGTCGCGGTGTTGGTGGGGGTCGCCATGTCACACCCCCGCCGGTGCGGTGGTGGCGTCGGCGCGGGCGATCTCCAGGAACGCCTCTTCCAGGGACGCCGACCGCGCGTCGAGCGCTTCGAGCCGTACGCCGTGTTCGTCCGCCCACCGCAGCAGCTCGGCCAGTGCGGCCTGGAGGTCGTGCGTGCGGATCTCGACGCGCCGTCCGTCGGGCTGGGCGGCCCGCAGGTGGAGCGGCAGCCGCGCGACGGGCACCCCGGCGGGCAGCTCGAACCGGATACGGGCCGGGCGGGACGCGGTGACCTCCGACGGGGTGCCGGACGTGACGATCCGGCCGCCCCGCATGATGGCCAGCTGGTCGGCGAGGGCCTCGGCCTCCTCCAGGTAGTGCGTGGTGAGCAGCACGGTGGTGCCGGTGTCGCGCAGGTGCCGTACGAGGTCCCAGGTGTCGCGGCGGCCCCCGGCGTCCAGTCCGGTGGTCGGTTCGTCGAGGAACAGCACCTCGGGGCGGCCGAGGAGGGCGAGCGCCAAGTCGAGGCGGCGCCGCTCGCCGCCGGACAGCTGCTTGACGCGGACCCGTGCCCGCGCGGCGAGGCCGACCATGTCGAGGGCCTCCCCGGTGGGGCGGGCGCCGCTGGTGCACCCGGCCCACATGCGGACGGTCTCCGCGACGGTCAGGTCGGAGGGGAAGCCGCCCTCCTGGAGCATCACGCCGATGCGCGGCCGGACGGCGGCGCGTTCCCGGTACGGGTCGTGGCCGAGGACGCGGACGTGGCCGCCGCTCGCGGGCGCGAGCCCTTCGAGGAGTTCGACGGTGGAGGTCTTGCCCGCGCCGTTGGTGCCGAGGAGGGCGAAGACCTCGCCGTACGGGACGGCGAAGGTGACTCCGCTCACGGCCTCGAAGCCCTCTGCGTACCGGCGCCGCAGGTCCTCGGCCTCGATGGCGTGGCCGTGTCCGGGGCGGGCGAGGCCCGGGTGGTGATCGTCGCTGGTCATGGCTCCAGCGTCGCGGCGGGGAGGGCGGCCCGGCAGTACGCGGTGTCATCGGAGACCGCTGACAAATGTCATGGGCCCGGCCAGGCGCGGACATCTGCAATCTGCCGGGCAGGGGGATAAACGACGAGAACCCCGGTCGATTGACCGGGGTTCCCATTCACGAGCGGACGACGAGATTCGAACTCGCGACCCTCACCTTGGCAAGGTGATGCTCTACCAACTGAGCCACGTCCGCATTGCTCCCGACCGGCTCTCACCGGGCGGTGCGAACACCACTGTACCTGATCCACCGGAGTGGTCGGTACGTGATGTGGAGCGGGTGACAGGAATCGCACACTGCGCCTTCCCCCTGGAAGGGGGATGTTCTACTACTGAACTACACCCGCACGCTCCGTGAGGCGCTCGGCTTTTCGGCCTCGCCCCTCGGCGTGCTCCAGACTTTAGCCGATCAAGGGGGGTGCCGCGCAACTCGGTGCCGGGAGCCCGCCCGCGACGGCCCTCGGGGCCCGTGCCCGCAGGTCCCGGCACCGGCGCGCGGAGCCGCCCGCGGCGGGCCTCGCCGGTCAGGCACCCGGCCCCGCACGAGGCGGACCGGTACGGCACCGCCGTACGCCGCCGCGCCCGTCCCGGCACGGCCCGCCGGGCCACCCTCAACGGAGCCCCGGCCCAGTACCGCTTCGGCCCGTACGACCGGGCCGACCCCCCTGGGCCGGCCCGTGCCGCCCCGCCCGTACGGCACCCGGCCCGTACGACCGGGCCGAGCCCCCGGGGCCGGCCGGGTCCCGGATCGGCAGGGATCAGTTGGCCTCGTGGAAGGCGTCGTAGACCCGCTTCGGGATGCGGCCGCGCGCCGGCACGTCCATCTTGTTGGACTGCGCCCAGGCGCGTACGGCCGCCGGGTCCGGGGCCACGGAGGTGTGCTGGAACGCCTTGCGGGCCTTCTCCGTGCCGGACTTCTTTCGCCCGGCTTCCATGTACGGGGCGAGAGCCTTGCGCAGTTTCTCTGCATTGGCTTCATTGAGGTCGATCTCGTACCACTTACCGTCGAGGCCGAACCTGACCGTTTCCGCCGCTTCCCCGCCCTCGATGTCGTCGGTGAGCGTGACTACTACGCGCTGCGCCACGGATATCGGTCCTTTCCCGTGGTAAGCCGCCGTTCCCGGTGTGTTGTGTGACACGTTTGACGTGCGGCGATACCTGATTTAGATGGGTGTATTCCTTTGTACAGCCAGAAGTGCCGCACTGGGAAGACCCGGCAATTGTCCCCGCGTGTCCGTACGCAATGGCGGCGCCGCGATTCTTTTCCGGGATTTTTCCGGGCGCTTCTCGACGGGCGGGGCCCCACGGCACTCACGCGCCACTTCCTGCCCTTCCGGCAGTGACGGGCCCCCGGCCTCCTCGCCCCTTCCGCGGCCCCTCCGCGCCCCTTCTGTGTCCCTTCCACCCAAGATCGTTTCATGCGTTTGTGGGTTCCTCTGGAAATCTACTCGCGTAGAATTTGTAGGCAGGTACGCTGGGTGAACCGCCCACGCAACACACCACCGGGAGTGCCAGTGGCACGCGTCGTAGTCGACGTCATGCTCAAGCCGGAGATCCTCGACCCGCAGGGCCAGGCGGTGCAGCGCGCACTGCCCCGCCTCGGTTTCGAGGGGATCGCCGACGTCCGCCAGGGGAAGCGCTTCGAGCTGGATGTGGAGGGCCCGGTCGATGACGCCGCCCTCGCCCGCATCCACGAGATGGCCGAAACCTTCCTTGCCAACACCGTCATCGAGGACTTCGTCGTCAAGGTGGAGGAGGCGTGACGTCCCGCATCGGAGTCGTCACCTTCCCCGGGACGCTCGACGACCAGGACGCCCTGCGCGCCGCCCGGCTCGCCGGGGCGGAGCCCGTCTCGCTCTGGCACCGTGACAAGGACCTCAAGCAGGTGGACGCGGTCGTCCTCGCGGGCGGCTTCAGCTACGGCGACTACCTGCGGGCCGGGGCGATCTCCCGGTTCTCGCCGGTCATGGAGTCGGTCATCGAGCAGGCGAAGGCCGGCATGCCGGTCCTCGGCATCTGCAACGGCTTCCAGATCCTCACCGAGGCCCACCTGCTGCCCGGCGCCATGCTGCGCAACAACCACCTGCACTTCATCTGCCGCGACCAGAAGCTGCGGGTGGAGAACGCGAACACCGCCTGGACCGCCGACTACGAGCAGGGCCAGGAGATCTCCGTACCGCTGAAGAACATGGACGGCCGGTACGTCGCCGACGAGCGCACGCTCGACGAGCTGGAGGCGGAGGGCCGGGTCGCGTTCCGGTACCTCGACATGAACCCCAACGGCTCGCTGCGCGACATCGCGGGCATCACCAACGCCGCGGGCAACGTCGTCGGCCTCATGCCGCACCCCGAGCACGCCGTGGAGCCGCTCGTCGGCACGGGCAGGACCGACGGGCTCGGTTTCTTCACCTCGATCCTCAAGAAGCTGGTCAACGCCTGATGAGCCTCGACACCGTCAAGCACGCCACCGAGACGCCCGACGTCGAGCAGCCGTGGTCCGAGCTGGGTCTGAAGAAGGACGAGTACGAGCGCATCCGCGAGATCCTCGGCCGCCGCCCGACCGGCGCCGAGCTGGCCATGTACTCCGTCATGTGGTCCGAGCACTGCTCGTACAAGAGCAGCAAGGTCCACCTGAAGCAGTTCAGCGAGAAGAAGCCCGAGTCCGACGCGATGCTCGTCGGCATCGGGGAGAACGCCGGCGTCGTGGACGTCGGCCAGGGCTACGCGGTCACCTTCAAGGTCGAGTCGCACAACCACCCCAGCTACATCGAGCCCTACCAGGGCGCGGCCACCGGCGTCGGCGGCATCGTCCGCGACATCCTCGCGATGGGCGCCCGCCCGGTCGCCGTGGTCGACCCGCTGCGCTTCGGCGCCGCCGACCACCCCGACACCAAGCGCGTCCTGCCGGGCGTCGTCGCGGGCATCGGCGGCTACGGCAACTGCCTGGGCCTGCCCAACATCGGCGGCGAGGTCGTCTTCGACTCCTGCTACCAGGGCAACCCGCTGGTCAACGCCGGGTGCATCGGCGTGATGAAGCACGAGGACATCCACCTCGCCAAGGCGTCCGGCCCCGGCAACAAGGTCATCCTGTACGGCGCCCGCACCGGCGGCGACGGCATCGGCGGCGTGTCCGTCCTGGCCTCCGAGACCTTCGACGACACGAAGCCGACCAAGCGCCCCGCCGTCCAGGTCGGCGACCCGTTCCAGGAGAAGCTCCTCATCGAGTGCACCCTGGAGGTCTTCCAGGAGAAGCTCGTCGCGGGCATCCAGGACCTTGGCGGCGCCGGTCTGTCCTGCGCGACCTCCGAGCTGGCGTCCGCCGGTACGGGCGGCATGCGCATCGAGCTGGACACGGTCCCGCTGCGCGACGCGACGCTCTCGCCCGAGGAGATCCTCATGAGCGAGTCGCAGGAGCGCATGTGCGCGATCGTCGAGCCGCAGCACGTCGACCGCTTCATGGAGATCTGCGAGAAGTGGGACGTCATCGCCACCGTCATCGGTGAGGTGACCGACGGCGACCGCCTGGAGATCTTCTGGCACGGCGAGCAGATCGTGGACGTGCCGCCCGGCACCGTCGCCCACGAGGGCCCGACCTACCACCGGCCGTACGCGCGCCCGGACTGGCAGGACGCCCTCCAGGCCGACGACGCGAACAAGCTGCCCCGGCCGCGGACCTCCGAGGAGCTGCGCGAGCAGGTCCTGAAGCTCGTCGCGTCGCCGAACCAGGCGTCCAAGGCGTGGGTGACGGACCAGTACGACCGGTTCGTGCAGGGCAACACGGTCCTCGCCCAGCCCGAGGACGCGGGCATGGTCCGGATCGACGAGGAGACCAACCTCGGCGTCGCCATCGCCACGGACGGCAACGGCCGGTACGCCAAGCTCGACCCGTACGCGGGCGCGCAGCTCGCGCTGGCGGAGGCGTACCGCAACGTCGCCGCGTCCGGCGCGAAGCCGCTGGCCGTCTCCGACTGCCTCAACTTCGGCTCGCCCGAGGACCCGGCGGTCATGTGGCAGTTCGCCGAGGCCACGCGCGGTCTCGCGGACGCCTGCCTGGAGCTGGGCACCCCGGTCACGGGCGGCAACGTCTCGCTGTACAACCAGACCGGTGACATCGCGATCCACCCGACGCCGGTCGTCGCCGTGCTCGGCGTGATCGACGACGTGACGCGTCGCACGCCGATCGCCTTCGCGGAAGAGGGCCAGCTCCTCTACCTGCTGGGCGACACGCGCGAGGAGTTCGGCGGCTCGGCCTGGTCGCAGGTCGTCCACGACCACCTCGGCGGCCTGCCGCCCAAGGTGGACCTGGACCGGGAGCGGCTGCTCGGCGAGATCCTGATCTCCGCCTCGCGTGACGGCATGATCGACGCGGCGCACGACCTGTCCGACGGCGGTCTGATCCAGGCCGTGACGGAGTCCTGCCTGCGCGGCGGGAACGGCGCGCGGCTGATCGTCCCGGACGGTCTGGACGCGTTCACGTTCCTGTTCAGCGAGTCGGCGGGCCGCGCCGTCGTGGCCGTGCCGCGCAGCGAGGAACTCCGCTTCACCGACATGTGCGGCGCCCGGGGCCTGCCCGCCACCCGCATCGGTGTCGTGGACGGCGACGCGATCGACGTGCAGGGCGAGTTCAGCGTGCCGCTGGCCGAACTGCGCGAGGCGCACGAGGCGACGATCCCGGGCCTGCTGGCCTGACCGGTACGCCCGTACGGAACGAACGGAGGGCCGGTCCGCGGCGTCACACCGCGGACCGGCCCTCCGCGCTGCGGCGATGCCCCCGGCGAACCGGCGGGGCCGGGGGAGGCGGGGTCATCGCCGGGGCGGACCGGCTCGTACGTCCTGGCCCTGGCGGGACGGGGCGGCGGTAGCCTCTGGGCATGCCACAGCCGAGGAAGCGCGCCCGCAGGTACGACTCCGAGAAGACCCGCGCGGCGGTGACCGCGCAGTTCGCGCACGTACGGGAGGGCGTCGAGCGGCTGACGCCCGAGCAGTTGGCGCTGCCGACGCGCCTGGGGGAGTGGACCGTACGGGAACTCGCCGCGCACATCGCGATGGTGCTGCGGTCGGTCGTGCGGGGCGTGGCGGCGCCCGAGCCCGCCGTACGGGACGTGGGCCTCGCCGACTGGCCCGCCGCGACGCGCGGTTTCGCGGGCGCGGTGGACCATGACACCCGCGAACTGGCCGAGTGGGCCGACGAGTCGGGAGGCCTGGCGGAGCTGTACGCGCGTACGGCGGAGGAGTTCGCGCGGGCGCTGGCGGCCGCGCCGGACGAGCGGCTGATCGTGACGCGGTTCGGGGGGATGCCGCTGGGCGACTTCCTGGTGACGCGCACGGTGGAACTGACGGTCCACACCGACGACCTGAACGCGGCGACGGGCCTGGCGGTGCCGCACGACCGGCAGGCCCTGGCGGCGTGCACCCGGCTGCTGGCCGACGCGCTGGCGTCGAAGGCGCCGGGCGGTTCGGTGGAGTTGCGGGTACCGCCGTACGCGGTGGTGCAGTGCGTGGAGGGGCCGAGGCACACGCGCGGTACGCCGCCGAACGTGGTGGAGACCGACCCGCTGACCTGGGCCCGCCTCGCGACGGGCCGCGTCGCGTGGGACCAGACGCTGTCGGAGGCCCGCCTCCAGGCGAGCGGCGACCGCGCGGACCTCACGCCCTGGCTCCCGGTCCTGGGCTGACGGGCGGCTCCGGATGGTGCGCGACGGCAGGCGGGTTCGGCGCCTGGTGGCCGACGGGGGGACCTTCGTCCGGTCGCTCCGGCACAGCCACAGGAAGCGGGACGACGCCGGGCAGGTGACGTGCGGCGAGGTGCTGTCCATCCGCCGGTGCGGGGCGCGGGGGCGTCTGCGCCTCGTCTTCGAGGGCGGCCCCGGCCGGATCGTCCCGGACGGGTACCCGGTGCCGTCGGGGGTCGTCGGCACGGCGCCGGACCGGACCCTGAACCTTCACGAGCCGGGGACGGTCAGGGCGTTCCTGGACGTGGCGCTGAGGCGGGGCTGGGACCCCGACGGCCCGGTGCCCCGGGAACTGGACGGCTGGTCTCTCTTCGATGAGGCCCACACCCTGCGCACCGGAGCCTGCCAGGCCCCCTGCCCGGCGGGCCGCGTCCGCTGCGGGCGGTCGTAGCCCCGGCCCGCCCAGCACGCGGGACGCCCGCCCCGCACGGGGTTCCGCCCGAGCGACAGCGCATCCGCCCGCAGGGGACACGCGCCCAGCCGCAGCCCCGCAGGGGCGGGCCCCGCGAAGGGAACCGCTCCGGCGGCTCGGCCGTCAGAGCGGCATGCGGATCACCAAGTGCCTGCTCCCCGTCCTCGCGGTCACCGCGACCGCCACCGCCCTCGCCGGCTGCTCCAACGGCACCACCCCCGGCGACCGCCCCGACATCCCCCTCACCGGCACCCACTGGACCCTGGACGCCCTCACGGTCGAGGGGGCCAGGAAGACCGCCCCCGCCCCCCGGCGCGCGTACGTCGAGTTCAAGCCAGACGGCACCGCCACCGGCAACGCCGGGTGCAACCGCTTCACCGCCAAGGCGGCCATCACCGGCGACACGGTGACCGTCGGCGAGGTCACCAGGACCGAAATGGCCTGCGACAAGGCCGTACAGGACTTCGAGGACGCCTTCCTCAAGGCGTTCACCGGCAAGCTCCAGGCCAAGCTCGGCGACCGCGACCGCGACCGCGACGGCGCCAGCGCCACCGACATCGGGCTCGGCCGCCTCACCCTCACCACCCCCGGCGGCGACACCCTCGCCCTGACCGAGCGGCCCCCCGCGCCGCTCAAGGGCACCAAGTGGAGCGTCGAGACCCTCCTGGACGGGAAGACCGCCAGCTCCCTGCCCGCCGGAGTCAAGGGCAGGCCGCACCTCACCATCGCCGCCGACGGCTCCGCCACCGGCAACCTCGGCTGCAACAACTTCACCGCCACCGTGAAGGCCGAGGGCGACAAGCTCACGTTCGACGCCCTCGCGGTCACCCGCCGTATGTGCACCACCCTCCAGAACGGCCTGGAGCAGAAGCTGTACGGCACCCTCAGCAGCGGACCGGTGACGTACCGGATCGAGAACGACCGGCTCACGGTCACCGCTCAGGACGGTTCCGGGTTCGGCGCGCTCGCGACGGCGCCGTAAAGTCCGGTATAGGTGCGAGGTCCGTCACACCGAAGATGGCGGGAAAGGGTTCCCGCGAGCGCGGAAAGGCCGTCTGGGCAGGGGGCCCTTCCCGCCGCGGGCCCTCCGGGGCGGGCCCGTCCCCAATTCGGACCAGTGGTCGATCTCGCCTACACTCGGTGGTGTGCCACGTGGTGACGGTCGACTCAATCACGATCTGCTTCCCGGCGAGAAGGGCCCCCAGGACGCTTGTGGCGTCTTCGGTGTCTGGGCGCCGGGTGAAGAGGTCGCAAAGCTCACGTACTTCGGGCTCTACGCCCTCCAACACCGGGGTCAGGAATCCGCGGGAATAGCGGTCAGCAACGGCTCCCAGATCCTCGTCTTCAAGGACATGGGCCTCGTGTCCCAGGTCTTCGACGAGACCTCCCTCAGCTCCCTCCAGGGTCATATCGCGGTCGGTCACGCCCGCTACTCGACCACCGGCGCGTCCGTCTGGGAGAACGCCCAGCCGACGTTCCGGGCCACGGCCGAAGGCTCCATCGCCCTCGGCCACAACGGCAACCTGGTCAACACGGCGCGCCTCGCCGAGATGGTCGCCGACCTGCCCAAGAAGGACGGCCGCGCCCCCCAGGTCGCCGCCACCAACGACACGGACCTCGTCACCGCGCTGCTCGCCGGGCAGACCGACGAGGACGGCAAGCCGCTCACCATCGAGCAGGCCGCCGCCAAGGTGCTCCCCGAGGTCCGGGGCGCCTTCTCCCTCGTCTTCATGGACGAGAACACGCTGTACGCCGCCCGCGACCCGCAGGGCATCCGCCCGCTGGTCCTCGGCCGGCTGGAGCGCGGCTGGGTCGCCGCGTCGGAGACCGCCGCCCTCGACATCGTCGGCGCCAGCTTCGTCCGCGAGATCGAGCCGGGCGAGCTCATCGCCATCGACGAGAACGGCCTGCGAACGTCGCGATTCGCGGATGCGAAGCCCAAGGGCTGTGTCTTCGAGTACGTCTACCTGGCCCGCCCCGACACGAACATCGCCGGGCGGAACGTCCACCTCTCCCGTGTGGAGATGGGTCGGAAACTGGCCAAGGAAGCCCCCGCCGACGCCGACCTCGTCATAGCGACGCCCGAGTCCGGCACCCCCGCCGCGATCGGGTACGCCGAGGCGAGCGGCATCCCGTTCGGCGCGGGCCTCGTGAAGAACGCGTACGTCGGGCGGACCTTCATCCAGCCGTCCCAGACCATCCGCCAGCTGGGCATCCGCCTCAAGCTGAACCCCCTCAAGGAAGTCATCAAGGGCAAGCGCCTGGTCGTCGTGGACGACTCGATCGTCCGCGGCAACACGCAGCGCGCGCTCGTCCGGATGCTCCGCGAGGCCGGGGCCGCCGAGGTCCACATCCGGATCTCCTCGCCGCCCGTGAAGTGGCCGTGCTTCTTCGGCATCGACTTCGCCACCCGCGCCGAGCTGATCGCCAACGGCATGTCGGTCGAGGAGATCGGCAAGTCCCTCGGCGCCGACTCCCTCTCCTACATCTCGCTCGACGGCATGATCGAGGCGACCACGATCGCCAAGCCGAACCTCTGCCGCGCCTGCTTCGACGGCGAATACCCCATGGAGCTCCCCGACCCCGAGCTGCTCGGCAAGCAGCTGCTGGAGACGGAGCTTGCCGCGGGCCCCGCCGCCACGGCCGCCGCCGACGCGCTCCGCCGCCCGTAGGCATCCCGTAGGCATTCCCCGTAGGCATCCCCCTCCCCCGCTGTACGACACGAAAGTTCCGTAGCCATGTCTCAGGCCACCAGTGCCACGGGCGGCGCCAGCTACGCCGCCGCGGGCGTCGACATCGAGGCGGGCGACCGCGCCGTCGAGCTGATGAAGGAGTGGGTGAAGAAGACGCAGCGCCCCGAGGTCCTCGGCGGCCTCGGCGGCTTCGCCGGACTCTTCGACGCCTCCGCCCTCAAGCGCTACGAGCGCCCGCTCCTCGCCTCCGCCACCGACGGCGTGGGGACCAAGGTCGACATCGCCCGCCGCATGGGCGTGTACGACACGATCGGACACGACCTGGTCGCCATGGTCATGGACGACATCGTGGTGTGCGGCGCCGAGCCGCTCTTCATGACCGACTACATCTGCGTCGGCAAGGTCCACCCCGAGCGGGTCGCCGGGATCGTCAAGGGCATCGCCGAGGGCTGCGTCCTCGCCGGCTGCGCCCTCGTCGGCGGCGAGACCGCCGAGCACCCCGGCCTCCTCGGCCCGGACGACTTCGACGTCGCCGGTGCCGGTACGGGCGTCGTGGAGGCGGACCGCCTGCTGGGCGCCGATCGCATCCGTACGGGTGACGTGGTCGTCGCGATGGCGTCGTCCGGCCTTCACTCCAACGGGTACTCGCTCGTCCGCCATGTGCTCTTCGACCGGGCCGGCATGGAGCTGGACCAGCGGGTCGAGGAGCTCGGCCGGACCCTCGGCGAGGAGCTGCTGGAGCCCACCAAGATCTACTCGCTGGACTGCCTGGCGCTCACCCGGACCACCGACGTGCACGCCTTCAGCCACATCACCGGCGGCGGGCTCGCCGCCAACCTGGCACGGGTGATCCCCGACCACCTGCACGCGACGGTGGACCGCTCGACCTGGGCCCCCGGCGCGATCTTCAACCTGGTCGGCAAGGCCGGTCAGGTGGAGCGGCTGGAGCTGGAGAAGACGCTCAACATGGGCGTCGGCATGATGGCCGTCGTTCCCGCCGACTCGGTGGACGTCGCGCTGGCCACGCTCGCCGACCGGGGTGTCGAGTCCTGGGTCGCCGGTGAGATCACCGAGCGCGGTGACCACTCGACCGGCGCCGCCCTGACGGGTGACTACGCGAGCTGAACAGCACTAAACCCGGTCCGGGGCGGTGCCCCGGACCGGGTTGGAAGAGTGCAGGCGTCAAGCGCCGCGACGCTGGGATGACGGACCGGACTCCTCGTCCTCGTCATCGTCGTCGTTGTACAGCTCCGCGTAGCGGGCGTACGGGTCGTCTTCCTCGTCGTCGTCCTCGAACGGCTCTCCGTTCGGAGGCTGACTCGAAGTCGATGCGCCCAGCTCGCTGGCCAGCCGTGCGAGGTCCGTCCCACCGCTGTTGTACTTCAGCTGGCGGGCGACCTTCGTCTGCTTGGCCTTGGCCCGGCCGCGCCCCATGGCTCGACCCCCTCGGTGACGGGGCTCGACGGCCCCAGAGTCTTGACACGCGTTCATGATGTGGAACGGACTCTCCGTGGAGAGACCGGCCCGTGGGCTTCAACGGTACCTGCTTCCGGGGCCATACGGTACGCCGCCCGCATGACGCGCCTCGGAGCCGGACCCCCGAGGCGCCCCGTCCTCGCTGGTCAGCTGCGATTTTAACCTCATATCGCGGCTCGACCCGCCGACCGGCGTGAGTCATCTCTCTCCGGTGGCGGGCGCAAGTCTGTGCGAACACACCAATGCGGAGCGTGTCCGGGGCCTTCCTGTGGGCACGCGCCGACCGTCCGCCGGGCACCCTGTCAAGGTGCCCGGCGGACGGTCGTACGTTCCGTGACCGAAAAGAGCCCGCGCGCGACCGGCGCCTGAGACCGGCGCGCGCCCCCGCACGCTGTCAGGCGCGGCGGGCCTCGGCCATCCGCTGCTCGGCGAGCCTGTCGGCCGCCGCGGCCGGAGGGATCCCGTCTTCCTTTGCGCGTGCGAAGATCGCCGACGTGGTGTCGAAGATCTTCGTCGCCTTGACCTTGCACCGGTCGAAGTCGAAGCCGTGGAGCTCGTCCGCGACCTGGATGACCCCGCCCGCGTTGACGACGTAGTCGGGCGCGTAGAGGATGCCGCGCTCCTCCAGGTCCTTCTCGACACCGGGGTGCGCGAGCTGGTTGTTGGCCGCGCCGCACACGATCCTCGCCGTCAGGACGGGCACCGTGTCGTCGTTGAGGGCGCCGCCGAGCGCGCACGGCGCGTAGACGTCCAGGCCCTCGGTGCGGATCAGCGCGTCCGTGTCCGCGGCCACCCTGACCTGCGGGAACTTGTCGGTGATCCGGCGTACCGACTCCTCGCGCACATCGGTGATCACGACCTCGGCGCCGTCCTGCACCAGGTGCTCGACCAGGTAGTGGCCGACCTTGCCGACACCGGCGACGCCGACCACGCGGCCGCGCAGCGTGGGGTCGCCCCACACGTGCTGGGCGGAGGCGCGCATGCCCTGGAAGACACCGAACGCGGTGAGGACCGACGAGTCGCCGGCGCCGCCGTTCTCGGGGGACCGGCCGGTCGTCCAGCGGCACTCGCGGGCGACGACGTCCATGTCGGCGACGTACGTGCCGACGTCGCAGGCCGTGACGTACCGGCCGCCGAGGGACGCCACCATCCGGCCGTAGGCCAGCAGCAGTTCCTCGGTCTTGATCAGCTCCGGGTCACCGATGATCACGGCCTTGCCGCCGCCGTGCTCCAGACCGGCCAGGGCGTTCTTGTACGACATCCCCCGCGACAGGTTCAGCGCGTCGAGGACGGCCTCCTCCTCGGATGCGTACGGGTAGAAGCGGGTGCCGCCGAGGGCGGGGCCCAGGGCGGTCGAGTGGATGGCGATGACGGCCTTCAGGCCGGAGGCGCGGTCCTGGCACAGCACGACTTGCTCGTGGCCCCCCTGCTCCGAACGGAACAGGGTGTGCAGGACGCCGTCGGTCACATCGGTCACGGTGGTGACTCCCAAGTACGAAGCGGCGATGTCGGCCCCCCTAGGGGTGGGGAGGGACCTGTTCGGCAAGAGATTAAGTGCTACCTGGGCGTAGGTCCGACGCAGTGCTCAGGATCACCCTCAGGGGTGCGGTCGCGTGGAAGGATTCGGCGCATGCCGGCTGTCTCCTCGGTCCTCGTTCCCTACGCCTCCTACCTGCGCGTGTACGAGCCCCTGGCCGCCTTCCCCGAGCCCGAGCGCGCCCACTGGGCCCGCTACGCGGAGCGCGCGCTGCGCGGCGGGGCGCCCACGGCGCAGGACGAGCTCCGGCGCGCGCTCGCCGACCTGGTGCCGACACCGCCGGTGCCCGTACCGGTGCACGAGAGCGGCGACGCGTTCGTCGTGGAGGCGGGCGGGTCGGTGTGCGTCTGCCCGTGGCGCACGCGGCTGCGGGCCTGGCTGGCGCTGGAGGAGCTGGACCAGCTGCTGCCGCGGACCGTGCTGGACGCGGCGCTGCCGCCGGTGGTGCGCGGGCAGGCTGAGGCGGACCGCGAGCGGTGGCGTGCGCGGAACCCGGACGCGCGGCCGTGGATCAGGAGCGCGGTGTGGCAGGTGCCGGTGCGCTGGTTCGTGCTGTTCGCCGACGAGGAGCGCGAGTACGTCCCCGTCGGCGCGGCGTCCGGGAAGGCGCCGGTGCTGCGGTACCGGACGCCGATGGTGGAGGCGCGGCGGCGGGTGGCGCGGTCGCTGCGGACGCTGCGCGAGTCGATCGACGAGGGCCCGCTGACCGAGGGCCTGGTCGACGTGGGGCGGTGGCTGGAGGAGTTCCACCCGCGTTCGCTGGTGGAGCTGGACTACGGCGGCCTGGTGCACGCCCTGCCCGCCGAGCTGCTGGCCGGGGACCGGTCCGTGGCGGACGTCACTGCCGGGATCGCCGCGCTGCGGGACGGGGACGAGGCGGCCGCGGAGAAGGCGTACGGGCGGCTCGCGGAGCGGTGGCGCGCGGTGCGCGACCGGCAGTTCGCCAACTGAACCGAAAATTCCCCAGTTGGGGCTGTTGCGCCGAAGCCTGTTGCACCTGAGTCTTGTGTGACGTCAGGGAACGAAGGACCACGGTCCCGAACCGGGCCTTTGTCTCAAGGGTGATGGATCGCACTAACAGCGGCTCTTGCGTCCATCGCCCAACCTCATGCCAAAATAGGACAAGGAGTCCGGGGAGGGCTCCTTCCGTCCAAGTTTGGGCGGAAGGCTCAGCATTGCACGCTATGGGGGGTCTGGTGGCTCCTGATCGCTCTGTGACTGATCGTCACTGTGACGTGACTGTCCGCTATGGCATGGTCCATCGGCTTCCGCCGCTGATGGACACCTGAGAGGGCAATTCCATCGGTTTGGCCGAACGTGGCTGGACAGATGGTGTAGTTGTAGTGCCGAGGACAAGCCGTTCGTCCTATAACCGACTCGGCCCGCGTCCGCCATTTCGGGCAACGCGGGTCAAGGTGCAGAATTTAGAGGAAAGAACCGAGAACGTCGGTTCTCCCGAGGAGGCCGCTCATGACCGCTCGCACCCCTGATGCTGAGCCGCTGCTGACCCCCGCTGAGGTTGCCACGATGTTCCGCGTGGACCCGAAGACGGTGACCCGCTGGGCGAAGGCCGGCAAGCTCACGTCCATCCGCACGCTGGGTGGACACCGCCGGTACCGCGAGGCAGAGGTCCGTGCGCTGCTCGCGGGTATTCCGCAGCAGCGCAGCGAGGCCTGAACACCCCTGTAGACCGGGCTTTTCCGGGTCCCCCAACCCGGTCCGCCCACCCCGAGCACCACTGACGACACCCCGCCCCAACGGGCTGACGTCACCGATCGCGCTGGACTCCGCCGGGTCCGGCGCGGTCTTTTTTATGGGCGGGGGTGGGGGGTTTGTGGGGGTGCAATTGCACGTATTAAATGGGGCGGGTGTAGGGATGGGATAAGTGAAGCGGTTTCTCGAACGAGTTCCGTGACTCGCGTCACACGGATGCGGGCCCTTCGCGGGCCCCGCGCGAGCCCGCCCCACCCTCCCGCACCCGAGCCGGCCCCCCGACGAACCGTCAGTTCCCCCGTAGGTTCACTCCCTGCGGCCCTGTACGCGCCCGCCCCTGGCCTGCCGGCCACCCCGGCGGGTCCCCGCCTCAGGCCCCGCACCTGGCCTGTCGGCCACCCCGTACGAACCTCTGCGGCCCCGCGCCCGCATCCGCCCTGCCCTAGGGGCCCGTGCGTTCCGCGCCTGCTCCTGCGGCCCGGCCCGCCGCAGTCCCGCGCTGCCTTGTCGCCGTACCCGTCAGGCCGTACCGCCCTACGGGCCAACCCGCTAAGAGGCACCCGCCGCTCCCTGCCCTGCGGGCCGTTTCCGCTGTAGGCCCGGCCGCCCGTGCGGGCGCTGCGGCGCGCGTCCGCCCCGCCGTGGGCATGCGCTCCCGCCGGGGCGGAACGGGTGGGCACAGCGGACGTGCCGGATGCCGGTCCCAGCGCCTGCCGCACAGGCGCGCACCCTCCCCGCGCGGGCCCCGTGTCCTGGGCCTGTCGCACAGGCGCGCAACCTCCCGGGCGGGGCACCCCGTTGTGCCCACCCGTCCCGCCCTGCGGGGCGCCTGCCCACAACGGAGGCGGGCCCCGTGTCCTGTGCCCACCGCAGCGGTGGGCACAACGGGGGCGGCCTCCGTGTCGTGTGCCTGCGGTGCGCGACCACGTGGGCGCGGCAGCCGGTTGTACCCGCCCGTCCCGCCGTGCGGGGCGCCTGCCGGAGTGGGTGGGGCCGCGGGACGGCGCAGTTCTCCGGAGGGGTGGGAGCATGCGGGGGTGAGTGTTGTTGACGCGCGTCCCTCCGACGCCACCCTCGACTTCCTGCGCGCCGCCTTTCCCCCCGAGTGGCGCGAACCCCCGCTCGGACAGGAGGCCGTTGCCGCGTGGGAGGCGGAGCACCGCGTGGCGCTCCCGGAGCCGTACCGGACCTTCGCCGCGGAGGTGAGCAACGGCTCGGGCCTCGGTCCCGCCGCGGACGGCGGGCTCCAGCCGCTCGGGTGGCTGCCTGACAGCTGGCCCGACCTCGGGCCGCGGCAGCCGGGCGAGCCGTTCCCGCTGGACGCCGCCTGGGTCTGGGAGGACGACGAGACCGTCGATCCGGACGACGACCCGCGGACCGACGCCGCGTACAACCAGGGTTCCGTGGTGCCCGGGTCCGAGGACGGGCTGTCGTTCTGGCTCCTGCTGACCGCCGGGCCCCGCCGGGGCGAGGTGTGGATGGTGGCCGACGTCGGGGCGGTACCGGCGCCCGGGGACCGCGCGTGGGGCTTCGAGGAGTGGGTGCGGCACTGGCACGCCGGTGAGGACTGGTGGGGGTGAAGCAGGGCGCCCACGCCGCGTCCGGCCGTGGCGGCCTGATCGTCTTTCTGAACGGGACCTCCAGTTCGGGCAAGTCCAGCATCGCCAGGGAGCTGTTGGGGGTCCTGGACGGGCCCTACTTCCACCTGCCGGTGGACGCGTTCCACGCGATGCGCAGCCGCCGGGAGGTCCCTCCGGAGGAGCTGCCCGGCGTCCTGCGGCGCACCTGGGCGGGCTTTCACCGGGCGGTCGCCGGCATGGCCGCCGCGGGGAACAACGTCGTGGTCGACCACGTGCTGAGCGAGGAGTGGCGTCTGCTGGACTGCCTGGACCTCTTCGACGCCCGGGACGTCGTCCTCGTCGGCGTACGGTGCTCGCCGGAGGAGCTCCAGCGGCGTGAGCGGGAGCGCGGTGACCGCCCGGCCGGTCTCGCGGCCCGGCAGCTCCAGCGGGTCCACGCGCACGGCCTGTACGACATCGAGTGCGACACGACCACGGTGAGCCCGCTCGACTGCGCCCGGCGGATCAGCGCCTTCCTGCCGCGACGGCCGCAGCCGACCGCGTTTCAGCAGCTCCGCACCCGGCTGCTTCCCGACCGCTGAAACGGCCGCTGAAACGACCGAGGCCCGCACCAGCGGTGCGGGCCTCGGGTTTTGCGGTCCTGACGGGATTTGAACCCGCGGCCTCCACCTTGACAGGGTGGCGAGCACTCCAAACTGCTCCACAGGACCAGGTTTCGCAGCCGTTCGCTCCTTGGCTGCGAGAGAGACTCTACAGCAGCTCGGACCGTGCGGTCGAACTCACCCACGGCGACCGCGTGATCACGGCGCCGCCGCGTCGATCGCCTTCACGATCCGCTTGTCCGACACCGGGTACGCCGTGCCCAGCGCGTGCGCGAAGTAGCTGACCCGCAGCTCCTCGATCATCCAGCGGATGTCCAGGACCTCCTGCGGCACCGGGCGCCCCTTCGGGAACTGCTCCAGCAGCCACGCGTACTCGTCCCGCATCTCGTGGACCTTCTCCATGCGGGTCGTGTCCCGCTGCACTGACGTCGGCATCTGCTGGAGCCGGCGGTCCACCGCCACCAGGTACCGCATCAGGTCCGGCAGCCGCCGCAGGCCCGTCGCCGTGACGAACCCGGGCGGCATGAGCGCCGCGAGCTGCTCCCGTACGTCCTGGACGTTGGCCACCAGCGCCAGGCTGCTGGTGGCCTTCAGGCGGCGCTCGCACGCCTGCCAGGCGGCCAGGATCTGCTGCACCTGGTCAACCGTCCGCACGGTCAGCTCGACGAGGTCGGCGCGGACCTCGTCGTACAGCTTCCGGTACGACGCCTCGTCCCACGCCGGGCCGCCGCGGTCGGCGATCAGCCGGTCCGCCGCCGCCGTCGCGCAGTCCTCGAAGAGGGCCTGGACCGAGCCGTGCGGATTGCGGGACAGGGCGAGCTTCTGCTGGTTCGTCAGCCGGTCGGAGGCGAACTTCGCCGGGTTCACCGGGATGTTCAGCATGATCAGCTTCCGGGTGCCCCGCCACATCGCCCGCGCCTGCTCGGCCTCCGTGTCGAAGAGGCGTACGGCGACGCTCTCGCCCTGGTCGACCAGCGCCGGGTACGCCTTCACGGGCTGGCCCGCCCGGCGGGTCTCGAAGACGCGCGTGAGCGTGCCGATCGTCCAGTCCGTCAGGCCCGTGCGCTCCAGCGACTGGCCCTGCCCCGAGGGGCCCGCCGTGGCGGCCGCCGCGGCCTTCGACAGGGCCTGGCGGGCCTTGGGCCGCAGCCTCAGCTTCAGCGTCTCCAGGTCCTTGTCCTCGGCGAGCTTCCGGCGCCGCTCGTCCACGATCCGGAACGTGATCTTCAGGTGGTCGGGGACCTTCGCCCAGTCGAAGTCGTCCGCCGCCACCGGGACGCCCACCATGCGCTTCAGCTCCCGCGCCAGCACGGCCGCCAGGGGCTCCGCGCTGGGCGCCGCCGTGTCCAGGAACCGCTTCGCGAAGTTCGGCGCCGGTACGTAGTTGCGGCGGATCGGCTTCGGGAGGGAGCGGATCAGCTCCGTCACGACCTCCTCGCGCAGGCCCGGGATCTGCCAGTCGAAGCCCTCGTCGGTGACCTGGTTCAGCACCTGGAGCGGGATGTGGACGGTGACGCCGTCCGCGTCGGCGCCCGGCTCGAACTGGTACGTCACACGGAACTTGAGCGGGCCCTGCCGCCACGAGTCGGGGTAGTCGGCCTTGGTGACCGCGCCCGCCTTCTCGTTGATGAGCATCTCCCGCTCGAAGTCGAGCAGTTCGGGCTCGTCGCGCCGCTTGTGCTTCCACCACGAGTCGAAGTGCGCGCCCGACACGACGTGCTCGGGGACCCGCTGGTCGTAGAAGTCGAACAGTGTCTCGTCGTCCACGAGGATGTCGCGGCGCCGCGCCCGGTGCTCCAGCTCCTCGACCTCGGTGAGCAGCTTCCGGTTGTCGGCGAAGAACTTGTGGTGGGTGCGCCAGTCGCCCTCCACCAGGGCGTGCCGGATGAACAGCTCGCGGGACACCTCCGGGTCGATGCGCCCGTAGTTGACCTTCCGCTGGGCGACGATCGGCACGCCGTACAGCGTCACCTTCTCGTACGCCATGACGGCCGCCTGGTCCTTCTCCCAGTGCGGCTCCGAGTACGCGCGCTTCAGCAGGTGCCCGGCGAGCGGCTCGATCCACTCGGGCTCGATCTTCGCGTTGACCCGCGCCCAGAGCCGGGACGTCTCGACCAGCTCGGCCGACATCACGAACCGCGGCGGCTTCTTGAACAGCGCCGAGCCGGGGAAGATCGCGAACTTGGCGTTCCGCGCGCCCAGGTACTCGTTCTTCGCCGAGTTCTTCCCGCCCTCCCCCCCGGCGTTCTTGACGTCCTTCATGCCCACGTGGGACAGCAGGCCCGCGAGGAGCGAGACATGGACCTGCTGGTCCCCCGCGTCGTCCTCGTTGAGGTGGAGGCCCATCTGCTTGGCGACCGTGCGCAGCTGGCTGTAGATGTCCTGCCACTCGCGGATGCGCAGGTAGTTGAGGTACTCCGACTTGCACATGCGGCGGAACGCCGACGACGACAGCGCCTTCTGCTGCTCGCGGATGTATCGCCACAGGTTCAGGAAGGCGAGGAAGTCGGACGTCTCGTCCTTGAAGCGGGCGTGCTGCTGGTCGGCCTGCGCCTGCTTCTCGGCGGGCCGCTCGCGCGGGTCCTGGATGGACAGGGCCGCCGCGATGACCATGACCTCGCGGACGCAGCCGTTCTTGTCGGCCTCCAGCACCATGCGCGCCAGCCGCGGGTCGACGGGCAGCTGGGCGAGCTTCCGGCCGAGCGGGGTGAGGCGCTTCTTCGGGTCCTTCTGCGCCGGGTCCAGCGCGCCGAGCTCCTGGAGGAGCTGCACGCCGTCGCGGATGTTGCGGTGGTCCGGCGGATCGATGAAGGGGAACTTCTCGATGTCGCCGAGGCCCGCCGCGGTCATCTGGAGGATGACGGAGGCCAGGTTCGTACGGAGGATCTCGGCGTCCGTGAACTCGGGACGGGCGAGGAAGTCGTCCTCCGAGTACAGCCGGATGCAGATGCCGTCGCTGGTGCGTCCGCAGCGGCCCTTGCGCTGGTTGGCGCTGGCCTGGCTGACCGGCTCGATCGGCAGCCGCTGCACCTTCGTGCGGTGGCTGTAGCGGGAGATCCGGGCCGTGCCGGGGTCGATGACGTACTTGATGCCGGGGACCGTCAGGGACGTCTCGGCCACGTTGGTCGCGAGGACGACGCGGCGGCCGGAGTGCTGCTGGAACACGCGGTGCTGCTCGGCGTGCGACAGGCGCGCGTACAGCGGCAGGATCTCGGTGTTCCGCAGTTTCTTCTTCAGCAGCGCGTCCGCCGTGTCGCGGATCTCCCGTTCGCCGGAGAGGAACACCAGGATGTCGCCGGGGCCCTCCGCCTGGAGCTCGTCCACGGCGTCGCAGATCGCGGTGATCTGGTCGCGGTCCGCCTCCTCGGAGTCCTCCTCCAGCAGCGGCCTGTACCGCACCTCCACCGGGTACGTGCGGCCGCTGACCTCCACGATCGGCGCGTCCCCGAAATGCCGGGAGAACCGCTCCGGGTCGATGGTCGCGGAGGTGATCACGACCTTCAGGTCGGGGCGCCTGGGCAGCAGCTGGGCCAGGTAGCCGAGCAGGAAGTCGATGTTGAGGCTGCGCTCGTGGGCCTCGTCGATGATGATCGTGTCGTACGCGCGCAGCTCGCGGTCCGTCTGGATCTCCGCGAGCAGGATGCCGTCCGTCATCAGCTTCACGAACGTGTCGGAGCCGACCTGGTCGGTGAACCGCACCTTCCAGCCGACCGCCTCGCCGAGTGGCGTCCGCAGCTCCTCGGCGACGCGCTCCGCGACCGTGCGGGCCGCGATCCGGCGGGGCTGCGTGTGGCCGATCATGCCGCGCACGCCCCGGCCCAGCTCCAGGCAGATCTTGGGGATCTGCGTGGTCTTGCCGGAGCCCGTCTCACCGGCGACGATCACGACCTGGTGGTCGCGTATCGCCTCCAGGATCTCGTCCTTCTTCTGGCTGACGGGCAGCTGCTCGGGATACGTGACCTCGGGCACGCGGGACGCCCGCTCGGCGGTGCGGGCCGCCGCCTTCGCCGCCTCGGCGGCGATCTCGTCCAGCACGGCCTGCCTGGCCTCGGGCTTACGGATGCGGCGGGCGCCTTCGAGACGGCGGCCGAGCCGGTGGGCGTCGCGCAGCGAGACCTCGGTCAGCAGGGTCTGGAGGTCGGCGAGGGAAGTAGACATACCGTGTCCCAGGATCTCACCCGCGGGTCGGGGGTGGCGAACCCATTTCCCCGTACCATTTCGGGCGAGCCGATCAGCTGATCACCAGGCCCCGACCAGGAAGGCGCCCGCCCGATGCCCCGTACCGATGCCAGGCGGCGCGGCGGGGCGGTGACGTGCGGCGTACGAGGCGCGTGGGGCCTGGTGCTGGTGGTGCTTGTGCTCTGTGTGTGCCCGGGGGCGGCCGGGGAGCGGTCGTACGGCGAGCCGGGGTCCGGCGACCGTACGCGTGCCGCCGCCGACGTCCCCTACGCCGCCGTGAGCCACGCCCTGTACCCGGTGGCCGCCCCCGCCCATGGCGACGGGCGCCCGCCCGGCTGCCGGGACGACTCCGGCACCCGCGACGGCGGCCTGGCCCCGGCCGCTCCGCCGCGCACCCTGACGCTCGCCGACCTGCTCCCCGCCCCGCCCGACGCGCGGGGCGGCGGGGGCTGCGCCGGATGGGCGGCGTTCGAGTCCGCCGCCACGGGCCCGGAGCGGGCCCCGCTCGCGCTCGTACCGCCGTCCCCGATGGACCTGTCGATCCTGCGCGTGTAGAGGCGCCGTCCGTGGCGACTTCCCGCCACACCGCCGTACCGCCGCATCTCTCCTTCCTCCACCACCACACCGCAGGAGCACACGCGTGTCCACGAATCCCTCTCCTTCCTCTTCCTCCTCCTCTTCCGCTTCCTTGAAGCCGTACGCCATCGGGGCGGGGGTCGCGGTCGCCGCCGGGCTGCTGGCCTTCGCCTCGTACGCGGCCACCAAGCCCGCCGACCGGGACGCCACCGAGGCCGCCCCCGCCGCGCCGGTCTCCGCGCCCGCCTCCGCCCCGTCCGACGCCGCTCCCTCCGCGGCCCCGGGCGCGCAGGAGGGCCTCTACGCCGAGGCGGCGAAGCTGGCGCGCCGCGACGCGAAGGACACCCTCGCGGCCGGTCGCGCCGACGCCCCGGTCGTCCTCATCGAGTACGCCGACTTCCAGTGCGGGTACTGCGGCAAGTTCGCCCGCGACACCGAGCCCGCGCTGATGGAGAAGTACGTCGAGAAGGGTGTGCTGCGCATCGAGTGGCGGAACTTCCCGATCTTCGGCGAGGACTCCGAGCGGGTCGCCCGGGCCGCGTGGGCGGCGGGGCAGCAGGGCCGGTTCTGGGAGTTCCACCGGGCCGCTTACGCCGAGGACGCCAAGGAGAAAGGCTTCGGCAAGGACCAGTTGACCGTCCTCGCGCGCGAGGCGGGCGTCAAGGACCTCGCGCGGTTCGGCCGCGACCTGGACGGCGCGGCGGCCCGCCAGGCCGTGAAGCGGGACCAGGACGAGGGCTTCGCGCTGGGCGTGGCGTCCACGCCGTCGTTCCTCATCAACGGACGGCCCGTCTCGGGCGCCCAGCCGCTGGAGACCTTCACGGCCGCGATCGACGAGGCGGCGGCGAAGGCGAAGGCCGGCCGGTGACGAACGTCGGCTACCTGGCCGCGTTCCTGGGCGGCCTGCTGGCGCTGGTCAGTCCGTGCAGCGCGCTGCTGCTGCCGGCGTTCTTCGCGTACTCGATCGACTCCAGGGCCCGGCTCCTCGCCCGTACCGGCATCTTCTACGCGGGCCTGGCGACGACGCTGGTGCCGCTGGGCGCGGCCGGTTCGCTGGCGGGACGGTTCTTCTACGGCAACCGGGACCTGCTGGTCACGACCGGCGGCTGGCTGATCATCGTGCTGGGCGTGGCGCAGGTGCTGGGCATGGGGTTCGCGCCGCGCCGCCTGGCCGAGGCGAGCGGCCGCATCCGCCCCACGACGGCGGTGTCCGTGTACGCGCTGGGGATGGTGTACGGGCTGGCGGGCTTCTGCGCGGGGCCGATCCTGGGCGGGGTGCTGACGGTGGCGGCGCTGGGCGGCAGCGCGGTGTACGGCGGGCTGCTGCTGGCGGTGTACGCGCTGGGCATGGCGGTGCCGCTGTTCGTACTGGCGCTGCTGTGGGAGCGGTACGAGCTGGGGCGGCGGGTGTGGCTGCGCGGGCGGGTGGTGCGGCTGGTCCGGCCGGGACAGTCGGGGTGGCCGGGCCGGTTGAGCCGCGTGGAGCTGCACACGACGTCGCTGTTGTCGGGTGCCTTCTTCGTGCTGCTGGGCGTACTGTTCCTGGCCTTCGACGGCACGAGCGCCCTGCCGGGCCCGCTCTCCGTGGACGCCTCGTTCGAGGTGGAGCGGTGGGCGTCGCGGGCGGGCGGCGCGGTGCCGGACTGGATGCTGCTGATGACCGTGGTCGCGGTCGTCGCGGTAATCCTGGGCGTACGGGGCTGGCGGGGACGCGAGCGGGCCTGACGGCTGGGGCCCGGGACCGGGCAGTCGGTGGGCGCCGGGCTGATGGTGGCCGCCGGGCCCGGTGGTCAGGCGCCGGGCCTGCTGGTCCGGCGGCCGGGCCCGGTCAGGCGCCGCCGCCGAGGACCTCGCCGACGATCTCCGTGACGCGGTGCTTCCACTTGTGCCAGCGGCCGCAGTACTGCTTCGGGAACCAGCGGCGGGTCTGCGCCACCGGCTTGTGGCACCACTTGCACGGGACGACGACCGGCCCCCGGTGCTGTGGCTGTCCCTGCTGGCCGTGCCGGCCCTGCTGGTTCTGGTGTGCGAACTCCCCCATGGCGCCCGACTTTAGCGGCCGGCCTCGCGGCGGCGGGCTCCCGGGCGGCGCGGCGCCCCCGACGTCGTACGGCCCGACCGGTGAGAGCGGTCGGGCCGTACGTACGTGGGCTCGGCGGGCCGGAATCGCGCCGGGACGGGTGCCGTCAGGTGCGGTCCGTCGGGTGGGCGCCGGTCCCCGTGCCGGGGCTGGTGCCACGGTGCGAGGCGCCGCCCGTCTTGGACTTGCGGGGAATCAGCCCCAGCAGACCCAGCAGCCCGAGCAGGCCCCACAGGCCCCACCCGCCGCCGTCGTCATCGTCCCGGGCGGTGTCCGCGGCCAGCGTGTGTCCCTGCGCCGGGGCGGTCGTCACGACGGAGGTCTGTGCCGCGGGGGGCTGGGCCGCGGCGGCGGTGGCCGTGGCGGGACCCGCGAGCAGTGCGGCGGCCAGAAGCGCGCCGGCAGTGGTGCGTCGCATGGCTTCTCCTTTGCTGGTCATCGGTTCGGGCCCTGCTTGGGGCCGCGTCCGTGTTCGGTGCCACGTCCGCGCTCGGACTGGCCGTCGTCGTACTCGATCTTCTCCTTGCGGACCTGGCCGGTGACGTCCTGCTGCTCGGTGACCTTCTCGGTCTCCATGCGGACGCGCTCGACGGGGACGTTCTTCTTGCTCACCGTCGGGCGCTCGGCGTGCAGGGTGACCTCCTGCTCGGCGTCCTCGATGCGGGACTCGCGCTCCCCGGGCCGGATGGGCTCGCGCACCACCCGGACCTCCTCGTGGGTGACCGGCACGCGGGTCGTCACGTCCTCCGTGACGACGTACTTGCGCAGCCGGGCGCGCCCGGACTCGTACTCCTCCATGCCGACCTGGAGCTGCTCCTCGGAGCGGGTCATGCCCTCGTCCTCGCGGCCGCGCATCGCGGTGGCGGGCTCGCGCTGGTCGCGTGCGTGGCGGCCGCGAGTGCCTTCCATGCCCGCCGTACCGGCGGCCATGCCGCCCGCCGCCATGCCCGTGGTGCCCGTGGTGCCCGCGGTGCCGGTCCTGCCCTGGGCGGTGCCGGTGCTGCCGGGGGTGAGCTGGTAGTGGCGGTAGAGCCGCTGTTCCTCGGAGGGGTCGAGGTGTTCGTCGGCGTCGAGTCGAGGGGCGTCCTTCACCGTGTCCTTGGTGTACGGCACGTGGAGGTCGGCGCCCTGACGGCGGGCGCCGGACAGGGGGACGAAGGTCTCCTTGGTGCCGAACATACCGGTCTTGACGGTGACCCACTCCGGGGTGCCGAGCCGGTCGTCCACGTACACCTGGCCGATCGTGCCGATCTTCTCGCCATTCGAGTCGTAGGCCGTCGCGCCCTGGAGTCCTTCCACGGGGAACGCCTTCTCGTTCTGGGCCATGCTGGATTCCTCCCTAGCTGGGGGACCGGCCTCCGAGACAGCGCGAGTGAGGGCGCGTGTGATGGGCCGGACCCTGGCTCCATTGCCGGTGACCGCGGAACGCCCTGCAACTCGGGCGGCGCCGAAAGGGCCTGGGCAGCGAGCCCCCCGTAGCCCCGCTCACGGCCCGACCGGCACCCGGGCGTCATTGCTCCGAACGGGTGAGTCACCCGGGGTCACCCCTGTGTCGGCGGACCGGCCGTGTCGGCGGACCGGCCGTGTCGGCTGTAGCCGCTGTACCGGCCGCACCGGTGTCATCCGGAGGCCGTACCGGCGAGGCGGAGCGTCCAGCGGCGTGAGGCGTCCGTGTCGCAGGTGAACTGCACGAGCCGGATGTTGTTCTCGGTGGAGCGGCCTCCGGCGACGGTGGCGCACTTGCCCGTCTGGACGTTGACGAGCTGGTAGGAGTTGCCGTTCCAGTTGGTGACGCGCCAGCGGCGCGAGGGGTCGTTGTCGCAGGTGAACTGGACCAGGTTGACGTTGTTCTCCGTGGACCTGCCCCCGGCGACGGTCGCGCACTTCCGCGTCTGGACGTTGACGAGCTGGTAGGAGGTGCCGTCCCAGTTGGTGACCCGCCAGCGCCGCGACGGGTCCGTGTCGCAGGAGAACTGGAGCAGTTCGACGTTGTTCTCGGTGGACCGGCCGCCCGCGAGGGTCGCGCACTTGCCGGTCTGGAGGTTCCGTATCTGGAAGCTGCCGCCCGAGATCTGCGGCGCGGCGTTGTCGGCCGTGACGGCACGGGCGGACGCCGGGGAGGGCAGGAGCATGACACCACCGGCGAGCAGGGCGGTCGAAGCGGTCACGACGCGGCGCGACCGGGTGTTCTTGCGCATGGGAGTGCTTCTCTCTTGATCGGGTGATCCAGGGGGAGAGGCGGAAGTGTCCTTCGTACGGGCACGCGCGGTCGCGGCCACGACGGGGGGAGAGACGTGGGGCGGCTCGGTGGCCAGGAGGCCGGCTCGACAGCCGTACGGCCCCGGAGGGGTGCTGCACCCCGGCCACGGAACGGCCGCACCTCCACTATCAGCGCCCCCCCGATGCCCTGCAACCGGGTGACAGCGCGCGTACGGACGGCCTGCCCGGGGAACGGCGAAAGGCCCCGTTCTGGGAACGGGGCCTTTCGGCTGGTGGCTGGGGCCGGGGTCGAACCGGCGACCTTCCGCTTTTCAGGCCGTGTCTGACATGGCGGTTAGCCGGTCTGGGAGGCAGCAAGTGCCTGCCGTTGTCCGTCTTTGTGCGCCGCTGTTGGCGTACGGGTTGGCGTACGCCAACACATGGGTGACCATCTGTGTGGGCCTCAGTCGGACCGTGAGGCACGGGGGACTGGCGCATCCCGGTTCACTCGCCGCTGATACAGCGCCCCGGACCTGCGATGAGGAAGATCTACGATCCGCACCAACTCGAAGCCGTGTTCCTCGTAGTAGCGGTGCAGGCCGGAGTTGTCCTTCCACGCGTCCAGCCGAAGCCACGTTTTGCCAGCGTCCCGCGCCTGCCCTGCCGCCCAATCCAGCAGCACCGCGCCGAGACCCTCACCGCTCGCCTCACGGCTGACGGCCATGCGGTGGACGTACAAGGCGGTCTCTGGTCGGTCGTCTGCCGTCCAGAACTCAGGGTCGGCAAAGTCGTCCACCTGCAACGTGCCCGCAGGCTTGTCGTTCCGGAAGGCCAAGTAGCAGTCGCCTCGCTCCAAGGCGCGCGTGATGCGGTCGGTGTGCGGCGGGTACTGCCACTGGTCGATGCCCCGTGCGGCCAACCATGCGGAAGCCTCCTTGAGTAGCCCTTCCACGACTTCCAGCTCATCTGGCCCAGCAGCCCTGACAACCACGTCGTTCACGGAGCCTCCTCGCGGAACAGTTCGTGAGAGATCACGTGCCTGTCGCCGGGAAGCACGGTGATCGCAACACGGACGGGTTTGCCCTCCTCGGTGAAGCCAGTGAGCAGGTGGTATCCGACCGGCGTTCCCGGCCCCAGGTCGAGGCGCCTGCTCTCGTCAGGTGTCGGCATGCGCACGTACAGCTCCGTGAGCGCCCTGACCTGTCGGTGCCCCAGTTCGGCGAGAACTTCGTTCGCACCGCGCGTGATGTCCTCCGGCCTCATGATCTCGGAGTCGCGCACCAGGTCCAGCGGGAAGTAACTGTCGTTGATGTTGAAGGGTTCGCCATCCAGGTAGCGCACCCGCTTGCGCACCGCCACGAGGGCGCCGGGCTGAAGGTGTAGCCGCTTGGCCACTTCCGCCGGCGGTTCCACGATGGCCACTTCGATCAACTGGCGCGGCTCTCTACCCTCGGCGGAGAACTCCGTCATGAAGGCGTCCATCTCCTTGCTGTGCGGACGCTTCCGGAACTCTGCCTGCGGCCTGAAGACCATGGGCTGACGACGGCGAACGAAGTGCCCCTGAGGCCGAGCGGACACCACGAGCCCCTCGTTTACGAGCAAGCCCAGGGCCTTCCTGACGGTCTCACGCGAGACGTCGTACATGGTCCTCAGCTCAGCCTCTGTGGGCAGTTTGGCGTCTGGCGCCAGCCTCCCATCGGCGATCTGCTCGCGGAGCGCGTCCGCGATCTGCTGGTACATCGGGTTCCGCCCGAGCCGCGTCACTGCCATGCCCTCCATGCAATCCCCCGGTAGACGGCATTGTCCAGTCAATGCGGCCAATGCCCTTGCGTGAACGTGGTGACCCTGCCAACATCCTGTCTGTAGCCATTGTACGGACAATGCCTACAGCGCCGGGGGTGCCGTGTGTCTGCACACGCATCCCACGGTGAAGGGGCCTGGGACAGAGCAGGCCGAGGGCGCCCCCGACCCTTGTCACTCGGGAGGGCGAGACCGAAAGGTCGCTCCGTCTCAGTCGCCTTCAAGGAGACGGATAGCTAGCTCAACTTCCGCAGCTCTTGGCTGCGGCCGGTTGCCTCCTCTGCCCGTCCGGGACCCCCTTGCGGGGGTGTCGTACGGGCGGGGTTGAGGGGAGCCGGAAGGCCCGTTCCCGATCCGTAGGAGCCCGTCATGAGCGCCACTGTTGAGATCGTTTCGTTCGGCTACCTGCACGCCCCGGAGCCCAAGGCTCACCTGACCGTGGATCTGCGTCAGCACTTCCGGGACCCGCACGTCAGCCCGGAGCTGCGCTACATGACCGCCGATGACGCGCCGGTCCGGGAGGCCGTGATGTCCACGCCGGGCATCGCAGCGCTGGTCGAGGCGACGGCCGCCGCCGTCACGGCATTCGCGTCCGGCCCGAGTGCCGGGCCCGTGGTCGTGGCCGACGGATGCGCCGGGGGCCGCCACCGCGCCCCGACGTTCGCCCGCGCTCTGGCCGCCCGCCTCCGGGCGGCCGGACACGCGGTCACCGTGCACCACCGGGACCTGGACAAGCCCGTCGTCCAGCGCTGAACCCCTGCCCCTGGTCGGTTGCCTGTGGCCCCGGAGTTGTTCCGGGGCTGCGGGGAGCCGGGACAGTCCCGAGCCCGTCGCATTCCACAAGGAGTCCTCATGGGTGCCGCCCGTCACTTCTTCCGCCGCTCCGAGGTGTCCGACGCGCAGGTCGCCGCCGACATCAAGGCCGACGTCGAGTCCTCCCGCAAGGCCGAGCGCACGTTCAAGGCCGCTGGCCAGCACCGCCTGGCCGAGGACATGCGCAAGGCCACCGACGAGTACCTGGACGAGTACAACGACCTGAAGTCGGGCCGCTGGTCCCCCAAGCACGCCCGCTGACCCCCGCACCCCACAACGGCAAGAGGCCCCGGAGCTGCAACTCCGGGGCCTCGTTCTGGGCCGTTCTGCGTGAAAGGAACCACGACCCAATGAAGACCATCGCTGCACTTCACGCGGCTGTTACGGCCGTGCCGTTCGACGGTGAGCCGTCGGCGGCGGAGCTGGACGCGATCGAGCTGGAGCTTCCGCTGATCCTGGCGGAGGTGGACCTGCTGGACGCGCAGATCATGATCCTGGACCGGCCGGTCACGGAGCTGGACGCCCGGCGCATCCGCCGGGCCCGCCACCGCGTCCTGGCCGCCCGCCGGAACCTGACGAACCGCGCCACGGTGGTGCAGGCGGGCGGTGCGGCGTGACCGCCAAGACCACTGTTCCGGCCGTCGCGATGACGGCAGTGTCCATGGTGCTGACCCTCGCGGTCGTCATGATGTGGCTGGGGGCGGCGGTGCCGTGGCCGGTCGCTCTGGTCGTCGGTCTGGGGATCGACGGCGGCTGGCTGGCCACCCTCGCCTACGAGCGCCGCCTGGCCGCGCAGGGCGACCACTCGCCCGCCGTCACGGCCGTGGGGTGGGGCTTCGGGCTGGTCGCCTCTGGCGTCCTTGTCGCCCACGCGCTCACCGTCGAGGAGAACGCCGGTGCGTGGCTGGCCGTGGCCTGGCTGCCCCTGGCCGCGAAAGCCTTGTGGCTGGTGCACGGGTTGTGGGAGCGCACCGCGCTGACGGCGCACGCGCTCAAGACGATCCGGGGCATCCAGCAGGACGCCCGCGACGAGGCGGCCGTGGCGCGTGCCCGGCTGCGGGCGGACGCGGTCACGGAGGAGACGCGGCTGACGGCTGTCACACAGGCCGGGGCGCGCGTCGCACGCGTCCAGGCCCGCACCGCGCAAGCCCTCTCGCGGGCGTGGTCGACCCTGGAAGCGGTGCGGGGCGGTGAGGACACCGCCAGGGCTCTGACCTGCGTGACGGGCCGCGTCACACCCGGCGTCGCACCCTCCTGGGAGCTGCCGGTGTGGGGGCCGAGCAACCCGGTGCCCGCGCTGGACGCGGCACCCGCGCTCACCGATGCGGAGCTGGACCGGCTGGGGGACGAGATCCGCCACAGCGAAACCCCGGCCCTGTCCTACCGGGAGATGGCCACCCGCTTCCGCGCCGCCGGACACTCCGCATCCGAGACCCGCCTGCGCGCCGCGTGGAAGCGCGTCGCGTGATGGGCGCCCTGCCCGTCTACCGATGGCGCCTGGCCCCCGACGGGCTCGCCACCCGCCGCCAGCTGAGGGCACGCGGGCTTCGGCCCGGCGGCCAGCCGGTGGCCGCCCAGCTCGAACGGCCGCGCCGACGGCGCGGCCCGCTGGTCGCCTACCTCTACCGCATCGACCTCGCCAAGCCCGTCCGGCCCATGACGCCGGGCCGGGCCGCCGCGCTCCAGCGCGCCATGGCCGCGCGGCGCACGTGCCCGAGCTGCCGACGTGATGCCGGGTACTGCATCCCGCCGTCGCTCGGCAGGTGCGTGCCCTGCGCCTACCCCCACCAGCAGCACGAGGAGTGGCCTCATGGGCCTGTTCCGCCGCAGCAGTAGCGAGACGCCCGCCGCCGACGACGCCCGCACCCGTCGGCTCCTGGACCGGGCGGACGACGCGTTCCAGCACGAGCCGACGACCGGCCTGGACGCCGACTTCCAGTCGGTCGTCATGGAGGGCCTGATGACCGACAAGGCCGCCGACACCTACCCGCCCACCGGCCACGGATACCCCCGGCGCTGAGCCCGCCGTCCTGCCGCCTGCCCGATCCACCCCCGCTCGCGCGGGGGTGGTGAGGGGAGCCGGACAGCCCGGCCCGCCGCCACAAGGGGACCGTATGACCAGCAAGCAGCAGCTCGCCGCACTCGCCGTCGCCGCCTGCAAGGAGATGGTCCGCATCGGCGTCCAGCACGGCATCGAATCCGACCACGCACGCCACGCCGCCGCCCTGGCCGACCGCGCGCTGACCGCCGCCGAGAACGCCGGTTGCACCATCGACGACTACGCCCGCGCCCGCCGCACCCACTGACCGCGCCCCGGAGCGGCCGCCACCCCGGCCAAAAAACGTCGGCCGCTCCGGGCCCTCATCCGCCCACACCGTGGGCAGACAGGAGCCTCAAGCATGACGGACAACGTCGTACACCTCTTCAAGGACCCACCCCCCGACACCGCCGAAACGCCTGCCCCGGACGCCCCGGACACGGTCCCCGTGCCGCTGGAGGCCACCGAGGCGCGTCCGGTCCCGCTGTGGCACCGGACGAGCCGGGCGGTGGTGCGGGTGGCGCGGGATGAGCGGACGCGGGCCGCCGGGCGGGCCGTGGTCCGGCACGGCTCGTACGTGGTCGGCGGGACGCGGATCGTGGCGCGCCGGGCGTGGGACGGCCGTACGGCGGCGCGGTACGAGCGGATGATCCGCGCGGCCGAGGCCGCCGGGAACCTGGAGGCGGCCGCCGAGTGGGAGGAGCGTGGACGGCAGTACCGCGCGGCGCGTCACCAACGGCGCATGGACCTGCTGACCTCCCCGGAGCGGCTGGTGAAGAACGCCGCCTACGCCACCGGCGGCACCCTCGCCGGTCTGCTGCTGCTCGGCGTCGCGCTCGCGGTGGCGACGAAGCAGCCGGGCGACGTGGTGGTGCCGCTCATGGCGCTGGTGGAGCTGTGCCGGCTGGTCGTGGTCATCGCGACCGTGGTGTGGGGGCCGCTGGTCACCCTTGGTCCGTGGCTGGCGCTGTGCGGGCTGTGGGCGGTCGGGCGCCACCAGCAGGCGGCGCCGCAGTGGGCCCTTCCCGCCCAGCAGCGCGGAAGCGACGCCGGGGCGCCGATCACGCCGTCCGTCGTCGTCACCGCCCTGCGGGATCTGGGTATCGCGCCGTTGCGGAAGGCCATCAAGGAGATGGGCGACGCCGGCGCCGCGATGCTCAGCCCCATCAAGATTGCCGGATGCGGCGTGGAAGTCGATGTCACCTTGCCGTCGGGGGTGTCGACGCAGGAGGTGCAGGGGCGGCGGCGGAAGCTCGCGGAGAACCTGTCCCGGCACGAGCACGAAGTGTTCATCACCATCCCCCAGGCGGCCCGCACGGTCCGGCTGTGGATCGCTGATTCGGGAGCGCTGGACGAGCCGATCGGGCCGTCCCCGCTCGTCCTGGACACCGATCTGCGGGCGGACTACAAGAAGGGCAAGGCGCCGTGGGGGCAGGACCTGCGCGGGGATGCCGCCGCCTTGAGCCTGTATCAGCGGCACATGCTCGTCACCGGCCTGTCCAACCAGGGCAAGACCGCCGCCGTCCGCGCGCTCGCCCTGTGGCTCGCCCTTGACCCGACGGTGGAGTTCCGGATCGCGGACCTGAAGGGCGCCGGGGACTGGGCGATGTTCGACGGGATCGCCACCGTCCTCATCCAGGGCCCCACCGACGACCACGTCATCCAGGCGACCGAGATGGTCGAGTCCGGGGTCACGGAGATGGAGCGGCGCCTGACCGCCCCGCCCGGCACCGCCTTCCCCCCGCTCATCGTCCTCGTGGATGAAGCGCAGGTCGCGTTCATGTGCCCGGCCGTGGACGAGGAGAAGCGCCCCTACGGCGGCTCCAAGGCCACCTCCCGGTACTTCATGGCGGCACGGAAGATCCACAACCAGGGGCGGGCGGTGAACGTGCTGCTGTGGCAGGGCACGCAGGACCCCACCGACCAGAACCTCCCCAAGCTCGTCCGGGAAGGCGCCCACACCCGCGCCTCCCTCGCCCTGGGCACCGAGTCGCAGGCCCGCATGGCGCTCGGGGACAAGGCCGTGGACGGCGGCGCCGCCCCGCACCTGCTCCGGCAGGGCCTGGACAAGGGCACCCTCGTTGTCGCCTCCGACGGCATCGACATCCCGGCCGGGCAAGCGTCCATCACCGTCCGGACGCACTACATCGACACCGAAGCCGCGGCCGAGGTGGCCGCACGGGCGCGGGCCCTGCGCGACGGGGTCACCACCCTGCGGGTGATCGACACCGACGAGCCGACCGACCCGCTGACGGACATCGCCCACGTGATCGGCACCGCCCCCCGCGTGCTCACGCAGGACGTGCTCCAGCGGCTGGCCACCACCAACCCCAAGGCATACGGGGCGTGGACGAACGGCGACCTCAAGCGCGTGCTGGAGGGCACCGGCGCCGAGCCCTACAAGTCCGACGGCCGCATGGTCGTCGGCCGCGACCGCATCGCCCGAGCCCTCGCCAACCGGACCAACGACGGTTCCGCTTCCGCCGCCCAGTAGAGGGAACCGCACCCCACGCCGGCCAGGGAGGCAGGGAGAACTCCCTGAACGGCTCCCTGACCCGCATCCCTGGCCTTGACCTGCTCAAACGGCCTTGCAGGGAGGCAGGGAGGCACCCCAGCTCACAGCCCCGAAACCCCCTCGAAGACACCCGGCGAGGGGGGTACTCCCGCCTCCCTGAACACCCACCACAAGCCATTCCGCATGAAGGCGGCCCCCACTCGCCAAAGTCCGGGGCCGCCCTCTTCTCCCAGTCCGCTACAGACCTACGGAGGTCTTCCAGCATGACCCATCCCGACCCCATCCGGCGAGACGGCGCCCGGGCGCGCCACGTCGCCGACGCCGCCCTGGACGCTGCCCGGAAGGGCTGGCACGTCTTCCCGCTCCGCCCTGGCGCCAAGCGGCCCGCCCTCCACCACGAGGCGCAGTGCCCGCGTACCGGCGCCTGCGCGGGTGGGCACGTGAAGTGGGAGCAGCGCGCCACCACCGACCCCGGCCGCATCCGCGCGGCCTGGTCGGCGGGGGCGTTCAACGTCGGCGTCGCCACCGGCCCGTCCGGGCTGGTCGTGATCGATCTGGACGCGCCCAAGGGCAAGGGATGTTCGGGCGCGCCTGACGGCGCGGCGAATTTCGGGGCGCTCTGCGAGCGCGCCGGGCACGCCGTCCCGGCCACCTTCCGGGTGCGGACTGCGGGCGGTGGTGAGCACCTGTACTTCCGCGCCCCCGCCGGGGTGCGCCTGAGGAACACCGCCGGGACGCTGGCGCCGCTGGTCGATACGCGTGCGTGGGGCGGCTACGTCGTCGCCCCCGGCAGCACCGTCCATGGCACGGCGTACGAGGTGGTGGACGACCGGCCCGTCCTCGAACTCCCTGCCTGGCTCCTGGACATGCTCCGGGCGCCGAGCAAGCCCACCCCGGTCCGCCTCCGTCCCGTCGTTCACCGGGACGTGTCGCGGGTCGCTCAGGTGGCGCTGGAGCGCGAGACCGCCGCCGTCGCCGTGACGCTGGAGGGCGGCAGGAACGCCGCGTTGCTGCGGGGCGCGAGGGCGGTGGGGCGGTTCGTCGCGTGGGGCGACATCCCCCGGCACGTGGCCGAGGAGGCATTTCAGGAGGCGGGCGAGGCGGCGGGACTGCCGCCAGCCGAGTGCCGCGCCACCATCCGCTCAGCACTCGACTGGACGATTCGCACCGCCCGCCCGAGGGAGGCGGCATGAGCCCCCGCCCCCGCCTGAAAAGCCTCACCCCGACCACCAGCCACCCGCGCCCCGCCGGACCGGCCCCGGCCCGTGGCGGCGGTGGTGCGCCGAAGGTCGCCGCCGAAGGCGTCCTCTTCAGTCCTGACCCGCACCCGGGCGACGGCCGCCGCATCGTCGGCATGCTCCACATCACCGCGCCGGGACGCGGCGCCGTGCCCACGGCCACGTCGGTGTGCGCGTGCGGCCGCAACCGCTCCGCCATCGGCCACCGCCGCGTCCTCGCCCTGATCGAAGAGCACACCGCCCACCGCACAGCCTGCCCCCTGCGCCACCACACCGAGAGGACCGCCGCATGACTCAGCAGCACATCGACGGGGCGGCCCTGCTGAACGAGGTCGAAGCCTTCCACCGGCGCTTCAACGTCTTCCCCACCGAAGCCGCCTACGTCGCCGTCGCCCTGTGGGACGCGCACGCGCACCTGCTGGACTGCTTCGACTCCACGCCACGCCTGGCGTTCCTGTCCCCGGAGCCGGGGTCGGGGAAGTCGCGGGCGCTGGAGATCGTGGAGACGCTGGTGCCGCAGCCGATGGTGGCGGTGAACGCGTCGGCCGCCGCCCTGTTCCGGGCCGTGTCCGGCGCGGAGGGGCGCCCCACGATCCTGTTCGACGAGATCGACACCGTCTTCGGCCCCAAGGCCGGGGAGAACGAGGAGCTGCGCGGCTTCCTGAACGCCGGGCACCGCCGCTCCGGGGTCACCTACCGGTGCGTCGGGGACGGCGGCAACCAGAGCGTCGTGGCGTTCCCCTCGTACTGCGCCGTCGCGGTCGCGGGTCTCGGCTCGCTGCCGGACACGATCCTGACCCGGTCCGTCATCGTCCGCATGCGCCGCCGCGCCCGCAACGAGAAGGCCGAACCGTTCCGGGCCCGCGTCCACACCGCCCAGGGCCACGCCCTGCGCGACCAGCTCGCCGCGTGGGCCGACCACGTCCGCCCGAAGGTCGATGGCGTGTTCCCCGTTATGCCCGAGGAGGTCACCGACCGCCCGGCCGACGTGTGGGAACCGCTCATCGCGGTTGCCGACGCGGCCGGTGGCGCCTGGCCCGAACGGGCCCGGACGGCGTGCGTGGAGCTGGTGAACGCGGCCAAGCAGGACGACAAGGGCAGCATCGGCATCCGCCTGCTGACCGACCTGCGCGACCAGGTGTTCCCCGGCATCGATCGCCTGCCCACCGTCGCCATCCTCGACCGCCTCCACAGCCTGGACGAGGCACCGTGGGCCGACATGGGCGGCAGGCCCCTGGACGCGCGCGGGCTGGCGAAGATGCTCCGCGAGTACATGACCGGCGACAACACCCCCATCGCCGCCCGGAACATCAAGTCCGGCACGGGGGTCCTCAAGGGGTACTACGCGGCCGACCTCGCCGACGCGTGGGCCCGCTACTGCCCCCCGCCCCCCGCAGGAAGCGCTACATCCGCTACCTCCGCTACCTAGCAGGTCACAGCCCCGAAACCGGTAGCGGACGACCCCGAATCATCCGCTACCGCGCCCCGTGCAGCCGCTACCCGCCCGCCCCCGCCCGGCGGGCCGGTAGCGGCACCCATCCGCTACCGCTACCACCATCCGCTACCACGATCACGCCCCTGACCAGGGCGGTAGCGGAGGTAGCGGAAGTAGCGGACTTCCCAGAAGAGGGCCGAAGAGGGCCCGGCCCATCAGGAGGCACTCCGATGAGCACCGCACTGCCGACCAGCCACGAGGCGCTGACCGTTCCGGAGGTCATGGCGGCCCTGCGGCTGAGCCGCTTCAAGGTCTACGACCTCATCCGCTCCAAGCAGCTCGCGAGCTTCAAGATCGGCGCGTCCCGGCGAGTGCCGGCCGACGCGCTGCACACCTTCATTCAGGACCGACTCAGGGAGGCCGCGTAGTGGCCAAGCGCGCCAATGGCGAAGGAAGCATCACCATCCGAAAGGATGGGACCTACCACGGTCGCGTGTACGTAACGACGACCGGCGGCATCCGGAAGCGGGTGTCCGTGTACGGCAAGACCCGCGACGAGGTCCGCGCGAAGATCACGGACTTGCAGGCGCAGGAAAACCAGGGCATCCCTGTCCCGGACACGAACATGAACCTGGAGGACTACCTGTCCTACTGGCTCGCCAAGGTGGTCAAGGTGCACCGGCGCCCCAAGACCTACCAGGGGTACGAGAGCGTTGTTCGGGTGCACCTCGTGCCGGGGCTGGGCCGGAAGAAGATCCGGACCCTGAGGGCAGCGGAGGTCCGGACGTGGCTGGCGAGGGTCGCGGCCGAGTGCCAGTGCTGCAAGCACGGGTGGGACAACGAGCGGCCGGAGCCGCAGTGCTGCGCAGCGGGGGAGTGCTGCAAAACGCTGCTCTCCCGTCGCATGGTGCAGTCCATCCACGCGGTACTGCGGAACGCGCTCCAGAACGCTGTCCGGGAAGAGCTGATCGTTCGGAACATCGCCCAGCTCGTTCAGGCCCCCACGCCCGCGTACAGCTCCGGAAAAGGCCTGAGCATCGCAGAGGCCCGGCTACTTCTCCGGGAGTCGGAGAGCGACCGCTTGCACGCTCTGTACGTCCTCGCCCTGGTCATGGGGATGCGCCGGGGGGAACTCCTGGGGCTCCGGTGGGACGCAGTGAATTTCGATCGGGAATCCCTGATCGTGGAGCGGGCCCTCCAGCGGGTCGATGGGGCGCTGAGGCTGGTGCAGCCGAAGACGCTGTCGTCCGTGCGGACCGTCCCCCTTCCGCCATTCGTGGTCAAGGCTCTGCTGGACCACCAGGAGCGACAGGCGCAGGAGCGGGCCGCCGCTGGCATCGAATGGAGGGAACACGGGTTGGTGTTCACGTCTCGGATCGGGACGCCGCTGGAGCCGGACAACCTGCGTCGGAGCTGGCATCCGCTCCGGAAGCGTCTGGGCCTAGACATTCGCTTCCATGATCTGCGTCACTCGGCGGTGTCTCTGCTGCTGGACCTCGGCGTGCCGCCGCACATCGTCCGGCAGATCGTCGGGCACAGCGACATCGGGGTGACCATGAAGGTCTACGCCCACGCGTCGCTGGACGAGCAGCGCAAGGCCCTGCGAAAGCTCGGGGACGCCCTGTCGTGACCCCGTTGGCGTACCGGTTGGCGTAAACGGCGATAGGCCCCGTCCGGAGACGGGGCCTATCGGCTGGTGGCTGGGGCCGGGGTCGAACCGGCGACCTTCCGCTTTTCAGGCGGACGCTCGTACCAACTGAGCTACCCAGCCACGTGACTCTTGCGAGTCACAGCGGTCCTGACGGGATTTGAACCCGCGGCCTCCACCTTGACAGGGTGGCGAGCACTCCAAACTGCTCCACAGGACCAAGCATCGCGCGAGCACTAGTCTCGCACAAGGTAAAGCGTGCCCCCAACGGGATTCGAACCCGTGCTACCGCCTTGAAAGGGCGGCGTCCTGGGCCACTAGACGATGAGGGCTAAAGGCCCGCCTGGGCGCCTCGTCAGCGCGTCGGGGACGTGAGAAGCATATGGGATGGGAGGACGGTTCGCCAAAACGGTTTACGCGGGGCCCCGTGAGCCGACTCGCGGAGCCCCGCGCCTCCCGTCCGCGTGGCCTCACGGGCGGGGCGCCGGTGCGGACGGGCGGGGCGGCTGCGCCGGCGTCGGGGACGGGGAGGGTCCCGTGGGGCTGCCCGACCCCGGAGCGGTCGGGCCGCCGGGCGTGGCCGTCGGGCTGCCCGGCGTGGCGGTGGGGCCCGGGCTCGTGGGGGCGGGGGTCGGGGAGGTGCCCGGGAGGACCTCGTCCGGGACGCGGCGCGCCACCTCCGCCGTGGTCAGGCCGAGACCGCCCAGCGTGATCTCGTCCCACGCCTGGAGCCGACGCGTGTCCCGGTCCAGGTAGAGCACCGACGCGTGGACCTTCTCCGGCTGGTCCTTCTCGACCGCACGCAGCCCGCCGCCGCCCGTGGAGCCCTCGATCTTCAGCCGGGTCCCGTTCGGCAGCACCTCGTTGACCCGCCGGTGGACGTGCCCGGCCAGGACCAGCGGCACCGCCCCGTCCGTCTGGTGCGCGGCGACCGGGTTGTGGGCGACCGCGATGTCCACCGGGGTGCCCGCCCGGGCCTGCGCGCGCAGCGACTCGGCCAGCTGGCTGCCCGCGGCCCGCTCCGCGTCGTCCCCGGCCGGCACGACCGTCCGGTCCGGTGTGAACTGCGGGTCGCCGATGCCGGCCACCCGCACCCCGGCGACGGTGACCGCCCGCCCGCCGTCCAGGACGTGGACGTTCCGCATGTCCTCCAGGTACTCCTGGGTGACCGCCGAGTCGTGGTTGCCGCGCACCCACACGTACGGCGCGCCGAGTGTCCCGATGGGGTTCAGGAAGACGTTCTCGGCGGCGCTGCCGTGGTCCATCGTGTCGCCCGAATCGATGATCAGGTCGATGTCGTACTGCTCCACGAGCGAGGCGACGATGTGCCACGCCGCCGGGTTCAGATGGATGTCGGAGACGTGCAGGACGCGGATGGTCGCCGGGTCGGGCTGGTACGTCGGGAGGGACGAGGTCGCGTCGTACAGCTTCGTCACGTTCGTGACGAGCCGGGCCAGTTCCTTCTGGTACACGTCGAACTCGGTGACGATCGACCGCGCGCTGCCGACCACCGAGGGGGCGCTGCTCAGCAGCCCCGAGAAGCGCGGCTCCAGTACGGACTTCGGGTTCCAGGTGGCGTACGCGGACACGCCCGACACCGCGAGCAGCACCAGCGCCAGCCCGCCGGCCGCCAGCGCGCGGCGCGGGCGGCGGTACACGACGAGGGCGAGCGCGGCGGCGCCCGAGACGACGGCGACGCAGGAGCGCAGGGCCAGCTCGCGGGCGCCGTCCCCGACGTCCGCGACGATCTCCTCCTGGAGCCCGGAGATCCGCTCGGGGTGCTGCACCAGGGCCTGGGCGCGGACCGGGTCGAGCTGGTCCACGTCCACGTCGAGCCGGATCGGCGCGGTGTGGGAGTCCAGTTCGAGGGCGCCCAGCGGAGAGACGTTGATCTTCGTGCCGCCGCTCAGGGACGGGCGGAGCGTCATGCTCGTGTCCATCGGCCCGACCGGCGCTCGCACGCTGCCGACCACCAGCAGGCCGAGCCACGCCCCGGCGACGACCACGGCGACCAGGCCGAGGGCCCGGAGCAGGGGGTGGGGCGCGGCGGCGGGACCGCCGGGGCGCGCGGCGGAGCCGGTACGGCGGAGGAGGCGGGAGGAGGGGGAGCGGCGGGAGGGGCCGGTGGTGACCGGGTCCCCGCCCCCTGACCGGCCCCTCACACGGCGCCCCATGCGGCGCAGGGCTCGGGCGATACGGACGTACGACGTACGGGCGACTGCTCGGGCCATTGGGGCCGTATGCCCGGCGGGGCGCGCGGCTATGCCCGTACGCGCCCGTACGCGCCCCTCATCCACGACAATGGCCGAGTGCTGGAGATGACGCGCGAGGAGTTCGAGGAACTGGTGGCCGAGGCGCTCGACCGGATTCCGGCCGAGCTCACCCGGCTGATGGACAACGTCGCCGTGTTCGTGGAGGACGAGCCGTCCGCCGACGACCCCGACCTGCTCGGGCTGTACGAGGGGACGCCGCTCACCGACCGGGGCGAGTGGTACGCGGGTGTGCTGCCCGACCGGATCACCATCTACCGGGGGCCGACGCTGCGGATGTGCGAGTCCCGCGAGGACGTGGTCGCCGAGACGGAGATCACCGTCGTGCACGAGATCGCCCACCACTTCGGCATCGACGACGCGCGGCTGCACGAACTGGGGTACGGCTGACCGGTAGGCCGTCCGGGCGTGTCCCCCACGGGGCGCGGGGAGTTGGTCAGGGAAACCCCGTCCGCCTGGAGGTGCCCCCGTGCGCCAGCTGCCCGCACCTGTCCGATGGGCCGTCACCGCGGTGGCGGTCGTGGCCTCCGCCGGCTCCGTCAGCGGCTGCATGAGCGTGTCCGACGAGAGCGCCAGGCCGCTGCCGAGCGAGGCGGTGGACCCGTCGGGGGCGGCGGCCGCCGAGCGGGACGCGGAGATGGCCACGACGGGCGGCGGGCACGAGCCGCGCGGCGTGGGCGGCCCCGGCGGCGCGGCGGGCGGCGACCGCGCGGGCGGCCACGGTCCGTCCCCGGCGCCCTCCGGGCCGGCCTCCCAGCACCCGGCACCCGGCAAGGGCGGTGACCCCGGCGGCGGTACGGGCCCCGGCGGGCCCACGCCCGGTACCGCCGCCGGGCCCGGCCCCGGCGGCGGTACCGCGGGTACGGGCGGTGCGGGCGGCCAGGCCGGGGGCCCGGGCGGTACGGGCGGTGGGTCGGACGGCCACGACGGCGGTACGGGCCCGGGCGGTACGGCCCCGTCGCCCTCCGAGCCCGCCACTCCGCCGGAGCCGACGCCCACGAGCCCGCCGCAGGCCAGCGAGCCGCCCACGTCGGGCCCGACGGAGCCGCCCGCCGAATCGCCGTCCGCCGACACCCGCGCCCACGCGATGGGCGCCCCCTTCTCTCCAGCCGACTGGCTGGAGCCCGCCGCGTCCCCCCAGGCCGCGCCCGCGTGACGCCCGCCGCGCTCCGCGTCGCCGTGAGGGGCGCGGGGCCTCCGCGTGACGCAGATCTCGCCCGACCGGCGGGAGGCGGCTTGCGCTGAGTGGGGGAAGGTGCGTATGGTGGTAGATCGTTTGATCCCATTTGCCCGGCGCCGTGAACCGAAGCGCGCCGTGTGGCGCGTACTCTCCCTTGCCGTGGCTGACCGCATCGAGGCGGTCGATTTGCTAAGCAGCGAAACACGGAGTTGACGGGCGCGTGCCGAGACTCCGGAAGGTTTCGCATTTCGCATGTCCATTTCCAGCACTGACGCCGTTCTGAACGAGAACGCCGAGATCGCCCAGATCACCGAGACCATCACCGACGAGCAGGCCGCTGTCGCCGCCGCGGAGGAGACGACGGTCGAGGAGACCGCCGCCGACACCGCCCCCGCCGACACCGCCGCCTCCGGCTCCGGCGCCGACGACGAGGGCGACGCCGAGAACACCGCCACCTTCGCCGACCTCGGCCTCCCCGAGGGCGTCGTCCGCAAGCTCGCCCAGAACGGCGTCACCGTCCCGTTCCCGATCCAGGCCGCGACCATCCCGGACGCCCTGGCCGGCAAGGACATCCTCGGCCGCGGCCGCACCGGCTCCGGCAAGACCCTCTCCTTCGGTCTGCCGCTGCTCGCCACCCTGGCGTCCGGCCACACCGAGAAGAAGAAGCCCCGCGGCGTCATCCTCACCCCGACCCGCGAGCTCGCGATGCAGGTCGCGGACGCCCTCCAGCCGTACGGCGACGTGCTCGGCCTCAAGATGAAGGTCGTCTGCGGCGGTACGTCGATGGGCAACCAGATCTACGCCCTGGAGCGTGGCGTGGACGTCCTCGTCGCCACCCCGGGCCGCCTGCGCGACGTCATCAACCGCGGCGCCTGCTCCCTGGAGCAGGTCCAGGTCGCGGTGCTCGACGAGGCCGACCAGATGTCGGACCTGGGCTTCCTGCCCGAGGTCACCGAGCTGCTCGACCAGGTCCCGTCGGGCGGCCAGCGCATGCTCTTCTCCGCGACCATGGAGAACGAGATCGCGACGCTGGTCAAGCGCTACCTGAACGACCCGGTCAACCACGAGGTCGACAGCGCCCAGGGCAACGTCACGACCATGACCCACCACGTCCTCGTCGTGAAGCCGAAGGACAAGGCGCCGGTCACGGCCGCGATCGCCGCGCGCAAGGGCCGCACGATCATCTTCGTCCGCACCCAGCTGGGCGCCGACCGCGTCGCCGAGCAGCTGCGCGACGCCGGTGTGAAGGCCGACGCGCTGCACGGCGGCATGACGCAGGGCGCCCGTACGCGGACGCTGGCCGACTTCAAGGACGGGTACGTCAACGTGCTCGTCGCCACGGACGTGGCCGCGCGCGGCATCCACGTGGACGGCATCGACCTGGTGCTGAACGTGGACCCGGCGGGCGACCACAAGGACTACCTGCACCGCTCGGGCCGTACGGCGCGTGCCGGCCGCTCCGGTGTCGTCGTCTCCCTGGCGCTGCCGCACCAGCGCCGCCAGATCTTCCGCCTCATGGAGGACGCCGGTGTCGACGCCTCCCGCCACATCATCGGGCAGGGCGGCGCGTTCGACCCGGAGGTCGCCGAGATCACCGGTGCCCGGTCGTTGACGGAGGTTCAGGCCGACTCGGCCAGCAACGCCGCCAAGCAGGCCGAGCGCGAGGTCGCCGACCTGGCCAAGCAGCTGGAGCGCATGCAGCGCCGCGCGACCGAGCTCCGCGAGGAGGCCGACCGCCTGGTGGCCCGCGCCGCGCGCGAGCGGGGCGAGGACCCGGAGAAGGCCCTCGCGGAGGCCGCCGAGGCGGCTGCCGCCCCGGCCGCGGCCCCGGCCGACGTGACGGTGTCCGTCCCCGCCCAGCGCGAGGAGCGCCCGTCGTCGTACGAGCGCCGCGACGACCGCCCGTCGTACAACAACCGCGACCGTGACGAGCGGGGCGGCGAGCGCGGTGGTGACCGTGGTGGCTTCCGCCGCGACGACCGTCCGTCGTTCAACCGGGACCGTCGTGACGAGCGTCCGTCGTACGGCAACCGTGACCGCCGTGACGACCGCGGTGGCGACCGTGGTGGCTTCCGCCGCGACGACCGCCCGTCGTACAACAACCGCGACCGTGACGAGCGGGGCGGCGAGCGCGGTGGGGACCGTGGTGGCTTCCGCCGCGACGACCGCCCGTCGTACAACAACCGCGACCGTGGCGACGAGCGCCCCGCGTTCAACCGCGACCGTCGCGACGACCGCGGTGGCGACCGTGGCGGGTTCCGCCGCCCCGACCGTCCGTTCAACCGTGACCGCCGCGACGACCGCCCGGCGGGCGGCCACCGCGCCGGCGGCCACGACCGCCCGTACGGCCGCCGCGACGACCGTCGTGACGACCACCGCGGTACGGGCTCCGGCTCGTCCTCGTTCGGCCGCCGCGACGACAAGCCGCGCTGGAAGCGCAACGGCTGACGCGCCGTAGGTCCCCTGGACGGGCCCGTACACGACACTCACGTGCCGTGTGCGGGCCCGTCCGCCATGCGGGACGCGCCGGAAGCGGGTGTTGTGCCGATACCCGATCGGCTCAGGCGTCCCGGCGGGCTATGCTCGGGGATGACCCGTCACGGGCCCTTAGCTCAATTGGCAGAGCAGTGGACTTTTAATCCATTGGTTGTGGGTTCGAGTCCCACAGGGCCTACTGGTCCGGGAGCCGCTCGGCGGCTCCGCCCACGGGTCCCGTTGCCCCGGCCGGACGTTTCCGGCCGGGGCACTCGTGTGTCCGGGGGCGGACGGCTGGAGCCGATCACCTGTGTGCCCGGGGCCGGGCCCGACGGGCTCTGACCGGGTGTCCGCGCGGGCTCGTGTGGCGGGGGCGGGCGTGGCGCGGCAGGCTGGTGACAGAGGCAGGGTGGGTGCGCCGTCGTGCCGTCGGCGTCCCGTGGAGCGGCGCTGCTGGAGGCTCTGCCCGGAGTGTGGCCCGACCAGGGGAGCAGACCGCATGATCCATTCAGCAGACATCCGCGAGTGGCGGAACCGGGACGTCGTGGACCCCAAGGGGCACAAGATCGGCTCCCTGGAGGCGGTCTACGTGGACACGACGACGGACGAGCCCGCCATGGCGACCATCCGAACGGGCCTGCCCACCCGGCAGCGCCTGGTGTTCGTCCCGCTGGACGACGCGACGGTCGGGCCGGGGTACGTCAGGGTGCCGTACGACAAGGGGACGGTCCGCAAGGCCCCAGCGATCGGCCTCGACGACGTGCTGGCCGCCGAGGACGAGGAGGTCGTCTTCCACCACTACGGCTTGGCCTACCAGCCCGGTGCCGCGGGCGAGCGGCGACTCGCCCGCCGCTGAACCGGACCGTCACGGAGGAGTTCCAGCATGGCGATCTTCCTGTTCCTGATCCTCGTGGCCGTTGTGCTCGGCCTCATCGGCATCGCCGTGGAGGGGCTGATGTACCTGCTGGTCATCGGCGCCGTCCTGCTGGTGGCCGACCTGATCTTCTTCGGCGCGTTCCTGTCGCGTCGGCGCACCCGCGGGCGCACGGTGCGGTAGCCGTAGGGCGCCATCGGCGTGGGTGGCAGGGGCTGTGGCAGGGCCGGGCGGTGCGGCTGGGCGCGGGGGGCTGGGCGCGGACGGCGGGGCGTGTCAGGCCCGCGGGCCCTCGTCCATGCCTGCGCCGTCCGTGCCGGTGCCGTCGTCCGTGGCCGTGTCGATGAGGATCTGTACCGCTTGGGTGACGTTGTCCGGCCGTACCGCCTGGGCCATGGCGGCGCGCGCGGCCTCGGTGGTGGCGTGCGGGGGGACCACCAGCAGCGAGAAGTGGTCGCGGTCGCCGCGGGTGATCAGTACGGTGTCGTCGCCGACGGGGAACGAGGCGATGTGCACCACCCGGTCGTCCACGACCAGCCTGACAGGGAGCTCGTCCCACGCGGCGGCGTCCAGGCCCACGCGGGTGATCGGCCCCAGGTGCTGGCTCAGGGCCCGTACCAGCGCCGGCAGCTCTTCCCCGATGTCGCGGGACCTCGGCCACCACGCCCCGTCGAGCACGCCCTCGCGGGAGCCCGTCGTCTCCAGCCGCACGAGCGCCGTGCCGGGCCTCACCGCCTCGTGGACGGAGTCCGGGAGGCGTCCGGAGGCGGGAGGAGTTTCGAAGTCGGCCATGGTGAGTTCGCCTGTCTACGGGTCCGGTCCCTGCGGCGAACCGGACGTTCACCCTCTTCCACGGTACTCCGCCGTGCGGGGCCGGCCGCCCACCCTGCTTCCGGTGAAAGGGGCTGGTCGGCGGGCGGTCGGAGCCGGTTCGCGGGTGGTCTGGGGAAGATCTTCGGGCGGCCGGCCGCTTATTGGTAAACGACCCCCTCCGGGATGGCGTAAGGTGGTGTTCACCGACGCGGGGTGGAGCAGCTCGGTAGCTCGCTGGGCTCATAACCCAGAGGTCGCAGGTTCAAATCCTGTCCCCGCTACTGAAACCGAAGGCCGGATCTTCTCGGAGATCCGGCCTTCGGCGTTTCCGGGCACCATCTGCCCGAGGCGGGCGGCCCGCACGCCGTGTGAGCGGAGAGGCGCGCTGCGCCATAGCGGTTGACAACCAGTCAGAAACTCGATTAGGGCTTTTCGGGGCCGCGATCGCCTGATCGAGGGTCAGTTCGCTCTGCCTTGTCCGTTTTTGGGGCCTTGGTGCTCCGGTGTGTGGACGAGGCATCCACAGGAACGGCTTGGAATACGGCCCTCGCTTCTATTAACGTTCGATAACGCAGCGCGGTCGTCCCAGTCGTCGCAAAGACGGCGCCGTGCGCATGCGCCGAATCCCGCAAGGGAACCGGGGAACCACCACACTTGGGGTGAATCGGGCCCTCACCGGCCCGTAGGAGACCTTCCTGCTCCGAACCCGTCAGCTAACCCGGTAGGCGGTGAAGGAAGGAAAGGAGTACGCCTCCGTGGCGTCCAACAGGCCTGCCCCCGAAGCCCCCTTCGGCTCGTACGACCCGATCGGCCATCCCACGGTTTCGGGAATCCCGGACGCCGCCGCCCCCGCGGCCACCGTCGAGTGGAACCCCACCGAGGACACCGTCCGCCCCGTCCGGGGCCGGCACCGTGTCGTCAAGCAGCGCGGCGGTCTCGCCCGCAGCTCCACGGTCCTCGGGGTCGGCGTCATCGCCGCCGTCGGAGCGGGCGGCATGGCCACCGCGCACGACAAGCCGCGCGTCGCCATATCCCTCCCGGACGTCAACCTCCCCGACGCGTCCTCGCTGCCCGGCGTCGGCGCGCTCATCAGTGACGACGCGGACGGCAAGGCCGACACGGCCGAGGAGGCCCCCGCCCCGTCCAACCTCGCCACGCTGACGCTCTCCGCCGATCAGGCCGCCGCCGACGCCCAGGGCGCCGGGACCGAGGCCGACGCCGGCGAGGCGCTGCGGACGCGCATCCTCCAGCAGGTCGAGCAGCAGCAGGCGTCCGCCGAGGCCGAGGCGCAGGCCGCCGCTGAGAAGGCCGCCGCCGAGAAGGCCGCGCAGGAGGCCGCCGCCCAGCAGGCCACCGCCGAGGCCGCCGCGAAGGCCGCCGAGGCGGAGCGCAAGCGCGCGGAGCAGGAAGCCGCGGCGAAGGCCGAGGCGGAGCGCCTGGCCAAGCTCGCCGCGAGCTACGCCCTGCCGACCTCCTCGTACACGATCACCTCGACGTACGGCCAGGCCGGCTCCATGTGGTCCTCCGGCTACCACACCGGCCTGGACCTGGCCGCCCCCACGGGCACCCCGGCCAACGCCGTGCACGGAGGCACCATCAAGTCGGCGGGCTGGTCGGGCTCGTACGGCTACCGCATCGTGCTGGAGCTCTCGGACGGTACCGAGATCTGGTACTGCCACCTGTCCTCCATGACCGTCAGCGCCGGACAGACCGTCAGCACCGGCGAGACGATCGGCCGCGTCGGCGCCACCGGCAACGTCACGGGCCCGCACCTCCACATGGAGGTCCACACCCCGTCCGGCGGCGGCATCGACCCCCTGGCCTGGTTGCGCGGCAAGGGCCTCACGGTCTGACCCCGGAGCCCGAGGTCTCCCCGCGCGACCCTGCGGCCCCGAGCCCGGCCTTGCGGCCCCCGAGCCCGTACCCGCGGCCCCCGAGCCCGGCCTGCGGCCACGACGGCCCCGGGCCGCGTCCCGACGGCCTCGGGCCCGACCTTGGCCGGCCCACCCTCGGCGCCGCCCCACCGCGGCGCCCGGCGCGAACCACCGCCCACCACGGCGCGGCCCCGTCGCGCCACCCGTGTACCCCGGCAGCCCTGGCGGCACACCCCCCGACGCCAGGGCTGCCGGTCCTTTCCCCGCCGTCGGCCGTACGACCGGCTCGCCTCAGGACACCGGAGCGCGGACCGGGTCGCCGAACAGCACGGAGGCCTTCCCCGTGGCCGCCACGGCGGGAGTACCGCGCTACGGCCCGGCCCCCGTACCGCCGGTCAGGAGCCCGGCGACGGTTCGGATGAGGAGCAGCCCGCCGACGACGCCGCCGAGCGTGATGGCGACGACGGCGCCGGCGGAGAGGCCCTTGCGCTGCGGAGGCCGGGGCGGCTGTGGCGGCGGGTGGAGCCCGTAAGGGCCCGGCCGGGGCGGATACGGCTGGTGCGGCTGCTCGTTCATGACGTCCCCTGGACACCCGCGTGGCGATGGTGTGTGAGGGACCCCGGAGGTATCGCTCCGGGCCCGCTCCTAGGAGGGTTTCGCCGAGCGCGGTGGTACCGGTACGTGCGGCGGGCGCGGAACCCGTGCGGCTCAGTGCCGGTACGGGTTGTACGCCGCGTAGTCGCGGTGGGGCGGTGGCGTCCAGACGCGGCCGGTGGCGCGGGCGGCGAACGTCAGGGACGGGGCCGCCACCGCCTTGCGCTGCCACAGGTGGTGCAGCAGCTCCTGCTCGCGGGCCGTGAAGTCCCGGTCGGTCACGCCCCGCCGCGCCCGGTGGCGCAGGAACGCCAGGGACGTCGCGAACGCCTCGTACTCGCCCACCGTCCGCGCCGCCGCCGGGCCGTACGCGCGCGCCGCGTACGACCGGGCCAGGCTCCGCGCCCGCATGGACGACAGGGCCAGCGGCTCGTCGGCGGAGAGCCAGCCCGCCGCCGCGTACGCGGGCAGCTCACCCGATATCGTCCGCAGCTCCCGCTGCCGCGTCCATATCGCCAGCCACGTCAGCAGCCCCAGCGCGGGCAGCATGAACGCCCCGTACACGAGGATGAACCCCCACGGCCCGAACGTCGTCGAGCCGTTCCACAGCGCGTGCACCCCCATCGCGAGGACCAGCCCCAGCAGCGGCAGCAGCGTCCGCACCACCCTGCGACGGCGCGCCGTCATCGCGGCGAGGCCGAAGCCGATGCCCGTCAGCACCGTGAACAGCGGATGCGCGAACGGCGACATCACCACCCGTACGAAGAACGTCGCCGCCGTCACCGACTCCAGGCCCGCCGTCCCGAACTCCTGGTCCTCACCGAACGCGCTGCCCAGGTACAGGATGTTCTCGGTGAACGCGAAGCCCGTCGCCGTGAACCCGGCGACGACCACCCCGTCCACCAGGCCCGTGAAGTCCCGCCTCCGGAACAGGAAGATCAGCAGGATCGCCGCGGCCTTCGCGCTCTCCTCCACCACCGGGGCGACGACGGTCGCGCCGAGCGTGTCCGCCGACGTCGGGTCCGCCGTCGCCGTGGCTATCCAGCGCGTCGCCAGCGTGTTGGCCAGGATCGCGACCAGCGCCGCCGCGAACGCCCCCCAGGAGAACGCGAACAGCAGGTTCTTCCACGGGCCCGGCTCCACCCGGTCCAGCCAGCGGAACGCCGCCATCAGCAGCGGCACCGGCAGCAGCGCCAGACCGAGCCCCACCAGGAATCCCGTCGTGCCCGTCTGCTCCCGCACCAGCGCCAGGATCACCAGGGCGCACAGCGCGAGCACCAGGCACACGGCCGAAAGCCGCACCACCCTGCTGCGCCAGAACCGGCCCCTCGGCTTGTACCGCCAACGGGCCCGCTCCGGCACGGCGTCGAACGACGGCCGCGGGTCGTACGCCGGGATGGCCGGCTGGGCCCACTGGGCGTGGTCGGCCGACCGGGCGTGGCCGGCCGGTGCTCCCGGCGCAGGGGGCCGCGGATCGAGGCGGGGCGCGTGCGAATCTGACACCCGATCGACCCTAGACGGCCGCACTGACAGTGCGCGAGCGCGTTGTGGACAGTTACGGCAGGGCTGTTACGCAGGTCTGTTGCGGCAGGGGGATACGGCAGGGGCGGCGCGCAGGTCTGTTACGCGCGGGCGAAGAGCAGGTCGTGGACGACGTGGCCCTTCTCCAGGCCCTGCCCCTCGAACCGCGTCAGCGGCCGGAAGTCCGGTCGTGGCGCGTATCCGCCGTCGGGAACGGTGTTCACGAAGCCCGGGTGCGCGGTCAGCACCTCCAGCATCTGCTCCGCGTACGGCTCCCAGTCCGTCGCGCAGTGCAGCACCGCGCCCGGCTTCATCCGGGTCGCGACCAGGCTCAGGAACTCCGGCTGGATCAGCCGCCTCTTGTGGTGCCGCTTCTTCGGCCACGGGTCCGGGAAGTACACGCGGACCCCTGCGAGCGCGGCGGGCGGCAGCATCTCGCGGAGCAGGATGATCGCGTCGCCGTTCGCGACGCGCACGTTGGTCAGGCCGTCGCGCTCGGCGAGGCCCAGCAGGTTGCCCTGGCCCGGCGTGTGGACGTCCACGGCGAGGATGCCGGTGGAGGGGTCGGCGGCGGCCATCCGCGCGGTGGCCTCGCCCATGCCGAAACCGATCTCCAGGACGACGGGGAGCCCCCCGAACATCTCGTCCAGGTCGAGGACGCGCCGCCCGTCGATGTCGAGGCCCCACAGCGGCCACAGGCGGCGCAGCGCGTCGGCCTGGCCGGTGGTGACGCGGCTGCGGCGCGGCTGGAAGCTGCGGATGCGGCGCTCGAAGTGCGAACCGGCCGGATCGGGGGACGGCCCGGTCCCGTCGGGGAACATCCGGCTCCCGCGCCGGGACGCGGGAACGGCCCCGGACGCGGTCGTCGACCGGGGCGCGGCCCCTGACACGGTGGGCTCGGGGCCGGTCCCGGAGGCGGTGGGCCCGGGGGCGGTCGGCTCGGGGGCGGGGGACGTGGGGGGCGTGCTCGACGCGGTCTTCTCGGACACAGTGCTATCGATTCTACGAACCCGGCCCACGTTCCCCACGGGCCCGAGCTCCCGGCCCGGAGGCCGCCCGGCCTGGGGGGCGCCCCGCCCCCGGAGGCCGTCCCGCCCGCCCGCTACCCGTCCAGGTGAGCCAGCGCCCGCCGTGCCACCTCGCGTCCGATGGGCAGGGACGCCGTCGCCGCCGGGGACGGGGCGTTCAGCACGTGGACCGTGCGCGGCGCCTCCCGGATCAGGAAGTCGTCCACCAGCGTCCCGTCCCGCAGCACCGCCTGCGCCCGCACCCCCGCCGGAGCCGCCCGCAGGTCCTCGGGGCGCACCTCGGGCAGCAGCCGCCGCACCGCCTCCGTGAACGCCGCCTTCGACAGCGACCGGCGCACCTCCCCCGCCCCGTACCGCCAGTGGCGCCGCGCGATCGCCCACGTACCCGGCCACGCCAGCGTCCCGGCCAGCTCACCGGGGCGCACGACGAGCCGCCCGTACCCCTCCCTGGCCAGCGCGGGCACCGCGTTCGGCCCGACATGGACGCCGCCGTCCACGCCGCGCGTCAGGTGCACGCCCAGGAACGGGAACGCCGGGTCCGGCACCGGATACACCAGGCCCCGCACCAGCTCGGGCCTGGCCAGCTCGTAGTACTCGCCCCGGAACGGCACGATCCGCATGCCCGGCTCGTCGCCCGCGAGCCGCGCCACCGCGTCGCAGTGGAGCCCCGCGCAGTTCACCAGCGCCCGCGCGCGCACCACGGCGCCGTCCGCCGTGCGCACCGCCACGCCCCAGGGCCTCCGGTCCACGGCGGTGACCCGCGCCCCGTACCGCACCTCGGCGCCGGACGCCTCGGCGAGCCGCTCCGCCACCGCGCCGTAGTCGCAGATCCCGGTCGTGCCGACATGGATCGCCGCGATGCCGCCGATGTGCGGCTCGTACGCGCTGATCTGCGCCGGGCCCAGCTCGCGCACCGGGATGCCGTTCTCCCGGCCGCGCTGCACCAGGGCGTGGAGGCGGGGCAGCTCGGCGCGGTCGGTGGCGACGATCAGCTTGCCGGTCACCTCGTGCGGCAGCCCGTACTCGGCGCAGAACTTCACCATCTCGGCGGCGCCCCGCACCGCGTACCGCGCCTTCAGGGAGCCGGGGCGGTAGTAGATGCCGCTGTGGATGACGCCGCTGTTGCGCCCCGTCTGGTGTCGGGCGGGGCCGGGCTCCTTCTCCAGGACGGTCACGCGGGTGCCGGGCGCGGCCCGCGACAGCGCGTACGCCGTGGACAGCCCGATGATCCCGCCGCCGACCACCAGGACGTCGCAGTCGAACATGCCGCCGCCGAACCCGGACACCTGTGCCACCTCCCACCCCGATAGTGCACTGGCCCGCTGACAACGCCGTTAAACCAGGCGCGCGCGGCGGTGGGAGATGGATCACGCCAGGTGGCACGCCGTTCCGCACGGCGCGCCACGGGAGCGGATCAGGGGCGTGCCCCGTGCGCCGGGCCGGTCGCGCCGGGCCGGTCGCGCCGGGCCGCTACGCCGGGGCGGTCAGCAGCGGCCGGGCGCGCTCGCGCAGCTCCGCGACGCGCGGTTCGTCGCCGTACGGCTCCAGGCGGTGCAGCAGATCCCGTACGTACTCGGTCGTACGCGCCGACGAGATGCGCCCGGCCACCTCCACCGCGCGCGTACCGGCCGCGCAGGCCGCGTCGAGGTTCCCCGACTCCAGCTCGGCGACGGCGCTGACGACCAGCCGCAGCCCGTGCGACCGCACGTACTCCTCCGTCGGGCGGGACAGCGCCTGCTCGGTGAACCGGCGGACCTGGCGCGGCGCCTTCAGGTCGCGGTAGCACTCGGCGGCGTCGGCGGCGAACCGGTCGTACGAGTAGAAGCCCAGCCACGACGGGTCGGCGTCGCCGTCGCGCGACCGCTCCAGCCACCCCTCGGCGGCCTTCAGCGCGGCCCCCGCGGCCGCCGCGTCCCCGGCCTTGGCGTGGGCGCGGGCCTCCACGAGGCGGAAGAACGACATCGTGCGCGCCGTGGCCAGGCCCCGGTTCCGCTCCACGGCCGCCTGCGCCAGGTCCACGCCCTCGTCGGCGAAGCCCCGGTAGGTGGCCTGGAGCGACATCGACGCCAGCACGTACCCGCCGAGCGGCACGTCGGCCGCCGCGCGAGCGAGGCGCAGCGCCTGGATGTAGTACCGCTGGGCGGCCTCCTGCTGGCCCGTGTCGAAGGCCATCCAGCCGGCCAGCCGGGTCAGCTCGGCGGTCGCGCCGAACAGGGCCCTGCCCACCTCGTCCGAATACGAGCCGAGCAGCAGCGGCGCGGCGTCCACGCGCAGGCACTCGGGCACCATCGACGAACGCCAGTCGCCGCCGCCGTACTTGGAGTCCCAGCGGCGGGCGTCCTCGGCTGCCTCCCGCAGCTTCGCCACGTCGCTGTGGCCCACGCGCGCGTGCCCGCCCTCCGGCGGGGGCTCCTCGACCGTCACGACGGGCACGGCGGCCCCCTGCGCACCGGCCCCCGCCCCGGCACCGGCCCGCGCGTCCGCCCCGGCACCCGTACCGGCCCGGGCCCCCGTGCCGGAGCCGCCCGCGCCGCCCGCGTCGCCGTCCTTCGCGCGCCTGGGGCGCCGTTCCACCGACGGGTCCGCCGGGGTGATCAGCCACCGGGACGCGGGGACCGCGTAGGCGCTCACCGAGAACGAGCCGGCCAGCGACTGCCAGATGCCGCCCGCGCCCGCCCGGCGCCCCGCGAGGTCCAGCCGGTACAGCTCCGTCGCCGACTTCACCGCCTCGCCCACGTCGCGCGGGAACGCCAGCCCCACCTCGGGCGCCGGGTCCGCGTCCGCGAGGCCGATCTCGTGCAGCGGCACCGGGCGGCCGAGCTTCTGGCCGATCGCGGCGGCGATCAGGTGCGGCGCGGCGCCCTGCGGGATCATGCCCTTCGACACCCAGCGGGCCACCGACGTCTTGTCGTAGCGCAGCGTCAGGCCCCGTTGCGCGCCCAGGTCGTTGACGCGCCGCGCCAGGCCGGCGTTGCTGATCCCGGCGAGGGCGAGAACGGTGCCGAGCTTCTCGTTCGGTCCGCGTAGCTCCCTGGACATGCGCCACCCCTCGACACCCAGACGGCCGCCGTGCTGCCAGGCATAGGCGCGCGGCATTCGTAAACCCAGCGTAGTTCGCCGCATCCCTACCGTTAAGGGGTGGTGTTCCCTATGGCGGGATTGTTGTGCGTACGGGAAGTTGGCGTGTGCGCCCGGCTCCGTGCCGCCGCGCTCCCGCCGTGTGGCCGTGCGCCCGTCCGTGCGCTCTGGCTGCCGCCGTCCGGGCGGCGCTTCCATGGTGCCGCGTGGGTCGGCCCGCTGGCGGGAACCAGCGGGCTGGGGGACACCGTCGCCTCATTCCCCGCGGGCGGCGGACCGGTCCGGGGGGCGAGCAGCGCCCTCCGGGCCGCGCGCGTGGATCACCGTCGAGATCGGAGTGGCAGACAAACGTCTCGGTTGTGCGGGGCGTTGAGATTGGCTGAATGATGCCCATGGACCGGCCGTCGAACACCTTGGACGCCGCCAGGAGTTGAGCCGCCGGGCCGTCCGGGAAGGGAACCACCCGCCCGCGCGGGGCTGCTGAACCGGCTTTCGGCGGACCCGCACCCCCGCTGTGCGGCGGACCTGGAGCCCGCCTCCTGACGGCCCCGTGAAGCCGCCGCAGCGGGCCCGCGAACCGGCCCGCGGCAAGCCCGTCGGGCTCGCCCGCGGCGGACCCGAACCCGCCCCCGGCGGACGCCCGCAGCCCGCCGCGCGGAAGGCCCGGGTGCCGCGCGCGGGCACACCGCCCCCACACCGTCACCACACCGCCAATTGCCAGGGGCGCGTTCCCGTTTGCGTGCGCGCCGCCCGGACGACCTCCTGTGCGCCTGTTGTCGTGGCAGCATGTCTCCGTCGGCACCCCCGTCGCACCAGCCGCCCCAGCGGCACGGGCCGGGCGGGCCGCGAGTGGCTGACGATGTCCACAGGCTGTGGAGGCGGCGATGCGCTGGCTGGTGGGGTGGAGCAGTATCGCCGCGAGCTTCGGCACGGCGGGCGCGGTCAGCCCCTCCGACGACGGCGCCACCATGCAGCCCGTCGGCGGCCAGCTGCTGTGGGGCGACCCGGACCCGCTCTGGGCCGTCGGCGACTGGCGCCCCGACGAGGTGCGCGTCGTCAGCGTCGCCCCCGACGTCCGCCTCGCCGTGCTCGGCTGCTGCGCCGCCTCCGACGAGGAGCTGAAAGTCGGCCTGTTCGCGGCGCGCGGCGGGGCGCTGCGCCACCTCACCGCCTGGCCCGGCAGCTACACCGCCGTCGTCCAGACCGGCCGCCGCATCACCGTCACCTCCGACCTGGCCGGTGCCCGCCCCGTCTTCCACACCCCCTGGGCCAACGGCACCGCCTACGCGACCGCCGCTCTGCCCCTCGCCGACCTCATCGAGGCGCAGCTCGACATCGGCCACCTCGCCGCGCTCCTCGCGTGCCCCGAGACGCCCGAGGCGCTGCGCGACTCCACCCCGTACGCCGGGGTCAAACGCGTCCCGCCGGGCCACGCCCTCGTCCTGCGCGAGGGCTCCCGCGAGATCACCGGGTACGAGCCGGTCGCCTCCCTCGCCGTCGCCGCGCCGCAACTCGACCCGGACCGCGCCGTCGAAGGCGTACGGGACGCCCTCGTCGAAGCCGTACGGGCCCGCCTCACCGCCCCCCGCCACGCCCCCGCCGCATTGCCGCCCGACCCTGGGCCCGTGCCCGGCATGGGCCCCGCCGACCGGCGCGCCGCCCGGGGCGAGGCGCCCGCGCCCGGCATCGGCGCCGACCTGTCCGGCGGCAGCGCCTCCAGCACCCTCGCCCTCCTCGCCGCGGGCCTGCCGGGCGTACCGGGCACGATCACCGGGCAGGGCGGCGCGGGCGCCGGTGAACGCCTCCTCGCCGTCACCTTCAACGACCTCACCGCGAGCGCCCGCGAACCGGCCCACACGGCCGAACTCGAACGCGCCCACGCCCTCGCCGACGACCCGCGCCTCCACCACGTCGTCGTCACCGCGACCGAGGAGGCCCTCCCGTACGCCGACCTGGACGTGCCGCTCACCGACGAGCCGGGCCCCGCGCTCGTCACCGCCGCCCGCCACCGCCGCCGCCTCGCCGCGGGCAGCGCCGACCACTTCACCGGGCACGGCGCCCGCCAGGTCCTCGACGCCCACCCGGCGCGCCTCGCCGACCTGCTGATGGACCGCAGGCGCCGCCACCTGCTGCGCCCCGTCACCGCCCTGGCCCGCGCGACCGGCACGACGGCGGGCTCGCTGCTGGTGCCGATCACCGTGTACCGGGCCGCCCGCCGCCTCGCCCGGACCCCGTACCGCGCCGGTCTGGAAGCCGCCGCCGGGCGCCTCCTCGAGGCCAACCGGGGCCTCGCCACCGGGACGACCGCCCCGGGCCCGCTCGACGCGTCCCTCGCCGCCCTCGCCTGGTCCCGGCCGGGGCCCGCCGCCCGCTGGCTCACCGGGGAGGCGCTCGCGGAAGTATCGGTTCGCCTCCACCAGGCCGCGACCCGCCCCACGTCCGTGCAGCGCCCCGGCGAGGCCCGCGCCCGCGCCGCGCTCGCCCGGTACGCCGCCGACCACCGCGTCCTCGAACAGGCCGCCGAGGTCCGCAGCCAGCGCCTGCACGCCCCGTTCTTCGACAACCAGGTCGTACGGGCCTGCCGCGACCTCCCCGAATCGCTGCGGGTACGGCCGGGCGCCCGCGCCGACGTGCTGCGCGCCGTCCTCGCCGGCAGCGGCATCCACGACCTGCCGCCCGGCTGGGGCGCCCCCACCCACACGCCCTCCCAGGCGGCCGTCCGGGCCGGGCTGCGCGTCGCCCTGCCGCAGCTGCTCCGCCTGTTCGAGGCGCCGCTCCTCGCGGACGCCGGGCTCATCGAGGCGCGGGTCGTCCGCACCGCCCTGCGCGCCGCCGCCGACGGCGAACCGGTCCCGCTGGACGGCATCGCCGACCTGGTCTCCACCGAGCTGTGGCTGCACCGCCTCCTGGCCCGCCGCGGCACCTGCTGGACCGGCACCGCCGCGCCCCGCCGCCGCGCGGTCGCCGCGGGCGTACCGTCCCGGCCGACCCTCCGCTCGTAACCCCTGGCGCTAGCCGGGCAGCAGGTCTCCGAGCGCGTCCAGCAGGAGCATCCACATGGGCTGCGCCCCCGTGCCGAACGCGGCCGCCAGGGCGTACCCGAGCGCCGCCTCCACCGCCCGTACGCGCGCGCCGTCCTCCCACTCGGCCAGCACGATCCCGTCGCCGTCCGACGAGAACCGCCCGATCGGCTTCCCGTCCCGCAGTAGCCGGCTCTCCGTCAGCGCGTCGGGCACCAGCCGGTACACGACACCCTCGTACGTCACGTCCACCCGGAAGGAACGCCTGGTCAGCCGCCCCTTGCCCGGCCTGACCCGCATCGCGCAGCCGTCCACGGCCAGCGACAGCAGCGCCCCGTCGCGGGTGCCGACGGGTATGTGCGCGTCCACGTCGGCCACCCCGTCCGCGCGGCGCACGACGACCTGCGGCACCGTGTCGCCGCGGACGTCCACCAGCCCGGCGGCGGTGTCCAGCTCGACCGTCACCACCCCGAACAGCGTGTCCTCGGTCTCCCGCACCGTCACCGGCTCGTCGCACGACAGATCCATCAGTTTCCTCATCCTCCCGTACAGCTGATCCGGGCGTCCGCCCAGTCGGCCAGCGCCATCGCGCCCGACGGCCGGGACGGCTCCGTCACCAGCCGGATCGTTTCGTGGCCCGCGATGCCGACGCGCACCGGCACCGCCGGGTCGCCGCCGTCCACCACGGGCGACTGCCACAGCCGCACCCCGTCGGCCCACACGGAGAAGCGGACCGAGCCGAGCCCCTTCGACATGTCGTCCACCCCGACGAACGCCTGGTACGTGGAGCACTCCTGGTTCAGGTCCACGATCACCGACGAGCGCGGGTGCACGGTGATGCCGTGCCCGTACGTCGTGCCGCCGATGGAGAGACCGGAGCGCTGCCACACCCAGCCGGACCCGCCGAGCCGAAGCTCGGGCCCGGTGCGGTCGCCGAACACGTCGTACTTCAGGTGCCCCACCCGGTACGTGGCCGGTTCGGGCGCCGGGGCCGGCGTCGGGGTGGGCGTCGGGGTGGGCGTCGGGGTGGGCGTCGGCGTCGGGGTGGGGGTCGGTGTCGGGGACGGCGAGGGCTTCGACGGCGCGGGCGTCGGTGTCGGCGTCGGCGTGGGGCTCGGCGTCGGCGTCGGGGTGGGCGTGGGCGTCACGGGCGGTTCCGGGGCGGGTTTCGGCGCCGACACGGGCTCCATCCGCGGCGGTGGCGGCTGCGGCGCGGGCGCCGGCGGCTCCACCACGGGCGGTACGACGGGCCGCGCGACCGGCGGCCGCGCCACCGGCTTCGGTACGGGACCGGGGTCGCCGGACAGCGCCCACACGAGCCCGGCGGTCGCCGCGACGGCCAGCGTCGCCGCGATACCCGCCTTCGCGGGCGCGCCCAGCCCCTCGGCGGCCGCACCCCCGGCGGCGCCACCAGCGGCGCCCCCGGCGGCGGCACCTCCCGACGCACCGGCCGCCCCGGACGCCGCGCCGGTCGCCGCGGCCGCCGCACCGGCACCCGCCGCACCCGCGGCGCCCCCGGCGACGACCCCCGCCGCCTTCAGCGCGTACCCGGTGGCGAACCAGCCGATGACCGCGACCGGCAGCAGCGCCGGGATACCGGCGTTGACCTGCTCCAGCTCACCAGCCGCCAGCCGGCACTTCGCGCACTCCTCCAGATGCCTGCGCAGCCCCCGCTCGGCCCGCATCCGCAGCCCGCCGCGCGCGTACGCGCCGAGCCGGTCGGCGTACCGGGCGCAGTCGCCGCCGGCCGTCAGGGACTGGCTGACGTGCGCCTGGAGGTACGCCTGCTTCAGCCCCTCGCGGGCCCGGCTCGCCAGGACCGCCGTCGCGTTCGCGGTCAGCCCGAACAGCGGCGCGATCTTGCTCGGCGACTCCTCCTCGACGGTCGTGTGCCACAGCACCGCCTGCCACCGCTCCGGCAGCGACCGGAACGCCTGGAGGGCCAGCGACTGCTCGGCCTCCTGCATGGCCCGCACATCGGCGCCCAGCTCGACCGTGTCCTCGTCGGTCAGCTCCGACGCCCGCGCCGCCTCCGCGGCGAACGCCCCGAAGTCCTCGACCAGCTGCTCCCGCTTGGCCGTCTTCGTCCAGGCCGCGGCGACATGCCGCACGGTCGTCAGCAGATAGGCCCGCACGGCCTGCTCGGGACCGGCGCCGCGCCGCACCGCCTGAAGCGTCCGCGCGAACACCTCCGCCGTCAGGTCGTCGGCGGTGTGCCGGTCCCGGCAGCAGGTGCGCGCGTACCGCAGCACCGCCCCTGAGTGGCGCCGGAACAGCTCCTCGTACGCCGAGTCGTCACCGCCCCGCATCCGCTGGACCAGCTCCGCGTCGGCCGGCGGCAGCTCCAGTGGCGGCGGCAGCACCGAATCGGCACCGGCGTCCGCATCCGCCCCGGCGTCCGGTCCCGCTTCGCCGCGCGGCCCCGCGCCGTCGCCGGGGGGCGCGGCGGGCCGCAGCGGCCGGACGCGGGCGCGCTGCGGCGGGATGCCCGGCTCGTCCGCGCGGGACCCGCCCCTGCCCGGCCCCCGGCCGCCCTGGGCCGGGACCTGCGCCGAGTGCCGTCCACCGGCCGAACCGACCGCGTCGGTGCCGCCGAGCGGCTCGTCGCCACCGTCACCGTTCACCGCGACCGCCCCCCGTACCCAACCTCAGACCGGAACACCGGCCAAGGTTCCCACAGCGCCCCCGAACGGCCGGGGGCACGGGCTGGCCAACCACCCGTCCGGGGCGGATCTTCCCCGCCCGCCCGCCTGCGGGCACATGTTCGGAGTAGGCTCCCCCGTCACGGCCGGGCCGCAGGGCCCCACGGCCCGCGTGGCGGTCACGGCCACCCGTCGCAGCGCTCCACGGCCACTCGTCGCCGCCTTCCCCTCAGGGGCGCGACCGGAGCCCTTCCAGCAGGATCTCCAGCAGCCGCGCCGACGCCGCGCTCTGCTGCGCCGCGTCCGGCAGGGAAGGAGCCGCCGTCGCGATGACCAGCAGCACGTCCGCGACCGTCACGTCCCGCCGCAGCTCCCCGGCCTCCCGGGCGCGGTTGACCAGCCGGCCCACCACGTCCAGCAGCTCCGCAGCGCCCGCGTCGTCCAGCTCGGCCACCGGCACCGCGCGCGGCGTCACCACCCGCAGGCCCCCCGACGGGGCCACGCCCCGCTGGTGCGGCACCCGGGCGTCGTCCGGCGCGGGCGTCTCCTCCACGTCCACACCGACCCGCAGCACCTGCGGCGGCAGCAGCCGCCCGGCACCCGACTCCACGGACGTGCGCAGGAACCGGGCGAGCGCCGACCAGGGTTCGTCCTCCTGCCCCAGGGCGGCCCGCGCCTGCTCGGTGAGCCGCGCCGTCTCCTCCTGGGCTATTCGCCTGACCAGCACGTCCTTGCTCGGGAACCGCCGGTAGACCGTGCCGACACCGACCCGGGCCCGGCGCGCCACGTCCTCCATCGGCGCCCCGTACCCCAGCTCGCCGAACACCTCGCGCGCCGCGCGCAGGACGTGCTCGAGGTTGCGCTGGGCGTCCACGCGGAGCGGCGCGGGACGCGCGGACCCGGCCACACCGGATCCGGCCATCCCCGTCACCGTGCCGACCGTGCCCACACCGCCCGGCGCGGTCATCCCGCCGACGGTCTGCGCGGCACGCGTCTGCCCATGCGAATCCTGAACATGCATGTGTTTCCCCCGGTTGCTTCGACGTCTCCCCCCGGAGACTCCCCGCCCTGACACCCGGGGCCCGGCCCACAACGCTCAGGTCACACGCGACGACCCGGCACCCCGACGAGATACGAACATAGTTGAGAGGCAGTCAATTCAGAAGGGGTAGTTCCGTCCGGTGCGCCCCCCGATCGGAGCAAGGCCCGGAAGACTCCCGTTTCCCCACCCGCGCGGCCCCCTCCGCACCCCCTCCGACCTGCGGAATCCCACCCTCCAACACCCCGTCCCGCGCCCTCCACAGGGCCGACCCTCCAGTCACACAATTCGGTCGGGCCTGTGGACAAACCCCCGGGGCCGTTGCGTCATGGGATGGTGACGGCTGCAATCCCGAGGGGAACCGACGAATCCCCGGCACGCGTGCGCGTTCTCGTCGTCGGCGGTGGTTACGTCGGCATGTACACCGCCCTGCGCCTCCAGCGGCAGCTCAAGGCCGAGATGAGGAGCGGCGCGGTCGAGGTGGTCGTGGTGACGCCCGACCCGTACATGACGTACCAGCCCTTCCTGCCCGAGGCGGCGGCCGGGAACATCTCCCCGCGCCATGTCGTCGTACCGCTGCGCCGGGTCCTGGACCACTGCAGGATCGTCATCGGCGAGGTGACGTCCATCGACCACGCCAAGCGCACGGCAGTCGTCGCGACCCTCGCCACAGAGGAGGAGGCGGCGGGCCCGCTGGAGCTCGGCTACGACGAGCTGGTCCTCGCGCCCGGCTCCATCTCGCGCACCCTGCCCGTCCCCGGCCTCGCCGACCACGGCATCGGCTTCAAGACGGTCGAGGAGGCCATCGGCCTGCGCAACCACGTCATCGAGCAGATGGACATCGCCTCCTCCACGCGCGACCCGGCCATCCGGGACGCCGCGCTCACGTTCGTCTTCGTCGGCGGCGGGTTCGCCGGTGTGGAGGCGCTCGGCGAGCTGGAGGACATGGCCCGCTACACCTCGCGGTACTACCACAACATCAAGCCGGAGGACCTGAAGTGGGTCCTCGTCGAGGCCAGCGACCGCATCCTGCCCGAGGTCGGCGAGGAGATGGGCCGCTACACGGTGCGGGAACTGCGCGCGCGGAACATCGACGTACGCCTGGAGACCCGCCTCGAGTCGTGCGTGGACCGCGTCGCCGTCCTCAGCGACGGCAGCCGCTTCCCCACCCGTACGGTCGTGTGGACGGCAGGCGTCAAACCGGCACCCGTTCTCGCCTCGACCGACCTGCCGCTCAACGAGCGCGGCCGCCTCCGCTGCACCCCCCACCTCACCGTCGAGGGCGTCGAGCACGCCTGGGCAGCGGGCGACGCCGCCGCCGTCCCGGACGTCACCGCGTCCGAAACGGGCCGCGAGTGCGCCCCCAACGCCCAGCACGCCGTACGGCAGGCGAAGGTCCTCGCCGAGAACCTCGTGGCGTCCCTGCGGGGCGGCACACCGCGGCGGTACGCGCACCGGTACGCCGGTTCCGTCGCGTCGCTCGGCCTCCACAAGGGCGTCGCACACGTCTACGGGCGCAAGCTGAAGGGCTACCCGGCCTGGTTCATGCACCGCGCGTACCACCTCAGCCGCATCCCCACCTTCAACCGCAAGGCGCGCGTGATGGCCGAGTGGACGCTCGCCGGACTGTTCAAGCGCGAGATCGTGTCCCTCGGCTCGCTGGAGCACCCGCGCGCGGAGTTCGCGCAGGCCGCGGGACCGCCGCCGCCCCCGCCGGACACGGCCGTCACCGCCGACTCGTCCCCCGACGCCCACGACACGGCCGACCAGACCGGCACCGGCGGCATCGGCGGCACGGGAAACTCGAGGGACGCGAGAGACACCGGCGCCCCGAAAGACACGCAGGGCAGGCGGGACACACGGGACACGCGGGACACCGGTGGCCAAGGGGGCGCGCGCGACCCCGGGATCCCCGGCCCGGCGACCGATTGACACCCCCTGTCAGTGCGCTCCGTCACACTGGACGTGTGACCATAGGTGGGCCCACACCTGCACAGAGTGACTCCCCACGGCAACGACACCACGAGGCATAGAGATCCGTGAACTTCACGCGTTGGAGCGCCCGCTTCCCCGGTACGCAGCGCCGCGCCGCCGCGCGCCGCACCGACCCCGGGAGCTCGCCGGCACAGCGCGGTGAAGGCTCCGTGCCCGCGGCGCGCGGCGCGTACGGGCAGCGCCCCGCGCCCGGCGCCGACGACGACCCGGCGGAGCCCCCCGGCACACCCGGCGCACCACCCGCGCCCGGCGCACGCCCCGCGCCCCCCGCGCTGGAGGACTTCTCCGTGCGGGAGCTCCTCGGTCACCTCCCGGGTCTCGTCGCCCTCACGTACGGCACGGACCACCGCCTCGCCTACGTGAACGACGCCTACGCCGCCGCCTTCGGGCCCCGCACCCCTGGCGGCACCGTCGCCCACAACTGCCCCGAGCTGGACGACCTTGGCCTCCTCCCGCTGATGGACCAGGTCCTGCGCAGCGGCAAGCCGCGCACGGTCAAGTCCCGCCGTACCAGGAGCGGCGGCTCGTACACGGTGTCCTGCCTCCCCGTGGACGTCCCCGCCCACCACGGCCACCCCGAGCAGCGGGGCGGCGGCGTCCTGGTCCACGCCGCCGACGTCACCGACCACGCCGAGGCGGCCGAGCGGCTCCGCGCCAGCGAGCGCCGCCACCGCGAGACCGCCGTCACCCTCCAGCGCTCCCTCCTGCCGCAGGAGCTGGAGCAGCCCGACGACCTGCGGGTCGCCGCCACCTACCAGCCGGGCGGCGCGGACGCGGCGGTCGGTGGCGACTGGTACGACGTCATCACCCTCGGCGCCGGCCGCACCGCGCTCGTCATCGGCGACGTCATGGGGCGCGGCGTGCGCGCCGCCGCCGTCATGGGCCAGCTCCGCACCGCCGTCCGTGCCTACGCGCGCCTGGACCTCCCGCCCCACGAGGTGCTCCAGCTGCTGGACGGCCTGGCCGCCGAGATCGACGCCAGCCAGATCGCCACCTGCGTGTACGCGGTCCACGACCCCAACGAGGGCCGCCTCGTCTACGCCTCCGCCGGGCACCTGCCGATCCTCGTACGCGACGAGGACGGCACCGTCCGCCGCGCCGCCGACCCCACGGGCCCGCCGCTCGGCACGGGCGGCTGGCTGCACACGTCCGGCACGATCGCCCTCCCGCCCGGCTCCACCGCCGTCCTCTACACGGACGGCCTGGTCGAGCGGCGCGGCGAGGACATCGACGAGGGCGTCGCCGCCCTGGAGCGCGCCCTGTCCGGCGCGACCGGCGCCCCGCCGGTCGTCTGCGACCGCCTGCTGCGCGCCCTGGGCGTGAACGCCGACCACGACGACGACGTGGCGGTCCTCGTCCTCCAGCACCCGTCCCGTACGGGCGCCGACGCGGAGCTGTTCCACAACGCCGCGCTGGACCTGCTGGGCGGTGTCGAGGCGGCCCCACGCGCGCGCGCCTTCGCGTCCGGGGTGCTGGCCAGCTGGCGCTTCCCGGTGGAGCTGCGCGACCTGGGCGTCCTCGCCACCAGCGAGCTGGTCGCGAACTCCCTCCAGCACGGCACACCGCCGATGCGGCTGCGCCTGCGCCGCACCGACCGGCGGCTGATCATCGAGGTGACGGACGGCGACGACCACCTGCCGCGCCGCCGCCGCGCCGAAACGGAGGACGAGGCGGGTCGCGGCATCTCGATCATCGCCACGATCGCCTCGTCCTGGGGCTGCCGCCGCACACCGGGCGGCGGCAAGGCCGTGTGGTGCGAGTTCGCCCTGCCGGGCTGACCCGGACCGGTCAGGCGGCCGCCTCGACGGCCCGCTCCTCGGGCGCGTGCCGGGCCACGACCCGCGACCTGGCCACCGCGTACGGGTGGTCCTGCGCCGGGGTGAGCCCCCGGCCGAGCCGCACCGCGAGCACGCTGATGCCCAGCGAGAACAGCACGAACGTCACGATGTACGGCGCGTGCAGCGACGCGCCCATCGGCCCGCCCACGGCGGGACCGACAGCCAGCGCGAGCTGCTTCACCAGGGCGAACGCCGAGTTGTACTGGCCCACCGCGGACTCCGGCGCCAGATCGGCGACCAGGGGCGCCACGGTCGGCGACAGCATCGCCTCACCGAGCCCGAACAGCCCGTACGTGGTGATGAACGCCGCCGTCGCCATGGCCTGGCTGCCGTGCCCGAGCCCCGCGTACCCGGCGATCAGCCACGCGAAGGCCCAGATCAGCCCCACGGCGGCGATGACCCGCGTACGGCTCGCCCGCTCCACGTACCGCAGCACCAGGAACTGGGCGACGACGATGACGGCCGTGTTGGCGGCCAGCGCCATCCCGAGCGTCGAGGGCTCGATCCCGGCGGCCTCCGTGCCGTACGCGGCGAGACCCGACTCGAACTGCCCGTAGCAGGCGAAGAACAGCACGAACCCCAGCACGCACAGCTGCACCATGGCCTTGTGCCCGAGCAGGGCCCGCAGCCCGCCCGCGCCCTTGCCGTCCGCGTGGCCGGGCCGGGCGTCCGCGATGGCGGGGGTACGGGGCATGCGCACCGTCGCCGCGATGACCGCGAGGACCACGAACATGGCCGCCTCGATGGAGAACAGCAGCAGGAAGCTGCTGGGGCGGCTCTCGTCCACCAGCTGGCCGCCGATCAGCCCGCCGACGCCGAGGCCCAGGTTCTGGAGGAAGAACTGAAGGGCGAACGCGCGCGTACGGTCGTCGGGCGCCGAGCTCCAGACGATCATCGTGGCGAGCGCGGGCTGCATCACGGCCGTACCGGCTCCGAGCACCGCCGCGGCCCCGACGACGGCGGCCACGCTGCCGGCCACGCCCATGGCGAGCGCGCCGACCGCCGCCAGCAGCGCCGCCCCGACCAGCACGGGGAGCGGGCCGCGGCGGTCGATGGTCCTGCCGGTGAACGGCAGCACGGCGAGAGCAGCCATGGCGAAGACCGCCAGCACGGCACCGGCCGCACCGGCGCCCAGCTCCCGCACCTGAGCCACGTACACATACAGATACGGAACGGTGAACCCGAGCCCGAACGCGCTCAGCGCGTTGCCCGCCTGGATCCGGCGCATCGCCGCGCCCTTCGCCTTGGACACACTCACCCACTTCAAGTTCGTAGGACTGAAGCCCGAAGACTTCAATGCTAAATTTCGAACCTTAACTGTACACACTGAAGGACTTTGAAGCCAAGCGGGCCATGGGATACTCCTCGGCATGCCCGAAGCCCAGGAACCGAGCGTCGAGCCGAGCCTCGACGAGCAGATCGCCGCCTATCAGCGCGAGTACCGCGACCTGGACCCCCAGGTCGAGCAGGTCGTCTCGGCGCTCGGCCGGCTCAACCGGCGGATGAACGTGGCGTACGGACGCCAGCTCGCCGAGCTCGGCATCAGCAACGCCGAGTGGGAGGTCCTGAAGACGCTCGTCCTCGCGGGCGCTCCCTACCGGATGGGGCCGAGCGAACTGGCGAAGCGCCTGGGCCTCACCCCGGCCGCGATGACCCACCGCATCGACCGGATGGCCGGCGAGGGTCTTGTGACCCGGGACCGGGACGAGAACAACCGGGTGCGGGTCATCGTGGAGCTGACCGACGAGGGCCGCGCCAAGTGGCTGGAGGCCATGCGCATGGCCACCTCGTTCGAGGGTGACCTGCTCCAGGACCTCTCGGGGGACGAGCGGGGCGTCCTCGGAGAGCTGCTGACCAGGCTGCTGCGCCGGGTGGAGCACGCCCAGCCTGACGCGGGCGGCAGGCTCACGGACCTGGACGGCTGACAGGCGGTCAGGCGGGCGCGAGACCGGTGTCCGGTCGGCCGTGGCGGGGGCTTGACACGGCCCTCGACGGTCCGTAAAGTTCTTCGGGTTGTCGCGGAGCCGGACCGGTTCTGTGGCAGCCACTCCGCCGCGAAAAGCGGCAATCAAACCCAAGCACGATCTCCTCACGGGGTGGATTTCGGCATGCCGTAATTCATTCCAGCGGCTCGATTATGAGCAGCCGGGGAAATCAGCTAGAGTTTGAAACGTCGGAACGGCCCAACGGCCGCGAGGACAAACCCCGCTGACTGGGGGTCAGGCCCGAAAGGATCTGATAGAGTCGGAACCGCCGGAAAGGGAAAGCGCGAAAGCGAAGAACGGCCCGGCAGCCCGCTCCAGCGGGTGGCAGAAACGGAAAACGGATCTGCTAAGCTGGAAACACCGAAGGGAAGCGCCCGGAGGAAAGCCCGCAGGGAACTGAGGGTGAGTACAAAGGAAGCGTCCGTTCCTTGAGAACTCAACAGCGTGCCAAAAGTCAACGCCAGATATGTTGATAACCCCGTCTCTCTGAGACGAGGTTCCTTTGAAAAAACACAGCGAGGACGCTGAGAACCGGAAGGACTATTCCTCCTTCGGGTTCCGCTCAACGCGAGTGTCACCGGGATAACCCGGAAGCATTCACGGAGAGTTTGATCCTGGCTCAGGACGAACGCTGGCGGCGTGCTTAACACATGCAAGTCGAACGATGAACCCACTTCGGTGGGGGATTAGTGGCGAACGGGTGAGTAACACGTGGGCAATCTGCCCTGCACTCTGGGACAAGCCCTGGAAACGGGGTCTAATACCGGATACGACCACTTCAGGCATCTGATGGTGGTGGAAAGCTCCGGCGGTGCAGGATGAGCCCGCGGCCTATCAGCTTGTTGGTGAGGTAACGGCTCACCAAGGCGACGACGGGTAGCCGGCCTGAGAGGGCGACCGGCCACACTGGGACTGAGACACGGCCCAGACTCCTACGGGAGGCAGCAGTGGGGAATATTGCACAATGGGCGAAAGCCTGATGCAGCGACGCCGCGTGAGGGATGACGGCCTTCGGGTTGTAAACCTCTTTCAGCAGGGAAGAAGCGAAAGTGACGGTACCTGCAGAAGAAGCGCCGGCTAACTACGTGCCAGCAGCCGCGGTAATACGTAGGGCGCAAGCGTTGTCCGGAATTATTGGGCGTAAAGAGCTCGTAGGCGGCTTGTCGCGTCGGATGTGAAAGCCCGGGGCTTAACCCCGGGTCTGCATTCGATACGGGCAGGCTAGAGTTCGGTAGGGGAGATCGGAATTCCTGGTGTAGCGGTGAAATGCGCAGATATCAGGAGGAACACCGGTGGCGAAGGCGGATCTCTGGGCCGATACTGACGCTGAGGAGCGAAAGCGTGGGGAGCGAACAGGATTAGATACCCTGGTAGTCCACGCCGTAAACGTTGGGAACTAGGTGTGGGCGACATTCCACGTCGTCCGTGCCGCAGCTAACGCATTAAGTTCCCCGCCTGGGGAGTACGGCCGCAAGGCTAAAACTCAAAGGAATTGACGGGGGCCCGCACAAGCGGCGGAGCATGTGGCTTAATTCGACGCAACGCGAAGAACCTTACCAAGGCTTGACATACACCGGAAACACCCAGAGATGGGTGCCCCCTTGTGGTCGGTGTACAGGTGGTGCATGGCTGTCGTCAGCTCGTGTCGTGAGATGTTGGGTTAAGTCCCGCAACGAGCGCAACCCTTGTCCCGTGTTGCCAGCAGGCCCTTGTGGTGCTGGGGACTCACGGGAGACCGCCGGGGTCAACTCGGAGGAAGGTGGGGACGACGTCAAGTCATCATGCCCCTTATGTCTTGGGCTGCACACGTGCTACAATGGCCGGTACAAAGAGCTGCGATACCGTGAGGTGGAGCGAATCTCAAAAAGCCGGTCTCAGTTCGGATTGGGGTCTGCAACTCGACCCCATGAAGTCGGAGTCGCTAGTAATCGCAGATCAGCATTGCTGCGGTGAATACGTTCCCGGGCCTTGTACACACCGCCCGTCACGTCACGAAAGTCGGTAACACCCGAAGCCGGTGGCCCAACCCCTTGTGGGAGGGAGCTGTCGAAGGTGGGACTGGCGATTGGGACGAAGTCGTAACAAGGTAGCCGTACCGGAAGGTGCGGCTGGATCACCTCCTTTCTAAGGAGCACTTCTAGACCACGCAAGTGGTCCAGGGGCCAGTACATCAGCGAATGTCTGATGCTGGTTGCTCATGGGTGGAACGTTGACTATTCGGCCAGGCAACTGGGCCGGAGGCTGCTAGTACTGCTCGTAAGAGCGTGGAACGCATGATCTCCGGACAGGGACCGGGTCGGGCGCGCTGTTGGGTGTCTGAGGGTGCGAGCGCTGCTCGCCCTTCGAACGCCGGCCCCAGTGAACTCGCCGCGGTTGCGGTGGGGTGATGGGTGGCTGGTCGTTGCTTGAGAACTGCACAGTGGACGCGAGCATCTGTGGCCAAGTTTTTAAGGGCGCACGGTGGATGCCTTGGCACCAGGAACCGATGAAGGACGTGGGAGGCCGCGATAGGCCCCGGGGAGCTGTCAACCAAGCTTTGATCCGGGGGTGTCCGAATGGGGAAACCCGGCAGTCGTCATGGGCTGTCACCCTTACCTGAACACATAGGGTAAGTGGAGGGAACGAGGGGAAGTGAAACATCTCAGTACCCTCAGGAAGAGAAAACAACCGTGATTCCGGGAGTAGTGGCGAGCGAAACCGGATGAGGCCAAACCGTATGCGTGTGATACCCGGCAGGGGTTGCGCATGCGGGGTTGTGGGATCTCTCTTTCACGGTCTGCCGGCCGTGAGACGAGTCAGAAACCGTTGATGTAGGCGAAGGACATGCGAAAGGTCCGGCGTAGAGGGTAAGACCCCCGTAGCTGAAACATTGACGGCTCGTTTGAGAGACACCCAAGTAGCACGGGGCCCGAGAAATCCCGTGTGAATCTGGCGGGACCACCCGCTAAGCCTAAATATTGCCTGGTGACCGATAGCGGATAGTACCGTGAGGGAATGGTGAAAAGTACCGCGGGAGCGGAGTGAAATAGTACCTGAAACCGTGTGCCTACAAGCCGTGGGAGCGTCGCTCACATCTTCGGATGTGGGTCGTGACTGCGTGCCTTTTGAAGAATGAGCCTGCGAGTTTGCGGTGTGTTGCGAGGTTAACCCGTGTGGGGAAGCCGTAGCGAAAGCGAGTCCGAACAGGGCGATTCAGTAGCGCGCTCAAGACCCGAAGCGGAGTGATCTAGCCATGGGCAGGTTGAAGCGGAGGTAAGACTTCGTGGAGGACCGAACCCACCAGGGTTGAAAACCTGGGGGATGACCTGTGGTTAGGGGTGAAAGGCCAATCAAACTCCGTGATAGCTGGTTCTCCCCGAAATGCATTTAGGTGCAGCGTCGTGTGTTTCTTGCCGGAGGTAGAGCACTGGATAGGCGATGGGCCCTACCGGGTTACTGACCTTAGCCAAACTCCGAATGCCGGTAAGTGAGAGCGCGGCAGTGAGACTGTGGGGGATAAGCTCCATGGTCGAGAGGGAAACAGCCCAGAGCATCGACTAAGGCCCCTAAGCGTACGCTAAGTGGGAAAGGATGTGGAGTCGCAGAGACAACCAGGAGGTTGGCTTAGAAGCAGCCACCCTTGAAAGAGTGCGTAATAGCTCACTGGTCAAGTGATTCCGCGCCGACAATGTAGCGGGGCTCAAGCGTACCGCCGAAGTCGTGTCATTCCAGCATGAGGGCCAACGCCCGCTGGGATGGGTAGGGGAGCGTCGTGTGCCGGGTGAAGCAGCCGCGGAAGCGAGTTGTGGACGGTTCACGAGTGAGAATGCAGGCATGAGTAGCGATACACACGTGAGAAACGTGTGCGCCGATTGACTAAGGGTTCCTGGGTCAAGCTGATCTGCCCAGGGTAAGTCGGGACCTAAGGCGAGGCCGACAGGCGTAGTCGATGGACAACCGGTTGATATTCCGGTACCCGCTTTGAAGCGCCAGCGCTGAACCCAGCGATGCTAAGCCCGTGAAACCGCCGTGTGCGTCTTCGGACAAGCACGGAGTGGTGGAGCCGGTGGCCCAGACTGGTAGTAGGTGAGCGATGGGGTGACGCAGGAAGGTAGTCCAGCCCGGGCGGTGGTTGTCCCGGGGTAAGGGTGTAGGACGTCACGTAGGCAAATCCGCGTGACACATAGTCTGAGACCTGATGCCGAGCCGATTGTGGTGAAGTGGATGATCCTATGCTGTCGAGAAAAGCCTCTAGCGAGTTTCATGGCGGCCCGTACCCTAAACCGACTCAGGTGGTCAGGTAGAGAATACCGAGGCGTTCGGGTGAACTATGGTTAAGGAACTCGGCAAAATGCCCCCGTAACTTCGGGAGAAGGGGGGCCACGCCTGGTGATGGAGTTTACCTCCGGAGCTGGGGGTGGCCGCAGAGACCAGCGAGAAGCGACTGTTTACTAAAAACACAGGTCCGTGCGAAGCCGTAAGGCGATGTATACGGACTGACGCCTGCCCGGTGCTGGAACGTTAAGGGGACCGGTTAGCTTGGATTCGTCCAGGCGAAGCTGAGAACTTAAGCGCCAGTAAACGGCGGTGGTAACTATAACCATCCTAAGGTAGCGAAATTCCTTGTCGGGTAAGTTCCGACCTGCACGAATGGCGTAACGACTTCTCGACTGTCTCAACCATAGGCCCGGTGAAATTGCACTACGAGTAAAGATGCTCGTTTCGCGCAGCAGGACGGAAAGACCCCGGGACCTTTACTACAGTTTGATATTGGTGTTCGGTTCGGCTTGTGTAGGATAGGTGGGAGACTTTGAAGCTGTGACGCCAGTCATGGTGGAGTCGCCGTTGAAATACCACTCTGGTCGTGCTGGATGTCTAACCTGGGTCCGTGATCCGGATCAGGGACAGTGTCTGATGGGTAGTTTAACTGGGGCGGTTGCCTCCTAAAGGGTAACGGAGGCGCCCAAAGGTTCCCTCAGCCTGGTTGGCAATCAGGTGTTGAGTGTAAGTGCACAAGGGAGCTTGACTGTGAGACCGACGGGTCGAGCAGGGACGAAAGTCGGGACTAGTGATCCGGCGGTGGCTTGTGGAAGCGCCGTCGCTCAACGGATAAAAGGTACCCCGGGGATAACAGGCTGATCTTCCCCAAGAGTCCATATCGACGGGATGGTTTGGCACCTCGATGTCGGCTCGTCGCATCCTGGGGCTGGAGTCGGTCCCAAGGGTTGGGCTGTTCGCCCATTAAAGCGGTACGCGAGCTGGGTTTAGAACGTCGTGAGACAGTTCGGTCCCTATCCGCTGTGCGCGTAGGAATATTGAGAAGGGCTGTCCCTAGTACGAGAGGACCGGGACGGACGAACCTCTGGTGTGCCAGTTGTTCTGCCAAGGGCATGGCTGGTTGGCTACGTTCGGGAGGGATAACCGCTGAAAGCATCTAAGCGGGAAGCCTGCTTCGAGATGAGTATTCCCACCTCCTTGAGAGGGTAAGGCTCCCAGTAGACGACTGGGTTGATAGGCCGGATATGGAAGCCCAGTGATGGGTGGAGTTGACCGGTACTAATAGGCCGAGGGCTTGTCCTCAGTTGCTCGCGTCCACTGTGTTAGTTCTGAAGTAACGAACTCCCGTTTGGCTGGTTGAGTTCATCTTCATAGTGTTTCGGTGGTCATAGCGTTAGGGAAACGCCCGGTTACATTCCGAACCCGGAAGCTAAGCCTTTCAGCGCCGATGGTACTGCAGGGGGGACCCTGTGGGAGAGTAGGACGCCGCCGAACAAATTGTGACGGGAAGCCCCGCATCTGATGATGCGGGGCTTTTCGCATTTCCGGGACCGTTTCCGGACCGCCGGGACCGTTTCCGGACCGCCGGGGCCGGGCAGGCCGGCCCCCGCGTCCTACGACTCCGGGCGCACCAGGCGGGTGTCGTACGCCAGGATCACCGCCTGCACCCGGTCCCTCGACCCCGTCTTCGCCAGGATGCGGCCCACATGGGTCTTCACCGTCGACTCGGCCAGGTGGAACCGCTCGGCGATCTCCGTGTTCGTCCAGCCCCGGCCGATCACCGTGAGGATCTCCCGCTCCCGCTCCGTCAGCGACGCCAGCCGCGGGTCCGGTGCGGGCGCCGCCCCCGGCACCGTCGGCAAATGCCGGGCGTACGCGTCCAGCAGCCGTCGCGTCAGCCGCGGCGCCACCACCGCGTCGCCCGACGCCACCGCCCGTACGCCCGACAGGACGTCCTCCGGCTGGGCGTCCTTCAGCAGGAACCCGCTCGCGCCGGCCCGCAGCCCCGCGTACGCGTACTCGTCCAGATCGAACGTCGTGAGGATCAGCACCCGCGTCCGGCCGCCCGACGCCACGATCCGGCGCGTCGCCTCGATCCCGTCCATGCCCGGCATGCGGATGTCCATCAGCGCCACATCCGGGCGCAGCTCGGCCGCCAGACGCACCGCCTCCGCACCCGTCCCGGCCTCACCGGCCACCACCACGTCGTCCTGGCTCTCCAGGAGCATGCGGAAACCGAACCGCTGCAACGGCTGGTCGTCCACGATGAGCACGGTCGTCACGTCACGGAATCCTTCGGCAGAGACAGATGGACACGCCAGCCCCCCGACGGGGCGGGCACAGGACCGGCTTCGAGCGTCCCGTCGTACAGCGCGGCACGCTCCCGCATGCCCGTCAGACCCCGGCCCCCGGGGCGGTCACCGCCAGCCGGGGCCGCACCCCGCAAGGCCGGGCCCGAGTCGGTCACCGAGACCGCGACACCCGCCCCGCCCTCGTACGACACCTCCACCGACGCCGTCGCGCCCGGGCCCGCGTGCTTCAGCGTGTTCGTCAGGGCCTCCTGCACCACCCGGTACACCGTCAGCTGACGGCCCGGCGGCAGGGGCGCGGGGTCACCGCGGACGGTGAAGCGCACCGGCAGGCCGGCCGCCCGTACGCCCTCCAGGAGCTGGTCCAGATCGGCGAGCGCCGGCTGCGGGGAAAGCTCCGGGGGCGAACCCGGGGCGGGCGGCTCGTCGCGCAGGACACCCAGCAGGCGGCGCAGCTCCGTCAGGGCCTGACGGCTCGTCGTCGCGATACCGTCCAGCGCCTGCGCCGCCCGCTCCGGCGACTTCGCCGCCGCGTACCGGCCGCCGTCCGCCAGGCCCGTGATCACCGACAGGTTGTGGCCGATGATGTCGTGCATCTCCCGCGCGATACGGGCCCGCTCCGCCGCGGCCGCCAGCCGGGCCTGCTGGTCGCGCTCCACCTCCAGCCGGCGTGCCCGCTCCACCAGCGACGCCGTGTACTCCTGCCGCGTCCGCACGACCACCGCGCCCAGCGCCACCAGCGCGTACGCCCACAACGGCGCGACGATCAACTGATCCCAGGAGCCCCGCGGGAACCGCACCGCGCCCACCACCAGCGGCGGCACCAGCAGCGCCAGCGCCCACCACAACCGGCGCAGCGGGAGCCGCAGCGCCATGTTGAACACGACCACGAGCTGGATCAGCGCCGCCTGGAGCAGCGCCCCCGTCCACTGGCTGACCAGCGCCGCCGGGGCCATCACCAACAGGACCGCCAGCGGGCTCCGGCGGCGCCACAGCAGCGGCACCGACAGCACCAGGCTCAACGCCACCACCAGGTCGGGCGGCACGTCCGGGTCCGCGGCGATGTTCCGCCACCCGCCCCGCGCGTCGATCAGCGCGGCCAGCACGAAGAAGCCCGTCAGAGCCGCGTCCCACACGAGCGGGCGGCGCCGGTCGAACGCCCGCACCCGGTGCAGCACCGACTGCACCCGTGCCGTCAACGTCCCGACGCCGCCCGTCTGTTGTTCCATGCCGCCCATCCTCGTACGGGAAGCCGTCACACGTCGCGTCGTTTCAGCAGCGCAGCCGCCAGCGCCAGCGTGCCGCCCGCCCACAGCAGCAGCGCCAGCAGCGCGGCGCCCGGCGATGCCGCGCCCGGCAGCGGGGTGGACGAGCCGAGCGCGTGCACGGCCTGCGTGGGGAAGTACCGCAGCGCCTGCTCCGTCACCTCGTACGGGAGTGCGCCCAGGATCTCCGGGACGATCACGACACCGCCGATGAACACGCCGAGCGCGCCCGGCACCGAGCGGAGCAGCGCGCCCAGGCCCAGGGCGATCAGAGCGATCAGGGTGACCCCCGCGGAGTTCCCCGCCAGCGCGGCGAGCACCCCGTCGTCCCACAGCGAGCCCGCCTTGTCGGTGTCGGCGAGGAGCGCCTGCGCCGCCGGGTAGGCGACCAGGGCGGTGACGAGGCTGAGGGTGAACGCCGTGGCGGTGAAGACGGCAGCCTTCGCCCACAGGACGGGGAGGCGGGCCGGTACGGCGGTCAGCGTCGCGCGGATGGAGCCCGTCGCGTACTCCCCGGCCGTGACGAGGATGCCGAGGACGGCGAGGCAGATCTGCGACAGGAGGGTGCCCTGGAGGACCAGCACCACCGGGTCGATGTCCGAGTCGCCGCCGACGGACTCGTAGGTGCCGCCCATCAGCAGGGCGACGGCGAGCACCAGGAGCACGGCGGTCGCGGCCGTGACGCGGGTGGAGCGCAGCGAGCGGAGCTTGAACCACTCCGAGCGCAGGATCCGGCTCGGGGTCACTCCGTAGGGGGAGGCCGTCTCCGGGGCGGGGAGGGTTTCGGCGGTGGTCACGCGGTGGCTCCCTGGTACTCGACGGTGTCGCGGGTGAGGTCCATGAACGCCTGCTCCAGTGACGGGTCGCGGGGCGTCAGCTCGTACAGGGGGATCGCCCTCCCGGCGGCGGTGCGGCCGATGTGCGGCGCGTCCACACCCCGTACGTCCAGAGCGTCCGGGCCGTCGACGGTGACCTCGGCGTGCGGGTGTTCGGCGAGGAGCGCCCGGCCGAGGTCCTCCGCTTGCGGGGTGACGACGCGGACGGTACGGGCGCCGGAGCGCCGTACGAGGTCGTCGACGGACGTGTCCGCGAGGAGCCGGCCGCGGCCGATGACGATCAGGTGGTCGGCGGTGAGGGCCATCTCGGACATCAGGTGCGAGGAGATGAGGACGGTGCGGCCCTCGGAGGCGAGGGAGCGCAGGAGGGTGCGCATCCACAGGACGCCCTCCGGGTCGAGGCCGTTGACCGGCTCGTCCAGGACGAGCGTCGCCGGGTCGCCGAGCAGGGCGGACGCGATGCCGAGGCGCTGGCCCATGCCGAGGCTGAAGCCCTTCACCCGGCGGTCCGCGACGCCCGTCAGGCCGGCCAGCTCCAGTACCTCGGTGACGCGGCGGCGTGGCAGGCCGTGGGTGAGGGCGAGGGAGTGGAGGTGGGCGCGGGCGGTGCGGCCGGGGTGGACGGAGCGGGCCTCCAGGAGGGCGCCGACCTGGGTGAGGGGCGCCGGGTGGGAGGCGTACGAGCGGCCGTTGACGGTGGCGCGGCCGCGGGTCGGCGCGTCCAGGCCGAGGAGCATGCGCAGGGTGGTGGACTTGCCCGCGCCGTTGGGGCCGAGGAAACCGGTGACGGTGCCGGGGCGGACGGTGAAGGTCAGGTCCTGGACGGCGGTTCTCGCGCCGTACGTCTTGGTGAGGTCATGTGCCCGGATCATGCCTTCGACGCTAGGGAGCGGGGCGCCGCGGGGCGTCCGACCCGGGGCGGGAGCGCGCGCTGTGGAGTCGTACCGGGGTATGACGGGGTTTATGCGGTTGCCCGGGGGCCGGGGCGGTGGGAAGTATCGGGGGATGACGTATGTGGTGCGGCCCGTGCGGGCCGAGGAGTGGCGTGCGGTGCGGGAGCTGCGGCTGGCGGCGTTGCGGGACCCGGTCGCGCCGCTCGCCTTCCTGGATACGTACGAGGCCGCGGCGGCGCGGCCGGACGCGTTCTGGCGTGAGCGCACAGAGGGGGCCGCGGAGGGCAGTGGCACCGCGCGGCAGTTCGTGGCGGTCGCGTCCGGCGGGCGGCTGGTCGGGTCGGTGACGGCGCTGGTGGAACGGCGGGGCGCCGACGTGGTGTTCGGCGAGGTGCCGGAGGAGGACCAGACGCACCTGGTGGGCGTGTACCTGCGGCCCGAGGCGCGCGGGGTCGGCGTGGCGGAGAAGCTGCTGTGGGCGGCGGTGGACTGGTCGTGGTCGCTGTCCGACCCGGTGGTGCGGCGGGTGCGGCTGTACGTCCACGAGCGGAACGCGCGGGCGGCGGCGCTGTACCGGAAGGCGGCGTTCCGGCCGACGGGGCGGGCGCTGCCGGTGGAGGGCGGGCCGGGCGCGGTGGAGCAGGAGTACGAGATGCGGCGCCCGAGCGCGTGCGCGGGGAACTAGGGGACTGGGGGCCGGGCCCCGCTGGGGTACCAGGGGGGGTGCCTCCGTCGCCGGGGTACCAGGGGCCGCTGCCGCCGGGGTGGTGGGGGTGCTCAGGGGGCCGGTGCGGCGAGGGGGGTCTGCCAGCGGGCGCGGGCCTGCTCCTGGGAGCGGAGCAGTACGAGCGTCGGGAGGCCCTGGTCGTGGCCGGTCGCGAGGAGCTCCGGGACGCGCGGGAGCGGGGCGACGGCGGCGACGTCGTCGAGGACGACGGTCATTGGTGGGTCGAGCCGACCGTCGGATGACCGTGCGGCCATGCGGCGGCCGTGCTCGACCACGTGCGAGGCGAGGGCGGTCAGGAGGGGCATCGCCCCGGGGTCGGTCCGGGGGTCCTCGATCGGTTCGCCCACCACGTAAAGGGTTCCCCCTTCGGCGGCGAATGATTCCAAGGTCAGGGCGTCGGTTCGGTTCGGGGTGCAGGCCTCGCGGATGTGGACCAGCGACAGCGCGGTCAGCGCACGGGCCGTCAGTGCCCGCGCGGCGTCGCGGCGTTCGGGGTAGGCGGTGAGCGCGGACTCCAGCAGCCCGGCGTGGCTGTTGGTGGCCTTGGGGTGGGTACGCAGGACGCGTACCGGCTCGTGGGCCGTGCCGGGGTGGTGCGCCCAGCGGTGGATTTGCTTGAACGGGCGTCCGTCGACGGCCGCCGCGTGCAGCCAGCAGCGCAGCAGCGTCTCGGCGGTGTCGGCGACAGCGGCGTCCACGCGTGCCCGGGGCCGTACGGGGGCGAGGAGCGCGGCGGCGCGGGCGGCGGCCGTGGCGGTGTCCTCGCAGCCGTCGGCGGGCGACCAGTGGAGGCGGGCCGGGCTGTCGCAGAGGTGGCCCGGGTCGTACAGGAGGACGGGGCCCAGCTTGGCGCGGGCGTCCTTCGTGTCGGCCCACAGGGCGGGGTCGGACGTGACGACGAGCGCGGGGCCTTCGGCGTCCAGCACGGCCTGGAGGGCGCGGGGGCGACGGGCGGCGCGGTCGCCGTAGACGAGGCGCGGCGCGGGGGCGCGGGGCGCCGGGAGGACGGCGGGTGCCGGGGCGGTGGCGTGCGCGGCGGTGGGGGCCGGGGTGCTGAAGTCGTGCGGTGTCGTGGTGAGCGGTGCCGCTTCGAGGGCGGCCGTACGGGGCTCCCGTACGGGGTCCCCCAAGGGTGCTCGATGTTCCCCTACGGGGTCCCGTACGGGTTCGGGGGCGGGTGCCGTCCGGGGTGCCGTCGTCGGGGCGGGCGCCTCGGACGCCGTTGCCGTGGCCGCCGCCCCGCCCTGGTGGCCGTGCCGGGCGGCGCGGGCGGCCGCCCGTACCGCACGCCAGCGGGCCACCGTACCGATCACGAACACGGCCAGCACCGCCGCGACCATCAGTTCGCCGATCAGCAGCCCCCAGAACACCCCGTACCCGGGGAGCTGATCGGCCGGCGTCAGCGGCCACGCGCCCGCCAGGTCGCGCGGGTCGGCGATCAGGTGGCGCAGCGCCAGCGGAGTGCGGGTGAAGGTGACGCCGCGCGGCCAGGAGCCGTGCGCGAACAGCCCGGCAAGTCCGGTCGCCGTCCACACCATCAGTGTCATGCCGAGCAGGAGGCCCAGCAGCCCCACGAGGAGCCCGTCGGGGATGCCGCCCCCGCCACTCCCGCCGCCCCGCTGAGCACCGGGCCCCGGACCCGCACCCGGACCCGCCCCGGCACCGCCGCCCGGCCCGGGTCCCCGCGTACCGTTCATGCTCACGCCACCGTCGACTCGGGCGAGCCGTTCATCTGCCGCTCCATCAGGGCCGCACGCTGCTCCGCCTCCCACTCGGCGGCCTTCAGGTCGTCGGGCAGCTCGGGCGGGGCGGACTCGGTCATGGCGCGGTCGGTGTAGACGAGGGGCCGTTCGGCCTCGGTGATCAGGTGTTTGACCACCTGTACGTTGCCGTTGACGTCCCAGACCGCGATGCCCGGCGTCAGCGTCGGGATGATCTCCACGGCCCAGCGGGGCAGGCCGAGCACGCGCCCGGTTGCCCGCGCCTCGTCGGCCTTCTGGGCGTAGATGGTGCGGGTGGAGGCCATCTTGAGGATCGCCGCCGCCTCCCGTGCCGCCGCCCCGTCGACCACGTCGCTGAGGTGGTGGACGACGGCGACGAAGGACAGGCCGAGGCGCCGCCCGAACTTCAGCAGCCGCTGGAACAGCTGCGCCACGAACGGGCTGTTGATGATGTGCCACGCCTCCTCGACCAGGAAGATGCGCTTCTTCCGGTCGGGGCGGATCCAGGTGTGCTCCAGCCAGACGCCGACGATCGCCATCAGGATCGGCATGGCGATGGAGTTGCGGTCGATGTGCGACAGGTCGAAGACGATCAGCGGCGCGTCGAGGTCGATGCCGACGGTCGTCGGCCCGTCGAACATGCCGCGCAGGTCACCGTCGACGAGCCGGTCGAGGACCAGCGCCACGTCGAGGCCCCAGGCCCGTACGTCGTCTATGTCCACGTTCATCGCGTGCGCCGACTCGGGCTCCGGGTGGCGGAGCTGCTCCACGATGTCGGTGAGGACGGGCTGCCGGTCGGTGATCGTGTCGCTGACGTACGCGTGGGCGACCTTCAGCGCGAAGCCGGACCGCTCGTCCAGGCCGTGGCCCATCGCGACCTCGATGATGGTGCGCAGCAGGGCCAGCTGGCCGGTCGTGGTGATGGACGGGTCGAGCGGGTTGAGGCGGATGCCGTCGTCGAGGGCGGCCATCGGGTCGAGGCGGATGGGCGTGATGCCCAGCTGCTCGGCGATGAGGTTCCACTCGCCGACGCCGTCCTCGCCCTGCGCGTCGAGCACGACGACCTGCCGGTCGCGGAAGCGGAGCTGGCGGAGCACGTACGTCTTCTCCAGCGCCGACTTGCCGTTGCCGGACTCGCCGAGGACCAGCCAGTGGGGGGCGGGGAGCTGCTGCCCGTACAGCTGGAACGGGTCGTAGATGTACCCCTTGCCGCTGTACACCTCGCGGCCGATGATCACGCCGGAGTCGCCCAGGCCGGGCGCGGCGGTCGGCAGGTAGACGGCCTGGGCCTGGCCGGTGGAGGTGCGGACGGGCAGGCGGGTGGTCTCCACCTTCCCGAAGAGGAAGGAGGTGAAGGCTTCGGTGAGGACGGACAGCGGATCGCGCATCATCAGGCCCCTATCGTCCTATCGTCTCGTCCTGCGGGCGGTCGTCATCCGGTCGTCGTCCACGGCGTCGCCCCGCTTCACGAGGGCGCCCGGCTGTACGGGCGGCGTGGCCGGGGACGCGTGCGGTGCGTGGTTCACCGGCGGATGCCGGTCGCGAACGGCAGCGTGTTCACGAACGCCCGGTGGTGCTCGCGGTCGCACCACTCCAGCTTCAGGTACGACTTCCCGGCGGACGCCCTGATCGTCCGCTTGTCCCGGGCGAGTGCCTCGGGGGAGCGGGACGACACCGTGATGTACCCCACGAGGTTGACCCCGGCGGCTCCGCTGGCGAGGTCCTCGCCCCGCTGGTCGAGGCGGCCGTGGGCGGCGATGTCGCGCGGGTCGACGGTGCGGTTCATCTTCGCGGCGCGGCTGGCCTCGGCCTCGTCGTTGGTCTTCTCGGTGAGCATCCGCTCGATGGCGACCTCGGTCGGTTCGAGGTCCATGGTGACGGCGACCGTACGGATCACGTCGGGGGTGTGGACGAGGAGCGGCGCCAGGAAGTTCACCCCCACGGGGGTCATCGGCCACTCCTTGACCCAGGCCGTGGCGTGGCACCAGGGGGCGCGGGTCGCGGACTCGCGGGTCTTCGCCTGGAGGTACGTCGGCTCGACCGCGTCCAGTTCGGCGGGCCAGGCGTTGCGCTTGGACATGGCCTGGATGTGGTCGATCGGGTGGTCGGGGTCGTACATGGAGTGGATGAGCGACGCGAGGCGGGACTGGCCGAGCGGCTGGCGTACGCGGATGTCGGCCTCGGCGAGGCGGGCGCAGATGTCGGTCAGCTCGCGGGCCATGACGACGGCGAGCCCGGCGTCCTTGTGGAGCCGCTGCCGCCTGCCGCCCGCGGCGTGGCGGGCGGCGCGGGCGATGGCGTGGGCCTCGGCGGCCAGTTCGCGCGTGTAGTGCATGCAGGCGACGAGGTACGCGCGGTGCTGCTCGCTGGAGGTCGACACCATGGAGAGCAGCTGGTCGTATGAGTCGAGGAGCCAGCGCGGGGCGCCCGGGTCGCCGCGCTGGGCGACGTCCTTGGCGTGGGCGTCGGGGTCGGCCGGGAGGGTGCGGGCGAGCATCTGGATGCGGGTGACGAAGCCGTCGCCGTTGGCCACGTGCTTGAGGAGGGTGCCGAAACGGTCCACCAGGGCTTCCTGGTCCTCGCTGTCGCGCAGGCCGACGCCGGGGCCCTCGATCTCGATGGCGGCGGTGACGGTGCGCCGGTCGGCGTGGAGCAGTACGGCGATCTCGTCGGGGCCGAAGGGCGCGGAGAGCCAGTTGATGCGGCCGATGCCGGGCGGGGGGCCGATCTCGACCTCGCTGCCGTCGAACCGGGTGCCGGCCTCCATGGCGGCGGAGCGGTACGTGGTGCCCTGGCGGAGGACCCGCTTGTAGCTGCGGTTCACCTCGTACCAGCGGTAGAACGTGCGGCCGCGGTACGGCACGTACACGGCGGCGAGGGCGAGCATCGGGAACCCGGCGAGCAGCACGATGCGCAGCGAGAGGACCGGGACGAGGAGGCCGCACATCATGCCGAGGAACGCGCCGGCGATGATCAGGGCGATCTCGCCGGTCTCGCGGTTCTTGCCGATGATCGCGTTCGGCCGGGCGCGGCCGATGAGATACGTGCGGCGGGGCGTGATCGGATGGGACTGGGTCGTCACCGCCCTCCACCTCCTGAGCTGTTGTTGTTACCGGTGTTGCTGGTGCCGCGGCTGGTGTGCGGGCTGCTGGTGGCCGCCGGGGCGCTGGGCGCGCCGGGCGCGCTGCGGGGCGGGGGCGCGGCGGTGGTGCCCGTGCTGTTCCGGCTGCTGTGGGCGCTGACGCCGCCGGAGACGGTGTTGGCGGCGGCGGGGGCGCTGCCGGACTGTTGCTGCTGGTGGTTGCGGGAGCTGTGGGTCTTGATGCCCTGCGAGACCAGCGCGGCGGGGGAGGAGATGACGGCGGCGGCCTGGGCGCCGTCGGTGGCCTGCCTGCGGTTCGTACGGGCGGTGGCGATCTCGTCGCCGAAGCCGGGTACGAAGCGGTAGATCGCGGCGGACGCGAAGATGGCCAGCAGGATGATGGCGAGGCCGGACACGACGGCGGAGAACGCGTCGGGGCCGTCGCCGGAGGAGAGCGCCCCGGCGAGGCCGAGGACGATCACGATGACGGGCTTGACCAGGATGATCGCGATCATGATCCCGGCCCAGCGGCGGACGTGACCCCACATGTTCCTGTCCACGAGCCCCGCGTACACGACCGTCCCGAGCAGCGCGCCGACGTAGAGCAGCGCGGCGCGGATGACGAGTTCCAGCCACAGGACGCCGGCGGCGAGGATCGACACGAGCGCGACGACGATCATCATGATGGGCCCGCCGCCGATGTCGTCGCCCTTCTTGAGCGCGGCGGAGAACGACCCGAAGAACGCGTCGGTCTGCCCGCCGGTGCCCGACGCGATGACCTCGGTGACGCCGTCGGTCGCGGAGACGACGGTGTGCAGGATCAGTGGCGTGAACGCCGAGGCCAGCACGGTCAGCCACAGGAACCCGACGGCCTCGGAGATCGCCGTGCTCAGCGCCACGCCGCGGATGGCCCGCTTGGCGACGGCCAGGAGCCACAGGACCAGGGTCAGGATGGTGGAGGCGGCGAAGACGACGGCGTACTGCTTGAGGAACTGCGGGTTCGTGAAGTCGACGGCGGCGGTGCTCTCGACGGCGGCGCTCAGCTTGTCCACGGTCCACGCGGCGGCGTCGGCACAGCCGCGGGCGAGGGAGGAGAGGGGGTCTACGGCGCCGCCCGGTTCGAGCGGGTTCACGGAGGGGGAGCTGCCACCGCCGGTCTCGCGTTCGCACTGGTCGCGATACGGGGCGTGGATCAGGTCGCAGGGATTGTCGCTCTTGGTCGGCGAAGGGGTGGGCGTGGGTGCCGCCACGGCCCGTCCGGCCGAGAGGACCACGGCCGTCTGCGTGGTCAGCAGTAGCGTGCCGAGAGCGGTCACGCGGCGCCGTGTGTCAGCGGGCATAGGTGAAGCCTCCGAACCCGGTCACGGCGTCGCTGATCTCCTCGGCGCTGGAGGCGCGGGTGTCACCGCCGACGGGAGCCGGGCCCTCCTTCTGGGAGTAGTTCACCGTCCTCCAGTCGCTGTCCGCCCACTGCAGTTCCATCGTGATGGTGTACCAGCCGTTCGTGACCGGCTTGGTGGAGCCCTCTCCGGCCAGGCCGAAGAGTCCGGCGCACCACACCTCCACGGTGGCGCGGCTGCCGTTGAGGCTGATGATCTTCGTGCCGATGGGCACTGTGCGGGAGATGAAGGAGAACCCCTCGGGCACGGTGCCGTCCGGCTTGAGGCCGACGTTCTCGTAGAAGGAGGGTGTGTACGCCCTGTCCAGCGTGCTCTGGTAGTGCTGGAGCCGCGACGGCGCGATGACGGTCGACAGGATCTCGTCGCGCTTCGCCTTGTCGAACATCTCGGCGGAGCCCAGCGCCACCGCGTAGTTCGCCGCGGCGCTCTGCGCGCCCTGCTCGTCCTGCGCGAAGCCCGCCGGGATCGTGCCGTTCTTGCCGGTGACGGGCTTCGTGCCGGTGGCGGCCGTGGGGGCCGCGCCCTCGCGGGGGGCCTTCGCGGTGCCGCCGCCGTCGGTGTCGCCGTCGCCCGACCGGTTCGCGAAGGCGATCGCGGCGATCAGCAGCACGACCACCCCGACGACCGTCACCAGTGACCGCGAGGTGCGCGGTGGGCGCCGCGCCGGGCCGCCGAAGCCGTCACCGAAGCCGTCGCCGTACTCGTCGGCGGCCTCGTGCTCGGGCAAGCGGGTGCGGGTCCGCCCCGTACCGCCCCGGCCGCCCCTGCCCCGGCCGCTCCCGCCTTCGTACTCGTCGCCGAAGCTCATGACGGGTACGCCTCCTCGAACGACGATTGCTGCTGCTGCCGTACTGCGGTCCGCGACGCGTGCGCGGTGGGGTGAGTGGACATCAGGAGACGCATCCTCTGCGGGCGCCGGAGCTGAAGGCGGGTCGGACGGTGCGGCGGGCTAGACGGCCATCCCGTACACGATGGTGAACAGCGTGCCGAGCGATCCGATGATGAAGACGCCGGTCAGGCCGGCCACGATCAGGCCCTTGCCCTGCTCGGCGCTGAAGGTGTCCCGCATGGCGGTCGCGCCGATGCGCTGCTTGGCCGCCCCCCAGATGGCGATGCCGAGACACAGCAGGATGGCCACGGCCATCACGATCTCGATCATCACACGGGCCTGGTTCCCCAGGCTCCCGAAGGGGCCCCAGTTCGGGGCGATTCCGCCAATGATGGTGGTGATGTCGCCCTTTTCGGCCGCCAGGTACATGTAACTCACCGCCCCTGTTCGGTAGTTTGACGACCCGCCGGATGGCATGGGTCGTCAACTATCTTCGCTGATCGAACCGCCGGCGTACGACGACTTGGCGGGTCTCTTTACCCGATCCCCGCACGTTTGACCGAGCCGACGCCTCTGACCTGCGGCGGTCGGGTGCCCGGCTCGTACGGATACGCGTATGGTCACTCTGTGTATCACGGTGCGTGACTGCGGGCAATGACCGTCGTTGTCCCTTGATTGGGGATTTGCCCGGTGAATAGCGACGCCGCCACCGGAAGGCTTCCGGCGGCGGCGTGAGCGCGGTGCGCGCGGGTGCGCGCGGGTGCGCGCGGGTTGATCGCCCGTCAGGACTCCGTCGGAGCCCCCGTCAGGGTCAGGACTGCCCCGTCTGGCTGAAGAGGAAGTAACCCAGAACCACGATGGCGACGGCGGTCAGTGCGATGACGGCGATCGCGGCGGCCGTTCCCCCGGAGTCTCCGAGCCGGCTCACCTTGTTCCCCATGGTGCTCTCCTGTGGTGCTGACCCCGGCTGGTCGTGGTGCCGGGGTGTGAACGACAGCCGTTTGCGGCTGCACGGCCCAGCGTAGCGCGAGTGGTCCAGACCAGTTGGAGGGGGTCTCCTGGAGGGTGGGGCGCGCCGGGGGAGGGGCCGATCGAGGGGCGATCCCGGAGCGTATGCCCCGGCCGTCCGCCGGTGTGTCCGGGTGCGCATGCCGCGCTGCCGTGGTGCATGGCGACATTCGGCCAGCTCAGAAGCTGTTCACCTGCGGGTGAGTTCTGAGGCGACTCTGACGGACCGTTCCCTTGGGGGAGACGTGCGCGGGGGTGGTGCGGTTGCTTCTGGCCGGTGTGATGTGCGCCCTAATCGCAACAGCTGATCGGGTCTGGATCGTTCCCTGGTAGTGCTTGGTACGCATGTTCGCTTGATGTTCACATGTGTACACCGTTTGTTCGCCTCCCTTCGAGGCGGGCGGGACGCGTCCGAACGCCGACTCGGCCCGCGAGCCGTCGAATTCACCTTCCCGCACCCCGAGGGCGAAGGTGCCCCGCTACGCGGTCCCGAAGAGAGACGCAGCGCTCTCATCCCCTCAGCGTGTGACCGCAAGGTGCCGTGCCGTACGACCGTCCGCCGTCCGTGGCGCGCGGTCTGCTCGTGAGCGGTACTTGGTGGGGGCAACTCAGTCGGCGCGGGGCGCTCCCGCATACCTCCGCCAGAGCCCGTCATTCTGTCGGCTCGTCCGGATCGGAATGTGCGGCGATCAGAATGTCCCCGTGTTCCAGGGACCCTGTTCCCGGGCCGGAAAAGTGAACCTTGGCCGCGTGCGGGGGATCGATGAAGTCTACGAAGACTTCACGGTAACGCTCAATCTTTTCGATGGAGAGCAGTGTTGTCGCTGTGTTCGGAGAGTTTTCGGCAGTGGTGAACACATCGCCGATGCGAACAACTCCGCTAATGCAACGAACGATGCAGGTACCTGAATGATCGGTTGCGTTCTCCACGGCATGAACTTGCAACATCTCAGGGTCGGCCACGCCTGTACGCCTCCGCGACGAAGTGAGTGATCTGCTCGGGTGTGAGCTTGGGCACGTCCCACTCGAGAGCATCGGATATGTTCTGATAACCGTGCACCTTCGGAACGTGGATACCCATCTCCGCAAGTATCTCCTTAGCCGTGGCAGAGGGTATCTGGACGCTGGCCCTACGGGCCACCTCTGCTGCCGGCAGCCCCACTGCGACCTCTGCCTCGGCCCGGATGAACCCGCTTTCTAGTTGGACGCCCTCGAGGGCGCTTCGGGGGATGAGCAGCACTACGGCATCGCCGTACTGTTCCGAATGGCGAGCGAAGACTGTGGCTACTCCTGGATCCGTGGATGTGGGGGTGAAACCGGACTGTTGTGTTCCTTCGCTCGCATCGAATCCCTGGGTCGTTCCTCGGAAGAGGTGGTCCTCCTTCGGGCACCCGAACAGTCCCAGAGGGTCGATGCGGGCGTGCGGATTCCGCACGTAAACCAAGGGGTTGGGCGCAGCTGCCAGGCCCAACGGGTCCCCGCTCAGGTAGCGGGCGGTTTCCGGGTCGTAGTGGCGGAAGTAGTTGTAGTGGAGGCCCGATTCCGGGTCGTAGTACTGGCCCGGGAAGCGGAGGGGGGTGTACGTGGTGCTGGTGGAGGACCAGGTTGTCGTGCCCCACAGGGTGGTGCGGGTGTGCCAGGCGATCGTGCCCGACTCGTCGATCAGCTCCGACGGGGTGCCCACCAGGTCGGTGACCATGGTGAAGAAGCGGGCGTCGACGACCTCCTGCGGGGTGTCGCGGTTCAGGAGGCGTTCGGTCTGGGTCAGGGGCTGGAGGCCCTTGTGGTCCCAGGTCAGCGCCACGGGGTGGGGCAGGTCCGGGGAGTCGGTCGTCTGCTCGCAGAGCGTCGTGCCGTCCCAGGTGAAGGTGGTCTCCTCCAGGACCGTCTCGCCGTCCCCCGCCAGGCGCCGCTTCGCCACCCGGCGGCCCAACGGGTCGTACACGTAGTGCCAGACCGTGCCGTCCGGGGTCCTGATGTGGGTCAGGCGGTCCTCCGCGTCCCAGGTGTAGTGCCAGGTGGCCGGTTTGTGCGACAGGCGCGGCTTCTGGCGGAGGACGACGCGGCCCTGGGCGTCGTGCTCGTAGCGGACGCGGCCCGCGCGGGTGATGCGGGTGCCCGTGTACGTACGAGGGCCCGTGGCCTCCTGGCCGGGATGCGTCGCGGGCCAGGTCGCCTCGGTCTGGTTGCCCGCCTCGTCGTACGCGTACCGCTCCGACCAGTTCGCCGCGTGGACGGCCGTGACGCGGCCGGAGGCGTCGAGGTCGAAGCGGCGCGGTCCGGAGAGGAGGTCGTCGATCGCGGTCAGGTGGCCGTCCGCGCGGTAGGTGTAGGTGCGCTCCTGGAGGGTCCGGCCGGCTGCGCCCATGTGCTGGTGCGTCAGGCGGCCCAGCCCGTCCTAGGCGTGGGTGAGCTGCAGGGTTCCGGAGATGTGGCGGGTCGTCTCCCGGCCTGCCGCGTCGTGCTCGAACGTGAGCGTGCGGCCCGACGTCGTGAGCCGCGTACGAAGGCCCGCCGCGTCGTACGTCCACTCGCTGACCGCGCCGGACGGCGTCGTGCGGCCCGTGCGGCGGCCCAGGGCGTCGTACGTGTAGCGCAGCTCCCGGCCGTTCACCGTCTCCGACAGCAGGCGGCCGTGGCGGTCCCGGAACCGCGTCAGCGTGACGTCCGGGGACACCGCCTCCGCGAGCGCGTCGAACACGTCGTACGCGAAGGTGGTGACCGTGCCCGCCACGTCCTTGCGGACCGTCCTGCCCAGGGCGTCGCGGTCGTAGCGGATGGTCTCGCCCAGGCCGTTGGTCCTGGCGGTCAGCTGCCCGGCCGCGTCGTGCTCGTACGTCAGCGTGCGGCCGTCGAAGTCCGTCTCCGACCGCAGCCGGCCCGCCTCGTCGTACTCGTACGTCCACGTCAGGCCCTGCGGGCCCAGCACCTCCACCAGGCGCAGGGCCGTGTCATGGGTGAACTCGTAGCGCACGCCGTCCGGGTCCGTGCGGGCCTTCAGCAGGTCGAAGTGGGTGTACTCGAACCGGGTGACCCCGCCCATCGCGTCCGTGTGCGTGACACAGTTGCCCTCGCCGTCGTACGTCCAGGTCTGCTCCGTTCCGTCCGGCTCGACGCGGCGGGACAGCAGGCCCTCGGGGGTCCACTCCAGGCGGGTGGTCGCGCCGAGGGCGTCCGTGATCGCCGTCGGGCGGCCGAGGGCGTCGCGGACGTAGCGGATGGTGGCGCCCCGCGGGTCCGTGACGGTCACCAGGAGGCCCGCGGGGGTGTAGCCGACCGACGTCGTGTGGCCGAGCGGGTCCGTCACCGACACGGGACGGCCCGCCGCGTCGTACGCGAACGTGGTCGTCGCGCCCGTGGGGTCCGTCACCGACGTGCGGTTGCCGCGCTCGTCGTACGTCTGGCGCACCACCCTGCCGTCCGGGTGCACGATCCGGACCGGGAGACCCAGCTCGTTGTACTCGGCGGTCGTCCTCCGGCCGTCGGGGCGGGTCACCGTGGTGAGGTTGCCCGCGTCGTCGTACGTGAAGCGCGTCGTGCGGCCCAGCGGGTCCGTCCGCGACAGCAGGCGGTTGTAGCGGTCGCGCTCGTACCGGGTCACCGCGCCCAGCGGGTCGGTCTCCGCGACCACCTGGTGCGCTTCGTTGACCAGGTAGCGGTGGGTCGCGCCCTCCGGCGTCGTCGTCGTGGTGACGCGGTGGCCGGTCTCCGGGTCCGTCTCGTCGTAGGTCAGGCGCAGGGCGATGTGGCCCGCCTCGCCGCCTTCCGCGACGCACCGGTCGCGGTCGTCGTACGCGTAGTCGTACCGGCTGCCGTTGCGGTCCGTCCAGGAGGTGACCCGGGCCCGGTCGTCGTAGGTGAAGCGGAGGGGGAGCCCCGAGGAGTTGATCACCCCGGTCAGGTGGCCGTCCGTGTAGTCGTACCGGACGACCTCCTGGTCCGTGCCGTCCGGCGCCCCGCCCGCCAGGTGGAGGGCGGTGATCCGGCCCTCGCGCGTGGTGAGCCGCAGGTGGTACCCGCCGTGGTGGACGATCGACGTGGGCGCGCCGTCCTCGTCGTACTCGAAGGTGATCCAGTTGCCGTTCCGGTCGTCGATCTGGCCGAGCAGCGCCCGTCCGGTCCGCCGCTCCGTGAAGTGCCAGGCCCTTCCCGCCTCCGGGTCCGTGACCGTGTAGCCGCCGTCCGGGCCGCGGCTGAGCGGCCAGCGAGGGCCGTGGCTCGGGAGCGTCGGCACATCGGGTGCGGGGTGCGGGTACGTCAGGAGCAGTCCGTCCTCGCACACGAAGATCACGCCCTCGGCGCCGATCTCCAGCCGCTGGTCCGCCGTCGATGACCACGAGGGGCCGAACCAGCGGCCCGCCCGGTAGTTCGACGCCACCCGGCGGCGGAAGACCAGCGGGAGGACGCCGGGGAGGGCCAGGTCGGTCTGGGGGAGGAACATGGTGCCGGTGGCCAGGTCCACCGGGTCCGTGGTCCCCCTCTCGACGGCGTGCTCCTCGCGTGCCGGCTTGGCGGGGTCCTCGGTGCCCTTGCGTGCTGCCTGGGCCGCGTCGTCCAGGCCGTGCTTCGTCCCGCTCCTGAGCCCGGCGGTCGCGGCCGTCTTCAGGCCGCCCGCTCCCTTGGTGCCCAGCAGCTCCGGGATCAGACGGCCGATGAACTCGCTCGGGTCCTTCTTCGCGGCCTCCCAGGCCCTCGCGATCGCCTCGTCGGGGTGGGCGAGCGTCGTCACCAGACCGGCGAGGGTCATGTTGACGTTCTTGTAGTACTCGGCCGGGTGCGTGAGGTTGTACGGGTCGACGGGCAGGATCGACCGGACGAAGTTGGTGACGCCGATCGTGCCCTTGGCCATGCCCGCGGCGAAGTGGCTCATCTCGACGGCCCCGGACATCATGCCGTCCTTGAGGGACTTGAGCGCCCTCTCCTTCGCCGACGGGTCAGGGGCGTGCGCCAGGGCCGCCCGCACGGCGGACGTGGCGACCTCCGCGGCCTCGTCGCGCTGGAGACGCGCCGCCTTGAGGATGTCCTGGGCCTGCTCGCGCCGCCGCACACCGGGGTCGGAGAACGCCCCCGGCTCGGGGAGCGGACGGTCGGTGGAGAGCGAGGCGTTGTACGCGTCGATCTTCGCGTTGTGCGCGTCGACGGCCTTCTTCGAGTCCTCCTGGCCCTGCTCGTAGAGGTCGATGGCCTCCTGCGCCCTCGTCTGGGCCCGCGTGAGGACGTCCGCGTACACGTCAAGGGCCTTCGCCGCCTCCCCGCAGGCGTCGGCGGCGCGCAGCCACTCGCCGGGCAGCAGCCCGAACTTCTCCCGGAACGCCTCCGCGGCCTCGCCCTTCCAGCTCGCCGAGTCCAGGCCCTTCAGGCCCCGGCCGACCATGTCGAAGGCGCTCTCGAAGTCGCGGAGATTCCTGACCGTGGCCGTGATGGTGGCGGGCTTGCCGTGGACCAGCTCGTCGGCCTGTTCGGTCCGGCCCAGTTGCTGTTCGCCGATCGCCGCGCCGAGCGACGACGCGGTCTCGTCGCCCCAGTCCTCCACGTCGTCGGCGAGACCCTCCGCGCCGACGTGGTCGAGGAACGCGCCGGTCTCGTTGGTCACGTGGTCCACGACGTGGCCGGTGACGCGCTTGGCGCCTTCCCAGGCGCCCTCCAGCTTGTCGAAGATGTCGCCCATCAGTCGCCGCCTCCGGCCTGTCCCCCGGCGCGCCGGACGGCCTCGTCCGTCGGCTCGTACATCTCGCGGTGGACCGTGTCCAGCAGTTCGCGCTCGTGGCTGTCGAGGGCCCCGGCGCGCTCCATGGAGTCCGCGATCTGGTGCTGGACGTCGTAGCCCACGTCGTTCCAGACCTGCTCCGACTCCGCGTGCGCTGCGCTGAACGACTCCTCGCTCCAGTCGGCGCCGTCCGTGGGGCGCTGGGAGATGATCGAGTCCCAGCTCCTGGCCTGCACCTCCTCCTCCGTCAGGTGGGGGTTCCCGTTGACGCCGTTCACGACGACCTTGAAGGTGTTCTTCACGTACTGGTCCTGCTCGTGGAGCGCCCCGGCGGCGAGGCCGACGGCGTGCGCGAAGGCGTTGCCGCGCCGCATGAGGTCGCGTACGCCCCAGCCCCAGCGGTCGCAGAACGTGCGGAACTCGGCGGCCAGCCCGCGGTGGCCGAGCTCCAGCGCGGACAGCGCCAGGTCGGAGAAGCCGCCGCCCGCGGTGGCGTCGCCGATGGAGGCGAGGTCCTTCAGCTCCCCGTGGGCCTTGTTGATGCCCTCGGTGAGCAGCCGGGCCGTCCCCGGCGGCAGGTTCAGATCCGGTTCACCGCTCATGGCGCCCCCCCGTCGCGCTCGTCCCGGCCGCCCACGCGGTGCCGGTCGTCCCGGCCGTCCTCGAGATCGATCGCCGCCGTGTCCGGCACGACGCCCCGGACCGGCGGGAACAGCGCGCCGTCGTCGCTGCCCGCGTCCAGTGCCACGCCGGCCGGTACGCCGAGCGTCGGCACCATCACGTCGAGCAGCCGTGCGCCCAGCACCGTGCGGTACTCCCACGTCCGGTGGGCCTCGCCCCGGGCGTGTGCGAAGCGGGACAGCGCCGCCTCGTGGGAGAAGGCGCAGATCCAGCGGACGCCGCCCCGGTCCGCCGTCCACAGGCCGCCACCGGCCGCGAGCGGGACGAGGACGGGAGTGCGGCGGAACTCACCCAGCAGGACGGCGAACTCCCGTCGCGCTTCGGCCGCCGTGTCCGGAATTACGCGTTGCAGTTGCGGATTCAACTTCTTCGATGCCGGTGCCGCGGCAGGTGCGCCGTGTGGTGCGCTCAGGGCTTCCAGGCGTGATGACCTGCGCGGTTGTTCCGCTGCGGCCGGTTCACCGCGACCCTCCCCCGGTGTGGTCATGTGGCGGATCATCACATGTGCTGGTTTTCGGATGCAATGGGCTTCTGGGCCTGCCCGGGCGGGCAGTCGACGCCTAAACTGTTGACGGCGCGGATGAGGGCCCTACTGGCGACGGGGGTTGACGGTGCGTAAGGCGTGGCTGGTGGGCGGGGTCGTCTTCGGGGCCTGCCTGAGTTTCGTCGCGTTGCTCGTCGTCGGTACCTACGTCGTCGCCGCCCAGCTCGTCGGCGGGGGCGGGGGCGGGGGCGTACGGGGGGCCGTCGGGCTCGCCAAGGGAGCCGTGCCCGCCGCGTACCAGCCGCTCGTGCAGCGGTGGGGCAACCTCTGCCCGGCCGTCAACCCCGCGCTGCTCGCCGCCCAGCTGTACCAGGAGAGCGGCTGGAACCCGCGCGCCCAGAGCCACGCCTCGGCGCAGGGCATCGCGCAGTTCATCCCCGGCACCTGGGCCGCGCACGGCGTGGACGGCGACAAGGACGGCGACCGGGACGTGTGGGACCCGAACGACGCCATCCCGTCGGCCGCCTCCTACGACTGCTCACTCGCCCAGTACGTGAAGGACGTCCCCGGCGACCCCACCGACAACATGCTCGCCGCCTACAACGCCGGCGCGTACGCGGTCATCAAGTACGGCGGCGTCCCCCCGTACAAGGAGACCCAGAACTACGTCCGGATCATCAGGTCCCTGGAGAAGAGCTTCGCCCGGCCCGTCGGCCCCGTCGAGCCGTCCCGGCAGGCCGCCGGCGCCATCTACTTCGCCCAGAAGCAGCTCGGCAAGCCCTACCTGTGGGGCGGCGAGGGCACCGCGGCCGACGGCGGCCGGTTCGACTGCTCCGGGCTCACCCAGGCCGCGTACGCCACCGTCGGCATCAAGCTGCCGCGCGTCGCCAACGACCAGTACAACGCCGGCCCCCACCCCTCACGCGACGAGCTGCTCCCCGGCGACCTGGTCTTCTTCTCCGACGACCTGACCGACTCCCGCGCCATCCGGCACGTCGGCATGTACGTCGGCGGCGGGTACATGATCAATGCCCCTTACACCGGCGCCGTCATCCGCTTCGACAAGATCGACACACCGGACTACTTCGGCGCGACCCGCGTCACCCAGGACGGCGCGAAGGCCCTGCCCACGCACGGAACTGACGCCTGATCGGACCGCCCCGGACGGAGGGCCGCGATCTCTCTTCGATAACGTCGTGTGAGCGTTTCGTGGAGCGTGGAACGTACCCCTCGCACAGGACGTTCCCCCGACTGATCGCAACCACCTCACCGCAGCACAAGGCAAGGGGCCGCAGCGCATGGCCGGACTCGCATCGGACGGTACGAACCCCGATGTCAGCCTGCTCTACGACATCAACGGGCTGGCCAAGGCCGCCCCGGGCTGGCTGGACCGCGTCATGGGGTTCGTCGGCGAGTACGGGATCATGCTCGGGCTCGTCCTCGTCACCCTCTGGTGCTGGTGGAGCGTCCGGCGGCGCGGCGCGCTGGAGGACTCCGTCTCCGCGGTCGCAGGCATCGTGTGGGCGCCGCTCGCCGCCGCGCTCGCCGTGCTGGTCAACGTCCCCATCCGCGGCTTCGTCGAGCGGCCCCGGCCGTTCCGCGACCACGACGGCCTCGAAGTCCTCGTGCAGGGCAAGACGGACTACTCGTTCGTCAGCGACCACGCCACCCTGGCCATGGCCATCGCCGTCGGGCTGTTCATCGCCGACAAGCGCTTCGGTCTCGCCGCCATCGCCCTCGCCCTCGCGGAGGGCTTCTGCCGCGTCTACATGGGCGTCCACTACCCGACCGACGTCGTCGGCGGCTTCGCGCTCGGCACCGCCATCGCCCTGCTCCTCGCGCCCGTCGCCCTCGCCCTGCTGACCCCGTTCACCGCCGCCGTCGCGCGCTCCCCGCGGGTCGGGTGGCTCGTACGGTCCCGGAAGGCGCCCGGCGGCGCCCGGAACGGACACGGGACGGTGGAACTGGCGGACCCTCGCAGACGAGCGGAGGGAGGGGGTGAGCGCGACCTCGCTGCTTAGGGGTCCGGGGTGCCGTCCCCCACGGGCCTCGGCCGTCCCTTGCGGGCTCACGTGAGCCGGAGCGCGGCGTCCCCTACGGGCCCTCGCCGACCCCTACGGGCCCCGACCCGCCTGCTCACAGTGACTGCGCGTACGTGAACAGGCCCTCCGGGTCGTACCGGCGTCGCAGCCTCGCCAGCCGGGGTGCCGCCTCCCCGTAGTACGCGCGGCGCCAGTCGGCCAGCGCCGGGTCCGCGTAGTTCTGGTACGCCATCCCCGACGCGTACCGCCGCATGCCCTCCCGGGTGCGCCGCAGCCACCGCTGCTGCACCGCGCCCCGCGTGCCCGGCTGCCACGACGCGGCGTACTGCGCCAGCGTCCGTGACCGGCGGTGCACGAACGCCGTCGCCGCCGGGTCCACCCGGTTCACCGCGCCGCCCAGCGCCGTCAGCGCCACCGAGCCGCCGCCCCCGCCCTCCGCGACCGCCGTACGGGTGAACGCCTCGACCGCCGTCGTCAGCGCGGCCCGCCCCGCGTCCGGCAGCGGCCGGTCGAAGAAGTCCGACAGGGCGGCGTACGTCTCCCGCCCCAGCGCCCCGCGCGGGCTCCGCCCCGGCAGCGGACCGGGCAGCCGGCACTGCTCCTCCGACAGGCCCGCGCACCCCCCGAACACGAGCATCGCCTCCAGGAACCCCCGTTCCCGCAGCGCCACCGACGACGCCGGTGCACCCACCCGGTCCGCGAGCCGGTCCACCGCGTCCTCCAGGTCCCCGCGCCCGCCCAGCGTCATCGCGGTCACCGTCACCGTCGGCGTACCGCCGCCCGCGCCCGCCGACAGGTGCAGCTGCGACCAGATCTCGTCCGGCAGGTCCGGGCCCCACACCTGCCAGGCCGCCAGAACCGCACGCGCCCGCGGCCACGGCCAGTTCAGGTACGCGGTCACCGTCGGCGGCGCCGGGTGCGTACGGAACCGCAGCTCCGTCACGACCCCGAACCCGGCGAGACCGCCGCCCCGCAGCGCCCACAGCAGGTCCGGTTCCTCGTCGGCGGACGCCCGCACGGTGCGGCCTTCCGCCGTCACCAGGGTCGCCGCCTCCAGGTTGTCGCAGGTCAGGCCGTACGCGCGGGACACCACCCCGTGGCCGCCGCCCAGCGTCAGGCCGGTCACCCCGACGGTCGGGCACGACCCGGCCGGTACGGTACGGCCCCGCGCGGCCAGCGCGCGGTACACGTCCACCAGCCGCGCGCCCGCCCCGGCCACCGCGCCGGCCGCGCCGTCCGCCTCCACCCGGGCCAGCCGCGACACGTCCACCACGAGCCGCCCGTCGCCGCTGGACCAACCGCCGTACGAGTGTCCGCCGTTGCGCGCCGCGACCCGCAGCCCGTGGCGGCGGGCGAACGCCAGGCACTCCCGTACGTCCTCCTCGCCCGCCACGTACGCGACCGCCGCCGGGCGCAGATGGTCGAAGCGGCGGTTGTACAGCTGACGGGCCGTCGCGTACGCCTCGTCTCCCGGCAGCACCAGCGGCCCGTCGAGCCCGGCGGCCAGCGCCTTCCAGGAGGGCGCGCGACCGGAGGACGGGGCCGGTGTGACGGGAGGGGAGGGGGAGGAGGCGGGTGTGGTCGGGGGCGGGCCGTCGCAGCCCGCCGTCGCGGCCATCACCGCCGTGAGCCCGGTCGCCAGTCCGGTCGTCAGTCCCGTGGTCAGCAGTGAGCGCCGGTCCATGGCGTCACTGTCGCACGGGAAGACCCGCTTCCGACATGTGCGTGACGGCGTCCGTACGGGCCCTTTCGCGGGAGCGGCGGGCCGGGCCCGACCAGCCGCAGGCGCAGCGCGCGAGGGCGAAGGCGCCGCGTTCGGTGGCGGTCGCGTGGTGCGGGGCGTGGTGCGGGGCGCCGCCGGTGACCGGCGGCGGCGAGGGCGCGTCATGCGGGTGCACACGTCCACGGTACCGGGGCCCGGGGGGCGGGCGTGACGGGCGGCGGGAGCGGTCGTTATGCGAGTGGGTCGTCCCCCGGTCACCGAGGCCGCGGGCCGAAGGGCGGGGGTTTCGGCAGGCAGCGGCACGGTGTTGGGGGTAGGCAGGCGATGGTGGTGCACAAGCTCAGGCGGACGGGCGGCGCGGACGCCGTCACCGCCACCGCGGCGGTGGTGGCGGCGGTGGCGACGGGGCTGGCCGGGTGCTCGCCGGGCGCGGACGCCGGGACAGGGCCCCCCGCCGGTGCCGTGGTCGGCGCGACCGCCGGTGGGGCGAAGGCGGGTGACGCGGGCGGGCCGCTCGACACCGTGCGCGCCGTGCCCGAGCTGCTGGCACGGGCCGGTACGTCGAAGGCCAGGACCGCCCTGGAGATGGCGACGGGCGGCACGCGGCTGACCATCGAGGGCGAGGGCGGCTACGACTTCCGGGCGGGGCACGGCCGGGTACGGGTGCTGCTCCCCGAGGACGGCGACCGGCCGCGCCGCCGGATCACCGAGCTGTTCACGCCCGGCGCCCTGTACATGAAGAACCGGGGCGCCGGGGTGCCCGCCGACAAGTGGGTACGGGTGGACACGACCAGCCTCGCGGACGGCAATCTGGTCACGGGCGGCGCCACCGACCCCGGCGCGGCGGCCGAGCTGCTGCGGGCGGCCCGGCACGTGACCTACGTGGGCGCCGTCCACGTGGGCGGCGTGCGGGTGGCGCACTACCGGGGCACCACCGACATCGCCGCGGCCGCGAAGGTCGCGTCGCCGCGGGTGCGGGAGGCGCTGGAGGCCGCGGCGAAAGGGTTCGCCACGGACACGGTGCCGTTCGACGCGTACCTGGACGGGGAGGGGCGCCTGCGGAAGGTGCGGCACCGGTTCAGCTTCGCGAACGGCGAGCGGGAGGTGGAGGTGACCTCCACGACCGAGCTGTACGGCTTCGGGACGGCGGTCGACGTACGGCTGCCGCCGCACCGCGACATCTACACGGGCCGGATCGCGGGCTGACCCGCCGCGCGCACCGCGGCAGAGGGTGCGGGAGCCACCGGCCACGGCCGGGTGACGGCCCCACCGGTCCCTGGCCCGGCAGGGCCTGACCGCGGCCGACGCCACGGGCGCGGCCGAGCGGCCGGCTCCCCGCGTGGGCCCCTGCTTCTACGCGAGCCGGCGGTGGAAGCCTTGGCCCCGTCGGCGGGCGGTGCCGACGAGAGCGGCCAGACCGGCCAGAATCGCGGAGGCGATCTCCGCGTCCATGACCTCGCCGTCCTCCGCACGGTGCCGAAGGGGAGCGACGGGAGCGCACGACCCGGTCCGGTCCGGAGGGTCAGGGGGCCGCTGACACATCGTCCGGAGCGCCAAGGACTCGACGGTCAGGCTCATCCGGGCATGATGCCCGACCGCCGCCGGTGACCGGCGGGGCATGGCCGAGACGGCCCTGCGCCGGGCACCGCCTCCCCTTTCCCGATGCCGTCCGTGTGATCATGCGAGCGGCTCTGGGCCGACCGGTGCGCGGCCGAGGTGCCGACGGCCGGGCGGTCGAGAGGCCACGCCATCAGGTGTCGAGCCGTCGAGCGGGATCGGAGTGCGGTGTGAGCGGGGCTGGGGGACAGGGCGGATCGTCCGTGCCTGACGAGGAGTGGGAACGCTTCCTGCGGGAGTCGGTGAGCGGCGCGGCCGGGGCTCCCGTGGAGCCGTCCGCGGACGACCGCGAGGCCGGGCCGCGGCCGCCGAAGCGCCCCGGGCGGCCGGAGAGGCGGGGCTCGCACCCGTCGGCCCGGGCCCGGCGCGGCACGGGCCGGTACGTGGCCGGGTTCGTGGCGGCCCTGGCCGTCCTGGCCGTGGCGCTCTTCCCGCAGCAGCTCCTCGGCTGGTCAGGGGGGCAGGGAGAGGGCGGGGTGCCGCTGGCCGCCGAGTCGGAGAGGCCCCGGGAGGCGCCCGGCGCCGAGTCCGGTCCGCGCCCCACCCTGGCCGAGCCGTTCCGGGGTTCGCCCGCCGCCCGCTGGGCCGACGGAGCGGCCGGGATCACCGTGCCGGAGGCCAGGGCCACCGGCTGGATGGACGCCGACCAGGTCGAGCGGGCTCTGCGGCGGAGCCGGGACTTCCTGGTGGCCGCCGGGCTCGACCCCGGCGTGCTGCGCGGCGAGCCGCCCACGAGGGCGATCGCCTTGCTCAACCCGCACCAGAAGGACGTCCAGGAGTACCTCCGTACCGCCCTGTCGTCGTCGGCGCCCACCCCCGGGACCGACCCGCTGCTGTTGTTCAGCCGCTTCCGGCCGGACCAGGCGCGGCTGGTCGGTGACGTGGTCAAGACCCGCGGTCGGCTCACGTACCGGGAAGGGCGCCGGGGGGCGGTGGAGGTGACGGCGGACGTCACCTTCGTCTACCCGGTCACCCCGGCAGCGGGTGACGGCGGACCGGACGCCGAGGTCGTCCGTACGATCGTGCGGCGCGAGGTGGTGATGAGCTGGGACGACCCGGCCAAGGTGATCACCGAGCAGGGTACGGCGTCCCTCGTCTCGTACGCGCTCGACATGACCAACGGCGGATGCTCCGGCCCCACCGGCTACTTCGTACCGCCCTTCGGCGCGGCCGACGAGCAGCCCTCCGGCACAGCCGGTCAGGTGGACCCGTACGACCGCAGCAAGCCGATCGGCACACGCGGCGAAACGGCGGACGGCTGCGCGACCGCCACCCGCTCCTGAGGGGCTCCGGCCCTTCGCTGACGGGGGCGGGGGTACGCGTGGGGGCGGTCGCGTACAGCGGGGGCTCGGGGTGGTGACCGGGGGGTGAGGGGGCGCGGGGGAGGCCCTCTGGGTGGCCCGCGAATGGTCCGGACGTGTCATGCGCGGACCGTGTCGCGCTCCCTACGCTGGGAAGCCGACACCGGCTGGAAGAGGTGAACGCGCGTGGCCCCGCTCCTGCTCCTCAGTGCGAAGACCCTCCAGGACCACGTGGCCCTCGCCGAGATCGAGCTGTGCGGCGAGCTGATGATCGCCGCCTCCACCACGGACGGCGAGCGGCTCAGCGCCGACCGGATCGACGAGGTGCTGAAGGTGTCGCCCGGTACGGAGCCCCCGAGCGGGCCCACGCCGGGCGCCTGACCAGGAACCGCACCTGGTCCCGGTCGGTTCCGGGAACTTTTCGCGTTCCGGCGATGACTTCGGGCCGGGCCGGCGGTCTCCCCTTGGACGTTTCCGCCTGCCGGACGCCGACTTCTGGCGCGTACCGGTGGCGGCCAGGGCACTGCCGTGACAGGAGAGGCCATCGTATGACTCATCCAGAACCGACCACCGAACCGCGCCGGCAGGGGGCCGGACTGTGGCCGACGGTCCGCGCCGAGCGGGCCGCCCTCGCGGCGGATCTCGCGGAACTGGCCGACGAACGGTGGGCGACGCCGTCGCTGTGCGCCGGGCTGTCGGTCCGCGAGGTGCTGGCGCACCTCACCGCGGGCGCGAGCCTCGACACCGTGCGGTGGATGGCGGGGGTGATCCGCTGCCGGTTCGACTTCGACCGGCAGGTGGCCATGCGGCTGGCCGAAGAACTGGGCGCGACCCCCGCCGAGACGCTGGAGAGGTTCCGGCGCGTGGTGGCGAGCACCACCAAGCCGCCCCTTCCCGTCGTGGCCATGCTCGGCGAGACGGTCGTGCACGGCGAGGACATCCGGCGCCCGCTCGGCATCCGGCGCGCGTACCCGGTCGACGTCCTCACCCGGCTCGCCGAGTACTACCAGGGCTCGGACCTCGTGGTGCTCGCCAAGGGGCGCGTCCGGGGCCTGAGGCTCGTCGCGGACGACGGGCCGTTCACCGCGGGGTCCGGGCCGCTGGTCTCCGGCACCACCCTCGCCCTGGTGATGGCGATGACCGGACGCGCGGCGTACTGCGCCGAGCTGCGGGGCGATGGCGCCGAGCTGCTCCGCGGCCGTTGCGTACCGGGGTGACCGCGCCGGGTCGCCGCCCCGCCGTAGGCCGTACCGGGACGGGTCGTGCCCCTGGGGCGGTGGCGGTGCCGGGGGCGGGCGCCCCTGCCCGGAGCCTTGCCCCCGCCGGGCCCGCACGGGATGGGGAGCCGTACCCGGAGCCTTGCCCCCGGGGGCTCGCACGGGATGGGGAGCCGTACCCGGAGCCTTGCCCCAGGGCCCGCACCGGAGGGGCAGCCGTACCGCCTGGACCGGGCCCCGCTGCGGGGCGACGTACCGGCCGGGGCTCAGCCGCAGGGGCCGTACGCCTCCGGGGCCTGCCGCGTGCGGGGCGCCGCACCGGCCTCGGGCCCGCCCGTAGGGGCCGTACCGGACGCTGCCCGGGGGCTGCCCGGGAGGCTGCCCGGCGGCGCCGCGCGGAGGTGCACGGCGATCAGATTCGGACAGGTCCAGCAGTCACGTGCGCATCATCCGCGCGATCGCTTTTGTGGCCTCTTCGACCTTCGCGTCGATCTCGTCGCCGCCCTTCACCGCCGCGTCCGCGACGCAGTGGCGCAGGTGCTCCTCCAGCAGCTGGAGCGCGAAGGACTGGAGCGCCTTCGTGGACGCCGAGACCTGGGTGAGTATGTCGATGCAGTAGACGTCCTCGTCCACCATCCGCTGAAGGCCCCTGATCTGGCCCTCGATCCGGCGCAGCCGCTTGAGGTGCTCGGCCTTCTGGTCGTGGTACCCGTGCACCGCGTGACCGTGGTCACCGTGGGCCTCGACGGGCTCCGCGACCGGAAGGCCGGCCGGCTCGGTGGTCGTCATGGGTCCTCCCGTTGTCCGCAAAGGGTGGGTATACCCCTCGCGGGTATATGGTACCGATCCTCGCGGGATTGTGCGGGGTCGGTTCTGTTCACTGTGCCCGATGGGCGACACTGAGGAACGCCGGTTCGCCGTGGCCGGATGATGCGCCTAGCATCAGCCTGACCGACATCCATGCACCGAAGGACCCCACGTGCGCTTTCGTCTGACCCCCCGGGAGACGAGCTTCTACGACATGTTCTCCGCGTCGGCGGACAACATCGTCACCGGCTCGAAGCTCCTGATGGAACTGCTGGGAGCGGAGGCGTCCGCGAGGGCCGAGATCGCGGAGCGGATGCGGGCGGCCGAACACGCCGGGGACGACGCCACCCACGCGATCTTCCACCAGCTGAACTCCTCCTTCATCACGCCCTTCGACCGCGAGGACATCTACGCCCTCGCCTCGTCGCTCGACGACATCATGGACTTCATGGAGGAGGCCGTCGACCTCGTCGTCCTCTACAACATCGAGGAGCTGCCGAAGGGTGTCGAGCAGCAGATCGAGGTGCTGGCCAGGGCCGCCGAGCTGACCGCCGAGGCGATGCCGCACCTGCGGACGATGGACAACCTCACCGAGTACTGGATCGAGGTCAACCGTCTGGAGAACCAGGCCGACCAGATCCACCGCAAGCTGCTCGCCCACCTCTTCAACGGCAAGTACGACGCCATCGAGGTGCTGAAGCTGAAGCAGATCGTGGACGTACTGGAGGAAGCGGCCGACGCCTTCGAGCACGTGGCGAACACGGTGGAGACCATCGCCGTCAAGGAGTCCTGAGGTCCCGTGGACACCTTCGCTCTGGTCGTGACCATCGGGGTCGCGCTCTTCTTCACCTATACGAACGGCTTCCACGACTCGGCGAACGCGATCGCCACGTCCGTGTCCACCCGGGCGCTCACGCCGCGAGCCGCGCTGGTGATGGCGGCGGTCATGAACCTCGCCGGTGCCTTCATGGGCAGCGGCGTCGCCAAGACGGTCAGCGAGGGCATCATCGCCACGCCGACCGGCGACAAGGGGATGGGCATCCTCTTCGCCGCGCTGATCGGCGCCATCGTCTGGAACCTGATCACCTGGTACTTCGGGCTGCCCTCCTCCTCGTCCCACGCCCTGTTCGGCGGCATGGTCGGCGCGGCGCTGGCGGGCGGCACCGAGGTGATCTGGGGCGGGGTGCTGGAGAAGATCGTCATCCCGATGTTCATCTCCCCGTTCGTCGGCCTGATCATCGGCTATCTGGTGATGGCCGCGATCATGTGGATCTTCCGCAAGTCGGGACCGCACAAGACGAAGCGCGGCTTCCGGATCGCGCAGACCGTGTCGGCCGCCGGAATGGCGCTGGGCCACGGCCTCCAGGACGCCCAGAAGACGATGGGCATCGTCGTGATGGCTCTGGTCATCGCGGACGTCGAGCAGGCCGGTGACCCGATCCCGCTGTGGGTGAAGGTCGCCAGCGCGCTGATGCTGTCGCTCGGCACGTACGCGGGCGGCTGGCGGATCATGCGGACGCTGGGCCGCCGGATCATCGAGCTGGACCCGCCGCAGGGCTTCGCCGCGGAGACGACGGCGGCGTCCGTCATGTACACGGCGTCGTTCATGTTCCACGCGCCGATCTCCACGACGCACGTCATCACGTCCGCGATCATGGGCGTGGGCGCGACCAAGCGGGTCAACGCGGTCCGCTGGGGCGTCGCGAAGAACATCGTCCTTGGCTGGTTCATCACCATGCCGGCCGCCGCGGCGGTGGCGGCGGTGAGCTTCTTCGCCGTACAGATCTTCTTCGGCTGACCGGCCCGTACGGGCCGTACGGGCCGTCTGCGGCTGCCCCCGCCGTCAGGCCGTACGGGCGCCGGGGCCGGGCCAGGGCCGTACGGCCGCCGGACGCGAAGCGGGCCCGCCCTCTCCGGGAGCGAGAGGGCGGGCCCTTCGTCATGCGGTGGCACCGCCATGCAGCACCGCAGGACGCCTGTGGGGCGGGAGGATCAGCCGAAGCGGCCGGAGATGTAGTCCTCGGTGGCCTGGACCGACGGGTTGGAGAAGATCCGGTCCGTGTCGTCGATCTCGACCAGCTTGCCCGGCTGGCCGACCGCCGCGAGGTTGAAGAACGCGGTGCGGTCGGAGACGCGGGCCGCCTGCTGCATGTTGTGGGTCACGATGACGATCGTGAACTGTTCCTTCAGCTCGCCGATCAGGTCCTCGATCGCCAGGGTGGAGATCGGGTCCAGGGCGGAGCAGGGCTCGTCCATCAGCAGCACGTCGGGCTCGACGGCGATGGCGCGGGCGATGCACAGGCGCTGCTGCTGGCCGCCGGAGAGACCGGCGCCCGGCTTGTTGAGGCGGTCCTTGACCTCGTTCCAGAGGTTGGCGCCCCTGAGGGAGCGCTCCACGACGTCGCCCAGCTCGGACTTCCGGTAGTTGCCGTTCAGGCGCAGGCCCGCCGCCACGTTGTCGAAGATCGACATGGTGGGGAAGGGGTTGGGCCGCTGGAAGACCATGCCGACCGTACGGCGCACGGCGACGGGGTCGACGTCCTTGCCGTACAGGTTCTGGTCGTCCAGCATCACCTTGCCCTCGACGCGGCCGCCGGGGGTGACCTCGTGCATCCGGTTCAGGGTGCGCAGGAAGGTGGACTTGCCGCAGCCGGACGGGCCGATGAAGGCCGTGACGGAGCGGGGCTCGACGGTCATCGAGATGTCGTCGATCGCCTTGTGGTTGCCGTAGTACGCGGAGAGGCCGCTGACGTCGATTCGCTTGGCCATCTTCAATCACTTCCAAGTGTGCGCCGCTGTCCGGCGGGATGCCGGGCGCGGAGCCGGGGGTCGTGGCCTCAGCGGCCGGTCTTCGGGGCCTTCCAGCGGGCGATGCCGCGGGCCACCAGGTTGAGGATCATGACGAAGGCGATCAGTACGAGCGCCGCTGCCCACGCGCGGGCCACGGCGGCGTCCGTACCGACGGCGTACTGCTCGTACACATAGAGCGGCAGCGACGCCTGGGCGCCCTCGAACGGGTTCGGGTTGATCAGCTTCGTACCGAAGACGAGGAGCAGCACGGGGGCCGTCTCGCCGGTGATACGGGCGATCGCGAGCATGACGCCCGTGGTGATGCCGCCGATCGCGGTCGGCAGGACCACCTTGAGGATCGTCTTCCACTTGGGGACGCCCAGCGCGAGGGACGCCTCGCGCAGCTCGTTCGGGACGAGCTTGAGCATCTCCTCCGTGGAGCGGACGACCACCGGCATCATCAGGATGGCCAGCGCCATGGAGCCGGCGAAGCCGGAGGGACCGAAGCCGAGGATCAGGTTCCAGGTGGCGAGGATGAAGAGACCCGCGACGATGGACGGGACACCCGTCATGACGTCGACGAAGAAGGTCACGGCCTGGGCGAGCTTGCCCCTGCCGTACTCGACCAGGTAGATCGCGGTGAGCATGCCGATCGGGGCGGCGATGACCGCGGCGATGGCGACCTGCTCGATGGTGCCGAGCAGCGCGTGGTAGACGCCGCCGCCCATCTCGGCGTCGAGGACGCCGTTCATCGAGTGGGTGAGGAAGTACCCGTCGAGGACCTCCATGCCCTTGCTCACCGTCACCCAGGAGAGGGAGGCGAGCGGGACGATGGCGAGGACGAAGCAGACCCAGACGAGGCTGGTCGCGACGCGGTCCTTGGCCTGGCGGGCGTTCTCCACCTTGGTGGTGATGACGTACGTGGCGAGGATGAACAGCAGGGCGGAGATCATGCCCCACTGGACGCGGCTCTCCCAGCCCGCGGCGAGGCCGATGCCGACACCGGCGGCGATGGAGCCGACGGCTATCGCGGCCGGGGCCCAGCGCGGCATGCGGGCGTGGGCGAGCGGGGAGCGGCGGCGCGTGGGGGCGGCGGCCGGGCGCTTGTCCTGGATGACGTGGCTCATGCGTTGGCCCCCGAGTACTCCTTGCGGCGCGCGATGATCCACCGGGCGGCGCCGTTGACCAGCAGCGTGATGAGGAAGAGGACGAGGCCGGAGGCGATCAGGGCGTCGCGGCCGTACTCGTTCGCCTCGTTGAACTTGGCGGCGATGTTCTGCGCGAACGTGCCGCCGCCCGGGTCGAGGAGGCGCCCGGAGATGATGAAGCTGGGCGACAGGACGACGGCGACGGCCATCGTCTCGCCGAGCGCGCGGCCGAGGCCCAGCATGGAGGCGCTGATGATGCCGGAGCGGCCGAACGGCAGGACCGACATGCGGATGGTCTCCCAGCGGGTCGCGCCGAGGGCCAGGGCGGCCTCCTCGTGCATGCGCGGGACCTGGAGGAAGACCTCACGGGTGACGTTGGTGATGATCGGCAGGATCATGATCGCCAGCAGGATGCCGACGGTGAACATGTTCCGCGCGACGCCCTCGCCGGACTTGTCGAAGATGTACGTCCAGCCCAGGTACTGGTCGAGCCACTTGTTGAGGCCGCCCAGGTACGGGACGAGGAAGATCGCGCCCCACAGGCCGTAGATGATGCTGGGGACGGCGGCGAGGAGGTCCACGACGTAGGCGAGGGGCCCGGCGAGCTTGCGCGGCGCGTAGTGCGAGATGAACAGCGCGATGCCGATGGCGACCGGCACGGCGATGACCATGGCGATGATCGAGCTGACGATCGTGCCGAAGGCCAGGACGGCGATGCCGAAGACGGGCGGGTCGCCCGCCGGGTTCCACTCGGAGGTGGTGAGGAAGTTGCCCTCGTTCTCGGCGATGGCGAGGATCGCGCGGTACGTGAGGAAGACGGCGATCGCCGCCATGATCACCAGCAGGGTGATGCCGGAGCCGCGGGACAGTCCGCGGAAGATCCGGTCACCCGCCTGGGACGGGGCGGAGGCCTTCGGGGGCGTTGTGTCGTGCGGCCCGGGAGGCGGTGGCGTGTGGGTGGTGGCTGTGGCCATCGTTGAGTTCTCCGGTCTGCGGAGCCGTGGTGGCTCCTGGCGGCGGTGCACCGGATGCCGGGACCGGCCCGGCCCAGGGGGAGAGGGCCGGTCCCGGCGGGGTCGTCAGGAGAGCGTGGGGACGATCTCGCGGACCTTGGCCGCGATCTCGGCCGGCAGCGGGGCGTAACCGGCGTCGGAGAGCAGCTTCTGGCCCTCGTCGCTGACCGTGTAGTTGAGGAACGCCTTCAGGGTCGGCAGCGTCTCCGCCTTGTTGCCCTTGTCGCAGGCGATCTCGTAGGTGACGAGGATGATCGGGTACGCGCCCTCGGCCTTGGTCTTGTAGTCGAGGGACAGGGCCAGGTCGTTGCCCGTGCCCTTGATCTTGGCGGCGGCGATGGCCTTGGAGGCGTTCTCCGTGGTGGCCTCGACCGGCTGGGCGGCGCCCGTGTTCAGCTTGACCGTGCTGATGCTGCTGGCCTTGGCGTAGGAGAGCTCGAAGTAGCCGATCGCGCCGTTGGTGTCCTTGACGGCGGCGGCGACACCGGAGGAGCCGTTCGCGGCCTGGCCGCCGGGGGCGGGCCACGATTTGGTCTTCGGGTCGTGCTTCCAGTCGGCCGGGGCGGCCTCGCTCAGGTACTTGCCGAGGTTCTGCGTGGTGCCGGACTCGTCGGAGCGGTGGAAGGCCTGGATCGCCACGTCGGGCAGCTTGACGCCCGGGTTCAGCTTGGCGATGGCGGGGTCGTTCCACTTGGTGATCTTCGAGTCGAAGATCTTGGCGAGGGTGGAGGCGTCGAGGACGAGGCTGTCCACGCCGTCCAGCTTGTAGCCGATGGCGACGGGGCCGCCGACCATCGGGAGGTTGATGCCCTTGCCGCCCTTGCAGATCTTCTGCGACTCGGCGACCTCCTCCTCCTTCAGCGCGGAGTCGGAGCCGGCGAACGCGACCTGGCCCTGGTTGAACTTGGTGATGCCGCCGCCGGAGCCGATGGCCTGGTAGTTCACCTCGACGCCGGAGCAGGCGGCCTGGAAGTTCTTGACCCAGAGGTCCATGGCGTTCTTCTGGGCGGTCGAGCCCGCCGCGAGAAGCTGGCCCTTCGCGCCGTCGCACTTCACGTCCGAGGCGGCCGTGGGCTTCTTCTCCCCGCTCGGGTTCGTGTTGTCGTCCGAACCACACGCCGTGAGAACCAGGGCGCCGGAGACGGCGAGGGCGCCGAGCGCGGTGGCGCGAAGCCCGGTCTTGCGATGAAGCTTCACTTTCGGGTGTTCCTTCCAGTAACCGCCGAGCTGGTGGCCGTAGGGGGCTGGTCGTGGTGATCCATGTCCATGGCCGGTTGTACGACGGCGTGTGTCGGGGTGGGTGGTGGTGGCGTCTGTCGGTCACCTTGTACGGCCGAAATTAGGCAGATCAGGTGAAGCGGCCGACGGGGGAGAGTGAACGCCAGGTGAACCATGTCGTAAGTGCCGGTGAGGGTCCCTGTCGGTGTTTGCCACGGTGGGTCTGTACCCCTGGTGCCCCGCGCATCGGATCCGTCACCTACAGCGTCGCGAGGAACCAGGTGACCAGGCGCCGGTCCTGCGGGTGGGACAGCAGGTCGCGCGCCTCACCGGGCGGGAGCCAGCGCAGGGTGTCCACCTCCTTGCCGGGCACGAAGGTGCCGGGGCCCGCCTCGGCGGCCCAGTACGTGACCACCTTGTGGCGCTCGCGCACCCGGTAGCGGACGGTGCCCAGGCGGACGCCGGGGCGGCAGGCGTGGCCGGTCTCCTCCCGTACCTCGCGCACGGCCGCCGAGAGCAGGTCCTCGCCGGGCTTGAGCTTGCCCTTGGGGAAGGACCAGTCGTCGTACTTGGGGCGGTGGATCAGGCACAGCTCGACGGGGTCGGCGGCTGCGGCTGCGGCTGCGGTGGGGTCGGCGGCTTCGGCTGTGGTGGCGTCGGCGTCGGTGCGGGTGGGCGAGCCGGGCGCGCGGCGCCACAGGACGCAGCCGGCCGCCCGTACGACACCGGGGCCGCCGCCGGAGGCGCCCGTACCGCCGCCGGGCCGGGGGCCGCCGCCCGTACCGCCGCCGGAGCCCTTCGTGCCGCCCGCGGGGCCGCCCGCGCCGCCCGTCATGGCGTGGTCACCGCCGTGCGGCGCCAGGCGCGGTGGAAGGCGATCCGGGCGGCCTCCACCTCGTGCCGCTGGTCGGCGTGGAGCACGCCGAGCGTGTACGCGGTCGCCGGGGCGATGCGCGGCGTACGGGCGGCGGTGGCCGCGGCCGCGGCGGCGTCGGCGGCGTCCCGGTGCCGGTCCAGCGCGGTCGCCGCCTCGTACAGCTCGGGCACCGGGGCGCACCGTACCTCTAAGGCGTACCGGTGCAGCCGCAGCAGCAGCCGCACCTGGTGCCAGGGGCCGTCCTGGTGCTCGCCGCCCACGGCGGGGCTCATCGGCAGGGCGGCGACCGCGTCCAGGAGGCGCCGCTCCACCGTCTCGGCGGGGACCGGCAGGATCTCCTCGGCGGGCGACTTCGCGGCGGGCCCGAACGGCACCTCCGACGCCAGCAGCGCCACCGCGTCGGCCACCGCGTGGAACCGGGACGAGCCCAGCGCCTCCAGGGCCGCCGAGTGGGCCCGGGTACGGGCGAGGGTGATCTGCCGCTCCAGCAGGGCTCCCGCGCGGGCGGCGCCCATCGCGATCGTCTCGCCCGCGCCCCGCGCGCCGGAGCCACCCGTACGGGAGCCCCTCGGGGCCGGTACGGGCCCGCCGGTCAGCCGGGACAGGGCGTCCACGAGCCGGACGAGCCGGGAGGTGCAGGCGTGCTCCTGGGCGAGCGTGCCGGACAGCCAGGCCAGCTCGGAGCGCAGCCCGTCCGCCCACGCCCCGTCGAGGACCGGGCGGAACGTGTGCAGCGTCCCGCTGATGCGCCGGGCGGCGGCCCGCAGGGACCTGGTGGCCTCCTCCGCGCCGGCCGTGTCCGTGCCGCTGCTCTCCGTGTGGGTGCGCAGGGCCCGCAGGAAGTCGTTCGCCCGGGCGTGGAGGTACGGCGCCAGGACCTCACCGGCGGTCGCCTGGTGGTGGTCAGGGTTGTGCACGTCGGCGCCTCCGGGCGTCTATGAGCATCTCCTGGACGTGCCGCAGGGGCCGGCCGTCCGCGTCGGTCGCGTGCCGCGTCCACTCGCCGTCGGGGCCGAGGTGCCACGACGCGGTCGAGTCGGCCATGCCGGTCTCCAGCAGGCGGGTGAGGGTCGCGCGGTGGGCCGGGTCGGCGACCCGCACCAGCGCCTCGATGCGGCGGTCGAGGTTGCGGTGCATCATGTCGGCGCTGCCGAGCCACACTTCGGGCTCGCCGCCGTTGCAGAAGGCGAAGAGGCGGGAGTGCTCCAGGAACCGGCCGAGGATGGAGCGGACCCGGATGTTCTCCGAGAGCCCGGTGACGCCGGGGCGCAGCGCGCAGATGCCGCGGACCCACACATCGACGGGGACTCCGGCCTGGGAGGCGCGGTAGCAGGCGTCGATGACCGCCTCGTCCACCATTGAGTTGACCTTGATGCGGACGTACGCCGGGCGACCGGCCCGGTGGTGGACGATCTCGTTGTGGATGCGCGAGACGAGGCCGTCGCGCAGCGACTTGGGCGCGACGAGCAGGCGCCGGTAGGTCTCGCGGCGGGAGTAGCCGGACAGCCGGTTGAACAGGTCCGACAGGTCGGCGCCGACCTGCGGGTCGGCGGTGAGCAGGCCGAGGTCCTCGTAGAGGCGGGCGGTCTTGGGGTGGTAGTTGCCGGTGCCGACGTGGGAGTACCGGCGCAGCAGCTCGCCCTCCTGGCGGACGACCAGCGACAGCTTGCAGTGGGTCTTGAGGCCGACCAGGCCGTACACGACGTGGCAGCCTGCCTCCTCCAGCTTGCGGGCCCACTTGATGTTGGCCTGCTCGTCGAAGCGGGCCTTGATCTCGACCAGGACGAGGACCTGCTTGCCGGACTCGGCGGCGTCGATCAGGGCGTCCACGATCGGGGAGTCGCCGGAGGTGCGGTACAGCGTCTGCTTGATGGCGAGGACGTCCGGGTCGGCGGCGGCCTGCTCCAGGAACGCCTGCACGGACGTGGAGAAGCTGTCGTACGGGTGGTGCAGCAGCACGTCCCGCTCGCGCAGGGCGGCGAAGATGTCGGGCGCGGACGCCGACTCGACCTCGGACAGGTCGCGGTGCGTCCCGGCCACGTACTTGGGGTACTTCAGCTCGGGCCGGTCCTGCCCGGCTATCCCGAACAGGCCGGTCAGGTCGAGCGGCCCCGGCAGCGGGTACACCTCGGCGTCGGAGACCTTCAGTTCCCGTACGAGCAGGTCGAGGACGTACGGGTCGATGGACTCCTCCACCTCCAGCCGCACCGGCGGGCCGAACCGGCGCCGCATGAGCTCCTTCTCCAGGGCCTTGAGCAGGTTCTCGGCGTCGTCCTCCTCGACCTCCAGGTCCTCGTTGCGGGTCACCCGGAACATGTGGTGCGCCAGCACCTCCATGCCGGGGAACAGCTCCTCCAGGTGCGCGGCGATGACGTCCTCCAGCGGCACGTACCGCTGCGGGGACGCCTCCAGGAACCGCGGCAGCAGCGGCGGCACCTTGACGCGCGCGAAGTGGCGGTGGCCGCTGACCGGGTTGCGGACGACGACGGCCAGGTTGAGCGAGAGGCCGGAGATGTACGGGAAGGGGTGCGCCGGGTCCACGGCGAGCGGGGTGAGGACCGGGAAGATCTGCTGCCGGAACAGCGTGAACAGCCGCGCCTGCTCCTTCTCCGTCAGGTCGGGCCAGCGGATCAGGTGGATGCCCTCGTCGGCCAGCGCGGGCGCCACGTCCTGCTGGAAGCAGGCGGCGTGACGGGCCATCAGCTCGCGGGAGCGGGTCCAGATCAGGTCGAGCACCTCGCGGGGCTGGAGCCCGGACGCGGAGCGGGTGGCGACGCCGGTGGCGATGCGGCGCTTCAGGCCGGCGACCCGGACCATGAAGAACTCGTCCAGGTTCGAGGCGAAGATCGCGAGGAAGTTCGCCCGCTCCAGGAGGGGGGTCGTGGAGTCCTCGGCCAGTTCGAGCACGCGCTCGTTGAAGGCGAGCCAGCTGCGCTCGCGGTCGAGGAACCGCCCCTCGGGCAGCTCGGCGCGCACGCCGTCCACGTCGTACGCGTCGAGGTCGGCGTCGATGTCCGGCGCGAGCCCGGAGGCGGGCGTGCCGCCGGGCCGCCGCGCGGCTATGGACCCCGCGGACGGCTGCTGCGCGTGCGGGGCGGACGGCTGTACCTGCGGGACCGGGACCTCTGCGGGCTGCTGGCTCATGACACCATTCTTCCGCGCCAGAGGCAGGTCAGGCGCGTCGGAGCGGGCCGTGAAGGCGGACACGGCGGGCTTCATTGGCCGAGCTTCGCAAGCGTGTCTGAATGATCGGTAACGAGGACGTGACGTCCCGGGTGCGTCGGGGTGCGGGCGGAGTGTGCACAGGGCGTGTCCGCCCCTCACCCACGGTGGCCGCCCTCCGGCGCCGGGCCCCGGCGTCCGGCCCCGCGGAACGCGCTCCGCGGACCCGCGCGGCCCCCGCGCCGGGCGGCGACCGCGGTCGTACGCGTGGCCCGGGCGAAGGGCTGGCAGCGGGTCCACGCCGAGAGTGGTGTGGTCGTCTACCGGCGGCCGGGCTGAGTGGTTCGTACACTGGCGGGCATGGCATGCCGCATCAGCGAGTTGGTCCTGGACGCCGCCGATCCCGAGCGGCTCGCCGTGTTCTGGAGCGAGGTCCTCGGCTATGTCGAGCTGGGCCGGGAGGACGACGGCAGCATCGAGATCGGGCCGCCCGACGCCGGGTTCGGCGGGGCGCAGCCGACCCTGATCCTCAGCCCCAGCACCGCCCCGCGGGCCGGGAAGCTCCCCCTGCACATCGACGTCAACCCCACCGACCGGGACCAGGACGCCGAGCTGGAGCGGCTGCTCGCGCTCGGCGCCAGGCCCGTGGACATCGGCCAGACCGGCGCCGAGAACTGGCACGTCCTGTCCGACCCCGAGGGCAACGAGTTCTGCCTGCTGCACCGCAGGCTCGAGCCGCTGGCCCCGTAGGGGCTCGACGCGGCCAGGAGGACGACCGAGGGGCGCCGTCACGGGACGGCGCCCCTTCCGGCTGTTCCGGTCAGGTCTCCGTGCGGTACATCAGGTCCACCTCGTGGGTGGTGAAGCCCATGCCCTCGTACACGCGCAGCGCCGCCGGGTTGTCGGCGTCCACGTAGAGCATCGCCGTCGGCAGGCCCTGCGCGGCGAGGTGGCGCAGGCCGATCGCGGTGAGCGCCTTGCCGAGGCCGCCGCCCTGCGCGTCGGGGGAGATGCCGAGCACGTACACCTCGCCGAGCCGCTCCTCGGCGTGGGTCTTCGTCCAGTGGAAGCCGACCAGGGCGCCGTCGGACTCGCGCTCGGCGAGGAAGAAGCCCTTCGGGTCGAACCACGGCTCGTTCTTCCGGTCGTCCAGGTCCCGCTGGGTCAGCGCGCCCTGCTCCGGGTGGTGGGCGAACGCGGCGGCGTTGACCGCGAGCCACGCGGCGTCGTCCTGGCCGGGCACGAACGTACGGACCGTGATCCCGGGCGGCAGGACCGGCTCGGGGATGCCGAGCGGGGCCAGCGGGCGGCGCAGCTGGCGCAGCTCGCGGAAGAGCGTGAGGCCCAGCACCTGCGCCAGGTGGCGGGCGGCCGACTTGCCGCCGTGCGCCCAGACCCGCAGCCGCTTGCCGGACTCGGCGAGCAGCGCGGAGCCGAGCGCCCGCCCGTGGCCGCGGCCGCGCATCGCGGGGTCCACGACCAGTTCGGCGGCGGGGGCCTCGACCGGGTCGGTGTCCTCGAGCTGGGCATAGCCGACGAGCCGGTCGGAGACGAGGAGCAGCAGGTGCCGTACGCCTTCCCGGCGGCCGCCGCCCTCGCCGGAGTCGCCGCGCGCCGCGATGAAGGCTTTCAGCTGGAGCCTGCCCTGCTCGGACACCGCCTGCATGCCGTCGGTGCGGGCGGCGTCGGCGAGCAGGTCGAGGACGTCCTGGGCCTGGTCGGGGGTGAGCTCGTCGAGGATCTCGATGCGGCGTCCCGCCTCGGGGGCTGTTGCGCGAACGTCAGTGGTCATGGATACGAGCGTAGGCCCTGTCTTTGGGGACGGCCCGGCTTCGTGGGGGTGGTGGTACGAGGTCGTCGCCGCCGGCCGGGCGGCACTCGCGCCGTACGGTCGGACGCGGGCGCGCGGGACCGCGCCGGGGCCCCGTCGTACGGTCACGCGCGCGCGCCGGGTCCGCGCCCGTACGGTCACGCGGGAAGGAAACCCGGCCACCACGGCGGCACGTTGTCCGGGCAGAACGAGGCGGGGTGGTCGTCCGGCATGCCGAGCCGGGTCACGGCGAGCCACGTGAACCACAGGCTGAACGCGAGCCCCGCGGCCGGCGCCGCCCCGCGGTGACGCCGTCCCAGGGTGCGGTACAGGGCCGTCCACGGGACCGCGGCGGCGATCCACAGGAGCGGGGTGAGGAACAGCAGGGTCAGGTTGTTGGCCGACGCGTTGACGCCGATGTCGCAGGCGGCCCACGCCTTCCCGATGGCGGTGAGGGACACGGCCGCGGTCAGGCCCCCGAAGAGCACGCCCGAGCCGGCGCCGCCGAGCCCGGACCCCTTCGACGCTGTCGTCCCCATGACGCCCTCCCCTGGTCGTAGGCGCGGAGAGTGCCAACCGCGGCCCGGCCGGAGCATGGCCTGATCCTTGCGGTCCGGCGCGGGTGCGGCGCGCCCGGAAGCGGCAGGTGATGGCAACCAGGTCGTAACCCGATCCCCCCTGTTGCGCTACGCGCGTTGACCTTAGGCTGCGCTCGGCAGACCAGGAGCCATGGCCTCGGCGTCACTTGACGACACATAAGGTCATGTGGTGTCAAAAGGGGAAAAGCGGACAGATGGCAGTGACACGACACAAGAAGCGGACGGGGCGGCGGATACTCGCCACCGCGGCCGGAATCGCCACCCTCGGCGCTCTCGTGGCGGCGCTCCCGGCCGGTGCGGCCGAGGAGAGCGGCGCGAGCGACTGGACGTACGGCAAGAAGGCGACTGGCCGCACCGTCGACGTGCAGCTGCTCTCCTTCAACGACCTGCACGGCAACCTGGAGCCCCCGGCCGGCTCCTCCGGCGAGGTCACCCACCGCCACGAGGACGGCACCACCGAGAAGATCAAGGCCGGTGGCGTCGAGTACCTCGCCACGCACCTGCGCGAGGCCCGCGAGAACAACCCGTACTCGATCACCGCGGCTGCCGGTGACATGATCGGCGCCTCCCCGCTGATCTCCGGCCTGTTCCACGACGAGCCGACCATCGAGGCGCTCAACAAGCTGAAGCTCGACGTCAGCTCCGTCGGCAACCACGAGTTCGACGAGGGCGCGGCCGAGCTGGCCCGCATCCAGAACGGCGGCTGCCACCCCACCGACGGCTGCGCCGAGGGCACCACGTACGAGGGCGCCCAGTTCCCCTACCTGGCCGCCAACGTCACGGACGAGAAGACCGGCAAGCCGGTCCTCGACCCCTACTTCATCTGGGAGAAGAAGGGCGTCCGCGTCGGCTTCATCGGCGTGACCCTGGAGGGCACCCCGGGCATCGTCAACGCCGAGGGCATCAAGGGCCTGAAGTTCGGCGACGAGGTCGAGACGATCAACAAGTACACGAAGATCCTGGAGCGCCGGGGCGTCAAGTCCATCGTCGCCCTGATCCACGAGGGCGGCGCCCCCGCCTCCTCCGCGTACAACTACGACTGCGACAGCCCAGGCCCGGGCGACGGCATCTCCGGCCCGGTCGCGGAGATCGCCAAGAAGCTCAGCCCGCAGGTCGACGCCCTGGTCACCGGCCACACCCACCAGGCGTACGCCTGCACCATCCCGGACCCGGCGGGCAAGCCGCGCACGGTCACCTCGGCGGCCTCGTTCGGCAAGCTGTACACCGACACGACCCTCACGTACGACCGCGCCACCAAGGACATCGTCCGCACGGCCGTCGCCTCCGCGAACCACGTCGTCACCCGTGACGTGCCGAAGGCCGCGGACATGACGGACCTGATCACCAAGTGGAACGCCCTGGCCGCGCCGATCGCCGGCCGCCCGGTGGGCCACATCGCCGCGAACATCGACGGCCGCGGTTCGAGCGCGTACGAGAAGCCGCTCGGCAACCTGATCGCCGACGCGCAGCTGGAGGCCCTCGCCCCGGCCGACAAGGGCGGCGCGCAGATCGCCTTCATGAACCCGGGCGGCATCCGCGCCGACCTGGTCCACGCCCGCTCGGGCACCGAGGCGACGGACGGCATCGTCACGTACGGCGAGGCGTACACCGTCCAGCCGTTCACCAACATGATGACCACCGTCGACCTGACCGGCGCGCAGATCATCACCGCGCTCCAGCAGCAGGTCAGCGGCTCCAACGAGGCCTCCCCGAAGATCCTCCAGGTCTCGAAGGGCTTCACCTACACCCTGGACATGACGAAGACCGGCGCCGCCCGCGTCGACGTCTCCTCGGTGAAGCTGAACGGCCTGCCGCTGGACCCGGCCAAGACCTACCGCGTCGCGATGAACGAGTTCCTCTCCGGCGGCGGTGACGGCTTCGCCGCGCTCGGCCAGGGCGCCAACAAGCTGGTCGGCGCCTCCGACCTGGACGTCTTCATCGCCTACCTCGGCGCGCACTCCTCGGCGGACGCCCCGCTGACGCCGCCGGCGGCCGACCGGATCACGGTCGTCAAGTAACACGCCGTACGAAGCGGGGGCGGGCCCATCCGGGTCCGCCCCCGCTCCGCGTCCCGCCGCCTTCTCTGTGTGTCGCGTACGCGTCATAATCCGGCGCATGGCCCTGACCCGACGCGGCTTCCTCACGGCCGCCACCGGCACCGCCCTCGCCCTCGGCGCCTCCCCGGCCCGCGCCCGCGCCCGCACCCTCGGCCTCCAGGACTGGATGGGCGCCCACCCCGACGCGGCCCCGCTGCGCGCCCTCACCATCCCCGGCACCCACAACTCCGCCGCTCCCGCCGGGGGCCTCTGGGTGGCCTGCCAGAACACGAGCGTCGCCCAGCAGCTCGACAGCGGCGTCCGCTACCTCGACATCCGCTGCCGCGTCACCGGCGACTCCTTCGCCATCCACCACGGGGCGTACTACCAGAACCAGATGTTCGGGGACGTCCTCGCCGCCTGCCGCGCCTTCCTCGCCGCGCACCCCACCGAGACCGTCCTCATGCGGGTCAAGCAGGAGTACTCCGAGGAGAGCGACACGGTCTTCCGCCAGGTCTTCGACCGCTACCTCGACACGAAGGGCTGGCGGCCCCTCTTCCGCATCGGCGGAGGACTGCCCCTCCTCGGCGAGGCCCGGGGCCGGGTCGTCCTCCTCGCCGACAACGCGGGACTGCCCGGCGTCCGCTGGGGCGACGGCGCCCTGTTCGACGTGCAGGACGACTACATGGCCGAGCCCACCGCGAAGTGGCCGAAGATCGAGGCACACTTCCGCAAGGCCGCCACGCAGCCCGGCCGGCTGTACGTCAACCACGTCTCCACCGCCGCGCTCCTCCCGCCGCGCTGGAACGCCGACCGCCTCAACCCCCGCGTCCACACCCTCCTCGACAGTGCGGAAACCACCACCTGGCGCGGCCTGGGCATCATCCCCATGGACTTCCCCAACACCCGCCCCGGCCTGATCGCCTCACTCCTGCGGCACAACTGACCCCGGCGGCGGTGTCGGTGCGCCCGGGAGGCGGATCTCCGCGCGGGTGCCGCCGCCCTCCGCGCGGGTCAGGGCCACCGTGCCGCCCGCCTGGCGGACCGTACGGGCCACGATGGACAGGCCCAGGCCCGAGCCGGGGAGCGAGCGGGCCGACGGGGAGCGCCAGAACCGGTCGAAAACGTACGGGAGTTCCTCCTCCGCGACGCCCGGCCCGTGGTCCCGCACCGTCAGTACGCCGTCCACCAGGCGGACCTCCACGGTGCCGCCCGGCGGGGAGAACTTCACCGCGTTGTCCAGCACGTTCACCAGCGCCCGCTCCAGCGCGGCGGGCTCCGCCCGTACGAACCAGGGCCGCACGTCCCGGGTGAACTCCAGCTCCGGGCCCCGCAGCCGCGCCCGGCCCAGCGCCTGGTCCAGCACCTCGTGCAGCGCGACCACCTCCAGGCGGCCCTGCGCCACCGCGTCCGGCCTCGCCAGCTCCTGGAGGTCGCCGATCAGCGCCGCCAGCTCCGTCATCTGCGCCTTCACCGACGCCATCAGCGCCCGCCGGTCCTCCACCGGGATCGCCCGGCCGGTCTCCTCGATCCGTGCCAGTAGTTCCACATTGGTCCGCAGCGACGTCAGCGGCGTCCGAAGTTCGTGCCCGGCGTCCGCGATGAGCTGCCCCTGCCGGTCCCGGGACGACGCCAGCGCGGCCGTCATCGCGTTGAACGACCGCGAGAGCCGGGCGATCTCGTCCTCGCCCTCCACCGGGATGCGCACCGTCAGGTCCTCGGTGCGCGCCACGTGCTCCACCGCGCCCGTCAGCCGGTCCACCGGCTTGAGACCGGCCCGCGCCACCCACAGGCCCGCCGCGCCCGCGCCGACCACACCGATCCCCGCCAGCGCGGTCAGCAGCAGCGCCAGCCTGCTCAGCGCCGCGTCCACCTCCGTCAGCGGCCGCGCCAGCGACACGGCGACGGTCACCCGCTGCGCCACCCCCGGCACGGTCACCGTCTCGCGGACCGTGTGCACCCGCACGGCCTCGCCGCTGTCCGTCGACGACGTGTGCAGCGCCTCCTCGGCCCGCCCCGCCGCGACGTCCATGTCCTCCCGCGTCACCCGCACCGCCCGCGAGTACCGGGCCACGCACCGCTCGCCGTCCGCCCCGACCAGCTGCGTGTACGCGAAACCGGCCTGGCCGGGCGCGGGCGGCTCCGGCGACACCCCGGCCCGGCACCGCACCAGCGCGTCCACCACCTGCTCCCGCGGCGCCGCCGTGTTCTCCAGCGACCGGTCCAGCTCGTCCCGCAGCTGCTCCCGGGTGAGCAGCCAGGCCGCCACCGACACGGCCGCCACCGCCACCGCCACGGCCAGCGACGTCAGCAGCGCCAGCCGGGAGCGCAGCGGCAGCGCGCGGAAGCGCCGTACGGGACCGGGCGCCGGCGGAGGCACGGGGTCCTGGCTCACTCGCCGCCGCCCTCCCGCAGCACGTACCCCACGCCGCGCACCGTGTGGACCAGCCGGGGCTCGCCGCCCGCCTCGGTCTTGCGGCGCAGGTACATCACGTACACGTCCAGGGAGTTGGAGGTCGGCTCGAAGTCGAAGCCCCACACGGCCTTGAGGATCTGCTCCCGGGTGAGGACCTGGCGCGGGTGCGCCAGGAACATCTCCAGCAGGGTGAACTCCGTCCGCGTCAGCTCGACCTGCCGCCCGCCGCGCGTCACCTCACGCGTGGCCGGGTTCATCCGCAGGTCCCCGAAGGCCAGCACCTGGCCGGGGCCGTCGCCCCCGCCCGGCCCCGACGCGCCCGCCGCGTACGAGCTGCGCCGCAGCAGCGCGCGGATCCGGGCGAACAGCTCGTCCAGCTCGAACGGCTTCACCAGGTAGTCGTCGGCGCCCGCGTCGAGGCCGGTGACCCGGTCGCCGACCGTGTCGCGGGCGGTGAGCATCAGGATCGGCACGGTGGAGCCGGACGCCCGGATGCGGCGGGCGGCGGTCAGCCCGTCCATGCGGGGCATCTGGATGTCCAGGACGACGAGGCCGGGCGCGTACGTCCCGATCTTGTCCAGCGCGTCGAGGCCGTCGACGGCGGTCAGCGTCCCGTACCCCTCGAAGGCCAGGCTGCGGCGGAGCGCTTCGCGGACGGCGGGCTCGTCGTCGACGACGAGGATGCGGTCGGGCTCGGCGGTGGTGTTCATGCGGATCAGCGTCGCACGTGCGTCAGGCGCCGCGAAGGGCGTCCAGACGGGCCTTGAGGGTGTTCACGGGGATCGCGAACCCCAGCCCCACGCTGCCCGCCGCCGGGCCCGTGGCGCCGCTGGGGGCGTACATGGCGGAGTTGATGCCGATGACCTCGCCCCGCATGTCGGTCAGGGCGCCGCCGGAGTTGCCCGGGTTGAGGGACGCGTCGGTCTGGATCGCCTTGTACGTCGCCTTGTCCGTCGTTCCGCCCGTCGTCCCGTACGTCGTTCCGCCCGTCGTCCTCGGCGCGTCCGTGCTGTCGTACGGCCCGCCCCGGCTCTCCGGGCCGCCGTCCCCGCCGACCCTCACCTCCCGGTCGAGGGCGGAGACGATGCCGCTGGTCACCGTGCCGGTCAGGCCCCCGGGAGAGCCGATCGCGACGACCTGGTCGCCCACGCGGACCCGGGAGGAGTCGCCGAGCACCGCCGCCTTGAGGCCCTTCGCGCCGCGCAGCCTCAGCAGCGCCAGGTCCGTGCCGGCGTCACCGCCCACCACGTCGGCGGTGTACGCCGTGCCGTCCGCGAGCCGGACCCGGACCTCGGAGGCGCCGGAGACCACGTGGTGGTTGGTGACGACCTCGCCGTCCGCCGAGATGACCACCCCGGAGCCGGTGGACCGCCCCGAGCCGGTGGCGGCCTCGATCTCCACGATGCTGGGCGACACGTCCCGCGCGACCCCGGCGACCGTACCGGTGCCCGACCGGGCGAGCGCCGTCCCGGCGACCTGGGCGGGGGCGGCCGCCGTGGCACCGCCGACGAGGTTCTGCGCCAGGGCGCCCGCCCCGCCCCCGAGGGCGGCGGCCGCGAGCGCGGCTGCGGCGATCAGCCCGACCGTCCGCCCGGCCCTGCGGCGCCGCCCGTGCCCGGCGGCGGACTGCGGGTACGCGGGCGGCGGCGGGCAGACCGGTCCGGTGCGGAACCCGGCGTACGGCTGCGGTCCTTCGTTCCCCTGCGGGGCGGCGCTGCGTTCCGTCATGCCACCGACTGTGTCGCGCGAAGATGAGAGGTTCCTGAAGGCACCCTGAGAGCGGCCCGAGAAGCGGGTACGCACGGGCCGTTCCAGGACTGCTCTGGCGGCTGGACGCGCGCGGTCGCGGCCGGGCGGCTACGCGCCGCGCGGCCGCGCCGGTGGCCCTACGCGCCGTCGCAGCCGCAGCTGCGGCGGATCACCAGCGCCGACGGGAACGACTTCACCCGCTCCCGGCGCGTCGCCGACACCTTCAGCCCGTCGTCCAGCACCAGGTCCACCGCCGCGCGGGCCATCGCGGGCCGGTCCGAGGAGATCGTCGTCAGCGGCGGGTCCGTCAGCGCCGCCTCCTTCACGTCGTCGAACCCGGCCACCGCCAGGTCCCCCGGCACGTCGAGCCGCAGCTCCCGCGCCGCGCGCAGCACGCCGATCGCCTGGTCGTCCGTGGCGCAGAAGATCGCGGGCGGCCGGTCGGGGCCCGACAGGATCTTCAGGGCCGTCTCGTACGCGTCGTACCGGTTGTACTCCGCCTGGTACAGCCGTCCCTCGATGGAGCGGCCCGCCTCGCGCATCGCGCGGCGCCAGCCCTCGATGTGGTCGGCCACCGGGTCGCCGACGGACGGCGTCGCCTCCGTGCCGCCGAGGCACGCCACGTACGGGTGGCCGTGCTCCAGCAGGTGGCGGGTGGCGAGCTGGGCGCCGCCGATGTCGTCGGTCACCACCGCCACGTCGTCCAGCGCCTCCGGGCGCTCGTGGAGCAGGACGACCCGCGCGTCCCACGCCTCGATCTCCTGCGCGGCCCGCTCGCTCATGCCCTGGCTGACCAGGATCAGACCCGCGACCCGCATTCCCAGGAACGCGCGCAGGTAGTGGATCTCCCGCTCGTCGCGGTAGTCCGAATTGCCGACCAGGACCATTTTCCCCCGGTCGGCGGCGGCTCTTTCCACGGCGTGCGCCATCTCCGCGAAGAACGGCTGCCGAGCGTCGGGGACGATCATGCCTATGAGGTCGGTGCGCCGCGACGCCATCGCCTGGGCAACCCGGTCGGGCCGGTAGCCCAGCTCCTGGATGGCGGCGAGGACACGCTCGCGCGTGGCCGGGGCGACCGGCCGGGGTCCGTTGTTGATGACGTAGCTCACGACCGCGGTGGAAGTACCCGCAAGTCGTGCCACGTCGTCCCGCGTCACCTTGGCCACGCGCGGCAGTCTACGCGGGGTGACCTACCTCTGGGCAGGTCGTGCGGCCGCTTCCCGTGGATCTTTCCCTTCCGCCATCCGGAGGACTTCCGGCGCCGCCTCCTTGCCGTGGGCCTCCGCGTGTGCTCCGGCACGTGCTCCGGTCCGGGCTCCCGCGCGCGGCTCGGCCCGCGCCACGCCCCGCGCCTCGTCGGCGGCGCGCTCCGCCTTCTCGGGCGCCACGAACCGGTACCCGACGTTCCGTACGGTGCCGATCAGCGACTCGTGCTCGGGGCCCAGCTTGGCGCGGAGCCGCCGCACGTGGACGTCGACCGTGCGGGTGCCGCCGAAGTAGTCGTACCCCCACACCTCCTGGAGGAGCTGCGCGCGCGTGAAGACCCGGCCCGGGTGCTGCGCGAGGTACTTGAGCAGCTCGAACTCCTTGAAGGTGAGGTCCAGGACCCGGCCCTTCAGCTTGGCGCTGTACGTCGCCTCGTCCACCGACAGATCGCCGTTGCGGATCTCCATCGGGGAGTCGTCGGCGGTGATCTGCTGCCGGCCCATGGCGAGCCGCAGCCGCGCCTCGACCTCCGCCGGCCCCGCCGTGTCGAGCAGCACGTCGTCGATGCCCCAGTCGGCCGTGACGGCGGCGAGACCGCCCTCGGTGACGACCAGGAGCAGCGGGCAGCCGGGGCCCGTGGAGCGGAGCAGCTGGCACAGCGACCGCACCTGCGGCAGGTCGCGGCGGCCGTCCACGAGGATCACGTCGGCGCCGGGGGTGTCCACAAGGGCGGGGCCCTCGGCGGGCGCCACCCGCACCTGGTGCAGCAGCAGCCCGAGTGCGGGGAGCACCTCGGTCGACGGCTGGAGCGCGTTGGTCAGCAGCAGCAGAGAGCTCATCGTGTCCCACCCGCCAGGGTCGCCTGCGTGGCCTCGGTCGCCCCGGGCTCCTGGATGGCCCGGGGCGTCGTCCTGCTGGTCGTCGTCCGGTCGTGCGCGGTCGGCTCGCCCATAACGTCGGTTCCTCCTCGGTCCGTGCGAGGACGTTGCGGCACTGCTTCCTTCTCGGTCCTGCGGCGGCCCTTGCGCCTTTGAGAGCGATCGTTCACCCGTCCGTAACAAAGGCGGGAAAACACAAAAGGACCCGGGGGCTGCATTGCCGGGTCCTCTCCCAGCAACAATAGCCCACATGAGATCCCGGACAGAGGGCCTATTTCACAGTGTGGATGTTTCCTCGCTCACGTGCGGCCCTCTGGATGAAACCTTGCGCATGTCTTTGCGGACTCCTGACGGAGTGCTTCTGGAGGCCCGGTACGACCCCTGCGCCGCCGGCCCGGCGGACACGGCGGTCGTCGTGGCGCACGGGTTCACCGGGTCGGTGGACCGCCCGGCGCTGCGCCGCGCCGCGGCAGTCCTGGCCCGGCACGCGGCGGTCGTGACCTTCTCCTTCCGGGGCCACGGCCGCTCCGGAGGGCGCTCCACGGTCGGCGACCGGGAGGTGCTGGACCTCGCGACGGCGGTGGCGTGGGCGCGGGAGCGCGGGCACGCGCGCGTGGTGACACTCGGGTTCTCCATGGGCGGCTCGGTGGTGCTGCGGCACGCGGCGCTGTACGGGGAGCGGGGGATTGACCCGAACGGGGAGTCGGGGGCGGGCACGTACGGGGTGGGGCGTGCTGGGCGCGCGGCGGGGCGTACGGACGCCGTGGCCGCCGTGAGCGCGCCCGCGCGCTGGTACTACCGGGGTACGGCCCCGATGCGGCGCGTGCACTGGCTGATCACCCGCCCGGCGGGGCGGCTGGTGGGCCGGTACGGCTTCCGCACCCGGATCCACGACCGCGACTGGGACCCCGTACCGCTGTCGCCGGTGGAGGCGGTGCCGCTGATCGCGCCGACGCCGCTGCTCGTGGTGCACGGCGACCGGGACCCGTACTTCCCGGTGGACCACCCGCGGGCGCTGGCCGCCGCGTCGGGCGGACACGCCGAGCTGTGGCTGGAGCGGGGCATGGGGCACGCCGAGAACGCCGTGGGGGAGGAGCTGCTCACGCGGATCGCCCGCTGGCTGACGGGAGCGCCGGGAGGGACGGGGGCGGCGCCGGGCGCGTGAGGGGCGTGGGCGCCGGGCGCGTCGGGGGCGTGAGGGGCGTGGCCCATCATGGAGGTCTGACGAAAGGAGCCCTCCATGGCAGCGGGAACGATCCGCTACTGGGCCGCGGCCAAGGCCGCCGCCGGTACCGCCGAGGAGCCGTACGCCGCCGAGACCCTCGCGGAGGCGCTGGACGCCGCCCGCGAACGGCACCCCGGGGAGCTGGTCCGGGTGCTTCAGAGGTGCTCGTTCCTGGTGGACGGCGACCCCGTGGGGACGCGCGGGCATGAGACGGTACGGCTGGCGGAGGGCGGCACGGTAGAGGTGCTCCCGCCGTTCGCAGGAGGGTGAGCCGCACAGCATGAGCAGCGATCAGCAGTACGACCCGAGTGTCGCGCAGACCTGGCAGGGCCAGACCTGGGACACGAGCTACCAGCCGGCCGTCCAGGCGGAGCCGCCGCGGGAGCCGCGGGCGGACGACACGATGTACCTGTCGTCGCCGCACGGCCCGGGCGTCCACCCGCTGCCCCCGGAGGCCCCCGGCGCCCAGCGGGCCCAGGCGCCCGACGCCCCGACGGCGTACCTGCCCCCGGTCACCGGCCAGGGCCCGGCGCCGTACGGTCACCAGGGCGCCCAGGCGTACCCGCCGGGCGGCCAGGGGTTCGACGCGCCGACGGCGTACCTACCGCCCGTCACCGGTCACGGGCCCGCGCCGCACGGGCAGCCGGCCGCGCACGGGTACGACGCGCCGACGGCGTACCTGCCGCCCGTCACCGACCAGGGCCCCGCGCCGCACGGGCAGCCGGGCGCACCGGCGTACGCGGGCGCACCGGCGTACGACCAGGCGCCCCGCCCGCCCGCCGCACCCGCCGCGCAGGCTCACGCACCCGGCGCCCACGGCGCACCCGGCGCCCACGGCACCCACGGCGCCCACGGCGCACCCGCCCCCGAGGTCCCGGCGGCAGCCGCCACCGCCTCCGAGCCCGGGTACAGCGCCCCCACCACGCTCGGCAACACCCGCATCACCGACGCCCAGCGGGCCCGCGCCGAGGGACGGTCCCCGATCATCGACCCGGGCATCCAGCCCGCCGGGCTCACCGCGCTGCTCGGCGTCCTACTCGCCGGGGGCGCCGCCCTCGGCGAGTACGCGCTGCTCGTCCCGGTGCTGCTGCTCCAGGCGGTCACCGCCGCCGGGTGGTTCCGGCTCAACGGCATGTGGCCCGCCCGCCAGGGCATCGCGCTGGCCTTCCTCGGCGGCGCCGTCGCGGACGCCGCGCTGCTCGCCGCGGGCCGGGAGCACGCGCCCGCCGCGATCCTCGGCACCCTCGGCGTCTGGGTGCTGCTCGTCCTCGTCCTCCAGCTGCGCAGCCACGCGGCGGCGGAGGAGCGGATGTACGGACTGATGGCGACCGTCGTGTCCTCGGCGCTCGCCGTCGTGGCCGCCGGTTTCCTGGCCGCCGACCGGGACGCGGTCGTCGTCGGTGCCCTGGCCGTCGCCGCGGCCACGGTCGTCCGCGCGCTGCCGCTGCCGGGCCCCGCCTCCCTCGTCGCCGCGCTGCTCGCGGGCGCGGGCGCCGGGTTCGTGGCCGGTGCCGTGACCGGTCTCGGCGCCGTCGCCGCCGTACTGGGCCTGGGCGCCGGGCTGTGCGCGGCGATCGGGCTGCGGGTGGCCGCGTACGACTACCCGTCGCGGTTCGTCCACATGACGGCCGGGGTCGCGCTGCCGCTCGCGGTGGCCGCCCCCGCCGTGTACCTGCTGGGGCGCGTGCTCGTCTGACGTCCTGCCCGCCCCCGCGGGTGTGACGGGTGTGACGCGTGTGACGTCCGAGGCGCCGGGGAACCATTGTCCGGCCCTCGGACGTCGATCATTCAGTTGTCGGGGGGCCGGGCACCAACTGGGCGGGGGAAACACCGAGCCATGCGAGCACTGCGCACACTGCTGATCATCGCCGTCGTCCTCGGCGGGCTGTTCACCATCGCGGACCGGCTGGCGGTGGCCGCCGCCGAGAGCGAGGCGGCCGACCGCGTCCAGGCCCGGCAGGGCCTGTCCACGGCGCCGGACGTGGCGATCCGCGGCTTCCCGTTCCTGACGCAGATCATGGGCGGGGAGCTGGACCAGGTGGACGTGGCCATGACGGGCGTCGAGGCGACGGCGGGCGGCCGCACGGTCCGGGTCGGCGAGCTGAACGCCGAACTGCGCGGCGTACGCCTGGAGAACGGCTACTCGCGCGCGGTCGCCGCGTCCGCGACGGGCACGGCCCGCATCTCGTACGAGGAGCTGCGCAAGGCGTCCGACAACGACGTCGTCCTCGGCTACGGCGGCGACGGCAAGCTGAAGGTCACCGGCAGCATCGAGCTGCTGGGCCGCAAGGTGACGCGCAGCGTGCTGTCCACGGTGAGCGTCGTGGACGGCGACACGCTGCGGGTGCGGGCCGACAAGGTGCCGGGCGAGGGCATACCGGGCGTCGAGGAGCTGGTCCGGGAGCGGACCGACTTCGACCGCCAGGTGAAGGGCTTCCCGGCGGGCCTGAGGATCGAGCGGGTGGAGGCCACGCCCGACGGCCTCCAGATCGCGGTGACGGGCCAGAACGTGGTCCTGGCGGGCTGACCCGCCCCGGCTCCTCCCGGCCGTTCCCGTACGGGGCGCCGCCGCCTCCGGCCGCTCCCGTACGGGCCGCCTCCCGGCCTCTCCCGTGCAGGTCGCTGCCCGGCCCGGCCCTCCCGAACCGGCCGTTCCCGAACCGGACGCGCCGCCGGCCGGGCCCGTGACGGCCGCCGCGCGGAGCCCCCGTACCACCGCGTTCCCACATGGCGAGACGGACCCGTCCGCCCCCTAGACGAACTGCGGGAACGCCCCCGGCGCGACCGGCTCGGAGCCCGTCCCGGGGGCGTTCGCGTCCCGCCATGCGGATGTTCTCGTCTCACCATGCGACACGCCGGTGACACGGCCGCCTGTCCGTCCCTACGATCGGACCCATGATGAAGCGACAGGCGGACCTCACGAAGCGGCGGGCAGTAGACCTGTGCCGCGTCGCCGCCATGCTCTGTCGCACTGTCTGAGCGGGCTCTCTCACCCCCGCGTTTTTCGGCCCTTCCGCCCTGGGGGGCCTTCCGTGCGCCGTAGCCGCCCCGCACCCTCGTACGCGTAGAGCGCTCGGCGCGACGTGTCGCATCCGCATCATCCCGCCGCACACTGCCCCGGAGGAGAAGACAGCATGAGCCGCAGCGACGTCCTGGTAGACGCCGACTGGGTCGAGGCCCACATCGACGACCCGAAGGTCGTCATCGTCGAGGTCGACGAGGACACCTCGGCGTACGACAAGAACCACATCAAGAACGCCGTCCGGATCGACTGGAAGTCCGACCTCCAGGACCCGGTCCGCCGCGACTTCGTGGACCAGGAGGGCTTCGAGAAGCTCCTCTCCGCGAAGGGCATCGCCAACGACGACACGGTCGTCCTCTACGGCGGCAACAACAACTGGTTCGCCTCGTACGCCTACTGGTACTTCAAGCTCTACGGCCACGAGAGCGTGAAGCTCCTCGACGGCGGCCGCAAGAAGTGGGAGCTCGACTCCCGCGACCTGGTCGACGGCTCCGAGGTCCCCAGCCGCCCGGCCACCGAGTACAAGGCCAAGCCGCAGGACACCTCGATCCGCGCCTTCCGCGACGACGTCGTGGCCGCCATCGGCAGCCTGAACCTGGTGGACGTCCGCTCGCCCGACGAGTTCAGCGGCAAGCTCCTCGCCCCGGCCCACCTCCCGCAGGAGCAGTCGCAGCGCCCCGGCCACGTGCCGTCCGCCCGCAACATCCCGTGGTCGAAGAACGCCAACGACGACGGCACGTTCAAGTCGGACGAGGAGCTGCGCGCCCTCTACGCCGACGAGCAGGTGGACCTGGCGAAGGACACGATCGCCTACTGCCGCATCGGCGAGCGCTCCGCGCTGACCTGGTTCGTCCTGCACGAGCTGCTCGGCCAGGAGAACGTCAAGAACTACGACGGCTCGTGGACCGAGTACGGCTCCCTCGTCGGCGTGCCGATCGAGCTCGGCCCCGCCAAGTAATCCGCCCCATCCGCCCCACCCGCGACGCGTAAGGACAGGTACGACATGTGTGGAGCCCAGGCCGGCGGCCCCGACGCCTCCGCGATCAAGCCCGGTGAGACCACGATCCAGGGGCAGGTGACCCGCGACGGCGAGCCCGTGACCGGCTACGTCCGGCTGCTCGACTCGACCGGCGAGTTCACCGCCGAGGTCCCGACGTCCGCGACCGGCCAGTTCCGGTTCTACGCGGCGGAGGGCACCTGGACCGTCCGCGCCCTCGTGCCCGGCGGCACGGCGGACCGGCAGGTCGTCGTCCAGACGGGCGGCCTCGCCGAGGTCGCGATCGCCGTCTGATCCGGCGGTACCCGAACGGCCGAGGGGCCGCACCTCCTGGGGGTTGGACGCTTTCCGGGACTTGAGGTGCGGCCCTTCGGTCTGCCCGCGGACGGGGCCGGGGCCATACCCTGAAGGTGTGTACGCACGGCGTCGGCGCACCTATTTCGTGCTGATGGGCACGTGCCTGGCCCTCTTCGTCAGCGCGTGGTCCTTCGTGCGGCTGTGGTCCGTGGAGGCCGCCGTCGGGATGGCGTTCGCCGCTATGCTCCTGCCGCCGCTCGCCTCCTGGGCGGCGAACCGGCGGGGGCCCGACGACCGCTGGTGGGACGACCCCAGCGGGGACCCGCAGTCCGACGAGTGGTGGGACGAGCTGGACGGCAAGAGGAAGCCGGGCCCGTAGACCCGGCTTCCCGGGGAGCCCTAGTAGACGAGGGCCTGGACCCCGTCCTCCATGATCTCGCTCAGGAACACCTGGGCGCCCGCGATCCGCACGCCCTCGATCAGGTCCGCCTCCGTGATCTCCCTGCGGGCCGCGCACTGCGTGCACAGCGTGATCCGGCCGGCCGCCTGGACCGACGCGATCAGGTCGGGCAGCGGCGCGGCGTGCGGCAGCTCGAACCCGGCCGCCTTGCCCGGCAGCGCGAACCACGAGGACTCGCCGGTCAGCCAGAGCGACACCTCGACGCCGCTGGCCGCCGCCACCGCCGCCACCGTGAACGCCTGCGAGCACCGCTCCGGGGCGTCGGCCCCCGCGGTCACCTTGATCACGAGCTTTTTCGCCATGTTCCGAACTGTAATGCGCGTGCGTACAACCCTGCTCTGCCTGTACATGTCAGTGAGTCGTACAGCTGAAACGGAACCGATCACTTCCAGGTCTCGTGGGGGGACCCTCTCTTGGACACCGCAGAAAGACCGGAACACCCACCGGAGCCCCAGCCCGCACCCGCACCCCCGGCCGCCCCCGCGGAGCCCGCACCCCCGGCACCCGCCGCCCCGGCCGCCCCCGCCGAGCCCCCGGCGGATGCCGCCGCGCCCGTCGTGGCCAGGCCCCGGCGCCGGTGGGGCCGTACGGCGCTGCTGATCGCCGCCGCGGCGGTCATCGGGGTCAGCGCGGGCACGGCGGTCGGCTACAAGATCCAGGCCGACCGCCCGCCGACCCCGCTCCCGCCCCTGAACCAGCCCGGCCTCGCGTACCCGGCCAAGCCCCTCCCCAAGGGCGAGGAACCGGCCCCGCTGACGGCCGCCGAGGACCGCCGCGTCAAGACGGACGGCGACCTCCGCAAGCTCATCGTTCCCAAGCCGAAGGGGGCCGTGGACCAGGACGCCTGGTGGCTGAGGAACGGCTGGGAGGACGCCCCCTCGTACGCCAGGGGTTACTTCCGTCCGGCGGACGTGTTCGAGGACCTGGTGCAGCGGGACCTCCGGCGGATCGCGGCGGCAGCCTGGGACCAGGACGGTGACAAGGAGACCCACATCGAGCTCCTGCAGTTCCGTTCCGGCGGCTACGCCATCACGCACGCGGAGCAGCTCCGCGACGAGAACTTCGAGGGCGACGGCACCCCCCTGAAGGGCAGCGGCAACGGCCGCTACTACGTCTTCCCTCCGTACGAGGAGAACGGCGAGGCGCCGGTGTACCACGCCCGCGCGGTATTCCAGCGCGGCGACATCGTGGTGGACATCAACATCTACGACAGTGAGCGCATCGGCCAGGCCGAGATCCGCTCCCTGGCCGAACGGCAACTGGAGCGTCTCTCGTGAAGTCCCTCCTGATCCGGGTCGTGCTCCCCTCGCTGCTCGTCGTGGGCGCGGTCGGCGGCAGCACCGCCCACATCGCCGTGACGATCTCCGGCGCCGACCGCACGGTCCCGACGACTGTGTGGGCCGACGCGCCGTCCGAGCAGGCGGACGACCCGGCTGCCGAAGCCTGGCGTGGCCGGGCCTCCACTCCGCTCGGCAAGAAGCTGCTGCCCGTCCCCGACGGATTCCAGCTCGGCCCGGACTTCGGCGAGCACGGCAACGATGTCGAGCTCGGCCCCGAGGCGGCCGCCGCCGCTCTGCGGGAGTCGGCCTCACACCTGCGCGGGCCGCAGCGGCGCGCCTTCGACCAGTTGATCGACGACCTCGGCGTACGGGGCCTGGCCGCGAGGACGTACTCCACCGAGTTCGCCCTGCGCGGCGGCGTGTACGAGGAGGACGTCGTGGTCGGCGTCCAGATCGCTCAGCTCGCGGACGGAGGCAAGGCCCGTCGGCTCCACAGCTACCAGACCACCGGGCTGGGCTGGCTCGGCTACGAGGAAGGCCCGGATGTGGAGGGCCATGAGAAGAGCGCCTCGTGCCACCTCGCGCCGGAGGACGAAGACGAGCGGCGACTGGACCAGGGCATCAGCGAGATGGTGTGCCTGGGCTACAAGTCCGATGCTCTCGTGACGGTGACCGTGCAGGGGGGCGGGCCATTTGGCTGGGTGATCAGGGACATGGTGAAGGAGCAGTTCGACCACATCGACTCGCCGGGGAAGTACGTATGACTGACAAGAAGACCACCGCCACCCCGGACGCGCCGACCGCCGCCCCCGAAACACCGGTTCCCGAAACGCCCACGCCTGCGGCGTCCGCCCCGCATGCCGAGGGCGCCGCAGCGGGCCCGGTCGGCGGCGAGGGTCCTGCCGCGCCACCGGCCGTCCCGCGTGGCCGACGCGTCGGGTTCGCCGTGGCGCGGTGGGCCGCCGCCGTACTCGTGTGCGGTGCGCTCGGCACCGGTACGGCCTACGGCATCGCCTCCCTGGACCGCACCGACGTGCCCGGCCTCGCAACCGAGAGCGACGGCCGCTGGGACTACCCGCGGCTCACCCTCCCGGCGCTGCCCGAGGGCCGTCAGCGGCCCTACACCGACGGCAACCGCCATCACATCCACCACGCCGACCTGCGCGACCTCCTGCTTCCCGCCCCGCTGGGCGCCACAGCGGACAAGGAGCTGGGCGGCGGCTGGGTGACGGAGTCCCGGTACCTCTCCGAGTACGCTGAGGAGCACCGCCCCGGCCTGGAGCAGGCGCTGGCCGACCACGGGGTCCGGCACATCGCCGCCCGGGGCTGGACCATGCCGGACGGCACCGCCACGCGGATCTATCTGCTGCGACTCACCTCGTCCGACATGGCGGAGGAGTTCTTGCAGGCGGGGATCGGGCACGGCCTGTCCCCGGACACGGCACTGAACAGCGCCCCGGAGACCCGGCTCGACGAGTCGTGGGAGTGGGACGAGCTGACAGGGCCCGTCACCCTGCACGTCTACGACGAGGTCCCGCCGCTCGGCGCCGAGCACACCCGGCAGGCGTACATCGTGTCGGGGGACACCCTCGGGCTTGTTGTCCAGTCGCGCAAGGGGGTCGCCCAGGCCGTCCCGTTCCGGCAGACGGTGCTGCTCCAGAGCCAGCTCCTCGGCTGAGCCGCGCGGCGGGCGCACCTCACAGGTGAGGGCCGGGTCGCACCCATTAGGCTGGGACCCGGCCCCTATACCGAACCGCCGCTCACCCGAGGAGCACCCCGTGCTTGAGGCTTTCTTCTCCGCCCTGCTGGTCCTGGTCTGCGTCGGCGTCCTCGCCTTCGCCGGTCTGACCGTGAAGAAGCTGTACCAGGGCCAGCGCTGACCCCCCGCACCCGCACAGATCGCCAGGCAGCCTGACATCATGATCCAGATCCCGTCCGACCTGCACCCGGACCTCGTCCCCCTCGCGTTCCTGCTCGGCACGTGGGAGGGCGCGGGCGTCTCCGACTTCCCCGGCGCCGAGAAGTGCAACTTCGGCCAGTCCGTGACGTTCGGCCACGACGGCCGGGACTTCATCGAGTACACCTCCCGCACCTGGGTGCTGGACGCCGAGGGCAACAAGGTCCGCCCGCTGGAGAGCGAGAGCGGCTACTGGCGCATCGACAAGGACCGCAGGGTCGAGGTCGTCATGGTCCGCGACCAGGGCATCGTCGAGGTGTGGTACGGCGAGCTCGCCGACAAGAAGCCGCAGATCGACCTGGCGACCGACGCCGTCGCCCGCACCGCCGCGTCCGGCCCGTACAGCGGTGGCAAGCGGCTGTACGGGTACGTCAAGAGCGACCTGATGTGGGTCGGCGAGAAGGCCACCCCCGAGGTGCCGCTCCGCCCGTACATGTCGGCGCACCTGAAGAAGGTCGTCACGCCGGAAGAGGTCGAGGCCATGGCGAAGAGCCTGGGCGACCTGCCGGACGACGGCATCGCCTTCTTCAAGTAGGCGGATTTCCCCGGTAGCCCCGGCCGCGCCGGTCGGTGCTCCTACACTGGAGCGCGTGGTGAGCACCGACTGGCAGAGCGACCTGCGGCAGCGCGGTTACCGGCTGACGCCCCAGCGCCAGCTCGTCCTGGAGGCGGTGGACGCGCTGGAGCACGCCACGCCCGACGACATCCTGACCGAGGTCCGCAAGACGGCCTCCGGGGTGAACATCTCCACCGTCTACCGGACGCTGGAGCTCCTGGAGGAGCTGGGCCTCGTCAGCCACGCCCACCTCGGGCACGGGGCGCCCACCTACCACCTCGCCGACCGCCACCACCACCTCCACCTGGTGTGCCGGGACTGCGGCGACGTCATCGAGGCGGACGTGGCGGTCGCCGCCGAATTCACCCGCACCCTGCTCGACGGCTTCGGCTTCGACACCGACATGAAGCACTTCGCGATCTACGGCCGCTGCCGTACCTGCACCGAGAAGGCGCGCGCCGAGGAGCCCGACGGCGAGTCGCGGGCGGCGGACGACGGGTCGCGGGCGCCCGACGGGCAGTAGCAGGCGGCGGACGGCGAATCGTACGGGTCGAACGGCGAGTCGTAGGCTGGACGCCATGCAGCGACCTTCACCGACCAGCCCCCTGCTGTCCCTGCCCGGCGCCGTCCCCGCCGAGGGGCGCGACGAAGGTGTCGCCGCGCACTACGGCGACCCGTTCCGCGAGCAGCGCGCCCTCGTCGGCGGCAGCGGCCTCGTGGACCTCTCGCACCGCGGTGTCGTCACCGTCAGCGGCGAGGACCGGCTGAGCTGGCTGCACCTGCTGCTCACCCAGCACGTCAGCGAGCTGCCCGCGGGCCGCGCCGCGGACGCGCTGATCCTTTCCGCGAACGGCCACATCGAGCACGCCCTGTACCTGGTGGACGACGGCACCACCGTGTGGGCGCACGTCGAGCCGGGCACGCGCGAGGCGCTGATCGCGTACCTGGAGTCGATGAGGTTCTTCTACCGGGTCGAGGTCGCCGACCGCACGGACGAGTACGCCGTCGTGCACCTGCCCGCCGGGTCGATCGCCGAGGTCCCGGACGGCGCGGTCGTCCGGGAGGTCCCGCACGGCCGCGAGGTGTTCCTGCCGCGCGCCGGACTGGAGGCGTACGCCGCTCAGCACGGCCCGGCCGCAGGGCTCCTCGCGTACGAGGCGCTGCGCGTGGAGGCGCACCGGCCGCGGCTCGGCTTCGAGACCGACCACCGCACGATCCCGCACGAGATCGGCCTCATCGGGCAGGCCGTCCACCTCCAGAAGGGCTGCTACCGGGGCCAGGAGACCGTCGCGCGCGTCCACAACCTGGGGAAGCCGCCGCGCCGCCTGGTCTTCCTGCACCTGGACGGCAGCGAGGTGCACCTGCCGCCGCACGGGGCGTCCGTACGGCTCGCGTCCGACGGCCCGGACGGGCGGCAGCTCGGCTTCGTCACCACGGCGGTGCGCCACTACGAGCTGGGCCCGATCGCGCTCGCCCTGGTGAAGCGGAACGTGCCGGTGGACGCGCCGCTGGTCGTCGGCGAGGGCACGGCCGCCGCGCAGGAGACGGTCGTCGAGCCGTAGCGCTCAGACCTCGACCAGGACCGTGAACGGGCCGTGGTTGGTGAGGGAGACCCGCATCTCCGCGCCGAACCGGCCCGTCGCCACGGTCGCGCCCGCCTCCCTCAGCCGCGCCACGACCTCGTCCACCAGCGGCTCGGCCACCGGCCCCGGCGCCGCCGCGTTCCACGTGGGGCGGCGGCCCTTGCGGGCGTCCCCGTACAGCGTGAACTGGGAGATCACGAGCAGCGGCGCGTTCACGTCCGAGCAGGACTTCTCGCCGTCCAGCACGCGCAGGCTCCACAGCTTCCGCGCCAGCCGCGCGGCCTTCTCGGGGGTGTCGTCGTGGGTGACGCCGACGAGGACGCAGAGCCCCTCGCCGGTGATCTCCCCGACGGTCTCGCCCGCGACCTCGACCCGTGCCCCGTGCACCCTCTGTACCACTGCTCGCATGGCCCCCAACTTACCGAGGGCCGAACGGGTGCACACGACTGCGCATCGCATGGCGGAGTGGCACCATGCCTGTCAGGCGGTGCGCTTGAAGCACCGGTCGAGGGGACGGAACACCATGAGCACATCTGGCGCCGGGCACCAGCCCGGCACCGCATCGACCACCTGTGCCGGGCCCGCGTCCGAGCGGTCCCGTCCGCCGATACAGCGGCCCGCCGCCGAACCGCCCGCGTACGAACCGCCCGCCGCCGCCCGCGCGTCGGCCGGGACGCCCCGTGGCGTCGCCGGGACCACCCGGGCCGCCGCCGGGACGACGCGGGCCGTCGGCTTCGCCGCGCTGGCGGCCGTACGACCACAGGAGACCGCCGTGTCGCCCGACCTGAGGACGCTCCGCCTGGACGAACTGCGGGCGCTGCGACGGGACTCGCACACCGACGAGGCCGATCTGAGCTATGTGCGGCGGCTGTTGCAGGGCCGTATCGACATTCTCCGCGCGGAACTGGCCCGCAGGGCGGCGCCCGAAGTGTCGGTCATGCACCGGCTTTCGGAGATCCTCGCGGACGCGCCGTCGGGCCGCCGCCCCAGCTCGGCCCGGCACGTGACGCTGTCCACGCCGCGCAGCGAGGAGTACCGGCTGCTGGCCGCCGAGATGCTCGCCGAGGTGGAGCTGTCCGACCTCGCGGCCCGTACGGACGAGGAACTGGGCGAGGCCATGGGCCGGCTGGCCGGGTACGAGCAGGTCGTGTCGCGGCGCCGCCAGGAGCTCCAGCGCACGGCGGACGACTGCAGCGCGGAGATCGCCCGCCGGTACCGCGACGGCGAGGCCCAGGTGGACGACCTGCTGGCTTGAGCATCGGGATCTCGGTGCCTCGGGTGCCTCGGGTGCCTCGGGTGCCTCGGAGTTCTTGGGGGTCTCAGGTTCTCGGGGTTTCCGGGCCGGGGGCCTCGGGGTCCGGTGGGGGACGGGCGGGGGGAAAACCCTGATGCGGGCGGGCCGGGCGGCTGTCTAGCGTGGTCGCCATGACGTCCGCACCCGCCCTTTCCGGCGTCCTCGTCCAGCGCACCCTCACCGAAGAGGACGTGCCCGACTGGATACGCGCGCTGCACACCGGTTTCGTACGCCCCCCGACGCCCTCCCCGGAGGAGGTCGCGGTGCGGCTGCCGTACTACGACCTGTCGCGGATGCGCGGGGTGTTCGACGGCGGGCGCTGCGTGGCGACGTTCCGGTCGTTCGCGCAGGAGGTGACGGCGGTCGGCGGCGCGCCCGTGGCATCGACCGCGATCACCAACGTGTCCGTGTCGCCGACGCACCGCCGCCGGGGCATGCTCTCCCGGATGATGGACGCCGAGTTCGCGGCGGCCCGGGAGCGCGGTGACGTGCTCTCCACGCTGATCGCCGCCGAGTACCCGATCTACGGCAGGTTCGGTTTCGGACCGGCCAGCCGGTTCACCCAGTGGAAGGTGGACCTGCGCCGCGCCGCCCTTGACCCGCGCTGGTCCGGCCCGGAGGACGGCGGCCGGATCGACCTCGTGGACGGCGCGACCCTGCGCGAGATCGGTCCCGAGGTGTACGACGGGGCGCGTGCGGTGCGGCACGGCATGGTGAGCCGCTGCCCGCGCGACTGGGAGCGCCGAACCGGCTGGAACCTGGTGCCCGATGACCCCTGGCGGGAGCCGTTCCACGCCATGTACCGCGCCGCGTCCGGGGCGGTGGAGGGGTACGTCACGTACGCCGCCGACGAGGGGTGGGACGACGGCAACCAGCCACTGCTCACCCTCACCGTGCGGGACCTGGTGGCGACGACCGCGGCGGCCGAGCGGGCGCTGTGGCGGTATGTGTGCGCGATCGACTGGGTGACGTTCGTCAAGAGCGGCCACCGCGCGCCCGACGACCTGCTGCCGATGCTCCTGCCGGACCCGAGGGCCGCGCGGGCGGTGACGCACTCGGACATGCTGTGGGTGCGCGTCCTCGACGTCGTACGGGCGTTGGAGGCGCGGACGTACGGGGCGTCCGGCTCGCTGGTACTGGACGTGCGGGACGCGGCGGGCATATCCGGGGGCCGCTACCGGCTGGACGCGTCCCCGGAGGGCGCCACCTGCGCGCGCACGGCGGAGTCGGCCGATCTGGAGCTGGACGTGGCGGAGCTGGGCGCGCTGTACCTGGGCGACGAGTCGGTGGAGCGGCTGGTGGCGCTGGGCCGGGTCGCGGAGTGCGCTTCGGGGGCCGCCGCGCGGGCGGACCTGCTGTTCCGGGCCGCGCGCCGGGCGTGGTGCCCGGACATCTTCTGACGGGAAGCCGGCGGGACGGGTGGGGGCGGCCTGGCGGGCCGCCCCCGCATCCGTACGGCGTGCGGTCGGCGCGTACGGGCCCGGGGTGCGGCGGTCAGCGCGTGCGGGCCCGGAACAGCGCCCCCGACAGGCCCAGGGCCACCGCCAGCAGACCGCCGCACCACGCCAGCGCGGTCCACGGCGCGTCGCCCGCCGGCTGGTCCAGCAGCAGGCCGCGCAGCGCCTCGATGACCGGGGTGACGGGCTGGTGCTCGGCGAAGCCGTGCAGCCAGTCGGGCATCGTGTCGATCGGGACGAACGCGCTGCTCGGGTAGGGCAGGAACATCATGAAGAAGGTGAACCCGCTCGCCGACTCCGGGGTGCGTGCCAGCAGTCCGGCCGCCGCCGACAGCCACGACACGGCCAGCACGAACGCGAACAGCAGCCCCAGCGCCGCCGCCCACCCGGCGAACCCGGCCTCCGGGCGGAAGCCGATCAGGAGCGCGACGCCGATGACGAGCCCCGTGGACAGCACGTTCCGCAGGAGGCTCGCCCCGACGTGCCCGGCGAGGATCGGCGTCGCGCCCACGTCCAGCGACCTGAACCGGTCCACGATCCCGGCCTTCATGTCCTCGCTGACCCGCACGGCGGTGGTGGACGCGCCGAACCCGGCGCACAGCAGCAGCACCCCGGGGACCACGTACGTCACGTACGAGGTGCGCGTCCCGGTGTCGATGGCGCCGCCGAAGAAGTAGACGAAGACCAGCATCAGCATCACCGGCAGCACCATGGCGGTGATCAGCGCGTCGATGTTGCGGCGGCTGAGCCGGATGCCCCGGCCGACGAGGGTGAGGGCGGCGTCAGACACGGCTGGTCTCCTCGGAAGCGGTGGTCGCGGCGGTGGTCGCGGTGGTGGACGCGGTGCTGGACGGCGTGCCGGTCAGCGTCAGGAACACGTCGTCGAGCGTGGCGGTGTGCAGGGAGAAGCGGGCGATGTCCGTGCCGCCGGGGTCGAGCGCGTCGAGCAGCGCCCGGACCTGCGGGGCGGTGCCGTCGGTGGGCAGGCCCAGCGTGAGGTCGCCGGGGGAGTGGCGCAGGGCCGGTTCGGACGAGGCCGTTCGGGGCCCGGCGGGCGTCGTCGTTCCGGTCGGGGCCGTGCCGGGCCCGGTGAGGGACGTCCCGCACGGTGCCGTACCCGGCCTGGTGAGGGTCGTTCCTGAGACCAGCGCCCCCGCCCGCTCCGCCAGGCGCCCGTACGCCTCCGCGCCGGTGGCCACCAGATCCAGCCGGTGGCCCGCCACGCGGGACTTGAGCGACTCGGCCGTGCCCTCGGCGACGACGCGCCCGCCGTCCATGACGGCCACCCGGTCGGCCAGCTGGTCGGCCTCCTCCAGGTACTGGGTGGTGAGGAACACGGCCGCCCCGCCCGCCGCCAGGTCGCGCACCGCCTGCCACAGCTCCTGGCGGCTGCGCGGGTCCAGGCCGGTCGTCGGCTCGTCCAGGAAGACGACCTCTGGCTTCCCGACGAGGCCCGCCGCGAGGTCCAGCCGCCGCCGCATGCCGCCCGAGTAGGTACCGGCGCGGCGGCCGCCCGCGTCGTCGAGGCCGAAGCGCTCCAGCAGTTCGGCGGCGCGGCGGCGGGCGGCCCGGCGGGACAGCCCCGAGAGCCTGGCCATCATGCGCAGGTTCTCGGCGCCCGTCTGGAGGTCGTCCACGGCGGCGTACTGCCCGGTGAGGCTGATGGCCCTTCGCACCCGGGCCCGCTCGGCCACCACGTCGTACCCGGCGACCCGGGCGCTGCCGCCGTCCGGCGGGGTGAGCGTGGCCAGGACGCGGACGGTGGTGGTCTTCCCGGCGCCGTTCGGGCCGAGCAGGGCGAAGACGGTGCCCCGCTCCACGCGCAGGTCGAGACCGTCGAGGACGGGGCGGTCCTTGTACGACTTGCGGAGGCCGACGGCCTCGACGGCGGTCCCCGTCTCCCCGGTGCCGACGGTGCTCTCGCGGCTGTGGAAGGTGCTCGGTGTGCTGCCCGGCATGGATCTCCCCCTTTACTGCGTATGACATACGCGCTACTGCGTAAGGGTTACGCATTACTAGGATGGGCGTCAAGCGGCCCGGTGCGCGGGCCGGAGTCCAGGAGGGGTGAGCCGGTGGCGGACAGCGGCGACACGGGGCTCACGCCCGGCCTAGAAGCCGCCTGGGGCCTGCGCGAACGCCCCGCCAAGGGGCCGAGGCCCGGCCTGAGCGTGCACCGGATCGTGGACGCGGCGGTCGTGGTGGCCGCGTCCGAGGGGCTCGCGGCGGTCTCCATGGGCCGGGTCGCGAAGGAACTCGGCGTCTCCACCATGTCGCTGTACCGGTATGTCGGCTCCAAGGACGAGCTGTACGTGCTGATGCAGGACGCCGCGATCGGCGCGCCCCCCGACCCGCCGCCGCCCGGCACCGGCTGGCGCGAGGCCCTGACCGCCTGGGCCTGGGCGCAGCGCGCGATGTTCCAGCGGAACCTGTGGGTGCTGCACGTCCCCGTCTCCGGCCCGCCGGTCACGCCGCACTCGGTGGCGTGGTGGGAGACCGGCATGGCGGCGATGACGGACACGCCGCTGGACGAGGGCGCCAAGATCTCGGTGGTCCTGCTGATCGGCGGGTTCGTGCGCAACGAGACCCGGCTGATGGCCGACATCGACGCGGCGGCCGCGGCGACGGGCGATACGCCCGAGCAGGTCATGGGCCGCTACGGCCGCGCGCTGCGGCTCCTGGCCGACCCCGAGCGGTACCCGTCGGTGGCGCGGGCGCTGGACTCCGGCGTCATGGAGGGTCCCGACGACCCCGACCACGAGTTCCGCTTCGGCCTGGAACGCCTGCTGGACGGGGTCCAGGTGCTGGTGGAGCGGCTGGACCGCTGAGACGGCCGGGCCCGCGAAGGGCCCGGCGGCGGGCGGGCGGTCACCGTGGCGGGGCCGCCCGGTCACCGTGGCGGGGCCGCCCGGTCGCCGTCCCGGCGCACGGTCGCCCGGCGCACGGTCGCCGTCCCGGCCCGGCGTCGGGCCCCGTGACCAACCGCCCCCGGCAAGGCGGTCGTACGCCCCCTCCGGCCGCGTACCGGCGGCTACGATCGGCCGTGTGGAGTGGGGGTACGGTCACCGCGCCGGCCGTGTGCGCGCCCCGGAGCGGGCGCCGTGACGCTCGTGGTCCTCGGCGCCGACGCGGCGGTCGCCCGGGCGGCGGCCACGCTGCCCGTCGAGGTCGTCCACGTACGCCTGCCGGGCGCCGCCCCGCTCGGCGTACCCGCCGCCGCGCACCTCACGGCCGACTACCAGCACGGCCCGACGTTCCGGGCGTTCGTGGACGAGGTGCTGCGCCCGCTGGCCCCGGCCGCCGTCGTCTCGCTCACCGAACTCGGCCTCGAACCCGCCGCCTCGGCAGCGCGGCGCCTCGGGGCGGCGGGCGTGCCCCCGGAGGTCGTACGGGCGACGCGCGACAAACTGGAGATGCGGCGCGTACTGGAGCGGGCGGCCCCGCACCTGAACCCGCCGTTCGCGGCGGGGGACGACGCCGAGGCGGTGGCGCGGCTGTTCGGTCCGTCACGCGCGGGCGCACCGGTGGTGGCCAAGCCCGTCGCGGGGACCGGCAGCAACGCCGTCATGCTCCTGCGCGCCCCGGGCGACCTGCCCGACGACCGACGGAACCGCGCGACCCTGCTCGAACGGTACGTCCACGGGCGGGAGTTCAGTGTGGAGACGCTGTCCTCGGGCGGGCGCCACACCTGCCTGGGCATCGCGGAGAAGCGCACCGAGGGCGAGGCGTTCGTGGAGGTCGCCCATCTGATGCCGCCGCCGTCGCTGGACGCCTCCGGGCGGCGACGCGTGGAGCGGGCGGTAGCGGAACTGCTCGACGTGGTCGGTCTCACCGACGGCCCGGCCCACACCGAGGTCAAGGTGGACGGCGACCGCGTCACCGTGATCGAGACGCACAACCGCCCCGGCGGCGACGGCATCCCCGACCTCGTACGCCTCACCCGGGGCGTCGACTGGCGGCGCGCCGCCCTCGGCTGGCCGGTCGGCGTGGGCCCGTGCGAGGAGCCCGCCCGCGCGGTGGCGGCGGCGACCGTCTTCGTCACGGCGCCGCCCGGCCGCGTCACGGCCGTCGCCCCGCCACCCGCCCCGACCGCGTGGCGCCTCGAACACTGGGACGTGCCGGTGGAGCCGGGCGACCCGGTGACCCCGCTCCGGTCGTCGGCGGACCGGCTCGGCATGGCCCTGCTGACGGCGGACGGCGCGGACGCGTGCGCGGCGGCGGTCGACGAGCTCAGGTCGCGCGGGACCGTCACCACGCACACCCCCGAGGAAGAAGGCACATGAACCCTTGTGAACACCTCCCCGGCCCGCTCGTCTCCCCGCACTGGCTGGGGGAGCGGCTCGGGGCGGCCGGACAGGTCGTCCTGGACGCGTCCGTGGGCGCCCGTCGCGCGGTCGCCCGGCGGGTCCCGGGCGCGCTGCGCTTCGACATCGACGGCCCGATGTCGGACCCGGACGCGCCGCTGCCGCACACGATGCCGGACGCGGACCGGTTCACGGAGGAGGTGCGGAAGCTGGGCGTGGACGACACGAGCACGGTCGTCGTGTACGACGCGGCCGGGATCTACTCGGCCGCCCGCGCCTGGTGGATGCTGCGCGCGTCGGGCTTCGACCGGGTGGCCGTACTGGACGGCGGGCTGCCCGGCTGGGCGGCGGCGGGGCTGCCGGTGGAGGACGCCGCCCCGGCCGCCGCCGCCCCGGTGCGGGGCGGGTTCACGGCCCGGCCGCGCGACGGGTGGTTCGTCGGGAGCGGCGCCGTCGCGGAGGCCCTCGCGGACCCGGGCGCTGGCGTGCTGGACGCCCGGACGCGCGGCCGCTTCGCCGGTACGGAGCCCGAGCCCCGTAGCGGGCTGCGCGGCGGGCACATGCCCGGGGCGGTGAACCTGCCGTTCGGCGAGCTGCTGGACGGGGCGGGGCGGATGCGCCCGGTGGCCGAGCTGCGCGCGCTGTTCGCGCCCCTGGTGGGGGAGGGGGACAAGCGGCTGGTGTTCAGCTGCGGCTCGGGCGTGACGGCGTGCGTCCTGGCCCTGGGCGCGGAGCTGGCCGGGTACGGGGACCTCGCGGTGTACGACGGTTCGTGGAGCGACTGGGGGAGCCCGTCGGACCTGCCGGTGGCGCGGGGCCGGGCGGGGTCACCCGTCGAGCTCCCGGACCAGCGCGTCCCCGTCGTCGTACAGTTCGAGCCCGAACGGGACACCGAACGACCCCAGGAGCGCGGCGAGTTCGTCCAGGCGTCGCGGCTCGACGACCCGGTTCAGCAGGACGCCGTCCCCGTCGCCGAGCGGTTCCAGCTCGACGCGGCACCATGAGGTCTCGACCTCGTACCCGCCCAGGACGACGACCGCGTCCGCCACCCGGCCCGGACGAAGCGCCCGGCGGCGTAGGGCGGGTGGCCACCGCGCAGGACGCCGCACACGTTGTTGGCGGCATCCTGCCACTCGGCCGCGAGGGGCGTCCCGTCGTCGGAGAGGTCCATGCCCGGATGCTCCCGCGCCACCCGCCGGGGGTCAACGCCACCCCGCGCGTCCGGAGTCCGGGCGGCGGGCGGGCGGGACGGCGGGCCGTCCCTCGGCCCGCAGCGTGGCGTCGGACACCCGTGCCCGGTCCGTCGCGCCGGGCGGCGGGGCCAGCGTGATCCCCGCGTCGGTGAGGATGCCGAGGTCCAGCTCCCAGGCGATCCGCGAGCGCCGCTCCCACACCTCGAACGCCGCCGCGATGTGCTCCCGCGCCTGCGCCGACGACATGCGCGTGACCTTCACCAGATGGGCGAACGCCTCCGCCTCGACGCCCCTGACCTGGGCGTATCCGTAGTGCGTGACCGTGTGGCAGTCGGTGCACAGGCAGATCAGCCGCTTCAGCGTCTGCACGCGCGCCGCCTCGTCGTACGTCCACCGCTCGTGGGCCTCCAGCCAGCGGCGCCGCTCGCGGTCCTCGGCGGCCCCGCACGCCTCGCAGCGCCGCCCGGCCCGCCGCGTGATCATCCGGCGGAGCCGCTCCCAGTCCTTCTGGTCCACGCATGACCGGACGTTGGTGAACCAGCAGGTCTGCGGCACCAGGTCCACGAACAGCCCGCTGCCCAGGCTCCGGTCCTCCCCGGGCAGCAGGTCGGGCACGTCCGGCGCGGCGGCCCACCGTGCGAGCTCCGCCATCCCCGGCCGGGGCGCGTACCAGCGCTTGACCGCCGGGTCCCACCGCGCTCCGCCCTGCTTCGCCGCGTCCTTCTCCGCGTACGGCACGTCCAACCAGAGCCGCTCAACCGCCATGCCGTTCCTCCCCGTTGGCGTCCGACGCCCATGCTGGCACGCACCGGCACGCCTCGGACAGCCCGCCTGGGCACGGCTCAGATCCCGGCAGTCGCGGAAAGACGCAGGGCTCGACCGGTACGAGCGGACCCGGTCGGCCACGGCGCACTTCCTGGCCTTCTTCGCGGCCGGCTTCGCCGACCTGAACAGCCTGACCTGGCTGCTCATCTCGCTCCGGCGACGGGCCGAGGACGACGTCAAGGGCAAGACGGCCTCTCTGCGGCTGCTCGCCATCGGCCTGGGCGCCGCCGTCCTCATGCCGACGGTCGGATGGTTCGCCTCACGGAGGGCCTCTGGGTCCTGGCGGCCGCCATGGCCCTGTTCGCCCTGGACGGCGCCCGGGTCTCCCGGTCTACGCACCACCCACGGGCGCCATGTCCCCGGAACCCGAGGCGGAGGCGGAGGCGGTGTGACGGTGACGGTCGGGAAGGCACCCTGAAGGGGCGTCGGGAGGTTCCCGGGGGCCCCGGAGTGTGTAACCGGTGCTAGCGAACGCTTGCAATTGTTAGCGAAGATGAGGCAGCATCAGGGCATGGCATCACTCAACGTCGGCAATCTCGGCGAGTATCTGCGCGAGCAGCGGCGCACGGCGCAGCTGTCGTTGCGGCAGCTCGCGGAGGCGGCCGGGGTGTCGAATCCGTACCTGAGCCAGATCGAGCGCGGGCTGCGAAAGCCGAGCGCGGAGGTGCTCCAGCAGGTCGCGAAGGCGCTGCGGATCTCCGCCGAGACGCTCTACGTGCGGGCCGGGATTCTCGACGAGCGGGACCGCGAGGAACTGGAGACGCGGGCCGCCATTCTCGCCGACCCGTCGATCAACGAGCGGCAGAAGCAGGTGCTGCTCCAGATCTACGACTCCTTCCGCAAGGAGAACGCGCTCGACTCGGCCGACGCCACCGGTGATGCCGGAGCAGGCACAGGATCTACCGAACTCTGACTCCGCGACGCTCGCGCGCACCGCCGCGCGACGAACCCGCGACACGGGAGGACCACCAGACCATGGCCATCATCGACGAGCTGCGTACGCCCCTCTACTTCGCCGCCGGTACCGCCGACCTCGCCGTGCAGCAGGCCCGCAAGATCGCGGCGGAGGCCCCGTCCAAGCTGGACGCGGTGCGCAACACCGACCCGAAGGTCGTCCAGGAGAAGGTCGCCGCCCAGGCGAAGGAGGCCCAGACGACGCTTCAGGCCAAGCTCACCGAGCTGGTCGGCGGTCTCGACACGGACCTGAAGAAGCTGGGCGAGACGGCTCAGGGCCTGGCCCTGCGGGGCGTCGGCGTGGCCACCGAGTACGCGGTGCGGGCCCGCGAGACGTACGAGAAGGTCGCCGAGCACGGCGAGCAGACCGTCAAGGCGTGGCGGGGCGAGGCCGCCGAGGAGATCACCGAGATCGCCATCGCCGTCGAGCCCGACCCGGCCCCGGCCGACAAGACCACCAAGGCCGACGAGACCGACAAGACCGACAAGACCACCGGCCCCGAGCGGACCGACGAGCCCGCCGCTCGGGAACAGGCGGACAAGGCCGACGACACCGAGGCCCCGTCCACCACCGCCGCCAAGGCCACGGGCGCCGCGCGCAAGAGCGCCGCCCGCAGGGCCGCCGCCCGGAAGACCGCCCCGTCGGGCACCACCGACCAGAAGTGAGCGGAACCACCGCCCGGCCCGGGCCGCCGCCGAGCCGGTGCGCGGCCCGGCCGGGCACATTCACGGTTGTCGGAGCGTTGTACGGGTACCTTGGCCGCGAGGCGCTCCATCCACCTACCAGGCGGTGCTCACCATGCTGATGTCCGGCTTCAACTCGATGATCGGGACGCTGTTCTTCTTCGCGACGCTCGGGTTCGCCCTGGTGGCGCTGGTCTTCGCCGCCCTGGCGCGTGAGGACGCCTACCGGGCGGCGGACAAGCAGACCAAGTCGTTCTGGCTGATCATCCTGGGCGTCACGGTCGCCGTTGACCTGTTCATCGGCTTCCTGGTCCTCCAGCTGGCCGGTCTGATCGCGAGCATCGTGTTCCTCGTGGACGTCCGCCCGGCGCTCCGCCAGGTCTCGGGCGGCGGCCGCCGGGGCTCCAGCAGCGACGGCCCCTACGGCCCGTACAACGGCGGTCGCTGACCCCCAGCCCGGGTGCCCACCGCACCCGGCCGCCCCGGTCCCACGCCCCGCACGCCGGAAGCCGCCCGCCCCCGGGCCCGTGCCGCCGCCTCACCGGCCCGTAAGCTCCGCCACCCGCGCCGAAGCATCGCGGCCACCGGCCGGGTTCGTGCCGCGCACCGGCCGGGCCCGCGCCGCCACCCGCACGAGAGGCAGGCGGGCACCGCCCGTAGGCAGCTGCCGCGTTCCCGGCGTCCCGCACGTGCCCCGCGCCCCCCGTCGGGGCCCGGGACGAGCACCTTCCGCCACCGGCCAGTACAGGCAGCCGCCGCACAAGGCGGACGCGCCGCTCCGCCCCCTGCTGCCTTCCGGGCGCCCCCGCCCTCCCCAGCCACCGCCGGGCCGCCCGCGCGCCGCCATCGGCCCAGCCACGCCGCATCCGACACGCACCGGCCATGAGCCGGAGCGAGGCGCGGGGGCGACCGGTCAGCGAGCGGCTCGGTCCAGGAGGAGGACCGCCACGTCGTCCGTCAGCTCGCCGTCGTTCAGATGGCGGACCTCGGCGACCGCGGCCTCCAGGAGTTCCTCGCCGGCCAGGCCGCGGGCCAGCTGGCGGTTGACCATCTCGACCATGCCGTCCTGGCCGAGGCGCGGCGAACCGGGGCCCGCCGAGCGGCCCTCGATCAGACCGTCCGTGTACATCATCAGGCTCCACACCCCGCCCAGTTCCACCTGCCGCCACGGCCAGCGGGCGTTCGGCAGGAGACCCAGCGCCGGGCCGCCGTCCTCGTACGGGAGGAGCTGGGCGCCCTGCGCGGGGCGGGCCACCAGCGGCGCCGGGTGCCCCGCCAGGCACAGCCCGGCCCTCCGCCCGTCGGGCGCGATGTCCACCGTGCACAGGGTCGCGAAGATCTCCTCGCTCTCCCGCTCGTGCTCCAGCACCTGCTGAAGCGTGGACAGCAGTTCGTCGCCGCACAGCCCGGCGAACGTCAGCGCCCGCCACGCGATGCGCAGCTCCACGCCGAGCGCGGCCTCGTCCGGCCCGTGCCCGCACACGTCGCCGATCATCGCGTGCACCGTCCCGTCCGGGGTGCGCACCGTGTCGTAGAAGTCACCGCCCAGCAGCGCCCGTGAGCGCCCCGGCCGGTAACGGGCCGCGAACCGCAGGTCCGAGCCCTGGAGCAGCGGCGTCGGCAGCAGCCCCCGCTCCAGCCGGGCGTTCTCCTGGGCCCGCAGCCGCGACTCGGCCAGCTTCACCTGCACCGAGTCGGCCCGCTTGCGCTCCACCGCGTACCGGATGGCCCGGCTCAGCAGCGGCCCGTCCAGCTCCTCGCGGAACAACCGGTCCTGCGCGCCCGCCCGTACCGCCTCCGCCGCCAGCTCCGCGCGTTCCGACGTCGCCAGGGCCAGCACGGCGTGGCGCGGGGCGACCCGCAGCACGTGCCGCAGCGCCGACAGCGGGTCGTCACCGCGCCGCGCGTCGGCCGGCAGGTCGAGATCGACCAGGACGCAGTGCACATCGTCGGTGAGCAGCCGCTCCGCCTCCGTGAGGTTCCGCGCGGTGCGTATGCGGACCCGGCCACCGGCGGCGTCGATCAGCTCCGGGACGGTGAAGGTGCCCGCAGGGTCGTCCGCGATCACCAGCAGGGTGAGGTCGCCGCTCGACACGTCGAGGGCGTTGACCCTCTGTCGCTGCGCGGGCAGGGGCGCGGGTACGGGCATCGGTTCGGTTTCCTTCCCTCCCCCCGAGGGTGCGGTGGAGCGCCGGACGACGCCCCGCCGACGGGGACCATAGCGGCACCCGGCGCCCGAACGGAATGGCGATCAACGATGAGTCCCCGGCATATGCCGCGCAAGGGGAGGTAGTTGGCCACCCCCTCATGAGAAACATCACGTGAGCGGCGCGATCCACCCGTCCTGCGGCCCACCGGGGCGCTCTCCGAACCGAATTGCCCGGAATGCTGCTACTTGTCCGGGCGGACGACCCCCAGGATCGGCAGGGAACCGGCTCCCGCCACCGTGATGTGCCGGCCCGGGCGCGGGGCGTGGACCATCGCGCCGTCCCCGATGTACATCGCCACGTGGCTGGCGTCATCGAAGTAGATGATCAGGTCGCCGGGCCGCATGTCCTGGACCGCCACCCGGGGCAGCAGCCGCCACTGCTCCTGCGACGTGCGCGGTATGCCGCGCCCGGCCGCGCCCCACGCCCGCTGCGTGAGCCCGGAGCAGTCGTACGAGTCCGGCCCCTCGGCCCCCCACACGTACGGCTTGCCGACCTGCGCCATGGCGAACTCGATGGCCGCCCTGCCCTGCTCGCTCGCGCTGCGGTTGATCTCCTTCAGGGCGCCCGACGCCAGCCACTTCGTCTGCGCGTTCAGCTGCGCCTGCCGCTCCAGGCGCCGCAGCCGCTCCCGCTCGGCGGCCTCCAGCTGTGACTCCAGCTTCTCCGCCGCGGCGATCTTCTCCGTTATCAGCTTCTTGGTCCTGGCCTGCCGCGCCCGGTTGGCCTCCAGGCGGGTGTACTCGGCGCTGGCGTCCCTCGTGTACGTCTCCAGGTCCTCCTGGCGCTGCTGGAGCTCCGCCAGCAGGTCCCTGGTCGCCTTCTGGCCCTGCGCGAGCCGGTTGGCGCCCTCCAGGAACACCTGCGGGTCGTCGGCGAGGGCGAACTTCGCCTCCTCCGGGATGCCGCCGTTGCGGTACTGGGCGCGGGCGGCCGCTCCGGCGCGCCGCTTCAGCTCGTCGATCCTCGCCTGGCCGTCCACGATCTTCCGGGACAGCTTCACGATCTCGGCGGACTGCTTCTTCGCCTGCTCCTCCGCGAGGTTGTACGCGTCGGTGGCGGAGGCCGCCTGCCGGTACAGCGCCTCGATCTCGGCGCGCACCTCCTCCAGGCTCTTCTTCGGCTGCTGCGCGGTCGCGCCGGGTGTCGGCGCGGGTGTGGGCGCGGGCGCGGCGTGGGCCGGGGCCGCGAGAACGGTCAGGGCGCACACCGCGGTGATCGCGATGATGACGCGACGGCGTCGGTTCACAGGCTTCCCCCTCCGGACTTCGACCGACCAGGCGGCACCGCACCCCATCTGATTTACCGTCAGTAACTTCGGGTGCCGCTGGCGATCGTGCCATGTCACTGGCGAAAGTAACAGGGTCGCGCAGGGGGTCCTGCCGTCCGTCCACAGGCTGGGGGCCATTGGCGCCACCACGCCGGTTTTCCACAGGGCGTACTTGCGCCGGAGCGGCCCCCGTGCTCCATCCCGGGCGGCCGCGACGGCGGCTCGCGAGGGAGCCGGTGCGGGTGGTCCGCGAGGCCCGGTCCGCCACGTACGCCCATGTACGCCCATATGGGCCCAGGTACGCCCGAGTGGGGCTGCGTACGTCTGCGTACTTCTGCCTACGCCTGTGGGGCGGCCGCGACCCAGCCGCGAGGCGCCAGCGCGTCCCAGCGCACCGTCAGCTCGCCCTGCCGCCAGCGCCGCCGCCCGCCGCTGAGCGGCCAGTCCGCCGCCAGGGCCGAGGCCGTCGCGATCCACCGCTGCCGGGCGCCCAGCGAGGCGTACGGGGCGGCCGCCGCCCAGGCCCGGTCGAAGTCCCGCAGGAACGCGTGCACGGGCTCGCCCGGCACGTTCCGGTGGATCAGCGCCTTGGGCAGCCGCTCCGCCAGGTCGGAGGGGCGGTCCAGCGAGCCGAGGCGCGTGGCGAACGTCACCGTGCGCGGCCCCTCGGACCCGAGCGCCACCCAGACGTGGCGCCGCCCGATCTCGTCACAGGTGCCCTCCACGAGGAGGCCGTCCACCGGCGTGAGGCGCCCGCACAGGCGCGCCCACACGTCCGGGACCTGCTCCTCGTCGTACTGGCGCAGCACGTTCGCCGCCCGGATCAGGTCCACGGGCCCGGCGACGGGCACCTCGAAGCCGCCGTGCGCGAACGACAGGCCCTCGCGCGCGTAGGGCTGGGCGGCGGCCACGCGTGCCGGGTCGATCTCCACGCCCACCACCCGCGCGCGCGGGTCGGCGTCCCGGCGCAGGCGGTCCAGCAGCTCCACGGCGGTCCAGGGGGCGGCGCCGTACCCGAGGTCCACGGCGACCGGCGGTACGGCGGCGCGCCGCAGGGCCGGGCCGTGCGCGTCCGCGATCCAGCGGTCCATGCGCCGCAGGCGGTTGGGGTTGGTGGTCCCGCGCGTGGGACTCCCGACAGGGCGTGTCATACGCGGAGCCATGCCCACGAGCGTAAACGTTCTCCGGAACGGCCCATCCGGCTCCACCGCCCCGCCCTGCCGTCGGGCGCCCGCCCGCAGACTGTCCCCGCCCCCGCTGCCGGGTGACTCCCTCCGGGCTGTCCCGGCCCCCTGCTGCCGGGTGCCCGCACTCCCGTCCGCACCTTCTTGGTGCGCCCGCCCGCCCCTGCGGCCCGCCCCGCCCGACGGGAGCCGCCCCAACGTGCGACTCCACCCGCCACGACGCCCCGCCCGACCGGCGTGCCCGCCCGCCGCCACCGTCGGCGCCCCGGGCCGCCCCCGGGCCCGCGTGCGGCCTCTTCCCGGGGCCCCCGCTCCCGGCGCCCGCCGTACCCCGCCACGCCCGCACGCCGACGGCTGTGGAGGGCGTCCCCGCCCACCGTCGGCCCGAAGGCGGCCTTGCCGCCCTGCGCGACCATGGCCGAGGCAACCCCACCGCCGCCCCCGCCCCCGCCCCCGCGCGCGAGGCCCCGAGCCCTTTGCGACGTGCCCGCCCGCCCCAGGCAGGCGTCAGGCCACCGGGGACCCCACCTCGCCCCGGGCCCCCGCGCCCCCTCCCGGCGCCCGCAGTACCCCGCCCGACGCCCCCGTCCGCCGGGCCCGCACCCACCCCCGTAATGAATTGGTAAAGCGGAAATGAAACCGTCCCCCTCCGCTGTTGTGCCGGGCGGAGAGGAGCTTCGGGCCTCTCCTTCGCCATGCCGCGCCCGACCTGTCCCTGAGCGGAAGGACCGACGACGTGAGCCAGTACGTGTCCCGGTTCGCCGGCACCCTGGTACCGCCGCCACGGCTCCGGCTGCCCGGGCGGCACCGGCGCGGGCCGCGGCGGGTCGCCATGCTGAGCGTCCACACCTCCCCGCTCCACCAGCCCGGCAAGGGCGACGCGGGCGGCATGAACGTCTACATCGTCGAGCTGGCGAAACGTCTCGCCGCCATCGACATCGAGGTCGAGATCTTCACCCGCGCCACCGCCGGCGGCCTGCCCCGCTCGGTCGAGCTCGCGCCCGGCGTCCTCGTACGGCACATCGAGGCCGGCCCCTACGAGGGGCTCAACAAGGAGGACCTCCCCGCCCAGCTGTGCGCCTTCACACACGGCGTCATGCGCGCGTGGGCCCGCAACCGGCCCGGCCACTACGACCTGGTCCACTCCCACTACTGGCTCAGCGGCCACGTGGGCTGGCTCGCCGCCGAGCGGTGGGGCGCCCCGCTCGTCCACGCCATGCACACGATGGCGAAGGTCAAGAACGCCGCGCTCGCCGAGGGCGACACGCCGGAGCCCGCCGCCCGGGTGATCGGCGAGACGCAGATCGTACGGGCCTCCGACCGGCTGATCGCCAACACGTCCGGCGAGGCCGACGAACTGATCCACCACTACGACGCCGACCCCGCGAAGGTCGCCGTCGTCCACCCCGGCGTCAACCTGGACCGCTTCCGCCCCGCCGACGGCCGCGCCGCCGCACGCGCCCGCCTGGGCCTGCCGCAGGACGCCTTCGTACCCCTCTTCGCGGGCCGCATACAGCCGCTGAAGGCCCCGGACGTGCTGCTGCACGCCGCCGCCCGGCTCCTCGAAGCCGAGCCGTCCCTGCGCACCCGCATGGTGGTACCCGTCGTCGGCGGGCCCAGCGGCAGCGGTCTCGCCAAACCGGAGGGCCTGCAGAAGCTCGCCGCCAAGCTCGGCATCGCCGACGTGGTCCGCTTCCACCCGCCGGTCGCCCAGCAGGAGCTGGCCGACTGGTTCCGCGCGGCGAGCGTCCTCGTCATGCCGTCCCACAGCGAGTCGTTCGGGCTCGTCGCCATCGAGGCCCAGGCGACCGGCACGCCCGTCGTGGCGGCCGCTGTCGGCGGCCTGCCGGTGGCCGTACGGGACGGCGAGACCGGGTTCCTGGTCGAGGGCCACGACCCGGCCGACTACGCGCGCGTACTGGCCCGGTTCGCCGCCGACCCGCACCTCACGGGCCGCCTCGGCGACGCCGCCGCGCGTCACGCGAGGTCCTTCGGCTGGGACCGGGCTGCGTCGGCCACGGCGGAGGTGTACGCGGCTGCCATGCACGCGCACCGCCGTCGCGTACGCTCGCCCCATGGCTGACGCACAGCAGATCATCGAGTCCGCACTGCGCGACGCCGACCTGGCCTGGGAGTCACCGGAGCCCGGCTCGTACGTCGTCACGCTGCCCGGCACCAAGAAGCTGTCCACCACGCTCTCGCTGCGCCTGGGCAACCACTCGCTGTCCCTCAACGCATTCGTGATCCGCCACCCGGAGGAGAACGAGCCCGCCGTCCACCGCTGGCTGCTGGAGCGGAACCTGAAGCTGTACGGGGTCGGGTACGCCGTGGACCCGCTCGGCGACATCTACCTCACCGGCAAGCTCCCGCTGTCCGCCGTCACGGCCGAGGAGCTGGACCGCCTGATGGGTTCCGTCCTGGAGGCGGCGGACGGGGCGTTCAACACGCTGCTGGAGATGGGCTTCGCGTCGGCGATCCGCAGGGAGTACGAGTGGCGGGTCTCGCGCGGCGAGTCCACCCGCAACCTCGAGGCGTTCAGCCACCTGACGCAGCCGTCGAAGTAACGCCGTCTACGCCCTCAACGCCCTCAACGGCGCATGGCGTACGGCCACGTCGGCGAGGCGCCTTACCGCAGGCCTGTGGCGGCCCGTCAGGAGTGGCCGGGTACCGGCCAATCAGGCGCCGACGCGCGAACTGGGGGCGTACGACACCCCCGTGTCCGTACGCCCCCAGAGTCCTCAGCCGTCCGACGCATCCGTCATACGGCGCTGACCTCACCCTTCTTGCCGACGACGGACGCGCCCCCGGCACCGGCATCCATCCCGGCACCGGTGGCGACACCAACCCCGGCACCAACACCAACACCGTCCCCCGCTCCGGTCTTCCCCGCCCCGGCGTCCCCCTCGGGCTCGTCGCCGCTCAGGGCGCGCCGCAGCAGAAGGGCGTACCCGGCGGCGGCCACGAGCGCGACGGCGGCGCAGCCGAGCCACAGCACGGCGGGACCCGGGCCCTCCACGACCCATCCGGCGGTGACCGGCGCGACGAACCCGCCGATCGACCACGCCATGCCCATGACCCCCTGGTACCGGCCCCGGGCGTGCACCGGGGCGAGGCGGGCCGTCGCGGCGGCGTTCACCGGGATGTAGACCATCTCGCCGACCGTCCACACGACCACGGTCAGCGCGAACACCAGCGGCGAACCGGCCAGCGCGGTGGCGCCCGTGCCGACCGCGAACAGCAGCGCGGACGTGACGAGCAGCGCGACGGGGGAGCGCTTCTCGGTGATGCGGTTGACGAGCAGCTGGAAGGCGACGATGACGACGCCGTTCACGGCGATGACCACGCCGTACGACTCGGGGTCGAGGCCCTGGGAGGTCATCGTCAGCGGCAGGCCGACCCACGGGGTGCTGAAGACGGTGCACACGAGCAGGCTCAGCAGGACCAGGGTCCGGAAGGGCCCGTCCCGCAGCACGTCCAGCGTGGTCAGCCGGGACTCGGCGGACCGCTTGCCGTCGGCGTTCACCGGCGCGTCGGGGCGGGTCTCCGGCAGCCGTACGAACACGATCAGCGCGCACAGCGCGGTCGCGACGGCCTCCAGCAGGAACAGCGTGCGGTAGCCGAGGAACAGGGCGGCGCCGCCGCCGGTCGCGGCGATGGCGAAACCGAGGTTGAGGGCCCAGTAGTTCAGCGCGTACGCGCGGCGCCGGTCGTGCTCAGGGACCTGGTCGGCGATGGTGGCGCCGATGGCGGGCCGTACGGACTGCATCGCGACGCCCATCAGCAGCACCACCGCGGCGACCGCCCAGGGGCTGGTCACGAACGCGAGCGCCGCCGCGCAGGCCGCCGCCGCGAGGTGCCCGGTCACCATGGTGGGGCGGCGCCCCCACCGGTCGCTGAGCATGCCGCCCAGCGGTGACCCGGCGATGCCGCCGAGCCCGTGCAGGGCGACGACGAGGCCCGCGTACCAGCCGGAGAAGCCCAGCTCCTGAGTGAGGTACAGCGACAGGAACGTCAGGACGAACGCGCCCGTGCGGTTGACCAGCGTGGACAACCAGAGCCACCAGAAGCCCCCGGGGAGCCCGGACACGGTGCGCCGGGCTGATCGTATGAGCGGAACGATGGACACGCGAGCTCCCCCGTAAGTGGCTTCCTGCTTACCCGGAACTTACGAGCGTGACGGCCCCGGCTGCCAGTGAATTGACGGGGACCGTCAAGCGTCCGGGTGTCGGGGGCGTCCATTAACCTCGTACGCATGGCCGACGCACCGTACAAGCTGATCCTCCTCCGCCACGGCGAGAGCGAGTGGAACGCGAAGAACCTGTTCACCGGCTGGGTGGACGTCAACCTCACCGAGAAGGGCGAGAAGGAGGCGGTCCGCGGCGGTGAGCTGCTCAAGGACGCCGGTCTGCTCCCCGACGTACTCCACACGTCCCTCCAGAAGCGCGCGATCCGCACGGCGCAGCTCGCTCTGGAGGCGGCCGACCGCCACTGGATCCCGGTCCACCGCTCCTGGCGGCTGAACGAGCGGCACTACGGCGCGCTGCAGGGCAAGGACAAGGCGCAGACACTGGCCGAGTTCGGCGAGGAGCAGTTCATGCTCTGGCGCCGCTCGTACGACACCCCGCCGCCGGCCCTCGCCGACGACAGCGAGTTCTCGCAGGCCAACGACGCGCGTTACGCCACGATCCCGCCGGAGCTGCGCCCGCGCACGGAGTGCCTGAAGGACGTCGTGGTCCGCATGCTGCCGTACTGGTACGACGGCATCGTCCCCGACCTGCTGGCCGGCCGCACGGTCCTGGTCGCCGCCCACGGCAACAGCCTCCGCGCCCTGGTCAAGCACCTGGACGGCATCTCGGACACCGACATCGCGGGCCTGAACATCCCGACGGGCATCCCGCTGTACTACGAGCTCGACGCCGACTTCAAGCCGGTCACCCCGGGCGGCAAGTACCTCGACCCGGAAGCCGCCGCGGCCGCCATCGAAGCCGTGAAGAACCAGGGCAAGAAGAAGTAACCGCCCACGGAGATGCCCCCTGCCTGCGGGCTCTCGCCAGCAGGGGGCATCTGCGCGCTCCGCTGCCGCCCGTGGGCCGTCAGGGCGATGAGGCCGTGCGCCCCCCGGGCTCCGGCCCCCCGTCTCCACACCGCACCTGCGCCCACGCCCTGGAGCGCAGGGTCGTCGCAGAACACATGGCGGCCCGCTGTGCCCGCGGGGCATCCTGCAGGTGATCTACCGCGACATCAGCCGACAACTGTCGGCACAGCGGCTGGAGTTCGGTTGCCGTCCAGTCGTCCAGTCGCGCGGCCGTCTGCTCGCCGAGCCGCACGCGGCCGACGCGCTGGACTCCTCGTCGAAGGGCGCATGAGGTGAGTGCGTGGGAAGCGGTTGAGGTGCCGCGGTCCCTGGCGGTGTCGTACGCCAGGGGCTTCGGTGAGGAAGGAAGGGCCTGGATCGCCCGGCTGCCTGGTCTCGCCGCGGAGTTCCTGGAGCGCTGGGAGCTGAGACGGGACGGCACGGCCGCGGCCGGGGAGGCCTCGCTGGTGCTGCCGGTGCGGCGGAAGGACGGCACGCGCGCGGCCCTCAGACTGCAGATGCCCCGCGAGGAGACGACCGCCGCGCTCATCGGGCTGCGTACCTGGAACGGCGACGGGATGGTGCGGCTGCTCGACCACGATCCTGAAAGCAGCACCATGCTGCTGGAGCGGCTGGACGCCTCCCGCACGCTGACCTCGATCGAGGACGACGACGTGGCGATGGGCATCCTCGCCGGGCTTCAGGCCCGGCTGGTCCGCGTACCCGCGCCGCGGGGACTGCGCGGCCTCGGTGACATCGCCACCGGGATGCTGGAGCGGGTTCCCCAGGCGGTGGCGGCTCTGGCCGACCCGGCGGACCGGCAGCTCCTGCGCGGCTGGGCGTCGGCGGTGGCCGAGCTGGTCGGCGAACCCGGAGACCGGTTGCTGCACTGGGATCTGCACTACGGCAACGTTCTGGCCGCGCGGCGTGAGCCGTGGCTCGCCATCGACCCCGAGCCGCTCGCCGGGGACCCCGGCTTCGACCTGTGGCCCGCCCTGGACAGCAGGTGGGACGACGTCGTGGTGAGGAACGGTGCCGTGCGCGTGGTGCGGCGCCGCTTCGACCTGCTCACCGAGGCCCTCGGCCTGGACCGCGCACGCGCGACCGGCTGGACACTCGGGCGGCTGCTGCAGAACTCGCTGTGGGACATCGACGACGGCGCGACCGCCCTCGCCCCAGCCTCCGTCACGGTCGCGAGGGCGCTGGTCCACCGGTGATCCATGCTCTCCGAGGCGCTCGGGCCGGGGCTGTGGTGAAGGCGACGTGGGCTGGGGGCAGCGCAGGGGAGGGCCGCGCGCGCATACTGGGGACGATGACTAAGCCTCCCGCAGTGAAGCGGCACCTGCCGACCAGCCCCTTCAAAGCCCGGGTCGTGCCGGCTCCCAAGCACCTGGCCGTGGGTGACCAGGTGACGCACGACATGTACGGCCTCGGCCGGGTGCTCGGCGTCGAGGAAGGGATCGCGGCTCTCGTGGATTTCGGCTCGACGCAAGAGCGGATCCTGAGCCCGTACGCCAAGATGACCAAGCTCTAGGGCCTCGACAGGCCCCAGGGACTCGTAACGAAAAGGGAGACCTCCCATCGAACTGACCTCGCTGTTCTCCGCGCTGGAAGGCGCACCCCGCTGCTCCGCCGCGACAATGCCGCCGCCCACGACGAACCCCTTCCAGGCCCCGGACTTCGGGGAGGACGAGGGCGCTGTGTCCGAGGACGCGGACGGACACATCTCAGGTGCGCGCGCGGTCTGATCCAGCCCGGTGGCTCCCGCTGGTGCGGGTGCTCGGGCGCGTTCCGGTCCTCAGGGCGTACGCGAGCAGGGCCATGCCCACCAGCGTCATGGTGCCGCCCGAGAGGGTGGCCGGCAGGGCGATCGACACCTCGCCGTCCGGGTCGCCCACGCCGCCCGGGGCCGGCTCCGTGTCCAGCCAGGCCAGGACCGCCCGCGCCCAGGCCACCGCCGGTACGCCCGCGGCCCGAGCAGCCCGCCCAGGCCGGGATCGTACGCACGGGACGCCCCGCCCTTGCGCATGCGGGACCGGACCGCCCCGGCCAGCGGGGACAGCGGGACCGTGAGGAACTGAGCGGCCACCAGACCCGTCAGTGTGTCCAGGCGCAGGTGGTCCGGGCCCGCGCCCCTGGGGTCGCGAGCAGGGCGCCCGCGCCCCCGACGAGGAGGCGCACCGCCAGCGCGCGGAGCAAGGTCATGCCGGAGAGCGTGCCCGATGCGCCCCTCACCGTGGGCGGGCGGCGTCCAGCCATGCGTCGAGTACGGCGAAGTCGGCGGCCGTCAGGCCCGTTTCCGGCGCCACGCGGTGCAGCAGCGACCGGCCCGGGTGGCGGCCCTCCACCCACAGGCGGTCCAGGTCCGTGATCTCGTCGTCCACCCAGACGAACGGGCGCCCCGCCGCCCGCGCCACCACGTGCGGCGTCTTCGCGTGCACGCCGCGCGGCACCCCGTGCGCGGGGCCCTTCGGCCACTCCAGGACCGGGAGGCGCGGCAGGCCGATGCGCGGTGCGATGGTCTCGTTCGCCTCGTCGCCCCACGTCGTCGCCCACACCAGCTCGCAGCCCAGCGCCAGCAGGCGCGGCCCCGCCGTGGGGTCCAGGCGGCCCAGCAGCGGGTTCTCCCCGTCCGGGACGGGCGCGCCGTCCCCGGCACGGGCGCCCGCACCGAACGGGATGAGCGGGCCGTCGACGTCCAGGAAGAGCAGCGGGCGGCCCGGCGGTGGGGTGGTCATGGCGGCACCCTAGAGGTGTGGACGGTGTCTGGTACGTGGCCTACGGGTCCAACACCGAGCCCCGGCGGCTGGAGTGCTATCTGCGGGGCGGGCGCCCGCCGGGGGCCTCGCGGACGTACCCCGGGTGCCGGGACGGTGCGGCGCCTCGCGAGTCGCGGGCCGTCTTGCTGCCCGGGGCCGTGTACTTCGCCACCCGGTCGCCCGTGTGGGGCGGCGGGCGGGCGTTCCACGACCCGTACGCCGCCGGGGAGACCGCCTGGGCGCGGGCCCATCTGGTGACCGCCGGGCAGTTCTGCGACATCGCCGCGCAGGAGATGTACCGGGACGCGGGGACGGACCTCGACCTCGCCGCCGTCGTGCGGGACGGGCGGCAGGTGCTGGGCAGCGGGCGGTACGAGACCGTGGTGTGCCTCGGGTTCCTGACCGGGCGGCCCATGCTGACGTTCACCGCGCCGTGGCGGATGGGCGCCGTCCCGTGGCGGGCGCCGTCCGCCGCGTACCTGCGCTGCCTGGCGCGCGGCCTGGTCGGCGCCGGGCCCTGGGGCGCTCCCGCCGTCGCCGCGTACCTGGCGGCCCGCCCAGGGGCCGCCGGGCACTGGACGCGCGGTCAGGTGCTGGACCTGCTCGTACGCGCGTAGGAAGCACGCCGTGAAGCGTGCGCGGTCACGGTGATGGTCGCCTCCGTCCGCCACCGTGACCGTGGTTGTCCGCCCGGCGAGCCGCTACCCGCAGCTGCCGCTGCACGCGCAGGGACCGCCCGACTGGCAGCCGCAGCTGCAGCCGGAGCCGCATCCGCAGGCGCCGAGCAGCGGCAGGCGGGTCGGGTGGGCCGGGGGCACCTGCTCGGACCGGGTCGTGGGGAAATCTGCCATGGCTTCCTCCTCAGCGGGGGGCCTGTGTCGCCTCGCCCTCCATTGCACGCCGACCGGGGAGGGCGCAGACAGGGCGCATCAACGGCGCACGGGAGTGAGGCCGCGTTCACCCGACCGGGCGAATGCCGCCCCGAGCCGGCGGAAGCCACGGAAGCCACGGAAGCCACGGGAGCCATGGGAGCCATGAGGCGCACGGGGCGAGGGAACGGTACGGCCCCGGACGCGGTGCACGCCTGGGGCCGTCTCTGCGGGCCGGTACCTCTGTGGGCCGGTACGGGTCACCACCTGCCGGGCGAACCCCGCCGGAGCCCCGCCCCCGCCCAGCGGGACCTACGCCCCCTCGACCGGCGTCTCCGGCTGCTGGAGCTCGTCCGCGTGCTCGCCCGTCACCAGGTACACCACGCGCTTCGCCACCGACACCGCGTGGTCGGCGAACCGCTCGTAGTACCGGCCCAGCAGCGTCACGTCCACGGCCGTCTCGATGCCGTGCTTCCAGCGGTCGTCCATCAGGTGCTGGAACAGCGTCCGGTGCAGCAGGTCCATCTCGTCGTCGTCCTGCTCCAGCTGGAGCGCCAGGTCGACGTCCTTGGTGATGATGACCTCCGCCGCCTTCGCCATCAGGCGCTGCGCGAGCTGGCCCATCTCCAGGATCGTGGCGTGCAGGTCGCCCGGGACCGCGCGGTCCGGGAAGCGCAGCCTGGCCAGCTTCGCCACGTGCTGCGCCAGGTCGCCGGAGCGCTCCAGGTCGGCGCTCATGCGCAGCGAGGTCACGACGATGCGCAGGTCCGTCGCCACCGGCTGCTGGCGGGCCAGCAGCGCTATCGCGCGGGCCTCCAGGTCGTGCTGGAGGTCGTCGATCTTCTGGTCGGCGGCGATCACCGCCTCCGCCAGCTTCAGGTCCGCGTCGAGCATCGCCGTCGTGGCGCGCCCGATCGCAGACCCGACCAGCCTGGCCATCTCGACGAGGCCCTCGCCGATCGAGTCCAGTTCCTCGTGGTACGCGTCCCGCATGGATGTCCCTCTCTCACTACGCTCGGGGTCCCGGTGGGGCTCGGTTCGTGCTCTGGTGGTGCCAGGACCCCACGTTCCCACGGTCCGGGGGCGACAAGTCGGGGGCCTCCCTCACAAGTGAACCGTCACCGTCCCCTCGGTGAACTCTGGGCGACGACTGTTCGAGCAGCCACTCGGACGGCTGGGAGCGCACCATTGACCATGCCTAACCTGGAGACATGGACGTGAACGCGGCGGTCGCCGCAGTGGCAGCGATCGCCGGGTTGCTCACCGGTGTCATCGCCATGCTCGCGTTCCGCTGGAGCGAGCGCGACCAGGCGCGGCCCACCCGGACCTCGCTGCACACGGACGCGGTGCTGCCGCCCGGAGTGGACACGGTGCTGTCGGTGCTGCGCTCCTCCGCCGTCGTGCTGGACGAGAGCGACTCCGTGGTGAAGGCCAGCTCGGCGGCGTACGCGCTGGGACTGGTGCGCGGCGGGAAGCTGGCCGTCGAGCCGATGCTCCAGATGGCCCGCGACACCCGCCGCGACGGCGAGATACGGCAGGTCGAGCTGGACCTCCCGAGGCGCGGTACGGGCCGGGGCGAGGCCCTGGCGGTCTCCGCGCGCGTGGCGCCGCTCGGCTCCCGGCTGGTGCTGCTGCTGGTCGAGGACCTGACGGAGGCCCGCCGTATCGAGGCCGTACGGCGCGACTTCGTCGCGAACGTCAGCCACGAGCTGAAGACGCCCGTCGGCGCGCTGTCCCTGCTGTCCGAAGCGGTCATGGACGCCGCCGACGACCCGGAGGCGGTGACCCGGTTCGCCGGACGCATGCAGATCGAGGCGACCCGGCTGACCAACCTGGTGCAGGAGCTGATCGACCTCTCCCGGGTCCAGAACGACGACCCGCTGGAGGACGCCGAGCCGGTCCGGGTGGACGAGCTGGTCGCCGAGGCCATCGACCGCTCCCGGCACACGGCCACCACCAAGAACATCACCATGGCCGCCGGAGGCACCACCGACCTGCGGGTCTGGGGCCACCGGGGCCAGCTCGCAGCGGCCCTCGGCAACCTCGTCGAGAACGCCGTCAACTACTCTCCGGCCCACACCCGCGTCGGCATCGCCGCCCGCCGCGTCACCGCTCCCGGCGGCGACCTCATCGAGATCGCCGTCACCGACCAGGGCATCGGCATCCCCGACAAGGACAAGGAGCGCATCTTCGAGCGCTTCTACCGCGTCGACCCGGCCCGCTCCCGTGCCACCGGCGGTACGGGCCTCGGCCTGGCCATCGTCAAGCATGTCGCCGCCTCGCACGGCGGCGAGGTGACCGTATGGTCCACCGAGGGCCAGGGCTCCACCTTCACCCTTCGTCTCCCCGAGGCGGCCGCGGGCCGCGACCGCGCCCGGGACCGCCGTACCACCGGCTCCGAGATCGCCAACGAACCTTTCACCGCCCCGGAGGTCCTTCCGTGACCCGAGTGCTTGTCGTCGAGGACGAGGAGTCCTTCAGCGACGCCCTGTCGTACATGCTCCGCAAGGAGGGATTCGAGGTAGCCGTAGCGACCACCGGGCCGGACGGGCTCGACGAGTTCGAGCGCAACGGCGCCGACCTCGTCCTGCTCGACCTGATGCTTCCCGGGCTGCCGGGCACCGAGGTGTGCCGTCAGCTCCGCGGCCGGTCGAACGTGCCGGTCATCATGGTCACCGCCAAGGACAGCGAGATCGACAAGGTCGTCGGCCTGGAGATAGGCGCCGACGACTACGTGACGAAGCCGTTCTCCTCGCGGGAGCTGGTCGCCCGCATCCGCGCGGTGCTGCGCCGCCGCGGCGAGCCGGAGGAGACCGCCCCGGCGGCCCTGGAGGCGGGCCCGGTGCGGATGGACGTGGACCGGCACGTGGTGACGGTCGACGGCAGCAAGGTGGACCTGCCGCTGAAGGAGTTCGACCTGCTGGAGATGCTGCTGCGCAACGCGGGCCGGGTGCTCACGCGCATGCAGCTCATCGACCGGGTCTGGGGCGCCGACTACGTGGGCGACACGAAGACCCTCGACGTGCACGTCAAGCGGCTGCGCGCCAAGATCGAGCCCGACCCGGGCGCCCCGCGCTACCTGGTCACGGTCCGCGGCCTGGGCTACAAGTTCGAGCCGTAAAGACCCCGGACGACCACGAAGGGCGCCCCACCGGTCTTCCTGGACCGGTGGGGCGCCCTTCGTGGTGCTCGCGCCCCCGCGCGTGCGCCGGGGCGGTGGCGTCAGTGGCTGTGGCTGTCGCCGCCCTCGCCGTGAGCCGGGTCCGAGCCGTGGGCCGGCGCCGACGCCGGGGCCGAACCGGTCGGCGACGCGGCCGGCGAGCCGGCGGGGGAGCCGGACGGGGCGGGGGAGCCCGACGGTGAGGCGGCGGGGGAGGACGGGGCGCCGGTCGGGCCGAAGCCCTCGTAGTAGCCCTCCGACGGGTGGACGAGCGCGTTGAGCTTCACGTCGCCCGTTTCGCTGAGCTGGAGGACGACCTCCTGGACGCCGCCCCGGACGGACGGCTTCAGGCCCTCGACCACGACGGAGGCGTTGCCCTCGCCGCCGAGGATCAGGGAGCCGCCGGCCGGGACGGTGAGCGGGCCCGAGCCCTTGGCGGGCTTCAGCTCGGCCTTGGCGCCGGAGCCGGGCAGCTGGACGCCTTCGAGCGTCTCGGCCTTGGAGCCGTCGTTGAAGACGGTCGCGGAGAAGGCCGCCGGGCCTTGGCCCTCGGCCGGGGTGATCACCACGGCGTTCTGGACCTTGATGTCGCCGACCGTGGTGGCGGCGTTGTCCGGCCTGATCTGGAGAGTCTGTGCGTCATTGCCCGCGCCGCAAGCGGTGAGCGAGGCGAGGGAGATCACGAGGGCGGTGGCGGCGATGGCGCCGCGTCGAAGGCTGCGGCTCACGGCGGCGGCAACTCCTAGACGTACGGACGAGGGGACGGGCACGGTCGGTGTACTGCGCGACCTCCCCCACCGGGCCGGCGGGACCGGACCGGATCAAGGAGCGGTCAGCGGGCTCAGGTTACCGACCCCGTGTCGCGGCGCCGCACCCGACCCGCCCTGTACGGCCCCCGGGAGCGCCCCGCGCCGCCGCGGTGCCGCCGTCGGCGGTGTTCTCGGCCGGTTCGCAAAAGTGGCTTGATCAATTATCCGGTGCTCACACATTCCCCACGGAAAAGCCACCTGTGATCAATTCGGGAAAGTGCCCGGCATCCGTCCGTACGGGTGACCGACAACCGAACGGAGTACGGGAACTGGACGCCATCGAACCCGACAAATCAGGATCTTTCACCCCTTCGACGGCCCTCCGGGCGTCCGTGGTCGGAACGTTTCGGACCGCGTCCGCAGCCGCTCCGACCTGCGGATACCCGCCCGCGAGGCCCCGCCGCAGCACGTCCGCGCAGCTGTTGTCAAGCCCCGAGATATGCCCTGACCTGCGAAAACGCCATTCAGAAGAAGCCGTATCCGTGTTACCCTGGATAGCCACGGAAGGGGTACCTGTCACATGACGTTCAAGGTTGGCGACACCGTGGTCTATCCCCATCACGGGGCCGCGCTGATCGAGGCTATCGAAACTCGCCAGATCAAAGGCGTGGACAAGACCTACTTGGTGCTCAAGGTCGCCCAGGGCGACTTGACGGTACGTGTCCCGGCGGACAACGCGGAGTTCGTCGGTGTGCGCGATGTGGTCGGCCAGGACGGGCTGGACCGGGTCTTCGAGGTGCTGCGCGCACCGTACGCCGAGGAGCCCACGAACTGGTCCCGTCGCTACAAGGCGAACCTCGAGAAGCTCGCCTCCGGCGATGTCATCAAGGTCGCCGAGGTAGTGCGCGACCTCTGGCGCCGGGAGCGCGAGCGCGGTCTCTCCGCCGGGGAGAAGCGGATGCTCGCCAAGGCGCGCCAGATTCTCGTCAGCGAGCTCGCGCTCGCGGAGAACACCAACGAAGACAAGGCCGAGGCCCTGCTGGACGAGGTCCTCGCCTCCTGACGCGCCGAGTGCCGGAGTGGGTCGCCGCCTGAGCGGTTCGCCACTGTGCGGTACGCCTCAGATGGCGCATGCAGCGACACTGCCGCGGTGCCCGATGACATGCTGTGATCCCACAGCTCCGTCGCCGGGCGCTGCGGCATGTTCGTACCCGTACGGCAATCCCGTACCAGGCGGCTACCTCGACCGGCGTCACGGAAGGGTCCGGTCAAGGCGTCGCGCCCGCGCTGTGGCCATACCCATGTCGGCCGAGTAAACAAACCTGCCGGAGTGCAACCGATGTCAGACGCAGCACCTCCTGCCCGCACCGCGGCGGTCATCCCCGCCGCCGGCCGAGGCGTACGGCTCGGGCCGGGCGCGCCCAAGGCGCTCCGCACGCTGGGCGGCACCCCCATGCTGGTCCACGCCGTCCGGGCCATGTCCGCCTCGCGAGCCGTGTCCCTGGTGGTCGTGGTGGCGCCGCCGGACGACGTGGCCGCCGTACGTACGCTCCTGGACGAGTACCCGGCGCCCGAGCGCACCGAGGTCGTCGTCGTCCCCGGCGGGGCGACCCGCCAGGACTCCGTACGGCACGGTCTGGACGCGCTGCCCGATTCGGTCACCACCGTCCTCGTCCATGACGCGGCCCGCCCGCTGGTCCCGGTGGACACCGTGGACGCGGTCATCGAGGCCGTACGGGACGGGGGCGCGCCCGCCGTCGTGCCCGCCGTGCCGCTCGCGGACACCGTCAAGGAGGTCGAACCGGCCGCCGACGGGACGCCCGAGCCCGTCCTCGGCACGCCCGAGCGGGCCCGGCTGCGCGCGGTGCAGACCCCGCAGGGCTTCGACCGGGCCACGCTCGTGCGGGCCCACCGGGAGGTCACCGGCGAGGTCACCGACGACGCGAGCATGGTCGAGCGGCTCGGCGTCCGGGTCGTCGCCGTGCCCGGCCACGAGGAGGCGTTCAAGGTGACGCGCCCACTGGACCTGGTCCTCGCGGAGGCGGTCCTCGCGCGCAGGAGGGTCAACGATGGCTTCTGAGAACGGCTTCGCGATGCCGCTCGTCGGCATCGGCACGGACGTCCACGCCTTCGAGCGCGGCCGCGAGCTGTGGTGCGCGGGCCTGCTCTGGGAGGGCGAGGAGTACGGCCTCGCCGGGCACTCCGACGGTGACGTGGCCGCCCACGCGGCGTGCGACGCGCTGTTCTCCGCCGCCGGTCTCGGCGACCTCGGCGCGCACTTCGGCACCAGCCGCCCCGAGTGGTCCGGCGCGTCCGGCGTCACGCTCCTCGCGGAGGCGGCCCGGATCGTCCGCGCGGAGGGGTACGAGATCGGGAACGTCGCCGTGCAGGTCATCGGCGTCCGCCCCAAGGTCGGCAAGCGGCGCGCGGAGGCGCAGGCGGCGCTGAGCGCGGCGGTCGGCGCGCCCGTCGCCGTGTCAGGGACGACCACCGACGGGCTCGGCCTCACCGGCCGCGCGGAGGGCCTGGCCGCCATCGCCACCGCCCTGGTCGTCCGCCGCCCGTAGCCACGCCACGGTCCAACCCGTCCCGTACGCCGCCGTACGGGGCGGGACGGGCGTGGGCACGGGCGGCCGCCCACTACTCTGGAGTGGTGACTATTCGGCTGTACGACACCAGCGCCCGGCAGATCCGCGACTTCGCCCCCCTCAAGCCGGGCTGTGTCTCGATCTACCTGTGTGGCGCCACCGTGCAGGCGGCCCCGCACATCGGGCACATCAGGTCCGGGCTGAACTTCGACATCATGCGCCGCTGGTTCGCCTACCGCGGCTACGAGGTGACGTTCGTCCGCAACGTCACCGACATCGACGACAAGATCATCGCCAAGGCCGCGGAGCAGGGCCGCCCGTGGTGGTCGATCGGCTACGAGAACGAGCGCGCGTTCAACGACGGCTACCGGGCCCTCGGCTGCCTGCCGCCCACGTACGAGCCGCGAGCCACCGGGCACGTCACCGAGATGGTCGAGATGATGCGCGGCCTCATCGAGCGGGGCCACGCCTACGAGGCGGACGGCGACGTCTACTTCGACGTGCGCTCCTTCCCCGGCTACCTGGAGCTGTCCCGGCAGGACCTGGACGACCTGCGCCAGCCGTCCGGCGAGGGCGAGACCGGCAAGCGCGACCCGCGGGACTTCGCCATGTGGAAGGCCGCCAAGCCCGGCGAGCCCAGCTGGGAGACCCCGTGGGGCCGCGGCCGCCCCGGCTGGCACCTGGAGTGCTCGGCCATGGCCCACAAGTACCTGGGCGAGGTCTTCGACATCCACGGCGGCGGCCTCGACCTGGTCTTCCCGCACCACGAGAACGAGATCGCCCAGGCCAAGGCGTACGGCGACGAGTTCGCGCGGTTCTGGGTGCACAACGCCTGGGTGACGATGAGCGGCGAGAAGATGTCGAAGTCGCTCGGCAACTCGGTGCTCGTCTCCGAGATGGTCAAGCAGTGGCGCCCCGTCGTCCTGCGCTACTACCTGGGCACCCCGCACTACCGGTCGATGATCGAGTACAGCGAGGAGGCCCTGCGCGAGGCGGACGCCGCGTACGCCCGGATCGAGGGCTTCGTCCAGCGGGTCGTCGAGAAGGCCGGCCGGACCGTGGAGCCCGCCGCCGAGGTGCCGCCCGCCTTCGCCGAGGCCATGGACGACGACCTGGGCGTCCCGCAGGCGCTGGCCGTCATCCACAACACGGTCCGCCAGGGCAACAGCGCGCTGGCCGCCGACGACAAGGACGCGGCCGTGGAGCGGGTCGCGGAGGTCCGGGCGATGCTCGGCGTCCTCGGGCTCGACCCTCTCGACCCGCACTGGGCGGGCGAGGCCGAGTCGAGCCAGGACCTGCACGGCGTCGTGGACAGCCTCGTACGGATGGTCCTCGACCAGCGGGAGGCGGCCCGCGCCCGCAAGGACTGGGGCACCGCCGACGCGATCCGCGACCAGCTCGGGCAGTCCGGGCTCGTCATCGAGGACGGTCCGGACGGGCCTCGCTGGACGCTCGGCGCCCGCTGACGCACTCTTGAGGTGCCGCCCGGCCCGGCCGGGCGGCACCCCGCACACGTACGCACGACTGTGAAGTTTGACGACAGACAGGTAGGTCATGGCCGGGAACAGCCAGCGCAGGAACCGCCGCACCAGCAACAAGAAGGGCGCGACGGTCGGCAGCGGTGGCAACCGGCGCCGCTCCCTCGAGGGCAAGGGCCCGACGCCGCCCGCGCACATGCGCAAGGGCCATGTGAAGAACCGCGTCGCCAACGCCAAGGCCAAGCAGTCCGCGCGCCGCCCGGTCGCCCGGCGCGGCGGCAAGGGCCAGTCCGAGATGGTCGTCGGCCGCAACCCGGTCTACGAGGCCCTGCGCGACGGCGTGCCCGCGACGACGCTGTACGTCCAGCAGTTCATCGACAACGACGAGCGGGTGCGCGACGCGCTGAAGCTCGCCGCCGACCGGGGCGGCATCCACCTGATGGAGGCCCCCCGCGCCGAGCTGGACCGGATGACCAACGGCCTGAACCACCAGGGCCTCGTCCTCCAGGTCCCGCCGTACGAGTACGCCCACCCGGAGGACCTGGCGGCCGCCGCGTACGACGAGGGCGAGGAGCCGCTGATCGTCGCCCTCGACGGCGTCACCGACCCGCGCAACCTCGGCGCGATCGTCCGTTCCGTGTCGGCGTTCGGCGGGCACGGAGTGGTCGTCCCCGAGCGCCGCGCGGCCGGGATGACGGCGGGCGCCTGGAAGACGTCCGCCGGTACGGCCGCCCGTACGCCGGTCGCGCGCGCCACCAACCTGACGCGCGCCCTGGAGGCGTACCAGAAGGCGGGCCTCACCGTCGTCGGCCTCGCGGCCGAGGGCGAGACGGAGGTCGGCGACCTGGAGGCGCTGGCCGGTCCCGTCGTCATCGTCGTCGGCAGCGAGGGCAAGGGCCTGTCCCGGCTCGTCGGCGAGACCTGCGACTACCTGGTCCGCATCCCGATGCCGGGCGGCGCCGAGTCGCTGAACGCCGGTGTCGCCGCCGGTGTCGTGCTGTACGAGGCGGCGCGCCGCCGCGGCTGATCCACCGCGCCGACGGGAACGCCCTTCGGCACGCGGAGTTCCGGGGCCCGTCATGATGTTGACGGGTCTCGGACATTTGGGGGCCGTCAAGGCAGTGTCCTAACCCGCCGTCACTCGGTTAGATGAGTGTGGACACCAGAACGCCCCGGCCCGGCTTCGATGATCAGCCTGCGCTGAGCATGGTCAAGGTGAACAGCGACCCCGCGCAGGTCATCGTGAACCACGCCAGTTTCCGGGTACAGCTCGCCCCGGTCCGGAAGCCCCGGTTCGCCGACCCCGCCCGCGTCCCCGCCATGAGCGGCGCGGCGCCCGGCGGGGCCCGGCGGCGGGCGCCCCTCGTGTGGACCGGCAAGTCCTCGCCCGGCGACCCCGGCGCGACCGGACTCCTCCAGGCCGTGCGCGACTCGGCCGCCCTCGACACGTACGACCGTACGAGGGCCGTGCCGCGCATGGACGCCGGAGCGGGCGCCACCCAGACCCTCCCGCGCGTCGGTTACGGCGACGACACGCTGCCGACCCCCGTCGTCGGCGGCCTCCCCGTCCCCGCGCCGTCGCCCCCCGCCCCGCTGCTGCCGCCGATGCGGCGCGCCGAGGGCGCCTACGACCTCCGCCCCGAGGACACGGGCGAGCTGGGCGTCACGGCCGGCACGGGCACGCGGGAGCACGGCTCCCGGTACGAGCCCGCGTACGGCTCCGGCCACGGCGGCGGGGCGTACGGCACCGGCGGGTACGGCGAGCGGTACGACGACGCGTACGACGAGCCCGAGGACCGGCTCGACGGCGACGACCGGTACGGCGGCCGGTACGACGCCGACGGCCGCGACACGTATGCCGAGGGCTCCGCCGCGCACCACCGGCACGCCTACTACCCCGGCCGCCGGATGAACCTCGGGGTCGTGCTGCTGCCGCTGCGCGTCTTCCTCGGCCTCATCTCCGTGTACGCCGGGATGGGCAAGCTCTGCGACCCGGTCTACTTCGACGGCGGCGAGCGCGGCTCGATGGTCCGCTGGCTGAACTCGCTGGACCCGTGGCCGCTCGCCGAGCCGCTGCGGGACTTCGCGCTGGCGCACCCGGTCGGCGCGGGCCTCACCGTGGCGTTCGCCCAGGTCATCGTGGGCGTCCTGACCATCCTGGGCCTGTGGCAGCGGGTCGCCGCCGTGTTCGGCGCGCTGCTGTCGGCGGCGCTGCTGCTGACGGTGAGCTGGCGGGCCGTGCCCGTCTACGACGCGCCCGACATCATCTACCTGGCCGCCTGGTCGCCGCTGATCATCGCCGGGGCGCCGGTCTACTCCGTGGACGGCCGCCTCGCCGGTGAGGCATGGCGGACGCTCGGCCCGCGCGCCGCGCTGTGGGCGCTGCGCCGCCGGGTGCTGCGCCGGGGCGCGGTCGTCGCGGCCGTGGTGGTCGGCCTGACGCTGCTGGTCGGCTCGGTGCTGGGCGGGGCCGTGCGGTCGTCCGACCTGATCACCGTGCCGGGTCCGAACGACGACCCGACCAACCACCTGCCGGGGCAGTCGCTGCCCGAGGAGCCCGCGGAGAGCGAGTCCGCGAGCGCTTCGGCCGAGGAGCCCGAGCCGTCCGAGTCGGCGTCCCCGTCGGAGTCGGCCGCGCCGAGCGAGAGCCCGACGGCAGGACAGCAGGCCGAGGAGGAGCCGGTGTACGACAGCGGCCGCGTCCAGGAGGAGGCGCCCACGGCCACGCAGGGCGTCGGCGAGGCCCCGCAGGAGCCGCGCCCCGAGCCGCCGCCGGTGACCAGCGCGGGCCCCACGTCCAGCGGCGGCTCCGACAGCGGGGGCGGCGACGAGGGCTCCGGCTCGGGCGGTACGGACGACGGCTCCGGCTCGTCGGGCGGCTCCTCCGGGGGCGGCTCGGGCGGCAACCGCAACCCGCTGGGCGGGCTCCTGGGCTGACCCGTCACCCCATCAGGGCGGTCACCTGCGCGCGAGGACGCGCCGGTGGCCGCCCTTCGGCCTTTTCCCGGAAACGGCAACAGCGGTTGCCGGTCCGGGAACGGGCGGGGTGCAATGACCGGCATGCGGCAGCACGACACAGCGGACCACGCGCGGCGCGACGCCCCGCCTCCCGGCGCGGCCCCCGGAGGGTCTCCCGGCGCGGGGCCCGGCGACGGGCTGGAGCGGGCGCTCGCCGGGGTCGGGCCCCGGCTGCGGGAGCTGCGGCGGCGGCGCGGGGTGACCCTGGCCGCGCTGTCCGAGGCGACCGGGATCTCCCGCAGCACCCTGTCCCGCCTGGAGACCGGTCAGCGGCGGCCCACGCTGGAGTTGCTGCTGCCGCTGTCGCAGGCCCACCAGGTGCCCCTGGACGAGCTGGTCGACGCCCCCGACGTGGGTGATCCGCGCGTACGGCTCAAGCCGCGCACCGTGCACGGCTCGACGGTGGTGCCGCTCACCCGGCAGCCCGGCCCCCTCCAGACGTACAAGATGGTCATCCCGGCCGACCGGGCGACGCCCGACCCGCGCGTCCACGAGGGGCACGAGTGGCTGTACGTGCTGGCGGGGCGGCTGCGGCTGGTGCTGGGCGACCACGACGTGGTGCTGGGGCCCGGCGAGGCCGCGGAGTTCGACACGCGGGTGCCGCACTGGTTCGGCAGCGCCGGGGGCGGCCCGGTGGAGATCCTCTCCATCTTCGGGCGCCAGGGCGAGCGGATGCACGTACGGGCCCGGACCCGCCGCGACAAGACCGCCTAGACGTCCTGGACGGCCTGGACGGCGGGGCCGTGGGCGGCCAGCTCCTTGGCGGCCTCGGTGAGGTCCTTCGCCGTGTCGATGGCCCGCCAGTACGCGCCCTGCGGCAGCGGGAACCCGGCGAGGCGGCGTTCCCGGGCGAGGCGGGGGAACGTGGTCCGCTCGTGGTCGCCCCGCTCGGGCAGCAGATCGCGGAAGGCGGCGGAGAAGACGTACACGCCCGCGTTGATCAGGTACGGCGACGGGGGCGCCTCGATGAAGTCGGTGATGTGGCCGAACGCGTCGGTCTCGACGGCGCCCCACGGGATGCGGGGGCGGGCCAGGGCGAGCGTGGCGGTCGCGTCGCGCTCGGCGTGGAAACCGGCCATCTCGCGCAGCGAGAACCGGGTCCAGATGTCGCCGTTCGTCGCGTACCAGGGCTCGTCGGGGTACGGCAGGCGGGCCGCCGCGTACTTGAGGCCGCCGCCGCGGCCGAGCGGCTCGTCCTCCACGACGGTGGTGACGTGCAGGGGCAGGTCCGCGCCGTCGAGCCACTGGCGCAGGACGTCGGCGAGGTGGCCGCACGAGACGACCGCGTGGGTCACGCCCTCGGCGGCGAGCCAGGACAGCTGATGGCCGATGATCGGGGTCCCGGTGCCCGGGATCTCGACCATCGGCTTGGGGCGGTCGTCGGTGTAGGGGCGCAGTCGTGAGCCCTGGCCGCCCGCCAGGACCACGGCCTGCGTCGGAGTGGTGTGCATACCGGGCACGATAGGCGTACCCGGGTGGCCACGGGGGGCGCTCCGCCGCCCGGCCCGTGCCCGGCGCTCGTGCTCAGCGTGCGCGCTCAGCTCGCGGCGGCGACGCCACCGGCGAACGACGTGTCGCAGACGGGCCGCGAGTAGGACTGCGCCTTGGTCGGGCCGTAGACGCGGACGGCGGCGGCGCCGAGCGCGCGGGCGATCGACATGCAGTGCGGGGCGAGAGTGGAGGGGCTGGCCTCCACGGCGCGCTGGAGGGCCGTGAGGGCGACGCCGGGGTCCGTGCGCTCCAGTTCGCCCACGAGGCGGTCGCGCAGCACGTCCTGCGGGGCGCGCGGCGCGTCCTTGGCCGCCGGCACCGAGACGTTCTCCGCGGAGGCGGTCAGGAGCTGGTCCGAACGGTGCTGGCCCGCCCAGGGCACGCTGGAGACCGCGAGCGTGCCGGAGAGGACCAGGACGACGGGCAGGACGAGGGCGAGGGAGCGGCCGATACGGCGTGCTGTCTGGTTCACGGAGGCGAGCGTAGCGCTCGGTGAAGTTTCGGGGACGCTTAGTCACTCTCACGAGGGAGGTTTCGTTACCTCCGGGTGGGCCCCGTGTTGACGAACGTCATCCGAAATGGGGGAAGTGCCGGGGTTTTTCCGTACGTGGCGTTTGGCAAGATCACCAAACGCGTACGGCTCCGCGTGGAGCACGCGGAGCCGTACGGGCGGCCGGTGGACCCGGGGCGCCCGGCGTCAGTCGGTGAGGCGCTCGCCGGTGGAGGTGGAGAAGACGTGCAGCTCGCCCGGGCGCGGGACGACGTGCAGCTCGGAGCCCTTCGCCGGGATGGAACGGCCGCCGACGCGCACGACGAGGTCCTTCTCCGCGCCGCCGACATGGGCGGAGCCGTACACGTAGCCGTCGGCGCCGAGCTCCTCGACCACGTTGACGGACACGGCGAGGCCGGCCGGGGCGGAGGCGTCCTTGGCGAGGCTCTGCGCGGCGTCGGCGCCGCCGTGCTCGACGACGTCGAAGTGCTCGGGGCGGATGCCGACCGTGACCGTCGTGTCGCCGTTGGCGGTGGCGGCGGTGAGGGCCTCGCGCGAGACGGGCACGATGCTGTTGCCGAACTTCACGCCGCCGTCGGTGATCGGCACCTCGACCAGGTTCATGGCGGGGGAGCCGATGAAACCGGCGACGAAGAGGTTGGCGGGGCGGTCGTACATGTTGCGCGGGGTGTCCACCTGCTGGAGGAGACCGTCCTTGAGGACCGCGACCCGGTCGCCCATGGTGAGGGCCTCCACCTGGTCGTGCGTCACGTACACGGTGGTGATGCCGAGGCGGCGCTGGAGCGACGCGATCTGCGTACGGGTGGAGACGCGGAGCTTGGCGTCGAGGTTCGACAGCGGCTCGTCCATGAGGAACACCTGGGGCTCGCGGACGATGGCGCGGCCCATGGCGACGCGCTGGCGCTGACCGCCGGAGAGCGCCTTCGGCTTGCGGTCCAGGTACTCGGTCAGGTCGAGGATCTTCGCGGCCTCCTCGACCTTCTTGCGGATCTCCGCCTTGTTGACGCCGGCGATCTTGAGGGCGAAGCCCATGTTGTCGGCGACGGTCATGTGCGGGTAGAGCGCGTAGTTCTGGAACACCATGGCGATGTCCCGGTCCTTCGGCGGCAGGTGGGTGACGTCGCGGTCACCGATGCGGATCGCGCCGCTGTTGACGTCCTCCAGGCCGGCGAGCATGCGCAGGGAGGTGGACTTGCCGCAGCCGGAGGGGCCGACGAGGACGAGGAACTCGCCGTCCGCGATCTCGATCTCGAGCTGGTCGACGGCGGGCTTGGTGCCGCCCGGGTAGAGCCGGGTGGCCTTGTCGAACGTGACTGACGCCATGGTCATGGGTCCCTTCACCGGCAGGAACGTGCCGGACGATCCGAGTAAAGGAAGGATGTGTGTCTCGTCCACCTAGGTGAACTTCCCGGTGACGGTACCTGGCCGGGCGGGCTCTGTCAGCAGTCGGGAGCGGCCGAAATTTTCGCGTTCGGTGCTGCTGGGGTTGGTTACACTGGCCGGGCTGCCGCCTTAGCTCAGTTGGCTAGAGCGCTTGACTTGTAATCTTGAGGTCGTCGGTTCGATTCCGACAGGCGGCTCCAAAGACTCCCGGCAAGCCGGGAGTCTTTTTCCTTTCCCTGGCCCCTTTGCCCTTCCGGGCCCGCGCCCGGAGCCCCCATCCCCTTGTGCGGGGTGTGCTGCCCTGGGGCCACCCCGGGGGCACCCCCAGTTGTGGGCAGGGGTTCCGCAGGGCGGAACGGTGGGCACAACGGGTGGCCCGCCCGCGAGGGTGCCCCTGTACGTAAGGCGCTGGACGGCGCACCCGGCAAGTCCGCTGTGCCCACTCGTTCCGCCCCTGGCGGACCAGCTGCCCGCAGCGGAGGCCGCCCACAAGGCAGCGCGCCCCGCACGAGGGGGCGGGCGCTGGGGCGCAAGCCGCGACCGGGAGCCGAGGGCTCGGGTTCCGAGCTTCGGACGGGGCCCCGGGCGCAGGCTCGGCAAGTGGGCTCCGGGCGTCGGCCCGGAACAGGGGCCGAGATTGCCCACAACTGGTGTGGCCCCGGGCCGGGCAGAGGTCAGCGATTCGGCTGCGAGGTGACGTGGGGCGGAGGGGCGAGGGCCCGGCCCGTGCGAAGGGGCGGACGGGTGTGGGCCCGCAGGGTGTGGGCGGCCAGGGGGCGGGTCAGGGGAGGGTGCAGAGGGGGTAGGACTCGGGGGCGGCGCAGGGGGTGTGGCCGTGCGTGCGGATGACCTCCTGGCCCGGCCCCCGCACCAGGTAGTGCAGGAAGCTCGACGCCAGGGAGTCCGCCGGGGGCCGCCCGTACGTGTACGCGTACTCGACCTCCTGGTACGGGTACCCGCTGTCCGCCACGTCGTCCACCGACGGCTCCCGTCCGTCGAGCGCCAGCCGGTGCAGCCCCGGCACGGCCTGACCCGACCGCAGCTCGCTGTAGCCCAGCGCCCCCGGTACCTCGGCCACCGTCGCCATGACCTGCGCCGTCGAGTCCACCTCGCACCGCAGTACCCGCGCCGACGGGTCGGCCTTCACCCGGCAGTCGCCCGACGACGGCGCCGGTTCGTACCCGCCGAGGACGCGCCGCTGGAACACCTCCCGCGTGCCCGAATTGGTGTTGCGGCTCACCAGGGCGATGGGCAGGTCGGGGCCGCCCAGCTCCGACCAGCGCCGTACCTCGCCCCGGTAGATCCGCCGTACGTCCGCCGTGGTCAGCCCGCGCAGCGGCACCCGGTCGTTGAGGACCATCGCGTACACGGACACCGCCACCCGGTTCTCGCGCAGCGCCTCGTACCCGCTTTCCGGTTTCGGCCCGTCGGACAGGGCGATCAGGGCGGGTGAGCCGCTCTGGCGCCGGGCGCCCGCCTCGGCGAGGGCGCGGATGCCGGTGGTGGTGCCGCGCGCCTCGACGGTGACCTTCGAGCCGGGGCAGTCCTTCTCGTACTTCCGCGCCGCCTCCTCCGCGACGGGCGCGAACGCCGTGGACCCGACGACGGTCAGCGTGCCGGTGGCGCAGCCGATGGGCGGCCGCGTGTCGTCGCGGATGACGATGATCCCGGCGAGGGTGACGACGCACACGGTGAGCAGCACGGTGATCAGCCGGGCCGGGCGGCTGAACACGGGCGACTTGTCGTCGGCGGGGATCGCGGTGTTGGGCCGCACCTCCCCGTCGAGGAGCCCGCCGGTGACGCGGACCGGGCTGTCCACGGGCCCGCCGGTCAGCAGGAACAGCAGCTTGAAGTGCTCGGCCGGGTTGAGCGGGACGCGCGGCAGGTACAGCCTGCCGTCCTCGTGGCGCATCCCCGCCTCGGGCGCGAAGTGCTCCATCAGGTGGTCGGCGTCGCCGGGCTGGGTGACGGCGACGCCCCGGATGACGCGGCCGGTGAACTCGACCGTCAGGCCGTGCGGCGGGCGGCCCGTGTAGTCGTTGTCGCCGATGCTCTGCGGGCCGTCGTTCTCGATGCGGAGCAGGACGAGGGTGGCGTCGGACAGGTCGACGTCGGGCCCTTCGCCGAAGAGGCCGAGCCGTACGTTGGCGGTGCGGCCCCGGACGTTGCGGCCGATCGGGGTGTCCATCTGGACGCGGTACCCGAGGCGTTTGCGGCGCGGCACCCGGCGCTCGTACCAGAGCGCGGCGACGGACGCGAGCACGCCGAGCACGGCGGTGAGGACGGCGATGACGTTCTCTGCGCTGAACCACTCCACGGGCGCTCCCCCTCGCTCGCACAGGTGTCCGGCGGGACATGTGGGGTCACGGTAGGGCGTGCGGCGGCGGGTGGCGGGAGGGGGCGCCGTAAGTTCATGCGGGATTCAACTTCGTACGTCTCCGGCGGCTCGGCGGCTCGGCGGCTCGGGGGTGCGGGCAGGGGCGGCGTGTCGTACGTCACGGGGGAGGCGGGGCCGTACGTCCACGGGATACCGGCGGCGACGGTGCGCGGCGCCGCGCCGTCCGCTTATGGTCGGCGTCGAGGCGTCAGCCCCCGGTCGCGGGGAAGGCGCGAAGCGGAAGGCATCCCGGGGCGCGGCCCCGGGGCGGGGCGGGAGGCGAGGAGCAGATGGCGGCCACAGAGGCGGCGGACCCGTCCGGTAAGGAGCCTCCGGACGGGTCTTCGGGCACGTCCGGAGGCCGTGCCGTGGCGCCGTCCCAGGCGTGTGCGGCGGCGCTCGGCGGGGTGCTGCGCGCGTTGGGTACGGCGGCGTACCTCGTGGACGAGGGCGGGCGGGTCCTCGACGTGAACGCCCACGCCGAGGCGCTGCTGCGCAGGTCGGCGGCGGAGCTGGTCGGCCGGGACGCGCACGACCTGCTGCACCGTGACCGGCACGGCGAGCTGACGCCCCGCGCCCGCTGCCCGGTGCGGGAGGCGATCCTGGCGGGCCGGGCCCGGCAGGGCGAGGAGCAGTGGCTGGAGCGGGGCGACGGTTCGCTGCTGCCCGTGTCGTGGCTGGCCACGCCGTGCGCGGCGGGCGACGGAACGGCGACGCTGGTGGTGTTCCACGCCGAGGAGGAGGCCGCCGTCCATCTGCCCGACGAGAGCCCGGAGCCCGCCGCGTCGCTGAGCGAGCTGGAGCGGCTGGCCCTGCTGGCCGAGACGACCACGGCGCTGACGTCCACGCTCGACGTGGACGAGGCGCTGCGGCGGCTGGTCGCGCTGGCGGTGCCCCGGCTCGCGGACTGGGCGGTCATCGACCTGATCACCGAGCAGGACGAGGTGTGGCGTACGGCGGTGGTGCACGCCAAGGGTGACGCCCTGGTGCACCGGGAGGACCTGGAGGGGCCGATGCCGCCGGTCCCGGAGGAGTCCCCGATGCCGCTGTCGCGCGCGCTGCGCGGGGTGTCGTCGGCACTGGCGGGCCCGGAGACGTATCAGGGGCCGCCGGACTCGGGGGTCGCGGTGGAGCAGCGGCGCCTGTTCGAGGAGACGGGCATGCACTCGGCGGTCATCGCGCCGATCCGGGGGCTGCGGGAGGTCCTCGGGGCGCTGACGCTGGGCCGCTCGGAGCGGCCGGAGGCGTTCACGGCGGCGGATGTGGCGCTGCTGGAGGACATCACGCGCCGGGCCGGCCTCGCGCTGGCCAACGCCCGCCTGTACCAGCGGCAGCGGAAGGTCGCGGAGACGATGCAGCGTCATCTGCTGCCGCAGCTGCCGATCGTGCCGGGCCTGGGCATCACGGCCCGGTACCTGGCCGCGCCGGACGCCTCGCACGTCGGCGGCGACTGGTACGACGCGTTCACCCTCAGCGACGGGGTGCTGGCGCTGGCCATCGGCGACGTGGTGGGCCATGACCTGGACGCGGCCGCGGGGATGGCGCAGCTGCGCAACATGCTCCGGGCGTACGCCTGGTCGCAGACGGAGCCGCCCAGCAAGATCGTGGACTGGCTGGACCACGCGTCGCTGCACATCGCCGAGGTGTCCATGGCGACGATGACCTTCGGGCGGCTGACCGTGTCGGAGGACGGGCGGTGCGAGCTGTCCTGGACCAACGCCGGGCATCCGCCGCCGCTGCTGGTGACGCACGACGGCGTGGCCCGGTACCTGACGGACGCCCACGGGGTGCTGCTGGGCCTGGGCGCGCACCGGGTGCGGGTGGAGCGCACGGACGCGACGGCGGAGCTGCCGCCCGGTTCGACGCTGCTGCTGTACACGGACGGCCTGATCGAGGAGCCGGGCCGTTCGCTGGACGAGGGCCTGGACCGGCTGCGGCGGCACGCCGCGTCGCTGGCGCACCGCCCGCTGGAGTCGTTCACGGACGAGCTGCTCCAGCGCGCCCGGCCCCCGCAGAACGAGGACGACGTGGCCCTGCTGGCCCTGCGCGTCCCGAGCTGACGGGGCGTACGGGTTCGTAGGTAGGCGCGGGGGGCGTGCGTCGCGTACGGGTTCCCGCATGGCGGGGGGCGTACGGGTTCGTACGCCGGGCGTCAGCGGGCTGCGCACGTCCCCCTCCGGCCCTGCCGAGTTCGGCTGTTCCGGTCTGGACCTATTGACAGGTCCAGACCAATACGGTGGAGTGACCGGCACCCCCACACCTTCGAAGGAGTGTTGACGTGTCACGACGCTTCGGTGCCCTGCTCGCCGCGTTCGCCACGGCCGCGGGCCTCACGGTGCTCCTCCCCGCCTCCACCGCGTCCGCCGCCGACTGCGCCGCCCCGTGGAGCTCGTCCTCCGTCTACACGGGCGGCCACACCGCCTCGTACAACGGCCGCAACTGGCAGGCCAGGTGGTGGACGCAGAACGAGCGTCCCGGCGCCTCCGAGGTCTGGGCCGACCAGGGCTCCTGCGGCTCCGGCACGCCCGGTCCCGGCCCGACCGACCCCGCGCCGTCCGGGTTCGTCGTCTCCGAGGCGCAGTTCAATCAGATGTTCCCGAACAGGAACCCGTTCTACACGTACAGCGGTCTGAAGGCGGCGCTCGGCGCGTATCCGGCCTTCGCGACGACCGGCGGCGCCACCGTCAGCAAGCAGGAGGCGGCGGCGTTCCTGGCGAACGTCAGCCACGAGACGGGCGGCCTCGTCCACATCGTGGAGCAGAACACCGCCAACTACCCGCACTACTGCGACGCGACCCAGCCGTACGGCTGCCCCGCCGGCCAGGCCGCCTACTACGGGCGCGGCCCGATCCAGCTCAGCTGGAACTTCAACTACAAGGCGGCGGGCGACGCCCTCGGCATCGACCTGCTGAACAACCCGCACCGCGTCGAGCGCGAGGCGGCCGTCGCGTGGAAGACGGCCCTCTGGTATTGGAACACCCAGAACGGTCCCGGCACGATGACCGCCCACAACGCGATGGTGACGGGCGCGGGCTTCGGCCAGACGATCCGCTCCATCAACGGCGCCCTGGAGTGCGACGGGCGCAACCCGGCGCAGGTGCAGAGCCGGGTGACGAAGTACCAGCAGTTCACGCAGATCCTCGGCGTCGCGCCGGGCGCCAACCTGTACTGCTGAACCCGTAGGGGCGGGCCCGTGGGGGCGGGCCCGTACGGGCCCGCCCCTGACCGGCCGCGCCGACGGTCCACCCGCGACGGTCCACCCGCGACGGCCCGCCCCCGACGGTGCCACTCCCGGCGGCCCGCCCCTGACGGTGGTTCACGCCCCCGTGTGGGCCAGGATCGCCTTCGTCAGCGGCTCCAGCACGGGTTCCGGCAGGGCGTGGCCCATGCCGGGGATCTCCACCACCCGCGCCCCCCTGATGGCCTGCGCCAGGTGCTGCGGGTGTGGCGGCGGGAACACCGGCTCGGCGGTGGCCGACACGACGAGCGTGGGCACGTCGGTCGCCGCCAGCGCCTCGGTGCGGATCATCCCCGAGTGCTCGGCCCGCCCGTGCGCGGTGCTGACCCGCGCGTGACCGGTGTGGGCCAGGATGCGCCGCTCCTGCGCCCGCGCCGCCTCCGCGTCGAACGGGATCTCGTCGCCGTTCAGCAGCCGCCAGTGCTCGATCCGCCAGTCCAGCTCGGCCTCCGGACCGAGGTCCTCGGGGCGGTTCGCCCACATCTCCAGGATGCGCGGGTCGATGGACGGCAGATCCTCCACGGGCGTGACGGTCCCGTCGGGCGCGGTGTACGGGGTGGTGCTGAGCGCGCAGGTGCCGATGAGCGTGGCGGTGCGCACCCGCTCCGGGTGGTCGGCCAGGAGGAGCTGGGCGAGCATGCCGCCCAGCGACATGCCGACGACGTGCGCCCGGTCCACGCCGAGCGCGTCCAGCACGGCCAGGGCGTCGTCCGCGAGGTCGGTGATCGCGTACGGCTCCGAGTCGAACGACCAGGTCGAGCGGCCCGTGTCGCGGTGGTCGTACCGGATGACCCGGTGGTGGGCGGCCAGCGCGTCCACCAGCTCGTCGGGCCAGGCGAGGCCGGGCGCCTGGGCGCCCATGACGAGCAGCAGCGCGGGGGCGTCGGCGTCGCCGCGCTCCTCCGCCCACAGGGTGACGCCGGGCGCGGCGGTGACGAGGTGTTCACGGTGCATGAGCGGCCCCCTATGGCTCAAATGCGAGACGAGACGTATCGTCTCGTTCAGTGGGTACACCGTAGCGCATGACGCTGCCCGCCCCTAGGGGTTTTCCCGCCGGGCGGGCCCGCCCGGTGCCTCACGCCAGGCGCAGGTCGATCCACGGGATCGTGTCGCCCTCCAGCAGGTACCGCTCCACCTCCACGAAGCCGTGCCGCAGCGCGAAGCGCAGCCCCGGCTCGTTGGAGGCCAGCACCACCGTCTCGATCCGCGTCGCGCCCAGCTCGCGGGCCTGCCGCAGCCCCCGCTCGTACAGCTTCCCGCCGTGGCCCCTGCCCCGGTACGCGGGGAGGACCCGCGCGATCACCGTGGCCGTGTCCGGCGCCTCCCCGGACGGCGGGCGCACGGTCGTGCACCCCACGACGGTGTCCCCGAGGCGGGCGACCTCCAGGAGGTTGCGCCCGGACCGCTCGCGGACGTCGTCCTGGGTCAGCACATGCGTGGGGATGATCTCGTTGTGGACGCGACGCCAGTCCTCGACGCCGCTCTCGCCGTCAACCCGCTCGATACGAAGTTCACTCATCCGTGCAGCGGACCGCGGAGGATGTCGGATCGTCAACCGATTCCGGCACCCTTCGCCCGACGCGCGCCGACGAACCCGTTCGACGCGCTCCCGTCCGCCTCGGAGCCGGTACCGGTCCGGCGAGCGGAGCCGATTCTCATGTCCTGGCAAGGGCTCCTCAGGAACGGACTCCCCGGAGGGCGCTCGCTGCCGCGTGCGCGAGTGCGCAGGACAGGGGCCGCACGGGCGGTGTCGCCCGTGCGGCCGTCGCGGATCAGTCAGGTGCCTGAATGTCCGCAGTCCAGCGCACGCTTTCCGGAGCTTCGATATGGAACCGTCCCCGTCGGCTGTCCGCCAGATCCAGCTGATTGACGTTCACGCGGACTTCTGTGCTGGGGCACTCCACGACGAACTCGCCCACCGTGTCCACGGTGAGCACGAGCCGTTCTGTGCCGGAGTCAGCGACACAGTTGACATTGACCCACGAGACGCCTTTGACGAGTTGGACGGGCCCCATGTCCCAACCCCCCCGCCTGGGTCCTCCGGCAGCCACCTGGCGATGGCCGGGGCGCTTCTCCGGTGGCGGCAAGGTGAGCGGTCCGGAGGTCGATGTCGACGGCGCCGATGTGGCGGACGGCGCGCTCGGTACGGCCGGCTCCGTGCCGGTGCATGCCGTCGCGGTGGCAAGCGCAAGGGAAAGGGGAAGTAGCGCAAGGCGGCTTCGGGGCATCAGCGATTGGTCTCCCAGTACTTGAATCCCACGGCCTTGTTCGCGACCTTGACGCCGCCGGTCGTCCGCTGCGATTTCTGGCAGTTCGGGAGCTCGTAGTACTTCTCCCAAGTGGCGGAATGACCCCAGGAGCCGTATTGGGCATTGCCGAACTTCTTTGCAGTGACATTGCGCCGGTACTGGTGGTCCGTACCCCAGCTGACTTCCACCTGGGCGCCCACGCTCACCTCAGCCTTCGCTTCGGCGACCGCGAAGTTGACCGAAACGCCGCCTGTTCCAGTGATGCTTGTCGCGACCTTTGCGGCCTTGGTCTTGGTGATGACCATGGTGCCGCCCGGTCCATCCTTGTAGACGGGCCCGCTGCCGATATGGAGGGCCTTATAGCTGTAGACGTTCTGGCGTCAGCCGCCCGAGCAAACCCCTTCAGGGCTCGGGTCGGGGTTTTCTGCGGCAATGGCCGTGGTCGGGGCCATTGCCGCGAGTGCGAGCGTTGCCGCGGAGACGGCTAAAAACTTCTCGCAGTCTGGTTCACTGTTGCATCCCCCAATTTGTCGGAATCGCTTTGACTCCGCACCTCGTTGATGTCTGAAGTGAACCATCTTCAGGGTCGCTGCGGGACCATTCTGCAGGCTCCTTTGCCTGACCGTAATCACTTGAGCGTGCTTTGAGGTTTCGCGCATTGGGAAAGGAGAATTCGTTGCGCGCTGGCTTGAAAGGGCCTTGTCGCTTCCGGAGTGGCTGTTCATCGGACCGGCCGAGCCGCCCCAAGAGGGTGCCTCGGCCGCGACGGCGCGCTTCCTGGCGGCCGAGGTGAGATCCGTTACCCCGCTCCGGGTCGGTCGGGAGGTGTTGAGTCCGTTCGCGCGTACGAGCGGAGCAGCCGGGCCAGGTGGCGGCCCGCGACGCGCAGGGGCTCCTCGGAGCGGCGGACCTGGGCGGTGACCTCGGCGCCCTCCAGGGTGCCGATGACGGTCGTGGCCAGGTCGCGGGCGTCCTCGGCGGGGAACCCGGCGCCCGTCAGCTTCTCGAAGACCAGGCGCTCCCAGTCGCGCAGGGCTTCCGCGCAGGCCCGCTGGACGCCCGTGTCGGAGCCGAGGGTCTCCAGGGCGGCGGCCGTGACGGGGCAGCCGTCGGTCCATCCCGAGGCCCGCAGTTCGCGGGCGAGGCGGTCGGCGCAGCGTTCCACGGCCTCGGCCGGGTCCTCCGTGCCGTCCAGCGACTCCCGCAGGAACGCCCCGAACTCCGCGCCGCTGTGCCCGATCGCGGCGACCGCCACGGCCTCCTTGCCGCCGGGGAAGAAGTGGTAGACGGAGCCGAGCGTGGCCTCCGCCTCCTTGGCGATCTGCTTGATGCCCGTCCCGACGTACCCCTGGCGCTGGATGAGGCGCGCGGCGGTGACGACGATCCGGTCGCGGGTCCCGGCTGTCTGCATGGGCCGATCGTACCGAGAAATTGAGTAGAGCGTTCGTTCTAGAGCCGTGCTACGTTGAACCCGTACCTGGATAGAGCGTTCGTTCTAGAGCGTCGTCCGGAGTCGTCCGCCACGTCTGGAGAGGTGAACCCCATGACCAGCACCGCCGCACCCGCGACCACGACCGCGCCCGCTCCCGTCACCGTCATCGGACTCGGCCCCATGGGCAGTGCGATGGCCGGGGCCTTCCTCGACCGCGGCCACGCGGTCACCGTCTGGAACCGCACCGCCTCCCGTGCCGACGCCCTCGTCGAGCGCGGCGCCCGTCTCGCGGGCACGGTGGAGGAGGCCCTGTCCGCCGCCGGGCTGATCGTCCTGAGCCTCACCGACTACGACGCGATGTACGCCGTGCTGGGCGGCGCCGACCCGGCGGCCCTGCGGGGCCGTGTCCTGGTGAACCTCACCTCCGACACGCCCGACCGGGCCCGCGAGGCGGCGGCCTGGGCGGCGGAGCGGGGCGCCGTGCAGCTCACCGGCGGGGTGCTCACCCCGCCGTCGGGCATCGGGGACCCGGCCTCCACCACCCTCTACAGCGGTCCGCGCGAGGCCTTCGACGCGCACCGCGCCACGCTGGAGGCGCTGACGGCCGCCGACCACCGGGGTGAGGAGCCCGGCCTCGCCGCGCTGCTGTACCAGCTCAACATGGTGATGTTCTGGACCGCCCTGTCCGGCTACTGGCAGGCCCTGGCGCTGGCGGGCGCCCACGGCCTGACCGCCTCCGACCTGCGGCCGCTCGCCCTGGAGGCGCTGGACCTGCGGAAGTTCGTGGAGTTCTACACGCCCCGCCTCGACGCGGGCGACCACCGGGGGGACGTCGACCGGATCGCCATGGGCCTGGCGAGCGCCGAGCACGTCGTGCACACCGTCGCGGCCGCCGGGATCGACACGGCGCTCCCGGAGGCCGTCGCCGCACTGTTCCGGCGCGCTGTGGAGGCGGGTCACGGCGCCGACAGCGCGACCCGTCTGGTGGAGGTCCTGGGGAAGCCCGCGGCCTGAACCGGACGGCGGGCCCGGGACGGGGGCGCCGGGCCCGGGAACCGGAAGGGGACCCGCGCCCGGACGGCACACCGGTGCGGTACACGGCGCACGCCGTCACCACCCTGGAGGCGAGCATCACGCACGTCGGCCTCGGCCACGGCATCCGGTTCATCTCCGGGAGCTGCCGCCATCTGATGCCGCGCCCCGGTGTGCGGTACGTCGCCGTGTCCGACCTGCCGCCGTGCGAGGCGGGTGCTCGCCTGGCCTGCCGGGCGTCCGGCCCCGCCCGCCCTCACGGCGCCGCTGCGGTCCTGCGCGCCCGCACCCGCTGCACGGACGTGGGCCGCCGCCCGGACGGCGAGCCGGGCTGGTGGTGGGAGGCCCTGGAGGGCCGGGACATTCCCGGGCAGCCGGACTGAACGAGCACCCGCCCGGCCCGACCGCCTTCGCGGCCAGGGCGGTCCGGAAGCGCGGGGCGCCGACGGCCGGCGGCGCGGTCAGAGGGAGGCGAACAGGTCGTCGAGCGGGGCGGGTACGCGGCCGGGTCCGAGGGCCCGGACCAGGACGCGACCGTACTGGATCTTGCGGCCCTTCTTCGTGCCGAGGAACCGCCTGAACTGCCGCTCCGGGGCACGGCCTCGCTGCGCGGGCTGGCGCAGGAACGTCTGGAGGGCCCGCAGGTCGCCTTCGGCGTCGATCAGCTCCCGCACCCGTGCCAGGCCCAGCGCGCGGATGAGCTCGTCCTCCAGGTCGGCCACGCAGACGTGGAAGCCCTCCGGGTCCGCGCCGGCCGCGGTGAAGCCGCGGAGGTAGTACGGGCGTTCCGCCTCGTCGCACAGGCCCGTGAGGCGCAGGCCCAGGCCGGGCGCGCCGAGCAGCCGGGCGTAGCGCCCGACGCTCATGGCGCCGCCGATCGACAGGACGCAGACCCCCTCGGCGGCCAGGTCCCGGCCGCGGCTCTCCGCCAGCGCTTCCACGGCCGCGACGTCGCTCGCCCCTTCGACCAGGACGGCCACCCGTGGCGCCAGCCGCGCGGCCAGCTCGTGCGCGGGCTCACCGGGCGCGCCCGCCGCCCACGCGGTGACGGCGTCCCGGAACGCCTGCATGTCGGCCATGCGCCGAGTCTGGAGCGATCCCGCCCCGCGCGCGAGGCGTTTTCCCCGAGGCCCCGCCCCGAGCCCGGCCCGAGTGCCCGTCCCGGGCCCCGCCCGGCGCCCGGCCCGCGCCGAGCCTCGGAGCCCGAGCGGGAACGCCGCAGCAGCGTCGCCCACCGACCGTGAAACCCGGCTGCCCGCAGGGCACTTCCCTCGCGCCGTGGGGGCTGGGATCGACCGAGGGGCGCGTCGAGTTCGAGGTCCGGCCGGATCAACTGACCACGGCTGACGGCTTTCCGCCTTGAACGTCACCGCAGCCGGTTGATTGGCTGGCCCGTATGACCGACCTCGGGCCCGTCGCCTGGCCTCCCGTCCCGATCAGGACCGAGCGCCTCGTGCTTCGGGCGCCCGAGCCCCGGGACCGTGCGGCGGTCATCGAGCTGCTGACCTCGCCGCAGGTCGGCGCGTACGTGGGCGGCCCCGGTCGCTGGGTCCCTGCGCCGCCCTGGCGGGTAGCTCTTGCTGTGATCCCGGCCCCCTCGCGGGCCACCTCGCCCCGCGGGCGCGCTGCCGCGGCGGTCGGCCGCTATCCCTGGCGGAAGCGGGGCCACACCGGTTGTGGGCAATCGTCCCGCAGGGCGGGACGGGTGGGCACAACGGGTGCCCCGCCCGGGAGGATGCGCACCTGTGCGGTAGGCGCTGGATGGGGCGCCCTGCAGGTCCGCTGTGCCTCGGCTTCGCTCGATCAGGGGACACCCATCGCCCCTGGGGCCCCTGGACGAAGTTCTTGGGGAGGAACGCATGCCCACAGCGCAAGGCGGCCCGCCAGGACAGCGCGCCCCGCACGAGGGCGGGTCCGCACGACACCGCGCCCCGCAGGAGTCCGGGCCTACGCCGCGCGCACCCGCCGCCACACCACGTCCACGCCGCACTCCCCGGGCGCCACCGGCTCCACCCGCAGCCGCTCCACCTCCACGAACCCCAGCCGCCGCGCCACCGCCCCGCTCGCCCCGTTCGCCGCGTCGTGCACGATCTCCACGTACGCCACCTCAGCCAGCCCGAACGCCTCGTCCACCATCGCCGCCGCCGCCCTGCTCGCGATCCCCCGCCCGGTCGCTCCCGGATGCAGCCAGTACCCGATGTGCCAGCCGCCCGGCTCCTCCGCCCGGTACAGCGAGCAGCTCCCCGTCAGCTCCCCGCCCGCCTCGATCGCCCAGTTGTACGCGACCCCGCCGCGCCAGTCCGCCTCGCACCTCTCCAGGAACCCGCGCACATGCGCGTCCCCGTACCGCTCCACCCACTCGAACCACGGCCGCAGATGCTCCAACGACCCCTCGATCAGCCGCCGCAACCCGTCGAAGTCGCTCTCCGCCCGCCACCTCCGCAGCACGACGTCGCCATCACCGTGAACCGTCTCGCCCGGGTGCGCCATGCGCGCATCGTCCTCGCCGCGCGCGGCGCCCGGCAAACGAATTCCTCAGACGTACACGACCCGCACCACCGTCACCGTCTCCACCCCACGGCTCACGTAGTACCGGATCACCACCCCCGACACGGTCGCCTCCCGCCGGTCCTCGTCCGGGCCTATCGGCACCGAGCCGTGGCCGTACGGGTCCGGGACCAGCAGCGTCCGCATCCCCGCGTCGAAGCGCGTGCGCAGCTCCGCGTCCATCGAGTCCAGCGCCAGGTCCGCCGGGGGCGCGTACTGGAGGCGGTAGCAGTTCACTCCCGTACGTCCTCGCCCCGCGCCAGGCGCTCGAACAGCTCGGCGTCCTCCCGGTCCGCGTCCGTCGTGGACAGCGCCCACCGCGCGAGCGCGAGCGGCAGCTCCGCCACCGGGACGTGCGGGATCTCCGCGTCGAACACCTTCACCCGGTCCTCGTCCAGCGCGGCCCTGATCGCCGCGATGGTGCCGGGCAGCTCGACCAGCCGCCCGGCGATCACGGTTCTCAAGGGGTGGTGGCGTCCGCGAGGAACGCCGCCCAGGCCGCCGGGTTGACGGCGAAGGAACCGCCGTCGGGGTTCTTGGAGTCACGCACGTGCACGGCGTGCGAGCAGGCCGCGACCTCGACGCACTCGCCACCGTTCGGGTTGCTGTACGAGGACTTGTGCCAGGGGAGGGCAACCTCTACGCAGTTCCCGCCGCTGCTACTGCTGTACGACGACTTGTGCCAGTCGAAGGCCACTTCGACGCACTCGCCGCCGCCGGAGTCACTGAAGCTCGACTTGAACCACCGGAGGGTGTCGCTCATGGCTGCTCTCCTGCCAACCGCTCGATGAGGCCCAGCGATTCACGGGGGACAAGGGCCTGTGCTCGCATCCTCGCATACCGCTGCGCGTATGCACTGACTGCTGCTGGGTTGCTGATCAGGATGCTCTCGTTCTGCGGCTCCAAGTACACAAGGTGCTCATGCTCCGCCGTCTCGACGAGCGTCATGTCGCCGTACACACCGGCGTGCTCACCTTCGTCGCCTGCGGTGAGAGAGAGTACATAGATCGTGACGTTGCGTCGTTTCGCGCAGTCCGCCAGGAAACGTAGCTGCCCCTTCATGACTTCGCGGGTGCCGATCTGGCGCAGCAGTACAGACTCCTCCACTACGTACTCGATCACTGCGGGGCTTTCGCGGTCGAGGATCGCCTGCCGAGCAGTCCTGGCCTTTACCAGCTCTTCGACTCGCTCGTCAGGCAGGATCGGAAACCCGCCTGCGATGAGTGCCCGGGCGTACTCCTCGGTCTGAAACAGGCCATGCACCACGAGCGTCGAGTAGATCGACAGGTTCACCGCCGAGGCCTCCAGCGGCGCGTACTCCCGGAACTGCACCGGGTACTTCTCGATCCGCGCGTGGATGCGGGACTCCTGGAAGAAGCCCAGGTCCCTGCCGATCGTGCTCTCCAGCTTCACCAGCATCTCGTCGCTCGCGGGCTGCGCGCAGGTCTCCACGCCGCTGATCGCGGCGGCGGAGTAGCCGCACAGCTTGCCCAGCTCCTCCTGCGTCAGGCCGTGGGCGTTCCTCAGGGTGCGCGTCATGTACGCGATGAGTTGCGCCGTGCCGGTGGCCTTTTCCTTGTTCTCTCGTCCAGCCATATTCGCTCCACGCGTGGACTCGACCGGTCTCAACCGGTCTCAACTGATCGCCGCCAAATTTGACTGCACGACAGTGCGTTTGCCCAGGTCAGGACGGTTGTGGCGCTCTTTCGGCAGTCATTGTGAACGCTAGCGGCAGCGGGCAAGAATGGACCCGTGAATGCGAGAAGTTGCCGGGAACAGCTTGACTGGGTCCCGCTTTCGGGATATCAGCTCCGCAAGGCCGGGGTGCAATTCGACGCGGTGCGGATCGACGGGCTCGGCGGGCGGTGGGCGGCCGACTGGCTGGAGCGGATGACGGACGGGGAGCCGGGCCCCGTCGTGAGCCAGGTGAACGGGCGGCGCGGCGTGTACTTCCTGTGTCCGCCCGGCAGTACGGGCGGACGGGCGTGGCCGTCGGTGGCGGCACTGTTCAACGGCGGGGCAGGGCGGATCAGTTACGTGCCCGTACCGGCGTTGCGGGGCGACACATGGCCGCTGACGTGGCGGTTCCCGCCGAGGGAGCCGGGGCGGTTCGTGCACCCGCTGCTGCTGCGGAGCACGGTCCTGGCGCTCATGGCGCTGCCGGACACGCCGTTCGGCGAGGAGTGAGGGCTACTCCTCCGCCCGGTCGTCCGCGCGTGGCGGCGCGCCGGGCAGGACCAGGGCCGTCAGCCACAGTACGGCGGCGATGACCAGGGCGGACGGCGTTGCCGCGTTCTCGATGGACCAGGCCCACCACTCCGGGGTGTTGTCCTCGCCGACGCCCAGCAGCAGCGTCGGGCCGAACGTGCCCAGCGGCAGCAGCCACGCCAGGCCGCTGCCGAAGAGGCGGGCGCTGATCACCGCGAGGCCCAGGTACCCGGCCGCGTTGCGGGCCGAGGCCGCGAAGACCTCCGGCGGCAGGCCCGCCGCCATGGGCAGCGCCGACAGGGCGACGGCCAGCAGCGTGAGGGCGCACAGGTGCGCGCGGCGGTACGCCTCCAGGGGCTGCGCCGCCGTGTGCTCCAGCAGCGCCATGGGGGAGTGCAGGGTGGTGCCCAGTACCACCGCGTACGCCACCGGGGCGACGGCGGCGATCGGGACGCTGAAGTCCACCAGGTACCGGAAGTCCGGGAAGTCCAGCCGGGCGCCGGTGAACACGGTCGCGGCCAGGGCGACGAGCAGCGCCCCGGCGGCGGCGCGCGGCACGTTGCGGCTGCGGGCGAGCGCGAGGACGGGGTTCACCGGGCGGCCCGGGGGAGCGGCGGTACGGGGCGGCAGGCGGCGATCTCGCGGGCGGCGGCGCTCAGCCAGGCGTCCTGCTCGGCGGCCGGTGCCTTGAGGACCCGCTCGACGGCGGCGCCGAACTGGTCGCCGTAGTACGGGGCCGGGAAGTCGGCGCGCGCGTAGACCACGGCCTGCACCAGGAACGTGTCCGGGTAGCCGCCCGACTCCTGGAGCACGCGCGGTTCGCAGTCGGCGGGCGGCTGCGGGAGCGCGGCGTCGAGCATCGTCCCGGCCATGGCCCGCTCGTCCATGACGGGACTGGCGACGGGCAGTTCGGCGGCGCCGGGCGACGCGGCGGGGCTCGCGCCGGGGCTCGCGCCGGGGCCGTTCGCCGAGTCTTCGGGTGCGGTGAGGCCCGTCTCGTAGAAGGAGCGGTGGAAGCCCGTGAGCGTGCCCAGCGCGCGGTCCACCGTGCGGGCCGCCGCCGTCACCTCCGGCAGCAGGTGCCGGTCGTCGGGCCACAGGCACGCCTTCGTACGGCCCTCCGTGACACAGACCGGCCGCGCGGGCTGGTCGGCGGGCACCGCCCAGTACGAGTGCGACTCCGGCGTGCGGAAGGCGAGCAGCGTGCCCCCGGCCACCACGGCGACCAGCGCGGGCACCACGACGAGCGGGCCAGGCGACAGCGCCTCGCGGCGCACCAGCGCCGGCACGGCGAGCAGCGTGAGCGCGGCGGCGGCGCACCAGGCGGTCGCGACGAGCAGGCGGGCCGTGTGCGGCTCGTACGCCGTGTCGAGGTGCTCGTCGATGGCCGGGAAGAGATGCGCGAGGGGCAGCTCCGGCACGAACGCGAAGACGACGAACAGCGCGTACCAGAACAGGCCCATGACGGGCGCGGTGATCCTCGTCGGCAGCAGCGTGCCCGCGGCGACCCCGGCGGCGATCTGGAGGCCGGTCATCGCGGCGCCCAGCAGCAGCGGCGACCAGACCGGCTCCGTGACGTCGCTGACGGCGGCGGTGCGCTGGAAGGCGATGGCGGTCATCACGGCGTACGCGACCAGCGACCACAGCCACGCCGCCGCCCACAGCAGCAGGGCCTGCGGCCAGCCGCCCCGGGGTGTCGTGTCGGCCCACAGGGCGGTGCGGGTGCGCCGGGAGCGGCTCGCGCTCCACGCGGCGGCGGCGCTCATCAGGGAGCCCATGACGATGACGCCGAAGACCTGCACCTTGATGGACGCCTGGTTCCACCAGCCGATCCAGTCGCTGGACGCGGGGTCGGCGGACGCCAGGTACCAGGCGCCGGCGACGGCCGACAGGAGGGCCACCTTGCCCGCCTCGCCGCGCCGCATCTCGTGCAGGAGGACACGCGTCACGACCCGGCCTCGTTCCCGCCGCGCCCGACCACGGCCAGGTAACCGGCCTCCACGGTCGGGCCGTTGACCTCCTTGCCGGCCGCGTCCCCCGGTGCCCGCGCGCAGAGCTCGCCGATGGAGCCGGTGAAGCGGACCCGCCCGTCCAGCAGGACGTGGACGCGGTCGCAGACGTGCGCGACGTCCTCCGCGAGGTGGGTGCTCATCACCACGGCGGAACGCTCCCCGAGGTTTTTGATCAGGCTGCGGAAGCCGACCCGCTGGGCCGGGTCCAGGCCGACCGTCGGCTCGTCCAGCAGAACGAGCGCGGGCTCGTTGACCACGGCCTGGGCGATGCCCGCGCGGCGCAGCATGCCGCCCGACAGCTCGCCCATCCGCCGGTCGGCGTACTTCTCCAGCTCGACCAGGCGCAGCGCCTCCCGGGTCCGCTCGGCCCGCCGGGCGCGCGGCACCTTGCGCAGCCAGGCCGCGTACTCGACGAACTCGCTGACGGTGAAGCGCGGGTAGTAGCCGAACGACTGGGGCAGCACGCCGACGCGCTCGCGGACCCGGCGCACCCGGGCCCGCCCGCCGACCGGCTCGCCCAGCAGCGAGACGGTGCCCTCGTGGGGGCGGCGGGCGGTGCTCAGCAGCGAGAGCAGCGTCGTCTTGCCCGCGCCGTTCGGGCCGAGCAGCGCGGTGGTGCCGGGGCGGAACTCCGCTCGCACGGCGTCGAGGGCGACCACGGTCTTGTAGCGGACCGTGGCGCCCTCGACCGCCGCGACCGGCGTGGTGCCGGCCGCGGCGATGTCACTTTCTACGGACACGACTTCCCTGATGGGTGATGGGCGTCAGTTGTGGGCGGAGACGAAGCCGACGGCACGGCTTCCGGGAACGCCCGCCCAGGTCGCCTTGGTGTAGTACTTACCATTCCGGGTCGTCGTGCCCGCGGAGCCGCAGCCGAAGGCGTCCTTGTAGTTCCGCGACGTCGAAGCGATCTTCGGGTCCGGCATCAGCGACTTGTCCTGGTAGACGTACGCGCTGAACGTCTTCAGGTCGCGGGTCGGGACGTCACCGCACGCCTTGGCGCGGTTCGTGCTCGTGCCCTTCCAGCGGTCGCCGTCCTCCTTCGATCCCGCGGTGGCGATCGAGAAGGGCAGGCGGCTGTTGTTGATCTCACCGGCGACGGCGACACCGGCCGGAAGGGCCAGCGCGGCGGTCAGACCGACGGCGACTATGCGCGCACGGGTACGCGTCATGTTGTTCCCCCTGTTTCGGTTTTTCGGTTGTGTGGTGGTCAGCCGCTGTTGACGCTAGTCCGGTACGGATCATGGCGAAGTGAGCGCGATCACAAAGCCACCGGGACGGCTGGATATCACTGTCCCGCCAGTGAGTTGACCCCTTGGGACCTGCGGTGATGCCGGGTGGGGCTGGTGTGGTTGACGGGAAAGCGCCGCTGGGTGATCAGTCCAGGGGGCCGCGGGACGCGCCGTGGCTGCTGCGGGGCGCGCGGTCGGGGTGCGGGTGCCGGGTGGCGACGACGACCGTCGCGTACCGCTCCTCGCACGTCTCGACCCGGGCGGAGAGCCCGCAGGACGCCTCCGCGATGCGCGCGGCGGCGGGCGCCTGGCCGGAGCTGGTCTCGAACAGCAGGCTGCCGCCCGGCGCCAGCCAGCCGCCCGCCTCACCGGCGACCCTGCGCAGCACGTCCAGCCCGTCCGCGCCGCCGTCGAGCGCGACCCGCGCCTCGTGGACACGGGCCTCGGTGGGCAGCAGGGCCACCTCGGCGGTCGGGACGTACGGGACGTTCGCCAACAGCACGTCGACCCGGCCGCGCAGGGCGGGCGGGAGCGCGTCGAACAGGTCGCCCTCGTGGACGTGGCCGCCCAGCGGCGCGACGTTGCGGCGGGCGCAGCGCACGGCCGCCGGGTCGATGTCGGCCGCGTGCAGGTCGGCGTCGCCGCCCAGGGCGGTGACCAGCGCGGCGCCCAGGGCGCCCGTACCGCAGCACAGGTCCACGACCAGGGGGCGGGCGCGGCCCCGTACGAGGGCGGTCGCCCGTTCCACGAGGAACTCGGTGCGGCGGCGCGGGACGAACACGCGCTCGTCCACGGCGACGCGCAGCCCGCCGAACCCGGCCCAGCCGACGACGTGTTCCAGCGGCTGCCCGGCCGCGCGACGGGCGACCATCGCGTCCAGCTCGGCGGGGTCGCGCGCGGCGGTGAGCAGCAGCCCGGCCTCCTCCTCCGCGAACACGCACCCGGCGGCACGGAGAGCGGCGACGACCCGGGGCGCGGCGGGGTGACGGAGCGCCGGGTGAGCCGGGTCAGCCGGGTGGCCGGGGGCTTCCGGAGGCGCGGGCGGAGCGGGCGGTGCGGGCGGTGCGGGGTGGCCGGGCGCGGGGCGCGAGGGCGCGGGGCGGCTGGTGGTCCCGCGCGAGGGCGCGGGGTGAGCGGGAGTCGGGGGCGCCGGGGTGTGCGCGGGCGTCGGGGTGTGCGGGGGGCGTGCTTCGGGGGTCGTGGACACGTGGAAGCCTTTCGGGGCCGCGTACGCGATGCGTGCGGTGCTCCCGGCGGTTTCGCTACGGCCGCGGCGTGATCGCCGTACCGCCCTTCGAGGGGAGCACCCTGCCTTGCCTGGCGTTGATGGGTCCCACCTCCTCGGTCGTCGTACGTCCCGGTGACGTCCCCGGCACCTTACCCGACCTGCGCCGCCTGGCCGTTGACCGCGTCCAGGGCGCGCGACAGCCGCTCCAGCACGCGGGCGGTCTCCGCGAACTCCTCGTCGCCCAGCTCCGCCGCGAGCCGGGCCGCCAGGTCGGCGTGGCCCGGCTCGATGCGGGCCACCGCCGCGCGGCCCTCGTCCGTCGGGGCGAGCAGCTTGGCGCGGCGGTGCGCCGGGTTCGGGGCGTACGCGGCGAGGCCCCGCTCCACGAGGAGGTCCGCGACCCGCTGGACGCTCTGCCGCGTGATGCCCATGGCACGGGCGATCCCGGCGACCGGCAGCGGCTCCCGCAGGACCGCGCCCAGCACCTGCCACCAGGCGGCCGTCAGCCCGGCCGGGCGGGCCAGCTCCTCGGAGACGGCGAGGAACTGGCCGTTCAGCCGGAACACGCCGAGCGCGGTCCGGGACAGCAGATCCTGCCGCGCGCGGCGCCCGCCGTCGCCGTCGTTCTCGTGGGGCCCGTCGTTCTCGTGGTTCTCCTGGCGCGGGCTCACGCGTCCGCCCGCTCCCCGGCGTCAGCCGCCTCCCCGGCGGCGAGCACCTCGTACGCGGCCGGGTCCGAGTCGTGGAACAGCCGGTACCAGGCGTCCAGGCGCTCGCCCTCGAACACGCCGAGGCGGCCCAGGACCTCGCGGGCGAACGCGACCGGCTCCGTCGAACCGGCGGTGATCAGGTCCTCGGCCGTCACGGCGTCGGCCTCCATGTAGTGCCCGCCGCCCTTGTAGCCGGTCGCCTCCAGGTAGGGAGCGGCGGAGCTCGTGTGGGGCCGGTCGTCGAGCAGCCCCGCGCGGGCCAGCCCGGCGGTCGCCCCGCAGATCGCCGCGACCGGCACGCCCGCGTCGATGAACGCGCGGGCCTTCGCGGCGAACGGGGCCAGGTCGTCGGTCGCGTCCCACAGGTCGGCGCCGGTGAGGATCAGCATCGCGCTGTCGTCGGCGTACAGATCGGCGAGCGCCAGATCGGGCGTGACCCGCAGCCCGCCGATGGTGGTGACCGGGTCGGTGGTCGGGCCGACCGTGCGGATCTCGTACCCGCCGCGCGCCAGCCAGGCGGTCGCGTGGCCCGTCTCCCAGTCGGCGAACGTGTCGTACACGGCCAGATGGACGGTCTTGCTGGGGGTGGTGGTGTGCGTGGTGCCGGTGGTGCTGGTCATGGCGGCCTCCTGGGCGCTGCGCCCGTGTCCGTACCTGCGTACCTTCACGTTCTGATGGCAGAAGTCTGTCAAAAAGACAGCATGCTGTCAATAGTGGTCCCGATGGCCGGACACCGTGCCGTGCCAGGGGCCCACGGCCATACAACCGGGATATGTCCGCGCCCGGCGAACGCTTTTGCCTTGCCCCGTGACCGCGTCCACGGCGGCGGCCGCGTCCCGGCGACGGTGTTCACGGCGCACCGCGCGACCCTCTGGCGTGACCCGCGCCTCGCCTACCCCTACGGGTGACCCCCTCCGACTGGCTTAAGGTGTCCGAAACCGGACGGAGGGGACCTGCCACATGCCCGCGAGCGGACCTGTCACCCGCAGTACTCTGCGCCAGCAGATCGCGGACGCACTGCGTGACGAGGTGCTCGCGGGGCGTCTACAGCCGGGGCGGGAGTTCACGGTCAAGCAGATCGCGGAGCAGTACGGCGTGTCCGCGACCCCCGTGCGCGAGGCGCTGGTGGACCTGTCGGCGCAGGGCCTGCTCGACTCGGACCAGCACAAGGGGTTCCGCGTCCACCAGTTCTCGGTGGAGGACTACCGGGGGATGGTGGAGGCCCGCTCCCTGATCGTGGACGGCATCCTGCGCAGGCGGGCGACGGCAGAGGCTCCGGCCGCCGGGCCCCGCCCGAGCGCCGAGGCCCCGGTCGCCGGGCCCCGCCCGTGCGTGCCCGCCGAGGCGCTCGTGTCGGTGCGGCGGCGGGCGGAGGCGGCGGCACGGGCGGCCCGCGCCGGGGACCTGGACATCCTGATCGGCTACGACCTGCGGTTCTGGCGGGAGTTGGCGGGGCTGGTCACCAACCACTACATCGCCGACTTCCTGCACCGGCTGCGCGTCCAGGCGTGGGTGTTCGCCGTGCCGTACCTGCGGGGCGACCGGCGGGTGCGGGACTGGCTGTGGAGCGGCCACGAGGACCTGGTGGGCGCCGTCGAGGCGGGCGACGCGCGCCGGGTGGTGGCGGTGCTCGACGCGTACCAGGGCCACTCCCTGGAGTGGGCGGCCCACCTGGAACGCCTCCCGGCGCCCCGCACGGCGCCCGAACCGCCGTCGTAGGGACGCGGTTCAGGGCGACCGGCGGCGGCCGGGCTTCGGGGCGGGGAGGCCCGGGTATCACTCACTGACCATCACCGCCCGCCCTGCCGTTCCCTCTCCCCGGCATACTCTGTGCCGACCGGCAGACACCCGCGCCCCGACTCGAGAGCGAGCCCACCTTGGCCTGTGACCTGTGGCTGGTCCCCCTGGTCGATGTGCTGTGCCACAGCCCCGACAACCCGTTCGCCGAGGAGATCGCGGCGTACGACCGGGCGTTGACGGAGTCGGGGCTGCCGACCGTGCCGGTCTTCGCGTACATGCCGGGCCTGTCCGGCGACGTGGCGCCGGTCGCCGGGTTCGACTACGACGCCCTGCACTTCCTGCGCCGCGCGTACCTGCTCCAGGTGTGCGGCCTGGCCGTGACGCCGGTGGACGAACTGGGCGGCGACTACGAGCAGTTGCTGGAGATGTTCGAGGCGACCGCGCAGCAGTCGCACCTGGTGTGGCACTACGACCACGCGGGGGCGTACGTGCCGGTGGACTTCCCGGCGCCACTGTCCACGGAGGAACTCCTGTCGGGCGGCGGCCCGTTGGGCTCGGCACAGGGCCTGCTGCGGGAGCTGGAGTACGTGGCCCCGTCGATCGGCATCGACCCGTCGAACCCCCCGGCGGCGCCGGAGCCCCCGAGGCATCCGACGTCCCTGGAGGAACCGGCGGCCCCGGTCCCGTACGACGACAGCCCCTTCGCACGGGAGCGCCACGTCTGGCTGGGCCTCCACGCGGCCGCGACCCGCAGCCTGGGCCAAGGCTCCATGATCATCTTCAGCTGACCGGGTGGGCCCGGCCCGCAGGTGAGGGACTGGCCGGACGTTGCCGACGCCGCCCCGCACCCGCGGTGCGTCATCTCGGTCCCGTCAGCTCCCCGTCGGTCCTGGCGGTGCGATCGCCGCGAGGGCCGCGGGGAGCGACGTCACACCGTCGGACGCGAGGAAGTGACCGGCTCCGGGTATGACCTCGGCCGATGTCCCCAGGAGGCCGGCGAGGCGGTCGGTGTGGCCCGGTGGCACGTACGGGTCCGCGTCCGACCGGAGCAGGGTGAGCCTGTCGACGTGGTCGCGGATCCCGGCCAGATCCAGCGGCCTGCCGACGTGAGAGTCCAGCGTCGGAAGGGCCGGCAGCGGATCGACGAAGCCCGAGACGAGCACGAGCGCACCAAGACGCCACGGACCCGCCAGGGAGCAGAGATGGCGGAGGGCCGTGACGCAGCCGAGGCTGTGCGCCACCAGGACCGAGCCCTCGTCCGGCGTACCGACACCGGCTGCCACGGCTGCCAGCCAGCGGTCGGGGTCAGGCGCCTCGGAGTCCGGAAGGGCGGGAACGGTCGTGGGCACGCCACGGGCGTCGAGCTGCGCGGCCAGCCATCCGAACCAGTGATCCTGAGGTGTCGCGGCGTAGCCGTGGATGATCGTGGCCCGCTGCCGGGTTGTCTTCGGTGTCATGGCGCTGGACGGTAAGGCTTCACGCCAGCGTGAAGGTCAAATCAAAGGAGGGCCCGTGCGTATCAGCCAGCTCGCCGAGCTGACCGGGGTGACGGCGCGAGCGCTGCGCCACTACGAGGACCGCATGCTCCTGGTCCCCGAGCGCGACCACAACGGCTACAGGGTCTACACCGACTCCGACATCGCGCGTGTGGCCCAGATCAAGACGATGATCGCCGCCGGCCTCGGGACCGAGACCATCCGCCGTTACCTCGATTGCGCTCGTTCGGGCGAGCACGGTGTGTCCCTCGACATGTGCCCCGACCTCCGGGCCGAGCTGGATGCCCTGGCGCGACGCCTTGATGCCAAGGAAGCCTCGCTCAGGGAGACGCGGCAGCGACTCTCGGCACTCGCCTCCGCTCGCTAGGGACGGGACGTGCCGTCGCTCCACGCGCGGCCCGGCTGACGGCGACGACGCCCTGGCCCGCGACAGCTAGCGGGGCTCCGGGGGCCGCTGGCGGGGCATGTTCGGGCGGGTGGGCGGGGACAGCAGCCGGTTGCCCGACGGCCCGCCCGCCGAGTCCTGCCGCACCGGCGCCCCGCCCAGCGACTGCGTCGCCAGCGGCGCGGGCCCCGCCCGGAACTCCACCATCCAGTCGGCCGTCTCCGCCCGCACCAGCTCCGTCACGTCCTCGGAGAACCGCCGCAGCACCCCAAGGCACCGCTCCGCCGCCTCCGCCGACGTGCCCTCGGCGGGCCCCAGCACCTCCCGCACGCTCTCCGACGCCCAGTCGAACTGGAGCGCCTGCAACCGCCGCTGCACCGCCTGCGCCGTCGCCACGTCCCGCATCCACCCGGACGTCACGCCGAAGTACCGGTCGCACGCCAGGCACGCCGCCGCGAGCAGCAGGGACAGGTATCCCCATCCCGCCGCCCCGTCCAGCGCGTCCGTCAGGTCCAGCAGCGGCAGCGCGGCGCCCAGGACGCCGCCCAGCGCCGTACCGGTCCGCAGCGCGCGGGCGCCGCGCCGCTTCCACACCCGGTCGGCGAGGTACCAGTCGGCGGTGCGCAGCGCGTTCCCCTCGACCCACCGGTACAGCTCGTGCAGCCGCTCGGCCGGCTCGCCCCAGTCGCCGAGCGGGAACGGCCGTCCCGTCAGGTCCTCCCCCCGGGCTGGCCCCCCGGGCTGCATCTCCGGCTGGCTCACCGGGGCACTCCTCTGCGCTCTGCGTGACTGTGCGTGATGTTCGACAGGTGTTCGGTAGGGGTCGGGGTGGCGGTCGGGCGTGTCGTCGTGTCCGTACGCGTGTCGTGGTGTCGGTCCGTGCGTCGTGCGGAGCCCTTCCTACCGCCGAATGGTGGTCCCCGGAGGCGTAATGGCGGGTTTTCCGCACGGAAGGGGGCCGTGATCAGGTAGAGGGCGCGCCAGTCGTTCACCCGAAAGAGTGGATACCTGTGCGTGGGGCGCGCCGCGCGGGGACCACGTAGGCTCGGCGTAACCGAAGAATCGTCGTCTACGCGCAGGAGTGACCGTGATCCCCGGTGGTGGCCAGCCCAACATGCAGCAGCTGCTCCAGCAGGCCCAGAAGATGCAGCAGGACCTCGCGCGGGCCCAGGAGGAGCTGGCCCGTACGGAGGTCGAGGGGCAGGCGGGCGGCGGCCTGGTGAAGGCCACGGTCACCGGTTCCGGGGAGCTGCGCGGCCTGGTCATCGACCCGAAGGCGGTGGACCCGGAGGACACGGAGACGCTCGCGGACCTGGTCGTCGCGGCCGTGCAGGCGGCGAACGAGAACGCGCAGCAGCTCCAGCAGGAGAAGCTCGGCCCGCTCGCGCAGGGGCTGGGCGGGATGCCGGGCATGCCGTTCTGACGCGCTGACCGGCCGCCGGGCCCCCCACCGGCACCGGCCGGGCGCCCACCGGTATGGGTACGGGCGCCCCGACCGAGCCCGCCGGGGGCCCGAGCCCGCCGGGGTCCGGGGCTCCAGGCCCGGGACTCCGGGCCCGGGACTCGGGCTCGGCCCGACCGGACCCCCGGTCAGGCGGGAGACTGCGGCGCCAGGCCACCCGGAGGACGCGGCGGGTTCACGCCGAGTCTTCTGTGGCGCACCCCTCACCAACTACCGTAACCACCAAGACTGCACTCCCGGAGAGGCGTTCCGTTGTACGAAGGCGTGGTCCAGGACCTCATCGACGAGCTCGGCAGACTGCCAGGCGTCGGTCCCAAGAGCGCGCAGCGGATCGCCTTCCACATCCTCCAGGCCGAGCCGACGGACGTCCGGCGGCTGGCGCACGCGCTCCTGGAGGTGAAGGAGAAGGTCCGGTTCTGCGCGGTCTGCGGGAACGTCGCCCAGGAGGAGCGGTGCGGCATCTGCCGCGACCCGCGCCGGGACGACGCGGTCATCTGCGTGGTCGAGGAGCCCAAGGACGTCGTCGCCATCGAGCGGACGCGCGAGTTCCGGGGGCGGTACCACGTGCTCGGCGGCGCGATCAGCCCGATCGAGGGCGTGGGCCCCGACGACCTGCGGATCAGGGAACTGCTGGCCCGCCTCGCGGATGGCACGGTCACCGAGCTGATCCTGGCGACCGACCCCAACCTGGAAGGGGAGGCCACCGCGACGTACCTCGCGCGGATGGTCAAGCCCATGGGCCTGAAGGTCACGCGCCTCGCCAGCGGTCTCCCCGTTGGCGGAGACCTGGAATACGCCGACGAGGTCACGCTCGGTCGCGCGTTCGAAGGGAGACGACTCCTCGATGTCTGACGCCACTCTCCACGCCCACTCGCTGGACCCCGACAGCTTCGCGGTCCAGATCGCCGACTCCATCGAGTCCTTCATCGTGGCCACCACGGAAGTGGCCAAGGGCGACGAGCCCGACAGCGCGATCCCGTTCCTGCTGCTGGAGGTCTCGCAGCTGCTGCTCGCCGGCGGCAGGCTCGGGGCGCACGAGGACATCGTCCCCGAGGAGCGGTACGAACCGGACACGGGTCCCGACATGGACGTCGACGACCTGCGGGAACGGTTCGCCGCCATGCTGGACCCGGTGGACGTCTTCTCGGAGGTGTTCGACCCGTACCAGCCCCGCAAGGCGCCCGTGCCGTCCCGGATCTCCGACAGCCTGGCCGACATCATCATGGACCTGCGGCACGGGCTGGCCCACTACCGGGCGGGGCGCACGACCGAGGCGCTGTGGTGGTGGCAGTTCTCGTACTTCTCCAACTGGGGCCCGACCGCCTCCGCGACCCTCCGGGCGCTCCAGTCCCTGGTCTCCCACGTACGGCTGGACCAGCCGCTGGAGGCGCTGGACGGGCTCGACACGGACGAGGACATGGCGGACGAGGTGCTGGCGGAGGAGGCGGGCCGCGTGATGCTCCAGGAGATCGCCGCGCCGCTGGGCATCCGCACCCGCAAATAGGGCCTTGAAGGCCCAGGACCCGTCCCGTACGTGAGCCGGGACACATTCCGCGTGGGGGTGCCGTCGCTGGGCAGGGGCCCGGCGTGGCCGGGTGACGCCCAGGGCTGATCACCTAATGAGCGGGACATCTCAGGATGTGACATCCCAGGGGCGTTTTCCGGTCGCTCGATAGACTGAGCCGACCGCAAACGGACTGAGCGAGGAGCGCACGTGGGCCTTGTCGTGCAGAAGTACGGAGGCTCCTCCGTTGCCGATGCCGAGGGCATCAAGCGCGTCGCCAAGCGAATCGTGGAAGCGAAGAAGAACGGCCACCAGGTGGTCGTCGTCGTTTCCGCGATGGGCGACACGACGGACGAGTTGATCGATCTCGCCGAGCAGGTATCCCCGATGCCGGCCGGGCGTGAGTTCGACATGCTGCTGACCGCCGGAGAGCGGATCTCCATGGCGCTGCTGGCCATGGCGATCAAAAACCTGGGCCACGAGGCCCAGTCCTTCACGGGCAGCCAGGCAGGCGTCATCACCGACTCGGTCCACAACAAGGCGCGCATCATCGATGTCACGCCGGGCCGTATCCGCACCGCGCTGGACGAGGGCAACATCGCCATCGTCGCCGGTTTCCAGGGCGTGTCCCAGGACAAGAAGGACATCACCACGCTGGGCCGGGGCGGCTCGGACACCACCGCCGTGGCCCTCGCCGCGGCGCTGGACGCCGAGGTGTGCGAGATCTACACGGACGTGGACGGCGTCTTCACCGCCGACCCGCGGGTCGTGAAGAAGGCCCGGAAGATCGACTGGATCTCCTTCGAGGACATGCTGGAGCTCGCCAGCTCCGGCTCCAAGGTGCTGCTGCACCGCTGCGTCGAGTACGCGCGCCGATACAACATCCCGATCCACGTCCGCTCCTCCTTCTCGGGGCTCCAGGGCACGTGGGTCAGCAACGAACCGCGAGGGGACCGCAAGGTGGAGCAGGCCATCATCTCCGGTGTCGCCCACGACACCTCCGAGGCGAAGATCACCGTCGTCGGCGTGCCCGACAAGCCGGGCGAGGCCGCCGCGATCTTCCGCACCATCGCGGACGCCGAGATCAACATCGACATGGTCGTGCAGAACGTCTCCGCCGCGTCCACGGGCCTGACGGACATCTCGTTCACGCTGCCCAAGACCGAGGGCCGCAAGGCCATCGACGCGCTGGAGAAGCAGAAGTCGTCCATCGGCTTCGAGTCCCTGCGCTACGACGACCAGATCGGCAAGATCTCCCTGGTCGGCGCGGGCATGAAGACCAACCCGGGCGTCACCGCCTCCTTCTTCGAGGCGCTGTCCAACGCGGGCGTGAACATCGAGCTCATCTCCACCTCGGAGATCCGCATCTCGGTCGTCACCCGCGCCGACGACGTCAACGAGGCCGTACGCGCCGTCCACACCGCCTTCGGTCTGGACAGCGACACGGTCGAGGCGGTCGTCTACGGCGGCACGGGCCGCTGACCCTTCCGGGCCCCGCCCCGCGACACCCCCGACGGACCCGTTGAGGAACTGGCAGTCCCCGCCCCGGAAACCCCCGCCCGCGCAGACGCCGGACGGGGGTTTCCGGGGCGTCCGGGCTTCGGACGAGGCGACTCCGGACCCTGTTGGGTCCGGGGCGGCTGCGGGCCGGCGGGATTCCGGACGGGACCGGGCGGCGCCGGGCCTGCACGCCATGCCGTCACCGGTGCCGGGCGCGGCTTCCGGCAGCGAGACCTCGCGCGGGGAGGGCCCCGGGCCGGATATACGGGACCGCGAGGGTTCGGGACCGGAGGTACGGGACCGGGAGGCCACCCGCCAGGAGGTTCCCCGCCGGGAGGCGTGCGACCCCGAGTCGTCGGCCCTCCATCCACCGGGCCATCCGCCGGGCCATCCGCCGGGCATCCACATACCGCGCCCGCGCCCCCTGGGCGGGAAACCGGCGCTCGCCGTGGTCGGGGCGACCGGGGCGGCGGGGGCCGTCATGCTGCAGATCCTGTCGCAGCACGCCGACGTCTGGGGCGAGATACGCCTCCTCGCGTCCCCCCGCTCGGCAGGCCGAAAGCTCGCGGTGCGCGGTGCCGAGACCGAGGTGCTGGCGCTGGACGAGGAAGCCCTGCGGGGCATCGACGTCGCGGTGTTCCTGGTCCCGGAGGAGGTCGCCGCCCGCTGGGCGCCGGTCGCCGCCGCGCAGGGCACCGTCGTCGTGGACGCGTCGCCCGCGTTCCGCGACGACCCGGAGGTGCCGCTCGTCGTACCCGAGGTCAACCCGCACGCCGCCCGCGTCCGGCCGCACGGCATCATCGCGGGCCCGGGCTGCACCACGCTCGCGCTGATCGTCGCCGTAGGGGCGCTGCACGCCGAGTTCGGGCTCGAGGAGCTGGTCGTCTCCGCGTACCAGGCCGCCTCCGGCGCCGGACAGGCCGGTGTCGCCGCGCTGCGCGGCCAGCTCGCGACCGTCGCGGGCACCGACCTGGGCGCCGCCCCCGGAGACGTACGCAGGGCTCTCGGCGACGACGGGACGGGGCCGTTCGCCGCGCCCCTCGCCCTGAACGTCGTTCCCTGGTCCGGCACGCTCCAGGACGGCGGCTGGTCGTCGGAGGAGCTGGGCGTACGGGCCGAGACCCGCCGCGTCCTGGGCCTGCCCGGGCTGCGGGTCGCCGCGACCTGCGTCCGCGTACCCGTGCTCACCACTCACTCCGTATCCGTCCACGCCCGGTTCGAACGGCCGGTGACCGTGGCGCGCGCCCATGAGATCCTCGCCACCTCGCCCGGTGTCGTCCTGTACGACGATCCCGCCGCGGGCGACTTCCCGACGCCCGCCGACGTCGTCGGCACCGACCCGACGTGGGTCGGCCGGGTCCGCCGCGACCTGGACGACGAACGGGCCCTGGAGTTCTTCGTGTGCGGCGACAACCTGCGCAAGGGCGCCGCGCTCAACACCGCCCAGATCGCGGAACTCGTCGCCGTGGAACTCGCCGCGGGAGGCCCGTCCCGCACCTGACCGCGCCCACGCGCCGAATCCGGCGACGCGAGGCGCTGCGGGAGAGATCACAAATGTGAGCCGGGGCCGCGCCGAGGCGTCGAATACCTGGTGGACGCGGCCTCGCACCTTTGTAGGATCTGTGGACGCCCTGTGGGAAAGTCCTCGGCCTTGGCCGCTTGAACTGGGGCGATGGCATGTTCGACGATGCTCCTGCCCCCCTGCCGCAACCGGTGGCCGGTGGAGAGCGTCTCTGCGGTCGCTCCAGCGCTGCCGCGCGAACGGGGCAATGGGGAGAGCGGATACGCATGAGGGCGAACGACGCACCGTCAGATAAGGCGGCGTGCGCGTACAACCCTGACGGGGGGCGACGTGTCCAACAGACGTGGCAGAGGTACTCGACATCACAGCAGCGGCCCCACTTCGCGGCGGCGCGGCGGTTCTTCCGCTCCTGCGGCCGCCCCAGCGCGCGCCGCGCGACCGGCGTCGCGGCGGCGGCATGCCGGTGATCGCGCCCATGCCCGCCACACGCCGAGCCCGCGTCCCGTTCCCGCGTGACGACGCCGACGAGACGATGACGTCGGGCACCACCGTCGATCACCTCACCGAGACCTACCGCGCCCACTACCGGTCGCTGCTGGGTCTCGCGGCGCTGCTTCTCGACGACACGGCCTCCTGCGAGGACGTCGTCCAGGAGGCGTTCATCCGCGTCCACTCCGCCCGCAAGCGGGTCCGCGACCCGGAGAAGACCCTGGCGTACCTGCGCCAGACCGTCGTGAACCTCTCCCGGTCCGCCCTGCGCCGCCGCATACTCGGCCTGAAGCTCCTCTCGAAGCCGATGCCGGACATGGCGAGCGCGGAGGAGGGCGCGTACGACCAGCTGGAGCGCGACGCGCTGATCAAGGCGATGCGCGGGCTCCAGCGCCGTCAGCGGGAGGTCCTGGTCCTGCGGTACTTCGCGGACATGACCGAGGCGCAGGTCGCCGAGACGCTGGGCATATCGCTCGGGTCGGTGAAGGCGTACGGCTCCCGTGGCATAGCCGCCCTGCGCGTGGCCATGGGAGCGAAGGCATGACCGAGCACAACGGGCCGGACGGGCCGTCGAACGACCGGACTGGAAACGACGCAGTGAACACCCCAGAACCCTCCGCCTCCCAGCCCACGCCCGGCGAGGACACACCCCGCGAGGACACGGGCACGTCGGCCCCTAGGCCCGAGGCCGCCCGCCCCGCCGACGAGGCCCGGCCCGGCACAGCACAGCCCGAGACGGCACAGTCGGAGTCGGCACAGCCGGAGTCGGCACAGCGGGAGACGGCACAGCCCACCCCGGCACAGTCCGGCATCGACCAGTCGGGCACCCAGCCCATCCCGGCAGACCGCCCCACCCCGACAGACGACCCCCACACCCCGGACGGCATCGGCGTGTTCGACCTCGGGGCGGACGGGCTCGGCGGGGACGAGCTGGCGCTGCGGCGCTTGCTCCAGGGGGCCGTCGGGGACCTCGAACCGGCCCCGGGCGCGCTCGACCACCTCCGCCGGGCTGTTCCGGCGCGGAGGGCGCGGAAGCGGCAGGCGCTCGTCGGCGCGGCCGCCGCGGTGATCCTGCTCGGTACGGGTGTCCCCGCGTTCGTGCACGTCGCCGCCTCCGACACGGCGTCCGACACCAACCCGGTCAACGCCGGGCACGGCGAGCAGGTCCAGGGCGGCACCGGCGACGCCGCGGGCCCGGCGGGCGAGGAAGCCGCGGGCAGCCCGTCCGGCGAGCTGAACGGCTCCGGCAAGGGCGGGGCCAACCCGTCCGGAACCCCGACCACCGCCGGTACCAGCGCCTCCGACGGCGCGGACGGCACGCCCGACAACGCCACGCCCGCCCCGGACACGGCCCCCGAGTGCGAGGCGGGCCAGCTCGGCGTGAGCGTCGCCGAGGCGGGCGGCCCCGGCGGGGACGGCACGGTGTACGGAACGTTCCGCATCGCCAACGTCTCCAGCAGCGACTGCACCGTCAGCGCGTCCGGGACGGTCGGCTTCGGCACGAGCGGCGCGGCGGACGCGAGCCGCATCAGCGTCGCACGGCACACGGCGGGTGACGCGGCGTCCGGCCTGCCCGGCCCGTCCGCGACGGTCGGCAGCCTGGTGCTGAAGCCGTCCGGGGCGTACGAGGTCAAGTTCGCCTGGGTGCCGAGCGAGACGTGCCCGGTGAACGGCGGAGGCACGGGCAGCGGCGACGGAGGGGGCGGTGGCGAGCAGTCCCCGTCGCCCACCGCGCCGTCCACGCCCACCGAGGAGCCGCCGCCGCCCTCGGACGGCGCGACGACCGGCACGGCGGAGGGCGGTACGGACTCGGCAACGGCGGCGGAACCGCAGCTGCTGCCGCAGGAGGGCATCGCGGACGGCAGCGTCACGGTCACCCACACCCCGAGCGTGGGCGGCCCCCAGGCGGCGACCACCATCCCCAACGCCTGCGCCGGCACGATCTACCGCACCGGCCTGCTCCCCGCCTGACCCACCCGGCCGGGAGCACCGACCGCCCGTGCGACGCACGCACTGCGGCGATCACACTCCCAGCCGCCCCAGCGGAACGGACCCGAGGGCCGTACGGCAGCCCAGCCCGAGGCACCCCCGTGGCGCGGGACCTCCTGGCCGTACGGCCGCCCAGGTCGATGTGCCCCCTGGTACGGGCCTGCGGTCCTGTGCGCGGCTCGGCGGACGCGCCCCCTGGTGCGGACCTGCGGGCCGGACGACAGCCAGGCGGATGCGCCCCGCGTCACGGGGCTACGGGCCGTACGGCAGACCGAGCGCCGATGTGCCCTCGCAGCACGCACGGACGCGCGAGTCCCGTGGGCGGCCGGTAGATGCGCCCCGCCGTACGACTGCTGCCGGGCGCGTGAACGACGTGCCCGGCGCCTTGCCGACGCCCGCAGGACTGCGGCTGGGCCTTTGCGTGCTACGTGTGCTGCCGGGCGCCCAGGGGGTAGTCCCACTGCGACGCCGCGCACAGGTGCCGAGCGCCACAGCCGCCAGTCGCCGACCCGCGCAGTCCCACACCCACGCGACCCGCAAGCCCAGCAACCCCCACCCACCTGCCACGCAGGTACAGCAGCGCAGCCAGCACCCACCTGCCCCGCAGGCACAGCAGCGCAGCCCGCTCACCCCGCAGGCCACAGAGAAGCCCAGCCCCAGCCACTCACCCCCCAGGCACAGCGGGCGGCAGCCGCACGCGGCACCCCACTAGGGGTGCGGGCTCAGGGGAGGCCGGGGGACTCCGGATCGAGGCCCAGGGCCCGGTCCCGCTCCGCCTCCGCCTCGCGCCGCACCAGCCGGAACCACATGAACAGCACGAACCCCGCGAAGACGAACCACTCGCCCGTGTAGCCGAGGTTCTGGAACGCCTTCAGGTCCAGCCCCGTGCCCACCGCCGCCGCGGCGGGCACCGGCGTCAGCCCGGCAGGGGACTCCGTGAGCGTCACCCACGCGTCGTACACGTCGTCCGGCACCACGTTCACCAGCGTCGCCGCGCTGATGACGCCCAGCTGCCCCTCGGGCAGCCCGCCCGCGGCGCGGACGCCGCCGCTCCCGGCGTGCTCCGACGCCTGGAGCGCGCCCGTCACGGTCACCTCACCGGACGGCGGCGCCGGTGCGGCCGCGCCCTGCGGGAGCCAGCCCCGCACCACCGGCAGGGCCTTGCCCTCCGGCGTGTGCAGCAGCGTCAGCACGTACGACCCGGTCTTCCCGTCCAGCTCACGGCCGGGGACGAGGAACTGCTTCCCGTACCGGCCGCTCGCCGTCGCCTGGCGGCCCGACGTCTCCTTGTCGACCGGCAGCAGCTCCGCCAGAGGCGCCGCCGCCTGCGCCGCCTGGGCGGCGGGCCGCTGCTCCGCCTCCCGGTGCGAATCGACGCGGTCCTCGAACCTGCCCAGCTGCCAGATCCCCATGAAGAGGCAGAACGGGATCGCCAGCAGCACGAAGACGTTGATCCCCCACCAGCGGGGTGTCGTCAGGAACCGGTACACCCCTCCACGGTACGGAACGCCGTCACCCCCCTTCCGGCCGGGTCCCGGTCGCGGCCGGCACGTGTCGCGCTGCGAACTCCAGCTCCTGCCGCAGCTGCTTGATCCGCTCCTCCACCACCAGCGAGCCGTGTCCCGCGTCGTACCGGTACACCTCGTGCACCGCGCCGCGCGCCGCCAGCCGCTCCACGTAGTTCTCGACCTGCCGGATCGGGCAGCGCGGATCGTTCACACCCGCCGCGATGTACACCGGCGCCCGCACCTGGTCCACGTACGTGATCGGGGACGACGCCCGGAACCGCTCCGGCACCTCCTCCGGAGAGCCACCGAACAGCGTCCGGTCCAGCGGCCGCAGCGCCTCCATCTGGTCCTGGTACGCGGTCACGTAGTCGGCGACCGGCACGTCCGCGATGCCCACCGCCCATATGTCCGGCTGCGTCCCAAGCCCCAGCAGCGTCAGGTAGCCGCCCCACGAGCCGCCCGTCAGGACCAGCCGCTCCGGGTCCGCGAGGCCCGAGGACACCGCCCACTCACGGACCGCCGCGACGTCCTCCAGCTCGATCAGCCCCACCCGGTGCCGCAGCGCGTCCGTCCACTCCCGCCCGTACCCGGTGGAGCCCCGGTAGTTCACCCGCACCACCGCGTACCCGTGGTCCAGCCAAGCGGCCGGCGCCGCGGCGAACGTGTCGCTGTAGTGCCAGGCCGGGCCGCCGTGCAGGTCGAACACCGTCGGCAGCGGGCCCGTCGCCCCCTCCGGGCGCTGCACCAGGGCGTGGACCCGCCCACCGGGCCCGTCCACCCACACATCCTCCACCGGCACCGACGGCGGCGCCTGCGGGCCGGGCGGGTCCAGCACGACCGCGCCGCTCGTCGAGCGCACCACGGGAGGCACGGCCGCCGACGACCACAGGTACTCCACCGTGCCGTCCGGGCGGGCCGTCGCCCCCGACACCGAACCGGTCGGCGTCTCCACCCGCGTCAGCACCCCCGAGGCGATGTCGTACCGCCACAGCTCCGTGCGCGCCTCGAAGTCATGGGCGATCAGCAGCCCCGAACCGTCCGGGTACCACTCCGCGCTCACGTCCCCGGGCAGGTCGAGGCGCAGCTCGGTCTCCCGGCCGGTCGCGACATCCCAGATCATCGGCTCCCACCGGCCGCGCCGCTGGTGCCCCACCAGCAGCCGCCCGTCGCCGTCCACGGGGGCGAAGCCCATCACGGCCAGGCCCAGATCCTTCGTACCGCCCTTCGTGTCGTCTAGCTCCGCCACCAGCGCGCCGTCCAGCCGCACCACGCGCAGGGCCGCGTGCATGGCGTCACCGTGCTCGGTGTGCTCGACCGCCACGAGCGTCCCGTCGTACGACAGGTCCCCCACCCCGGCCGACTCGCGGTGCCGGTAGATCTCCACCGGCTCCCCGCCCGGCCGGACGACGTGGATGGACGTGCCCTCCTCGTCCAGAGACCGGCCGACGACCGCCGTGCCGTCCCGGCCTATCGCCAGGCCCGCCGGGTACGAGGCGGCGAGCCCGGGAACCGCCGGCTCGTCCGCGCCGCCCTTGAACGGCTGCCGCATCCACACCCCGAACTCGTCGCCGTCCGTGTCGGCGAACCACCAGATCCACTCGCCGTCCGGCGACAGCACACCGTCCGTCGTGCCGTTCGGCCGGTCCGTGACCTGCCGCTGCTCGCCCGTGTCGCGGTCCCACGCGTACAGCTCGTACGTCCCCGTCACGTTCGACACGAACAGCGCCCGGCTCGGCGCGTCCTCCGCCCAGTCGGGCAGCGACACGCGCGGTGCACGGAACCGCTTCTCCCAGTCGGGCAGAGCCGACCACGCGGCGGACGAAGAAGACGTAGGAGGGGATGTGACGGGAGTGGACGCGATGGGCTCGGGCGTGGACGTGTCGTCGGTCGGCTCAGTCATGTCGTCCATCATGCTCCGTCGCACCGACATCCCGCCGGGCCTGTGGATAAGTCCCCCCAGCGCTATCCACAGGCCGCCCCCCAATCCGGGCCCGGCCCCCCCGGACCCCGGCCCCCCATCACCCGGGTACCGCCCCCCAACCGGGCTCCCAGGCCCCTCACCCAGGACCGGCACCAGGCCGCGCCGTCCCGGGCCGCGCGGCCTCAGCCCCCGCCCCCGCCGACGGGAAGCGGGCGCGCGGCGGCCACCACCGCCCTGCCAGAAGCCGCGCGGCCCCGTGCGCCACCACCAGCGCGGCGACGAGCACGACGAGGGAAAGCCCGCTCCGTACGACCCCGGGGCCGGTCAGTCGGCCGAGCGCCACCGTCCCGGCGAGCGCGGCGCACCACCCGGCGACGGCCATCGCGGAGACGGCGACCGAGACGGGCAGGCCCCCCAGCCCGACCGCCCCGAGTGGCAGGTCCCCGTCGAACCCGTGCACGTCGGCGGCGCCACACAGCACGAGCAGCCAGAAGGCTGCGACGACGACCAGCGCGACGCTGAAGAAGAAGGCGGGAAAGCACAAGGCCGCCGTACAGACTTCCCGCACCCCCGCGGCCCCCTCTCCCACACGAACTCCCTACGACGCACGCCGACACGAGGCACCCGGCCCGTGGCGCATGAGGCACCCGGCCCCGGCCCCACAAGACACCCCGCACGCGGCAGCCTGCACACGCCCCGCGCCCCCCGGCGCGAACCTCCGCAGACGGATGCCGAAGCCGGGACACGCTTCCGCATCCCGGCATCGATCGGCACCCCCGTTTCCGACGTACGCATCCTGGCAGGGGTCGGCGACTTCGCGCATTGCCGGATTCCGGCAGTCTTGCGGCCTGGTCGGATGCCGGGGCCGTAAAAGGGATCAGCGAGGCGCGGGCGGGGTGTCGGCGGTGCACAGGGCCCAGATCACGAAGACGCCGATTGCGATCGAGACGAGGCCCCACACCGGCTGGTACGGCAGCCAGACGAAGTTGGCGATCACCGAGAGCGAGGCCAGCGCCACGCCGACCGCCCGCGCCCAGGCGGCGCCGCGCAGGATGCCCCAGCCGATCACGACGAGGACCAGCCCGAGGATCAGGTGGACCCAGCCCCACGCGGTGACGCTGAACTCGAACACGTAGTCGCCGAGGATGCCGTACACCTCGTCCTCGGCGATGCCCACGACGCCCTGCACCATGCCGAGCACGCCCTGGACCAGCAGCAGTACCCCGGCGAACATCGCCCCGGCCGACGCCGCGTCCCCGTCACTGCCGGGCGTGGTGCTGGTGGCGCCGTCGCGCCCGTGGTGCGCGCGGGCGTGCCCCGGCGCGTGGTCGTGGCCGTGCCCCGCTGTGTCACTCATACGAGCAGCCTGCGCCGCCCCGCCCCGCGCGGCGACCCGGCGGCACCCGTACGGACGACGACGGTCAGCTGCCCGGTAACAGGCCACTGGCCGACACGCGCCCTTCCACCCCCGCCCGCCCGTCCCGAGACTGCTGACCAGCAGCTCGGCTCATGCGGACCGGCGGGGGAGGGCCATGGCGGCGGCACGGAAACCACGACGTACGGCGGCACGGAAACCACGACGTACGGCGGCGCGGAAGCGGCGCGAGCAGCGCGTGAAGGCGGCGGTGACGGGCGGGGCCGTGGCCCTCGTCCTCCTGGTGGCGTACTGGTCGGAGGTCTGGCCCTACCTCCTCGCCGCGCTGCTGCTCGGCGGCGCCGGAGCGGGCGGATGGTGGCTGTGGCGTACGGACCGGCTGCTCAGGGGCGGCGACGGGAAGTGGCGCCGGGAGGAGGCGGTACGGGCGGGGCACCGGACGCTGGCCGAGGTGGACGCCATGACGGGCACGGAGTTCGAGGACTTCGTCGTGGGGCTGTGCCGACGGGACGGCTGCACGGACGTACGACGGGTCGGCGGCTCCCACGACGACGGCGCCGACGTGCTGGGGCGGCTCCCGGACGGGCGCAGCATGGTGATCCAGTGCAAGCGGTACACGCCCCGGAACAAGATCCCGAGCCGGGAGGTACGCGACCTCCTGGGCGCGAAGACGCACTTCAAGGCGGACGTGGCGGTCTTCGTGGCGACGACGTACTTCACCGCCCCCGCCGAACGGTTCGCGACGCACAACGGCATCGTCGCCGTCCACAGAGACCACCTCGGCCTCTGGAACAGCGGAGCGTCCCTGCCCTCCCTCACCGCGGTGAACGGCGCGGGCCAAGGCACCCGTCTCCACCGACAGCGCCGCCGGGAGACCTACGGCTGATCCCCCGGCTCATTCGGCCGCACGCCATCGCCACCACCCGCCACCTCCCCGTCCTGCCCACGGCACGGCGGGCACCGGGAACGCTTCAGCGCTCTACGACGTCGTTCCTCCCGGGGGCACAACGGTCGGCGGCTGCGCCCCGGAGGAGGGGGGAGACCGGGTGCGTACGGGCGACTTCGCCGCATGGACACGGCGATTCGAGGACGAGCGCGAACGGAGGCGTGTCCAGGGAGACCCGGACTGGACGCGGGGCGTGACGCTGCCCCCGGCGGTGTGGGCCAGCATCCAGCGCTTCCAGGTCGGCGAGGACGGGGACGGCGCCAACCTCGTCGGCAAGGCGGTGCAGGCCGGTGACGACGACTACGCGCGGGCGGTCCGTCTCTTCGTCGCCGAGGAGCAGAACCATGCCCGCCTGCTCGCCCGGCTGCTGGCCGCCGGCGGCGTACCGACCTTGACCGGCCACTGGAGCGACACGCTCTTCGTACGGCTCCGCCGCCTTCTGGGCCTGCGCATGGAACTGCTGGTTCTGATGGTCGCGGAGGTGGTGGCCGTGCGCTATTACCGGGCTCTGCGCGACGGCGCCGACGACCCGCTCACCTCGGAAGTGGCGGGGCGCATCCTGTCCGACGAGCAGCGTCACATACCGTTCCACTGCGAGCGCCTGCACGCCTCCCTGGCGGAGGTGCCCCGCGCACTGCGCCGCCCGACGATGGCCCTGTGGCAACTCCTGCTGCTGGCCGCGTCTCTCATCGTCGCCGCCAACCACGGCCCGGCCCTGCGCCGCCTGGGCATAGGACGGCTGCGTTTCATGGCAGACACCGCGGCCTCGTCCGGCCCGGTCATCGCCGAGGTGCTGACCCCCTCCAAGGAGGCCCTGCCCAGCACGTCCTGAGCCCTCCACACCCCCCTTGCGACCGGCCTGTCTTCACCGCCACAAGACGGGGGTCACGAACGCCGCAAAACACCCAGGGGCCCGACCCGCTTTCGCGGATCAGGCCCCTGAGCTGGCTGTCGGGGTGGCGGGATTTGAGCCCACGACCTCTTCGTCTCGAACGAGGTTCGGCTTTCGGCCTGGTCTGCGGGGATGGCGTTTGCGCAGGTCAATGAGGTGTTCTCGGTTGGTCCCGGCGGGTACGGAAGGGGGCCGGGGGAGCAGGTTGGCTCCCAGACGGCTCCCAGTGGCCAACGTCCTCCCGGCCGGGCGAGTACGTGCTGTTCGCCGCGAATCGGCCGCCGCTCGGATGAAGCGGTTGGCCATTGTCTATCCGAGACTCCGCGTTACGGGGCCCTGCAAGATCACCTCAAGCGGTGCTGGGCGGTGCCACCGAACCCCGCATTGGTGAACAGGGTCGTGCCGCCTTGATCGACGTGATGCCCCAGTTGCCCCCAGGGCCTGGCGTCACCAGCCTCTCATGCTGTGCTGCATGGCAGCGGGATACTGGCCCTGGCGTGTGGCCACGCCTTCGTAGCTATCGGTTCTTGACCCACCACACGACCGCTGCGACGGCCAGGCCCCCGATGCTGCTGAAGATGCCGTGGACGGTCCCGCGTGCAGCCGTTGCAAGGCCCTCCCTTACCAGGCGCTTGATGTGCCCGGTGAAGCGCTGCTTCTGGCAGCTCACCTTCTCGATGAGGCGCCGACTGAGCCGCTGAAGCATGCTGGTGTTCCTCCCTCGGCCGATGGACGGCCTTCAGAGTGCCGACGGACGGCCGCGTTGCGCCTGGAGCAATGTGTTGCCAGAAGGCCGCAACACCACGCGACCAGGCGTGCTCCCGGGTAGAAACGAGCTCATGGGGACTCCCTATCTCCCGCCGAATCAACTCCAGTCACCTCCTTCCTCCCTCGCCGGGCCAGCGCTCCCTGTGCTTGCGGAGACGCTGCGCAACCTGTTCAAGGAGCTCGGCCGCTCCCAACGGGACTTCAGCGCGCACGTGTACTGGGACCACACTGCGGTGAGCCGGTACCTGCGTGGCGAGCGCCTTGCTCCCTGGGAGTTCGTCGACACTCTGCTGCGCGAGGTCGAGATCGCGCGGGGCAAGCCGATGAACCCCGAGAACCGAGAGAGAATCGCTGCACTGCACCGGCGTGCGCTCGAGGAGCGCAACGGTTGGTCGGCGCTCGTGCAGGTACTCCGCCAGGACAATCAGATGGCAGAGGAGCGGGCCCGCCGTGCGGAGTCGGAGCTTCAGGCTCTCGCGACGACCCGGCAAGCACGAGACGAAGGCTGGCGCTGGTCTGCCTTCACCAACTCGCTCGCTGAGCGAGGCTGGCCAGAAGTCTCGCTCACCGCTCTGGAAAGGGTGACGGCACGAGTCCTCGCCTGCCTGGCCGACCCCACGGCAGAGGCGCCGTATCGAACAAGTGGAGTCATTACTGCTGGAGCGCAATCCGGCAGGACGACCATCGGCGCCGGTGTCGTCGCCCGCGCCCTGGATGCTGGCTATCGCCTGGTCATCGTCTTCAGCGGAACCTTGAACCTTCTGCGTAGTCAGACCCAGCGCCGGCTTGAGGAGGCGCTACTCCCAAGCGACGACGCCGATCAGCAGTTGCAGGCACGATTCCCCCTCCTGCGCCTGACCAGCGAAGAGTCTGACTACCGGAGCATGCCGTCCGAAGTTGCCCTGCAGTTCGAAAAGAGGCACAAGGCGCTTCCGCTCTTCTCTCCCTCAATCTGCACACCGCCGTGCCTCGGTTGGTGGTGGTCAAGCAGAACGTCGCCGTCCTCAAAAAACTGCTGGCAGACCTGCGCGCCGCCGACCCAATCCTTGAGGAGGTGCCCGCGTTGATCGTCGATTTCGACCCCTCCCCTCCCTATCTGGCGCTCGACGGGAGCGGCTACGGGAAGGAGACTGGTATACAGTCCAAGATCGACTTGATCAGGTCAGAGATCGTCAGCCTGTTGCCCCGTGCCCAACTTGTCAGGTTCGAACATCAGGTGACCTGTGACTCCTCCCATACCATCACGACCATGCGATCCGAGTCTCTGTGGGACGGCCCCCCTTACTTCGTCGTCTCCGCTCATCCCCGGGAGCCTCGCTGGGCGTGGGATGACCCGGCGTGATGCCGTTGGCTCGCCGTGTCCGCCCGATCTGCCCAGTGCTCCCTCACCCGCTACTCCGGCGGGCACGCGACGCATGACCCAGGCCGATAGCTGGCAGCGCCATCTTGCCGGCCAATGAGGTTCGATTGGCGAGGCTGCCAGCTTCGATGGCGTTACCGCAGGTCAGATGCATGGGCTCGGTTGGTGTCGCGGAGCCTGGAGGGGGCTCGGGGAGCGGGTTGGCTCCCTGAGCCCCCAGCCCGGACCACCGGGCAGTTGTTCTGTGTCGTACGGCCGGGGCTGTTACCGATCGGTGATCAGGTCCGGATTGTCGATCATGGAGCGGTGCAGGTGGTCGAGATCGACGCCGCAGTGATTCGCCAGCCGAGCATGACGCTCGCGCGCGTTCTGGGAGATCGTCTCGCCGTCCCTGGTCGTGATCACGATGCCAGGGCGGGTGGGCGAGTCGATGGCCTTGTTCAGTGCTGCCCAGATGAGGTCCTTCAAGACCCCGGCCTTACCCCAGCAGACGTATCGGGTGGCGTTGCCGTCAGTCGCGAGACAGTGGTTGGGCTTGCCCTCGACCGACTCCGGGACCACTGACCAATCTGCTCCGCAGAAGAACTGGACGATCTCGTCCGCCCCGCGAAAACGCCGGCGGACGTACGGGACGAAGTTGCCGATACCCTCCTGAGCCCTGGCGTACTCCTTCATCGGTACGTCCTTGATCCATACTCGGACGTCCTGGTCGCTGGCGAACCTTCGCAGCTCCCCGCCGATGTCTGGGTCATCGAACCATCGGCGGTACTGAGCGGTCTTCCCGGGATTACTCAGGAACTCCCAGTCCAGCTCGTCGGCAGTGCGGTACATGCTGAGGAGGATGCGACGTCGAAGAGCTTCCGGAAGGTTGAGCTGCGGCAAGGCGGCTACTCCAAGGCGGCGAGGGCGGACGGGAACTGCAGGCGGTGCTCGTCGTACGCGGTTTCGAGACTGGCCGCGTCCCTGATCCACTCTTCCATAAGGGTCGCAACCCGTTGGTCGTTGAACTCAATTTGTGATGGGGCGACTTGGTCCAGGACCTCGACTTCACCGCCCTCCAGGCTTCGCTTCATGTTGAGGGCCGCCGCGATCCGGCGTAGATCGCTGACGAAGTCGAGCACCGTCACGCGCTCCTTGCCCTCCCGGAGTCGGAGTCCCCTCCCCAACTGCTGGACGAAGATACGCCGGGAGTGAGTCACCCGGGCGAAGCAGAGGATGTTGACGTCGGGGACGTCCACTCCCTCATTGAGGATGTCCACTGAGGTGAGGATGGGGACTTCGCCGCTACGGAAAGCTAGGAGCCGGCTTTGCCTCTCGCGTTTGGCCAGGCCGGCGTGTAGGGCCAGGGCGCCGGACCACAAGGGGGTACGGCGTAGCAGTTCGGCCAGTCGCTCGGCGTGCTCAACTGTGCGGCAGAACACGATGGCTCGGGGATCCGCGGTTGCAGCGCACGCGGCAGCAAGCTCGTCACGGATGGACTCATCCCGCTGTGGCAGGAAGAGACGGGCGTTGAGGTCAGCCAGGCCGTACTCGTGCTCGCTGGCCGCCTTCACGACATCCCAGTCGACGTTGTCGACGAACAAGCGGTAGTCCACTTGTGCCAGGTAACCCCGACGCATGCCCTCCTCGATGCCGAGCGTGAAGCTCGCCGGCCCGAAATGGTGGCTGATGTCGTGCGAGTCTCCTCGCCAGGGTGTGGCCGTGACTCCGAACTGCCGAGCGGCAGACAGCACGTCGAGCAACTCGTCGTACTGACCGTCCTCGCCGACGTGGTGAGCCTCGTCAACCATGACGAGTGCTGGCCGGTAGCCGAAGCGGGCAGCTGGCAGAGCGGAGCCCACCGTGGCGCACGTCACGCCGGACAGGTCGTCCGGGCGAGTGTCCCCAGTGAGGAGACGGGTCGGGATGTCCTTCGGGAGGTGTCGCCACAGGGCACGCTCCAGCTGCTGGACAAGATCCTTGGCGTGAGCGACTACGAGAACCTGATCCGTGGGATGACGACGGAGGTGCGCCGCGATGACCTCGCCGCCGACCACCGTCTTGCCGAGCCCCGTAGCCAGGATGAGCAGGGCCCGTCCGTGTGAGTCCAGGTCCTTGTCCAGGGCCCAAAGAGCTTCGGCCTGGTAAGGGCGAGGCGTCACCTTTCCGAAGCGGGGCGGGATCCCTTTGAAGCTCCGGGCGAGGTGACCGCCCTCCCAGAGGTGGATGCTGGGACGGATACGGGACAGAACGTCGACTCGGCGCCGGGCTTCCGAGCTGAAGCGGCTGTTGGTTACGACGACGGCCTGATGCGCGCTGTAGTGGTCTCGCGCGTTGTCGACCTCGTCCACGGCGTCAGCGCCGACGACCCCCCGTCGCTTCCACTTGCACTGGAAGACCCACAGCTCTTCCTTCCGACGAGCGAGGACGTCGCCACCCTCGTCACCGGAGCCATCGATAACGGCGACGTCCGTGAAACCGAGATGCCACAGGAGCCGCTCGACACGCCTAGGGAACTGCAGTGGCCCGGCGTCGAGAAGAGGGCCCGGGTCCAGGAAGCTGTGCATCGCCTCTCCGATCCTCAGCTGTCGTCCGCGAGGTCACGGGCGATCAAGCGGCAGCTGACGCGAATGCGCCCCAACTCTTCCGGAGTGACCTTCGGCCGGTGCTGTGCGAGGAGCGCCAGGTCGCTCAGAGGGTTCATCAAGCGCTCCACGATCAAGTCGCGAGCGTCCGACGCCGACAGCGCGGCATAGGAGCGTCGGAAGACCTTTCCGTCCATAAAGAGGGCTGGCGACTCGCTGATGACGCGCAGGACGGCACTGGCGGGAGCGAAACGGATGAAGTCGCCATTGTTCACCGCTTCCGTCCAGTCGAGCCCAGGCTCGGACTCCAAAGCGAAACGCTCCTCAGCGGCCTCCCTCTCGTCCGCTCGTAGTTGCAGCCAGTGAACAGCAGGGGTCTCCGCGATCACCGGCGCCATCAGGGTGCGGATCCGCTCCAACAACCGCTCAGCCTCGTCTGCCATCGCGGTCGGGGTGAGGAGGGGGCTGGATGAGCGCTCCTTGAACAGGAGCAGCAACTGCGACAGCGGCGTGGAGTTGTCGTTCTGCCGGACGCGCATGTACTCGGCCGCCTCCAGCAGCGCGATGTCACGCATGTCCGCCCCGTGCTCTCGGTAGAGCGGGTGATCGGAGTCGACGAAGACCTCCAACCGCGGAGAGCGCAGCATGATGGCGAAGGCCGGGGTCTCCTGATCCTTGGCATTGGTGAGTCGCTGGTCCCGCACGGCCCAGACCCTCAGTTCGATACGACCCATCTCTGGAATCAAGTACTCACCGGCGAGGTCGGGGAACTGGTCCGCGTTGTCGCGATAACGCTGCAGCCGTTGTTCGAAGGTCTCCGTCGGCGCCGGATCGTCGGCCGACGGTACGTCCTCTGCCCCGGGGACTTCCTGATCGTCGTCCTCCTCACCAGGAGTTACGGGCCCAAGGCCCGGCAGGAGCTCGTCGGTGTCGCTGTCCGAGTCAGAACCCGGGTCGTTCTGGTGCGGATGATCGTGGCTGTAGGCCGCCTCGTACCAGATGTCGTCGCTCTGGTAGTCGGGATGGTCGTCCCGAAACAGCTTCGCCCACTGGACGGTCTTCTCGTGGATGGCTTCCTTGCCGTTTCCGGGTACCAAGTAGTTCAGGCCGGGGTCCTGGCGGCGGAAGCCCGAGTACAGGAGCGCGAGTGGACTGTCGTTCTCCGGGAGCTGGCGTCGCTTGGCGATCTCCGGTCGCAGCGGGCTTTCCCCACGAATGGCCCGCAGCACCTGGTGCCACTCGGCGGTCTCGAACTCGAAAGCCGTCTTCTGGTAGTTCGGGGTGACGTGGTCGCAGTGGATCTCCCCAACGATGCGCCCAGTCGCCGCTTTGGAGTCGATCGGATACTCGAGTTCCGGCTCGCCGAGGCCGTCCTCGTCGGTCCAGTAGAAGACCCGCTTGTCCTTGAGAAGGATCTTCCGGCCGTTGCGCAGGAAGTCGATGCCATAGTCCGTGCGGTGCACGTAGCGCTGGATCCCGAGCCAGCCCCAGATACGGCGGGAACGAACCTCCAGCCGGTCCTGGTCACACTCACGGCATCGATCAACGTCGAGCGGGTTCCAGTACCCGCAGGCCATGCACGCCTTCTTGTCCGAGAGGGGGACGTCTATGCGCTGAACGGCGCTGATCTCCACGCCTCGCCGTGTGACGGTGCGCTTCTCGTCCCAGACGCAGGGCTTCCTGGGAGGCAGCTTCTTGCCGTTGATCGTCAGCCGGAAACCCCGCTCGGTGAGGAGGTAGCTGTACACATCACCCAGCTTTTCCCTGATCACCTTGAGGGCGTTGGGGCGGCGAAGCGCCTCGAACTGCTCCCCCTTGAGGTCGCTGATGGTGATGACAGTCCCATGCTCAACAGGGTTCGCCTTGGGCACCTGGCGGTACGGAGCCTGGTAGGCGGCCGACGCCTCGATCTGCGGAAGATCAAGCGTGACCTCGGTCCAGTAGGAGTCGCAGGAACGCCCCGTACGGACGACGGTCTTGCGACCGAGGCGGGCGGTCGCGATGTTGAAGCCCATGCCGAACAGGCCGAGCGCGCCGTGCCTGCCGTTTCCGCTCCAGCCGGCGCTGATCGCATTACGCACCTCGTCGAGACTCATGCCTCGGCCGTTGTCCTGGACGGTCACTTCAGCCGTAGACCGGGAGTCCTGTGCGGTCGGCAGCGAGATGCTCACGGTGGGCCTCTCGCCGCCCGTCTCGGGAGAGGACTGGAACACGTCGAAGGCGTTGTCCACGAGCTCGGCGAGGCACTGCCAGGCCGCGAACTCGATGTCGCCCAGGACACCGAGGATGCGGGGGTGCGGCATCACGTTGATGTACTGGCCCTCAGACATGAGTCGTCGCTCCCCGGGTGACCGCGTCGTCCTTGATGAAGTGCGTATGACCGGCGGGGACTGAGCTTCGCGTTGCCCGCGACTCGCCCCCCGAGATACCTCGCGTCAGCATGCGTTTACTCTACTGACGCCCACTGACGATCAGTTCGGGATCCGCAGGATCAGCCCGCGCACCAGCGGCGACGCCCCGCCGACGATCCTTCCTCACGCATGCCAGACTGGTTCTCATGATCCGAGAGCCCGCCGAGGTAACCATCGACGAGAACGGTCGGGTCGAGCTGCCCATGGGCCTACTGGCGGAGGCCGGCCTTGGATGCGGCAGCCGTCTGCTCGCCTATAGCGTGGGCGACGGCCGTATCATGCTACGTCGCGCTGAGGACGTCATCGCCGACCTTCTGGGAGAGGGCGACCTGTGAAGCACGCGTCTTAGGAGCCGTGACCCGGCGCCGCGTCCTCACAAGAGCGATGATCTTGTCAGCCGCCTCCGACGGGTCCTCGTGCTCCCAGACCCGCACAGGCAGCCACCCCGACTGCTCCAACAAGCGGTTGGTCTCGGAATCCCTCGCGCGGTTCCCCTCAATCTTGTCTCGCCAGAACTCCTCGTTCGTTCCCGGCCATCGGCAGTGATCCGGACAGCCGTGCCAGAAGCACCCATCCACGAACACAGCCACCCTCACGCCGGGGAAGGCGACGTCAGCGGTTCGCCGCACACTCGGCATGGGGCGATGCGAGACGCGGTATCGCACGCCCCGCTCACGCAGGTGTTTGCGAAGGAGCTTCTCCGGGGTCGTGTCACGTGATCGGTTACCCCGCATGGAGGCACGCACCGAGCGGCTCGCCGCCCAGGACGACGCCGACGTTTCCTCCTCGGGCAGCACGTGGCCGCGCTCGATCGCCCTGCGCCAAGCCTCGGCGAGGTTCTCGCGGCGGGTGTCGTGGTCGACCTCCCCGAGGTACACGGGCTTTCGCGTGGTTCCCCTGTCCGACCAGCGCAAATAGGCCCGGATCCGGCGGGTCTTGGTCAGCATCTTCAACTCGACGGACGCGCGCGCTCGGCGGCCATCGCCCAAGTCCACCCAGCGCCGATCCGGCCCGCCCGCGGCTTTGTCCTGCTCCGTCGTCGCTTGAGCCCTCGTCCTGCCAGGCCGCCCTTTCCAAGCCCGCTCGGGTGGCTGCTTGTCTTTCCAGCGGGCCTGGCGCGCAGTCGCTTTCGCGGAGGTCACCGCGTGCTCCGCGCGTTGTCCAAGGCGGTAGCCACTGCCTTGGCGAAGACTTCACCCAACAGAACGGGAACGGCGTTCCCGAGCTGACGCATCTGCTCTCCTCGTGGACCCTCCAGCACCCAATTGTCCGGGAACGTCATCACGCGAGCCGTCTCCCGGACAGTCATGTACCGGTGCTTGTACCTCCATCCGCCCGGAGCGGAGGGGTCGCGAGCGCGGTCGTCTGTCAGCATCACTGACTCACCCCCCGGCACCCCGTGGACGCCAGCCTTCACCGTTTTCGCCGGGCGGTCCAGCTCGTTCGGGGTGTGCCCCTTGTAGATGCGCGCACCGGGCCAGCCGATGTGGTTCGTCACGCCGCCCAGGTAGCGCTCCTGTCGGTCGAGGTGTGCCCAGGGAACGGGCGGCAGTGGCGGCTCACCGTTCAGTCCGGCGAGCGCGTCACGGAATGTCCGCCAGGGGAGGAGTGACGCCTCCTCGGTATCGAACGCGGTCTGCTTCGGCAGGTCCGCCATGACTCGATCGCGGACGTGGTCCGGCACTTGGTGGCGGTCCCAGTAGTCGCCCTCCCGCATGGAGCGGAGCAGGGCGGCATGTGAGTGGGTGGGCTTCACGCTCCGCTCGAACGCCTCAATGTCCACCCCGAGGTCTCGGCGGAAGGCGACGATGATCACCCGGTTCCTGACCTGCGGCACCCCGTAGTTCGCCGCGTTGACGTTAGTAGCGACGACGTCATATAGCTCGTGGCCCCCGGACGGGTCGGAGGTACGGCCAACCTTCAGGTCGGCATCGTAAGCACGCAGGAGCGCGTCGTGCTCCTGCCACGTGCTGTCCGGATCGCGTTCCAGGTACGGATATGCCAACTCCCGCAGGATGTACTTGAAGTAGGGCTCGAAGGACTTACGCCGAAGACCGACCACGTTCTCGCAGATGACGGCCTTCGGTTGGATCTCGCGAACGGCACGGAACATTTCCGGGAACATGTTCCGCTTGTCCTCGTCGCCCTTGGCGATCCCCCCCAGGCTGAACGGCTGACATGGCGGCCCGCCAGCCAGCACGTCAACCTTGCCACTCAGGTACTTCATGTCGAGCGCGCGGACATCGCCCTTGACGAGGGGGACGGGCCCGCCAGGCTCCGGGATCCACTCCTCCGGGCCCCGCTCCTTGGCGCCGTTCGCCTCCAGTGTCTCGCAGGCGCGTGTGGCGACCTCGCTGTAGAGGAGCGGCCTGAAACCCGCCCGCCCGACGGCCATGGCCAGGCCGCCACCGCCGGCGAACAGCTCCACCGCCGTACGGTCAGGAGATCGTTCTTCTTGCTGCTCAGACATTGTAAAACCATACCGCGGAGTAGGGCTCATTGGAAAGGGTAATGCACTGAGTCATCACCCGAGTCAAGAGGGCACGTGGGTTTATGGCGTGCGATGCCACCAGTCGTAAAAGCGCGCGCCGACGTACTCGCGAGAGCCCCCTCGCGCCGAACGGCGGCCGAGGAGAGGACAGGCACCGATCCGGCCCCCTACGGGAGGGTCATCTCGGACCTCGGCACCTGGCTGGTGACGACGGCCGCCTCTACGACGCCGTCGCTGACACCTCCGCGAGGCCGCGTCAAGTCGGCGTGGTCGCCACACTCCAGCAGTTGCGACGATCGCCCAGTAACGGGGCCAACGGATCTGGCCATGGAGATTGGCGGGCACTGGGCATACCGCGCGAGGCCGAAGGAGCTGGGTGGCCCTGTCAGGCAGGTGGAGATCGTTCGGGTGGGTGGCCGTGGCAGGTCTGACTGGATCCACGTCCGGTTCCTGGAAGGCGATGACGTCGGCCTGCAGGAATGGGTCAGTCCGGGCTGCCTGGTAGCGCCATGGCCAGACGTCGACGCGTTCCGCGCGGATGACGAGGCAGAGCTCAGACTGATCGAGGCGTCACGCCACGTACGCGGCAGCACGGATTTCGAGGCCGCGCGCTTGATCCTCGGGTTCGTCCGGCCGAAGAACAGGCTGCGCCTCCGCCGAGGGGTCGCGGACGCGGGAGTTCTGGAACTGAGCCGACTCGACGAGACAGCGCCGCTCATCGGAATGGACGCCACCGCGCTCCGCAGGGACCCGATGGTGCACGAGAACCGTGCCGGCATGTGCCTGGCCGGCTGGCCGGTCACCGAGCGCGTCGCCCGCCAGGTAGCGGGTCGGCTCGCCGACGAGATCCTCCCTGAGGTGGACCGCAAGCAGCAGGACATCGACCAGGAGCGCGCACAGCCCTCCTGGTACTCCTACCGTCGTCGGGACGACCGCAAGTTGGATGCGGAGGCGGCCGTCCTGCGGACTGTCCGGGCGTGGTGCGGCGAGGACAAGGCTGAACGCTACGACGAGTTGGTCGCACTGCGCGAAGAGGTCATCAGACTCGGCCAGCTGGTGGAGAAGGCGGTCAAGGCTCTACGTGACCGTGGGCACGGCGTCATCGCCTCCACCATTGAGCGCGACCTTGGCGTCCATATCGCCAGCCTTGATCCTGACGTGCGTCGATAGAGCCGCGCCACGGCTCCGGGGTCGGCTTCGGCGGCTCGGGCCGTGCCGCAGGCTGCTCCTTCTCCGGCCGGTGCGGGTTCCAGCCGTCGAGAAAAGGCCGTAGCTGATCTCCGGTCGGTTCCGCGTAGAAGTCGATAGCGGCCAGGCCCTTGCCGTTGATCGTGGGGTCCAGCCGGTCGGCCTCCGTCTTCCCCCAAGCCGACCACTCTCGAAGCCGATCGGCTTCGACGGCGTCGTCCGATGTGGCGGCGGCTTCGTCCAGAGCGACGCAGAACACCCGGATCTCTCCAGCCACCCTCCACTGCTCCAGGGCTGTGCCGAAGTGCTCCGCCCGTAGGGCGTGAACCGCCTTGATCGAGGCGGCACTGACGGCGGACTCCCACTCCCGCCTCTCGCGCTCCTCCCGCTCCGCCTCCAGACGCCGACGCTCCGCCTCCTGCCGCTCCCGCTCCTCTCGCTGGCGCCGCTGTTCGGCATCCCGTTCCAGTCGAGCCTGCTCCTGCTCCTCCGCGCGCGCCTTCAGCGCCCGGAACACCGAACCGACCTGCTCCTCCAACGGCTTCTTGGCGGTGTCGGCCCATTCCTCCTTCCAGCCGTAGCTGTGGCCGTAGCCGTAGCCCGAGTGCTGGCTGATCCGCAGATCCAGCTCGCCGGACGGCTCGAACCTGTGCGCCGGCGTCACCCGCTGCCAGTCGTACGTACGTCGGCCCGGCTGCTTGGGCACGTACCGGACCTGCTTCTGCCGTTCGCGGAAACTGACCTCGTACGTCCTGCCGTGGACGGTGAGCAGGGGCCTGGGCTGCTTGAGCTTCTTGGACACCGTGATCTCGCCGTGGCGGGCGAGTGCCTGCTCGGCGAGGAGCCGGAGCAGCGAGAGGACTCGGGGCAGGACCTCCTCCGAGATCTCGAAGGCACTGTGGTCCGCAGTGACAGCGGCGATCACGTCCTCGACATCGCTGATCACCCGGCTGCGCGCCAGCCGGATCCGGTTCCACTCGGTGTCGTCCTCCCCGGACACCCTGAGCAGACCGAGGAAGAAGTCCCCCTTCGCCCGGCCGCTGTACTTCAGGTGGTACCCCTCGGGCGCACACTGCCGGGCAGCGTCGAACGCCCTGCGGTAGCGAGCCCGCTCCTCTTCGCTGGGGTTCGGGATGCGAAGGAACCGCCCAGCTTGCTGCACCTCGGCGATCAAGGAAGCTCCGACTTCCGCCGGTGACGGCCGTGAGGGCTTGGGGGCGTGCTGTGGCGTGGGCTTCGTCGCGGACGCGGCTGTGGCTTGCTTCTGCGGTGGAGGTGCCGGCCGTTGCTCGGGGTGTGCGGACCGCTGCTTGCGCTGGACCGGCTCCGGCCGGTCCGGGTGATGGCCGTGCTCCAGGTAGAAGCGTCCGGCGTCGGTGATCTCCGCCTGCCACTTCCCATCCTTCTTGGGCATGATGATCAGACCCCGCCCCTTGAGTGCGCGGGCCGTGACGGCGAGTTCGGGGCTGTCTGAGGTGACCGGGTCGGAACCGTCCCCGATGCGGGTGAGGAGCGCGAGCTGCCGGTCGTTTAACGGAGACCAAGGGTGCATGGCGATCGTCGTACCGTCTGTGATCGGCCTCGCACAAGCCGTAGGGACGCGCCTTCCGACTGTGAGCGTCACAGAGCACGCTCGAAGGTGGACGGCCGCTCGGCTGGGAGCCGCTGGGGAGCCGGTTCTGGAAGTCGGCTCCCAAATGGCTCCCAGAACGGGGCGACAAAGCAGATCAGGCCCGGTGCTGATCTCTCAGCACCGGGCCTGACCTGGTGTTTCTCTGTCGGGGTGGCGGGATTTGAACCCACGACCTCTTCGTCCCGAACGAAGCGCGCTGCCAAGCTGCGCTACACCCCGATGTCGCCGTTGTTGTCCTGGCGACGACGTTTACTTTAGCCCACCGGCGGCCGGAGACGAAATCCGGTTTCTGGCGGGGTCAGGCGCGGGGGGTCAGGGTCAGGAGGGTGGCCTCCGGGGGGCAGGCGAAGCGGACCGGGGTGTAGCGGTTGGTGCCGCAGCCGGCGGAGACGTGGAGGTACGCCGTGTGGCCGCCCGCGCGGTGGGTGGACAGGCCCTTCGCGCGGTCCGTGTCCAGGTCGCAGTTGGTGACCAGCGCGCCGTAGAAGGGGACGCACAGCTGGCCGCCGTGGGTGTGGCCGGCCAGGATCAGCGGGTAGCCGTCGGCGGTGAAGGCGTCCAGGGACCGCAGGTACGGGGCGTGGACGACGCCCACCGACAGGTCGGCGTCCGACTCCGGGCCGCCCGCGACCTTCTCGTACCGGTCCCGCTTGATGTGCGGGTCGTCCAGGCCCGTGAAGGCGAGCTCCAGGCCGTCCACCTTGAGGCGGCCGCGCGTGTTGGTCAGGTTCAGCCAGCCCGCCGCGTCGAAGGCGTCCCGGATCTTCTCCCACGGGTTGTGGACGGCGCCGACGGCCGGCGGGTTGCCGTTCAGGCCGTGCCGGCCCTGGAGCTTCTCGAACAGGTAGCGGGCCGGGTTGCGGAGCTTGGGGCCGTAGTAGTCGTTGGAGCCGAAGACGTACACGCCCGGGTAGTCGAGCAGCGGGCCCAGCGCGTCCAGCAGCTCCGGTACGCCCTCCGGGTCGGAGAGGTTGTCGCCGGTGTTCACGACGAAGTCGGGGCGCAGGCCCGCCAGCGTCTGGAGCCACCGCTGCTTCTTGCGCTGGCCGCTCACCATGTGGATGTCGGAGACCTGGAGCACCCGCAGGGGACGCGTGCCGCGCGGCAGGACCGGGACGGTCACCCGGCGGAGCCGGAACGAGCGGGCTTCGAAACCGGCGGCGTAGGCCAGACCGGCCGCGCCCAGTGCAGTGATGCCGAGGGGTACTCCGTATCGCGCGCGCATGAGTCCATGGTCGCAGACGGGGGGAGGGGCGGCAGAACCCCGGGCGAGGTCGGGGCGGCGAGGGACGGGAGAGACGCGGGGAAAGCGGGCGGGCGGGAGGGAGAGACGCGGGGAAATGCGGGGGCGGGGGGCGTGGGGCACCTGTCATGCTGGTTCGTATGACCACGCTCAAGTCCAAGTTGCAGGAAGACCTCACGGAGGCGATCAGGGCGCGTGACGAGCTCCGCTCCTCGACCCTTCGGCTCACCCTCGCCGCCGTCACCAAGGAGGAGGTCTCGGGCAAGCAGGCCCGTGAGCTCTCCGACGACGAGGTGCAGAAGGTGATCGCCAAGGAGGCGAAGAAGCGCCGTGAGGCGGCCGAGGCGTTCGCCCAGGGCGGTCGCGCCGAGCAGGCCGAGCGGGAGCACGCGGAGGGCGAGATCCTCGACGCCTACCTGCCGAAGCAGCTGACGGACGACGAGCTGCGCGGGATCGTGGCCGAGGCCGTCGAGGAGGCCAGGGCGGGCGGCGCCGAGGGGCCGCGTGCGATGGGCGCCGTGATGAAGATCGTGAACCCGAAGGTGGCGGGCCGGGCCGACGGCGGCCGCGTCGCCGCTGTCGTGAAGCAGCTGCTCGCGGGGTAGCGCGGGAGCCCCGGTACGCGATGAGGGCGTCCCCCCTGGCCAGGGGGGACGCCCTCATCGCTGTTCCGGTGGCCGCTAGCGGTCGCGGCCTCCGTTGCCGTTGCCGTTGCCGTTGCCGTTTCCGCCGATCAGGTTCGTCGGGAAGGAGAAGCCGGGGCGCGGTTCGTTACCGCCGTTGCCGCCGCCCGGCTTGTCGTCGCCGGGGGCCGGGGGCTGGGGCTTCGGGGGGTCCGGGATCGGCACCCTGGTGAAGTTCGGCGCCGGGTGGCCCTCCAGGGCGCCCGCCACGGCGTCCTTCCAGATCGGCCCCGGGACCTGCCCGCCGAAGACCTTGTCGTGGTATCGCCCGCCGATGGTGATGTACTCCATCTTCACCTGCTGGGTCGGGCTGCCGACCCAGACGGCGCCGGACATGTTCGGCGTGTAGCCGACGAACCAGGCGTTGCGGCGGCTGTCGGTCGTACCCGTCTTGCCGGCGCTGTCACGGGACTGGAGGCCGGCGGCCTGGCCCGTACCGGAGTCGATCACGCCGCGCAGCAGCGTGTTGATCGTGTCCGCCGTCCGCTCGGTCATCGCGCGCTCACACTTCGAGCGCGGCACCTTCAGGCTGCGGCCCTCGCTCGTCTTGATCGACTCGATGGCGGTGGGGGTGCAGTACGTGCCACGGTTGGCGAAGGCGGCGTACGCGGACGCCATGGTCAGCGGCGACATGCCCTGCGAGCCCAGCGTCAGCGCCGACGGCTTCTCGGGCAGCTTCTTGTCGTCGCCCATGGTGACGCCCAGCTTGTCGGTCATCTCGACGACCGGGCACATGCCGGTCTCGGCGAGCATCTGCACGAAGTACGTGTTGACCGACATGGCCATGGCGTCCTTGAGCGCGTACGGGCCGACCTCCGACTCGTTCTCGTTCTCGACCGTGTCCTTGCCCCAGTTGCGCCAGGGCTTGCCGCTGCACGTCTGGACCGAGTCCGGGTACGGCATCTTGAACGGTGACGAGTAGGTCTGCGTCGGCGGCTTGCCCTGCTCTATGGCGGCCGCGGCGACGAACGGCTTGAACGTCGAACCGGTCGGGAAGCCGAAGTTCGAGCCGCCCATGCTCCGGTTGACCGAGTAGTTGATCTGCGTCTCGTTCTTGTCGAAGCCGTACGGCTTGGACTGGCCCATCGCGAGGATCTTGCCCGTGCCGGGCTGGACCATCGTGATCGCCGCGGCGACCTTGTCGGACTGGTAGACGTGGTCCTTCAGTGACTTCTGCGCGGACCTCTGCGCCTGCGGGTCGAGCGTGGTCCTGATCGTCAGGCCACCGCGGTTCCAGACCTTGGCGCGCTCCTCGCGGGACTTGCCGAAGACCGGGTCGGAGAGGAAGACCTCGCGGACGTAGTCGCAGAAGAACCCGGCGCCGTCGCGCGCGGTGATGCAGCCGTTCTTCGGCCGCGTCACCTTCAGCTTGATCGGCTCGGCCTTCGCCTTGTCGGCCTCCGCCTGGCTGATGTCGCCGACGGCTGCCATCCGCTGGAGGACGATGTTGCGGCGGTTGGTGGCCTCCTGCACGTCGTTGACGGGGTCGTACCGGCTGGGCGACTGGACGAGCCCGGCGAGCATCGCGGCCTCGCCGAGGTCCAGGTCCTTGGCGCGCTTGGAGAAGTACCGCTGCGACGCCGCCTCGATGCCGTACGCCTGCTGGCCGAAGAAGGTGATGTTCAGGTAGTTCTCGAGGATCTTCTTCTTCCCGAGCTCCTTCTCCACCTGGATCGCGTACTTCAGCTCCTGGATCTTGCGGCCCAGGGTCTTCTGGGTGGCCTGCGCGACCTTGTCGCGGTCGTCACCCGCCTCCTCGACGAAGACGTTCTTCACGTACTGCTGCGTCAGCGTCGAGGCGCCCTGCGTCGCGCCGCCCTCCTGCGCGTTGCGGTTGACCGCGCGCAGGATGCCCTTGAGGTCGATGGCGCCGTGCTCGTAGTAGCGGGAGTCCTCGATCGCGATGATCGCCTTCTGCATGTACGGCGAGATCTCCTCCAGCGGGACCACCGTGCGGTCGCGGGAGTAGACCGTGGCGATCAGACCGCCGTCGGCGTCGAGGATCTGGGTGCGCTGGCTCAGCGGTGGCCTCTTCATGTTGGCCGGGATCTCGTCGAACCCCTGGACCGTCCCCTTCGCCGCGAGGCCCAGGGCTCCCGCCGCGGGCATCGCGATGCCGGCGAGGACGACTCCGGAGAGCACGCTGACACCGAGGAACTTGGCGGCCTGCTGGGTCGCGGTCAGACCCCCGCCCGAGCGGTTCTTTGGCATGGGGGCAGCCTACGTTCTCATTCCCCGGACACGCGTATATGCCTTGGCCTAAGCTGGTCACAACTGTCACAGCGGTCGCACGCCCGCGCCGCCGTGGCCAGCCGCACCGTGGTCGCCCACTCTCCCGTACGGCATCACGGCGCCTCCCGCCCGGTAGTACGTCCCACCCCCCACCTCGCGTTCAACGACGACGCGACGCATCGCCTGTTTCCCGGTGTGTACGGATATGCCCCGTCCGGCTCAAGGGGGTTGCCCTGCTTCGGGCGATTCGTCCGGCATGTCCTCGGGTCACTCCCCTGGGTGATCTGCCGCGTACGCATAGTCCGTTCGGGCCATTCAAGATTGGGCCCGACGGGGGTGTTGCGCTGTGTCCACCTTCCGTAACGTCCTCAACTGGCAGCGGTGAATATGCCGCTGTCGCCGTGGGGGAGCCTCGATTCGGGAGAGGACGGCGCCGGCATGGGCTGGGTAGCTGACTGGAGTGCGCAGGCGGCCTGCCGCACTACCGATCCGGATGAACTGTTCGTACAAGGAGCGGCGCAGAACAGGGCCAAGGCGGTGTGCACCGGGTGCCCGGTGCGGACCGAGTGCCTGGCCGACGCGCTGGACAACCGCGTCGAGTTCGGCGTGTGGGGTGGGATGACGGAACGTGAGCGGCGTGCCCTGCTGAGGCGGCGGCCGACCGTGACCTCCTGGCGGCGCCTCCTGGAGACGGCGCGCACGGAGTACGAGCGCAGCGCGGGCATCCTGCCGGTCGCGCTCGACGACGACGAGACGTACGAGACGTACGCGGCGGCCGGCTGAGCCGTCGACGGGCCGGTGCCGCGGCACTTCGGCGCTTCCTTGCTGCGGTAGTACGGCAGTAGTGCGTCGTGGGTCTGCGGGACGGCGCGTCCGCGGGGCCGCAGGCGGTACGTCGCTGTCGGCGGCCGACAGGTGGCCGCGGGGCGGCGCGAGCGGCGTGGGTGTCTCGTGGCGCGGCGCGCCGGGGCTCAGCGGGCCTGTCGCGGTGCCGCCAGGTGTGCGCCGATGGCGCGCAGGGCGGCCAGGTCGTGGACGTCCTCTGCGAGCGCGGGGACCTCCGTCACCGGTACGTCCGGGTGCAGCGTGGAGAAACGGTCCCGCGTGCGCCGCTCACGGTCGAGCACCTGCATCCGCTCCGCGTGGAGCCGCAGGAGCCCCGCCGTGAACTCGGCGACAGCGGGCGGGGCTTCGGGAGTGGGGTCGGGTGCGGGAGCCTCGGGGGAGGTGGCCGCCGGGCCACCCACACGAGTCTGCCCGGCCACCCGATCCGCCATGCGGGGCCCGTCAAGATTCTCCGCCGCCGCGAGGGCCCGCTCCGCCGACAGCTCCCCGGCGGCGCTCCCGTGCACCCGGTTGAGTACCAGCCCCTGGAGCGGCATGTCCTCCGCGGCCAGCCGCTCCACGAAGTACGCGGCCTCCCGCAGCGCGTCCCGCTCCGGCGCGGCCACCACCAGGAACGCCGTGCCGGGCGCCTGGAGGAGCCGGTACGTCGCGTCCGCCCGCGTACGGAAACCGCCGAACATCGTGTCCATCGCCGCCACGAACGTCTGCACGTCCCGCAGCAGCTGACCGCCCAGCAGCTTCCCCAGCGTGCCCGTCATCATCGACATGCCGACGTTCAGGAACTTCATCCCCGCCCGGCCGCCCACCTTCGCCGGGGCCATCAGCGCCCGGATCAGACGGCCGTCCAGGAACGACCCCAGCCGCTTCGGCGCGTCCAGGAAGTCCAGCGCCGACCGCGACGGCGGCGTGTCCACGACGATCAGGTCCCACTCGTCGCGCGCCCGCAGCTGGCCCAGCTTCTCCATCGCCATGTACTCCTGCGTGCCCGCGAAGCCGGCCGACAGCGACTGGTAGAAGGGGTTGGCCAGGATCGCGCGGGCCCGCTCCGGGTCCGCGTGCGCCTCGACGATCTCGTCGAACGTGCGCTTCATGTCCAGCATCATCGCGTGCAGCTCGCCGCCCGCCGCCGCGTCGATGCCCGGCACCCGGCGCGGGACGTTGTCCAGTTCCTCGATGCCCATCGACTGCGCCAGCCGACGGGCCGGGTCGATCGTCAGGACGACCACCTTCCGGCCCCGCTCCGCCGCCCGCAGGCCCAGCGCGGCGGCCGTCGTCGTCTTGCCGACCCCGCCCGAGCCGCAGCACACGACGATCCGGGTCGCCGGGTCGTCCAGCAGCGGGTCCACTTCCAGCGCGCGCGTGGCGCCGGGCGCCGGTGTCGCTCCAGGTGTCGCTTCCACGGCCGTCATGCGTCGCTCACCCCGAGGCTCCCCCGCAGTTCCCTGGCCAGCCGGTACAGCCCGGCGAGGTCCACACCGCCGCCCAGCAGCGGCAGTTCGTACGCCGGCACCTGGAGCTTCGCCAGCGCCTCCCGCTGCTCCCGCTCCAGCTCCACCCGCCGCGCGTGCTCGGCCGCCTCCGCGAGCAGCGGGTCCACCAGCCGTTCGGCGCCGTCCACCCCGGCCGCCACCAGGGCCCTGGCCACGTCGGCGCGCCGGTCACCGGCGGCGGCCCGTACCGCGTCCTCGTCGAGGAGGCGCGGGCGGACCATGTTCACCAGCACGTTCCCCACCGGCAGCCCGGCGGCGCGCAGCTCGGCGACGCCGTCCGCGGTCTCCTGGACCGGCATCTCCTCCAGCAGGGTCACCAGGTGCACGGCCGTCTCGGGCGACTTGATGACCCGCATCACCGCCTGCGCCTGGTGGTGGACCGGGCCCATCCGGGCCAGCCCCGCCACCTCGTCGTTGACGTTCAGGAAGCGCGTGACGCGGCCCGTCGGCGGGGCGTCCATCACGACGTGGTCGTAGACGAACCGCCCGGCCTTGTCCTTGCGGCGCACTGCCTCGCAGGCCTTGCCGGTGAGGAGCACGTCCCGCACGCCCGGGGCGATGGTCGTCGCGAAATCGACCGCGCCGAGCTTCTTCAGCGCGCGTCCGGCCGCGCCCAGCTTGTAGAACATCTGGAGGTAGTCGAGCAGCGCCTGTTCGGCGTCGATCGCGAGGGCGTACACCTCCCCGCCGCCCGGCGCCACGGCGATCTTGCGTTCCTCGTACGGGAGCGGCTGCGTCCCGAAGAGCTGTGCGATGCCCTGTCTGCCTTCGACCTCCACGAGGAGGGTCCGTTCGCCCTCCGTCGCGAGGGCGAGCGCGAGGGCGGCGGCGACCGTCGTCTTACCGGTACCGCCCTTTCCGCTGACGACCTGGAGCCTGCTCACAGGGCGAGCGTAACCAGTGGCGTGACGGCCCATGCAGGAGGCCGCCCCGGGGCCGTGCGCGGCAGCGGCTACAGTCGGCCCATGACCAAGTGGGAATACGCGACCGTGCCGCTTCTCGTGCACGCGACCAAGCAGATTCTGGACACCTGGGGCGAGGACGGCTGGGAGCTGGTCCAGGTCGTCCCCGGCCCGAACAACCCCGAGCAGCTCGTGGCCTACCTGAAGCGGGAGAAGGCGTGACCGGGCGCGTCGAGGCCGCGCTCGCCGAGCGGGGCCTGACGCTGCCGCAGGTCGTGCCGCCGCTGGCCGCGTACCAGCCTGCCGTCCGGTCCGGTGCGTACGTGTACACGGCGGGCCAGCTGCCCATGGTGGACGGCAAGCTCCCGGTCACCGGCAAGGTGGGCGCCGAGGTCACCCCGGAGGAGGCCTACGACCTGTCCCGCGTCTGCGCGCTGAACGCGCTGGCCGCGGTGAAGTCCGTGGTGGGCGACCTGGACCGGATCGCGCGCGTCGTGAAGGTCGTCGGCTTCGTCGCGTCGGCGCCCGACTTCACGGGGCAGCCGGCCGTGCTGAACGGCGCGAGCGAGCTGCTGGGCGACATCCTCGGCGAGGCCGGTGTCCACGCCCGGAGCGCGGTCGGCGTGGCGGTGCTGCCGCTGGACGCGCCCGTGGAGGTCGAGATCCAGGTGGAGCTGACGCCGGAGGGCTGAGCCCCTGCCCGGGCCCCGTACCGGCCCCGGTACGCCCTGCGGCCCTGCGTGCGCGAAGGCGACGCCCACGCGCGCGCGGGGCCGCGTTTCCGTACCCCCCGCCGTGCTGCCGGGGGAGCCCTCGAACATCCCGTCCGATCGGCATAGGCTCCGGCCATGTCCAATGGTCAGTGGTACCCACCGGAATGGCCCGACCGCATCCGCGCCCTCGCGGCCGGTGAGCTGACGGCCGTGGCGCCCCGGCGCGCCGCCACCGTGATGTTGCTGCGCGGCGCCGGCGGCACGACCGAGGTGCACATGCTGCGCCGCCGCACCTCCATGGCCTTCGCGGGTGGCGCGTACGCCTATCCCGGCGGCGGCGTCGATCCGCGTGACGAGCAGCGGCCGGTGCGCTGGGCCGGGCCCACGCCCGCCGAGTGGGCCGAGCGCCTCGGCGTGACCACCCCGGCGGAGGCGCGGGCCATCGTGTGCGCGGCGGTCCGCGAGACGTACGAGGAGGCGGGTGTCCTCCTGGCCGGGCCCACCCCGGACTCGGTGGTCGGCGACCCCACGGGCGGCGACTGGGAGAAGGCCCGCGCCGCGCTCGTCGCGCGAGAGCTGTCGTTCGCGGAGTTCCTCGACGAGCGGGACCTGGTGCTGCGCTCCGACCTGCTGGGGGCCTGGGCGCGCTGGATCACCCCCGAGTTCGAGCCGCGCCGCTACGACACGTGGTTCTTCGTCGCCGCGCTCCCGGAGGGCCAGCGCGCCTCCAACGCCTCCACGGAGGCCGACCGGACCGTGTGGACCCGCCCCGCCGACGCCGCCGCCGGGTACGACAGGGGCGAGCTGCTGATGATGCCGCCCACCATCGCCACGCTGCGCGCCCTCACCGCGTACGACTCCCCGGCGGCCGTCCTGGACGCCGCCCGCGAGCAGGACCTCACGCCCGTCCTCGCGCGGGCGCGCCTCGACGGCGACCGGGTGGTGCTGAGCTGGCCCGGGCACGACGAGTTCACCAAGCACGTGCCGGGCACGGCCGACCCCGCCGGTGCCCCCGGAACCGCCGGGGCCTCGCACGCCGGAGGCGCCGTATGACCGACGCGTCCGTCCTGCCCGGCCAGCCCCGCGGCGCCGTCGTGTCAGGCCCCGCCACCGAGCGGGCCGTGAACGTCCTGGCGCCCAACCCGTCCGCGATGACCCTGGACGGCACCAACACCTGGGTGCTGTCCGAGCCGGACTCGCCGCTCGCCGTCGTCGTGGACCCCGGACCCCTCGACGAGGGCCACCTCGCGCGCGTACGGGACACCGCCGAACGCCTCGGCAAGCGCGTCGCCCTGACGCTGCTCACGCACGGCCACCCCGACCACGCGGAGGGCGCCGCCCGGTTCGCCGAGCTGACCGGGACGCCCGTACGGGCCCTGGACCCGGCGCTGCGGCTCGGCGAGGAGGGCCTGGCCGCTGGCCAGGTCATCGAGGTCGGCGGACTGGAACTGCGGGTCGTGCCGACGCCCGGCCACACCGCGGACTCGCTCAGCTTCCACCTGCCCGCCGACCGCGCCGTGCTGACGGGCGACACGGTCCTGGGGCGCGGCACGACGATGGTGGCGCACCCGGACGGGCGGCTCGGGGACTACCTGGACTCGCTGCGGCGGCTGCGGTCCCTGACCGTGGACGACGGCGTGCACACCGTGCTGCCGGGCCACGGGCCGGTCCTGGACGACGCGCAGGGTGCCGTGGAGTTCTACCTGGCGCACCGCGCGAACCGGCTCGCCCAGGTGGAGACCGCCGTGGAGGACGGCTACACGACGCCCGCGGAGGTCGTGGCGCACGTGTACGCGGACGTGGACCGGTCCCTGTGGCCCGCGGCCGAACTGTCCGTAAGGGCACAGCTGGAGTACCTCTCGGAGCACGGGCTGATCTGACGCGCGTCGGCGCCCGGGGCCTGACTCCAGGTCGTGGCGAAGTCGGTACGCGTTCGCGACAGCGGGCGGGGTTCCCGGCGGCGGGGGATGCTTTACGCTCCCTTTACATCAGTCGCAGAGCCATGTGTCGTACCCGGGGGGATCTTCGTGTTTGTCCTATCCATCCTGCTGCTCATAGCCGCGGTGGTGCTGTTCTTCGTCGGGCGCGGCGAGGGCCGCGGCGCCTTCCGGCTCGGCGCGGTCGGCGCGGTGCTCGCCGGCCTGCTCGCGGGGGTGGTGAGCTGCGTGCACGTCGTCGGCGCGTACGAGGTCGGCGTCCCGGTGACGTTCGGCAAGGTCGGTACGCCGATGACGCCGGGCATGAACGTCATCTCGCCGTTCACCACCGTCACCACCTTCTCCACCCGCCCCGTGGACCTGAACCTGTCCGACAAGGACGTGGTGGAGGTCCGCTCCTCGCAGGGCGGCGTCATGTACGCGGAGCTGACCGTGAAGTGGGCGGTCAAGCCGTCCAAGGCGGTCGAGCTGTACCGGCTCGCGGGGAACGAGGCGGCGATCCAGCAGCGGCTGGTCTTCCCGGACAGCCGGGAGATCGTCCGCAACGTCTTCGCGCGCCACACGAGCGAGGAGGGCTACACCTCCGCCCGCGAGAAGATCAACGCCGAGATCGGTGAGCTGATCAAGGAGCGCCTGGCGCCGCGCGGCATCGATGTGACGACCGTCAACCTGCGGAACGTGAAGCCGTCCGACCAGCTCCAGGACCAGATCGACCGCAAGATCCAGCAGCAGCAGGCCACCGAGCGCGCCCAGGAGGCCGCCCGTACGGCCACGGCCGAGGCCGAGCGCCGCCGGATCGAGGCGGAGGGCATCGCCCGCGCCAACAAGATCCTCACCAGCTCGCTGACCGACAAGGTCCTGCTCAACCAGTGCATCGAGGCCTTCAAGGAGGCCGCGGCGAAGAACCCGGTGTACACGGTGCCGTGCGGCGGCGGCGGCGGCACGCCGGTGATCGTGGACGGCAAGAAGAACTGACGCGCGGCCCTTGGGCCGTACGTGCGCGAAGGGCCGCCCCGCAGTCGCTGCGGGGCGGCCCTTCGCGCACGTACGCGCTACAGGAGGTCGGCGGGAGCGCTGGAAGACCGGCGTGTGGCTCGGCGCGGGAGCACGTGGCTCAGCGGGAGCGCTTCGCCAGGCGCTCGACGTCCAGCAGGATCACGGCGCGCGCCTCCAGGCGCAGCCAGCCGCGGCCCGCGAAGTCGGCCAGCGCCTTGTTGACGGTCTCGCGGGACGCGCCGACGAGCTGGGCCAGCTCCTCCTGGGTGAGGTCGTGCACCACGTGGATGCCCTCCTCCGACTGGACGCCGAAGCGGCGCGACAGGTCGAGGAGCGCCCGGGCGACACGGCCCGGCACGTCGGAGAAGACCAGGTCGGACATCTGGTCGTTGGTCTTGCGCAGGCGGCGGGCGACGGCGCGCAGCAGGGCCGACGCCACCTCGGGGCGGGCGTTCAGCCAGGGCTGGAGGTCGCCGTGGCCCAGGCCGAGCAGCTTCACCTCGGTCAGCGCGGTCGCCGTGGCCGTACGCGGACCCGGGTCGAACAGGGACAGCTCGCCGATCAGCTCGCCCGGGCCGAGGACGGCGAGCATGTTCTCGCGGCCGTCGGGGGACGTGCGGTGGAGCTTGACCTTGCCTTCGGTGACCACGTAGAGCCGGTCGCCCGGGTCGCCTTCGTGGAAGAGCGCGTCGCCGCGGGCGAGCGTCACCTCACTCATCGAGGCGCGGAGCTCCGCGGCCTGCTCGTCATCGAGCGCCGCGAAGAGCGGGGCGCGCCGCAGAACGTCGTCCACGAGTTCACTCCTATGTCGACCTGCTCAGGGACGTTGGTCCCCATGATGCCGGACTGTGGGGTGCTCTTCCGGGGGACGCTGTGGGACGCGGCCCCGGGGGCGTCCGGCCCCCGCAGGTTATTTGCCGTGCGATCAATCACAACAAGTTTGACGTACTGATACGCGTGTCCGTACGTCAGGGGCCCGATTGGGTCCACATCACCCGTGCCCAGGGCGGATGTCGGTGGCTCCGCTTAGGCTGGCCGGGTGTCCAATTCGCCGGTGAGAGCGCACACCGAGGGGGCCGGGAGAGTGTCCGGGAACGTGTCCGGGGAGCAGAATTCCGCTGTGGGCGAACAAGCCCCGGCGGCATCCAGGAAAATCGCGCAAAAGCGGACTAAAGCGACAAAGAAGGCGAGCGTGCCGGAATCCCGCCTCGCTCTGGTGCGCCGGGCGCGGCGGATCAACCGCGAGCTCGGCGAGGTCTACCCGTACGCCCATCCGGAGCTGGACTTCCGCAATCCCTTCGAGCTGCTCGTGGCGACGGTGCTGTCCGCCCAGACGACCGACCTGCGGGTGAACCAGACGACGCCGGCGCTCTTCGCCCAGTACCCCGCCCCGGAGGACATGGCGGCGGCCGTACCGGAGGAGCTGGAGCAGATCATCCGGCCCACCGGCTTCTTCCGCGCCAAGGCCCGCTCCCTGATCGGCCTCTCCACGGCCCTGCGCGACCGGTTCGACGGTGAGGTCCCCGGGCGCCTGGAGGACCTGGTCACGCTGCCCGGCGTCGGACGCAAGACGGCGAACGTGGTCCTGGGCAACGCCTTCGGGGTCCCCGGCATCACCGTGGACACGCACTTCGGGCGGCTGGTCCGCCGCTGGAAGTGGACCGAGGAGGAGGACCCGGAGAAGGTCGAGGCGGTCGTCGCCGACCTCTTCCCGAAGTCCGAGTGGACGATGCTCTCGCACCGGGTGATCTTCCACGGCCGCCGCATCTGCCACGCCCGCAAGCCCGCGTGCGGCGCCTGCCCGATCGCGCCGCTCTGCCCGGCGTACGGGGAGGGCGAGACCGATCCGGAGAAGGCGAAGAAGCTGCTCAAGTACGAGATGGGCGGGTACCCGGGGCAGCGCCTCGCCCCGCCGCCGGACTTTCCGGGCCGCCCGGCAGCCCCTCTGGGCACGGGCGACGCGGACGCGACCGAGGAGGCGGTCTGAGCGGGCGGAACGATCTCGGGGCCGGGACGCGTTGGGTGAGCGGGGGTGCTTGTGACGCGCGCGAGGAGACGGCGGGTGAGCCGGGGCTGTCGGCCGGCGCGCGCGAGGAACGCTGGGTGCTGGTGAACCGGGGGTGCCTGTGACGCGTGCGAGGGAAGACGCCGGAGGCGGCGGCGGGCTGCCGTCCGTGGACGTCAGCGTGGAAGGGCTGCCCGCCTGGCTGGAGCCCGTGGCCAAGGCGGCGCACACGATCGAGCCCGAGCAGCTCAGCCGGTTCCTGCCGCCGCCGGAGGGAGGCCGCCAGGCCGCCGTGCTGATCCTCTTCGGCGAGGGTGAGCGCGGGCCCGAGCTGCTGCTGATGGAGCGCGCCGGGACCCTCCGCTCGCACGCCGGGCAGCCGTCCTTCCCGGGCGGCGCCCTCGACCCGGAGGACGGCGACCCCGCCACGCTCGGCCCGCTGCGCGCCGCCCTGCGCGAGGCCGAGGAGGAGACCGGCCTCGATCCGTCGGGCGTCCAGGTCTTCTCCGTACTGCCCCGCCTGTACATCCCGGTGAGCGGCTTCGTCGTCACGCCCGTACTCGGGTGGTGGAGGGAGCCGAGCCCGGTCGGCGCGGTGGACCCGGCCGAGACCGCCCGGGTCTTCACGGCGCCCGTGGCGGACCTCGCGGACCCCGCCAACCGCGCCACGGCCGTCCACCCCAGCGGCTACAAGGGCCCCGCGTTCCTGGTCGAGTCGGCCCTCGTCTGGGGGTTCACGGCCGGGCTGATCGACCGGCTCCTCCACTTCGCCGGGTGGGAGGAGCCGTGGGACCGGGGGAGGCAGGTCCCGCTCGACTGGCGTGCATGACAGGCTGACTGCTGGGCTCCGCGGCCGTACGGGGCCACCGGAGACGAATCTGCGAGGCTAATGACGGTGAACGTGCTGGACATCCTGCTGCTGGTCGCCGCCGTGTGGTTCGCGATCGTCGGGTACCGACAGGGGTTCGTGGTCGGCATCCTGTCCGTGATCGGGTTCCTCGGCGGCGGGCTGGTCGCCGTCTACCTGCTGCCGCTCGTGTGGGGACCGCTGACGGGTGACGCCGAGGTCTCCACGGCCGCGGCCATCGTCGCCATCGCCGTCGTGCTGATCCTGGCCTCCGTGGGGCAGACCCTCACCACCCACCTCGGCAACAAACTGCGCCGCCACATCACCTGGTCGCCCGCCCGCGCCCTCGACGCGACGGGCGGCGCGCTGGTCAACGTGGTGGCGATGCTCCTCGTCGCCTGGCTCCTCGGCAGCGTGCTCGCGCAGACGGTCGTGCCCGCGGTCGGCAAGGAGGCCCGTGACTCACGGGTGCTGCTGGGCGTGACGGAGGTGATGCCCTTCAAGGCCGACGCCCTGTTCTCGGACTTCACGTCGATGCTCGCGCAGAACGGCTTCCCGCCGGTCTTCAGCCCCTTCGCGAACGAGCCCATCACCGAGGTCCGCCCGCCCGACCCGGCCCTCGCCAACAGCCCGGTCGCCGCCCGCGCCCAGCAGTCCATCGTCAAGGTCGTCGGCACGGCGAGCGGCTGCGGCAAGGTCCTGGAGGGCACCGGCTTCGTCTTCGGCGAGCGCCGCGTCATGACCAACGCGCACGTGGTGGGCGGCGTCGACGAGCCGACCGTGCAGATAGGCGGCCAGGGGCGGCTGTACGACGCGACGGTCGTGCTCTACGACTGGCAGCGCGACATCGCCGTCCTGGACGTGCCGGACCTCAAGGCCAGGCCGCTGGAGTTCACCGAGACCGACGCGCGCAGCGGCGACAGCGCCATCGTCGCCGGGTTCCCGGAGAACGGCGCGTACGACGTGCGCTCGGCGCGCGTCCGGGGCCGCATCAACGCCAACGGCCCGGACATCTACCAGCGCGGCGAGGTCCGCCGCGACGTGTACTCGCTGTACACGACGGTCCGCCAGGGCAACTCCGGCGGCCCGCTCCTCACCGAGGACGGCAAGGTATACGGCGTGATCTTCGCGCGGTCCCTGGACGACGCGAACACGGGGTACGCGCTGACGGTGGACGAGATCCGCGAGGACATCACGCTCGGCCTGAGCGCCAACCAGCAGGTGGACAGCCAGAGCTGCGCCCTCTGACACCACGGCGGAGGCCCGGCGCGCCGCTCGGTCGCGGGCGCCGGGCCTTTCGGCGGGCGCCGGACTGTTCGGCAGGCGTCGGGCCCCTAGCGGGCGGCGGGCGGCGGGCGCTTGGCGGGCGCGGGGCGCTTGGCGGGCGGGTCCGGGCCTTCGCCCGGCCGCCGGGCCCCTGTGGCGGGCGTGGGGCGTCCACAGGGCGGGCGTCAGCTGTACGCGGTGTCCGCTGCGCGCGCGTCGAACCCTGTGGCGGGCACCCGCTGTTCGGGCGCCTGCCCCGGCTCGTACCGCGAGATGGGCGTACGCGTGCGTACGTGCGTGAGGTGCGGGCCCGTACGGCCACGCGCCGCGGGGTCAGTCGCGCTGATGCCGCAGGCGCGCGGAGACCCAGCGGGCCCGGCGGCGCAGGATGCGCGGGATGCCGAGGCGGGCGTCCAGCTCCGGGTCGCGCGGGCTGCCGCTCCTCTCGGGAGGCGGCACCGCGGCGGTGCGGCGGTTGCGTGCGGCGTCAACTTGGTCGTGCGTCCAGCCCATACCCGGACGTGTGCCCGGGCCCCAAGGTCGGTAACCGCCCGGGGGACGGCCAATTGGCCTATGCGCCGGGCATTTGGCCGATCGTAGGACCGCGGTTCCCGCCGGTTCACGCACCTTCAGACGGTCAGCGGCCCGGGGCGTGGGCTCAGCGGTCCGGCTCGGGGTCCTTCAGCCAGTTCACGAGCTCCGCCGAGAACGCCAACGGGTCCTCCTCGTGCGGATAGTGGCCAAGGCCGTCGAACAACCGCCAGCGGTACGGGGCTTCGACGTACTGGCCGGAACCCGCCGCGCTGCGCGTGCGCATCACCGGGTCGGCGGAGCCGTGCAGATGGAGCGTAGGCACGCGCACGGGCCGCTTCATGCGCCGGTTGAACTGGATGCCGTCGGGGCGGGCCAGCGAGCGGACCATCCACCGGTACGGCTCGATGGAGCAGTGCGCCGTGGAGGGGATCGCCATCGCCCGCCGGTACACGTCGAGGGACTCGTCGTCCGGCTCGCACGGCCCGGACCACTCCCGGATCAGGCGCCCCACGAGCGCCGCGTCGTCCGCGACCAGCCGCCGCTCGGGCAGCCACGGCCGCTGGAAGCCCCACACGTACGAACCGGCGCGGGTCTGCGCGAAGTCCGAGAGCATCGCCGAGCGCCACCGCCGCGGGTGCGGCATCGACGAGACGGCCAGGCGCCGCACCAGCTTGGGCCGCATCACCGCGGCCGTCCACGCCAGGTACCCGCCCAGGTCGTGGCCGACCAGCGCCGCGTCCGGCTCGCCCAGGGACCGTACGACCCCGGTGATGTCGAGCGCCAGGTTCGCCGGGTCGTAGCCCCGCGGCGTACGGTCGCTGCCGCCCACACCCCGCAGGTCCATCGCCACGGCGCGGAACCCGGCTTCGGCGAGCGCCGGCAGCTGGTGCCGCCACGTCCACCAGAACTGCGGGAAGCCGTGCAGCAGCAGGACGAGCGGACCGTCGCCCATCTCCGCGATGTGGAACCGCGCCCCGTTCGCCGCCACGTCGCGGTGCGTCCACGGGCCGTCGATCCGGACGGGGCCGCCGGGGGCGCCGGTACTGCTCTCAGGGACGGTCATACGGACGAGCGTGCCACAGCCGCGGCCTTCTCCTGGACGGCGGAGGAGCCGGGGCGGGGGTGCGGCTTGACGTTCTGCAGCACCGCGGCGGTCCGCTTCACGGACGCCGCGGTCTTCTGCGGGCCCTTGCCGCGCTTCGCCTTCTTCGCGAACACCGCGCCGACGAGGGCCAGCAGGCCCGCCACGACGACGTTCACCGCGAAGGAGAGCAGGAAGCACACCGACATGTGCCAGCCGGTCCACGCGCGGAAGCCGTACGCGAGCGCGAAGCTCAGCATCGGCAGCGAGAAGAGCAGCACCATGCCGGCCGCCAGGAAGCCCATGCCGCTGATGGCACCGCGCTTGACGTCCTGCCGGAGCTGGGCCTTGGCCAGGGCGATCTCGTCGTGCACCAGCGCGGACATCTCGGTGGTCGCCGAGGCGACCAGCTGACCGAGACTGGCCTCTGCACCGTTCCCGGCGATACCGGTCCTCCCGGCGGGGTGGCTCATGGTCTCGCTCCCTCTCTCGTCAACGGTCCGACCTCAGATCATGCCGGACTGCTGCCGTTCTCGCGCGCCGCCCCCGCCTCCTCGGCACGGCGGCGGTGCTCCGCGGCCTTCCGCTCGTAGATGTCGGCGAGGCGGCGGTGGTGGTCGGGGTCGTCCACCTCGTAGACGTCGGGGATGCCGCTCATGTCCTCGTCACGCTCCTCCGCCTCGACCATGGCCTGGTACTTCCGGACGCGGAGCTTCAGCAGGACGGTGGCGAGGAGCGCGGCGAGGAACGAGCCCACGAGAACGGCGGCCTTGACCTCGTCGGTCAGTTCGGTGTTGCCCTCGAACGCCAGCTCGCCGATCAGCAGGGAGACGGTGAAGCCGATGCCGGCGAGGGTGGCGACGGCGAACAGGTCCGCCCAGGCCAGGTCCTCGTTCAGCTTGGCGCGGGTGAAGCGGGCGGTCAGCCAGGTGCCGCCGAAGATGCCGAACGTCTTGCCGAGGACCAGGCCGAGGACGACGCCCAGGGTCTCCGGCTGGGTGAAGACGTCCCGCATCGCGCCGCCGGACACGGCCACGCCCGCCGAGAACAGGGCGAACATCGGCACCGCGAAGCCGGCGGACAGGGGACGCACCATGTGCTCGATGTGCTCGCCGGGGGAGTGGTCCTCGCCCTCGCGGCGCGAGCAGCGGAGCATCAGGCCCATGGCGACACCGGCGATGGTGGCGTGGACGCCGCTGTTGTACATCAGGCCCCAGATCGCCAGGGCGATCGGCACGTACACGTACCAGCCGCGCACGCCCTTGTGGAGCAGGAACCAGAAGAGGACCAGTCCGGCGACGGCGCCGCCGAGCGCGGCGAAGTTCAGGTCGCTGGTGAAGAACACCGCGATGATCAGGATCGCGAACAGGTCGTCCACCACGGCGAGCGTGAGGAGGAAGGCCCGCAGCGCGGAGGGCAGCGACGTGCCGATGACGGCCAGGACGGCGAGCGCGAACGCGATGTCGGTGGCGGTCGGGACCGCCCACCCGTCGAGTGAACCGCCGCCGGTCGTGTTGACCACCACGTAGACGAGGGCGGGGGCGATCATGCCGCAGAGCGCGGCGACGACGGGCAGCGCGGCGGCCTTGGGGTCGCGCAGCTCGCCCGCGACCATCTCCCGCTTGAGCTCGATACCGGCGACGAAGAAGAAGATCGCGAGGAGGCCGTCGGCCGCCCAGTGCTGGATCGAGAGGTTCAGCCCGAGGGCGGAGGGCCCTATGTGGAAGTGGCGGACCGACTCGTAGCTCTCGCTCAGCGGGGTGTTCGCCCAGATGAGGGCGGCGATGGCGGCGAGGAGCAGCAGGACGCCACCGACGGTCTCGGCGCGCAGGGCGTCCAGCACGAAGGTCCGCTCGGGCAGCGACAGCCGGGCCAGGAGCCTGCGCTCGGCGGCAGTGGCGGTGCTGCTGCTGCCGGTGCTGCCGGTGTTGCTGGTGCCGTTGGGGTCGGGCGTCTTGGGCGCGGCCACGGTTCGGGGACCTCCGGTGGTGTCGGTGGACATGGCGAGTCACATGCCGACCAGACTTCCCGGCGCCCCATTGGATTTTTATCGCTTTGTAGATGCGACGCACACCATACAGGCAGGACGCAAGGGCTTATCGGATCATCGTCACTTTAAGCGCAAAATGGACGCCCGGCGCGACGTCACAGCCCTCCCTCCCCCCATGCCCCCCGACCGCCCAACCACTCCTCCCGACCCCCCGGCACCCCGGGCCCCAGCGTCAGCGACGGCCCCTCCAGCACCACCGGGCCTGCCAGCGCTGACCTGCTCCCCAGCACCACCGGCCCGGCACATCAACAGGCGCGCCGCCACCCTCCAGCCCACGTCGGCCCAGCCCCCACGCTCGCCCCCTCGAACCGGTCGGCCCCGCCGGCCTGGGCCGCCAGCTCTGGCGGCGGCACCGTCCGTCCGCCACGGTCGCCCCCTCCCACTGGTACGTCCCCGACGCCCTGGGCCGCCAGCTCTGGCGGCGGCGCCCTCCGTCCGCCACGGTCGCCAGCTCCAGCCGGTATGGTCCCGACGCCCCGGCCCCCAGCGCCGGCGGCGCCCTGGGAACCGGGACGACCGGCCCCGGCACGTGAGCCGTTGCCGAGCCCCATCGCGTCAGCCGTTACCGATCTCAGCCGGTCGGCGCTCGCCACCACCGGAGCCAACCCCGCCGGACCCCGCGATCAGCGCCGACCGACCCCAGTACGTCAGCCGTTACGAGGCCGAGAAGCCGACCGTTGCCCATGCCGGGCACGGCACCCGGCGCCCGGCGGTTGGCCGTGCCCGACTCGGCCGTCTGCCTTGGAAGTCCGGGTCAGCGCCACGGGCACGGCGCGTCAGCCGTTACCGGCCCCCAGCTGGTCAGCCTCTCGTGCCTCCGGCCCCCCGGCACCAGCGGCTGCCGACCTGGCGCGTCAGCCGTCACGGCCCGGCCGTTGCCCCGTGCTGGCTGCGGGCGGTCAGCCGTGGCCAGTTTGGTCGGTTTCACTGTCAGCGTGGCGAGCCGTTCGTAAGCCGTGCCGTGCCGAGCCGCTCGCGGGCCGTACCGAACCTGACTGTCAGCCCGTGGCCGACCCCGTCCGCAGGGACAGCCGGTCGTCCGGGCAGCAGCGCTGACCGGCACGTTCGTCAGTCCTCACCCGCCTGGCCGTCGCCTTGGCGGGGCCATCACCGAGGGCACTGCCCGGCGCCGAACCCGCGCCCGTCGCACCGGCCCCACAGGGGTGACCCATCAGCTCTCGTCGGACAGGCGGCGGTCGGCCCTCGCCGACCGCTGCCCCGTCGGTCCCGCTCCCCGTTGCGGCCGACAGCCCGGCCGACCGGGCCCGCCCATGAGGTCGGGCCCGGCCCACCAACCAGCCGGTTGCGGCCGTCAGCCCGGCCATCAACCCCGGCGCGTCAGCCCGTCATTCCCGGCCGGCCCCGATCGGCCCGGGCTCGGCGGCCGCCGCCCAGCAGCCGGGTCACGCCAGCCGCCCGGGCTCGTCGGCCGCCGCCGGTCGGCCTCGCCGCGAGGGGCGGGCCGACCGACACCGCCGACCCGTCAGTCCTCGCTGCTCGCGGACGGGAGCTTGGCCTGGATCAGGTCCATCACGGACGAGTCCGTCAGCGTCGTGACGTCACCCAACTCCCGGTTCTCGGCGACATCGCGCAGCAGCCGCCGCATGATCTTGCCGGAGCGGGTCTTGGGCAGCTCCGCCACGGGCAGGACGCGCTTCGGCTTGGCGATCGGGCCGAGCGTCGCGCCGACGTGGTCGCGCAGTTCGGCGACGAGCGCGTCGGGGTCCGCCTCGGCCGCCTTCGCCACGCTGCCGCGCAGGATCACGAACGCCACGATGGCCTGGCCGGTCGTCTCGTCGGCGGCGCCCACGACCGCGGCCTCCGCGACCTTCGGGTGCGACACGAGCGCCGACTCGACCTCGGTGGTGGAGATGTTGTGGCCCGACACGAGCATCACGTCGTCCACCCGGCCGAGCAGCCAGATGTCGCCGTCCTCGTCCTTCTTGGCCCCGTCGCCCGCGAAGTACTTGCCCTCGAAGCGGGACCAGTACGTGTCGATGAACCGCTGGTCGTCGCCCCAGATGGTGCGCAGCATCGACGGCCACGGCTCCGTGAGCACCAGGTAGCCGCCCCCACCGTTGGGCACCTCGTTGGCCTCGTCGTCCACGACGGTCGCCGCGATGCCGGGCAGCGGCCGCTGCGCCGAACCGGGCTTGGTCTCCGTCACACCGGGCAGCGGCGAGATCATCATCGCGCCCGTCTCCGTCTGCCACCAGGTGTCCACGATCGGGCAGCGGCCGCCGCCGATGTGCTCCCGGTACCAGATCCACGCCTCCGGGTTGATCGGCTCCCCCACGGAGCCCAGGACGCGCAGGCTCGACAGGTCGAACTTGGCGGGGATGTCGTCGCCCCACTTCATGAACGTCCGGATCGCGGTCGGCGCCGTGTAGAGGATCGTGACGCCGTACTTCTGCACGATCTCCCAGAACCGGCCCTGGTGCGGCGTGTCCGGCGTGCCCTCGTACATGACCTGCGTCGCGCCGTTCGCCAGCGGCCCGTACACGATGTACGAGTGGCCGGTGACCCAGCCGATGTCGGCGGTGCACCAGTAGACGTCGGACTCCGGCTTCAGGTCGAAGACGGCGTGGTGGGTGTAGGCCGCCTGGGTGAGGTAGCCGCCGGAGGTGTGCAGGATGCCCTTCGGCTTACCAGTGGTGCCGGAGGTGTAGAGGATGAACAGCGGGTGCTCCGCCTCGAACGCCTCGGGAACGTGCTCGGCGCTCTGCCGGTCCACGATGTCGTGCCACCAGACGTCCCGGCCCTCGGTCCAGGCCACGTCCTGCCCGGTGCGGCGCACCACGAGCACCCGCTCGACCCCGTCGACCCGGCCCAGTGCCTCGTCCACGGCCGGCTTCAGAGCAGACGGCTTGCCGCGCCGGTAACCGCCGTCGGCGGTGATGACCACCTTGGCGTCGGCGTCCTGGATACGGGCGGCGATGGCGTCCGCCGAGAAGCCGCCGAACACCACGGAGTGCGCCGCGCCGATCCGGGCGCACGCCAGCATGGCCACGGCCGCCTCGGGGATCATCGGCATGTAGACCGCGACCCGGTCGCCCTTGCGGACGCCGAGCTCCGTCAGCGCGTGCGCGGCCCGGCTGACCTCGTCCTTGAGCTGGGCGTACGTGATGGCGCGGCTGTCGCCCGGCTCGCCCTCGAAGTGGATGGCCACCCGGTCCCCGAGCCCGGCCTCCACATGGCGGTCCACGCAGTTGTACGCCACATTGAGCTTGCCGTCGGCGAACCACTTGGCGAAGGGCGGGTTCGACCAGTCGAGCGTCTCGGTGGGCTCGGTGGCCCAGCTGAGACGGCGCGCCTGCTCGGCCCAGAAGCCGAGCCTGTCCGCCGCCGCCCGCTCGTACGCGGCGGCCGTCACATTGGCCCGCGCGGCCAGCTCGGCGGGCGGGCTGAACCGACGCTCTTCCCGCAGCAGGTTGGCCAGGCTCTCGTTGCTCACGACATCTCCCATTCCCAGGGCGTCCGATGTGTCCCGGCCCATAGCTCACCAGCCGGATGCGCGGGTGACAAGGGTTTCCAGCGCATTGGTTTAGACCTCTCAGGCGGATGGCTGAAGCCGGGCGCTCCGGACGGCACGTACGGTCGGGCGGCACCTCCCCGAGCCGCCGCCGGGTGCGTGGACGAGCGGGGCCACCCACCCCCACCACGTCCCCGCCCCGCCGCGGGTTCACCCCGCACCCACTCCAACGCCCCGCCGTACGGGGGCGTGCCCGGCCCGAGACCCTCGCCGGATGATTCACCCGTGATGGTGATTAATCCTTCTATACGGCTCGTCATACCGGTAAAGCGCGGCTTCTGGTGCGACGTTGGCGGCGCTCGCACACGAACCGGCAGAACGGAAGGGTGGGCCGATGAGGGCTGTCAGGAAGAGGATCGTGATCGGCGCCGTCGCGGTGGCGCTGATCACCGGGCTTGCGGGATGCGGCGGCTCAGACGAGCCGCCCGGAGCCGGGGCGCGAGGCCCCGAGAAGGGTGCCGCACCGCCGAAGAACCGCGTCCGGCTGATCGGTGACGGCTCCACGGCCTACACCGGCCTCCAGCCGGGCCTGGAGAAGCCCACCCGCCTGGCCCCCGGCCAGCGTCCCCCGCAGTTCGTCGTCTTCTCGTGGGACGGGGCCGGCGAGGACAGCCAGAAGCTGTTCTCCCACTTCCGCCGCGTCGGCAAGCAGTACAACGCGAAGATGACGTACTTCCTCAGCGGCGTCTACCTGCTCCCCGAGGAGAAGGCCGCGCTCTACAGCCCGCCCGGTCACGCCCCCGGCCGTTCCGACATCGGCTTCAACGACATCGAGGGCATCCGCGACACCGTGCGCGAACTGCGCGGCGCCTGGCTCGAGGGCAACGAGATCGGGACCCACTTCAACGGGCACTTCTGCGGGCCCAAGGGCGGCGTCGGCACCTGGTCCGTCGAGGACTGGAAGAGCGAGATCGCCCAGGCCAAGTCCTTCGTGAAGAACTGGAAGACCAACTCCGGCCTGGTGAAGGAGGAGCCGCTCCCGTTCGACTACGACAAGGAGCTCATCGGCGCACGCACCCCCTGCCTCGAAGGCCGCGACAACTTCGTAAGCGCCGCGAGCGAACTGGGCTTCCGCTACGACACGAGCGGCGTCAACAACCAGGTCTGGCCGAAGAAGAACGGCGCCCTGTGGGACCTGTCCATGCATCTCGTCCCCGTCCCCGGCCGGGCCTTCGAGACGCTGTCCATGGACTACAACTTCATGGTCAACCAGTCCGGCACCACCAAGGGCGACCCCGCCATGCACGCCTTCTGGGGCAACCAGATGCGGGACGGCCTGATCCAGGCGTTCAACCGCTCGTACCAGGGCAACCGCGCCCCCGTGATCATCGGGAACCACTTCGAGTCCTGGAACGGCGGCACGTACATGCGCGCCATTGAGGAAACGATTGCTCACGTCTGCGTGAAGCCCGAGGTCCGCTGCGTGTCGTTCCGTCAGCTCGCCGACTGGCTGGACGCGCAGGACCCGGCCGTACTCGCCAAGCTGCGGTCGCTGAAGGTCGGACAGGCGCCGGCCGAGGGCTGGAAGCGCTTCCTCGCCGCTCCGGCGGTGAACGCCTCACCGACAGCCGGCAGCGCGACCGCGGGCCAGGCGGCCGCCCGCGCGACGGCGCCCTCCGGTGCCCGCCGGGACGGCTAGGGCCTGACGCCCTCGACGGACAGCCGCGTCACCGCTTCCCCCAGGACGAAGGCGGGGTCGACCTGTGCGGCCAGGTCGGCACCCGTCTTCGCGTTGCCCCAGCTCTCGGCGTTCCTCAGGTGGAAGTGGACCATCTGGCGCGTGTACCGCTCCCAGTCGCGCATCGCGTACGTCGCGTCAACGGCGTCCCGCAGTACCCGCAGAGCCTCCCGGTTCTCCGGCTCCAGCGCCCCGAACGGCCCCGGCCGGCCCCGCTCCATGGACCGCACCCACTCCGACTGCCCGAGCGACACCAGCAGGTCGTCCCCGACCTCGTTTCGCAGGAACTCCAGGTCGTCCCTGTTCTGCACCTTGTTGCCGACCACCTTCAGGGCGACCCCGAACTCCCGCGCGTACTCGGTGTACTGGCGGTAGACCGAGACGGCCTTCCGCGTCGGCTCGGCCACCAGGAACGTCATGTCGAAGCGGGTGAACAGCCCGGACGCGAACGAGTCCGAACCGGCCGTCATGTCGACGACGACGTACTCGTCCGGACCGTCCACCAGGTGGTTCAGGAACAGCTCCACCGCGCCGACCTTCGAGTGGTAGCAGGCCACCCCCAGGTCCTCCTCGGTGAACAGGCCCGTCGCCATCAGCCGGATCACACCGCCGTCCAGCCGCAGCGGGCGGGCGCACGCCTCGTACACCGGGTTGTCCTCGCGGACGCGGAGCAGCCGCGAGCCCTCCCCGGGCGGTGTCGTTTTGATCATCGTGGCGGCGGAGCTGATCCGTGGGTTGCTGCCGCGCAGATACTGCTTGATCAGTGGCAGGTGCGCGCCCATCGAGGGGACTGCCGCCGCCTCGTCCTCATCGAGGCCGAGCGCGGCTCCGAGGTGCTGGTTGATGTCGGCGTCCACCGCGACCACGGGGGCCTCGGTGCTCGCCAGATGGCGGATGAAGAGCGAGGACAGCGTCGTCTTGCCGCTGCCGCCCTTCCCGACGAAAGCGATCTTCATGTTCACCTACCGTAGTGGTTCGATGGCGGCTTGTTGCCGGCCCTTATGAGGAACGCCACTCTGGGTGGGTCGGTGTCGCTGGGCCGCGTAGCCTCGCTACTTATGAGTACGCATGCCGCCGACCCACTGGCCGCCCTCGCCGCTCTGCCGGGTGTCCCCGACGCCGTGGACTCCGTGCGCAAGGCCGTCGACCGGGTCTACGGGCACCGCGTGATGCGGCGCCGGAGCAACGAGATCTCCTCGGAGGCCGCCCTGCGCGGCGCCCGCGGCTCGGCGGCGCTGTCCGGCGCCGACTGGGCTCTGGAGGAGGTGCGCAGGCGCACCGACTTCAGTGCGGACGCGGAGGCGCGGACGGTCGGCGCGGCCCTGCGGCTCGGCGTCGAGGTCGGCCAGCTGCTCTCCATCTGGCGGCAGTCACCCCTCCGGGTCCTGGCGAGGCTGCACCTCGTCGCGGCCGGCGATGCCGCGGACTCCGTGGGGCGGCCCCGGCAGGGGGGCGAGACCGTGGACGAGCCGCTGATCGAGGCGCCCCTGCCGGACGCCGCCGAGGTCGCCGCCCGCCTGGACGGCCTGGCCGAACTGATCGTGGCGGGCACGTCCGCCCCGGCGCTCGTCACGGCCTCCGTGGTGCACGGCGAACTGCTCGCGCTGCGGCCCTTCACCTCGTACAGCGGCCTGGTGGCGCGGGCGGCCGAGCGACTGGTGCTGGTCGGCAGCGGACTCGACCCCAAGGCCATCTGCCCGGCCGAGGTCGGTCACGCCGAACTGGGCCGCGCCGCGTACGTCGCCGCTCTGGACGGCTACCTGTCCGGAACCCCGGAGGGCATGGCCCGGTGGATCGCCCACTGCGGCCGGGCCGTGGAGCTCGGCGTCCGTGAGACGACAGCCGTGTGCGAGGCGCTCCAGCGCGGCGCCGCCTGAGCCGGTCAGGGTGTGGCCTCGCGGAGCCCGAGTCCGCGCAGCTGCTGAGTCCAGGCAGTCGGAGTCCGGGCGTGCGGGGTTCGTACGGCGAGCCGCCGGGTGGAGAAACGCCCCCAACAGGGTTGCGGCGGTACCGAATTCGGTACCGCCGCTGGCACTTCCGCCGAGTTACCATGCGTCCTCGATATGTGCCCATCAGGCGGGGAACTTCGCCCTACGCCTGGTGCGGCTGGCCCGTAATCGACGGGTCGACGTCGCGTGGGTGCTCAGCTTCCGTGCTGTTCGGTCCGTGGGGCCTTCTTGCTCAACAGGTGATCCTCTCGGATGTCCTCGGTCTCGCGGGCCGTAACTCCTTTGTACTACCGAGACCCGTGATGCGAAAGTCCTGCCGGTAGATCTTTACTTGTACCTTCAAATACGGACAAGTCAGGCTGCTGGCGCGGGCTTGGCCAACGTCGACTGCCGACGGCGGCTCGCGTACCAGACGAGCCCCGCTGTCGCGGCCGCCGCCCCGATCGCCGCGGCGGCGACAAGCGCCGGGCGGGGCGGCATCCGGAACGAGGGCACCCGCTGCTTCAGCCGGACCGGCCGGTTGAAGACGAGAATCGGCCACTCCCGCGCGACCGCCTCCCGGCGCAGCGCCCGGTCCGGGTTCACCGCGTACGGGTGTCCGACCGCCTCCAGCATCGGCAGGTCCGTCGCCGAGTCGCTGTACGCGTAGCACCGCGACAGGTCGTACCCCTCCGACGCGGCGAGCTCCCGGACCGCCTCCGCCTTGGTGGGGCCGTACGCGTAGTACTCCACCTCCCCGGTGAAGCAGCCGTCGTCGCCGACGACCATCCGCGTCGCCACCACGCGGTCCGCTCCCAGCATCTCGCCGATGGGCTCCACGACCTCGGCCCCGGACGTGGAGACGATCACCACGTCGCGGCCCGCGGCGTGGTGCTCCTCGATGAGGGAGGCGGCCTCGTCGTAGATGATCGGGTCGATCAGCTCGTGCAGCGTCTCCGCGACCAGCTCCTTGACTTGCTGGACGTTCCAGCCCTTGCAGAGCCTGGAGAGGTACGCGCGCATCCGCTCCATCTGGTCGTGGTCGGCGCCGCCCACGAGGAAGACGAACTGCGTGTACGCGGTGCGCAGCGCGTCACGGCGGTTGATCAGGCCACCTTGGTAGAAGGACTTGCTGAAGGTCAGCGTCGATGACTTCGCAATGACCGTCTTGTCCAGGTCAAAGAACGCTGCTGTCCGAGGCGAGGAGTGGTTTTCCACAAGCCAGAGCATAGGTGCCCGCCATTCGGCGTACGCTCGGGCGTGTGGGTTTGCCTGAGAGGGCTCTCGGGTACACCATGGAAGTCACGGATCGTTCGCGACCGTGCTAACCCGGACCGGCTCCTCCCCCCCCGAGTCGGCCGGAGAGACGACCCCCGCTCTCCCCCCCGGCGGGGGTCGTCGCATGTCCGGACGGGTTTTCGCTCGCCGATCCCGCTCCGGTCTCTCCATCTCGTCTCCTTCGCGTTTCCATGGCGCCGACTGATGCGCGCCGCTCACCGTCACTCACAGTAGCCGAAGTGATGCGCTCTGGAAGTCGCTGGTATGGGTGATCGAGTTATTCACAAGCGGTGGGTTGTCCACAGTTTTTGAGCAAGATCCACTTTATTTCCGGAACGCCGCCACTGTGATTCCACCGCGAAGCCGTGACGCGGAATCACAGATCTCCCGTCACGCCGACGCGGCGCGGCTCGGTGCCTGAGGGCCGCAAGCCGCATGTGTGCGCCACGTGAAGACATCCGTGGCGCGACACGACGAGAAGTTCGGGGACCCGCCGCCGGACAGGCGACGCGGGGACGGAGAAGGGGGCGAAGACCATGCCGGAATCCGGAGCGTCCGACAGGGCGCCGACCGCCGAGGGCGTACGGGTCACACCGCTGATCGTGACGGAGGACGCCGAGCTGCTGGACGACCTGCTCAGGCTGTGCGCCGCCGTGGGCTGCCGGCCCGTGGTGCGTCACGCGCCACCGGACCGCAAGGCCGAGTGGGACGCGGCGCCGCTCGTCATCGTCGGGGACGACGCGGCCGCACGCTGCCGAGGGGTGTCCCGCAGACCCGGCGTACTGCTCGTCGGGCGTGACCAGGACGACGCCGACGTGTGGCGACGGGCCGTGGAGATCGGAGCGGACTGCGTCCTGCGGCTGCCGGACGCCGAGAGCTGGCTCATCGACCGGATCGCCGACATCGTCGAGGGCGTCGGACGACCGGCCCTGACCGTCGGGGTGCTGGGCGGCAGAGGCGGCGCGGGAGCCTCGACCCTCGCGTGCGCCCTGGCCGTCAGCGCCGCCAGAGGCGGACACCGCACGATGCTCGTGGACGGCGACCCGCTCGGCGGCGGGCTGGACGTACTCCTCGGCGCCGAGCGGGAAAGCGGGCTCCGGTGGCCGGATCTCGCCGCTTCGAAGGGAAGGGTCGCCGGTGCGGCGCTGGAGGAGTCACTGCCGGAGTTGCGCGGTCTGCGGGTGCTGAGCTGGGACCGCGGAGACATGGCGGTGGTGCCTCCCGAGGCCATGAGGTCCGTGCTCGCGGCGGCGCGGCGCCGGGGCGGTGTCGTCGTGGTGGATCTGCCGCGCCGCATCGACGACGCCACGGTGGAGGCACTCGCCCAGGTCGACATGGGCCTGCTCGTCGTGCCGGGTGAGCTGAGGGCGGTCGCCGCGGCGAAACGGGTGGCGTCCCTGGCGGGCATGGTCCTGGAAGACCTGCGCGTGGTCGTGCGCGGCCCGTGCGCCTCCGGGATGGATGCGACGTGGACCGCGCGGGCGCTGGGACTGCCGCTCGCCGGGGAACTCCCCGAGGAGCCCGGGCTCTTGGCATCGCTGGACGACGGGGCCCCTCCCGGCGGCAACGGCTCCGGTCCTCTGGGGCGGTTCTGCTCGGCTTTCTGGGAGCGGGTGCTCGCCCCGGAGGCCGTGTCATGAGCACCCCCTACCTGGAATCCGTACGGCAGAGCCTCGCCAGGAGCGGCACGGAACCGACACCTGCCGGTGTGGCGGCGGCCCTGCGAGCCCAGGGCAGACTGATGGGCGACACGCAGGTGCTCGGGGCGACGGAGGAACTGCGCTGCGAACTGGTGGGCACGGGGCCGCTGGAGCCGCTGCTCGCCGATGAGGCGGTCACCGACGTGCTGGTGTCCGCGCCGGACCGGGTGTGGGTGGACCGAGGCCACGGCCTCGAACGGTCCGACGTCTCCTTTCCCGACGCCGAGGCCGTACGCCGACTCGCGCAGCGCCTCGCCGCCGTGGCCGGGCGGCGCCTTGACGACGCCCGCCCCTGGGTTGACGCCAGACTGCCGGACGGCACACGGATGCACGCGGTGCTGCCTCCCATCGCTGTCGGCTCGACGTGCCTGTCGCTGCGCGTGGTGCGGCCCCGTGCTTTCGACCTCACCGAGCTGGTCCACGCCGGGACGGTCCCGCCGGGCGGCGAACGCGTCCTGCGGGCGCTGGTGGAGAAGCGCGTGTCGTACCTGGTCAGCGGCGGTACGGGCACCGGGAAGACGACCCTGCTCTCCACCCTCCTCGGGCTGGTCGGAGGGCGGGAGCGGATCGTCCTGGCGGAGGACTCCGCCGAGTTGCGGCCCGACCATCCGCATGTGGTGCGGCTGGAGGCCCGCCCGCCGAACCAGGAGGGAGCCGGCCGGGTGACCCTTCGCGACCTGGTCCGTCAGGCCCTGCGGATGCGGCCCGACCGCCTCGTCGTCGGCGAAGTACGGGGCGCGGAGGTCGCCGACCTGCTCGCCGCCCTGAACACGGGCCACGAAGGCGGCTGCGGGACGGTCCACGCCAACACCGCCGCGGACGTGCCCGCGCGCCTCGAAGCGCTCGGGACGGCCGCGGGTCTCGACCGGGCGGCCCTGCACAGCCAGTTGGCCGCCGGCCTGTCCACCGTGGTCCACCTCGTACGGACGCCGGAAGGCGTACGACGGGTCGCCCAGGTGCATGTGCTGGAGCGCGGCCCCGACGGGCTGGTGGTCACCGTGCCCGCGCTGCGGTGGGCGGCGACCGGCTTCGTCGAGGAGCGGGGCTGGCAGAGGCTGAGCGCCCTGATCGGGGGTGTGACGTGGTGACGGACCAGTCGGCGTACGCGGCGGCCCTGTGCCTGGGCGCGGCGGCCTGGCTCTACGGGGGCCGGGGCCGGGGTGCGCGCCGCGGACGGCTGCTGTTCGCGAGCGGGGCCACCGTCCACCTCGACCCGGCGATGATCGGCTGGCGGCCCGGACGGCCGACAGTACGGCTCCGGCCGGAGTGGCTGTGCCTCGCGGCCGCGCTCGTACCGGCCATGCTCGGCGAGTCCCTGCTGCCGCTTCTGGCCGGGGCGGCCGCCGTGCCTCTTGCCGGCAGGCGGTTGAGGGCGCGGGCCCGCGTCAGGGAAAGCGACCGGCGTGCGGACGCCGTGATCGACCTGTGCGCCGCGGTCGTCGCGGAGTTGCGCGCGGGGAGCCAGCCCGTCCAGGCGTTGCGCTTCGCCGCCCGCAGCACCGGGGCGCTGGGCGGTGAGGAGCCTGCCGTAGTGGCCGCCGCGCGGTTCGGCGGCGATGTGCCCGAGGCGCTGCGCGACGCGGCGCGGGCCGACGGCGCCGACGGGCTGGCGGGCCTCGGGGCGTGCTGGCAGGCCGCCGTGGACGGCGGGGCGGGACTGGCCGACGGGCTGGAGCGGCTGGAGGCGGCGCTCCGCGAGCAGCGGGAGCAACGGGAACGGCTGCGGGCCCAGCTGTCCGGCGCGTGGGCCACCGTCGTCCTTCTCGCCCTGCTGCCCATCGCGGGCCTCGCCCTGGGGGCCGCGCTGGGCGCCGACCCGCTGCGGGTCCTCTTCCACACTCCGGCCGGTGTCGCCTGCCTCGTGGTCGGTGGTGCTCTGGAGGCGGCGGGGCTGTGGTGGGCCGGGCGGATCGTCAGGGCGGGGGAGGAACCGTGACCTGGGAAGCCGATGAGGTTGTCCACCGCCTGTGGACAGTGGTGGCGGTACTGGCGGCCGCCTTGTGGACCGTCCGTGCGGCGGCTCGCGCGCGGCAGGCCAGGAGGACACGCGGACGGCTCGTGGTGCTGATCCCGGCCGAGCGCCCGCGCCGGTCCCGGACGTGCCGGTTGAGGCCCGCGACCGTGGCCCTGGCTCGTCGGTGGGGCGGTCCGGCCGCCGCGACGATCACCGGGTGGGTGCTGTTCGGCGGCGTGGTCGGCTGCGCGGCTGGTGCCGTCGGCGCGTACGCCCTGCGGAAATGGCAGCGCCGACCCCGTCCCGCGGTGGCCGACGCCGAGGCGGCCGCCCGGCTGCCGCTCGCCGCGGACCTGCTCGCCGCCTGTCTGGCCGCAGGGGCCGGGCCGCGCGAGGCGGCGGAGGCCGTCGGCCGGTCGATCGGTGGCCCGCTGGGCGAGCGGCTTCACCGGACCGCGGCAGAACTGGCGCTGGGTGGCGACCCCGGCGAGGCCTGGGGCCGGTTGGGGGACATCCCGGGCGCCCGGCAGCTGGCCCGCTGTCTGGAGCGGGCGGCGGCCTCGGGCGCCCCGGCGGCGGGCCCGGTGTCCCGGCTGGCTGCGGGACTGCGTGCCGACCGGGCGAGAGCGGCCACCGCGCGGGCCCAGCGGGCGCACGTGATGATCACCGCGCCGGTCGGGCTGTGCTTCCTGCCCGCCTTCCTCGCGGTCGGGGTGGCGCCCGTCGTGATCGGCCTTGCGGGCCAGTTGCTGTGAGAGACACCGCCCCGGAAACCAGGGGCGTTCCGAGCGCACGTACGAGACAAGGGGGTTGTTGTGTGGCACCGGATGGCGAAGTGGACGAAGCAGCGGTGGGCGAAGGCCTGGACGGGCATGCGCCGGGACGCGGGCATGAACACGGCGGAGTACGCGATGGGCACGATCGCCGCGTGCGCCTTCGCGGCCGTGCTGTACAAGGTCGTGACAAGCGACGCCGTGTCGTCGGGACTGCGGTCGACGATCGAGAAGGCGCTCGATGCGCCGTTCTGAGAGCCCTTTGCGGGAGCCGCCGGGAGCGGGGTTCGGTGACGGCGGAGGCTGCCCTGGCCATGCCCGCGCTGGTGGTGTTCACGATGACGCTGCTGTGGGGCCTGGTCGCTGCGGCCGCGCAGATCCAGTGCGTGGACGCGGCCCGCGCGGGAGCACGGGCGGTCGCCCGGTCGGAGCCGGAGGCGGCAGCGGTGGCGGCGGCCCGGGCGGCCGCACCGGACGGGGCGCGGGTGGTGGTGGAGCGGGCGGGCGACCTTTGGCGGGTACGGGTCGAAGCGCCCGCCCCTGGGCCCGCCTCCTGGGGGCTGACCCTCCACGCCGAGGCGGCCGCCCTCGCCGAGGACACGGTGGGCGACATGGTGCGGGAGGGCTCCTGAGGCAGGCAGGGCGACGCGGCGGTGCGGGGAGCGACTTCCAGGCTGCTGCTGAGGAAGGCGCTCCCAGGCCCGTAGGCCGGGACGAACGCGGACGTCGGGCTGCGGCGAGCGCCGGGGACGGGGGCGGACGTCGGGCCCTGGGGCGTGGTGCGGACCGGGGCTCGGCGACCGTCTGGTCGGCCATGGCGGTGGGCGCGCTGTGCGTCGTCTTCGCCGCCGTACTCGCCCTCGGCCAAGCCGTGGCAGCGCGGCACCGGGCCGGAGGGGCCGCCGACCTGGCGGCTCTCGCGGCGGCCGACCGGGCCCTGCGCGGTGCCGAGAACGCCTGCGACGCGGCCGCCCGGGTCGCGCGGGCGCAGCACGCGGAGGTGGTCGGATGCAGCCTGCGGGGGGAGGTCGCGGAGGTGACGGCGCGGGCGCGGTTCGGGCCGTACGCCCCGACGGTCAGGTCCCGGGCGGGCCCTCCGGAGGCGTGGCCGGAGCCTAGCCCTCGTGAGGCGGGGGCAGGACCCTGACGGCCGTCCCTGCGGCGTGGACCAAGTCGTCCTGACGGTCGGTGTCAGGACGCCCAGCAGGGACCCGGCGGGTGTCGGGTGGGTGCCGCACGGTGCCGGCGGGCGTCCAGGGGCGCGCACGGGTGCGGCAGGCGTCCGGGGGCGTGGCACGGTCCGGGGGCCGTCGCAGGGCGCGGCAAGGCGCGGCAAGGCCCCCGGCAGACGTTCGGGGCGCTGCACGGCCCCTGGCGCGTCCGGCTGGGCGCGGCAGGGATCTGACGGCCCTCTAAAGGCCGCGCGGGGGCAGGCTCCGCCGAAGCCTGAGGTGCCTCGTTCGGCCTTGGGCGTGGCCGGCCCCTGGCCGGGGCCGGCGTTGGTGCGGGAGCCGCCTACGGGTCCTGAGGTGGCGGGGCGTCCGTAGGCGCGGCCGGGTCGGTCGGCTCCGTCGGCGCGCCCCGGAGCAGTTCGGTGAGGAGACGTACGGCGGCGCGCTTGTGCAGCGGGTCGTTGCCGTTTCCGCACTTGGGCGACTGGATGCAGGACGGGCAGCCCGCGTCGCACTCGCACGACGCGATCGCCTCGCGGGTCGCGCTCAGCCAGGCGCGCGCCGTGTGGAACGCCCGCTCGGCGAACCCGGCGCCACCCGGATGGCCGTCGTAGACGAATACCGTCGGCAGCAGCGTGTCCGGGTGGAGCGGGACGGACACACCGCCGATGTCCCAGCGGTCGCAGGTGGCGAAGAGGGGCAGCAGGCCGATCGAGGCGTGCTCGGCGGCGTGCAACGCGCCGCCCAGCTGCTCCGGGTTCACCCGGGCGGCGTCCAGCTGGTCCTCGGTGACCGTCCACCACACCGCCCGGGTGCGCAGGGTGCGCGGCGGCAGGTCGAGCTTGGTCTCGCCGAGTACCTCACCGGTGATCAGACGGCGGCGGAGGAAGGAGACGACCTGGTTGGTGACCTCGACGGAGCCGTAGCAGAGCCGGCCGTCCCCCCACGGGACCTCGGTGTCGGTCTCCAGGACGGAGATGGAGGTGGTGTCGCGGGCGGTGGTGGAGTACGGCGGGTTCGCCTCCTCGACGAGGGCGACCGACTCCTTCAGGTCGAGGTGCCGCACGAGGTACGTACGGCCCTGGTGGAGGTGGACGGCGCCCTCGTGGACGGTGGTGTGGGCGGCCGAGGCGTCCACGGTGCCGAGGAGCCTGCCGGTGCCCTCCTCCACGACCTGGACGGGGCTGCCGCCCTCGCCCCGGATGTCGGTGAGGTCCGCGGCGCGCTCCCGGCGTGTCCAGTACCAGCCGGACGTCCGCCGCCGCAGCAGCCCCGCGGCCTCCAGCTGCGGCAGCAGCGCGGCAGCGGATGGCCCGAACAGCGGCAGATCGCCGTCGGTGAGCGGCGACTCGGCCGCCGCCGCGCACAGGTGCGGGGCCAGGACGTACGGGTTGTCCGGGTCCAGGACGGTGGACTCCACCGGGCGGCGGAACAGGGCCTCCGGGTGGTGGACGAGATACGTGTCCAGCGGGTCGTCCCGGGCGACCAGCACCGCGAGCGCGCCCTCCCCGGACCGCCCGGCGCGGCCCGCCTGCTGCCACAGGGAGGCGCGGGTGCCCGGGTACCCGGCGATCAGTACCGCGTCGAGGCCCGACACGTCGATGCCCAGCTCCAGGGCGGTCGTCGCGGCGAGGCCGAGCAGCTCACCGGAGTGCAGCGCCCGCTCCAGGGCCCGGCGCTCCTCCGGCAGGTAGCCGCCCCGGTAGGCGGCTACGCGGCGGGCCAGGGAGCGGTCCACCTCGGCGAGCCGCTCCTGCGCGATGACCGAGATCAGCTCGGCGCCCCGCCGGGACCGCACGAAGGCGACCGAGCGGACGCCCTGCACGGTCAGGTCGGTCAGCAGGTCGGCGGTCTCGGCCGTCGCGGTCCGGCGGACGGGCGCGCCGTTCTCGCCCTCCAGTTCGGTCAGCGGCGGCTCCCACAGCGCGAAGACGAGCTCGCCGCGCGGCGACGCGTCGTCCGCCACCTCGTGGACGGGCAGGCCCGTGAGACGGGTCGCGGCGGCGGCCGGTTCGGCGGCGGTCGCCGAGGCGAGCAGGAACACGGGGTCGGAGCCGTACCGGGCGCACAGGCGCCGCAGGCGGCGCAGCACCTGCGCCACGTGGGAGCCGAACACACCCCGGTACGTGTGACATTCGTCGATCACGACATAGCGCAGCGCGCGCAGGAAGGAGGCCCAGCGCGGGTGGGACGGCAGTATGCCGCGGTGGAGCATGTCCGGGTTGGTCAGCACGTAGTTGGCGTACTGGCGGACCCACTCACGCTCCTCGAACGGCGTGTCGCCGTCGTACACGGCCGGGCGGACCTTGTTGCCCAGCGGGGCGGACAGGGCCCGTACGGCGCGCCGCTGGTCGGCCGCCAGCGCCTTGGTGGGGGACAGGTACAGCGCGGTGGTGCCGCGGCCGTTCGGGGCCTCCGAGCCGTCCAGGAGCGTCGAGAGGACGGGCGCGAGGTAGGCGAGCGACTTGCCGGACGCCGTGCCCGTGGCGATCACCACCGACTCGCCGTCCAGAGCGTGCTCGGCGGCGGCCGCCTGGTGGGCCCACGGATGGTCGATACCGGCCAGGTGAATCGCACGGACCACTTCCGGCCGGATGCGATCCGGCCAGACGGCATGCCGACCCTCTCTCGGGGGCAGGTGCTCCGTATGAGTGATGCGCGCAGCCCGGTTCGCCCGCGCGGTGAGGCGGTCGAGGACCGTACCGGGGGAGGGGCGGGCGTCCCCGTTCTCGGGGGGACGACTGGGGCGGTGATTCCTGGCCATCGACACCGAGTGTGTCACCGGCGTGACGGACAATGCTCCCAAGGCGTCGTGCATGGCTGCTGGTAAGTGATTGAATGCCATCGCGGCTGGCGATCCGTCCCCTGACTCCGTCGGGGAGACCCGGGGGCGACCGCTCGATAGCAAGGTGCTGGAGGATCCGTGGACCTGTCCCTGTCGACTCGCAATGTGTCCGGCCCTGGTGGCGACCGTACGGTCGTCGAGGTCGGTGGCGAGATTGATGTGTATACCGCGCCCAAGCTGCGCGAGCAGTTGGTCGAGTTGGTGAACGACGGCATGTACCACCTGGTCGTCGACATGGAGGGCGTGGACTTCCTGGACTCGACCGGCCTCGGCGTCCTGGTCGGCGGGCTGAAGCGCGTGCGCGCCCACGAGGGCTCGCTGCGTCTGGTCTGCAACCAGGAGCGCATCCTGAAGATCTTCCGGATCACGGGCCTGACCAAGGTGTTCCCGATTCACACCACGGTGGACGAGGCCGTCGCCGCCACCGACTGACCCGGACGACGACGCCCGGCCCCCACCCCGTGCGGGCCGGTCGCCGCGCCGCGCCCGGGCGTCCCCGGCCCAGGCTCCCGCGCGCGTCGTGGGAGCACCCGCTCTGAGCGACGGGCCGGGCCGGTGGTGGCCGGTGCCGGGTGCAGTACGCCGCCGATCAGGCACCCGGCCGTCGGCTTCGGCCATCGGGGCTCCCGCCAGTGGCTCCCGAGCCACGGCATCCGGGCCACGGCACGGGCCGGTCCGGGGCATGGGCCGGTCCGGGGCACGGGCCGGGTTCCGCGTGGTGGCGGACCGAATCGCGGCGTCCCGAGGGCGCCGTAGGCCCGCGCCGGGCTCCCGCCAGGGCCCGGCGCCGGTGCCGTGACGCCCCGCGCCCACCCGCGGGGCCGCAGCGGGACACAGGAGCGGCCGGAAAGCGGCCCTCAAGCCCCTGGGCGGGGCGTGAAGGCCCGCTCGCAGGGCATATGCCCCGTTGGGGCGGCCCCCGGCTCGTACGGCTCCACGACGCGCTGGAGGCGGTACCGCCGCTGGTGGCGCCACGCCCCGGCGGTGCGGATGCGCCGGACGGAATCCGGGGCATCCGGTGGAACGGCAGAGGAGCCGGGCAGCCGGCCCGGCCCTCTGAGATGCACGCTCGTACGCCCGAGGGGGACCGCATGGCCACCGTTGAACTCCGCTTCAGCGCCCAGCCCGAGCACGTCAGGACCGCCCGCCTGGTGGCGGCCGCCGTCGCCCGCCGGGCAGGGGTGGACGAAGCTGTGCTGGACGAGGTCAGGCTCGCCGTCGGCGAGGCGTGCTCCCGCGCCGTGGGGCTGCACCGCAGCAACGGGGTCACCGCTCCCGTCAGGGTGATGCTGACCGAGGAGGAGAAGGCGTTCTCCATCGAGGTGGGCGACGAGGTGCCCGGCGCGGGTGTCGCGGCGGCCGACGCGGCAGGTGTACCCGGCTCGCGCAGCGGCGCGCCGACCCGGGACTTCGACGACGCCGAAGGCGAGGACCAGATGGGCCTCGCGGTGATCAGCGGGCTCGTGGACGACGTCGAGGTGTCGGCGGGCGAGCGGGGTGGACTCATTCGGATGAGCTGGCCCAGGTCGGGATTCGCGGAAGTCCTCTGAGAGGACCCCAGGACCTCAGGAGTTCCACGGACCTGACAAGGTCCCTGGGACCTGGGCCCGAGAACATCCCCGGACCTCCGAAGACCCCGGACCTCCGAAGACTTCAGACCTCAGAAGGTCGCCGGACCTGAGAAGAACCCCCGGCCCCGTCATCCTTCGTCAAGGCCCCGCCGAGCGGGGCCTTCCCCTTTCCGGGCCGCCCGCCAGGCGCTCGGCCCCTTCCCGTTACTCCGGCCGGGTGCCTTTTCGAGAACGGATCATTTGCCGACCGGCGAGAGCCGGTCGATTCTGGTCTTTCGGCGCCCTGTTTCGATCGGGTTCCGCTTCTACAAGCCGTCCCTGTCGTGAGCTCTGACGTCAAGGAGGACGAATGGCGGGGCTCCTCGACCCACCGTGGTCCCACGACCCGATCCCCGTTCCGCTGGCCGCCGCGGTCCTCACCGACCAGAACCGGGTCATCGTGATCGTCATCGCCCTCGTGGCGCTGATGGCGCTGGTCGTCGCGCAGTTGCTCGTCCGGCAGGTCCTGGCCGCCGGTGAGGGCACCACGTCCATGAAGAAGATCGCCGCCGCTATCCAGGAGGGCGCCAACGCCTATCTGGCGCGGCAGTTGAGAACCGTCGCCGTGTTCGCGGTCGTCGTGTTCTTCCTGCTCATGCTGCTCCCCGCCGACAACTGGTCCCAGCGGGCCGGGCGTTCGCTGTTCTTTCTCGTCGGCGCGCTGTTCTCCGCCGCCACGGGATACATCGGCATGCGCCTCGCCGTACGCAGCAATGTGCGGGTCGCCGCGGCGGCGCGCGAGGCCACACCGGCGCCGGGCGAACCGGAGAAGGACCTGATGGCGGTCTCGCACCGGGCCATGAAGATCGCGTTCCGTACGGGTGGCGTGGTCGGCATGTTCACGGTCGGCCTCGGACTCCTCGGCGTCTGCTGCGTCGTCCTCGTCTACGCGGCCGACGCGCCCAAGGTCCTGGAGGGCTTCGGCCTCGGCGCCGCGCTGATCGCGATGTTCATGCGCGTGGGCGGCGGCATCTTCACCAAGGCCGCCGACGTCGGCGCCGACCTGGTCGGCAAGGTCGAGCAGGGCATCCCCGAGGACGACCCGCGCAACGCCGCCACCATCGCCGACAACGTCGGGGACAACGTCGGCGACTGCGCCGGCATGGCCGCCGACCTCTTCGAGTCGTACGCCGTCACGCTGGTCGCCGCGCTGATCCTCGGCAGGGCCGTCTTCGGTGACCTAGGCCTCGCCTTCCCCCTCATCGTCCCGGCGATCGGCGTCGTCACCGCGATGATCGGCATCTTCGCCGTCGCGCCCCGGCGCGCCGACCGAAGTGGCATGTCCGCGATCAACCGGGGCTTCTTCCTCTCCGCGGTGATCTCGCTCGTCCTGGTGGCGGTCGCCGCGTTCGTGTACCTGCCGTCCTCGTTCGCGGAGCTGGACGGCGTCACCGACCCGGCCGTACGGGCGCACGACGGCGACCCGCGCGTCCTGGCGCTCGTCGCCGTCGCCCTCGGGATCGTCCTCGCCGCGCTGATCCAGCAGCTCACCGGGTACTTCACCGAGCCGAGCCGACGGCCCGTGCGGGACATCGGGAAGTCCTCGCTGACCGGCCCCGCGACCGTCATCCTCGCCGGTGTGTCCCTGGGACTGGAGTCCGCCGTCTACACGGCCCTGCTGATCGGACTCGCCGTCTACGGGGCGTTCCTAATCGGCGGCGCGTCGATCATGGTGGCGCTGTTCGCCGTCGCGCTCGCGGGCACCGGGCTGCTCACCACGGTGGGCGTGATCGTCGCGATGGACACCTTCGGGCCCGTGTCCGACAACGCGCAGGGCATCGCGGAGATGTCCGGCGACGTGCGGGGCGCCGGGGCGCAGGTCCTCACCGACCTCGACGCGGTGGGCAACACCACCAAGGCGATCACCAAGGGCATCGCCATCGCCACGGCGGTCCTCGCCGCGTCGGCGCTCTTCGGCGCGTACCGGGACGCCATCGCCACCGCCGTAGCCGACGTGGGAGCGCGGGTCGGCGAGACGACGCTCAGCATGGACATCTCGCAGCCCAACAACCTCGTCGGCCTCATCGTCGGCGCCGCCGTCGTCTTCCTCTTCTCCGGGCTGGCGATCAACGCCGTGTCCCGGTCGGCGGGTTCGGTCGTGTACGAGGTGCGCCGCCAGTTCCGCGACCACCCCGGGATCATGGACTACACGGAGAAGCCCGAGTACGGGCGTGTCGTGGACATCTGCACCAAGGACGCCCTGCGGGAACTGGCCACCCCCGGCCTGCTGGCCGTCATGGCGCCCATCGCGGTCGGCTTCACCCTCGGCGTGGGCGCGCTCGGCGCCTACCTCGCGGGCGCGATCGGCACCGGCATCCTGATGGCGGTCTTCCTGGCCAACTCGGGCGGGGCGTGGGACAACGCCAAGAAGCTGGTCGAGGACGGCAACTACGGCGGCAAGGGCAGCGAGGCCCACGCCGCGACGGTGATCGGCGACACGGTCGGCGACCCGTTCAAGGACACGGCGGGCCCGGCGATCAACCCGCTGCTCAAGGTCATGAACCTGGTGGCGCTGCTGATCGCGCCCGCCGTCGTCCGGTTCGGCCACGGCGCCGACGCCAGCGTGGGCGTACGGGCCGTGGTGGCGGCCGTCGCGATCGTCGTGATCGTCGCGGCGGTGTACGTGTCCAAGCGGCGCTCGGTCGCCGGCGACGACGAGGACACGCCCGGGCGTTTCACAGGCTCGCCGGACCAGGCGGCGCCCGTCAAGTGACCGCCGCCCGCGTCCCGACGTGTCAGCTGGTCAGGCACGGCCGTTCGCGCTGCCCCGTGCGCCCGCGGCGGCGCGGCCGACGACGCCATGTCTCTGCGGTGAGCCTTCTCTCCCTTGGTGCAAACGGTCCAAAAGAGTACGAAATGGTTGCACGACACGCGGATGTCGCCCACTTGGCGTGTATGTTCCGGGGCCGAGAGCCTTGGAAGGGACCAAACCGGTGAACAAGAAGCTTGCAGCCGCGCTGTCCGGCGGTGCGGTGCTCGTACTGGCGCTGTCGGGCTGCAGCGGGGACGAAGTCGAAGACGAGGGCAAGAAGACGGAGGCCTGGGCGAAGACCTTCTGCGAGCAGGCCAAGCCCTCGTTCCAGAAGCGGGCCGGCGCCCAGCAGACCATCATCTCGACGGCGGCGGACAGCAAGCCCGCCGATGTCCAGGCGGCGGACTCGAAGGCGTTCCAGGACATCGCCGACTCGAACAAGGCGCTCGCCAAGGCGGTCCAGAACGCCGGCGTGCCGCCCGTCGAGAACGGCGAGAAGCTCCAGCAGGACGCCGTCAAGGAGCTCAACTCCAGCGCCACGGCCTACGAGGGCCTCCGCAAGCAGGTCGACGCCCTCGACACCAAGAGCCAGCAGAAGTTCGCCGACGGCCTCAAGGGCGTCGCGGACAGCCTGAAGCGCATCGAGAAGATGGACCAGGACGCGCTGGCCAAGCTCCAGACGGGCGACCTGCGCCAGGCGATGGCCAAGCAGCCCGGCTGCCAGAAGGTCAGGCCGTCCGCCGTGCCCACGACGACCAGCGGTCCCGCCGCCAAGCCCGGTGGCTCGGCGTCGCCGTCCGCCGGTGCGTCGGCGAAGCCCGCGGAGTCCGCGGAGTCCGCGAAGGCCGATGAGTCCGCGAAGCCGTCCGCCTCGGCGAGCGGCGCGCCCGAGTAGCGGTACGCGTCACACCCGTTCGGCCCGGTTGTCCACAGGGACGCCGGGCCGTTCGTCATTGTCGGTGGCGCCGGTCACAATGAGTGGGTGAGTACGACCAGCCTGGCCACCAGCCTTCCCGTGCCCGACCACGCCGACCGCCTGCGCTCCGCCCTCCTGGCCGCCGGTTTCACCGCCGACGGGCTCCTCGACCGGCTCGGCGCCACGGCCTACGCCGCGCTCGCCCGCAGCGAGACGGTGCCCGCCCTGCGCGCCACCCGCGGGTACGGGGTGCTGGACATGCTCGTCCGGCTGTTCCTGCTCCAGCAGCCGGTCCCCTCAGAGCGGGCCGGCCAGGCTCTCCCGCTGGACGAGGCCCTCGCCGGCGGCTGGGTCGTACGGGACGGCGACGGCATCCGGGCCACGGTCGATGTACGCCCGTACGGCGGCCCCGACGGCGAGGACTGGTACATCGTGTCCGACCTCGGGTGCGCCGTGGGCGGCGCGGGCGGGGCGGGCGGCAGAGGCGAGGGCGTCGTCCTCGGTGTGGGCGGCGCGTCCACCACGCTCGCCGGGCTCACCGTACGGACCCCGGTCGCCTCCGCCCTGGACGTCGGTACCGGCTCCGGCATCCAGGCGCTGCACGCCACGCGGCACGCGACCCGGGTGACGGCGACGGACCTCAATCCGCGGGCGCTGGAGTTCACGCGGCTGACGCTCGCGCTGTCCGGTGCCCCCGAGGCCGACCTGCGGGCCGGTTCGCTGTTCGAGCCGGTCGCGTCGGAGACGTACGACCTGATCGTGTCGAACCCGCCGTTCGTCATCTCCCCGGGCGCCCGGCTCACGTACCGCGACGGCGGGATGGGCGGCGACGACCTGTGCCGCACGCTGGTCCAGCAGGCGGGGGACCGGCTCAACGACGGGGGGTTCGCGCAGCTCCTGGCCAACTGGCAGCACGTCGAGGGCGAGGACTGGAAGGACCGCGTCCGCTCCTGGGTGCCGCGCGGCTGCGACGCGTGGATCATCCAGCGGGAGGTCCAGGACGTCACGCAGTACACGGAGTTGTGGCTCCGGGACGCAGGGGACCACCGGGCCGCACCGGAGGAGTACCAGGCGCGGTACGAGGCGTGGCTCGACGAGTTCGAGGCGCGCGGCACCAAGACGGTCGGCTTCGGCTGGATCACGCTGCGCAAGTCCGGCACGGACGAGCCGTCCATCGTGGTCGAGGAGTGGCCGCACCCGGTCGAACAGCCGCTGGGCGAGACCGTGCAGGCGCACTTCGCCCGCCAGGACTACCTCCGGTCGCGCGACGACGCGGCCCTGCTCACCGACCACTTCCGGCTCGCGTCCGAGGTGGTGCAGGAGCAGGTCGGACTGCCCGGCGCGGAGGACCCCGAGCACGTCATCCTGCGGCAGAACCGGGGGATGCGGCGGGCGACCAAGGTGGACACGGTCGGCGCCGGGTTCGCCGGTGTCTGCGACGGCTCGCTCAGCGCGGGCCGCATCCTGGACGCCATCGCCCAGTTGATGGGGGAGGACCCCGTGGTGCTGCGCGACCGCACGCCCCAGGCGATCCGCCTCCTCGTGGAGGAGGGCTTCCTGGAGCCGGTACGGCATGAGGGGGCGCGCTGACGCCCGGCGGGAGGGTGATCGTCCGGGGCTCGTAGGCGCCCTGGCCGCGCCGAGCGGGGCGGGGCGGTCCGGGCGGCAGGGTTGCGGCGACCGGGGCGTGGGCCGGGTCGGTCCGGCGGCCTCAGGAGCATGGCCCTCGGGATGAGTTGGCCCAGATGGCCCGGGAGGCTGCCCGAGCCGAGGAAGCGCCCCGGGGACGGGGCGTACGTGCTCCCCGGTCGCGGTGTGCCCAAGAGGCACGGGCCGGGACGCGGCCGTGGCGCAGGAGGGAACCCCGGACGAGGCAGGCGGGCCGGGACGACGCCGGGCTTGAGGTGCTGCCGTCGCGGCGGGGCCCAAGAGCCACAGGCAGAGCCCGTGGCCCAAGCGCCGGGCCGAGGCGCCAGGCCCAGGCGCGGCAGCGGGTTCGGTCCAGGCCCTCCCGGGCTGACGCCGACGGCCGGGGCGGCGGGCAGGGGGCCGGGGCCGGACCTGGCGCCAGGGTGCGACGGCGGGCTCCGGAGGCGCCCCGGGCTGAGGTCCACGGCTCGGTCGCGGTGGCGGGCGCGGAGGCGCCGGGGCGGCGGGGCGGACAGCCAGGACGCGGCGGCGGTCCGGGGAGGTGCATCAAGGCAGGGGCCGAGCGGGGAGGAGCCGCAGGCCGAGGCTGAGCAGGGAGGCGCACCAGGCCGAGGCCGAGCACGCCGGGGCGGCTGACCGGGAGGGCCACCGCGCTGGGCGCCGGCGACCGCGCTGCGGGAGGGCCACCGCGGTGGGGGCTGACCTGGCGGTGGCTGCCGTGCGGACGGGAGGGGCAGGCTCCGGGTGGGTGAACGGCCCCGCCGGGCCCCCGCGTCGTTCACCCGTAATTCGCGCTCCCGACGCCCGGAGGTGTCAGCCTCCCCAAGGGACACCCGAGCGCGGCCCCCGGCCCCGGCCTGACACAGACCCGGCCCCGGCCCTACGCGCCGCGCACCTCACTGGGCCGCACGTCACCGAGCCGTGCGCCCAAGACGCGCGACCAGCGGGGTCCCCGGCACTGGTACGACGGAACGGGGTACGGGCATGGAGAGCGGACCGGCCATCTTCGCCGGCGCGGCGTTCACGATCTTCGGCGCGGGGCTGCTGGTGTGGACGGCGGCTCGCGTGACGCACCGCGCGCCGGTGGCGCACGGGGTGAGCCCGGCCACAGCGCTCGCCTTCGCGGTCGGCTCCGGCGCGGCGTTCCTGGCGCTCGGCGTGTGGTGCTTCAGCCGGATCTGACCGGTTTCGCCGCAGTCCACTCCGATGCCCGGAGCGCGCGGGGTCGTCCCGACCGGGGACGTACGCCCTGAGCAGCCCTAACCAGGCAGGAACCGGGCCGGAACGGGCGCCCGGGGCGGCGCCCGACGGCGCGCCCCGCACGACGGTGAACGCCCACACCCGGAACGGGGCCCTCCGCGCCATGAGGGGAGTCCGGGCGGCAGGAATGCCAGAAGTCGGGTTACCGTTCGAGTGGCCGTTGCGGGCTTTCGCCGTTTGACACGGGGGCGGGTTGTACCGTCACACTCCGCAGCGACAGCAGCGTCACAGCCGTGGCGCAGTGCCCGCAGTGCCCGGGACGCGCCCCATACGGGGCCGCGCCGCGCCGCACACGCACCGAGCGCCGACCGGAGAGAAGAGCGAAGAGTTGTCCCCGACACGCGAGACCGCACAGGGCGGCCGCCGACTCGTCATCGTCGAGTCGCCTGCCAAGGCGAAGACGATCAAGGGCTACCTCGGCCCCGGCTACGTCGTCGAGGCGAGCGTCGGGCACATCCGCGACCTCCCGAACGGCGCCGCGGAGGTGCCCGAGAAGTACACCGGCGAGGTGCGCCGCCTCGGCGTGGACGTCGAACACGACTTCCAGCCGATCTACGTCGTCAACGCCGACAAAAAAGCCCAGGTCAGGAAGTTGAAGGAGCAGCTCGCCGAGTCGGACGAGCTCTACCTGGCCACCGATGAGGACCGCGAGGGCGAGGCCATCGCCTGGCACCTCCTGGAGGTCCTCAAGCCCAAGGTCCCCGTCCACCGGATGGTCTTCCACGAGATCACCAAGGACGCGATCCAGCAGGCCGTCGCCAATCCGCGCGAGCTGAACAAGCGGATGGTCGACGCCCAGGAGACCCGCCGCATCCTGGACCGGCTGTACGGCTACGAGGTCTCGCCGGTCCTGTGGAAGAAGGTCATGCCCCGGCTGTCGGCCGGCCGTGTGCAGTCCGTCGCCACCCGGCTCGTCGTCGAGCGCGAGCGTGAGCGCATCGCGTTCCGCTCCGCCGAGTACTGGGACCTCACCGGCACCTTCGGCACCGGCCGCGCCGGTGACCCGTCCGACCCCTCGACCCTGACGGCGCGCCTGGCGTCCGTGGACGGCCGCCGCGTCGCCCAGGGCCGCGACTTCGGCCAGGACGGCCGCCTCAAGAGCGAGCAGGTCCTCCACCTGGACGAGGCGAACGCCCGCGCCCTGGCCGCCGCGCTCGCCGACACGCGGTTCGCTGTCCGCTCGGTCGAGTCCAAGCCGTACCGCCGCTCCCCGTACGCGCCGTTCCGCACCACGACCCTCCAGCAGGAGGCGAGCCGCAAGCTCGGCTTCGGCGCGAAGGCGACGATGCAGATCGCGCAGAAGCTGTACGAGAACGGCTTCATCACCTACATGCGTACGGACTCCACGACGCTGTCCGACACGGCCGTCGCCGCCGCCCGCGCGCAGGTCACGCAGCTGTACGGCGCCGACTACCTGCCGGACGCGCCGCGCACGTACGCCGGGAAGGTCAAGAACGCGCAGGAGGCGCACGAGGCGATCCGCCCCTCCGGCGACCGCTTCCGCACGCCCGCCGAGACCGGCCTCACCGGCGACCAGTTCCGGCTGTACGAGCTGATCTGGAAGCGGACCGTCGCCTCCCAGATGAAGGACGCCGTCGGCAACTCCGTCACCGTCAGGATCGGCGGCAGGGCCGCCGACGGCCGGGACGCCGAGTTCACCGCCTCCGGCAAGACGATCACCTTCCACGGCTTCATGAAGGCGTACGTGGAGGGGGCCGACGACCCGAACGCCGAACTGGACGACCGCGAGCGCCGCCTCCCGCAGGTCGCGGAGGGCGACCCGCTGACCGCCGAGGAGATCACGGCGGACGGCCACGCCACCAAGCCGCCCGCCCGCTACACCGAGGCGTCGCTGGTCAAGGAGCTGGAAGAGCGCGAGATCGGCCGCCCGTCGACGTACGCGTCGATCCTCGGCACGATCCTGGAGCGCGGCTACGTCTTCAAGAAGGGCACGGCGCTCGTCCCGTCGTTCCTCTCCTTCGCCGTCGTCAACCTGCTGGAGAAGCACTTCGGCCGGCTCGTCGACTACGACTTCACCGCGAAGATGGAGGACGACCTCGACCGCATCGCGCGCGGCGAGGCCCAGGCCGTGCCGTGGCTGAAGCGGTTCTACTTCGGCGAGGGCACGGGCGCCGGTTCCGGAGCGGGCGCCGCCGACGCGGGCAACGGCGACGGCGACCACCTCGGCGGCCTGAAGGAGCTGGTCACGGACCTGGGCGCGATCGACGCCCGGGAGATCTCCTCCTTCCCCGTCGGCGACGGCATCGTGCTGCGCGTCGGCCGCTACGGCCCGTACGTCGAGCGCGGCGTGAAGGACGAGGAGGGCCACCAGCGCGCGGACGTCCCCGCCGACCTGGCGCCCGACGAGCTGACCGTGGAGTACGCGGAGGAGCTGCTCGCCAAGCCGAGCGGTGACTTCGAGCTGGGCACCGACCCGGCGACCGGTCACACGATCGTCGCCAAGGACGGCCGCTACGGCCCGTACGTCACGGAGATCCTCCCCGAGGGCACCCCGAAGACCGGCAAGAACGCGGTGAAGCCGCGCACGGCCTCCCTCTTCAAGTCGATGTCCGTCGACACGGTGACCCTGGAGGACGCGCTCAAGCTGATGTCGCTGCCGCGCGTCGTCGGCAAGGACCCCGAGGGCGTCGAGATCACCGCGCAGAACGGCCGCTACGGCCCGTATTTGAAGAAGGGCACCGACTCGCGGTCGCTGGAGAGCGAGGAGCAGCTCTTCACGATCACGCTGGAGGAGGCCCTCGCGATCTACGCCCAGCCGAAGCAGCGCGGGCGCGCGGCCGCCAAGCCGCCGCTGAAGGAGCTGGGCAACGACCCGGTGAGCGAGCGCCCCGTCGTCGTCAAGGACGGCCGTTTCGGCCCGTACGTGACGGACGGCGAGACGAACGCGACGCTGCGCAGCGGCGACAGCGTGGAGACCATCACGCCGGAGCGCGGCTTCGAGCTGCTCGCCGAGAAGCGGGCGAAGGCCCCGGCGAAGAAGACCGCCAAGAAGGCGCCCGCGAAGAAGACGGCCGCCAAGAAGACCGCGGCGAAGAAGACCACCGCGTCGAAGACGACGGCGGCCAAGAAGACCGCGGCGAAGACGACGACGGCCAAGTCGGCCGCCAAGAAGGCGACGGCGAAGAAGGCGACGTCGGCCTCCTCCGACGAGTAGGGGGAGGCCCGCCGGGGCGGACGGGCGCGCCGCCCGGCGGGTTTCCCTGGTGACGCGGTGCGCCGCGCGTCTGTGGTTCGGCCTGCTGGGCGCGTGTCCGCCGGGCGGGTCCGACGGAGTCGTCCCGCGCGTACGCCCGGGCGGCTCGGCCGCTGTGCCCGCCCGCTGTGCTCGATTGCTGTGCGGGCCCGCTGTGCGCTCCCGCTGTGCGCCGTTGCAGTGCCTGCCCGCTGTGCCCGCCCGCTGTGTCCGCCTGCCGTGCTCGACCGTCGGCCGCCGTGTTCGACGGTCGGGCCGGACCGGTGAACCCGTTCGGCGGACACGCCCGGGGCCCCGGCCCCGGTGTGTGACGGCCCTCACCGTCCCGCGCCGCCCGTTGTCGCAGCGCGTGGCGGGTGGGCACGGAAGCGTACGGCCCCGGATGCGCTCACGCGTTCGGTCGGGACGTATGAGTGTCAGCCCGGGCGGATAGGCTGAGGGGATGACGCGAGCCGAGCAGCCAACGGCCCTGGGCCCCACCTCAGACCCCGAAGTCTCCGACGCCGCACTCGCCGCGGACTCCCGCGAGCGCGCCGTACGGGCGCTGCTGCGCAACGCGCCGCTTCGCAGGCTGTGGAGCGCCTCGCTCCTCGGTGGCGTGGCCGACGCGCTCGCCCTGCTCGTCCTGATCCTCCTGACCGTGCGGGCGACCGTCGCGGCGGAGACGCTCGGCGGCGGGGTGCGCGGCGCGGCCTTCGCGGTCGCCGCCGTCCTCGGCGTGCGCGCGCTGTCCACGCTCCTGCTCGGCGCCGTGCTGCTCGGCCCGGTGAGCGGCCTCGTCGCCTCGTCGGGCCCCCTCGACCGCCGCTGGACCTTGATCGCCGCTGATGGTGTGCGGATCGCGCTGCTGGTCGTCGCCCCGCTGTGGATCGTGTGGACGCCACCGCAGGCCGTCCTGCTGCTCCTCGTCACGGTCTTCCTGACCGGCGCCGCCGAGCGGTTCTGGACGATCGCCGAGGAGAGCGCCGCCCCCGCCCTGCTGCCCGCCCCTCCGCTGGAGGGCGCCGCCGTACGGCCGCTGCCCGACCACCTGGGCGCCCTGCGCCGCCTCTCGCTGCGAACCGGTTTCGCCGCCGTGCCGCTGGCCGCCGCCGCCCTGTTCGTCACCGCCCTCGTCGGCAAGCTGCTGGCGCTCGGCGTGGACTGGTTCGGCGAGCACGAGGCGGCGCTCGGCTCGTACGTGGCGGCCGGGCTGTTCGCCGGGTCCCTGTCGATCCTGTACTTCCTTCAGCTCCCCGACACGCAGACGCCCCGCCCCCGCTCCCCGCTGGAGGGCCTGCGCCGCCCGTCCACCGGTACGGGCCCGGAGAAGGGCCGCACCGGCGCCATACCGCTGCTCGTCCTCGCCTGCGCCGCCGTCGCCGGAGCGGTCGCGGCCGCCGCTGCCGTCGCCGTGCTGCACGCGTCGGAGCTGCGTGGCGGCCCCGTCACGTACGCGCTGCTCGTCCTCGGCCTGACCGGCGGTACGGCCCTCGGCATCCGCGCCGCGCGCGCCGTGCTGCCCGCCCTGTCCCGGCGCCGCCTGCTCGCGCTCGCGACGGCCCTCACCGGGGTGCTGCTGCTCGTGACGGGCCTCGTGCCGGACACGGCGACCGTCCTGCTCCTGGCGCTCGCGGCCGGGCTGTCCGCCGGTGTCGCCGCGAACGTCGGGCACACGCTGATCGACCAGGAGACCGAGGAGTTCCGCAGGCCCCGCCTCACCGAGCACCTCCAGGCCGTCGTACGGGTCGCCATAGCGCTCGGCGCGCTCGCCGCCCCGCTGTTCGCCGCCGCCATCGGCCCGCACCGCCTCGCCGTCGGGGACGCCGTGTTCGCGCACGGCGGCGCCGCGTTCACACTGATGCTGGTCGGCGCGCTGCTGCTGCCCGTCGCCGCGCTCGTCCTCGCCAAGACCGACGACCGGTCGGGCGTACCGCTCTGCCGCGATCTGCGCGACGCGCTGCGCGGCGCCGACCCGGCACAGGCCCCGGCCCCGACCGGTTTCTTCATCGCCCTGGAGGGCGGCGACGGCGCCGGTAAGTCCACGCAGGTCACCGCGCTCGCCGAGTGGATCCGCGCCAAGGGCCACGAGGTGGTCGTCACCCGGGAGCCGGGCGCCACGCCCATTGGCAAGCGGCTCCGCTCGATCCTCCTCGACGTGTCGTCCGCCGGGCTCTCCAACCGCGCGGAGGCCCTGCTGTACGCCGCCGACCGCGCCGAACACGTCGACTCGCTGGTCCGCCCCGCCCTGGAGCGCGGCGCCGTCGTCATCTCCGACCGGTACATCGACTCGTCCGTCGCCTACCAGGGCGCCGGCCGTGACCTGTCCCCGACGGAGGTCGCCCGCATCTCCCGCTGGGCGACCGGCGGGCTCGTACCGCACCTGACCGTGCTGCTGGACGTGTCGCCGGAGACGGCGCGCGAGCGGTTCACGGAGGCGCCGGACCGGCTGGAGTCGGAGCCGGCCGAGTTCCACGCGCGCGTACGGGCCGGTTTCCTCGCCCTCGCGGCCGCCGACCCCGCGCGGTACCTGGTCGTGGACGCCGGGCAGGAGCCGGAGGCCGTCACCACCGTCGTACGCCACCGCCTCGACCAGATGCTGCCGCTGTCCGACGCCGAGGTGAAGGCGCTGGAGGAGGCGCGGAGGGCCGCCGAGGAGGAGGCCCGCCGCAAGGCCGAGGAGGAGGCCCGGCGCAAGGCCGAGGCCGAGCGGCTGGAGCGGGAGCGCCAGGAGCAGCTGGCCCGGCTGCGCGCCGAGGAGGAGGAGCGCAAGCGCCGCGAGGAGGAGGAAGCCCGCCGCCGCGAGGCGGAGCGGCAGGCCGAGGAGGCCCGCCAGCGGGCGGCCGAGGCGCGGCGGCTCGCCGAAGAGGAGCGCAGGCGGCGCGAGGCCGAGGAGAAGGCCCGCCGCGAGGAGCAGGAGCGGCTGCGCCGGCGCGCCGAGGAGGAGGCCCGGCTCCGTGCCGAGGCCGAGGAGCGGCGCAGGGAGAAGCAGCGCAAGGCCGAGGAGGCCCTGCTGCGCGCGGAGGAGGCCCGCCGCCAGGCGGCGGCCGAGGCCGAGGCGGCCGCCTCGGCGGCCGCGGCTGCGGCAGCGGCCAGGGCGGCGTCCGTGTCGCCGCACGACGTGACGGTGCCGAACCCGGTCGTACGGCCCGAGGAGATCACGCAGCCGCTGCCCGCGCCCCGCATCGACATGCGCGAGGACGATCCGCCGCGGGCGGACGCCGCGCGGGGCGACGACGAGACGCAGCGCATCGACATGCGCAAGCCCGAGCCCGCGCCCTCGGCCCGGCCGGAGGAGGAGACCCAGCGCATCAGCATGCGCAAGGACGACCCCGCCCCGGATGTCGCCGAGACGGCGGTGCTCCCGCCCGTACGGGACGAGCGGCCCGACGACCGCGTACCGCCCGGCTTCTTCCGCGACGAGGTCCGGCCGGGCGCCGCCGCCGAGCCGCCCGGCGCGAACGAGCGGACGCGCGAGCTGCCCCAGGTGGACGAGAGCGGCAGGCCGCGGCGGGAACGCCCCGACTGGGCCGAGGAGACCCCGCTCGACGACCTGCCGTCCCTGGCCGACGAACTGCTCGGCGGCCATGACGAGCGGGACGAGGACGAGGACGGCGGCAGGCGCGGCCGCCGCCGCTGAGACGCGGGCGGTGCCCCGCAGCCGAGCCTTCGGGCCGTGCCCCGCTGCCGGGGCACGGCCCGGCCTGGTTCTGGCGGCGGGCGTTGTCAGAGGGCTCCGTCACAATGGGTGGCGTCGGCGGAGAGGCCGCGGCGTGAGGAGAAGGTGGTGACCCGTGCCCGTATGGGATGACCTGGTGGGCCAGGACCGTGTGCAGGCGCAGCTGGCCGCCGCCGCGCGGGACGCCGACGCGCTCGTCACGGCCGACGCGCAGGGCGTGGCCCCGCCCGACGCGTCGAAGTCGAAGATGACGCACGCCTGGTTGTTCACCGGCCCGCCCGGCGCCGGCCGCGACACGGCCGCCCGCTGCTTCGCCGCCGCCCTCCAGTGCGTCAGCCCGGACCGCGCGCTGGGCGGGGAGCCCGGCTGCGGCTTCTGTGACGGCTGCCACACGGCCATGATCGGCACGCACGCCGACGTCGAGGTCATCCGCACGGATTTGCTGTCCATCGGCGTCAAGGAGACCCGGGAGCTCGTCCGCCGCGCGCAGCTCTCCCCGGCCGTCGGCCGCTGGCAGGTCATCGTCCTGGAGGACGCCGACCGACTCACCGAGGGCGCGGGGAACGTCCTGCTGAAGGCCGTCGAGGAGCCCGCACCCCGCACGGTCTGGCTGCTGTGCGCGCCCTCGCTGGAGGACGTGCTGCCGACGATCCGCTCCCGCTGCCGCCACCTCACCCTGCGCACGCCCCCGGTGGAGGCCGTCGCCGACGTGCTCGTACGACGCGACGGCATCGACCCCGAGACGGCGGCCGCCGCCGCCCGCGCCACGCAGGGCCACATCGACCGCGCCCGCCGCCTCGCCACCGACGAGCGCGCCCGCGCCCGCCGAGCCGCCGTCCTCAAGTTGCCCCTGCGCGTGCAGGACGTGGGCGGCTGCCTCAAGGCGGCGCAGGAGCTGATCGACGCCGCGGGGGAGGACGCCAAGCAGCGCGCCGAGGAGACGGACGTCAAGGAGACCGAGGACCTGAAGGCCGCCCTCGGCGCCGCGCAGGGCGGCCGGATGCCCCGTGGCACGGCCGGGGCGATGAAGGAGCTGGAGGACAAGCAGAAGCGCCGCAGGACGCGCACGCAGCGCGACAGCCTGGACCTGGCCCTCAGCGACCTGACCGGCTTCTACCGCGACGTCCTCGCCCTCCAGCTCGGCACGCGCACGGCGATCGCCAACGAGGACGTCCACGACGCCCTCGACCGCGTCGCCCGCGAGAGCACACCCGAGGCGACCCTGCGCCGCATAGAGGCCGTCCTCGCCTGCCGCGAGGCCCTGGACCGGAACGTGGCGCCGCTGCTGGCCGTTGAAGCCATGACCATGGCCCTCCGCGCCGGCTGACCACACGGCCACGGCGCCGCAGAGGCCCGTACGAGCAGCCCGCGACCCCGCGGCGACCGCGCACAGCGCTTCACCCGACCCGCGCGGCGGCCCGGGCGCGTCCCGCCGTGCATGCGGCTGTACGGAGGCGCCATAGCCGCCCGGCTCTCCCCGGGACCCTCCATAGCACCGAGCACAAACCCACGCCGCAGCGGCGTGGCCCCGGCGATCCTTCTCGGGGCACCACGCCCCCTCCAAACGCTGCCCCCAGAAGGCGTGCAAGAGCACCCTCTTCACCTGTGTAGACTTGTCCTCGCTGCTGCACCCCCCAGGGGGAGCGCGCGGTGTGCCGCCTTAGCTCAGTTGGCCAGAGCAACGCACTCGTAATGCGTAGGTCTCGGGTTCGAATCCCGAAGGCGGCTCAGCTGAAAGCCCAGGTCAGATCCGTCTGACCTGGGCTTTCTCGTTCACATCACGCGGCGCCGCCGTCGCGCGCCGGATGCCGCTGTCCCTGGTCTCAGGCGGTCCCTTCTGCGGCGACAGGAAGGCGCCCCCGCCGCGCCGCATCGCGTCCCTCAACAGGGTGGACCCGCCCTTCACATAGCGCACGGTCTGGCTGATCTGCGTGTGCCGGAGGATCTCCATGATGGTCGGCATGTCCACCCCCAGCTCGTTCAGGATCGTGCTCCTGCCACAGCTCACCCGTAGCGGCCCGGGCTTCCTTCACGACTCGGCTCCCGCGTTCAGGTCGCTGACGGCGGTCTGCTCGTTGTTGGGGCCGGAGGCCGCGGTGGAGGCGAGGAAGAAGCCGAACATCACGGCGATGAACGCCGAGCCGTAGCTCCGAGGCCCTGGAGCGCAGGAGGAAGAAGGGACCAGTCCGAGCAGGCCGACGAGGGTGATGGTCACGGCCATCGGATGCCTCCGGAGGGGCAGTTGGTGCGACGGTAGGGTGCGGGATGGATCGCGCCTCTGGGCGTGGTTTCGAGTGGGACCGGCGGCCGCGCCAGCCTGTCGTCAGCTGGACGAGGGGTCCGCCTCATGCCGGGCGGCCGCCGGTCGTCGTTCACGGGCGGGTGCCGTCGCGGTGGGTGCGGCCCGCAGGTTGTAGAGGCGGCGGCCGACGCGGATGCCGTGGCCGTCGCAGCGGCGGCGGTACTCGCCCCGCTTGGGCTTGCTTGCCCTTGCGGGTGTGGGCGAGGGCGAAGCCGAGTCCGCCGCACTGCGGCAGGTCCCGGACGGGGAAGCGGCACACAGTCGGTTGGTGGCCCCGACCGACCAGTCCTTCTCCTTCTCGTGCGTCCCCTCCCTGCCGCCCCGAGGGGTACGGCTGATGCGGTTGGCGGTTCTGCGGCGGCGCGGCAGCGGGCGTGGTCTTCACGGCCTGGGCACGGTGATGGCTGGGTGTCAGAGGGGGATGGCACGGTAGGGGCGCAGGCGTCGGGTGGTGAAGGGGAGGGCATGACGACGATTCCCAGCGGGCGGCGGATGGAGCAGGCGGCCGTGAACGCCCTGCGCACGCTGCTCCAGAGCCATGACCATGTGGTCGAGGAGATCTCCGGGCAGAACGACTACGGCGAGGACCTGTTCGTCACCTTCGCCGACGCGGGCCGTGTGACCAACGACGTCATCAAGGTCCAGGTGAAGGGCGGTGCCTCGTGGCGGCGGGCTTACGGGTACGCCGTGCCGGTCCGGCAGCACGGCGAGACCTGGGCGAACGGGAACGTGCCGGTCTTCTGTGTCGTCTTCGACCCGGACGAGGGGCGGCTGTGCTGGGCGAACGCCACCGAGCAGCTCCGTCGCGGGGCCCGGAAGGGCCGACCGCCGCGTACCGTCAGGGTGCCTGCCACGGCGGTGCTCGACGACACGACCGTGGGGTCCTTCGTGGACGCCGCCCGCGCGTATGTGGGCGGGTACCGGGGCCGGAACGCCGTTCTGGCGCACCTCGGTGAGATGGCGGGGGTCACCTTCGGCTCATCGGATCATGTCCTGCACTGGGTCAACGAGTACGAGGAACAGCTGATCTTCTGGCAGCGTCCCGGGGAGGACCACGCGACCCTCCTCCACAGCGACCTCGACTGGCACCCGGTCCGGATCACTCCGGACCGGCTGGTCATCCCCGGCAGCCCGTCGCTGGGAGTCGAGTTCGGCCGCGACTATCCGGAGGAGGTCCGGCGGGGCCTTCCCTTCCCGTACGTCAGCGGAGTCATCCTCAACATGCCGGAGGCCCTGTGGCTCGCCTCCTGCTTCTCCGCCACGGAGTGGGCGAGGAGGGGTGTGGAGGCGGGATGAGCGGCCCGCCCGTCGCTCCTGGTGAGGGGCCCCGGGGAGGGCGGGCCTCAGGTGCCGGTGGACGTCTGCTGGAGGAAACGGATGAGCAGGGCCGTGGTTTCCGTGGGGCGTTCCAGGGAGGGGAGGTGGCCGGCCCAGGGGAGTTCCATGTGGTGGGCGGCGGGGAGCCGGGTGGCGAGGGTCGCGGCGATCTGGTGGAAGTCGGGGAGGTCGTGGGCGCCCGAGACGGTCAGGGTGGGGGCCGTGATGCGGCCGAGGTCCAGCTCGGCGCACGGTGTGGAGGAGTGCTCGGCCGTCCACTGCAACTCGAACGCCTGCCGCTGCATGCGGCGGACCTGGGACCGGGCTTGGTCGGCGGCTTCGGGCCCGACCCAGGTGCGTACGTTCAGCTCCACCGCGCCCTCGAGGTCGTCCGCCTTGAACAGGGCCCCCTCGCGCTCGGCGAAGGCGCGCAGTTCCGCGCTTGGGGTGTGCCCGGGCATGGCCGAACAGAGGAGGGCCAGTGCCGTGACGGAGTCCGGACGGGTCGCCGCCAGTTCGAGGGCGACCTCGCCGCCGTACGAGGAGGCGACGACCGCCGCCCGTTCGACGCCCAGGTACTCCAGGAGCTCCGCCACGTCGGCCGCGTCACTGTACGGACGGTCCGCCACCGGCGTCCCGCCGTACCCCCGGAAGTCGCCCCGCACCACCCGGTAACCGGCGTCGGCCAGGGCCGGGACCTGCGGGTCCCACATGCGCCGGTCGCACACCCCGGAGTGGAGCAGCACCACGGTCGGGCCGGTGCCTGTGGCGTCGTAAGCAAGAGTCATTCGGGTGACGGTACCGGGGGTGACGCAGGGGGTGTTACCGGTTTCAGCGGAGGCTTTCGATGATCCGGGCGAACCCCTCCTTCCCGTGACCCGCGTCGATCTGTCGCTGGATCAGCCCCTGCACCGCGGCCACCACGTCGGTGCTGATGCCCTGCTCGGAGCTGGCCGCCAGGATGTCGTCCAGGCTGGAGAACTCGAGGCTCTGCTGCCCCTCGACCGTGTAGTCGCCGCCGTCGATGACCGTGGCGTACTGGTCGAGCATGCCCGTCATGGCGCTCAGCCACGGCGCGGCCGTACCGGCGAACTGGCGTGCCGTCACACCGGCCGGGGCGACCATCGCGGCGCCGTGCATGAACCCGGCGAACATGACGTACATCCCGGCGAGCAGCGCCAGGTCGTACAGGGACGCCAGCCCCGCGTCCTCGCCGAAGTACGTGCTGACACCCCACAGGTCGAGCAGCGACTTGTACTGCTGGAACACCTCGGCCGACCCGCTGTACAGGATCGACGAGCCCGGCTGCCCGATCATCTGTGGTACCGCCATGATGCCGCCGTCCAGGTAGGCGACGCCGGCGGCGGCGGCCCACGCGGCCAGCTCCCGGGACTGGGCCGGAGACGTCGTGGTCACGTTGACCAGCGTGCGCCCGGCCAGGTCGGCGGTGAGCGGGTCGAGCACCTCGTGGACCGACGCGTGGTCCAGCAGGCAGGCGATCACCAGCGGGGCGGCCCGTACCGCGTCACCCGCCGTGGCGGCCTCGGTCGCCCCACGTGCGACGATGCCGTCCGCCTTGCCCGGGGTGCGGTTCCACACCGTCGTCTCGTGGCCGGCTTTCACCAGGGCTTCCGCCAGAGCGGTGCCCATCGCTCCGAGGCCGAGAACGCTCACCTGAATGCCGCTGTTCGCCGTCATTTCTCTGATCCCCTTTCGGTTCGTCCTTCGATTCGATCCTCTCCGCTGCCCTTACAGTTGACCAGTACGGACTAATTAGTGGGGTACTCACCTGGAGGTAAGTACCCCCTGTGGAGTTGGCTTTGGAGGCGTGCATGGCCGGATCGGCGCGACGCGGGCCCTACTTCTGCGGGATCGACGCGGCGATGGATGTCGTCGCCGGGAAATGGAAGTCGCTCATCCTGTGGGAGCTGCACCACCACGGCACCCGCCGGTTCGCCGAGCTGCGGCGGGGACTGCCCGGCGTCAGCGAGAAGATGCTGATCCAGCATCTGCGGGAGATGGAGGAGGACGGGCTCGTCCACCGCGAGGTGTACCGCCAGGTTCCGCCCAAGGTCGAGTACTCGCTGACCGAGCACGGCGTCTCCCTCAACGCCGCCCTCGAGGCGCTGGGCGAGTGGGGTACCGAGCGCATGCGGCGGATCGGGGCCGACAGGGTCACCGTCACCGTCGCGTGAGGCTCCCCGCGCCGTCAGGCCGGTATCTCGGCGCCCGGCGGCGAGGCGGCCACGGCCGCCAGGATCCGCAGCGCGCCCGCGAGCGTTTCCCGGTCGGGTGAGGCCAGACCCAGACGTACGGCGTTGGGCGCCCGGTGCGGGTCCGCCGTGAACGCCGACGCCGGAGTCACCGCGATGCCCTGACGAGAGGCCGCCGCCACGAACAGGTCGGCCCGCCACTCCGGGGGCAGCTCCCACCAGCAGAAGCAGGAGTGCGGGTCGGTGCGCACGGCGAAGCCCGACAAGTGCCGTGCCACCAGGTCCTGGCGGTGCTCGACCTCCTGGCGCTTCGCCCGGACGAGGGCCTCGACCGTGCCGGACGCCTCCCAGCGGGTCGCCGCCTCCAGGGCGAAACCCGACGGGAGCCAGCCGCCGGAGCGGACCGCCGCCTCGACAGACGGCGCCAGGGCCTCGGGTACGACGGCGAAACCCACGGTAAGGCCCGGGGCGAGGCGCTTGGACACGCTGTCCACGACCACCGTCCGCTCCGGGGCCAGCGCGGCGAGCGGCGGCAGACCGTCCGACAGGAACGCCCAGATCGTGTCCTCGATCACCGGCACGTCCAGCTGCCGCACGGCGGCGGCCAGTTCGGCGCGGCGGGCGGGAGGCATGGTGAGCGACAGGGGGTTGTGGAGCGTCGGCTGTACGTAGACGGCGTGCAGCGGGGCGGTGCGGTGAGCGGCGGCGAGGGCATCCGGCCGTACACCCTCCTCGTCCATGGCGAGCGGGACGACGGTCACGCCGAGACGGCCCGCGATCGACTTCAGGACCGGGTACGTCAGCTCCTCCGCGCCCAGCCGCCCGCCCGGCGGGACCAGCGCGGCGACAGCGGCCGAGATCGCCTGGCGGCCGTTGCCGGTGAACAGCAGCCGGTCCGGGCAGGGGCGCCAGTCGGCGCGGGCCAGCAGGCGGACGGCTGCCGTACGCGCCTCGGGGGTGCCGGTCGCGCCGACCGGCCGCAGCGCCGCGTCCAGCGCGTCGGGGCGCAGCAGACCGCCCAAGGCGTCGGACAGCAGCGCGGCCTGCTCGGGAACGACCGGGTAGTTCAGTTCGAGGTTGATCCGCTGCTGCGGCGGAGCGCTCAGGGCGGGACCGGCCGGGCGGCCCTCCACGGCCCGCACGAACGTGCCCCGCCCGACCTCACCGACCGTCAGGCCCCTGCGGGCGAGTTCCTGGTACACCCTGGCCGCCGTGGACGCGGCGATGCCCCGGTCACGGGCGAACCGCCGCTGCGGCGGCAGCCGGTCGCCCGGCCTGAGCCGCCCGGCCGCGATGTCCGCCGCGACCGCGTCCGCCACCCTCTGGTAATCCCTCACCTTGCCCCGCCCTTTCATCCATGCGCCATATTGCACCGAGTGCAATGTTTCCATTGCTATGAGTTATTCGCAGTCAATATGCTCGAACTCTCGGTGCTGGAAGGTATGTGAGGGGGCAGAACCGTGGTGGACAGCAGCGCCATGCTGGGCGTTTTCGTGATCGGGCTGGGCATGGTGCTCACACCGGGACCGAACATGCTCTACCTCGTCTCCCGTTCGCTCACCCAGGGCCGCCGGGCCGGGGTGGTCTCGCTGGGCGGCGTCGCCGTAGGTTTCCTCGTCTATCTGGTGGCCACGAACCTCGGCCTGTCCGTCCTGTTCGTCGCCGTGCCGCAGCTCTACCTCGCCGTGAAGCTGGCCGGTGCCGCCTACCTCGGCTGGCTCGCCTGGTGCGCGCTGCGGCCCGGCGGGGTCTCCGTCTTCGCGCCGCAGGAGGTGCCGCCGGACTCACCGCGCCGGCTGTTCACCATGGGGCTGATGACCAGCCTGCTCAACCCCAAGATCGCCATCATGTATCTGTCCCTCATCCCCCAGTTCATCGATGTCGAGGAGGGTCACGTGCTCGTCCAAGGGCTTCTCCTCGGCGCCGTGCAGATCGTCGTCAGCGTCGGCGTGAACCTGACGATCGTCGTCGCCGCCGGGGCCATCGCCGTCTTCCTCGCCCGCCGTCCCGCCTGGCTGCGGATCCAGCGGTACGCCATGGGCGCCGTCCTCGGAGCCCTGGCCGTCGGCTTGGCCGCCGACACCTCCACACCCCGCGCCGCCGCCCACTGAGACCGGATGAGGCGATTGTGGCCGATCCCCGGACCACGCGGGCGGCCTGTGGACAACCCGCCGACGGACACCGCGTGGGCTCAGGCCTCGGGCCGGACGCCTCCCCGGACAGTCTGCCCGGCACCCGCCTCGAAGGCAGCCCCGGGAAGCCCCGGAGAAAGCCCTGGGACGTCCCGGAGAACGGCTGCTGCTTCTCCGGAGGTGCCACCCTCGACCCTTTGGCCGGCCCCCACGCCGTCGCCCGGTACGCGCCCCCGCCGCCCGAGTTGAGCACCCTCCCCGAACACGCGCCCCCGCCCCCCCCGGCGCCGCCCGCGACACCACCGCCCCCGCCACCGGCCGACGGCACGTGCTGCTCGCCCCCTGGCGACTGAATCAGCGCACCTACGAATGGGACTACAGCGTCCGCACCCACGGGTCTTCGCCCACGCCCTGCTGAACGCCCTGCGCACCGCACCGCCGGGCGCCCCGCACCAGGAGGTGCCGGCCGCCGCCCACGCGCACGTGCAAGGCGACCAGCGGTTCCAGCACCCGGTCCTCGCCCCGCATGAGCCGGGCGGCAACGCTGGCACCCCGGTCCTGGGCGGCGCCGTCCGCCCTCCGACACCGCACCTGCCGCGGTACGGCGCCGACGCCGTTCACACCAAGCTGTACCCGGGCGACTTCGTCGGGGCTCGCCACACCGGCCATGTCTTCGCCGGTGAGCCGGCCGAGCTGTCACTGCCACGCGTCCGCGCCGAGGTGCCGGGCGCCGAGGCCCGCGACTGGTTCAAGCTCGTCGTGGCGGAGAGCGAGACCAGCACCGCGCCGTTCCACCCGCCGCGGTGGGACCCGTACGACACGCGTGACGCGGTCCGCGGCGGGGAAGCGGTCACTGACGGCGTCCTGCGTCCGGCGGCGCCCGGCGGCACCCGTTCCGCGGGGCCGTCCCGCCGCAGGGGGCCGGGACAGTGGTGGGCGGACCACGATCGCCGTACGGAGGTCGTACCGCGCCTGGACGGCCGACCGGCCTGACCGCTGGAGGGGTGCCGCCCGGCGCCTGGCCGCCGAGCACGCCACTCGGCGGCCAGGCGCGAGAAGCCCGCTCCGGCCCGCCCAGCCACGCCACGCCGCAGGCGCGCCCGGCGGCACCACGCCCTACGAGTCGTCAGCTGGTCCAGAAATCCCACCAGCGGGTCAGCACGAGCATGCCGACGATCCCCAGGTGAAGGAGAGGCGGAACCCATGGCAGCTCGTCGAGGAAACGCCGTACGCCGTCCGGGGCGGGCAGCCGTCCGTGCCGCGCGTTCTCGGCGGTGACGTGCCAGAACATCACGATCGTCGCGGTCCAGGCGAGGCAGCACCACAGGCACAGCGCGTTGATCTCGTACAGCGACTGCCACATCAGCCAGGTGCAGAACCCGACGCCGAACAGCGTGCCGGCGTTGAGGCCCAGCCAGAACCAGCGCCGGTGACGGGCGCCCGACAGCAGCCCGGCGCCGATGGCGACCACCATGCCGTACGCGACGAGGCCCAGCATCGGGTTGGGGAACCCGAACACCCCCGCCTGCTCGCTCCGCATGACGCTGCCGCAGGACACGACCGGATTGAGGCTGCACCCGGGCGTGAAGTCCGGGTCCTCCAGAAGCCGGAACTTGTCCAGCGTGATGACCCACGACGCGAGCACCCCCGCCGCGCCGGCCATCACCAGCAGCCAGGCGAGGGCGCGGCCGCCGCCCACCGGGTCCCGGTCCGACGGCGGGGACGCGGCGGGGCGGGCGTGGGCGGGAGCGGGCCGCACATGCGCGCCGCGGGTCATCGTCATGGCTTCGAGCGGTCCTCTCGGGTCAGGTGCGCACGCGCAGAACGGGGACCAGGCAGTGGGCGCTGCCCTCCAGGAACCCCTCGCCGGACACGAAGGCGCGCAGCTCCTCCGGCGGGACCGCCCGGCCCGGTACGGCCTGCGGCCATGGACGGACCGCGAGGATCAGGTACACCTGCCCCTTCGTGTGTGCGGCGTGCTGCCACTCCGGCGGGACGGGGCACTGCGCGCGCATGAACGGCAGCGAGAGGACGGCCCGCTCTGCTTCCACCAGCAGCGAGGCGTCGAAACGGCGGTCGCTGCTCAAGTCCACGAGGAGGGTGCCGATGGACAGGCCCAGCTGCTCCAGCTGTGCGCGCATCGCCAGCTGACCGGCCTCCGGGCCGTCCCGGCCGTCGCCGAGCGAGTACACCATCAGCAGCGGCTCGCCCGGGTCGTCGGCGGTCGGCTCGCTGCACCAGGGGATGACGGTGAGCGTGCCCAGCGGGGAGCGCCGGCTGTCCGCGAATACGGCGGTGGAAGAGGTCATGGGGTCGGAGCCTAATGGTGTGAAAGGGGCCTACCCGGCGGTTTTCCACCCGTTCGGGTGCTACCCGTTCGGCTCGATTCACCTTGACGCGTACGGGATTCGGCCTCACGCGCCGGAACGGATCGCCGGTCGTGTCGTTGGGCCCGCGGGGGAGGGAGTCCACCGCCCGCACGACCCGTACGGGAGAGAACGTCATGACCGCCAACGGAACGCAGCCATCCGTCACCGACCGGCTCCGCCGCAGGGGCTTTGTCCGCCGAGGTGTCCTGCGCACGCTGTTCACGGCCGCCGTCGCCGCCCTCACCGGCGGCGCCCTCGCCCGGGTGGCCGCCGCCCCGCCCGACGGCGGAGCCCGCACGCCCGAAGGCGGCTCCTACGCGCGCGGAGGGCACGATCCCGCTCCTGGCGGCGCCGCCCACGCGCGCGTAGAGGGCGCGTTCGACGAGATGTACCGGGGGCGACGCATCCAGGGCCGTCCGGTCGAGGCGTCGTCTGCGGGCGGGTTCGAGGTGCTGGTGGACGGGCGTGAGCTGCATCTGATGCGGTGCGCCGACGGCGGCTATCTGACCCTGGTCAACCACTACGAGGCATATCCGACGCCGCTCGCCGCCACCCGCGCGGCCGTCGACGAGCTGGGCGGTGCACGGCTGGCGGCGCACGGCGTCGAGCACGGCTCCGCTGTGCGGCGAGAAGGGGGCCACCGTGGCGTACACGCGTAAGGACCAGCGGGACCTCACGAAGGCGGAGCGGCGAAGGTTCGTCGCGGCCGTGCTGGAGCTGAAGCGGAGCGGCCGGTACGACGACTACGTCCGCACCCATGTGAAGTACTACAACGCCGACGGTGAGACGGGCCTGCGGACCGCCCACATGGCGCCGTCGTTCCTGCCGTGGCACCGGCAGTACCTGCTGGACTTCGAGCGGGACCTGCGGGAGATCGACCGCACGGTGACCGTGCCGTACTGGGACTGGACACGGGACCACAGCCCCGTCGGGCCGCTGTGGGGCGAGGACTTCATGGGCGGCAACGGGCGGCGTGGCGACCTCCAGGTGACGACCGGCCCGTTCGCGTACCGCACGGGCAACTGGCCGATCACCGTGGGCGTCACCGAGAACCGCTTCCTTACCCGAGACTTCGGCCACCCCAAGGACCCGGTCGAGCTGCCGACCCGCGCCGAGCTGGCATGGGCGACGGGGGAGACCTCGTACGACGTGTCGCCCTGGAACTCCACCAGCGAGGGCGGCTTCCGCAACCGACTGGAGGGCTGGACGCGCGGCACCGGCAGTGCCCGGCTCCGCAACCACAACAAGGTGCACCGCTGGGTGGGCGGCCTCATGCTGGGCGCCGCGTCGGTCAACGACCCGGTGTTCTGGCTGCACCACGCCTTCGTGGACGCCGTGTGGTCCCGCTGGCAGAGCCGCAACCCGGGGGCCCACTACCAGCCCGCGTCGCCGCCGCTGCCGGGCACGGCGCAGTTCGGGCGCGTCGTGTCCCGCGACGAGCCGATGCCGCCGTGGACCGTGACCCCGGCGCAGATGGAGGACCACAGCCGCCTGTACCGGTACGCCTGACCGCGCTGCCGCGAGAGCCCGCACGGGGAGCGGGGCGGTACGCGCGCGTGGCGGGGCCGTACACAAGACGGTGGCCCCCCGGTCTTCCGACCGGGGGGCCACCGCGTGGGACGGGGCGGAGTCAGCTGCCGTAGCCGTGCTCGCCGTTGTTCTTGTGGCCCTCGTGACCCTTGTGGTCCTTGTGGTCCTTGCTGATGTTGGCGCAGGTGTTGCCGAAGGCCGGGTTCAGCAGGCCGACGACGTTGATGGTGTTGCCGCAGATGTTGACCGGGATGTGGACCGGGATCTGGAGGATGTTGCCCGAGGCGACACCGGGGGAGTTGGCGGCGACGGCGTCGGCCCCCGCGTCGGCGACGGCCAGGCCGGCCCCGCTCAGGACGACAGCGCTCGTGCCGGCGATGACGACGGCAGCCTTCGCGATGCGAGACATTGAGGATCTCCTTGTACGTGGAAACTTGACCGCGGACCAGCGGTCGTCACCCGGCTACAACGCCGATTCTCACGGTCGGTAACGGGCGGGACGCGCCCCTCACCCCAAGAGCCCAATGCCTCCGGGCCGTCGGCCCGCGCGTGTGGGGCGGCGCGGAGAACCCGCGGGCCCCGCGAGGCGACGACGCTGGGTGCGTCGGCGTCTGACGGGGCACCGCGGGCGGTGACCATGCGACAAGCCGTCGGGTGTAACGAGCGCTTACCGTGCGGGTGGCGGGAGGAATGCTTTCTTCACCACCCCTTCACCCCCTGCGCGAGCCGGGCTCAGGAGGTGGGCGGCAGCAGGGCGAGACCGGGCGTGACGACGCCGGACACGGTCGGGCCGAGGAGGGCCGCCTGCGGGGCGCGAAGGTCGGGCAGGGCGGCGGGCGCGCCGGTCCGCGGCAGGCCGAGGGGTTCACCGAGCGTGGCGCCCGGCGTGCTGGACTCCACGGTGGAGCGGGGCGAGGTGAGCATCGCCGTGCCGAGCGGGCGCCCGCCGAGGAGGCCGGGCAGCGGCGCGGTGACGTTGGTCGAGGGGAGGACGGCGGCGACCGGCGTACGGGGCACCAGCAGCTCGGGCAGGCCGCCCTCGCCGACGCGGCCCGCGTCCTGCGGCATGCCGGGCACCGGAGCCGGTACCCCCGCGCTCACCGTGGGCGGCTCCATGGGGAGGACGCGGCCCAGAGGGCTCAGAGGGACCTCCAGGCCCACCTCGGAGGCCGCGGTGGGCTCCGGGGCGCCTGCGGGCACCTGCGAGGCCGTGGCGGGGGCCGCCAGGGCCGTGGCCGCCGCCGAAGCGAGGCACGCGGCCAGGATCGCCGTACTGGCCGGAGACTTCACGTTCATGTCTGGGTACGCCTTCCCGGGCATGTGGACTGGGGGTGACGGACAGCGCCGTCGCTGTCCCGGTGAACGAGCGGCGCAGGGTGGACGACGCTGAACTCACCCGATCGCCGGGACGAGCGGGCAGCGGGTCCGCGCGGTCGTCGCCGCAGGCCGTGAGTCGAGTCGTGACCCTGGGGCGTGTCGCGTGGGCCGTACGCACAAGGTGCGGGCGGGTCCGCACCTGGCGCGTACGAGCCGGGCGCGTACGAGTCGCGCATGTACGAGCCGGGCGCTTGGAGGAGGCGGGTCCGCGCGGGGCGCGCGGCAGCGTGAAGGGCGGGGCGGGACCTGCACCGGTCCCGCCCCGCCCCCACGCGCGCGTGTATGCGCTCAGCCGCCGAGCGGCAGCCCGCCCAGCAGCGGCCTGGCCTTCTGCGTGGCGCCGAGCCCGGTCTTCGCGACCTTGCCGACCAGCTTGTTGTCGGTGATCTCGCCGACCCGGTCGGCCGGGACCGCCTCGGGCAGACCCCGCTTGCCCAGCGTGTCCACCGCTCCGTTGAGGCTGGAGGGGGTGAGGGTGTCGGCGGCGAAGGCCGGTGCCGCCACGCCCATCGCCATCACAGAGCCGGCGACGACCGCGGCAACCTTCGTGGGCTTCATCGGGGGAGTCCTTCCTGGAAAGGGCATCGTGCGGAACCACACACGCCAACAGGGGGCCGCTTCTGCGCCCGGCCGTGGCGACGCGTGTCTGCCCTCTTAACGAATTCCACGCGCGCGGGAAACCCCGTACCGCCGTAATTCCCGGCACGGCACCCGAACGGGGTGGGACGGTCCGATCGTCCGACCGGTACGCAGAACGACGGCGCCGCACCCGGGGGGAGGCCCGGGGCGGCGCCGTCGCGTGGGGGACGACCGGCGAAGCGGTGTCAGTCGTTGATGCAGACGTTGCCGAAGGTCGGGTTCAGCAGGCCGATGATGTCGACCGTGTTGCCGCACAGGTTGATCGGGATGTGGACCGGGACCTGGACGACGTTGCCGGAGAGGACGCCCGGGGAGCCCACGGCAGCGCCGTTTGCGCTGGCGTCGGCGTTCGCGACGCCGGCGGCGCCCGCCACGGACGCGGCTACGGCGGTGGTCAGGACGGCAGCCTTCGCGATACGGGACATGGTGGAGCACTCCTAGGTGTCAGGTGGGGCGTTGCGGCCGGTGGGGCCGACTGCATCAAGAACGCGTGAGGCCCTCGCGGGTTGCGCCACCGAACGGGTGAACCGCGTGACGTCGTGCTGCCAACGCCCGGTGTGGTGGCCGGTGGTGCGGGCGGCTCGCCCCTACGCGCACGAGCGCCACGAATGTCCGTAATGCTTCGAATTCTACCTATCTGGTTATAACGTGCGACCTGTTGTGCCGGTACATCCCGGTGGGAGCCGTTTCCTCACTCCTCAATGCGGAGAACCCCTATGCGGATTCCAGTGGTTCCAGCCGTGCGGCGCGGGCTGATCTGCGTCCTCTCCTGCGTCGCCGTCTCAGCCGCGCTTCCCGCCTCCGCCGCCCCCGGGGTGAAGGAGCGACCGCGCATCCCGTTCACCCAGCGCTACCACGCCGTCCAGCACGGCGGACTGGTCCGGGCCGCCAACTCGGCCGTCACCTGCCGCCGGACCGCGGCGAACCTCCGCGCGGCGGTGCCGTGCGCCTCCGCGCGCGGGGGGCGGGGCGCGGCGGCCAACCACCAGTACGACATGTTCTACACGGACGTGGACGACGACCCGAACACGTTCAACTCCAGCCGCGCCGAACTCCCCCTCCCCAAGGACGCCCGCGTCACCTACGCCCGGCTGTACTGGGGCGGCAACCTCCGCGTCGGCGAGCAGAAGCCGCCGAAGGACAACGGCCGCGTCCTGATCGCCGAACCCGGCGGCGCCTACAAGGAGGTGCTCGCCGACTCCGTCATCGGCCACCGCACCGCCAACGGCGCCGACGCGTTCCAGGCCACCGCCGACGTCACCAAACTCGTCGCGAGCAGCGGGCCCGGGATGTACACCGTCGCCCAGATCAACGTCGCCATGGGCCGCACCACCGTCGGCGCGTGGGGCGGCTGGACGCTCGTCGTGGCGTACGCGAACAAGGGCGCACCGCTGCGCCACCTCGCACTCTGGGACGGCTTCGAGACGCTTGCCGAGGGGCGCCGCTCGTTCCGCGTCCCGCTCGGCCGGACGCGCGTCCCCGTCGGCGGCTCCGGGCGGCTGGGACTGGTCACGTACGACGGCGACCGCGGCATCACCGGCGATTCCATCGCCTTCGAACCGCACCCGCGCCGCAGCGTGCCGCTCACCGAAGCCACGACCAGCGGCGACGCGTTCGACTCCACCATCACGGAGTACGGCAAGGAGCGGACCCGCCGTGAACCGGCCCACAGCAACACCCTCGGATACGACTCCGACGTGATCGACCTCTCCCCGGCACTGCTGCACGGCGCGAGCGACACCGCCGTACGCCTCGGCGCGGCACGCGACTACCTGTGGCTCGGCGCGCTGTTCCTGGAGGCCGACGCCCGCGGCTGACCGGCACCCGACCACCCCGCCACCGCTTCGTCAGAAAGGGGCACGCGTGCGTCCTCCCCTCACCGCACTGCACGTCGTCCAGCCGGGGGACGGCGGGGTGGCCAGGGTGGTCACCGATGTGGTCGGCGCCCATGTGGCGCAGGGCATGCGCGTCGCCGTCGCCTGCCCGCCCGGCACGCCGCTCGCCGCCGCGGCCCGCGCGGGCGGGGCCGAGGTGCACCCGTGGGCGGCCCGCCGCGAACCGGGGCGTGACGTCCTCGCGGAGAGCCGCGCCGTCGCCGAACTGGTCGCGCTCGTACGGCCCCACCTCGTCCACGCGCACAGCGCCAAGGCGGGGCTCGCCGCCCGCCTGGCCGTACGCGGCGCCGTCCCGACCGTCTACCAGCCGCACGCCTGGTCGTTCGAGGCCGTGGAGGGTCCCACCGCCGTCCTGGCCCGCCGCTGGGAGCGGTGGGCCGCCCGCTGGACCGACCGCGTCATCTGCGTCAGCGAGGCCGAACGCCGCCGCGGTGAACAGGCCGGGGTGTGCGCCTCCTGGACGGTCGTCCACAACGGCGTGGACACCGGCCGGTTCGGCCCGTACCCGGACGGCGGCGAACGGGACGCCGCCCGCGCCCTGCTGCTCACCGGGACGCCCGCCGCCGCGCCCGTCGTCGTGTGCGTGGGCCGGCTCTGCCGCCAGAAGGGGCAGGACCTGCTGCTGCGCGCCTGGGAGACCGTCCACGCGCGCGTGCCGCACGCCCGGCTCGTCCTCGTCGGCGACGGCCCGGACGCCGCCGAACTGCGCGCCGCCGCCCACCCGTCCGTCGTTCTCGCCGGGGCCGTCGCAGACCCGCTGCCCTGGTACCGGGCCGCCGACCTCGCCGTCCTGCCCTCCCGCTGGGAGGGCATGGCGCTCGCCCCGCTGGAGGCCATGGCGTGCGGCAGGCCGGTCCTCCTCACCGACGTGGACGGCGCCCGCGAGAGCCTGCCGCCCGGACACGCCGCGCACTGCCTCGTACCGCCGGGCGACGCCGACGCGCTGGCAGCGGCGCTCGTACGGCTCCTGCGGCGGCCCATCCTCCGGCAGACCCTGGGCCGCCAGGCGCACCAGCACGTCCACGCCCGCTTCGACGTACGCCGCGCGGGCGCCGCCATCGCCGACGTGTACCGCGAGGTGGCCACCGCCCCGCGCCACCGCCCGCTCAGAGAGCCGATCGCCCAGTGACCACGGAAAGCACCAGCACGTCCGGACCCCACACGACCCGCCCGGCCGCTCTCGCCCCGCAGCGGGGCAGCGCCGCACGGACCGCCGCACAGCGGCCCCCCACCGCCGCCCGCGCCCCGTTCGCCGCCGCGCTGGTCGCCGCCGACTGCGCCGCCGTGCTGCCCGCCGCTGCCGCCCTCACCGCCGGGCAGCGGTCCGCGGAACTGCTGCTCCAGCTCACCGTCGCCGCCGTCGCCCTCCACGCGCGCGCGGGGCTGTACCGGCCCGCCGCCCTCGGCGCCGTACGCGCGGGGGCGTATCCCACCCTCCTGGACGAAGTGCCCGCCATCGCCGCGCGCCTCGCGGTCCTGTGGTGCGCCGCCGCCGCGCTGCTCGCCGCGCGGTCGCCGGACCTGGCCCTCGGACCGGGCGCGCTGGCCGCCGCGTACGCCCTTCACCTCGCGTCCGCCCTGGCCTTCAGGGGCGCCGTCCACCGCAGGCGCCGCCGCGTCGCCCGCGACCAGCCGCGCGCCGCGCTGGTCATCGGGACAGCACCAGCCGCTCAGCGCCTCGCCGCGCTGCTGCACCAGCACCCCGAGTGCGGCGTCCGCCCGGTCGGGCTCGTCACACCGGCCGAGCGGGACATCCCGCAGCCCGCAGGGGCGGTGCCGTCCGGGCCCGCGCTGCCGGTGCTCACCTCCCCGGAGGACGTCCAGCGCGCCGTCATCCAGAACGGCGTCCGCGACGCGCTGCTCGTAGCCGGGGAGGACGGCGCGCCCCGCCCCGACCACGCGGCCCTGCTGCGCCGGCACGGCTGCGCGATGTGGCTCGTCGGCGCCCCCGCGCGCGGGGAGGCCGGTTCCGCGCCGATGGGGCGGCACCTGTGGGGGCACGAGTTCCGCCTCCTGGAGCCGCCCGAAGCGCGTGCGGGGCGGCTTTCCAAGCGCGCCCTCGACATCGTCGGCGCCGGGCTGCTGCTGCTGGCCGCCGCGCCCGTGCTGCTGCTGTGCGCCGCCGCCGTACGCCTCTCGGACGGGCCCGGTGTCCTGTTCCGGCAGGAGCGCGTCGGGGAGAACGGGCGGTTGTTCACCCTCCTGAAGTTCCGCACGCTGCGCCCCGAGGACGAACGGGAGGCCGCGACCCGCTGGAGCGTGGCCCACGACGAACGGCTCGGCGCTGTGGGGTCGTTCCTGCGCCGCACCTCGCTGGACGAGCTGCCGCAGCTGTGGAACGTGCTGCGCGGCGACATGAGCCTCGTCGGGCCGCGCCCGGAACGGCCGTACTTCGTCGAGCGGTTCAGCCTCCTGCACGCCGACTACGCCGCCCGCCACCGCATGCCGGCCGGGCTGACCGGCCTCGCGCAGGTGCACGGGCTGCGCGGGGACACCTCCATCGAGGACCGCTGCCGCTTCGACAACCACTACATCGACCACTGGTCCCTCTGGCAGGACGTGCGCATCCTGCTGCGCACCGCTGCCACGCTGATCCGCCCGGCGGGCAGCTGATGGCCACACCCGCCCTTCCCGCCGCACCCGCCGCCCCGGCCGTATCCGCCGCATCCGCCGCACGGGTCGCCTACGGGCTCGGCCTGCCCGCGTCCTGGGCCGTCGCCTTGACCCGGCGGGCGCACCTCGTACCGCTGCTCGCCGTCGTGGCGCTCCTCGCCGTGCCGCCGCGCGGCGCCCTCGGTGCCGGTGGCGGCACCGTCGCGGACGCGGCCTCCGGGCTGCTGGTCCTGTGGTGCCTCCTGCGCGCCGCCCGCGCGCGCGTACGGCCCCTCTCGCGCGCCGCGGCGGTCATCCTCGGCCTGCCCGTCCTCGGGCTGTGCGCCGCCACCGTCACCGCCCAGGACCCGGCCGCCGCCCTGCCCGGCCTCGTCCGCCACCTCCAGGTGTTCGTGCTGGTCCCGGCCGCCGTCGTGCTGACCCTGCGGGACCGGCGGGACCTCGCCGTCGTCGCCTGGGCGCTCATCGGCCTCGCCCTCGTCCAGGGCGGCGTCGGCGTCGTCCAGTACGCCACGGGGACGGGCGCCTCGTACCAGGGCGAGGACATCCGCGCGGTCGGCACGTTCGGCCCGACGGACGTGATGGGCATGGCGACCGTCGTCGCGTACGGGATCGTCGCCGCCGTCGGCCTCGCACTCGGCGCGCCCGCCCGTAGCCGCGCCAAAGCCGCCGCGTTCGTCTGCGCGGCGCTGCTGACCGTGCCGCTGGTGCTGTCGTTCAGCAGGGGCGCGTGGATCGCCACCGTGCTCGCCTGCGCGGCGCAGCTGGCGGCGACCGGCCCGCTGCGCGCCATCAAGGCGGCCCTCGCGGCGGGGGCGCTGGGCGTCGTCCTCGTCGGCGGCCTCGGCGTGGGCTCCGCCATGGTCCAGGAGCGGGTCGCCAGCATCACGCAGATCACCGCGGCGCCCGACCGGTCCGTCACCGACCGGTACACGATGTGGGCCGCCGCCGCGGGGATGTGGCGCGACCGGCCGGTCACCGGCGTCGGCCTGAAGGGCTTCCCCGCGCACCGGGACAGCCACGCGTCGCTCGCCCTGTCGTCCGGCAGCGACACGGCGGGGGCGGGTGTGGCGTTCCAGCGGCAGCCGCTGCTGTCGCCGCACAACATGTACCTGCTGATCCTCGCCGAACAGGGCCTGCTGGGCCTCGCGGCCATCGCGGGCGGCTGGCTGGCGTTGCTGCTGCGCGGCTGCCGCCGCCTCGGCGCCGCCCGCCGGACGGGCCGCCGTCTCGACTGCGCACTGGTCGCCGTGGGGCTGCTGGGCTGGCAGCTGGTCGACTTCCTGTACGCCGACATCGGCGGCCCCTCCACGGTCCTGACCGCCGTCGTGCTGGGCGTCGCGGCGTGGTGGGCGCTCGCGGGCCGCGGCACCCCGGCCGGGACGCCGGAGAACCGGGCGTGAGCCGGGGCACCGCCGCACCGGCGGAGGACACGCGGCCCGGCGGTCCCGCGTGGGCGCCGTCCAACCGGTTCCTCGCGCGCGCGGCGCTGCTCACCGCCGCCCTCACCGCGGCGGGTGCCCTCCTGGGGCTCCTGCGGGACCAGCTGCTGGCCCACACCTTCGGCGCCGGGCCCGACACCGACGCGTTCCTCGTCGCCTGGACCGTGCCCGAGTTCGCGTCCACGCTGCTCATCGAGGACGCCATGGCGCTGGTCCTCGTCCCCGCCTTCAGCCGCGCCCTCGCCCTCCGCGCCGAGGCCGCCGCCGGGCCCGACCCGGTGCTGGGCCTCGTACGGTCCACGCTGCCCCGCACGGCCGCCGTCACCGCCGCAGCGGCCGCGCTCGTCGCGGTCGCCGCGCCCCTCCTCGTACCGCTGCTCGCGCCGGGCCTGCCGCAGCAGCGGCTCGCCGTGGACTGCACGCGGCTCACCGCCACCTGCGTCCTGTCCTTCGCGCTCGCCGGGTACTTCAGCGCCGCGCTGCGGGCACACGGCCGGTACCTCGCCCCGGCCGCGATCTACGTCGCGTACAACACCGGCATCATCACCGCGGTCGTCCTGCTCGGCCCCGCCTGGGGCGTCCGGGCGGCGGCCGCCGGGGTCGCGGCGGGCGGGGCGCTGATGGCGCTCGTCCAGGTCCCCTCGCTGGTACGGCGGCTGCGGCGGCGCGCCACGCGCACAGCGGGTGGGAGCGGGGCGGCGGCCACGGGGGTCGTCCTCGCGCTCGTGGCGCCCGTCATCGTCTTCGCCGTCGGCCGCCAGTCGCAGGTCCTCGTCGAGCGGTTCCTCGCCGCGCCGCTGCCCGCCGGTGCCATCTCGCACCTCAACTACGCCCAGAAGGTCGCCCAGCTGCCGATGGTGCTGTCGCTGATGCTGTGCACCGTCAGCTTCCCCGTCATCGCACGGGCCATCGCGGCGGGCGACCGGGACGCCGCACGCCGCCGCGCGGAACGGGACCTGCTGCTCGCAGGAGTCGTCGTCCTCGTCGGCGCGGCCACCGTCATCGCCGCCGCCCCGCAGATCGTCGGACTCCTCTTCCAGCGAGGCGCGTTCGACGGCGCCGACACCGCCGCCACCGCCTCCGTCATGCGCGTGTACGCCCTGGGCCTCCTCGGACACGCCCTGGTCAGCGCGCTCGGCCGGTGCTACTTCTCCGCCTCCCGCCCGCTGTGGTTCCCCGCGGCCGCCATGGGCGTCGGCGTCGCCGCGAACGCCGTGCTGGGCGCGCTGTGGGTCGATCGCTGGGGCTCCGCCGGGATCGCCCTCGCCAACGCCGCCGGAATCACCCTCACGGCCATCCTGCTGCTCGCCGGAACCGGCCATCAGCAAGTGCCGCTCTCCGCCCGCACCGTCGCGGGCGGCCTCGTCCGGCTCGCCGCCGCTGCCGCCGCCGCGACCGCCGCCGGGCGGCTGTGCGCCTCCTGGACCGCCCATCCGCTGCTGGGCGCCGCCCTCGCCGCAGCGGCCGTCCTCACCGTGTTCGTCCTCGCCGCGCACGCGCTGCGGGCACCCCTCGTGCCCCACCTCACGCGCGTGGCGCTGCGCACCGCCCTCCCGCGCCGCCTCCCCCTCCCGCGAAGGCCCCGCCATGCTCCGACGCACCCCGCCCCCGTGGATCGCGATGTACCACTCCATCGACACCGACAGGGATGACCCGTACCGCGTCACCGTCACCCCCGACCGGCTCGACACCCAACTGCGCTGGCTGCGCGCGCGAGGGCTGCGCGGCGTCGCCGTACGCGAACTCCTCGCCGCCCACGCGCGCGGCGACGCCACCGGGCTCGTCGGGCTGACCTTCGACGACGGGTACGCCGACTTCCTCCACCACGCCGTCCCGCTGCTGCGCCGCCACGGCTGCACCGCCACCGTCTTCGCCCTCCCCGGACGGCTCGGCGGCGACAACGTCTGGGACCCGCTGGGCCCCCGCAAGCCGCTGCTGACCGCCGAAGGGCTCCGCCGCTGCGCCGACGCCGGGATGGAGGTCGCCTCGCACGGCCTGCGGCACGTCTCCCTGCCGCCCGCCGACGACGCGGTCCTCCACGACGAACTGCGCGGCAGCCGCGAGCTGCTGCACACCCTGACCGGAGAACCGCCCGCCGGGTTCTGCTACCCGTACGGGCACATCGACGCGCGCGTGGTCGCCGCCGTGCGGCACGCCGGGTACGCGTACGCCTGCGCCATCGACCCCGGCCCGCTGAGCGGCGTCCACGCCCTGCCGCGCGTCCACGTCGGGCAGCGCGACACGGGCCTGCGGCTGCGCGCCAAGCGGCATCTGCACGCGCTGCGCCGCCGTGCCCCCGCCGACCTGCCCGCAGCGGAGGCGTACGCGTCATGAGGGTCCTGCACGTCATCACCGGCCTCGGCATCGGCGGAGCCGAACAGCAGCTGCGGCTCCTCCTGCGCCATCTGCCGGTCCGCAGCGCCGTCGTCACCCTCACCAACCCCGGCCCCGTCGCCGACGCCCTGCGCGCCGACGGCGTCCCCGTCGCCCACCTCGGCATGCGCGGCAACCGCGACCTGACGGCGCTGCCCCGCCTGGCCCGGCTCATCCGCCGCGGCCGGTACGACATCGTCCACACGCACCTGTACCGCGCCTGCGTGTACGGCAGGATCGCCGCCCGCCTCGCCGGGGTCCGGCACGTCGTCGCGACCGAACACTCCCTGGGTGCCGCCCAGATCGAAGGCCGCCCCCTCAGCTCCGGGGCCCGCGCCCTGTACCTGGCCACGGAACGCCTCGGCAGCGCCACCGTCGCCGTCTCCGACACGGTCGCCCACCGCCTCACCGACTGGGGCGTACGGCCGCACCGCGTCAGCGTCGTCCCCAACGGCATCGACGCGGCGGGCCTCGCCCACGACCCGCACGCCCGCCGCACCGCGCGCCGACGGCTCGGCATCCCCACCGACGCGTACGTGGTCGGCGGCGTCGGCCGGCTGGTCCCCGGCAAACGGTTCGACACGCTGGTCGGCGCCCTCGCCGAGCTGCCGCCCGACGTGCGGCTCCTCCTGGTCGGCGATGGCCCCGAACAGCACCGGCTGCGGCGCCTGGCCGCGGCGAACGGCGTGGACGGCCGCGTCGTCTGGGCGGGCGCCGTGACCCGCGACCTGCCCGCGCTGCTGTCCGCGATGGACGTGTTCGTGTCGCCTTCCGCCGACGAGGCGTTCGGGCTCGCCGTCGTCGAGGCGCTCGCGGCCGGGCTGCCCGTCCGCTATGTGGCCTGCCCGGCCCTGGACGACCTGTCGCCGCAGGAGGCGCCCGCCGCCCGGCGGATCGGCGGCACCGTCGCGGACGTGGCGGCGGCGGTACGCGAGACCCGCGCCGCCCACGCGGCGGGCCACGACACGCGGCCGGTGCCCCCGGCGGCGTACCGCTACGACATCGCGCGCAGCGCGCGGCAGCTGACGACCCTCTACCGGACCCTCTACCGAGAAGCGAGTGACCGATGACCCCGCGAACCCTCCCCCTACGGCCCCTGACCGCCGGGCTCGCCCGCCGGGTCGCCCGGGCGAAGCGCCCGGGCCGCGCCTGGACCGTGCCGGCCGCGGCAGTGGCCGGAGCCCTCGTCGGCGGCGCGTACGGGCTGCTGAGCCCGGCCGAGTACGCCGCCACCAGCTACGTCGTGGTCGTCCCCGAGGAGGGGTCCGATCCGGCCGGGGCGATGGGCCTGGCGCAGGCGTACGGGCGGGTCGCCACGGACGTCGCCCTCGCCGGGGACGCCGCCGTGTGGGCCCGCGTGCCGCCCGCGACGATCAAGGCGGACGTGGCCGCCGCGACGTCCCCCGACGCGCCGATGATCGCCATCACGGCCCGCTCCGGGCGCCCCGCGACTGCCGCCGCGATGGCGGACGGGGTGGCGCGGGCACTGGTGCAGAAGGGCGCGCACGCGGAGGACAGCACCCATGTGAAGGTCGTGCAGTTCTCGCGCGCGACGACCCCGACGAGCCCCGCCTCGCCGTCGGCCCCGTTGGCGGCGCTCGTCGGCGCCGCGGGGGGCGGTCTGCTGGGCGGGCTCTCGCTGCTGGTCCGCCCGAAGCGGGGCACAGCGGCGGGGGCTTCCGGCGGTGCGGGTCTGTCGGGCGGTGCGGGCGCGTCGGCCGGCTCCGGTGGTGCTGATGGTGCTGGTGGTGCGTCAGGTGCTGGTGGTGCTTCGAGTGCCGGTGGGCCTTCGAGTGCCGGTGGTGCTTCCGGTGCTTCGGGTGCTTCGAGGGAGGGCACAGCGGCGGGGGGTTCGGCTGAGGGCGGCGTTCCCGCCGGTGGGCGGGGCGCCGCCGTGCCGGGGCCCGCTGTCGGCGACACCTCGCAGGCGGGGGCCGTATGAGCGCGCTCGGCACCCGCGCCCCGGCGGCCGGTGGGCTGGGGTCCACCGGCCTCACCGCCACCGTCTGCCGCGACGAGCGGAGCTTCGCGGGACTCGCCGCCGAATGGGCGGACATGTACGGGCGATGCTCCACCGTCACCCCGTTCCAGACCCACGCCTGGCTGCACTCCTGGTGGCTCTCGTACGGCAGCCCCGGCCGGCTGCGGGTGGTCCTCGTACGCCGGTCCGACGACGGACGGCTCGTCGCCGCCGCCCCGCTGTGGCGCACCCACGCGCGCGTGCCCACCCTGGAGCTCCTGGGCGGCGCCCTCACCGACTACGGCGACGTGCTCGCCGACGACGGCTGCCCCGAGGCGGTCCCCGCCCTGGCGGACGCGCTGGCCCGCCTCGCGCGGGGGGCGGTGCTCGACCTGCGGGAGGTCCGGCCCGGCGCCGCCGCCGAGCGGCTGCTCGCCTTCTGGACCGGGCCGCGCACGCGCCTGCCGGATTCGCTGTGCCTGGAACTGCCGTCCGTGCCCGTCGAGGAGCTCGTCAGGCGGCTGCCGTCCGCGCGCGCCCAGCGGGCCAGGGCGAAGCTCCGCAGGATCGAACGGGAGGGCATCGGGGCACGGCAGGTGCCCGCCGAGGAGGTGCCCCGCGCGCTGCGCCGCCTGCTCGAACTGCACCGCCGCCAGTGGGCCGGGCGCGGCGTGACGGCGGAACACCTCACCGAGCGGTTCACCGAGCACCTCGGCAGAGCGGTGCGGGCGATGGCGGACAGCGGGCACGCGCGCGTGACGGAGTTCCTGATCGGCGACGAGGCGGTGGCGGTGGACCTGACGCTGCTGTCGCCCCGGCTGTCCGGCGGCTACCTGTACGGCGCCGACCCGCTGCTGCGGTCGCTGAAGGTCGACATGGCGGCGCTGCTGCTGCGCAACGGCGCGCGGCTCGCCGAGGAGGCGGGCTGCGGGACGCTGAGCCTGCTGCGCGGCGACGAGCCGTACAAGCACCACTGGCGCCCGCACGTTGCCCGTAACCAGCGGCTGCTGCTGGCGAGCCGCCGCACGGCGCCCGTGCTGTGGCTGCTGGCGGCGTACGCGGGCGGGCGGCGGTGGGCGGCGGACCGGCTCCGCGACCGGCCGTGGGCGCGGCGGCTGCGGCGCGGAACGCCCTAACCGGCGGGCGGCGGCACCGGATCGGCTCCCTGCGGCGGCTCCCCGACGGCGGGCCGCTCACCGGGCACGGGAGGCTCACCGGGAACGGGTGGTTCCGCGGCGGCGGATGGCTGCCCTGCGGTGGGCGGCTGCCCTGCGGTGGGCGGCTGCCCTGCGGTGGGCGGCTCGCCGACGGCGGGCGGGTCGGCGGGCGGGGGCGTCGGCTGCGGAGGCGTACCGGGGCCCCCGCCCGGCTGCGGGTGCTCCGTCGGCGTGCCGGGCTCCCCCGGTGTCGGCGTACCGCCCGGGACCGGAGCCTGCGGAGGCGGCGGGACCAGGCCGAACAGCGCCGACCGGAACACCTCCGACGACCTCGGATTGTCCGAGCACTGCCACACCCCGTGCGGGCAGTAGTCGCTGATCGAGTGGTACAGCGGTTTGTGCTCCTTCACCCATTCGAGCATCCGCCGCATGTACTCGGGATTGTCGCCGTTTCGGAACAGGCCCCACTCCGGATAGGAGATAGGCTTTCCGTGGGCGGCGGCGAATTCCACATGGTCGCGCAGCCCGTACGGTTCGTTCGCCTGCTCGTCGAATGTCCGGCCCGGCGGCTGGTCGTAGGAATCCATTCCCACGATGTCCACGACGTCGTCACCCGGATAGCACTCGGTCCACGGAATGGCGTCCCGGCCCCGATTGGGCGCGAAGTCGAACCGGAAATCCTGGCCGGGCACCTCACGCATGGTGGTGACGATGCGGTTCCAGTACTTTTTCCACGCCTCCGGGTCGGGCCCGCACCGGTGGCTGTACGTCGACCCGTTCATCTCCCAGCCGAGGACGATGACCGTGTCCGGCACGCCCAGACCCACCAGCCGCTCCGCGAGCGCCCGGAAGTGCTGGTCGAACCGCCCGTCGGCGCCCGCCCGCAGCATCCGCCTGACCAGGAAGTCCGGCAGCCGGCTCTCGTTGAGTTCCAGCATCGGCACGTTCAGGACGAACATCCGGTCCGCGCGGGCCTGCCGCCACCGCGCCCAGTCCTCCAGGAAACCGACCTGCCCGGCGATGTTCGACCAGCGGTCGCCCGGCAGGTAGGTGTGGCCGACCCGCAGATCGGTGCCGCCGAGCCACGACCGGAGTTCCTCCATGCGCCGGATTCCGTCCGGGCCGTAGTGCAGGTAGGCGCCGAGTGCCGTCTCACCGGTCGCCACCGGATCGGGACCCGACCGGAATTCCGACGCCCGCGCGGCCTGCGCCGACAGCACGGAACCCGAGATCAGCAGACCGGCCGTGCACACCCCGAGCCAGGCCTTCGTCCGCTTTCCGCTCCGCATCGCCATCGCCGCTCCTCCGTCGCCCGCCGAGTCCTGCCGGGCAGTTCAGCCGTCGTCGAACCACTTGGACAGAACGTATTCCTTGAGAGCCCGCCGAGAACTCCTCCCGGCTTTTCCCTAGCCCATCAGTGCATTTCATCGCCCAATCGGGGCATCGAGACGAGGACATGCCGTGCCGCTTTTTGACACCCGCGTCGCCGCCGTTCTGGTGCGGCTCGACCGGAACCCGTTCCACCACGGCACGCTCGGCGCCGCCCGCTCGCTCGGCCGCGCGGGCGTCCCCGTCCACCTCGTGGCCGGGGACCCGGCGGAACCCGTGGCCCGCTCCCGGTACGTACGGCGGTGCCACGCGCGGCCGCCCGGCGACGGCCTCGCCGCTGTCCGCCACGCCCTCGCCCGGGTCGCCGACACGCTCGCCGGTGATCCCGCCGTGCTGCTGCCCCTGGACGACGCGACCGCCGTCGCGCTCGACGAGCTCCGTCGCGAACCGGACGGCCCGGCCCGCCGGTTCCTGCTGCCGGACCAGCCGCCGGGGCTCGCCGCCCGCGTCGCCGACAAGGCGGCGCTCGCCGCGACCTGCCACCGCCTCGGCGTCCCGCACCCGCGCACCCTCGTCCCCGCCGACGCCGACGAGGCCGCCGCCATGGCCGCCGCCCTGGGGCTCCCCGTCGTCGCCAAGTGGTCCCGCCCCTGGCTGCTGACACCGGGCGCCGGACTGCGCAGCACCGTCCTCGCCCGCTCCACCCGCCAGGTACGGGACCTCTACGCGCGCGTGGTGCAGGCCGGCAGTCCGCTGCTGCTCCAGCGGTACCTGCCCGCCAGCAGGGACGGCGACTGGTTCTTCCACGCGTACTGCGACAGCGCCGGGGCGTGCGGGGTCGCCGCGACCGGCCGGAAGGTCCGCTCCTGGCCGGACGGCGCCGGACTGACCGCCGTCGGGACGTGGGCGCCCAACCCGGCCGTCGAACGCCTCGCCCGCGACCTGATCACCGCGCTCGGCTACCGGGGCGTCGCCGACCTGGACTTCCGCCGCGACCCGGACACCGGCACGTACCACCTGCTGGACTTCAACCCCCGGCCCGGCGCCCAGTTCCGGCTGTTCGCCGACCCGTGGGGCCTCGACGTGGTCCGCGCGCTGCACCTGGACCTGACAGGGCGCCCGGTGCCGGACCTCGTCCGCTCGTACGGGCGGCGCTTCGCCGTGGAGAACTACGCCGCCCTGTCGCTCCTGGCCTCGCCCCGGCGCCGCGTGCGCCCGTACGGCCCGTCAGGCGGCCTGGAGACGGCCTGGTACGCCGCGGACGACCCGGCGCCCGCCTTCGCCATGGCACGCGCCTGGGCGGCCCATCTCGCCCGCCGTGCCTGGGCGGCACCCCGCCGCGCCTGGCGTGCGGAGGCGGACACCCGCGCCCCGATCCCGGCCCAGCCGACGGTCCGTAGGGCGGACTCGCGCCCGGACACCCACGCCGCCGGGCACTGCACCGCCCCGGCGGACCCCGCCGACCCCCCGGCCTCCTCGACCCCTGTCAGTCCCACAAGGCCCAACAGTCCCACCGGCCTCGCCAGTCCTGTGAATCCCCCCACCCCCTCCCCCCGACGATGACGAAAGCGGTGCGATCGATGCACGACGACGATCTGCTGATCGTGGGCTCCGGCCCGTACGGACTGTCGGTGGCCGCCCACGCGGCGGCGCGCGGCCTCCAGGTGCGCGTCCACGGACGGCTGATGAGCTCCTGGCGCGACATGCCGCCCGGCATGCTCCTGAAGTCCGAGCCGTGGGCGTCCGACCTCTCCGACCCGTCCGGCGCGTACCGCCTCACCGCGTACGCCGCCACGCGCGGGGTGCGCGCCGAGCACGGCGTTCCGCTGCCGGTCGGGTTCTTCACCGCGTACGGCGAGTGGTTCGCCCGGCACGCCGTGCCCGCCGTCGATCCCCGTACCGTCACCGCCGTCCGGCCCCGGCCCGACGGCGGCTTCGCCGTCACCACCGAGGACGGCGAGGTGACCGGTGCCCGCACGGTGGCGCTCGCGCTGGGCGTCATGCCGTTCACCGACGTACCGGCCGTACTGCGCCCGCTGATGCCGCACCTGGCGACCCACAGCAGCGACCACGCCGACCTGACGGCCTTCGCGGGCAGGGACGTGACCGTCCTGGGCGCGGGCCAGGCCGCCCTGGAGACGGCTGCGCTCCTCACCGAGTTCGGCGCCCACGCGCGCGTGGTGGCCCGCTCCGGCCAACTCGTGTGGAACACCGTCCCGCCGGCCCTGCGACGGGGCCCCTGGGAGACCGCGCTCGCCCCGCACACCGGGCTCGGCTGCGGCTGGAGGAACATGCTGTACGCGCGCACGCCGGGCATCTTCCGGCGCCTGCCCGACACGACCCGCGAGCGCCTCTTCGACACCGCCCTGGGCCCGGCCGGCGCCTGGTGGCTGCGGCCCCGCTTCGACGCCGTGCCGGACGTACGGCTCGGCAAGGCCGTCGTGGCGGCCGCACCCGGCGGGCCGCGCGGGGACCGCGTACGGCTCACCCTCGCCGACACCAGCGGTCAGGGGGCGCCGACGACGGAGGTGGTGACCGACCACGTCATCGCGGCGACCGGTTTCGCCCCGCGCCTCGACCGCGTGGACGTGCTGCCGGAGGACGTGCGCGCCGCGCTGCGCACGGTCGGCGCGAGCGGCGCCCCCGAGGTGAGCGGCCACTTCGAGTCGTCGCACCCCGGACTGTTCCTCGCGGGGCTCCTGACGGCCCCCTCGTACGGCCCCGCGATGCGTTTCGTGTACGGCGCCGCCCACACCGCGGAGCGGCTCGTACGGGGCGTGGAGCGGCGGCTCGGTGCCGCGCGGCGCCCGGTGGCGCTGCCGGGCGCCCGGACTTGGCCCGCGGACACGGTCGGTGGCCGCCCCGCCGGGGTACGCGCGCGGGGCTGAGTCGCACCGGCGCCTCGGCATCCGGCCGCCGAACCGCTGTACCGCTGTACCGCTGTACCGAGACAGGGAAAAGCCGGCCCCGGGAGACTCCTCCGGGGCCGGCTTCCCGCCGTGTGGTGCCGCTGCGTCAGTCGTTGATGCAGACGTTGCCGAACGTCGGGTTCAGCAGCCCGATGATGTTGATGGTGTTGCCACAGATGTTGACCGGGATGTGGATCGGCACCTGGACGACATTGCCGGACAGCACGCCCGGGGAACCCACCGCCGCACCGTTGGCGCTCGCGTCGGCGACCGCCGGAGCGGCGGCACCCACGGCGAGGAACATACCGGCAACGGCCACAACGGCCTTCTTGCACTTCATTTATCGGCTCCCTTTCCGCAGCGGAGACATGCCACGGATTTCGTGACCCACGGGCCCGCAGACCCGGCTGCCGCCGCAAACAACCACAACGAATAGGGCACCGAAAGGACACCTGCGAAACAGAGCCCGACCGGGATTCACTCGAACGCCAACCGGCTTTTCTCCCAAGGGACTAGGAGCGGAAGGGCAAGTGCCTCACGCGCGCGTGGAGCGGTGACGGGCGGTCAGCGCCCCGGCCACGCCGGGCGGCCCATGAGGAGTTCCCACTCGTGGTCCCGTGCTCCGGGGACCACGCGGCCCTTGGAGCGCCACTCGCGGGCCAGCGCCGCGAACAGCGGTGCCGCGTCCGCGCCCCCGTAGCGGGCGGGGGCCGCGGCGCCCCCGTGGCCGGGGCGAGCGGGAGGCACGCGCTCCCACTTTCCGGTGCCTGAGGTCATGACAACCCTTCCGTTCACAGCGCGTGTCGGGACAATCGCATCATGTCACAGCGGCTCGGCTCGTACCGGAACTCCCGTAACCCGCCGCAGCAGCCCAGGTCAGCGGCTCGGGAGCACCGCGAACCGCAGTCCGAAGTGGTCGAGGGTGCGCGGCAGCGGCCGGTCGGGACGCAGCCGCCCGGGGCGGTCCGGCAGGTAGGTGTGCCGCTCCACGAGTGCGGCGAGCAGCGTGGAGGTCAGGAACAGCACCAGGTCCTCGCCCGGACAGGCACCGGGGCCCGCGCTGAACGGGAACAGCCCGGCCGTGTCCTGCGCGGTCCCGTCGAGCCAGATCTCGGGCGTGAACCGGTCGGCGTACGGCAGCGCGTCGTCCCGGTGGAACAGCGGCGTGTAGATCAGGAACTCCGTGCCCGTCGGGAGCGTGCCGCCGCCCCAGTCGGTGTCCCGCACCGCCTCGCGCAGCAGGAACGGCGTGGTCGGCCAGAGCCGTACGGATTCCAGGACGCACGCGCGCGTGTACGGCATCAGGTGTGGCTCGGTCAGGTCGGTGACGGCCATCTCGTTGCGGACCTGCGCGTCCTGCGCCGTGTGGGTGGCCAGCAGCGCCAGGGCGCGGAACGCGGCGATGCCGGCAGCGTCGAACGCGAACAGCCAGTGCGGCACCTGACCGGCCGGGTCCAGGCCGGGCCCGGCGGGGGTGGCGCCCAGCGCGGCGGCGAGACTGCCCGCCTCGGCTCGCTCGACGTGGGCGCCGAGCCGCTGCTCGAAGCGCTCCCGCAGGCCGGTGCGGCGCGGGGCGGCGACGGACCAGTTGGCGGCGGCGCGCAGGCGGCCCAGCATGGCCGTGAGAGCCGTGTCGTCGCGGGCGCCGTCGCCGAGGGTGACCCGCCGCACAGTGCGGTCCCAGGCCGCCGTGAAGTCGTCCCAGCCGAGTTCGCCCGCGTCGGCGGCGACCTCCCGCAGCAGCAGCCCGGACTCCTCGCGCACGACGCGGACCATCCGGGGCGCGAGGCTGTGCAGCTGGTTGCCGGTCTCCAGGGCGGACTCGTTGAGGGCCCGCCGCGCGGCCCGTTCGGGGCCCCGCGAGACCAGCACCCCGTGCGGCTGGAACTGCTCCAGCGAGGCCCGCTTCTCGCGCGTGGCGGGGGTGTACGGGTCCGGGGTGGCGTCCAGGACGCGTACGGCGTCGTCGGGGCGGAGCACCAGCGCGAAGTGGCGGCCCGCGACGTCCGCGCGCAGGGGGCCGGGGCCGTAGCGGCGCCGCAGCTCGGCCAGCAGGCCGATGGCCCGGCGGTCCACCGCGTACCGCTCGGCGAGTGCCATGCCGCCGCGACGGCGGAGGATCACGCCCGCGGCGAGGGTGGGTGCGACGACTACGGCGGCGATGCGGGCCGCGTCTCGGGCGGAGACCCGCGTGGGACCCGTCGTTTCCATCATCACCATGCCCCCTCGGGTGCCCCCCTTCCCCCCACCCATGCGCCACACTGGGCCCTCGTGGCCCCTGGCCGTGTCCGCCGCGCGCCTCGCCTGCGGCTGGCTGACCCCGTCCCGGTTGTGGGCGGGCTCCTGCGGGGCGGCAGGACTTCGACCGGGACCCCGCGGCGGACCGGACGCCACAGCCGAGGATGCCCACAGCGAGGCGGCCGCAGGGCGGCGCGAGCGTGGCAGCGGGGCTTCGGCCCGCAGGCTGGTGCGGGCCGCAGGGCTGCGCGGGCCCGCAGGGATGTGCCCCGCGCCGGGGCTCGGCCGCAGGGGGGCCGGTTCCGGGCGGGGCAGGCCTGCAAGGGCCGCGCGCCTGGTTCAGGGCGTGGCCCGCAGGGCGAGGTCAGTTGCCCGTCGTGGGGCCGCCGCTGCCGAAGCCGCCGCTCGGGGCGCCCCGCCACTTGCGGTCGTCGTCCGACACGGGGGACGTGTCCGGCTCGGTGTTCTCGTGCTTCAGCTCGTACGGCATCATCCGCCGCTCACCCTTCGGCATCTCGGCGGGCCTGCGGTAGCCCTCCACCTCGCCGGGCAGCCCCGAGTCCGGCGGACGGTGCGGCTGCTCCTCGGGGGTCGGGGGAGCGGGCTCCTTGGTCCAGATCCGACGGCCCAGCCAGAACGCGCCGATGAGGAACCCGACGAGGAGGATGCCGGCGACCAGCGGGCCGATCCCGACGACGTGATCTTTCGCGGCGAATTCCGCGCTGTTCGTGATGAGAGCGTTCATGAAATATGAGTACCCCGCCGGTGGCGAACCATCCACATGCCTGCCCGGTCCCCCCGGAACCGCCTCCTTCTTCGTACTATCATCATTCAAATTCTGGGCCTTTATTCGTCGATTGAGCCCTTCGGGTGACCTGGCGCAACCTAAACAGCGCCGCACTGTTGGGCAGGGCGACCCGAGACCGGGTCTCTCGACGAGAAGGATCACTTAAATGATCAAGAAGGCTCTGGCTACGGCCGGCGTCGCCGCGGCCGTCCTCGGCGCCGGCGCGCCCATGGCCGCCGCCGTCGGCGACCACGGCGTGGAGACGCAGAACGGCAACTTCGCCACGCAGTCCTACGGCAACACGTACACGGGCGGGTACATGAGCCCGCAGATCGGGCTCATCCAGGGCTCGTTCAACAAGCCGTGCCTGGGTCTGCCGGTCCAGGCCGACGTCCAGAACGTCGTGGGCCTGCTCAACATCGGTGTCCAGGACATCCTGAACGACACGCAGAACCAGCAGTGCGCGGAGAACTCCACCGCGGTCAAGGGCGACAGCGCCCTGTCGCACATCCTGGAGAACGTCCTCTCCGAGAACGGCGCCGTCGCCGTCGACTGACGACGTGCCGCGGCCGGTCCGCGCGGGCGGAACGTCCCGCGGGCCGCGCCTCTCGTGGCCCCGCGGCCACTGCTCCACCTTTCGACCATGCGCCCACCAGGGGTGCGGCAGGACGACCCGGACGCCGGGTCTCTCGACGAGAAGGATCAACCATGATCAAGAAGGTTCTGGCTGGCGCCGGTATCGCCGCGGCCGTCCTGGGTGCGGGTGCCCCGATGGCCGCCGCCGTGGGCGACCACAACGTGGAGACGCAGAACGGCAACTTCTCCAAGCAGGCCTACGGCAACACCGTGACCGGCGGCCACATGAGCCCGCAGATGGGCCTCATCCAGGGCACGCTGAACAAGCCGTGCCTCGGCGTGCCGATCCAGGCCGACGTCCAGAACGTCGTGGGCCTGATCAACATCGGTGTCCAGGACATCCTGAACGACACGCAGAACCAGCAGTGCGTGGAGAACTCCACCGCGGTCAAGGGCGACGCCGCCCTGTCGCACATCCTGGAGAACGTCATCTCCGAGAACGGTGCCGCCGCCATCGGCTGACGCCTCATGTGACCGGTGAGTGTCCGGGCGGGCCCCGCATCCGTAGCCACGGAAGCGGGGCCCGCCCGCGCGCGTACCCGTGCGGGGTCGGACACGTGCGGCTTCCTCGGAGCCACGCGCGCGTGCGGGGCGTTCGCGGAAACGATTCCGTACGGGGTGAAACATTCTCCGGCGCCCACCGCGTCAGTGGGGTGAACGACGACAGCGGTGCGAAGGGGAGGGCATGAGACGGTCCCGTACGGACGAGTTCCTGGAGTTCGCCGCCGGACGATCCGGGCACCTGTTCCGCTCGGCCTGCCTGCTCACCAGCGGCGACACCCACCTCGCCGAGGACCTGGTGCAGGAGACGCTCGGCCGGATGTACGCCCTGTGGGGACGCACCGGCCTGATCGGCCGCGCGGCACGGATCGACAACCCGGCGGCGTACGCCCAGACCGTTCTCGTCCGTGCCTTCCTGAGTCACCGGCGGCGCCGCTCGGCCGGGGAACGGCCGCTCGGCGAACTGCCCGACAGCGCGCACGCCCGCACGGCCGGGGACGACCCGGCGCTGCGGGTCGCGCTGCTCGACGCACTCGCCGAGCTGCCGCCCAAGGACCGGGCGGTCATCGTGCTGCGCTACTGGGAGGACCGCAGCATCGAGGAGACCGCCCAGGCCATGCAGGTGAGCTCCGCCGCCGTACGCACCCGGTCGGTGCGGGCACTGGCCCGGCTCCGGGAGCGGCTCGGCGGCGGCATCGCCGAGTACGCCGCCCGCTGACCCGTTCGTCGCACACTCACGTATTCCATGGACCGGAGTTGGTGATCGCATGCCTGCCGAAGACAACGACGAGCACTTCGAGGACGGTCTCACCGTCGCCCTGCGCCGCGCCGGCGACGGGTTCGAGGCGGACGACAGGGACGGTCTGGTGGCCGGAGGGCTGGTGCGCGGGCGGCGCCGCGTCGTGCGCCGCCGGGCCTGGACGGTGACCGGGAGCGTGCTGGCGCTCGCCGTGGTCGGCGTCGGCGGCGCGTACGCCACGGGTACGCTCGGCGGCGCGGTGGAGCAGGCGTCGGTCGCCGCGGCGCCGCCCGCTGTCGCGAGGAACCCCCTGGCGCCCCCGGTGGACCAGGACGCGCTGGTCGCGACATTCCGCCAGACGCTCCCGCCGGGCGGGCGGCTGACGGACGTCGTGGCGCGCGGCACCGGGGACCCGCTGGGGCCGATGCTGAGCGGCGTCTACGACGACGGCCAGGGCAAGGCGGCCGTCGGCGTCGGCTTCTTCCAGGCGCCCCCCGGCGACAAGGGCTTCTCCACGTGCCCGGACAAGGAGTCCGTCCCGTACGACGCCTGCACCGCCGAGGACGTGTCCGGCGGGCGACTGGTGATCCTCCAGGGCTACGAGTACCCGGACCGCCGCGAGGAGACGAAGAACTGGCGGGCCACCCTCCTCGCCGAGGACGGCCTGGTCGTGGACCTCAGCACTTGGAACGCCCCCGCCCAGAAGGGCGCGGCCGTCTCCCGCACCGACCCGCCGTTCGGCCCCGCCGAGCTGAAGCGCATCGTCACCCACACGGCGTGGGCGCCCGTCCTGGAGGCACTCCGGGTCCCGGCGGGGACGCCCTCGCCCGGCGCGTCGGCCTCCCCGGCGAAGCCCGCCAAGCCCGTGAAGCCGGACGCCGACGGTGCCGCACGGGCCGCATTCAACGGCGCGGCCGTGCGGCCCACGCTGCTGTCCCTGCTGCCCAAGGAGCTGACCGTGTCCGACAAGGGCGGCCAGGACGGGTACGCGTTCGCCGTCGTCGACGACGGCAAGGGCAAGAGCCTCATGCAGGTCAACGCGCAGCCCGACATGACGGGCGCCGAAGGCGAGCTGTTCCCGGACGGCACGTACGAGCTGCTGCCGGACGGCACCAAGGTCGTTGTACGGCAGCAGCCCGGCGAGAAGGGGGGCGAGGGCGTCGTCATGTGGACGGTGGACACGATCCGCCCCGGCGGTTACCGGGTCGTCGTGTCCGCGTTCAACACCGGCGACCAGGCCGCTCCCGCCACGCGCGCGGAACCGGCGTTCTCCATCGACGAGCTGAAGGCGATCGCGACCAGCGAGAAGTGGCTCAAGCTGAGGAAGTAGCTCCTCGCGGCGCCGGTTCGCCGGTCCGCACCGCCGGTCACGGGGCCGGCGGAGCGGACCGGCACGGCGCCGCGGGTCCGTGCCGGCCGTTCGCGCTGCCGGTCCTGGGTTCGGGGTTCGTGTCGGGGGTCCGGTCCTGTCCGCTCGACGGTCCGATCCGGTCCTTCGGTCGTGCCCGATCCGGCCTTGGGACTGGCGCGGTCCGGTCCTTCGGCCTGGACCGGGCAGCGCGGTCACTTCGCGTCGGAGTACCGCTCCACCACAGCCGTCGTGAACGGGAACCGCACCGGCGTGTCCCCGAAGGTGATCCGCCCGGCCAGGTCACCGGCCGCGCGGATCGCCGCCGCGACCGCCTCCGCCTCCCGCTCCGGACAGTGCACGATCACCTCGTCGTGCTGGAAGAACACCAGCTCGGCCCGCATCCCGGCGGTGGCCCGCCGCAGCGCGGCCAGCATCAGCAGCGCCCAGTCGGCGGCGCTGCCCTGCACCACGAAGTTCCGCGTGAACCGGCCCCGCGCGCGGGCGTCCGCGCCCGTACCGGCCGGAGCCCGCTCGTCGTCCTGCGGGATGCCCGCCTCCTCGGCCTCCCCGGCGCCCACCGCCCGCGGGCTCGTCCGGCCCAGCCACGTACGCACCAGGCGGCCCTCCTCGCCCGCGCGTGCCGCGTCGTCCACGTACGCCACCGCGCGCGGGAACCGTCGCCGCAGCGCCGCCAGGTTCTTCAGCCCGTCCCCGCTGGTCTGCCCGTAGATCGCGCCCAGCAGCGCCAGCTTGGCGTGGTCGCGGCTGCCCGAGAACGCCCGGTCCGACAGCCGCGCGTACAGGTCGCCGTCGTGCCCCGCGACCTCCATCAGCCCCGGGTCACGGGAGATCGCGGCCAGCACGCGCGGCTCCAGCTGGTCGGCGTCCGCGACGACGAGCCGCCAGCCGTCGTCGGCGACGACCGCCCGGCGGATGACCTTCGGGATCTGCAGCGCCCCGCCGCCGTTCGTCGTCCACCGCCCGCTGGCCGTGCCGCCCGGCACGTACTCGGGCCGGAAGCGGCCGTCGCGCACCCAGTCCTGGAGCCAGCTCCAGCCGTGCGCCGTCCAGATCCGGTACAGCGTCTTGTACGCGAGGAGCGGCTCGACCGCCGGGTGGTCCACCTTCGCCAGCTCCCAGCGGCGCGTGGACCTGATCCTGATCCCGGCCTCCGCGAACGCCCTCACCACGTCCGCGGGCAGGTCCGGCCGCACCGGCCGCCCGAACGCCGCCGACACCTCGGCCGCCAGCTCCGCCAGCCGCCGGGGCTCGCCGCCGCCCGCGTACCGCTCGCCGAGCAGCTCGCCCAGCACCGCGCGGTGCACGTCCGCCCGCCACGGCACGCCCGCCCGGTGCATCTCGGCGGCCACCAGCATCCCCGCCGACTCGGCCGCTGTCAGGAGCCGCATCCGGTCCGGGTGCGCGGTGGCGCCGTGCCTGCGCTGCTGCTCCGCGTACACCTCCAGCAGCGCCTCGAACGGCACATCCGGGCCTCCGGAGGCCGTGTCGAACAGCGGCGACTGCGCGCCCGGCTCGGCCGCCCGCTGGGGCCGGTCGGGCGGTACGGGACGGTCGTGCAGCCGCGCCCAGGCGGCCGCCGCCGACCGGGGCTCGCCGAGGCGCCCCTCGTGGCCGAGGAGGAGCTGTTCGGCGGCCTCGATGTCGTAGCACCGCTCCACGCGCACACCGGCGGCGAGGAGACGCGGATAGAGGCCGGCCGTGGACCGCCACACCCACCGGCCGGCCTCCGGCCGCGACCGCACCGCCGCCACCAGGTCGGGCTCGGTGACGACGGGCCCGGCGGGCATGCCGTCCCGGCCGAGGGGGACCAGCCTCGCCCCGCCCCCCTCGACGCCGTCCAGCAGCCACCGATCGCTCACGTCCGCGAGTCTCGCACCCGGCACTGACAGTGCCCCGGAGCCGGAGCCGGAGCCGGAGCCGGAGCCGGGGCCACGGCCGGGGCCGGGGCCCGAGCCCGCGCCGGGGGCGTACGGGCCGGGCGGTGGGTCAGGCCGCCGCGTGGAACAGGGGATCAGCGAGTACGGACCGTACGCGGCAAGGTGGTCCTCACGGTCTGAGCGGCCCGAGGGAGCGGACGACCCGCGCCGGGCTGCCGACGGCGAGGACGCCGGGCGGGAGGTCGCGGGTGACGACCGAACCGGCGCCGACCACCGTGTCGGCGCCGATCGTCACACCGGGGCAGACGATCACGCCGCCGCCGAGCCAGACGTTGTCGCCGATGGTGACCGGCGCGGCCCGCTCCCAGCCGGCCGGCCGCCGCTCGGCGTCCAGCTCGTGCGTCGGTGTCAGCAGCTGGACGTTCGGACCGATCTGCACGTCGGCGCCGATCGTGATGGGGGCGCAGTCCAGGAACACGGCGTTGAAGTTGACGAAGGTCCGGTCGCCGACGCTGATGTGGTAACCGAAATCGCAGTGGAACGGCGGCCTGATCCGCACGTCCTCGCCGACCGCGCCGAACAGCTCCCGCAGGAGGCGGGTCCGCTCAACGGGCGGGGCGGGCGGCAGGGCGTTGTACGCGGCGCACAGCGCCATCCGCCGCTCGGTGTCGGCGGCCAGCTCCGGGTCGTCCGGCAGGTACCACTCCCCGGCCAGCATCCGCTGCTTGTTCTCGCCCACGAATCGCTCCCTCCCCGCGCGTGGCGCCCGATATCGCAGGAGACCTACCCACCCGCGCGCGTGCACGTCCGCCGCCGGGCGTGGCGTCCGGCCCGGAGGCGCCCCCGGACGGCCGCACTGCGACCATGGTGGGAGTGGTGGCGGCGTACGGCGGAGGAGGCACTGTCATGTCCGTGGGGCACACGGAGGCGACCGGCGGGGCGGTGCCCGGCGGGCCGGGCCGTACGGGCGGGGCGGTGCCCGGCGGGCCGGGCCGTACGGGCGGGCGCGGCGTACGCGCCGCAGTGGACCGGTTCGGCGACACGCCGTACGACCTGCCCCGCCCCCGTCGTGCCCGTGACGACCGGCGGCAGCCGTGAACGCCCGCCGGGAAACGGGCGACAGCGGCGCGACCGGCGGCAGCCGTGAACGCCCGCCGGGAAACGGGCGACAGCGGCGGGGTGACCGTCGAGCGGGCCCTCGGGGCCGCCCTGTACGCGGACGGCACCGCCGCCCTCGACACCGCCGCCTCGCTGCTCGCCGCCGACCCCTCCGCCGACGCGGAGCTGGCGCGGCGCGGCGAGGAGCTGCTGCGGCGGGCCTGGGCGCGCGGCTGGCAGCCCGCCGACGTGGCGCGGCTCGTCCGCCGGGACATGGAGCCGCACCACGTACGGCTCGTGTCCGCGCTGCTCGCCGCCGAGTCCGCCGGGTACGCGCACCTGCCGCCGCGCTGGCGGGACCAGCTCGCCGCGCTCGACGCCGAGCCGTGGCGGGCCGACCGGTTCTCGTACGCGACGGCCGTACTGGAGCTGTACCGCCTGCTGGCCCGGCTGCCCGCCCTGGAGCCGGTCGCGCCGCCGCCGGGCACCGCCCCGCTGACGGCGCCGGTCGAGGGCGAGCCGCGCATGCTGGCCCGCATCCGCGCCCTCCTGGCGAAGGCGGAGGCCACGGACTACCCGGAGGAGGCGGAGGCGCTCACCGCGAAGGCCCAGGAGCTGATGGCCCGCCACAGCCTGGACGAGGCCGCCCTCGCCGCCCGCGCGCACGGCGGGCCCGCCGCGGACGAGCCCGCTGCGGCACGGATCGGTGTGGAGCCCCCGTACGAGACGGCGAAGGCGATCCTGCTGGACGCGGTCGCGGGCGCGAACCGCTGCCGGGCGGTGTGGAACGAGGAGTTCGCCTTCTCCACGGTCGTCGGCTACGAGGCGGACCTGGAGGCGGTGGAGCTGCTGTACACCTCGCTGCTGGTGCAGGGGCAGACCGCGATGGCGAGGGCGGAGGCGGCGCAGCGGGCGGGTGGCCGCAAGCGCACGAAGACGTTCCGCCAGTCGTTCCTGCTGGCGTACGCGCAGCGGCTCGGCGACCGCCTGTCGGCCACGTCCCGCCGGGTCACCGCGGAGGAGCCGGCACTGCTGCCGGTCCTTGCGGCACGGGACGTCGCGGTGACCGTCCGTACGGACCGGATGTTCCCGGGCGCCACGACGACCCGCGTGCGGGGCGCGACGGACCGGGAGGGCTGGGACCACGGCAGGGCCGCCGCAGACCGCGCCGACACGGGCCGGACCCCGCACCGCGCCGTACGGGGCCGCGACGCGGGCGGCCGGACGGCGTAACGGGCGGCAGCGGCACCCGCGCGCCGCACGGCCTCAGCAGCCCCGTGCGGTCGTCGGCGCGACATGGCCGGGCCAGGGCGCCGGGCCCAGAAGCCAGGCTCGAAGGCGAAGAGCAGCCGCAGGGCCGGGCGCTGAAAGGAACGCAAGCCCCGGCCCACCACCCTGACCTCGTCCGTTATCACTGAGACAAGGCGGCGACCGTCTCCTAGGCTCGGGCTGTGGACGGATACCGGGGTCTGACGGCATTGATCGAATCGGCCTGGGAGCAGCTGAACAGCTCCGACGTGGACTGCCGGGACCTCAGCCTCGAAGTCGTCTGCGACGTCCTGGAGACGGGCCGTCTGACACAGATCGATGCCGAGCGGACCGTCGAGCGCCTCGTCACCGTCGCGCTCTCCGACGAGGGCTACGCAGTGCGGGAGTCCGCGCTGAACGCGGTCTCCACGGCCTCCACGCACTACGAGCTTCCCTACCGGGTGGTGGAGCCGCTTGCCGTCGGGGCGGACGGCTTCGAACCCTTGCTCCTCACCTACGTCCTGGGCATCCTCGGCTCCACTCATGACCAGGCCGCCCTGCCGCTGGTCGAGCGGTTCCTCGACCACCCCCACGCCGAGGTGAACAGGGAGGCGTCGCAGGCGGTGACAGAACTGCGCTGGTACCGGGAGTCAGCCCAGAGGGAGACGGCGTAACTCCCGGGCTCAGCGGATCAGCGGCTCGGTGGCGCGGTCACCGGGGCAACTGCAACGGCCTCGGCAGCGCCCCGGTGCCGTGTGGGCAGCCGGGGCGCTTCGGCCAGGCACGTAAGGCCGTACAGCGGAGGGGCGTTACGACTGCGGCGGCAGGGACGGGAGTGCCGGGACGGACGGCAGGTTCGTCGGCAGGCCGCTGACGTCCAGCTTGGACAGCGAGTCCGTCTTGCCGGAGTCCCACGCGACGACCAGCCGCTTGCCGTCGGCCGAGCGGACCGTGCCCGACACGCGGTCGGTGTTGCCGTCCTTGCAGGTGAGGGCGAGCGCCAGGGCGTCGCCCTCCTTCGCTGTGCCCTGGCAGACGTGGGCATCGCTGATGACCACGGTCTGACCGCCCTCGCTGATGGTCAGCGTCACCGACTTGTCGTCCGTCTTGCCCAGCCAGGTGCCCACGGCGTCGGCGAGCGTCACGCCGTCGGCGCCCTGCGGGTCCTTCGCGGACGGGGCGGCCGAACCGCCCTTGTCGCCCGGCTCAGCGCTCTTGTCGTTCGAGCCGCAGGCGCTCAGCGCGACGGCCGAGACCAGCACCGCGGCGCCGGCCGCGCTCTTCCGTACCAGCTTCCGCACGATCAAGTCCCCCTTGTCGTTTGATCAGACCGCGCAAAGCTATCAGCGCGGGCGCGCTGCCCTACCAGGACGACTTGCGCACGCCGGGCAGATAGCCGGCGTGCGCCTGCTCCCGCAGCCGCACCCGAGAGATACCGAACTTCCGCAGATGGCCGCGGGGCCGGCCGTCCACGGCGTCCCGGTTGCGGACCCGCGTGGGGCTGGCGTCACGCGGCTGGCGGCGCAACTCCGCCTGCGCGGCGAGGCGTTCCGCCTCAGGGGTGGACGGGCGGCGGATCAGCTCCTTGAGCTCGGCGCGGCGGGCGGCGTACCGCTCCACCACGACCCTGCGCTGCTCGTTGCGCGCGATCTTGCTCTTCTTGGCCATCAGACCTTCCCTCCCCGCGCGCGGATGCGGGCGACGGCGGCCTCGACGCCGATCACGTCCACGGTCTTGATGGCGCGGGCGCTGAGCGTGAGCCGCACATAGCGGCCCTCGCTGGGCAGCCAGTAGCGCTTGCGCTGGATGTTGGGGTCGAAACGGCGGGAGGTGCGCCGGTGGGAGTGCGAGATGCGGTTGCCGAAGCCCGGCTGGGCGCCGGTCAGCTGGCAGTGGGCGGACAAGGGTGACCTGCCTCTCGTGGGACGCGCTTGGTAATGGAAACCATTTCCATTTACTGTACCCCCATGGCCCGCGACGAACTACGCCCGATCATCAAGCTCCGGTCCACCGCCGGAACCGGCTACACCTACGTGACCCGCAAGAACCGCCGGAACGACCCCGACCGCCTGACCCTGCGCAAGTACGACCCGGTCATCGGCCGGCACGTCGACTTCCGAGAGGAGCGCTGACCGCCGTGCAGCCCGGAATCCACCCCGCGTACGAACCCGTCGTCTTCCGTGACAAGGCCGGCGGCTTCGCCTTCCTGACCCGTTCCACGATGACCAGCGACAAGACGGTCGAGTGGGAGGACGGCAACACCTACCCCGTCGTCGATGTCGAGATCTCCTCGGCGAGCCACCCCTTCTACACCGGGCAGGCGCGCGTCCTCGACACGGCGGGGCGTGTGGAGCGCTTCGAGCGCCGTTACGGCACCCGGGGCGCCCGCGCAGGTGAGGGCACCCGCGCTCCCGGAGCCGGCCGCACACAGGCCGGTGACGCACAGGCCGGCGGCGCCGGGCGGCGCGAGGTCCGCTGATGCCGTCCGTCCCCCTCTCCGTCGCGCTGGTCGGCGGGCTCCACTCCGACGCCCGCCGCGCCACCGTGGACCGGCTCCTCGCGTCCGTGCCGGGCAGCGTGGCGCTCCACCACGACCTGTCCACCGCCGCCGGGCGCGGCACGGTCGTCCGGACGGTCCGCGACGCGACCGGCGTCCTGTCCACCGGCGAGACGCCGCTCGTCAACGACTGCGCCTGCTGCGCGCTGCGCGAGGACCTGGTGCCCGAGCTGGAGCGGCTCGCCGACGCCGGTCTGACCCGGCTCGCCGTCGTGGAGCTGTGGGACTCGGTCGAGCCCAAGGCGATGGCCGAGGTGGTGGCCGCCGCCGGACTCGACCTGACCGGTGTCGTCACCGCCGTGGACCCGGCGCTGGTCCTCCCGTACCTGGGCAACGGCGACGACCTGGCCGACGCCGGGCTCGCGGCCGCCGCCACCGACCGCCGCACCATCGCCGACACCTGGGCCCGCCAGCTGGAGTACGCGCCCGTGCTCGCCGTGCTGGACAGCCCGGAGGCCGACGACGAGGACCGCGCGCTGCTCGCCCAGCTCCACCCGACCGCCCGCCGCGTCGCCGTACCGGACGGGGACCTGGCCGCGGCCGTACTCGCCGGGTTCGACGTGGAGGCCGCGGCCGCCGCCCAGCACCCGGCGTGCGCGCTGCTCCCGCAGGAGGCGGACGCGGCGGGTGTGGGCACGTACGTCTGGCGCGCCCGGCGGCCCTTCCATCCCGGGCGGCTGTACGCGGCGTTGGAGGACCTGACCTGCGCCGCCGCCCGCAGCCGGGGGCGCTTCTGGCTCGCCGACCGCCCCGACACGCTGCTGGCCTGGGACGCGGCGGGCGGGGCCCTGTGCGTGGAGAGCGCGGGCCCGTGGCTGGCCGCGCTGCCGGACGCCGCCTGGGAGATGGTCCCGCCGGTACGCCGTGCCGCCGCCGCGCTCGACTGGGACCCGGAGCTCGGCGACCGGTGCCAGCACCTGGTCTTCACCTCGCCCGGCCTGGACCGGGAGGGGCTCGCCGAGCTGCTCGGCTCCTGCCTGCTCACCGACGCGGAGTACGCCGCGGGCCGTACGGTCTGGCAGCGGCTCGCGTCCGACTTCGACACCCTCCTGGAGGTCTGACCCATGTCCCCGCGCCGCGCCGCCGACCGCAAGCCGCCGAAGGCCCGCCCCAACCCGCTGGACCGGGCCGGGATCACGTACATCGACTACAAGGACACCGACCTGCTGCGGAAGTTCATCTCCGACCGGGGCAAGATCCGCAGCCGCAGGGTGACCCGGGTCTCGGCCCAGCAGCAGCGGCAGCTGGCCAGGGCGGTCAAGAACGCCCGCGAGATGGCCCTGCTGCCGTACGCGTCATCGTCCCGCTGAAGTCACGCCGCCCGGCCTGAAGGGGGCTTTCCGGCGCTTCGCTCGCGAGGGGCCGGCCCGGCCGCAAAGGGGCTCTCCCGCGCTTCACGCGCGCGGGGAGCCCCTTTTCGCATCCCGGCGAAAAACGAGGGAGCCTCCGCGGCCCGGCGCGCGTCTCAGTAGTCGGAGGGACACCCCGCGTGCACGTGCATCTGCTCATGCATACGCAGGTGAACGCAGCTATGATCCCGGATAGTTGACACCTGCAACATCACTCACTCATGTAACTCATGTGACTCGGGGAGCGTCCTGTGCACCACGTGTTGAACGTGTACAACGGCATGGCGGCCACGGAGCTTCACGGGGTCGTCTGGCAGAAGAGTCGGCACAGCAACTCGCAGGGCTCGTGCGTCGAATTCGCCAAGCTGCCCGGGGGAGAGGTCGCGGTGCGCAACTCGCGGTTCCCCGACGGGCCCGCCCTGGTCTACACGCCCGCCGAGATCGAGGCGTTGCTGCTGGGTGTCAAGGACGGGGAGTTCGACCACCTCGTCGGCGGCTGACCCCCGGCCACCCGCACGTGACGCCACGAGAGCCGTGCCGGCGCGGGGCGGCGCCAGAGCCGCGCCCGCGCACGATGACACCAGAGCCGTGCCCGCGCACGACGGCGTATCCGCCCCGCCCCGTCCCGGCACGGAAAAAGGGGCTCCGCGAGCGGAGCCCCTTTTCATCGGCTGCGAGTCCCCCGTGGCCCCGGGCCGACGTCTCTTCCGGTGTGCGCGTACCGGACTACGGATGGTCGGCGAGCCGGAACAGCGCCCACACGACCTTCCCGTGCAGCGCGCCCGCCAGCGGGTGCCACCCCCAGCTGTCGCTGAACGACTCGACCAGGAACAGCCCGCGCCCCGACTCGGCGGCGAAGTCCTCCCCCGCCGCACGCGCGGTCGGCGTGTCCGGGCTGGGGTCGCGCACCGCGCACACGAGGCGGCCCGCCCAGCGCATCAGGTGCAGCCGTACGGGCGGGTCGAGCGGGTGGTCGCGCGGGGTGTCGGCCGGGAGCGCGTGCCGCAGCGCGTTGGTGACGAGCTCGGAGACGACGAGCGCCACGTCGTCGAACCGCTCGCCGATGTTCCACTGCGTGAGCGTGGTGCTGGTGAACTGGCGTGCCCCGCGCACCGCTTCGTACCGGGCGGGCAGGGCGCACGAGGCCGAACTCGACACGGACGCGGCGTCGATCGGAGGAAGCCCCTGCCTTAACGGCTCGAGCATGGTCGATCCATTCGTCCCCATGCGAGGCACTCCCCGGATTCGCGGCTGTGGTGCTACAACACGAACGACTACGCAGGTGCGCGGGGACCATGGTTCCGAAAGGAAGGGGCAGATGCAAGGGCAGATGCACGTGCACGCGCCCGAGGTGTCCCGGCCCGTGACGGTTCTTGGCCATATCTTCCCCGGGTCGCTTCGGCGGCGGTGGCCGAACCGTTCGCCGTTCTGTAATCGTTCGCGTACGGGATGAAGCGTTTTGGTGGCAGAATCCGCTTCCTCGGGGCTCGGGGGTGCTCCGTCGTACACATCAGCGATGGGGAGGGTTGGAGACGTGACCGCGACTGAATCAGGCGGTTCCGTGGTGCGGCGCATCCTGCTGGGCTCACAACTGAGGAGGCTGCGCGAATCGCGCGGCATCACCAGGGAGGCCGCCGGCTACTCGATCCGGGCGTCCGAATCCAAGATCAGCCGGCTGGAGTTGGGAAGGGTGAGCTTCAAGGCGCGGGACGTGGAGGATCTGCTCACGCTCTACGGAGTGACCGACGAACAGGAGCGCGAGGCGCTGCTGGGCCTCGTGCGGGAGGCCAACCTCGCCGGCTGGTGGCACAGTTACGGCGATGTGCTGCCCGGGTGGTTCCAGACGTACATCGGCCTCGAGGGCGCCGCCTCGCTGATCCGCATCTACGAGGTGCAGTTCGTGCACGGGCTGCTCCAGACCGAGGCGTACGCCCACGCGGTCGTGTCGCGCGGGACGTGTCCCACCGCGTCGGCCGCCGAGATCGACCGACGCGTGGCGCTGCGCCTGGAGCGGCAGAAGGTCCTCGTGTCCGAGCGCGCCCCGCGATTTCACGCCGTTCTCGACGAGGCCGCGCTGCGCCGCCCGTACGGCGACCGGACCGTCATGCGGGAGCAGTTGAAGCACCTGATCGAGATGTCGGAGCGGCCCAACATCACCCTCCAGGTGATGCCGTTCAGCTTCGGCGGGCACTCCGGGGAGAGCGGTGCCTTCACCATGCTGCGGTTTCCCGAGTCCGACCTCTCCGACATCGTCTATCTGGAGCAGCTGACGGGCGCGCTGTACATCGACAAGCGCGACGAGGTCGCCCAGTACGAGAGCGCCATGGAGCGGCTTCATGAGGAGAGCCCGGGCCCGGAGGAAAGTCGGGATCTGCTCAGGGGGCTCCTTCAACTCATCTGAGGCGTAAGTAGGATGACGTTCCGTCAGTGACTGCCCGAGCGTGGCTCCGCGGGGCCACACGGCCTTCCGAAGGGATGCCATGTCCTACTTCAGAGATCTGGCCCTGCAGTACATCGATGGTGAGTGGCGGGCCGGTGGCGGCTCGTGGGACATCATCGACTTCAACCCGTACAACGAGGAGAAGCTCGCCTCCATAACGGTCGCCACCGTCGACGAGGTGGACCAGGCGTACCGCGCCGCCGAGCGGGCGCAGCCCGGGTGGGCCGCGACCAACCCGTACAAGCGGCGCGGTGTCTTCGAGCGGGCCCTGCGGATCATCGAGGACCGCGAGCCCGAGCTGATCGAGGTGATCGTCGCGGAGCTCGGCGGCACGCGCGGCAAGGCGGCCTTCGAGCTGCACCTCGCGCGGGAGTTCATGCGCGAGGCGATCCACCTCTCGCTGCGGCCCGAGGGCCGGATCCTCCCGTCGCCCATCGACGGCAAGGAGAACCGGCTGTACCGGCTGCCGGTCGGCGTCGTCGGTGTGATCAGCCCGTTCAACTTCCCGTTCCTGCTGTCGCTGAAGTCCGTCGCCCCGGCGCTGGCGCTCGGCAACGCGGTGGTGCTCAAGCCGCACCAGAACACCCCGATCCTCGGCGGCACCATGGTGGCCAAGGTCTTCGAGGACGCGGGCCTGCCGCCGGGCGTCCTCAACGTCGTCGTCACCGACATCGCCGAGATCGGCGACGCGCTGCTCGAGCACCCCGTGCCGCGGGTGATCTCCTTCACCGGCTCCGACCGCGTCGGCCAGCACGTCGCCACGGTGTGCGCCAAGCACTTCAAGCGGGCCGTACTGGAGTGCGGCGGCAACAGCGCGCTGGTCGTCCTGGACGACGCGGACCTCGACTACGCCGTGGACGCGGCCGTGTTCAGCCGCTTCATCCACCAGGGCCAGGCCTGCATGGCCGCCAACCGCCTGCTGGTCGACCGGTCCGTCGTGGACGAGTTCACCGAGAAGTTCGTCGCGAAGGTGCGGACCCTGAAGACGGGCGACCCGTCCGAGCCCGAGACCCACGTCGGTCCGCTGATCAACTCCTCGCAGGTCGAGTCGGTCATGGCCGCCGTCCAGCAGACCGTCGCGGCCGGCGCCACCGTGCTGACCGGCGGCACCTCCGAGGGCAACATCGTCGTACCGACCGTCCTGACGGACATCCCGGCCGACGCCGCGGTCCTCGGCCAGGAGATCTTCGGCCCGGTCGCGCTGATCATCCCGTTCGACGGGGAGGAGGAGGCGCTCCGCATCGCCAACGACACCCCGTACGGCCTGAGCGGCGGCGTCCACACCGGCGACATCGAGCGCGGCGTGCGGTTCGCCCAGCGCGTCCACACGGGCATGATCCACGTCAACGACGGCATCATCCACGACGAGCCGATCGTCCCCTTCGGCGGCGAGAAGCACTCCGGCGTCGGGCGGCTCAACGGGGACGCGACCGTCGAGGCGTTCACCACCCAGAAGTGGATCTCCGTCCAGCACGGGCGCAGCACCTTCCCGATCTGACGGTACGCACCTCTCCGGACCCGCCCGTGTGCCCCCTTGCGGACAGGAGCTGACCGCAAGCGTCCGTAGCGTGAGGGTGTCAGGTCAGGGAACCCAACTCCCACGAAAGGCGGACCCGTCATGGTCGCTCTCGTTCCCCCGGAGGCACACGGCGATGAGCGCGGCGCGCTGCTCACCTTCATCGAGGCGCAGCGCGCCGCCCTGCGCCGCTCGGTCCTCGGACTGACCGGGGAACAGGCGGCGAGCCGTACCACCGCCAGCGAACTGTCGCTGTCCGGGCTGCTCAAGCACGCGGCGGAGGTCGAGCTCAACTGGCTGCGCCTCGCCCAGCAGCGCCCCAACGACAAGCGGCGCAGCCGTGACACCTGGTCCGAGGGCTTCCGGTTGAGCGGCGACGAGACCATCGACGGCGTGCTCGCCTTCTGGGACGACGTCGTCAAGGAGCTGGAGGAGTTCATCCGTACGGTGCCGAGCCTGGACGACACCTTCCCGCTGCCCGAGGCGCCGTGGTTCCCCAAGGACGGCCGGGTCTCCATGCGGTGGATGGCGCTGCACCTGGTGCAGGAGTTCGGCCGGCACGCCGGGCACGCCGACATCATCCGCGAGTCCCTGGACGGCAAGACGTCCTTCGAGCTGATCGCGATGGAGGCCGGCCAGAAGGCGTAGCGAGGGCTCCCCGAGGGCGCGCCGAGCACTCCTGCCCGTACCCTAGTCAAAATTGACGTCATGGTACGGAGGGCGGGAAGCGGATGTCGGCGATCCGGCTGCTGGTGCTCGGCGCGGTCCGCCAGCACGGGCGCGCGCACGGCTACCAGGTGCGCAACGACCTGGAGTACTGGGGCGCGCACGAGTGGTCCAACGCCAAGCCCGGCTCGATCTACCACGCGCTGAAGCAGATGGCGAAGCAGGGCCTGCTGCGCGCCCATGAGACCGCGCCCAGCACCGCGGGCGGCCCGCCCCGCACCGAGTACGAGATCACGGAGCAGGGCACCGAGGAGTACTTCGCCCTGCTCCGCGAGGCCCTCACGGCGTACGACCAGAAGCCCGACAGCCTCAGCGCCGCGCTCGGGTTCATCGTGGACCTGCCGCGTGACGAGGTCGTCGGGCTGCTGCGCCGGCGCGTCGAGGACCTCGAGCGCTGGCGGGCCACCGTGACCGGCTACTACACGCCCGAGGGCGGCCCCGGGCAGCTCGGCCACATCGGGGAGATCATGAATCTGTGGCTCCACCAGGCCGACGCGGGCGCCGCCTGGACCCGTGGCCTCATCGAGCGGATCGAGGCCGGGGCGTACACCTTCGCGGGCGAGGGCGAGCCCTTCGTCGGCGTCCTCGCGGAGGGCCAGGAGAACCCGTACGCCACGGGCACCCCGCACCCCGGCGACCGGGGCTGACGCCTTCGTGACGGCTCCCGCGGAAAAGCGGCTTGCACCTCACGTCGCGTGAGGACCCAGGCTGAGGGGCGTACCGAAGGAAGGAGCGGTGAGCCAATGGGCTACTCCGTCGGACAGGTCGCCCGCCTCGCCGGGATCACGGTGCGCACCCTGCACCACTACGACGAGATCGGGCTGCTCGGCCCGAGCGGCCGCAGCCACGCCGGACACCGGCGCTATGAGGACGACGACCTCGACCGGTTGCAGCAGATCCTGTTCTACCGGGAGCTCGGCTTCCCGCTCGACGAGGTCGCGGTCCTGCTCGACGACCCGGATACGGACCCGCGGGAACACCTGCGGCGCCAGCACCACCTGCTGACCGCCCGGATCGCCGAACTGCAGAAGATGGCCGAGGCCGTCGAACACGCCATGGAGGCCAAGAAGATGGGAATCAACCTCACCCCCGAGGAGAAGTTCGAGGTCTTCGGGGACGACCCGGAGAAGTACAACGACGAGGTCGAGCAGCGGTGGGGCGACACCGACGCGTACCGCGAGTCGCAGCGCCGCACCGCCCGTTACACGAAGGCGGACTGGCAGCGCGTCCAGGACGAGGCGAAGGACTGGGGCGACCGCTACGGGGCGCTCATGGACGAGGGCGAGGCGCCGGAGGGCGAGCGCGCCATGGCCATGGCGGAGGAGCACCGGCAGCACATCTGCCGCTGGTTCTACGAGTGCCCGTACGAGCTGCACCGCTGCCTGGGCGACATGTACGTCGCCGACGAGCGCTTCAAGGCGTTCTACGACGGCATGCGCCCGGGGCTGGCCGAGCACGTGCGGGGCGCGATCCACGCGAACGCCGACCGGCACGCGTAGACCCGCCCCCGCCGCGGGACCGGTCAGGCGCCGCCCCGGGCGCACAGGGGACACCCGGGGCGGCGCGGCCGGCAGCGGCAGGTGCGACGCGGGCGCCGCGAGAGCCACGCCAGGCCCACGCGGCGCCCGCGCTCCGCGCACGGCTCACTCACCGTGACCGGCGGGGACGCGATCCGGTCGTCCGGTTCCCGACCCCACCGGCGCCCCGCTGCCACCCGCACGCACGGCAGCGGGGCGTCGCTACGCGCGCGTGCATCCCGCCCGTGTGTACGCGCGCGTGCACCACGTCCGCCCCTACGCGCGCGTGCCGCCGTACGTGACCGTGCCGCCGTACGCCCACGTCCGTCCGCCCTCACCGCACCAGGCATACGGGCACGCCCGCGCACCCGCACGACGCATGCGGGCGGACCCGTGTACGCGGGAGGCGCCGCCAGGACCACGATCGGTCCCGGCGGCGCCTCCATGTCGCCGCCCGCCCCCTGGGGGACGGGCGGCGCCCGTATCCGGTCGCCCGTCCGGTCAGCTCACGCGGGTGTCCACCGCGTGATCGGCGTGCGTCTGGGGTGCCGTCGGCACCCGCGCGTGCCGGCCACGCCCGGCCGGGCGGTTCTCCAGCCGCTTCTTCGACCGGTGCTCCACGATCAGCACGGCGACGACGACCAGCGCGCCGACCAACGCCAGAGCGACCGTCAGCCCCACCTCACCGCTCGGGGCGAGCAGCGCCCGGTCGTCGTCCTGCCACGGCCACAGGGCGCGCAGTGATCCCGCCATCAGGCCGGTCATCACCACCAGCGTCATGTGGTGGTAGTGCTCCAGCAGCCACTTCAGCAGTTTCACGAACAGTGCGAGACCCACGAGGCAGCCCACCGCGAAGGCGCCCAGGTGCCCGAAGTTCCGCTCGTTGACCGCCTCGATCGTCGGCTCGTACAGGCCCAGCGTCAGCAGGATGAAGGATCCCGACACGCCGGGCAGCACCAGCGCGCAGATGGCGACCGCGCCCGCCGCCGCGACGATCAGCGGGTGCGTCGGCACGTGCGCGGGCGGCAGACCCGTCAGGAGGAAACCGCCGACGGCCACGGCGAGGCCGATCAGGTAGTCCAGTGGCCGCCAGGTCCGCCCCGAGCCGGAGAACGGCACCCACAGCGACGCCAGCACCAGCCCGAAGAACACCGCGTACGAGTACTGCGGGTGCTCCTTCACCAGCGGGGCGATCAGCTTCGCCGCCAGCACCAGCGCCGCGGCCATGCCGATGAGCAGCGGGACGACGACAGCCCAGTCGACCTTCCGCGCCTCGGCGGCCGCCCGGGCGCCGCCCTTGCCGCGCGGCAGGTCCGTGACGGCCATGCGCGCCGCGCTCGTCAGATGACCGGCGCCGCCGATGAGCTTCTCGTACACACCGGTGATCAGCGCGACGGTGCCACCGCTGATGCCGGGCACGGCCTCGGCGGCGCCGATGAGGGAGCCGCGGAACACGTTGAACAACTGGGGGCCGGCCAGCTTAGCCATGATCTCCCGTTTCGTAGCAGAACAGTGCCAGCTTGAACCGTCCTCGCGGGCGGGCTGGGATGAGCAACCATCCTAGGCGGTCCACGACACGCCGCCCGCGCCGCGGTGAGCCCTCAGAAGCCCCTCGTGCGCTTCGCCGCACGGCGGGTCGCCGCCGTCGCCGGGGCCCGCAGGAACATCCGGGCCAGCTCGCCGCCCAGGTTCACCCCGATCGCGATGGCCAGCGCCAGCGCCGCCGCCCGCGCCAGCGAGGCGAAACCGGCGTCCATGTTGTTCTGCGCGATGTTCAGCACGCCGTAGTACATCGCGGAACCGGGCAGCAGCGGCCCGATCGCCGCAGTCACGTACGGCAGCGACGTGGACCGCTCGTACCGTGCCATCAGCTGCCCGAAGAGGCCCACCAGCCCGGCCGCGAGCGCCGTCGCCAGCACCGCCGACCCCTCCGCCGTCACCGCGATCGCCCCGAACACGACCCAGGCGACGGCGCCGTTCAGCATCACGAACACGACCGTGGAGCGTTCCTGCTGGAGCAGCACCCCGAAGGTCAGCGACAGCGCCATCGCCGCGAGGATCGACACGACCGGCCGCTCCACCGGTACGACCGTCCCCTCCGGGCTCAGCCCGGCCCCCAGCTGCACCCCCACGTACAGCGTCGTCAGCACGCCCACCACGATCGCGACGAAGAAGTACACGACCTCCAGCAGACGCGCCGACGCGGTGATGTAGAAGCCCGTCAGTCCGTCCTGCACCGCCGCGACCAGCGCACGCCCCGGAATCAGGGCGAACAGGCCACCCGTGATCACCGCCGACGGCCGCAGCCCCGCGTGCAGCAGGCTCACCGCCACGCCCAGCGCCGCGGGCGGCACCGCCGCCACCGCGAACTGGTAGAACTCCGGCAGCCCCCGCCCCGCCGCCAGCCACGCCAGCCGGTCGCCGAGCATCGCCCCGGCCGCCGCGATCAGGAACACCGCCCAGCCGCCGCCGAGCAGCACCGACGCCGCCCCGGCGAGGCCGCCCGCCGCGAGGGTCAGCGCCCAGCCCGGGTACGGGTGCCGGTTGCGCCGTATCAGCGCGAGCCGCCGGTACGCCTCCTCCAGGGTGACGTCCACGCCCTCGGTGCTGATGTCCGTGACCAGCTGGTACACGGCCGTCAGCCGCGTGTAGTCCGTGCCGCGCCGCCGTACGATCCGGCTCGCCGTCACCGGGTCGTCCACCAGCGACGGCTGGTACGTGACCGACAGCAGGGTGAACGTGACGGTCGGCTCGCAGCGGTCCATCCCGTACGAACGGCAGATCGCGAACATGGCCGCCTCGACGTCCTCGGCGCCCTCGCCGCCCGCCAGCAGCAGCTCCCCGATACGCAGCGTCAGGTCCAGCACGCGCGGCACGGCGGGGCCGCCGCCCTCCTCGTGCCGCTGCGCCGGTTCCGTCAGCGGCCGCTCGCTGACCGGCATCCGCAGCATGGTCCGCATCCGGTCCTGCCACGGCGCGTCCTTCGACAGCCGGACCGCCGGCCCACCCTGCGCGGGTGTGTACGCCGGATGAGCCAGCCGCGCGTCGAACGTGGACGGCCGCGCGAACGCCGAGCCCTCGGGCTCACCTGACGGCTCGGGCGCCAGCCCCTCCGGGATGGCGAACTCCGAGCTCGGGTGGTCGTCCTCCGGCGGGCCCGGCGGCTCCACACCGGCAGGCGGGGTGAAGGCGCTGTGCGCCTCGTCCGACTGCGGTTTGCGGTCCTCTTCCGGACCGTGCGGCTCCGCCACCACTTGCTGCCAACTCCTGACTGGTCGTCGCGTCGCGTCGTCTCCGCCTGCCCGGGGCGCCCCGCCGTACTCCCGGCTTCCCCGCGCCCCTACGCGCGCGTGCCGCGCCCGTCCCGCCCAGTATGGGCACGACGCCCCCGCCGCACAGCACGACGGGCGGCGCACCCGTCACGATCGGGGTGCGCCGCCCGTCGGCGGAACGCGGTGAGGGGCTGCCTCAGTGGGCGCCGCCCTGGTCCTTCAGACGCTTGATGGACGCCTCGATCTCGGCCTCGGCCTCGGCGCGGCCGACCCAGTCGGCGCCCTCGACGGACTTGCCGGGCTCCAGGTCCTTGTAGACCTCGAAGAAGTGCTGGATCTCCAGGCGGTCGAACTCGGAGACGTGGTGGATGTCGCGCAGGTGCTCCATGCGCGGGTCCGACGCCGGGACGCACAGGAGCTTGTCGTCGCCGCCGGCCTCGTCCGTCATGCGGAACATGCCGATGGCGCGGCACTTCACCAGGACGCCGGGGAAGGTCGGCTCGTCCAGGATGACCAGCGCGTCCAGCGGGTCGCCGTCCTCACCCAGGGTGCCCTCGACGAAGCCGTAGTCCGCCGGGTACACGGTCGAGGTGAACAGGTGGCGGTCGAGCCGGATGCGACCGGTCTCGTGGTCCACCTCGTACTTGTTCCGCGAACCCTTCGGAATCTCGATGCAGACGTCGAACTCCACGGGTGGCTCCTCCAAGATCAATCACAATGTCGGGTCACTGGACCGCCGTGATCACCGGGGGTGCCGTGCTCGTGGCCCAGCTCAGTGGTTAAGTGTCCCTCACGCAACCGTGTGCTCGCGAAAGGGGCTGGTCGGGCGTGCTGGAGCCGAACGTGCTGCGGCTGGCCGCGGGCTCCGCCGTCGCCGGTCTCGCCCTGGCCGCCACGGCGGCGGGTCTCGCCGGTCCCTGGGACGGGGGTCAGCGTACGGCCGAACGCCACCGCGCCGCTGCCCCGGCGGAGACAGGTGGCGCACATCACGGCCACGGCGCCGTACCGGGCGCCCCCGCAGTCCTCCCCGCCGCGCCCGCGCCCGCGCCGAGCGCCCCCGCCGTCCTCACGCCCCTGGCGGCGCCCCTCACCGCCCAGGGCACCCCCGCGCCCGCGCTCGCCGAGGCGCTCGACCCGCTGCTGCGCGCCCCCGGTCTCGGCGGCCCGCGCACGGCGTCGGTCGTGGACGTGGCGAGCGGACGCCAGCTGTACGGCCACGGGGCGGCGATGCCCATGACCCCCGCCTCCACCGTCAAGATCGCCACCACGGCGGCGGCCCTCTCGGCCCTCGGCCCCGACCACCGCCTCGCGACCACCGTCGTCGCCACCCCCGACGCCAAGGCGCTCACCCTCGTCGGCGGCGGCGACCCGACACTGGACCGCGCCCGCCTGAAGGCCCTGGCAGCCGACACCGCGAAGGCCCTACGCGCGCGAAGCGCGGCGCCCACGGCCCTCACGTACGACGCGGGCCTCTACGACGGCCCCGTACGGCACCGGATCGGCGTCAACGACAACATCGCGCCCGTCACGCCCCTCATGACCCGCGCCGGGCGGCTGGACCGCTCCACCCACGGCCCCGCCCCACGCGCGCAGGACCCCGCCCGTGAGACGGCACGCGCCTTCGCGGAGCTGCTCGCCGCCCAGGGGGTGAAGCTGCCGACCGACCCCGTGCCCGGCCGCGCCCCGCAGCAGCGGCTGCCGCTCGCGGTGACCCACTCCGCCCCGCTGTCCGACCTGGTCGAGCGGACCCTGACGTACAGCGACAACGACCTCGCGGAGGCGCTGGCCCGCGCGACCGCCCGCGCCACCGGGCACCCCGCCTCCTTCGACGGCGCCGGAGCGGCGGTGCGGGCACAGCTGAGGAAGCTCGGCGTACCGCTGGACGGCGCCGCCCTGCGCGACGGCAGCGGCCTGGACCGCCGCGCCCGCGTCTCGGCGCGCCTCCTCACCGCCGTCCTGGCCCGCGCCGCCGACCCCGCCCACCCGGAGCTGCGGCCGGTCCTGACGGGCCTTCCGGTCGGCGGCTTCAGCGGCACCCTGGAGAACCGCTACACGGGCGGCTCCCCGGCGGCCGGCCTCGTCCGCGCCAAGACGGGCACCCTCACCGGCGTGAACGCCCTGTCCGGCACGGTGGTCACCCGCGACGGCCGCCTCCTCGCCTTCGCCTTCCTGGCCTCCGACACCCCTTCGCCGTACGAGGCCCAGCCCGCCCTCGACGCCCTGGCGACCGCGCTGACGACGCGGTGACGGCGCGCTGACGAGGCGGTGACGGCGGGCCCCGTCCGCGACGGCCGTGCGGTCCGCGGGGTCTCCCTTGTGGCGTGGAGCACGTACGGTTGACGCATGACGAGCATCGGTGGTGCGGAGATGGTCGACTGGAATCTCGCGGTGGCGACCGCGATCCGATTCGTGCGGCCGGGGCCCGAGGTGAGCCGCGAGGAGGCGCGGGAGGTCGTCGCCGAGCTGCGGCGGCACGCCAAGGCCTCCGAGGAGCACGTCCGCGGTTTCACCCGGATGGTCCCGGAGGGCCACGAGCCGGAGGACACCCCCGTCCTCGTCGTGGACCGGGCAGGCTGGGTCAGGGCGAACGTGGCGGGCTTCCGCGAGCTTCTGAAGCCGCTGCTGGACAAGATGGCGGAGCGCCGCTCCGGCGGCCCCGGCGGCGCGGTGTTCGGCGCGGTCGGTGGCAAGGTGACCGGTGTGGAGCTGGGCATGCTGCTGTCGTTCCTCGCCTCCCGCGTCCTCGGCCAGTACGAGACCTTCGCCCCGGCCACCCGCGAACTGCCCGCCGGAAAGAACGGCGGCGGCCGCCTCCTCCTTGTCGCGCCCAACATCGTCCACGTGGAGCGGGAGCTCGCGGTGGACCCGCATGACTTCCGCCTGTGGGTGAGCCTCCACGAGGAGACCCACCGCACGCAGTTCACCGCCGTGCCGTGGCTGCGCGACCACCTCCAGGGCGAGATCCAGGCGTTCCTCGGCGCGACCGAGATGGACCCGATGACCGTGCTGGAACGTCTCCGCGACGCCGTCCAGACCTTCGCGGGCGCCCGCCCGGAGGCGGAGGAGGACGACGGCGGCCGCTCCCTGGTGGAGCTGGTCCAGACGCCGGAGCAGCGGGAGATCCTCGGCCGCCTCACGGCCGTCATGTCGCTCCTGGAAGGCCACGCCGACTACGTCATGGACGGCGTCGGCCCGCAGGTCGTGCCGTCCGTCGCGGAGATCCGCGAGAAGTTCCAGCAGCGCCGCGCGCGCGGGGCGTCCCGGCTCGACATGGCGCTGCGCAGGCTGCTCGGCCTGGACGCCAAGCTCCGCCAGTACCGCGACGGCGAGCGGTTCGTCCGGGCGGTCGTGGACGAGGTCGGCATGGACGGCTTCAACCGCGTGTGGACCTCGCCGAACACGCTGCCGACGAAGGCCGAGATCGCGCGTCCCGCGGACTGGGTGGCGAGGGTGCACCGTAAGGCAGACTGAGGATCCGGAGCCTCCGGTTCCCGAACGGCGCCGCCCCATTCACCCATCCGAGGGACCGTGGGCGAGGGATGGGCGTGCGATGCTCGGGTAACGGCCGAGTTCTGTCACCATCGACGCACTCTGAGTGACGATCCGAGGGGTCGGCCGCCGGTCGGCCGAGCGACGACCTGAGTGACCGAACCCCCCGTTCCGACCGTTAAGACTCCGACCGAGGCACCCCAACTTCCACGAAGGGCACCGGACATGGGTCCCCATCCTGCGGTCGCGGCGATACGCCTGGCGGTTCGCCGCGTACTCCACGACGTACTCAACGAGGTCTCCCGCACCACCGCCGCCGCCCGCCCCGCGGCGGCCGCTTCCGCGCACCCGGGCGCGCCCACGGGCCCCGGCGCCACGCACCCCGGCCCCGGAGCGGCCCCCGCCGGTGAACCGCCGCTCGTGCTGGTCGCCTGCTCCGGCGGTGCCGACTCCATGGCGCTCGCCTCCGCCCTCGCCTTCGAGGCGCGCAAGCTGGCCGTCCGCGCCGGGGCCATCACCGTGGACCACGGTCTCCAGGCGGGCTCCGACCTGCGGGCCGCCGAGGTCGCCGCCCGGCTCAGCGCCCTGGACCTGGACCCGGTCGAGGCCGTCACCGTGACCGTCGGCCGCGAGGGCGGGCCCGAGGCCGCCGCCCGCGACGCCCGGTACGCCGCCCTGGACGAGGCCGCCGAGCGCCTCGGCGCCGCCGCCGTCCTGCTCGGCCACACCCGCGACGACCAGGCCGAGACCGTGCTGCTGGGCCTGGCCCGCGGGTCCGGCATCCGCTCGCTGTCCGGCATGGCCGCCGTCTCCGGCGCCTCCGGCCGCTACCGCCGCCCCTTCCTGCACCTCGACCGCCAGACCGCCCGCAAGGCGTGCCTGGTGCAGTCCCTGCCCGTCTGGGACGACCCGATGAACGCCGACCCCGCCTACACGCGGTCCCGGCTGCGCCACGAGGGCCTGCCCGCCCTGGAGAAGTCGCTCGGCAAGGGCGTCGTGGAGGCCCTCGCCCGCACCGCGCAGCTGTGCCGCGACGACGCCGACGCGCTGGACCGCTGGGCCGCCGACGCCGACGCCGCCGTACGCGACGAGGCGGGCCTGCTGGAGTGCGCCAAGCTGTACGCGCTGCCGCCCGCCGTACGCCGCCGCGTCCTGCGCCGCGCGGCCATCGCCGAGGGCGCCCCGGCGGGTTCGCTGTTCGCCCGGCACATCGAGGAACTGGACCGGCTGATCACCGGCTGGCGGGGCCAGGGCGCCATCAATCTGCCCGGCCGCGTCGTCGCCCGGCGCCAGGGTGGCAGACTGGTCATCCGGCAAGGCTGACCGAAAACCGGCCGAGGCGTCGGTCAGGAGGCCGTCCCAGGCCGATCCAGGCTGACGCAGGCTGAAACGAAAGTGACCCGGGTGAACCAGAACGACATGGGTGCCGACCTCAAGTCGGTGCTCATCACCAAGGAAGAGATCGACGCCAAGCTGGCCGAGCTGGCGTCGAAGATCGACGCGGAGTACGCGGGCAAGGACCTGCTCATCGTCGGCGTCCTCAAGGGCGCCGTGATGGTGATGGCGGACCTGGCGCGCGCCCTGTCCACCCCCGTCACCATGGACTGGATGGCCGTCTCCTCGTACGGGGCCGGCACCCAGTCCTCGGGCGTCGTCCGGATCCTCAAGGACCTGGACACCGACATCAAGGGCAAGCACGTCCTGATCGTCGAGGACATCATCGACTCCGGGCTGACCCTGTCCTGGCTGCTGTCCAACCTGGGCTCGCGCGAGCCGGCCTCCCTGGAGGTCTGCACGCTCCTGCGCAAGCCGGAGGCGGCCAAGGTGGCGATCGACGTGAAGTGGATCGGCTTCGACATCCCCAACGAGTTCGTCGTGGGATACGGGCTGGACTACGCCGAGAAGTACCGGAACCTCCCGTTCGTCGGGACGCTCGCACCGCACGTCTACGGCGGCTGACGGCGCGGGGCCGCGGCGGCCCGGGAACCCTGGCCGCCTTCTTCGCGTTGGACGTGGGGAAGGCGGCCACCGGCGGCAATGCTGGGGTACCGTCCGAAGAACAGCTTTTTTCCCACCCGTGCTGACCCGGACGCCAGCACGTAGTCTCACACTCTCACAGCAGCATTTACCTACGGGCAGGAGGGACGGGGCGGCATCGCTCCGTATGGATGGACGTGAAGCGATACTTCCGTGGGCCGGTCATGTGGATCGTGCTGGCCGTCCTCGCCGTGGTCGTGTTGATGAAGGTCGTCGGCTCGTCGGGCGGCTACAAGACGGTCGACACCGGCAAGGTCGTCAGGGCGATCGCCCAGAACCACGTCGACCAGGTCAAGCTGACCACCGGCGACGAACAGATGATCAAGGTCGATCTCAAGGACGGCCAGAAGATCGACGGCAGCGACAAGGTCCAGGCGAGCTACATCGGCACCCAGGGCGCCGACCTCGCCACGACGCTGCAGCAGAAGTACGAGGCCGGTGAGATCGACAAGGGCTACACGGTCTCGCCGACGAAGCAGAGCGCCTTCGTCTCCGTGCTGCTGTCGCTGCTGCCCTTCGTTCTGATCGTCCTGGTCTTCCTGTTCCTGATGAACCAGATGCAGGGCGGCGGCTCCCGAGTCATGAACTTCGGGAAGTCCAAGGCCAAGCTGATCACCAAGGACACTCCCAAGACGACGTTCGCCGACGTCGCCGGGTCCGACGAGGCCGTCGAGGAGCTCCACGAGATCAAGGAGTTCCTCCAGGAGCCGGCCAAGTTCCAGGCCGTCGGCGCCAAGATTCCCAAGGGTGTGCTGCTCTATGGCCCGCCCGGCACGGGCAAGACCCTCCTCGCGCGCGCCGTCGCGGGCGAGGCCGGGGTGCCGTTCTACTCGATCTCCGGCTCCGACTTCGTCGAGATGTTCGTGGGTGTCGGCGCGTCCCGCGTCCGCGACCTCTTCGAGCAGGCCAAGGCCAACGCCCCGGCGATCGTCTTCGTCGACGAGATCGACGCCGTCGGCCGGCACCGCGGCGCGGGCCTCGGCGGCGGTCACGACGAGCGCGAGCAGACGCTGAACCAGCTGCTGGTCGAGATGGACGGCTTCGACGTGAAGGGCGGCGTCATCCTGATCGCCGCCACGAACCGCCCGGACATCCTCGACCCGGCCCTTCTGCGCCCCGGCCGCTTCGACCGCCAGATCGCGGTGGACCGCCCGGACATGCAGGGCCGTCTGGAGATCCTCAAGGTCCACCAGAAGGGCAAGCCGGTCGCGCCGGACGTGGACCTGGCCGCCGTCGCCCGCCGTACGCCGGGCTTCACCGGCGCCGACCTGGCGAACGTGCTGAACGAAGCGGCGCTCCTCACGGCGCGCAGCGACAAGAAGCTCATCGACAACGAGATGCTGGACGAGGCGATCGACCGTGTGGTCGCGGGCCCGCAGAAGCGGACCCGGATCATGTCGGACAAGGAGAAGAAGATCACCGCGTACCACGAGGCCGGTCACGCCCTCGTCGCCGCGGCGTCTCCCAACTCCGACCCCGTCCACAAGATCACCATCTTGTCCCGGGGCCGCGCCCTGGGCTACACGATGGTCCTGCCGGACGAGGACAAGTACTCGACCACGCGCAACGAGATGCTCGACCAGCTCGCCTACATGCTGGGCGGACGCGCCGCCGAGGAACTGGTCTTCCACGACCCGACCACGGGCGCGGCCAACGACATCGAGAAGGCCACGGCCACGGCCCGCGCGATGGTCACGCAGTACGGCATGACCGAGCGCCTCGGTGCGATCAAGTTCGGTGGCGACAACACCGAGCCGTTCCTCGGCCGTGAGATGGCGCACCAGCGCGACTACTCCGAGGAGGTCGCCGCGCTGGTGGACGAGGAGGTCAAGAAGCTCATCGAGACGGCGCACAACGAGGCCTGGGAGATCCTGGTCGAGAACCGCGACGTCCTCGACAACCTGGTCCTCCAGCTCCTGGAGAAGGAGACGCTCGGCAAGGAGGAGATCGCGGAGATCTTCGCCCCGATCGTGAAGCGCCCGCCGCGCCCTGCGTGGACCGGCTCCTCGCGGCGCACGCCCTCGACGCGGCCGCCGGTGCTCTCCCCGAAGGAGCTGGCGCTGACCAACGGCGCCACCCCCTCGACGGCGACCACGGCCACCTCGGTGGACACGACGAAGACCGCCGAGGCGGTCCCGGAGGATCGTCCGGAGTCCTGACTCCGACTCCCACCCGGAATGGATGCCGCGCCCCCCAGGTTCTAGCCTGTGGGGGCGCGGCATTCGCGCGTTTCAGGGCAGCCTCGCACTTCAGGGCAGGCGCGCACTCCAGGCAAGACGGAACGAGGCACAGATGACCGACGCGGTGACGCTGGACGGCGAGGGCACGATCGGCGAGTTCGACGAGAAGCGTGCCGAGAACGCCGTACGCGAACTCCTCATCGCGGTCGGCGAGGACCCGGACCGCGAGGGGCTGCGGGAGACCCCGGCGCGCGTGGCGCGGGCGTACAAAGAGATATTCGCCGGGCTGTGGCAGGAGCCGGAGGACGTGCTGACCACGACCTTCGACCTCGGCCACGATGAGATGGTGCTGGTCAAGGACATCGAGGTGTTCTCGACGTGTGAGCACCACCTGGTGCCGTTCCGGGGCGTCGCCCACGTCGGCTACATCCCCTCCACCTCCGGCAAGATCACCGGCCTGTCGAAGCTGGCCCGGCTGGTGGACGTGTACGCGCGGCGCCCGCAGGTGCAGGAACGTTTGACCACGCAGATCGCCGACTCGCTGATGAAGATCCTCGAACCGCGTGGCGTGATCGTGGTCATCGAGTGCGAGCACATGTGCATGTCGATGCGCGGCATCCGCAAGCCCGGCGCGAAGACGCTCACGTCCGCCGTGCGCGGCCAGCTGCGGGACATGGCGACCCGCGCCGAGGCGATGAGCCTCATCATGGCGAACTGACCCGCTCCAGGAACACGCCACGGGCCGCGGAGGCCGTCAGAACGGCATCCGCGGCCCGTACTCGTGCACGCCGACGGGGAGCGGCCCCACCCGGCAGCGAGGCGTCGGGGCGCGGGACGCCGCGGCCGCGGGCCGGAGGCGCTGACGGGCGCCGCCCGTGGGTGCCAGGGGCCGCCGCGATGCGGTCGTGGTGTCCGGCGCGGTTGGAAGCCGCACCCATCGGCGATCGGGACCAGCGACGTGGAAGGTCGCTTCGCGCGACCGACGCCGCCGTTTGTGCAGACCGCCTCGCATCTTCGGCAGCCGTACAGATGTGCCCCGCCGGACCCGCCCGCATACGGCGGACCTGGTGAGCGGCCTGGTCAGTCTTCCGACCGCAGTGCCGCTGCCTCCTTCTCGCAGGCGGTGCACCGAAGCCAGTTGTCCAGCGACTCCCAGGTTCGTTCGTCGGGAACTCCGGCCAGGCACTCCCATGGGAAGCCGCACAGTGCCGCTTGATCCGGTCCGGCTTGGAGGTGGCACGTGGCGGTGGGCTCATGGGAATCGACGTCGTAGATTAGACGGGTCTGCGATTCCCAGGGAATCAGGACGAAGACCCGTCGCCACCCACGGCGTGATGGCGGCCAGCCCAACCGTTCTGTTGAAACGATCAGCGATTTCTCGGGCATGGATCGATGACCGGCGCCAGCGCGACCCACCCGCGCGTCCCTCGCATCAAGACGCGGTGGAATGCGAGATCCAACTGTTCGATGCCGACCCAGATGCGAGGCAAGCTGACCTCCGCAGGGCCAGCCTGGACCGGACACGTGGTGAAGGCGCGGGTCGCGCGTCGCCGCCCGTGCGCCGCGAGGCGCGGAGGGGCACCGCCGTGGGGCGGGTGACGCTGAGGGGCGCAGCCCGCGCCGTGAGGCCCGGCTCGCGTCGCCGCCCGTGAGGGAAGGCACGGAGGCGCGTCGCCGCCCGTGGGGCGTGGCTACGCCCCGTGGGGCGGGAGGCGCGGGGCGCGGGCGCCGCCCGGGGCCCCAGGGGCGGCCGTTACGCCGTCGTGGGGGAGGCGCCCGAGGGGTCGTCGTCCTCGGGGAGGCGGCAGACCCGCTCCAGGTACAGGGCCGCCGCGATCACCGCGATCCCCGCCAGCACGGCGAACCCCGCGTAGATGGCCTGGTCGCGGCGGGCCGGCACGTCGAGTGAACCCAGCAGGAACACCCCGGTCCCGCCGTACATCCCGCTCACCGCGGCCGTGACCAGCGCACTGGCCTGGCCGAAGACCACCGCGCGCGCCGCCATCAGCGGCTCCACGCCCTTGGCGCCGGGGCGGCGCTCCCGCTGAGCCTTCAGCCGTGAGCGCAGCGACAGCGCCGTCGCCGCCAGGACCGCCGCGATGGCGCCCAGCACGATCGGCGCGGCCAGCGGGACGCTCGGCAGCGTGCCGATCGCGTTCCACAGCTGCGCGCCGCCCCAGGACAGGACGCCGGCCACCACGAAGATTCCGGCCAGTACCTTGACCCTCAGTTGCTTCACGGGTGTCCTTCGCGTCTGTCGGTGCCGTCACTTGCCGTGCCCGTACGGGCCGCGCCCTACGGGCAGTGGTCAGTCCGGCAGGCGGAGTTCCAGATCGTCACGGACGGCGACGCCCTCCTGGCCGACACCGGCCAGCAGGTCCGCGACCCGTCCCGCGCCGGGAAGCTGCGCCTCCGGCTCCACGTCCAGCCACGGGCGCAGCACGAAGGCCCGCTCGCGGGCGCGCGGGTGCGGCAGCGTGAGGACGGGGTCGTCCGAGACCACGTCGGCGTACGTCACGATGTCCACGTCCACCGTCCGGGCGCCCCACCGCTGCGTCCGGACGCGGTCGAACGCCTCCTCCACGGCGTGCGCCCGCTCCAGCAGGGACGACGGGGGCAGCGTGGTCTTCACCACCACCACCGCGTTCAGATACGACGGCTGCGTGTCGGGGTCCACCCCCCAGGGTTCGGTCTCGTAGACCGGCGACACGGCCTTGACCCGGACTCCGGGCGTGTCCTCCAGGGCGTCGATGGCGCCCTGGAGGTTCTCCAGGCGGTTGCCCAGGTTGCCGCCGAGGGAGATGACGGCCATCTTCGGGTTGGACAGCGTCGTGTCGGCGGCATCGACCTGCTCCGTCACGGAGGCTGGCACCGGCTGTACCGTCGGGTCGCTGGGCGTGCGGTTCATACGCGGCTCCGGGTGATCGTGATGGTCACGTCGTCGAACGGGACGGTGATCGGGGCGTCCGGCTTGTGCACGCACACCTCGACCTCCTGGACACCCTCGTGCTTGAGGCAGGTCTGCGCGATGCGCTCGGCCAGCGTCTCGATCAGATCGACCGGCTCGCCGCGCACCACGTCCACGACCTCCTCCGCGACGATGCCGTAGTGGACGGTCTTCGCCAGATCGTCCCCCGCGGCGGCGGGCCGGGTGTCGAGGCCCAGCACCACGTCCACGATGAACGTCTGGCCCTCCTCCCGCTCCTTGGGGAAGACGCCATGGTGCCCGCGGGCCTTCAGGCCGCGCAGCGCGACACGATCCACGCGAATCACTCCTGCTTTCGTAGGTCTGGGGGCTCCCGGCCGGGTGCGGTCGGTCCGGTCACCACCCCTCGAATCTACCCGCGTCCACTGACACGGCCCGCGCGCGGCCCCGTCGGGATCCTCCCCACATGCCTCGCCTACCCACTCGGGGCGATCACACCGCGCTCTCGTCGTCCTCGTCGTCGTCGGATTCCGCCAGGACGGGTGAACCGTGGTGCGACCACACCTTCCAGCCGTCCGGGGTGCGGCGGAACACGTTCGTCGCGACGACCAGCTGCCCGACCAGCGGGCCCAGCTCGGCGCCGTCCTCTGCGGGGCCGCCGCTGAGGATGTTCTCCGTGCAGGTCACCACCGCCGTGTCCCCGGCGACCGCCACCTTCACATCGGTCAGGAAGAACTGGATGTACTCGGTGTTCGCCATGATCAGCGCGTACGAGCGGAGCACCTCGCCGCGCCCCGACAGCACCGGCCAGCCGGGGTGGACGCAGGAGATGCCGCCGTCCCGCTCGTCCAGCCACAGATCGGCGACGGCCTCGAAGTCGCCGCGCTCCACGGCCTCGTAGAAGGCGGTGTTGGCGAGCTCGACCGCCTCGGTGTCCGTGCGGGCGTCGCTCACGAGGCGGCGCCCTCGACGGCGCGGGCCACCCGGACGGCGTCCGCCGTCGCCCGTACCTCGTGGACGCGTACCGCCCAGGCGCCCTCGTGGGCGGCGATCGCGGAGACGGCGGCCGTCGCGGCGTCCCGCTCCCGCGCGGGCGGCGGGGCGTGGCCCTCCCCGGCCAGTACGCGGCCCAGGAACCGCTTCCGGGAGGCGGCGACCAGCAGGGGCCGTCCGAGGGCCCGCAGCGCGTCCAAACGGGCCACCAGCGCCAGGTCGTGATCGGCCTGCTTGGCGAAGCCCAGACCGGGGTCCACGACCAGCCGCTCGGGGGCTACACCGCCCGCGACGACGGCCTCCACGCGCGCGTGGAGCTCCGCGACGACCTCGGCGACCACGTCGTCGTACACGGCGAGGCTGTTCATGTCCGCGCTGAAGCCGCGCCAGTGCATGACGACGAACGGCACCTCCGCCGCGGCGACGGACGGGACCATGTCCGGGTCGGCCAGACCGCCGCTCACGTCGTTGACGAGCACGGCGCCCGCCTCCACGGCCTTGCGGGCCACCGAGGCGCGCATCGTGTCCACCGAGACGACGACGCCCTCCGACGCCAGGCCCCGCACGACCGGGACGACCCGCCGCAGCTCCTCGTCCTCGTCCACCCGGGTGGCGCCAGGCCGCGTCGACTCGCCGCCGACGTCCACCAGGTCGGCGCCCTGGGCGACCAGTTCCAGGCCGTGCTTGACGGCGGCGGTGGTGTCGAACCAGCGCCCGCCGTCGGAGAAGGAGTCGGGCGTCACGTTGACCACGCCCATGACCGCACAGCGGTCCCACTCCGGCAGCCCCTGGACCGTGCCCCGTCCGCGCAACGTACTCATGCCCCCCAGCCTAGGTCGTGTCCGCGCCGTCCCGTCCGCCGAGCGGCGCCCGGCACGCCCGTACGGGACGGGCCCGTACGCCGGAACGGGGCGCCGCCCTGCCGGACGCGAGGGTCCGGCAGGGCGGCGCCCCGCCGCAGGGGGTCAGGCCGCGCGCATGCCCTGCTCCGGGGCGGCGGGCGCGGCGGGCGACGCCGGGGTGATGTGCGCGCACGGCTGGGCGGGGCGCCCGCCGCGGCGGCGGAACGGGCGGGGCGGCGTCATGTTCACGAAGCCCTCCGCCTGCATGGCGGCGAAACCGATGCGCGGCAGGTCGCGCGTGTTGCGGTACACGACGAAACGCGGCTCCCAGCGCGGCTGGAACTTCGCGTTGAACTTGTACAGCGACTCGATCTGGAACCAGCGGGACAGGAACACCAGCAGCCCCCGCCACACGCGCAGGACCGGGCCCGCGCCCAGCTTCTCGCCGCGGGCCAGCGCCGAGCGGAACATCGCGAAGTTCAGCGACACCCGCGCCACGCCCAGACTCGGCGCCGCCTGGAGGGCGGCGACGATCAGCAGCTCGTTCATGCCCGGGTCGGCGGACCGGTCGCGGCGCATCAGCTCCAGCGACATGCCGTCCGGCCCCCACGGCACGAAGTGGATGATCGCCTTCAGGTCGCCGTACGGGGAGGAGTCCGCCGCGTCGTCGGCCTTGTGGGCGGTCGCGATGACCGCGTCGCCGTCCGCCGGGTCCCCGATGCGGCCCAGGGCCATGGAGAAGCCGCGCTCCGTGTCGGTGCCCCGCCAGTCGGCCGCGGCCCGCCGCATGCGCTCCAGCTCGTCGTCCGGCAGGTCGCGCACCCGCCGCACCCGGGTCTCATAGCCGTTGCGCTCGATGCGCTTCACCATCTGGCGCACGTTCCGCATGGCGCGCCCGGAGAGCGAGAAATCCGCGACGTCCACCACCGCCTCGTCGCCCAGCTCCAGGGCGTCGAGGCCGGTCTCGCGGGTCCACACCTGGCCGCCGGTCTCCGAGCAGCCCATGACGGCGGGCGTCCAGGAGTGCGCCTTGGCCTCGTCCATGAACCGCTCGATGGCGCCCGGCCACGCCTCCACGTCGCCGATCGGGTCACCGCTGGCCAGCATCACCCCGGAGACGACGCGGTACGTGACGGCCGCCTTGCCGCTCGGCGAGAACACGACGGCCTTGTCGCGGCGCAGCGCGAAGTGGCCCAGCGAGTCCCGCCCGCCGTGCCTGGCGAGCAGCTCCCGCAGCCGGGCCTCGTCGTCCTCGGTGAGCCGCGCCACCGGGTGCTCGGGGCGGAACGCCAGGTAGATGGTGGTGACCGCGGTGAGCAGGCCCAGCGCGCCCAGCGAGTAGCCGACCGTCCACGACACGCTGCCGCCGTACGCGACGGGCCCCTCGATGCCGAACAGGCCCAGCAACACGTGTTCCAGGCGGTCGCTGAGGCTCGGGTCGCCGACGACCTTGCCGGGGTGGGCGTTCACGATGACCAGGCCGAGGCCCAGCGAACCGGCGCCCATGAGCACGAAGTTGGCCAGCGCCCGCCAGCGGCTGCGCGGGTCCGGCAGGGCGGCGAACTCCTTGCGGTGCCGCAGCAGCAGCGCCAGCAGGGCCAGCGACAGCAGCGCCCCGACAACCGAGTGGCGGTACAGGAACTGCGCCACCGCACCGGCGGGCAGCAGGATCACCGCGGCCCGCCACGCGCGGCGCTTGTGGCGCTTCAGCCCGTGCGCGAGCAGCAGCAGCAGGACGCCGGCGCTGAGGGACAGCGCGGCGGACAGCGGGCCGAGCGCGCCCGGCAGGACCTCCACGAAGTCGTGGAACCGGCTCGCCCGGAAGCGGGGGAACACCCCGGCGGCGATGTCCACCAGGCCGATGAACGTGCAGGCCGTGCCGACGAGCGAGGGCACCTTCTCGGCGCGTGGTCCGCGCAGGATCCGGCGCACCCGAGTCGGAACCGATGCCGACTTATCCCCATCTACCGTGACAGACATGGCTTCCCGTGGCTCCGCGAACGATTGACGCGTCCCTTCGGCCCGCAAGGGTGCAGGGGCCGGACAGTCGGACGATGTGCGCCCTCTAGGACGGCCCGTCCTCCCGGAGGGTTCATCCGGGCCCCGGAAAATCTCGACGATCCGACAAGAAGTAAGGCTTGGACGACGCATGGGTCTCACCAGCAACAAGGTTCTGGCGCTGGCCGTCGTCGCGGCCGTCGCGCTGTTCGCGGTCACGCTGTGGCTGTGGCCGCGCCTCGCCCGGCGGTCCTGGCGCGCCGTCCTCGGCAGGGCCGGTCTGCTCCTGGCGACCCAGCTGTCGCTGTTCGCCGCCGTGGGCCTGGCCGCGAACAACTACTTCCTGTTCTACGGCTCCTGGGCGGACCTCTTCGGCCAGGAGCAGGAGCTGGGTGTGGTGGTGGACCACTCGGCGGGCGGCGAGCACGTGAAGGTCGTGGAGAAGCGCCCGATGGACGTGCCGGGCGGCCACCACCCGCACGTCGGCGGCCAGATCCAGAAGGTCGTGATCTCCGGCGAGAAGTCCGGCATCGACAGCCCCGCGTACGTGTACCTGCCCCCGGAGTACTTCCAGCCCGCCCACGCCCGGCGCACCTTCCCCGCCGCCGTCGTCCTCACCGGCTACCCGGGCACCGCCGAGAACCTGCTGAAGGGCCTGCGCTACCCGCGCACCGCCTACGAGCAGGCCAAGGCCGGGAAGATGCAGCCGATGGTCCTGGTGATGCTGCGCCCTACGGTCGCGCCGCCGCGCGACACCGAGTGCGTGGACGTGCCGGGCGGGCCGCGCACGGAGACGTACTTCGCCGAGGACCTGCCGAAGGCCGTCTCGGAGACGTACCGGGTGGGCGGGGCCGCGCGGAACTGGGGCTTCATCGGGAACTCGACCGGCGGCTACTGCGCCCTCAAGATCGCGCTGCACCACCCGGACCGGTTCGCGGCGGGCGCGGGCCTCTCGGCGTACTACAAGGCGGCCGAGGACGTGACGACCGGCGACCTGTTCCGGGGCGACGCGAAGCTGCGCGACCGCGCCGACCTGCTGTGGAGCCTGGACAACCTGCCGCAGGGCCGGACGTCGTTCCTCGTCACCACGTCCCGGCAGGGCGAGGGGAATTTGAAGGGGACGCGGGAGTTCATCGCCAAGGTGAAGGCCCCCGCGCGCGTGTCGTCCATCACGCTGGACAGCGGGGGCCACAACTTCGGCACCTGGAACCGGGAGATACCGCCCGCCCTGGCGTGGCTGAGCGGCCGCCTCAGCGCGGCGTGACCCCGCCCCCGTGCCCGCTGGCGTCCGTCTCTCCGCTGTCGTCCACGGCACCGCTGGCGTGCCCGCCTCCGCCACTGGCCGCGCCCACCGACCGGCGCAGCGCCTCGTGCAGCCGCTCCGGGGTGAGGACGCCCAGGTAGCGGCCGCCGTCGGCGGGGTCCACGACGGCGACCCAGCCCGCGTCGTAGCGGAGCATCGCGGAGAACGCCTCCTTCAGCGACCCGCCGAGCTCCACCCGCGCCTCCATGGGCCGCGCCAGCTCCCGTACGCCGCCGGGCTCCCGTACGCCGCCGGACTGCCGCGGCTCCTTCCGTACGGCTCCGGGTTCGCCGTCCGTCTCGTCGGCGGCCGGGAGCCAGCCGAACGGGCGGCCGTCGGCGTCGAGGACCACGGCCCGCGCGCCGTCCCACGCGCGCGGGAGCGGGTCGCCCAGCCGGACGACCGGCGGCCGGTCCAGGTGGGCCTCCTCGACGGGGGTGACCGAGAGGCGCCGCAGGGCGCGGTCGCCGCCCACGAAGTCCGCTACGTACGGAGTGGCCGGGGCGCCCAGGACCGTGGCGGGCGTGTCCAGCTGCTCGATCGCGCCGTGCCCGTACACGGCCATCCGGTCGCCCAGCCGGACCGCCTCCTCCAGGTCGTGCGTGACGAACAGGACCGTCTTGCGCATCCGCTCCTGCAGCTTCAGGAACTCGTTCTGGAGGTGCTCGCGCACGACCGGGTCCACCGCGCCGAACGGCTCGTCCATCAGCAGGACCGGCGGGTCGGCGGCCAGCGCGCGGGCCACGCCGACCCGCTGCCGCTGGCCCCCGGAGAGCTGGTCCGGATACCGGTCGCCGAAGACGCGCGGGTCGAGGCCCACCAGGTCGAGCAGCTCCGCCGCGCGCGCGTGGGCCTTGGCCCGGCCGGTGCCCAGAAGGCGCGGCACGGTCGCGGTGTTCTCCAGGACCGTGCGGTGCGGGAAGAGGCCGACCTGCTGGATGACGTAGCCGATGCCGCGCCGCAGCTCGACGGGGTCCGTCGTGGCGACGTCCCGGCCGTCCACCAGGACGCGGCCCGACGTCGGCTCCACGAGCCGGTTGACCATCTTCATGGTGGTGGTCTTGCCGCAGCCCGACGGGCCGACGAGGGTGACCAGCTCGCCCCTCGCCACCTCGAACGACAGATCGTCCACGGCCGCCCGGCCGTCCGCGTACCGCTTGGTGACGTGTTCGAAGCGGATCACTGCTCCCCCTTGTGGCGCGTGGTGGCGTTGGGCCCCATGGTGCCGGGCCGGAGCGTCTTCCGGGTGAATGTCGGTGGCGGGCGTTAGGGTCGATTCCGTCGAACACCACAGCGATATGCGGGGGCTGACACCCCGTCTGTCAGAGCGGGGGAGGTGGGAGCGATGAGCGGCTGCCTGGCGGCCAACGACTGGATCTGCCCCGAGTACGTCCGCTCCCGCGCCCAGGAGCTCACCGACGCGACGGTGCAGCACGTGTGGATCACGGGTGTGTCGGTGCTCATCGGGATCGCCGTCGCCTTCCCGCTGGCCCTGCTCGTCCGGGCGAGACCGGCGTGGGCCGGGCCCGTGCTGGGGCTGACGACCGTGCTGTACGCGATCCCGTCGCTGGCGATGTTCTCGCTGCTGCTCCCGCTGTTCGGCCTGTCCGCGGCGCTGGTGGTGACGGGCCTGGTGCTGTACTCGCTGACGATCCTCGTGCGGAACATCCTGGCCGGTCTCGCCGCCGTGCCCGCCGAGACGCGGGAGGCCGCGCGCGGGATGGGGTACGGGCCCGCGCGGCTGCTGTGGGAGGTCGAACTGCCGCTGGCGCTGCCCGCGCTGCTGGCCGGGGTGCGGATGGCGACGGTCTCGACGGTCGCCCTGACGACGGTGGGCGCGTTGGTCGACTACGGCGGCCTGGGCACTCTGATCACCGGCGGCCTCAAGAGCTTCTTCAAGGCGCAGGTGCTGACCGCCTCGGTGCTGTGCGTGCTGCTCGCGGTGACCGCCGACCTGCTGCTGCTCGGCCTCCAGCGGCTGCTGACGCCGTGGACGCGCGCGTCGCGCACCCGCGTGCCGCCGCCCGTGGCGGAGCAGCAGCCGGTGCCGGACGACGCGGCCGGGGCGGGCGGCGCCGGACAGCGGGGCACCGGGAGTCCGGGCGGAGCCCGGTACGCGGGCGGCGGCACGTGGAACACGGGCGGCAGCGGAAGGCGTGACGGCGCCGGGAAGGCGGGCTGAGCGATGGGCGTGGTGGGGGACGCCTGGGCGTGGCTGACGACCGGGGCCAACTGGCAGGGCGAGGCCGGGGTGTGGCACCGCCTGGGGGAGCACCTGTGGTTCAGCGGCGTGGCCCTGCTGGTCTCCTGCCTGATCGCGCTGCCCCTCGCGTTCTGGCTGGGGCACATCGGCCGGGGCGGCGCCCTCGCGGTGAACGTGTCGAACGTCGGCCGGGCGGTGCCGACGCTGGCGGTGCTGGTGCTGCTGACGCTCACCCCGCTCGGCCGGCACGGCGGCATCCCGGCGATCGTCGCGCTGGTCCTGTTCGCCGTCCCGCCGCTGCTGACCAACACGTACCTGGGCATGCGGGAGGTGGACCGGGCGGTGGTGGAGGCGGCGCGCGGCATGGGGATGTCGGGCGGGCAGCTGTTCCGTACGGTCGAACTGCCGCTGGCCCTCCCGATGGTGATGACCGGCCTGCGGCTGGCCGCCGTGCAGGTGATCGCGACGGCCACGCTCGCCGCGATGGCCGGTGAGGGCGGCCTCGGCCGGATCATCACCGCCGGTTTCCACACCTACGACACGGCGCAGGTGTTCGCGGGGGCGCTGCTCGTCGGCGCCCTCGCCCTGCTGGTCGAGGGCGTACTGGTGGCGGCGGGCAGGGTGCTCGCGGGCCATGGACCGAACGGACGGAGACCTGAAACGTGATGAGCAGAAGCACCCGCCTGGCCGGCGCGGTCCTGGGCGCGCTCGCGCTGACCGGCGGGCTCGCCGCGTGCGGCGGCGGCAGCAGCAGCCTGGAGGAGCGCGGCGGGTCCACGGGGAGCGCGTCCGGCGCGGCGGGCAAGGGCACGGTGGTCGTCGGCTCCGCCGGCTTCACCGAGTCGCAGGTCCTCGCTGAGCTGTACGCGGGCGTCCTCGCCGACGCCGGATACCGCACGTCCATCAGGACGGTCGAGAACCGCGAGCTGTACGAACCCTCCCTGGAGAAGGGCGAGATCGACGTCGTACCGGAATACGCGGCTACGCTTGCGGAATTCCTGAACGCGAAGGTGAACGGCCCGAAGGCGCCGGAGGAGAAGCCCGTCGCGTCCAGCGATGTGGCGGCCACCGTGGCCGCCCTGGAGAAGCTCGCCGCGCCGCGCGGACTGAAGGTCCTTCCGGCGGGTGAGGCGGTCGATCAGAACGCTTTCGCGGTCAGCAGGGAATTCGCGGCGCGGCACAAGCTGAAGTCCCTTTCGGATCTCGGCCGTTCGAAGCTGAAGGTGAAGATCGCGGCGGGTGACGAGTGCACCGTACGGCCGTTCTGCGCGCCCGGTCTGAAGTCCGTCTACGGAATCGACGTCACGGGCGTCGATCCCAAGGGCGTGGGCACGCCGCAGGCCAAGCAGGCCGTGAAGGACGGCGTCGACCAGCTCGTGCTCACCACGACGACGGACGCCACGCTCGACGCGTTCGGACTGGTGCTCCTGGAGGACGACAAAAAGCTCCAGAACGCCGACAACGTCCTGCCCGTCGTCAATGCGAAGGACGCCGGTTCACCCGAGATCGCCGAGGTCCTCGGCAAGATCACCAAGTCGCTGTCCACGGCCGATCTCGTCGAGTTGAACCGGAAGGTGGACGCGGAGCGCGCAAAGCCCGCCGATGTGGCGAAGGCTTACCTGGAGAAGAAGGGGCTGATCGGCGGGTAACGGCCGCGGGTACGGGAAGTGGAGTGGCCGGTCCGGACGGCCGCGCAGTCAAAACATTGCAGGGCCGCCGCCCCAAACTTCCCGTACGCACGGTAAATTTCAGGCCATGCCACGTGGACGCCACCGCCATTCCCCACCCCTGCACCGGCTGCTGCCGCCCTCCGCGGTGGCCGGCGCGTCCATCCTCTGCGCCGCGGGTGCCTGGCTCCTGGCCGATCCGCTCGGACTGCGCCTGCTCGTCGCCGCTGCCGCGGCCGCCGCCGTCACGGGCGCGGTCCTCATGCGCGCCTGGGACCGCACGGCCGGGCGGCGCGTCGCCGAACTGACCCGCGCCCGCGCCAGCGACCAGTGGAAGACCGAGGAGCGCATAGCCGAACTGGAGGCGGACCTCGAGGAGGCCCGCGAGCTGCGCGCCAAGCTCGACGCGAAGCTGCGCGCCAAGCGGGTCGAGCTCGCCGGTCTGCGCAACGAGCACGCCGAACTGCTGCGCCGGTACGCCACCGCCGAGACCGAGCGGGCCAGCGCCCTGGAAGGCCGCCGCCAACTGGCCCTCGGCAGCAGCGCCCCGGCGGGCGGCAAGGCCACCACGGCAGGCGGCGAGGCCACGACGGCGGTCGGCGCGGAACTGGCGACCACGTCCACCGCGCCCACCCGGGCCGACTACCTCCGCGCCGCCCAGGCCCTCAGCAGCCTCACGCGCAACGCCGCCGCCCAGGAGGCCCGGCGCGTCGCGGAGGCGGCGGCCCGCCCCGCGGGACCCACCGCGGGCGCGACCGGCACGTCCGCGCTCGCGATGCGCCCCGTCCCGGCGGCGGCGACCATCGTCCCGTACGCCGCCCAGCGCCGCCCCGTGCCGCGCCCGGCGGGCAGCTTCGACTTCTTCGGCACGCAGAAGGGCGCCCGCGCGCAGGGTTCCGGCAAGAAGCCCGCCGCCATCGAGGCCGCCGTCCAGGACGAGGACCTGGCGGACGTCGTCGGCGAGGAGGCCCTGGCCGAGTCGCGGCCGACAGCGGCGGAGCGCGACGAGGAGCAGGCCGTCGGCGAGGTCATCGACCTCACCGCGCACGACGAGACGGAGCAGCTCGACGTGGCCGAGCTGCGCGACGCGGTCAGCTCGTAGGGCACGGCGGCCCACACGCACGGACGACGCGAACGGCGGCCGGGGAGCACATCCCCGGCCGCCGTTCGCGTACGGCCTCCTCGCGTGCGAACCGCCGCCGGCTCCGCGTACCGCGCCTGTCGGCGGGCTCCGCGTACCGCCGCCGCTACTTGTCGATGTCGCCCACGACGAAGAAGAACGACCCCAGGATCGCGACCATGTCCGCGACGAGCGTGCCCGGCAGCAGCTCCGACAGCACCTGGATGTTGTTGTACGAGGCGGAGCGCAGCTTCAGCCGGTACGGGGTCTTGTCGCCCTTGGAGACCAGGTAGTAGCCGTTGACGCCGAGCGGGTTCTCCGTCCACGCGTACGTGTGGCCCTCCGGCGCCTTGAGGACCTTCGGGAGCCGCTGGTTGATCGGCCCCGGCGGCAGCTCGGCGATCCGGTCGAGGCAGGCGTCGGCCAGGTCCAGCGCGTTGTGGGTCTGCTCCAGCAGGCACTCGAACCGCGCGAGGCAGTCGCCCTCCTGCCGGGTGACGACCTTCAGGGTGTCCTGGAGCTCCCCGTACGCGAGGTACGGCTCGTCGCGGCGCAGGTCGAAGTCCACGCCCGACGCGCGGGCGATCGGGCCGCTCACCCCGTACGCGTGCGCCGCCTCGGGCGACAGGACGCCGACGCCCCGGGTGCGGCCGCGGAAGATCTCGTTGCCGAGGACCAGCCGGTCGTACACGTCCATCCGCGAGCGGACGGCGGCGACGGCCTCGCGGGTCCGCCCCAGCCAGCCCGCGGGCAGGTCCTCCTTCAGTCCGCCGACCCGGTTGAACATGTAGTGGATACGGCCGCCGGAGACCTCCTCCAGGATGTGCTGGAGGTCCTCCCGCTCCCGGAACGCGTGGAAGATCGGCGTGATCCCGCCCAGCTCCAGCGGGTACGAGCCGAGGAACATCAGGTGGTTGAGGACCCGGTTCAGCTCGGCGAGCAGGGTCCGCGTCCACACGGCCCGCTCGGGGACCTCCATGCCGAGCATCCGCTCGACGGCGAGGACGACGCCCAGCTCGTTGGAGAACGCCGACAGCCAGTCGTGGCGGTTGGCCAGCATGATGATCTGCCGGTAGTCCCGTGCCTCGAACAGTTTCTCGGCGCCCCGGTGCATGTACCCGATCACCGGCTCGGCGTGCCGGATCACCTCGCCGTCCAGGATCAGTCGGAGGCGGAGCACACCGTGCGTCGAGGGGTGCTGGGGGCCGATGTTCAGCACCATGTCGGTGCTCTCGGCGGCACCGCCGATGCCGACCGTGGTCTCCCTGGACTGGGTGGTCTCCGTCATGCCGTTCAGTATCCCCCGGCGGGCCGTCGCTGCAGGAGCCAGGTGAAGTCGCCGAGACCGCCCCGCGCGGTCAGCTCGGCGGCCTCCCCGGCGGCGGCGAGGGCCCGTACGTAGGGGGCGCCGCCGCAGCGCGTCCCGCTGGGTGAGCAGCTCGGCCGGACCCGGTACGGCGGCCGCGCACGCGTCCAGCGCCACATGGGCCGTGATGTCGCAGGTGCCGTCCGGTACGGGCGCGACCTCACGGCCCGCGCGGAAACCGGTCAGCGTACCGAACGGGGGCCGCACACCCGCCGAGTGCGCGTAGTCCACCGCGACCGCCAGGCCCGCCTCCAGGGTGCCGGCCACCGCCGCCCACGCCTCGTCCCGGGGCCGGCCGATCTCGGCGCGCATGCCCGGCTCGCGCAGCGGCCACCAGCGGTCGAGCCACTCCGCGTCCGCCCCGGTCACCGGCGCGCCGAGCCGTTCGGCGCCGTCCCGCCGTACCTCCACATACCGGGGTGTGCCGTCGTCGTCGGCCTGCGCGACGTCCACCGGGACGTTGTCCAGCCACTCGTTGGCGAACAGCAGGCCGCGCACCCCGGCGGGCGGCCGGTCGAGCCACTCGACGCGCGGGTCCAGGCCCGGGGGCCGGGGCGCGCGCTCCACGGCGTACGCCCGTACGCGCATGCCCGGGGGCGGCCCGCTGGACCCCTCGTCGGCGTCCAGGGCGTCCAGGGCGTCCAGTGCGTCGAGCACGCCGGTCACCAGCTCTCCGCGGCCCGCGCCCATGTCGACGAACGCGACCTCGTCCGCGCCCGCCGTCCCCAGCTCGGAGGCGACGCGCGCGAGGAGCCGGGCCACGGCGGCGGCGTACCGGCGCGAGGCGTGCACCGAGGTACGGAAGTGACCAGCGGGGCCCTCGGGGCGGAGGTAGAACCCGCCGGGCCCGTACAGCGCGTCCTCCGTCGCCACTCTCCAGCCGCGCCAGCGCAGGTCGCCACGGCCCGAGCCGTCCGCCCCGGCGGGCTCTGCGGCCCCGGCAGCATCTGCGGCCCCGGCGGGCTCTGCGGCCCCGGCAGCATCTGCGGCCCGCGCCTCCCCGGCCGCCCCTACAGCGCCGACAGCCTCCGTCGTCCCGCTCGTCTCCGCCTTCTCATCCGCCACGGGCACAGTCTCCCCCGTGCTCCCCCTCGGGGATCCACCCTGCGGAGTAGGAGCCCAGGAACCGGATCGCACTCCTGGTTGACCCGTGCACCTATCGGATTTCCCTACGCTTGCTACGTGCAGCGCCTCTACGACTTTCTCCGCAGGCACCCGACGGGCGTCGACAGCTTCTGGGCGGTGATGCTCTTCGGGTTCTCCGCCCTGTGGGTGGCCACGGTCCCGGAGGGCGGGCCAGACGAATGGGCCGCAGTCGCCGTCGTGGTGCTGTTCGCGCTGGTCGTGGCGCTGCGCCGCCGCCTGCCCGAGGCGATGCTGCTGCTCGCGGTGGCCCTCGGGTGCGCCCAGCTCGTGCTGGGGCTGCCGCCCAACCCGTCCGACTTCGCCATGCTCGTGATCATCTACACGGTCGCCGCGCACTACGGGCCCCGCTGGGCGTCACGGCTCGCGCTGATCGGCGGGGCCTGCGCGGCGCCGATAGCGCAGCTGAGGTGGCCGCTGGAGGGCATCTCCACGGCCGGGCGGGTGTTCTTCACGGTCGTGATGTCGGTGCCGTTCGTCCTCGCCTGGGTGCTCGGCGACTCGATGCGGACCCGCCGCGCGTACCTGGCCCAGCTGGAGGAGCGCGCGGACCGGCTGGAGAGGGAGCGGGAGGCGCAGTCGAAAGTCGCGGTCGCTGCCGAGCGGGCCCGTATCGCCCGGGAACTCCACGACGTGGTCGCCCACAACGTCTCCGTCATGGTCGTCCAGGCGGACGGCGCGGCCTACGTGCTGGACAGCTCGCCGGACCAGGCGCGGCAGGCGCTGGAGACCATCTCGTCCACCGGGCGCCAGGCCCTCGCGGAGATGCGGCGGCTGCTCGGCATCCTGCGCACCGGCGAGCCCGAGGAGGCGGGGGAGTACGTCCCGCAGCCGGACGTACAGCAGATCGAGGACCTCGTCGAACAGGTCCGTACGGCGGGGCTCCCCGTCGACTTCACGATCGAGGGCACCCCGCGCCCTCTGCCCAGCGGCGTCGAGCTCACCGCGTACCGCATCGTGCAGGAGGCGCTCACCAACACCCGCAAGCACGGCGGCCCGGACGTCGGGGCGTGCGTGCGGCTGACGTACTTCGACGACGGCCTGGGGCTGCTGGTCGAGGACGACGGCCGGGGCGCCGCCCAGGAGATGTACGTGGACGGCGGCGCCGACGGCAGGGGCCACGGCCTGATCGGCATGCGCGAGCGGGTCGGCATGGTCGGCGGCACCCTGGACGCGGGCCCCCGCCCGGGCGGCGGCTTCCGCATCAGCGCGCTGCTCCCCCTGAAACCGACCCACTAGCCCCACGCCTCATCCCCCGCACCCGTTAGGAACAGGACCCGGACATGACGATCCGTCTGATGCTCGTAGACGACCAGGTGCTGCTGCGCACCGGTTTCCGCATGGTGCTGGCCGCCCAGCCGGACATGGAGGTCGTCGCCGAGGCGGGCGACGGGGTGGAGGCCCTTCAGGCACTGAAGTCCACGCAGGTGGACGTGGTGCTGATGGACGTCCGCATGCCGAAGCTCGACGGTGTGGAGGCCACCCGCCGCATCTGCTCCGAGCCCGGCGCCCCCCGCGTCCTCATCCTCACCACCTTCGACCTGGACGAGTACGCCTTCTCCGGGCTGAAGGCGGGCGCCAGCGGCTTCATGCTCAAGGACGTGCCGCCGGGCGAGCTGCTCGCGGCGATCCGCGCCGTCCACAGCGGTGACGCGGTGGTCGCCCCGTCCACGACGCGCCGCCTGCTGGACCGGTTCTCCCCGATGCTCCCCAGCGGCGCGGGCAGGGAGCCGGAGCACAAGGCCCTGTCCCGCCTCACCGAGCGGGAGCGGGAGGTCATGCTCCTCGTCGCCCAGGGCCTGTCGAACGGCGAGATCGCCGCCCGCCTCGTCCTCTCCGAGGCGACCGTGAAGACCCACGTCGGCCGCATCCTCACCAAGCTGGAGCTCCGCGACCGCGTCCAGGTCGTCGTCCTCGCCTATGAGACCGGCCTGGTCCGCGCGGGCGGAGGCTCCTTGTCCTGATGCCGCTGTGGCTGAACGGCCCCTTCGGCGGCGGCGGGACCGAGCCCGCTCACGGGAGAGCTCTGCCGCCGCACGGCACTACGGCCTGGTGCGGTTCGCCGGCCCCGAGTTCGCCCACCACGTTCACACCGACCGGCTCACCGTCCCGCAGGTCGCCGACGCCGTGGCCGCCCACGCCGGACTGCGTCCCCTCCCCAGCACGTACGGACACCTCCGCCACCGCCCGCACCGCGCCGCTGTCGGCCTCCGCCACACCCGGCTCGGCCAGGGCCCGTCCTGAAGACACCGCGTCACGGAGCCGGACTGGTCCAGAGGGCAGGCTCTAGCGCAGCACCGTCTCCAGGAAGTCACTGCCGATCCGGGCCACCGCCGCCACGTCCAGCTGGTGCAGGACGTACCGGCCCCGGCGGCGGACCGTCACCAGCTCGGCCTTCTTCAGCACCGACAGATGCCGCGAGACCTCCGGCGAGGTGATCCCGTACGTGTCGGCCAGCTCGCCCGTCGTGTACGAACCGCGCGCCAGCTGCCGGCACAGCCGCATCCGCATGGGGTGGGCCAGCGCCTCCATGCGCCGCTGCAACAGCTCCACCGACGCCGGACCCGGCACGGACGGCGCACCGACCGGGTACTGCACCACCGGCCGCCAGCCCGGCGCGTGCAGCACCAGCAGATGCGGCCAGCCGAAGCTGGTCGGCACGAACGTCACCCCCGGCCCGACCTCCGGGTCCACCGCCGTCGTCCCGCCGTGCGCCATCTTGTCCACGCGGACGCGCCGCCGCGCCCCGTCCTCCTCGACCGCGACGGCCTGGGACACCGCGCGCAGCGTCTCGGCGAGCCCCTTGCGGCGCAGCAGCTCGCCCTTCTCCCGCGCGTCCACGACCAGCCCCGGCCCCACCCGCCGCCAGGTGTCCGCGAAGAAAGCCTCGTCGCAGTCCTCGAACAGGCGCCGCAGCCACGCCCGGGCACCGCTCGGGTCGTCGAGCAGCCGACGTGTGAAGTCCAGCTGCCGAGGGCCCCGGTTCGCGGCCCACTCCAGCGCGCGTTCGGGCACCACCGGCGCCCCGGTCGTGTAGGAGGCGCAGTTGAACTCCAGCGCCGCCCTGAGGAACCGCTCCTCGTCCAGCCCGTCCAGCAGGTCCAGCTCCTCCGCGAGCGTCCCCCCGGGCCGCCCGTCCCCGCCGGGCAGACCGGCGTACGGAAGGAACACATCGGACATGGTCGCCGTCCACAGGAAGTTCGCCTCGTGGAGCCGGTCGGCCAGGTCGGGCTTGAGGCTCGCCGCCGTGGCCGTCGCCCACCCGTGCAGCCCCGGATGGTGCGCGGGCTCGGCCAGCGCGTGGAGGGCCACGCCCAGCTCCGCGAGGGGCGAGATCGCGAAGGTGATCCGCTCGGGCGGCAGGCCGGTGATGTCTATCGTCACGCTCACGCCCCTATGGTGCGGTGCGCCGCGTCCGGCGGACGCTCGCTTGACGACCCTCGTCAATCGACGCCCAGCCCCGCCCGCCCCGGACCGCCGCATCCTGTCCCGGTGCACGCGCCCGGCAACGCCTCCCCGATTCTGGCCACGCCGCCCAACGCCGTCACCCGCCACTCCCCCCCGCCCCCCCCCCTCCCACCCCTCACGCCCCCCCACCTCTCCCGCCCCGTCAATAGCCGCCGCTCACCCTTCCCGTCCCACCCGGTCCACCATCTCCAGGAACTCGCGCACCGCCCCCTTCACGTCGTCCGCCGTCCATTCCAGGCCCGGTGACGTGACCGACACCTCGGTCATCGCGACACCGGGCGGGCCGCCCGCGCTGCCCGCGAACCAGCGGCGGAACAGGACCGTCCCCGTCTCCTCCGCCTGACGGGTCGCCGCCTCCGACAGGACGTCCGGCCCGTACGGGAGCCAGACCTGGAACTCGTGGGTGTGCGGCACCTCCGGGTGCACCCGGAACCACGGCACGCCCGCCGTGGCGAACCCGTCCCGCAGCGCGTCCGCCACAACCCGCGCGTGCGCCACGTACGACGGCAGCCTCGGCAGCTCCCGCTCCAGGCCCAGCAGGGCCGCCAGCGCCGCCGGGTGCTGCTGGAAGACGTTCCCCCCATACCGGTGGCGCCACGCCCGCGCCTCCTCCGCGAACGACTCCGCTCCCACCAGCGCCGCCCCCGACAGCCCGTCCAGCGACTTGTAGAAGGACACGTACACGCTGTCCGCCAGGCCCGCGATCTCCGGCAGGTCCCGCCCGAAGTGCGCCGTCGTCTCCCACAGCCGGGCCCCGTCGAAGTGCACCACCGCGTCCCGCTCCCGCGCGGCCTCCACCACCTCCTCCAGTTCCTCCCAGGCCGGCAGCACGAACCCCGCGTCGCGCAGCGGCAGCTCCAGCATCAGCGTCCCGAACGGCTCTCCCACCTCCCGTACCTCGTCCGCCGTCGGCAGCCGGGCCGCGTGCGTCGGGTGTACCGTCCGCAGCCCGCTCACCACCGCCAGCGCGTCCCGCTCGTGCACCTCCGGGTGGGCCAGCGGGTGCAGCGCCACGACCCGGTTGCCGGTCCGCCCCGCCCAGGTCCGCAGCGCCACCTGCTGCGCCATCGTCCCCGTGGGGAAGAACACCGCCGCCGGGAACCCGAGCAGCTCCGCCACCCGCCGCTCCAGGTGCTCGACGACCCCGTTCCCGTACATGTCGACGCTGTCGTCCACGTCGTACACCGACGGCCCGTCGGCGGTCAGCCTCGCCAGCCACTCGCGCGGTGTCGCCTCCGACGACGTCCGGTGCAGCAGCCGCCTCGCCGCCCGCCACGCCGCGACCCGCCGCCCCGCCGCGTCGTCCAGGGCCTCGCCCCCGCCTTCCGTGTCCCCTGCCTCGTCCAGGGCCCTGCCTCCCGGGGCCCTACCTCCCAGGGCGCCCGCCTCCCCGGCCTCCGCCTCCAGGGCCGACCCCCCTCCGCGTACCTCTTCTCTCCTCCCTTCGAGTTGGCTCTCCTGGGCTTCTCTCCCTTCCGAGCCGTGCCGCCCGGCTCCTCCTGCCCCTTCTCCTCGGTGTGCCGCCCCTGCCTCGTCCCGTCGCCCGACGGGCTTGCCGTCGTCGTCCATCGCACCAGTCATGCCGAGATCATGCACGGGCGTTATCCACAGGTGCGTGTGATTATCGGACCGAGCGTGGGTGGCTGTGGACGGTGCGGAAGCGGCGCCGAAACGCTGGCGTAGCATGACGAGAAATCGTCCGGTACCCGCCGAGGACTGGAACGGAAGGCCGTCGCCACGTGAACCCATCACCAGAACCCCGCCCCGCCCGGCTCGCCGTCGGCGTCGTGGGCGCCGGCCGGGTCGGACCCGCCCTGGCCGCGTCCCTACAGCTCGCAGGACACCGCCCGGTCGCCGTCTCCGGTGTGTCCGACGCGTCCCTGAAGCGCGCCGCCGAGCTGCTGCCCGGCGTGCCCGTGGTCCCGCCCGCCCAGGTGATGGAGCGCGCCGAGCTGGTGCTGCTCACCGTGCCCGACGACGCTCTGCCCGGCCTGGTCCAGGGCCTCGCCGAGACCGGAGCCGTACGTCCCGGGCAGCTGATCGTCCACACCTCCGGGCGGTACGGCGTCGGCGTGCTCGACCCCGCCCGCAGGGCGGGCGGGCTGCCGCTGGCCCTGCACCCCGCCATGACGTTCACCGGTACGAGCGTCGATGTGCAGCGGCTCGCCGGTTGCTCCTTCGGGGTGACCGCGCCCGACGAGCTGCGCCTGGCCGCCGAGGCGCTCGTCATCGAGATGGGCGGCGAGCCCGAATGGATCGCCGAAGAGGCCCGCCCCCTCTACCACGCGGCCCTCGCGCTGGGCGCCAACCACCTCGTCACCCTGGTGGCCCAGTCGATGGAGCTGCTCCGCCGCGCCGGAGTGGGCGCGCCCGACCGGATGCTCGGCCCGCTGCTCGGCGCCGCGCTGGACAACGCGCTGCGGTCCGGTGACGCCGCCCTGACCGGCCCCGTCGCGCGCGGAGACGCCGGCACGGTCGCCGCGCACGTCGCCGAGCTGCGCAAGCACGCCCCGGCCACGGTCGCCGGTTACCTGGCGATGGCCCGCTCCACCGCCGACCGTGCCCTCGCTCACGGTCTGCTCAAGCCCGAGCTCGCGGAGGACCTGCTCGGGGTCCTCGCCGCGGGCCCGGCAGGCGAAGGAAGCCCCGACGAGGGCCCGGAAGGAGACACCCGGCGATGAGCCCGACGTCGCACGCCCCCCGGACGTCCGACGGCACCCCCGGCGCACGCCCCGGTGTCACGCTCGTCCACACCCGCGAGGCCCTCGACCAGCTCGTGGACCAGGCCCGCGCCACCCGGCACCACGCCACCGCCCCGGGCGCCCCGGCCCCCCGGGTCGCCGTCGTCATGACGATGGGCGCGCTCCACGACGGGCACGCCACGCTGGTGCGGACCGCGCGGGAGCGGGTCGGGCGGGACGGGTTCGTCGTCGTCACCGTGTTCGTCAACCCGTTGCAGTTCGGCGCGGGCGAGGACCTCGACCGCTACCCGCGCACCCTGGACGCCGACGTGCGGGTCGCCGCGGAGGCGGGCGCCGACGTCGTGTTCGCGCCCTCCGTGGACGAGGTGTACCCGGGCGGCGAGCCTCACGTCCGTGTCTCCGCTGGGCCCATGGGACAGCGGCTGGAAGGCGCCTCACGCCCCGGCCACTTCGACGGCATGCTGACCGTCGTGGCCAAGCTGCTCCACCTCACCCGGCCCGACGTGGCGTTCTTCGGCCAGAAGGACGCCCAGCAGCTGGCCCTCATCCGCCGCATGGTGCACGACCTGGCGTTCCGCGTGGAGATCGTCGGCGTATCCACGGTCCGTGAGCCCGACGGGCTGGCCCTGTCCAGCCGCAACCGCTACCTGTCCTCCCAGGAGCGCCGCACCGCGCTTGCCCTGTCCGCCGCGCTGTTCGCCGCCCGCGACCGGCTCGCCGCCCAGCAGGCGCTCCGCGCGCGTGCCGCGACCCTGCCCGCGTCGCCCAGCCGTGCCGAGGCCCTGTCCAAGCTCGGCGAGTCCCGTGCGGCCGCCGACGCGCACGCCGTCGCCCAGGTGGCCCAGCACGGGCCGGGCGGAGGCGCCGACGCCGTACGGGCCGCCGCACGCGCAGTCCTGGACGAGGCCGCCGACGCGGAGCCGCCGCTCGTCCTGGACTACCTGGCCCTCGTGGACCCGGCCGACTTCACCGAGGTGCCCGACGACCACACCGGTGACGCGGTCCTCCTCGTGGCCGCCAAGGTCGGCACGACCCGGCTGATCGACAATCTGCCCCTCACTTTCGGAGCCCCCGCATGACCGGCATACGACTGCATGCCCCGCCGCCCGGCTGGGCCATCGACGCCGACGTGGTCGTCGTGGGCTCCGGCGTCGCCGGACTGACCGCCGCCCTGCGCTGCACGGCCGCCGGGCTCCGTACGGTCGTCGTCACCAAGGCCCGCCTGGACGACGGGTCCACCCGCTGGGCGCAGGGCGGGATCGCCGCAGCGCTCGGCGACGGGGACACCCCCGAGCAGCACATGGACGACACGCTCGTCGCGGGCGCCGGGCTGTGCGACGAGGTGGCGGTCCGCGCGCTGGTCACGGAGGGCCCCGACGCCGTACGGCGGCTCATCGCCACGGGCGCCCGGTTCGACAAGGACGCGTCCGGCACGATCGAGCTGACCCGCGAGGGCGGCCACCACCGCCGCCGCATCGCGCACGCGGGCGGCGACGCGACGGGCGCCGAGATCTCCCGCGCCCTCGTGGACGCGGTCCGTGAGCGCGCAGTCCGCACCATCGAGAACGCGCTCGTACTCGACCTCCTCACCGACGCCGAGGGCCGCACGGCCGGTGTGACCCTGCACGTCATGGGCGAGGGCCAGCACGACGGCGTGGGTGCCGTCCACGCTCCGGCCGTCGTCCTGGCGACCGGCGGCATGGGCCAGGTCTTCTCCGCGACCACCAACCCGGCGGTCTCCACCGGTGACGGCGTCGCGCTCGCCCTGCGCGCCGGGGCCGAGGTCAGCGACCTGGAGTTCGTCCAGTTCCACCCCACCGTCCTGTTCCTCGGCCCGGAGGCGGAGGGCCAGCAGCCGCTGGTCTCCGAGGCGGTACGGGGCGAGGGCGCCCACCTGGTCGACGCGGACGGCGTCCGGTTCATGGTCGGGCAGCACGAGCTGGCCGAGCTGGCCCCGCGCGACATCGTCGCCAAGGGCATCATGCGGCGGATGCGCGAGCAGGGCGCCGCCCACATGTACCTCGACGCCCGTCACTTCGGCGCCGAGATGTGGGAGTCCCGCTTCCCGACGATCCTCGCCGCGTGCCGCACGCACGGTTTCGACCCGGTGACCGAGCCCATCCCGGTCGCCCCCGCCGCGCACTACGCCTCCGGGGGCGTCCGCACCGACCTGCGGGGCCGCACCACCGTGCCGGGCCTCTACGCGTGCGGAGAGGTGGCCTGCACCGGCGTCCACGGCGCGAACCGGCTCGCGTCCAACTCCCTCCTGGAGGGCCTGGTCTTCGCCGAGCGCATCGCCGACGACATCGCCGCCGAGCTGGCCGCCCCCGCCGCCGCCGAAGGCACCACCACCGCAGGCACCGCCGAAAGCGCCCCCGCCGAAAGCGCCCCCGCCCGGCGCACGGTCACCCCAGCCCCGCACCCCGCCCCCCGCGTCCTTCCGCTGCTCGACCCGGCCACCCGCACGCGCGTGCAGCAGGTGATGACCCTCGGGGCGGGCGTCCTGCGCTCCGCCGACAGCCTCGCCGAGGCCGCCGAGCAGCTGGACGCCATTCACGACGCCGCGCTCGGCGCGGGGGACGGCGGCCACACGACGGCCGAGCCCGGCGTCGAGTCCTGGGAGACCACCAACCTGCTGTGCGTCGCCCGCGTCCTGGTCGCCGCCGCCCGCCGCCGCGAGGAGACCCGCGGCTGCCACTGGCGCGAGGACCACCCCGACCGGGACGACACCGCCTGGCGCCGCCACCTCGTCGTACGCCTCCGCCCGGACCGGAGCCTGGACGTCCGCACGACCGCCACCCACGACTTCCCCCCGACCGTCCAGCGCGCCGACGAGCCCGCGGACGGCCCCGAGACGACCCTCCAGCCCGCACACCACACCGCCGACCAGGCCGCCGCCCGCAGGGAGCAGCAAGCATGACCACGCCCGAAGAACGCCCGCAGCCCGTGGACGTCCCCCTGATCCAGATCGGCGCCCCCGCGCCCGCCCAGGACGCGGAGGCGGGCGGCTGCGGTGACGGCTGCGGCTGCGCGGCCGGCCTGGAGGGCGACGAGGTGTACGAGTGCGGGCTCGACCCGGCGCTCGCCGAGCTCCTCGACCAGCTGGGCCTCGACCCGGTGCTGGTCGAGGACGTGGCGTACCGCGCGATCGAGGAGGACCTGGACGGCGGCGTGGACGTCACCACGGTCGCGACCGTCCCGGAGGACGCCGTCGCCACCGCCGACTTCACCGCGCGCGAGGCGGGCACGGTCGCCGGTATCCACATCGCCGAGGCGGTGCTGTCGATCGTCTGCACCGACGAGTTCGAGGTGGAGCGGCACGTCCTGGACGGCGACCGCGTCGAGGCCGGCCAGAAGCTGCTGTCCGTCACGGCCCGCACCCGCGACCTGCTGACCGGCGAGCGCAGCGCCCTCAACATCATGTGCCGCCTCTCCGGCATCGCGACCGCCACGCGCGCGTGGGCGGACGCCCTGGAGGGCTGCAAGGCGAAGGTCCGCGACACCCGCAAGACCACGCCGGGCCTGCGCGCCCTGGAGAAGTACGCCGTCCGCTGCGGCGGTGGCGTCAACCACCGCATGTCGCTGTCGGACGCCGCGCTGGTCAAGGACAACCACGTGGTGGCGGCCGGCGGTGTCGCGCAGGCGTTCAAGGCCGTGCGGGAGCAGTTCCCCGACGTGCCGATCGAGGTCGAGGTGGACACGCTCCACCAGGTCCGCGAGGTCCTCGACGCGGGCGCCGACCTGATCCTGCTGGACAACTTCACGCCCGCCGAGACCGAGGAGGCCGTCACGCTCGTCGCGGGCCGCGCCGTCCTGGAGTCGTCGGGCCGGCTCACCCTGGAGAACGCCGCCGCGTACGCCGCGACCGGTGTGGACTACCTCGCGGTGGGCGCCCTCACCCACTCCTCGCCGATCCTCGACATCGGCCTCGACCTGCGAGAGGCCCAGGGCTGACCGATGCTGCTCACCATCGACGTCGGCAACACCCACACCGTCCTCGGCCTGTTCGACGGCGAGGAGATCGTCGAGCACTGGCGGATCTCCACGGACGCCCGGCGCACCGCCGACGAGCTGGCGGTGGTCCTCCAGGGCCTGATGGGCATGCACCCGCTGCTCGGCGACGAGCTGGGCGACGGCATCGAGGGCATCGCGATCTGTTCCACGGTCCCCTCCGTGCTGCACGAGCTGCGCGAGGTGACCCGCCGCTACTACGGCGACGTGCCCGCCGTCCTGGTCGAGCCCGGCATCAAGACCGGCGTGCCGGTGCTGACCGACCACCCCAAGGAGGTCGGCGCCGACCGGATCATCAACTCGGCGGCGGCGGTCGAGCTGTACGGCGGCCCGGCGATCGTCGTGGACTTCGGCACGGCGACGACGTTCGACGCGGTCAGCGCGCGCGGCGAGTACGTCGGCGGGGTCATCGCGCCGGGCATCGAGATCTCCGTCGAGGCGCTCGGCGTGCGGGGCGCCCAGCTCCGCAAGATCGAGGTGACCCGGCCGCGGAGCGTGATCGGCAAGAACACCGTGGAGGCCATGCAGTCGGGCATCGTCTACGGGTTCGCGGGCCAGGTGGACGGGGTGGTCCACCGCATGCGGCAGGAGCTGGCCGGCCCGGACGGCGACCCGTCGGACGTGACGGTCATCGCGACGGGCGGCCTCGCGCCGATGGTGCTGGGCGAGGCGAAGCTGATCGACGAGCACGAGCCGTGGCTGACCCTGATCGGCCTGCGCCTCGTCTACGAGCGGAACGTCGGCCGCATGTGACCGGCGTGCCGGCAGCGGCCGGCGAGGGAGTCAGGAGCGGGGCCGGGAGCTGAACGCGCCCGGCCCCGCTCCTGCGCCAACTTTGTCCGATATGCACGTATTGTCGGAATCATGCCCACGCCATACGGACCCCGAGGCGGCCTGGCGTTCAGCGCAGACGAACTGCGTGTGCTGCGACGCGCCCTGGGCCACGCCCTGCACCCGACCCCGCTCGCCGACGAGGACGTACGGGACTGTCTGCGCCTCGCCCAGGCCGTGGACGAGGCGGCCCGCGAGAGCGGCAGGATGAGGTCCTTCGTCCTCGCCGACCTGGCCCGCTACCGTGCCGCCCTGCCCGGCGCCGCCCCCGGCTACCTGGAGCTCCTCCGGGACGCCCTCACCGCCGGATACGACCCCGGGCCCGCCGACCTGGCGGCGCTGCGCAGCCTGCGCACCGCACCGGCCGCCGCCGCGCTCCTGGCGCGCTGCGAGGAGCTGGCCGAGCGTTCGGTGCGAGCCCGCCTCGCGGGCCGCCACGTACCGGCCCCGGCCGCCGCCCCCGCCTCCACGGCTCCCGCGGCCCCCGCGGCGGCCGCCCGGCCCGCCGTCGCCATCCCTGCGCCCGCCGCCTCCCGCACCCGCCTCCTCGTCCTCCAGGGCGGCCGCGCGGGCGAGGGGGCGGAGGAGCCCAGGAGGCCGCAGCCGCCCAAGCCGTCCGCCCCCTCCCCGGCGGGCCGCCCGGTGCCCAAGCCGTCCGAGGTCTTCCCGCCCCGCCGCCGCCCCGCCCCGCCCCCGTCGGAGAAACGGGTCGCCGGGTAGCTACGCTGGATGCCATGGACTACGTATCCGCGCTCCTTCCGCCCGTGGTGATGGCCGTCTTCTTCACCGCGGTCGTGGTGACGATCATCAAGAGCCAGGGCGGCCCCAACAAGTCCAAGGAGGACGCGGCCGTGGACGCGGCGTTCGCCCGCGCCGAGGCCGCCCGCCAGTCCGACGGCTCCCCGGAGCCCGGCAAGGCGTGACCCGCCCCGGCGAGGCATGACCGGCCTGGTGGCACGTGAATCGCTCCGGCGGAGCCTGACCCCACGGTCGCTTTGAGGACGTACGGCGTGATTCGCGTCGTACGTCCTTTTTGTTACGTCAATAGCCGTTCATTCATGGAACTCCCACTATGGTGGCCGTGTGCCCCGTCAATTGGGAGAGCTTGAGGACGCCGTGATGACGCGCGTCTGGCAATGGAACCGTCCGGTCACCGTCCGGGAAGTCCTGGAGGATCTCCAGCGGGAACGGTCCATCGCCTACACCACGGTCATGACCGTGCTGGACAATCTCCACCAGAAGGGCTGGGTACGGCGGGAAGTCGCCGGCCGGGCCTATCGATATACGGCCGTCTCCACGCGCGCCGCCTACTCGGCCGCACTGATGAACGAAGCGTGGTCGCAGAGCGACAACCCGGCCGCCGCACTCGTCGCGTTCTTCGGCATGATGTCGCCCGGGCAGCGGGAAGCGCTCAACGACGCGATCCGCATCGTCCAGCGGGACACCCCGGAAACAGCCGAAGGGCCGGAAGACGCCGTACGGCCAGAACGTGAAACTCCCGGAAAAGGCCCCGCGTTCACGCCGGGAGAAGCCCCGAATGCGCCGCCGGAAGGCACTGCTCCGGACGACGGCGCTCCGCGCGCGGACGAAAGCGGAGGGCGAGGCAAGGGCCAAGGCCACTCCATGGGCTCCGGACCGTCGGCCGTCCCGCAAAGCGACACCGAACGCCCCGTGGAAAGCCCGGCCGAAGGATTCCCGCCCGAGAGGCCCACCGGGTCCGCCAGGTCCGCCGAGTCGGCCCGGTCCGCGGAACCCGCAGAACCCGCAGAGCCCAGCTCCGCAGAACCCGCCGCGCCCCCCGAGTCCGGCTCCGCCGACTCCGGCGGCCGCGCCCGCCCCCACGGCGGCCCCGCGCGCGAGGGCGGCGCGGAGCGATAGCGTTCCGAGCCATGTCGTCCACGTCATCCGCCCCGGCCCCCGGGCCCGGCTCCGCCTCAGGCGAGACGCCCGCACCCCCTGCCGCCCCCGCCGCGGCCGAGGCCCCCGCCGCCTCGACGCCGCCCGCCACCCCGCCCCCGGGGAATACCCGGGCGAAAGCCGTCACCATCCGCCGCGCGCGGACCGGTGACGTACCGGCCGTGCGCCGCCTCGTCGATCCGTACGTCGCCCGCGGCATCCTCCTCGACAAAGCGCCCGTGACGCTTTACGAGGACATCCAGGAGTTCTGGGTCGCCGAACGCGACGAGGACGCCACCGTAGTGGGTTGCGGCGCACTCCATGTGATGTGGGAAGATCTCGCCGAAGTCCGCACTCTCGCCGTCGATCCCGACTTCAAGGGCGCCGGCGTCGGCCATCAGGTGCTGGACAAGTTGCTGCACACCGCCCGCTGGCTCGGGGTGCGACGGGTATTCTGCCTCACCTTCGAAGTCGACTTCTTCGCCAAGCACGGCTTCGTGGAGATCGGCGAGACGCCGGTCGACGGAGATGTCTACAGCGAGCTCCTGCGTTCCTATGACGAGGGCGTCGCCGAGTTCCTCGGTCTCGAACGGGTGAAGCCGAACACCTTGGGCAACAGCCGCATGCTTCTGCACCTGTGACCGACCCCGCGCTCGCGATCCCTATGTCCGAATCGCGTATGTTTCCCGTGTTCTCGCGGTTCTGAACCCGTCCCGAGGGTTTGTGTTTTTCAGGGAAAAGCGGTTTCCTTTCCGCGTACTGCATTTTCGATGAAAGGAAATCCGGTGGCGCAGAAGGTTCAGGTCCTTCTTGTCGACGACCTCGACGGCGGCGAGGCGGACGAGACGGTGACGTTCGCTCTGGACGGCAAGACCTACGAGATCGACCTCACCACCGCCAACGCGGACAAGCTGCGTTCCCTGCTCGAGCCGTACACGAAGAGCGGCCGACGCACCGGTGGCCGTACCGCGGGCGGCCGTGGCAAGGGCCGCGCCTCCGCGAGCGGCAGCCCGGACACCGCGAAGATCCGCGCGTGGGCCAAGGAGAACGGCTACCCGGTGAACGACCGCGGCCGCGTGCCGGCCGAGGTGCGGCAGGCGTACGAGGACGCCAACCGCTGAGCCACGGCCTCCTGACCCGCGGCGAAGCCGGCACCGGCGGACCGCACCAGGCTCGGAAGGCGGGCCGGACGCACCGGACGACCGGCCCGCGACCGGGACGGGCCCCAGGCCGCCGACGGCAGCCGTACCGCGCCGCACAAGGCCCTACCGCCCCAGGGCGATCAGGCCGTACGGGACGCCACGCACCCCCCCGCACGGGCACGCGCCGTCACCGCCCGGCCACGCCCGGGCCGCTCGTGGCGCGAGCGCGGTCGGCGGCCAGCAGCCGGGCCCGGTGGCATTCCGCCGCGGCCACGGCGACGAGCCGCACCAGCCCGGAGCCGCCCGAAGGTGCCGCGGACCCCGCGACGCCGACCCCGGGAAGCCCCGCGAGCGTGGACTCCACCTCGCGCCCCGGCTCGGGCGGCCGCAGCCACACCGGGGCGCCGGGAACGCCCGGCGCGTCCCAGCCCGGGGGAGTGGGGGCGGCCATCCGCCCGCCCGCTCCCCACGCGGCCAGGTCCAGGGCGATCCCGCCCCACTCCAGCCAGTCGAGGAGACCGGGAAGCTCCTCGGCGCTCCCCGCGGCGACCAGGACGCGCATCCGCCGCCCCGCGACCGCGACCGGCCACTCGCCCGGCACCCGTCGCAGCACGGCGAGCCCGGCGGCGGCCGGCAGGTCCAGGACGTCGAAGCGCAGCCCGGTCAGCAGCCGGGCCGGAGGTCCCCCGGCGGTGGCCCAGCCCAGCCGGTCCTCGTACCAGCGCGCGACGGACGCCCACCCCGAACGCGTACGGTGCCCGCCGAGCGGCGGACGGGGAGCGGGGAGGGGAACGGGGACGGTGGCGGCCATGTCGGGGGAACTTCGGGCGACCGCCGAAAGTTACGCACGGTGGGAGGATGATCGCGGTGTGTGCGCGATCCGGGGGTGTGTGGCGGCGATCCGCCACACAAGGATGTTCGCCCGTAGCTGAGGCCCCGGGGGTGCGCCGCATGGACTGTCGGTGCTTGCGGGTAAGACATTCCTAGTGGGGAGGGGCGACACGCGGTCGCGGACGTCTCACGTTCGCCATCGGCGTACTGCTGGTACGGGTATCTGCCTGGCCTGCGGGAACATCGTCTCGCACCATCGGGTTGGAGCATTTGTCGGCGTTCGGGGTCAGGAGGCCATCGACGGGTGTCGGCAGTTGGAATGAGCGGTCCCCGCTTGCGGGACTAAGCTGCGGAAGGACAGGGAGGGGACCGACCCCTTACTGCCTGACCGCTCTGAGGAGCGATTAACGATGTTCGAGAGGTTCACCGACCGCGCGCGGCGGGTTGTCGTCCTGGCTCAGGAAGAAGCCCGGATGCTCAACCACAACTACATCGGCACCGAGCACATCCTCCTGGGCCTGATCCACGAGGGTGAGGGTGTCGCCGCTAAGGCCCTGGAGAGCCTCGGGATTTCGCTCGAGGCGGTCCGCCAGCAGGTGGAGGAGATCATCGGCCAGGGCCAGCAGGCCCCGTCCGGGCACATCCCCTTCACGCCCCGTGCCAAGAAGGTGCTGGAGCTGTCGCTCCGCGAGGCCCTTCAGCTCGGCCACAACTACATCGGCACGGAGCACATCCTGCTCGGCCTGATCCGCGAGGGCGAGGGCGTCGCCGCCCAGGTCCTCGTGAAGCTGGGCGCCGATCTCAACCGGGTGCGGCAGCAGGTCATCCAGCTGCTCTCCGGTTACTCCGGGGGCAAGGAGGCCGCCACCGCCGGCGGTCCCGCCGAGGGCACGCCCTCCACGTCCCTGGTCCTCGACCAGTTCGGCCGGAACCTCACCCAGGCCGCTCGTGAGTCCAAGCTCGACCCGGTCATCGGGCGCGAGAAGGAGATCGAGCGGGTCATGCAGGTGCTGTCCCGCCGCACGAAGAACAACCCGGTCCTCATCGGCGAGCCCGGCGTCGGCAAGACCGCCGTCGTCGAGGGCCTGGCGCAGGCCATCGTCAAGGGTGAGGTGCCCGAGACCCTCAAGGACAAGCACCTCTACACCCTGGACCTCGGCGCGCTGGTCGCCGGCTCCCGGTACCGCGGTGACTTCGAGGAGCGCCTGAAGAAGGTCCTCAAGGAGATCCGCACGCGCGGCGACATCATCCTCTTCATCGACGAGCTCCACACCCTGGTGGGTGCGGGCGCCGCCGAGGGTGCCATCGACGCCGCGTCGATCCTGAAGCCGATGCTGGCCCGCGGTGAGCTCCAGACCATCGGTGCCACCACGCTCGACGAGTACCGCAAGTACCTGGAGAAGGACGCCGCGCTGGAGCGCCGCTTCCAGCCCATCCAGGTCGCCGAGCCGTCGCTGCCGCACACGATCGAGATCCTCAAGGGTCTGCGCGACCGGTACGAGGCGCACCACCGCGTGTCCATCACGGACGAGGCGCTCGTGCAGGCCGCCACGCTGGCCGACCGGTACATCTCCGACCGCTTCCTGCCGGACAAGGCGATCGACCTGATCGACGAGGCCGGTTCCCGGATGCGCATCCGCCGGATGACCGCGCCGCCGGACCTCCGCGAGTTCGACGAGAAGATCGCCTCCGTCCGCCGGGACAAGGAGTCCGCGATCGACGCGCAGGACTTCGAGAAGGCCGCGTCGCTCCGCGACAAGGAGAAGCAGCTCCTGGCCGCCAAGGCCAAGCGGGAGAAGGAGTGGAAGGCCGGCGACATGGACGTCGTCGCCGAGGTGGACGGCGAGCTGATCGCCGAGGTCCTCGCGACCGCCACCGGCATCCCGGTCTTCAAGCTGACGGAGGAGGAGTCCTCCCGTCTGCTCCGCATGGAAGACGAACTCCACAAGCGTGTCATCGGCCAGAAGGACGCCATCAAGGCCCTGTCGCAGGCCATCCGCCGTACGCGGGCCGGCCTCAAGGACCCGAAGCGCCCCGGTGGCTCGTTCATCTTCGCCGGTCCGTCCGGTGTGGGTAAGACCGAGCTGTCCAAGACGCTCGCCGAGTTCCTCTTCGGCGACGAGGACGCGATGATCTCGCTCGACATGTCGGAGTTCAGCGAGAAGCACACCGTGTCGCGCCTCTTCGGCTCCCCGCCCGGATACGTGGGCTACGAGGAGGGCGGCCAGCTCACCGAGAAGGTGCGCCGCAAGCCGTTCTCCGTCGTCCTCTTCGACGAGGTCGAGAAGGCCCACCCCGACATCTTCAACTCCCTGCTCCAGATCCTGGAGGACGGTCGCCTGACCGACTCCCAGGGCCGGGTCGTGGACTTCAAGAACACGGTCATCATCATGACGACCAACCTCGGGACCCGGGACATCTCCAAGGGCTTCAACCTGGGCTTCGCCGCCCAGGGCGACGTCAAGACCGGCTACGACCGGATGAAGGCGAAGGTCAACGAGGAGCTGAAGCAGCACTTCCGCCCCGAGTTCCTGAACCGCGTGGACGACACGGTCGTCTTCCACCAGCTCAGCCAGGAAGACATCATCCAGATCGTCGACCTCATGATCGCCAAGGTGGACGAGCGTCTGAAGGACCGCGACATGGGCATCGAGCTCAGCGGTGACGCGAAGATCCTCCTGGCGAAGAAGGGCTACGACCCCGTGCTGGGCGCCCGGCCGCTGCGCCGGACGATCCAGCGCGAGATCGAGGACATCCTGTCGGAGAAGATCCTCTTCGGCGAGCTGCGCCCCGGTCACATCGTGGTCGTGGACACCGAGGGCGAGGGTGAGGAGAAGAAGTTCACCTTCCGCGGCGAGGAGAAGTCCGCTCTGCCGGACGCTCCGCCCATCGAGGCGGCCGGCGGCGCCGGACCGAACCTCTCGAAGGACGCCTGACCCCAGTCGGACGGCCGACAGCCGGGGGCTGATGCCTGAAGGGGCCCGCCCCGGACCGTGATCCACGGTCCGGGGCGGGCCCCTTTCGCATGCCCGGAGGCCGCCAGGCTCAGCAGCGGGCCCTGGGCTTCTGCCAGGTGCACTCCAGGGCGTCCGACGAGTCGTTCACACGCCGCTCAGGCCGGAGGTCCGCCTTGGCGATCTCGCCCGCCGCCGTGTCCGAGGAGGCGAGGGTGACCACGATCGCGTCCTCGATGTCCTTCACCGAGGACGCCAGGTGGTTGTTGAGGACCACGCTGTAGACCAGTTGGCGACCGGCCGCGTCCCTGACGTATCCGGACAGCGCGGACGCGCCAGTCAGGGTGCCGGTCTTGCCGCGGGCGTTCAGCGCCGCCGGGGTGTCGCACATCCGGCGCCGCAGCGTGCCGCCGACGGCGCGGTCCGGGTCGCAGGCCACCGGCAGGGACGCGTACCAGTCGGCGTACCAGGGTGCGTCGCGTACGGCGAGGAGCAGCCCGGCCAGCTGCCCGGCCGGGTACAGGTTCATCCTGGACAGGCCGGAGCCGTCCACCTGGCGCAGTACGGAGGTGTCCACGCCCTCCTTCGCCAGGTACGCGTCGATGGCGGCGAGGCCCGCGCTCCAGCTGCCGCTGCCGGACGTCTCGTATCCGACGGCCTTGGTGAGGGCCTCCGCGTGCATGTTGTTGGAGAGCTTCATGAACGGGTGCATGAGCTGCTTGAGCGGCATGGAGCGGTGGACCGCCACCGGCTTGGCCGACGCGGGCGTGGCGAGGCCGAGCCGGGTGGGGCCGTCGACGCGTACGCCGTGGGCGGCCAGCGCGTCCGCGAAGACGGCGGTCGCGTACCCGGTCGGCTCGTCCACGGTGATCCACTCCTTGGTGGGGGAGGCCCCCACCGGGATCTCGCCGCTGATGACGAGGGTGTTGGTGCCGTGGGCGCGCTCGATGGTGAGCGTGTCGGGGCGGCCGCTGCCGACGGTGGTGGCGCGGTTGTCGACGCGGACGTAGTCGGTGCGCGGGGTGAGCGTGACGGCGGGGTGCCGGCCCGCGCTGGTGGCGGCGGCCTCGACGATGACGGTGCCGGAGTCGTAGTCCGTGTCCGGGGCGAGCGTGAGCGCGGAGATCTGCGCGGAGTAGTACGAGGACTCGTCGTCCGCCGCCCAGGAGCGGCCCAGCCGGTTGCCGTCGAAGCGGGTGTCGTCGGCGACGAGGCGGCCGGTGACCCGTCGGATGCCGGATGCGGCGACACGCGCGGCGAGCCGGTCGTAGTCGGTGGCGAGGGTGGTGGGGTCGCCGGTGCCGCGCAGGTAGAGGTCGCCGTGGAGGGTTCCGGCGTACTGGCGGCCGGTGGCCAGCACCTCCGTGCGGAAGTGGTGGTCGGGGCCGAGGAGGGCCATGGCCGCCACCGAGGTGGGGATCTTGGTGTTGGAGGCGGGCATCAGGCGGTCGCCGCTGTTCCGCTGGTACAGGGTCGTACCGGTCTCGGCGTCGGCGACGACGACCCCGGCGGCACCCCCGTCGAGGCGGGGGTCGGTGAGGATCTCGTCGATGGCGCCCTTGAGGCCGGTGTCGGACGGACCGGCGCCCGCGGGCGCGGTCGCCCCCTGGACGGTCCAGGCGAGGAGCGCGGCGAGGCCGAGCGCGGTGGCGCGGGTGGTCAGGGACGTACGTGCCGGCTTGCGTGTCTGCGTGGTGCGCGTCACGGGTCTCATGGCGAAAGGGTCCCGGAGCGAAGGCCGCTCAGGAAGAAGGCGGGGCCCTTCCTCGTGACGATGCGCACAGGGCAATTCGGATGTACTAGACGGAATAGTGCACGGTTGCCTCAATCGATCTCCCGTCCGGGCCGCGCCGGGGGTGGTGGCGTGGGGTGGGCGGCGTGCCGGAGGGGTGGCGTGGGGGCCGTCATGGGGCGGCAGGGGCTGTCCGCCTTGGAGATGCGGAGCGAATGTCCCTTTTGAGTGCATATCCCAAGGCTGATGGCGAAATCGCCGAGGGCGTCAAGTGTCCGCGTCACACAGCGGGCACTACGACCGTATGTCGTAGAAACGGCGTTTGGGACATGCCGGGAGAAGCCGGTACCAAGGATGACCGAAGCCCGGTACGCCTCGTGCCGCCGGCTCGGTCCCATCCCCCACTTCGGAGGTTCACCTCGTATGTCGCAGCGCGCCAACCACCCCGCCCGTAACGCCGTCGTCGCCCTCGCTGCCGCCGGCATGGGAGTTGCCACGGTGTTCGGAGCAGGTGCGTCGGCCGTCGCGGCCGAGGCCAAGGCTCCGCTCGCCATGGACACCGCCGCCGCCGTCGCCGCCCAGGCGAAGGCTCAGGCGCACGCCGCCCAGCAGGCCGCCAAGGCGAAGGCCACCAAGGCCGCCGCGGTCAAGGCCGCCGCCAAGAAGGCCGCGGCCGCCAAGAAGGCCAAGAAGGCCATCGGCTGGGTCAAGCCCGTCAACGGCTACACGCTGACCGCCAGCTACAACCAGGGCGGCGCCATGTGGACGAGCAAGCACTCGGGCCAGGACTTCGCCGTCCCGGTCGGCACCCCGGTGAAGGCCGCCCACAGCGGCGTCGTCGTCAAGGCCGGCCCCAACGGCGGCGGCGACGGCCCGGCCTACGGCAACGCCATCGTCATCAAGCACTCCAACGGCACGTACTCGCAGTACGCGCACCTCTCGAAGATCAACGTGAAGCTCGGCTCGAAGGTGAAGACGGGCCAGTCGATCGCCCGGTCCGGCAACACCGGCAACTCCTCCGGCCCGCACCTGCACTTCGAGATCCGCACGACGCCGAACTACGGCTCGTCCGTCAACCCGGCGAAGTTCCTGCGCGCCGAGGGCGTCGTCCTCTAAGGACGCCCCAGGGGGCGCCCACCCGGCGCCCCCGCCCCCGCATCCCGCCCCGTCTCCGGAGCGGCCGCTCAGGTCTCCTCCGGGAACTGGATCATCGGGAAGCTCCCCGTGTTCGTCGGAGCGTGCTCCGGCAGCCACAGCACCGCGATGGCACCCCCCACCCCCGGGGCGGTGCCATCAGGCGTTCCCGGGGCCGTGGAGCCCGGGGTCCCGTGTGCGGCCGTGGAGCCCGGGATCCCGTGTGCGGCCGTGCCGTCCGGGGCCGCCTGGGCGGCGGTGCCCTCCGGCATCGCGGCGTTGCGGAAGGTGAGCCGGGCGCCCAGCACCCGCGCCTGGCCCGCCGCGATGGTCAGGCCCAGCCCGTGCCCGGCGCCCGCCCGGCCCCGGTCGCTGGCGCCCGTGCGGAACCGGCTCGGCCCCTCGCGCAGCAGCGCCTCCGGGAACCCGGGCCCGTGGTCCCGTACCCGTACGACCCGGCCCTCGACGGTCACCTCGACCGGCGGCCTGCCGTACTTGGCGGCGTTGGTCAGCAGGTTGCCGAGGATGCGCTCCAGGCGGCGCGGGTCGGTGCTCACCCACGACTCGTGCACCACCCGCACCACCGCGTCCGGGTTCAGCAGCGCCACCCTGCGGCCGACGAACTCGCCGAGCGCGATCTCCTGGAGCTCGGCCCGCTCCGACGCGCTGTCGAGCCGGGCCACCTCCAGCACGTCCTCCACCAGGGTGCGCATCGCCCTCGCCCGGTCCCGCACCAGCTCCGTCGGCCGGCCCGGCGGCAGCAGCTCGGCGGCCGTCAGCAGCCCCGTGACCGGGGTGCGCAGCTCGTGCGCGATGTCCGCCGTGACCCGCCGCTCCGCTTCGATCCGCTCGTGCAGGGCGTCCGTCAGGGCGTCCACCGCCCGCGCCAGCTCGTCCGTCTCGTCCCGTACGACCCCGCCGATCGCGTCCCGCACCCGCACGTCCGTGTTGCCCTGCGCGACCTTCCCCGCGGCGGCGGCCGCCTTCCGCAGCCGTCGCGACAGCTGCCCGCCGATGAGCACGCCCAGCGCCGATCCGGCGAAGACGACCGACACCGAACCGACGATCAGCGCCTCGTCCAGCCGTCGCATCACCGTCGCGCTGCGGTCCGCGAACGGCGTGTGCAGCGACAGCACGTCGCCGTTGCCGAGGGGCACCGCCGCCCACACGTCCGGCGCGCCGTCCGCGTGCTCCTCCACATACGTGCCGCGGTGCTTGCGCGCCATCAGCCGGTTCAGCTCGCGCGGCAGGTTCGGGTCGTTGAGCTTGGTGCCGAACCGGGGCTCCTTGGGCTTCGACGCCTCGTACACGCGCTGGGCGAAGAGAAGCCGCTCCATCTGCACCTCGCGCGCGTTGTCGAGCATCGACACGCGGGCGGCGTTGTGGACGACGAGGCTCAGCGCCATCGTGATCAGGGCGCCCACGGCGGCGATGGCGACGGAGATCTTCCATCGCACGCCCGTCCGCAGTGCCGGTTGTCTCATCGCTCCTCAGGCCCTGAGCTTGTAACCGAAGCCGCGGACCGTCTCGATCCGGTCCTGGCCGATCTTGGCGCGCAGCCGCTGCACATGGACGTCCACCACGCGCGTGTCACCGCCCCAGCCGTAGTCCCAGACCCGCTCCAGCAGCTTGTCCCGCGACAGGACCGTGCCCGGCGCGGACGAGAACTCCAGCAGCAGCCGCATCTCCGTCGGCGTCAGCGCGACCGGTACGCCGCCCCGGCGCACCTCCATGCCCTCCGTGTCGACCTCCAGGTCCCCGAAGACCAGCAGCCCGCGCTCGGCGCGCCCGCCCCGGTCGCCCGGGTCCGCGCCCGCCGCCCCGCCGCCCGCGTTCTCGAACCGGCGCAGTACGGCCCTGATGCGCGCCATCAGCACGGCACCGTCGAACGGCTTGGTGACGTAGTCGTCGGCGCCCGCCTCCAGGCCCAGCACCACGTCGATCGAGTCCGCCCGCGCCGACATCATGATCACCGGCACCGTGGACTCGTCCCGGATGCGGCGGCACAGGCTGACCCCGTCCATGCCGGGCAGCATCACGTCCAGCAGCGCGATGTCCGGCTGCCGCGCCCGGAACGCGTCGAGGCCGGACAGCCCGTCCGGCATCGCCGTGACCGCGAAGCCGTCCCGCTCCAGGGCCAGCTGCGTGGCCTCCCGGATGACGTCGTCGTCCTCCACGAACAGGACGTGCGTCTCCGCCATACCGCGCCCTCCCGCGCCCGTCACTTCCGCCTCAGTTCTCACTCGGCGCGGTCGGCGCGGGACCGGTGATGTCCCCGCCCTCGACCGCCTTGCTGTACTCGTTGTGCACCATGTAGTGCTCGGTGAACCGGTCCGACGACCAGCGGTAGGTGATCACGTCCTCGCCGGACGGATAGGCGATCGGGTCGCCCTTCGCGTACACCTGCTTGGTGACGACCAGGTCCCCCCGGTCGATCTCCGAGTAGACGGCCGGCTCCTCCAGCGCGAACACGTTCTCGTACGCCTTGTCCCGCATCCGGTACACATAGGTGCCGACCCCCACCGCGTCGCCGCAGGTCATGACGTTGACGACGACGTCGGCGACGCCGGTGCCGGTGAGGTTCCCGTACGAGGTGTCCACCGGGTACGCGTCCGCCGCGCACGGCTTGAGGTCCCGCTTCACCTGCTCGCCGACCTTGGGGTCGCCCTTCAGCAGCGCGATCACATCGACCCGCCGGAACGGCGACGCCGCCGACGCGGCCGCGCTGGGCCTGCCGGAGGGGGCCGCCTGGTCCGTGGGCGCGGCGCCCTCGTCGCGCGTGCCGGTGCCGCCGGTGGAGCAGGCGGCCGTGAGCAGGCCGAGCACGCCCGCGGCGGCGAGCCCGGCCACCGCCGCCCTCCCCGCCGCTCTGCCGCTCGCGCTGCTGCCGGTGTTGTCGCTGCCGGGCCCCGGCGCCGGTGTGCCGCCGGTCCCGCGTGTGCCGCTCAGGCTGCTGCCGCTCAGGCCGCGCACCGCTCCCGCTCCCGTCCGTGACGCCGCTGCTCCACCACCCGAACACCGGGCTCCGTACGCCGGGGCCGGCCGTCGTGCGCGGCCCGGCCGGTGCCGGGGACGGTCCGGTCGGTGCCGCGGCCGCCACGGTCGCCGGTGGGGCGGTCGGTGCGGTCCAGGGCGCGGGCGTCGAGGTCCCGGCTCTCCAGCTCCTGGCGAAGCCGGGCGAGCGCGCGGTGCAGTGTGCTCTTCACCGTACCGGTAGACATGCCGAGCGCAGCCGCCGTCTCCTCGGTGCTCATCTGCTCCCAGTGCCGCAGCACGACCACGCTGCGCTGCTTCGGCGCCAGCACCTTCAGCACGTCCATCAGCAGGGCCCGGTCCGCGTGCTGCTCGGTCGCGTCGTCCACGGACGCGTCGGGCAGCTGCTCGGTGGGCACCTCCTCCAGCTTGCGGGCGCGCCACCACTCGGTCCGGGTGTTGATCATGACGCGGCGCAGATAGGCGTCGGCGAGGGACTTGTCGGCTATGCCGTCCCAGCGGCCGAACGTCCGGGCGAGGGCGGTCTGGAGCAGGTCCTGCGCGTCCACCGGGTCCGGTACGAGCCGCCGGGCGCTGCGCAGCAGGGCGTCCTGCCGAGTGCGTACGTACTCCTCGAATCCGAGCACCTCGCCGTGCGACATCCCGAACCGCCTCCGTTTCCCCGTGACAAGCCGTGGTCCCCGCAGCGCCTCCGGCCACTTCGGCCGGTGTCCCGCGCTGACACAGGAGAAGCTACGGAGCGCTTGTCACGGCACTGTCCGGTCCACCCTTCGGCGGGCGCACGGCTGCCCATCGGTTGTGTAACAGCGGCGCTGTCACAAGCGGTGCGTGAGGGCGGGGACGCGGAGGGAGACGGCCCGGGAGGCCTCGCGCCGGGCGTGCGGGGCAGGCGGACGGGAGCCCGGCGACGGGCGTGCGGGTCAGGTCGACGGGAGCCGGTAGCGGCCGCCGTCCAGCGGCTCCACCAGGCCGTCCGCGACCAGGCCGTCCAGCGCCCGGGCCCGCTGCACCGCGTCGTGCCAGACGGCGTCGAGCGCGGCCTGCGGCACCGGGGCGGTCGCCTCGCGCAGGACGGCGAGCAGCTTGCCGCGCACCTGCCGGTCGGTGCCCGCGTACGTCTGGCCGCGCCGGGGCGGGCCGTCGTGGGCGGGCTTCCCGGCCAGGCGCCAGGCGCACGCCCCCGCGATGGGGCAGCGCCCGCAGTCCTCGCCCCGTGCCGTGCACACCAGGGCGCCCAGCTCCATGGAGGCCGCCGCCCAGCGGGCCGCCGTCGCCTCGTCGTCGGGCAGGAGGGCGCGGGCGAGCCTGCGCTCGGCGGCTGTCGTGGCGTTCGGCGGGTACTGGACGCCGGTCACCGCGCGGGCGAAGACCCGGCGCACGTTCGTGTCCAGCACCGGGTGGCGCCTGCCGTACGCGAACGACGCCACCGCCGCCGCCGTGTACTCCCCGATGCCGGGCAGCGCCAGCAGCTGGGCGTGGTCGTGCGGTACGTCACCGCCGTGCCGTTCCGTTATGGCGACGGCGGCACCGTGCAGCCGCAGGGCGCGGCGCGGGTAGCCCAGCCGGCCCCAGGCGCGGACCGCCTCGCCGGGCGCCTCGGCCGCGAGCGCGGCGGGGCGCGGCCAGCGGGCCATCCACTGCTCGTACACCGGCAGGACCCGGTTCACGGGTGTCTGCTGGAGCATGAACTCGCTCACCATCACGCCCCAGGCACCCGCCTCGGGGCGCCGCCAGGGCAGGTCGCGGGCGTGCTGCTCGAACCACGCCAGGACGGGCGTGTGGAGGTGCTCGGCCGGGGCGTGGGTGCCCGGCGCGGCGGGGGCGGAGGCGGGGGAGGGGGCGGGGCGGGCGGAGGCCGGGGCCGGGGGGAGCGGGGCCGCTTCAGGAGTCTCGGTCGCAGTCATGGCCCTCCGATCCTGACATGGCCGGACGGCTTTTCCGCGCTCCCGCCCCCTTCACCGCCCGCCGCGCCCCCAGCGGACCGGGCGCCGGTCCGTCAGGAGACCCGGCGGCGGCCCGGCTCGCGGCGCGGGGCGGCGCGGCGGCCACGGGTGCGCTGCCGGGGCACCGCCGTCGCCAGGTCCACGTCGGGGCCCGGCCCGGCAAGCCACCGCGCGGCGCCGGAACGGCTCGTACGCATCGTCTCCACCAGCCGCTGGGCTGGGCCGGTCAGCAGCCGGACGAACAGGATCACCGCGAGGGCGCCCACCACCAGGCCCGCGGCCACGTCGTGCGGGTAGTGCACGCCGACGAACACCCGCGAGAACGCCATCACCACGGCCAGCGGCATCGTCAGCCACGCGATCCGCCGCCACGCCAGCGCCAGCGCCATCGCCGAAGCGCCCGCGATGGCCGAGTGGTTGCTCGGGAACGACCAGTCCCCGTACGGGGGGCACTCGGCGATCGAGGCGACGGCGCCCACCACGGCGCGGCACGGCCTCTCCTCGTCCACCAGCGACTTCAGCGTCTCGCTGACGACGTACCCGAAGGCGGTGGCGACCGGCGCGAGCGCGGCGATCGCCACCGCTCGCCCGTCGGCGGGGCGCACCCGCCACCAGGCGACGACGAACAGCACGCCGAAGATCAGCAGTCCGGCGTCCGTGCCGATCTCGGCGAAGACGTGCACCCAGGACGGAGTGTCCCGGGCGAAGTCGGTGACGGTGCGATAGAGGTCCTCACTCATGAGGACGGACGGTACCCGGCCGCCGGAACCACTCGTTCGGCGCCATCCGCCGACGACGCGCCCGCGGGTGCTCGCAAACCGGCCACGGAGATGTGATCATCGGCAAAATCTGGCGTATCACCGGCGGGGGACGCGGGAGTTGGCCGTGATCTCTCGTACAGTTTTCGCCGTGGGATCTCTGCGCAATCCGGTCGGGCCGCTTCCCTCCTCCATCTACTGGCGGCGGAGGGCGGTCTTCGCGACCGTGGTCGCGCTGCTCGCCGCGCTGATCGTATGGTTCGTCAGCTCCGGTGGGGACGGCTCCCGGACGGGCGCCGACGGGGCCAACGCCGGTTCTCCCGCGCCCTCCATCACACCGGGCCCTTCGCCGTCCGGTTCCGCCATCAGCGCACAGCCGGGCGGCCGGGACGAGGCCGGCGCGTCCGAGAGCCCCGGCGGCCCGGCCGGTACGGGAGGCTCCGGTACGGCCGGTCCCGGTACGGGCTCCGGCGCGGGCGGCTCCGGTACGGGCGGGGACTCCGGGTCCGGTACGGGCGGGGGCGCGGGCTCCGGCCCGGGTGCGGGCACGGGCGGTGCGGGCGGCTCCGGTACGGGCTCGGCCCAGCAGGTCCCGGCCGACTCGCCGCTGCCGAACTGCGCCCCGGGCGCCCTCCAGCTGACGCTGAGCAGCACGAAGGTCTCGTACGCCCCCGGGGAGAAGCCGCGGTTCCGGCTGACCGCGCGCAACGGCTCCGGGGCCGGATGCAAGACCGATCTGGGCCCAGCCACGGCCGTCCTGACGATCAGTGACGAGGGCGGCGACGAGATCTGGTCGTCCAAGGACTGCCCCAAGGGCCCCGGCAGCGTGTACGTCGCCGTGCCGGGCGGGGGCACCGCCACGTACGTGATCGAGTGGGACCGCCGCCACAGCGCGCCCCGCTGCGCCACGCCGCCGGTGCAGACGGCGGGCCCCGGCACCTACCTGGCGGAGGCCACCGTGCCGGGCGTCAAGGGCGTGCTGCGGTCGTCCATCACGCTGGCGAAGGACTGAGCGGCGGGGCGCCGGGCCCCGCACCGCGCGCCGCTACGGCTCGGGCGTGGCGTTCGAGCGCCTCGCGGGTCAGACGTACCGTTCGAGGATCGACGACTCGGCGAGGCGCGACAGGCCCTCCCGGACGCTGCGGGCGCGGGCCTCGCCGACGCCGTCCACGGTCTGGAGGTCGTCCACGCTCGCGGCGAGCAGCTTCTGGAGGCCGCCGAAGTGCTCCACGAGCCGCTCGATGATCGCGCCCGGCAGGCGCGGCACCTTCGCCAGCAGCCGGTAGCCGCGCGGCGACACGGCCGAGTCGAGGGTCTCGGGCGAACCGCTGTAGCCGAGCGCGCGGGCCACCGTCGGCAGCTCCAGCAGCTCGGCGTGCGACAGCGCGTCCAGCTCCGTCAGCGCCTCCGCGACCGTGCGGGACCGCTTCGCGGTCGGCTCGGGCACGTAGTCCTGTACGACCAGCTCCCGCTCGGGCTCCACGCCCGCGATCAGCTCGTCGAGCTGGAGCGCGAGGAGGCGGCCGTCCGTACCCAGCTCGACCACGTACTCCGCGATCTCCGTGGCGATGCGGCGGACCATCTCCAGGCGCTGCGCCACGGCCGTCACGTCCCGGACGGTGACCAGGTCCTCGATCTCCAGCGCGGAGAGCGTCCCGGCCACCTCGTCCAGGCGCAGCTTGTACCGCTCCAGCGTGGCGAGGGCCTGGTTCGCGCGCGACAGGATCGCGGCGGACTCCTCCAGGACGCGGCGCTCGCCGTCCACGTACAGGGCGATCAGCCTCATCGACTGTGACACGGAGATCACCGGGAAGCCGCACTGCTTGGACACCCGGTCCGCCGTGCGGTGCCGCGTGCCGGTCTCCTCGGTCGGGATCGACGCGTCGGGGACCAGCTGGACACCGGCGCGGAGGATCTTGGTGATGTCCTTGTCGAGGATGAGCGCGCCGTCGAGCTTGCACAGCTCGCGCAGACGGGTCGCGGTGAACTCGACGTTCAGCACGAAGCCGCCGGTGCACATCGACTCGACCGTCTTGTCCATGCCGAGGACGATCAGCCCGCCCGTGTTGCCGCGGAGGATGCGCTCCAGTCCGTCCCGGAGCGCCGTGCCGGGGGCGACCGCGCTGAGGGACGCGCGCATCAGCGCTTCGTTGCCGGAGCCTCCGCCCGACTTTCCGGGTGTTGCCCGGTCGTTGGCTGCCACTGCACTCCTCCGGCTCGTACGGGTGGGCGAGACCAGCCCAAAGTCTAGCGACCCCCACCGCACCAGTGGCTCCGCCGACAAATCCCCCTCATCGGGGGGCCCGGCCACGGGCGGGGCTTCGGGCCGCACCGCCTCCCGATCTACCCGGCAGCCCCCCGGTCTACCCAGGCGCCTCCGGCCCCGGTCTGCCCGGCCCACCCCCGGCCCCGTCCGCCTGTCTGCCCCCCGCTCGTCCTGGACCGGCCGGGCGCCGTCTGCCCGGTCCGCCCCGGGCCCCGGGCTGCCCGGGACGCGGTCCGCCCCGCTCTGCGCGGGCCCGGTCCGCCCCGCTCCGCGCGGGCCCCGGTCCGCCCCGCTCTGCCCGGTTACTCCGCTGCCGCCGGGGTGCCCGAGCCTCGGCGGGTGCGGGGCAGGACCCGGAGGGCCTCGCCCACGTCCGCCACCTCGACCACCCGCATCCCGGCGGGCACCTTCCCCGGGTCCGTCGGCACCAGCGCGTGCGTGAAGCCCAGCCGGTGCGCCTCCGCGAGCCGCCGCTGCACGCCCGTCACGCGCCGCACCTCCCCGGCGAGCCCCACCTCGCCGATGGCCACCAAATTCTTCGGCAGCGGCGTGTCGGACGCCGCCGACGCCAGCGCCAGCGCGACCGCCAGGTCCGCCGCGGGCTCGGACAGCCGGACGCCGCCGACCGTCGCGCTGTAGATGTCGCGCTTGCCGAGCGCGCTGATCCGCCCCCGCTGCTCCAGCACCGCCAGCATCATCGACACCCGGGACGTCTCCAGGCCCGAGGTCGTACGCCGCGGCGACGGGATCTGCGAGTCCACCGTCAGCGCCTGCACCTCGGCGACCAGCGGCCGCCGCCCCTCCAGCGTGACCGTCAGGCACGTGCCCGGCACGGGCTCGGCGCGCCGGGTCAGGAACAGCCCGCTCGGGTCGGCCAGGCCCACGATCCCCTCGTCGTGCAGCTCGAAGCAGCCCACCTCGTCGGTCGCCCCGTACCGGTTCTTCACGCCCCGCACCAGCCGCAGCCGCGCGTGCCGGTCGCCCTCGAAGTGCAGCACCACGTCCACCAGGTGCTCCAGCAGCCGGGGGCCCGCGATGGCGCCGTCCTTCGTGACATGGCCCACCAGCAGCGTCGCCATCCCGCGCTCCTTGGACGCCCGGATCAGCGCCCCGGCCACCTCGCGCACCTGGGCCATGCCGCCCGGCGCCCCGTCGATCTCCGGCGACGCCACGGTCTGGACGGAGTCGAGGATCAGCAGGGACGGCTTCACCGCGTCCAGGTGGCCGAGGACCGCCGACAGGTCCGTCTCCGCGGCCAGGTACAGATGGTCGTGGAGCGCGCCGATCCGGTCGGCCCGCAGCCGCACCTGGCTCGCCGACTCCTCACCCGTCACGTACAGCGTCGGGTGGTCGGCGCTCGCCGCCTTCGCCGCCACGTCCAGCAGCAGCGTCGACTTGCCGACGCCGGGCTCGCCCGCGATCAGCACGACCGCGCCGGGCACCAGCCCCCCGCCCAGCACCCGGTCCAGCTCGTCCACGCCCGTCGAGCGGGCCGTGGCCTGCCGCCCGTCCACCTGCCCGATCGGCACCGCTGCCGTGGACACGGGCCCGGCGGCCGTGGTCCGCACGGCGGGCGCGCCGCCGTACTCCTCCACCGTCCCCCACGCCTGGCACTCGGGGCAGCGGCCGAGCCACTTGGCGGTCGTCCAGCCGCACTCGGTGCAGCGGTAGGACGGCCGGTCCTTGGAGGATTTCGTACGGGCAGCCATGCGGCCCACCGTAACGGCCCCCACTGACAACGAGCCGCGCCGCCCGGGACCCCCGCCCTCGCTTCCCGCCCGGCCGGACGGTCCACGCCCGCACCCCCGAAGCGGGTGTCCTCTATGTCCGGCACGGGGCATTGGCAAATTCCGCTGTCCTCTTTCGAGGGATACGTTCACCCATAAGGCTTAAAAGTGCGGGAGCGGTACGAGGAGTGTGCCTCGGGCGGCCTACGGTCGTCCGGGTGACGAGCAGCAGGCTGGAGCACCCCACGTACACCACCGGCGCACACCGGGCGCGGCGCCGCGCGCCCCGGAGCGGGCCCCGGGCCGTCGTGCAGCGCCCGCCCGCCCGGTACGAGCCGTACCTCGACGGCCTGTTCACGTACTGCCTCTCCGTGCTGTGCGACCACGACGCGGCGACGACCGTGCTCGGCGAGGTGCTGGCCGTCGCCGAGCGCCACCACGGGCGCTGTCCCGCCGAGCCGTCGCTCCGCAGGGCGTGGCTGTACGCGCTCGCCCGCTGGGTCTGCCTGCGCGAACTGGCCCGGCGGCGGCGCGCCCGGCACAGCGGCGCGCCCTCCCGGCGCCCGGCGCACAAGGACGGCTCGCGCGCCGCCAAGCCCGCGCCCCGCACGCCCCACCCCGCTCCTCACCCATCTCACGCGCGGTCCACCGCCCCGCACGCCGCCCACGCGCCCCGGTCCGCCGCCTCGCACGCCGGGCCCGCGCCCCACACCGCTCAAGTGCCTCACGCCCCCCACACGTCCGAGCCCGCCCCGGTCCAGCAGGCCGCCGCCGACGACGAGGCCGGGCGCCGCGCCGAGCTGGCCCTGCTCGCCTGGCCGGAGGCGGCCGGTACGACCCCGGAGCAGCGGGAGGCCCTGGAGCTCGCGGTACGGCACCAGATGGGCGCGCCCGAGGTCGCCGCCGTCCTGGGCATGACCCCGCAGGCCGCCCGGGAGCTGCTGTCGGCCGCCGCGTGCGAGGTGGAGCGCACCCGCGCAGCCCTGGCGGTGGTCGAGACCGGCACGTGCCCCGCCGTCGCCCGGCTGACCGGCGACCACCGGGTGCTGCTGTCGGCCGCGCTGCGGCGGGAACTGGTGCGGCACGTGGACGACTGCCCGCGGTGCCGCCGTACGGCCGAACGCGCCGAGGCGGCGGGCCCGTGGCCGGGCTCGACGGTCACCCCCGCCACGCTGCCGCTCGTACCGGCACCGCGCCCGGCGGCGTACGCGGCGATGCTGCACGCCCCCCGCGCGCGCTCCGCCGGTCCGCGCTTCGGGCGCGACGGATTCCCGCTGGACCCCAAGGACCACGCCGCGCGCCGCGACCGGATGCGCGCCCGCGCGGTGACCACCACCGTCGTCGCCACCGTCGTCGCGGCGCCCGTCCTCGCGCTGTGGGCGGCGTACCGGGGCGACACGGCGGTCGGCGACGGGCGCGGCGACCCGGCGTTCAGCGCCACCGACGAGGCGGGCGGCCGGTCCGCGGGCAGCCACTACGCCAACGCGGGCAGCGCCCACGCCGACCCCCGGTCCCGCAAGCCGCGCCAGGCGCCGGACGTCTCCGTCGAGGTCCTCAGCAGCGGCTCGGCCCACTCGCCCGCGCTCTCCGGCCGTACCGGACCGGGCCGCGTCACGGTGACGGCCCGCCCGTACGGCGACGCGACGATGCTGACGCTCACCGCGACCGGCGGGAGCCCCGTCGGCTGGTCCCTGTGGACGGACGCCCCCTGGCTGTACGCGAGCCGCACGTCGGGAACGCTGGAGCCGGGCACGTCCGTCACGGTGTATGTCTCCGTCGACCGCGCCCGGGAACCGCGCGGCCCCTGGAGCGCCCGTATCCACGTCAGCCCGTCCGGCGCGGTGGTCTCGCTCACCGGGTACGGCAGCGGCGACCGCCCCGCCGCCCCGGCCCGCCCCAAGCCGTCGGACCGGCCGTCGGCGCCGCCCACCGCCCCGCAGGAGACACCGCCCGGCCCGGCGCCGACGCCGCCCGCCGGCAGTGAGCCGCCCCCGGCGTCGGAGCCCCCGCCGTCCTCCGAGCCGCCCGCGCCGACGGACACCCCGCCCCCGGCGACGGACCCGCCCGCGTCGGAACCCCCGGCCTCCGACCCGCAGCCCCGGTGACCTGCCCGGGCCGCGGCGAGCAGCGCCCGCCCCGGCCGCGGCGACCGGCGCGCGCCCGGACGACCGCGGTGACCGCTATCCGACGGCAGGCGCCGCCGGTCCCGCCGGGTCCGACGTCCGGGCCTGCCTCGGGGGCCGGGGCGGGGCAGGGTCCGCCGGGTGCGGGGCCACCAGCGGCAGCGAGGACGCCAGCCGCGCCTCGCACAGCCCGACGAGCACGTCGTACGCCGCCTTGCCCATCAGTTCGGTCAGCTCCGGCCGGTACGTGACGTACACCGGCTCGCCCGCGCCGTGCGCCGAGGTCGCGGACGTGCACCACCAGTGCAGGTCGTGCCCGCCAGGGCCCCAGCCCCGGCGGTCGTACTCGCCGATCGACACCTGGAGGACCTTCGTGTCGTCCGGCCGCTCGATCCAGTCGTACGTCCGCCGCACCGGCAGCTGCCAGCACACGTCCGGCTTCGTCTCCAGCGGCTCGCGCCCCTCCCGCAGCGCCAGGATGTGCAGGGCGCACCCGGCGCCGCCCGCGAAGCCCGGCCGGTTCTGGAAGATGCAGGACCCCTGCCAGCGGCGCGTCTGCCGCTCGCCGTCCTCGTCGAGCTGAACCCAGCCCGACTCCGTCCCCTCGTCGTGGAACTGCCACAGCTCGGGCGTCAGCCGGTCCACGAACCCGGCGACCCGCTTCTCGTCGTCCTCGTCGGAGAAGTGGGCGCCCAGCGTGCAGCAGCCGTCGGCGGCGCGGCCCGCCTGGATGCCCTGGCAGCCGCTGCCGAAGACACACGTCCAGCGGGACGTCAGCCACGTCAGGTCACAGCGGAAGACCTGCTCCTCGTCCGCCGGGTCGGGAAACTCCACCCACGCGCGCGGGAAGTCCAGCCCCTTCTCGTCGTCCTCGGGGACCTCCGGCACCGGGGGGACCGCGCCGGGACCGACGACCTCGGCCGTCAGGAGGTCGCGCTTCGTGCCGGGTCCCGTTTTGCCCGGCTTGGCCTTCTTCGTCTTTGGCACCCTCCCAGCGTAGGCGCAGCGCGGCGCGCCGGAGCGGTTAGCGTGCTGGCATGAGACTCGGAGTCCTCGACGTCGGTTCGAACACGGTGCACCTGCTGGTGATGGACGCCCACCCGGGCGCCCGCCCGCTGCCGGCCCACTCGCACAAGGTGGAGCTGCGCCTCGCCGAACTGCTCGACCCGGACGGCTCGGTCGGCGCCCCCGGCGTCGACCGGCTGGTCACGATCGTCGGGGACGCCGTGCACACCGCCGAGGAGAAGGGCTGCGAGGCCGTCCTGCCGTTCGCCACCTCCGCCATCCGCGACGCCGCCAACGCCGACGCCGTCCTCGCGCGCGTGAAGGCCGAGACGGGCGTGGACCTCCAGGTCCTCACCGGCGAGGAGGAGGCCCGGCTCACGTTCCTCGCGGCCCGCCGCTGGTTCGGCTGGTCGGCGGGGAAACTGCTGCTCCTCGACATCGGCGGCGGCTCGCTGGAGATCGCGTACGGCATCGACGAGGAGCCCGACGCGGCCGTGTCCCTGCCGCTGGGCGCCGGGCGGCTCACGGCGGGCTGGCTGCCGGGCGACCCGCCGGACCCTGCCGACGTGAAGGCGCTGCGCCGCCACGTACGCGCGGCGATAGCCCGGACGGTCGGCGAGTTCGCCCGCTTCGGCCGCCCCGACCACGTCGTGGCCACGTCCAAGACGTTCAAGCAGCTGGCCCGGCTCGCGGGTGCGCCCGGCTCCGGCGAGGGCGAGTACGTGCAGCGCGTACTGAGTCGTTCGTCACTGGAGTCGTGGGTGCCGAAGCTGGCCGCCATGACCGTCGAGCAGCGCTGCGGGCTGCCCGGTGTGTCGGCGGGGCGGGCCGCCCAGCTGCTGGCCGGGGCGCTGGTCGCGGAGGCCGCGATGGACCTGTTCGGCGTCGAGGCGGTGGAGATCTGCCCGTGGGCGCTGCGCGAGGGCGTCATCCTGCGACGCCTGGACCACCTCCCCGAGTGACCGGCCGGGCCCGTACCCTTTCCCTCGTGGCAGACGTGGCAGAGCAAGCGGAGCGGCAGGTGGGGCGCCTTCCCCGCGCGAAGGTCGCCCTCTCGACGGCCTCGGTCTACCCGGAGTCGACGGCGACGGCCTTCGAGGTGGCCGCGCGCCTCGGCTACGACGGGGTCGAGGTCATGGTGTGGACGGACCCGGTCAGCCAGGACCTGGAGGCCCTGCGGCGGCTCTCGGACTACCACCAGGTGCCCGTCCTCGCCGTGCACGCCCCCTGCCTGCTGATCACCCAGCGCGTCTGGTCCACCGACCCGTGGGTCAAGCTCCAGCGCGCCCGGGCGGCGGCGGAGAAGCTCGGCGCCTCGACGGTCGTCGTGCACCCGCCGTTCCGCTGGCAGCGGCAGTACGCGCGCGACTTCGTCTCCGGCATCTGGCGGATGGCGAACGAGACGGACGTGCGGTTCGCCGTCGAGAACATGTACCCGTGGCGCTACCGCGACCGCGAGATGCTCGCGTACGCCCCCGAGTGGGACGTCACCAAGGACGACTACCGCCACTACACGGTGGACCTCTCCCACACGGCGACCGCCCGGACGGACGCGATGGCCATGGTGTCCCGGATGGGCGACCGGCTGGGCCACGTCCACCTCGCGGACGGGCGCGGCTCCGCGAAGGACGAGCACCTCGTACCGGGCCGGGGCACGCAGCCGTGCGCCGAGCTGCTGGAGCACCTGGCGCGCACCGGCTTCGACGGGCACGTCGTCATCGAGGTCAACACGCGGCGCGCCATGTCCGCCGCCGAACGGGAGGCCGACCTCGCCGAGGCGCTGGCCTTCACCCGGCAGCACCTGGCGTCGTCGGCCCGCGTTCCGTGACGCGCCCCCAGCCCGGGGCCGGGTCCGCGCCGCGCCGGGGCCGTGGCCGGCCGCCCGCCGCCGAGCGCGCCGACGGGCCCGGCGCCCGCGAGCGCATCCTGGAGGCGGCCCGCGCCGAGTTCTCCGAGCGGGGCTACGACAAGACGTCCGTGCGCGGCATCGCCAAGGCCGCCGGGGTGGACGCGGCCCTCGTCCACCACTACTTCGGCACGAAGGACGAGGTGTTCGCGGCGGCCGTCGAGGTGAGCTTCGAGCCCGCGCTGATCGTCCCCGCCGTGGTCGGCCCCGGCCCGGAGGGCGTGGGGGAGCGGCTGGCCAGGTACTTCCTCGACGTGTGGGAGGACCCGGCGACGCGCGCGCCGCTCCTGGCGGTCATCCGCTCGGCGCTCACCCACGAGGCGGCGGCGAAGGTGCTGCGCGGGTTCGTGCTGCGGCGGCTGCTGGAGCGGGTAGCGCGGGACCTCGACGTACCGGACCCGCGGCTCCGGGCGGAGCTGGCCGCCTCGCACATGATCGGCATCGCGGTCCTGCGGTACGTGATCCAGGTGGAGCCGCTGGCGTCGGCGGAGCCGGAGGCGATCGTGGCGCTGGTCGCGCCGACGTTGCAGCGGTACCTGACGGAGGAGTGACGGGCCCGCGCGGGCGACCGGCGGACGGCCCTCGCGCGGTGACCGGCGGACGGCCCTCGCGCGGTGACCGGCGGACGGCCCTCGCGCGGTGACCGGCAGGCGACCCGGACGTCCCGCTATCCGGACAAGCTGTCCACTTCCTGGAGGGGCGGCGTACGCTCGAAGGAGCCAGTCTCTCTGATGAGGAGCGAGCGACGATGCCCCAGCTGAGGTCCCGCACAGTCACCCACGGCCGCAACATGGCGGGCGCCCGCGCCCTTATGCGCGCGTCCGGGGTACCGGGCGAGGACATCGGCCGCAAGCCGATCATCGCCGTCGCGAACTCCTTCACCGAGTTCGTCCCCGGCCACACCCACCTCCAGCCGGTCGGCCGGATCGTCAGCGACGCCATCCGCGAGGCGGGCGCGATCCCGCGCGAGTTCAACACGATCGCCGTGGACGACGGCATCGCCATGGGCCACGGCGGCATGCTGTACTCGCTGCCCTCCCGCGACCTGATCGCCGACTCCGTCGAGTACATGGTCGAGGCGCACTGCGCCGACGCGCTGATCTGCATCTCCAACTGCGACAAGATCACCCCGGGCATGCTGATGGCCGCGCTGCGCCTCAACATCCCGACGGTCTTCGTCTCCGGCGGCCCCATGGAGTCCGGCCGCGCCACGCTGGTCGACGGCACGGTCCGCACGCTCGACCTGGTGGACGCGATCTCCGACGCGGTCAACGACAAGATCTCCGATGAGGACATCCTCCGCATCGAGGAGAACGCCTGCCCCACCTGCGGCTCCTGCTCCGGCATGTTCACGGCCAACTCGATGAACTGCCTGACGGAGGCCATCGGTCTGTCCCTCCCGGGCAACGGCTCCATCCTCGCCACCCACACCGCCCGCCGCGCCCTGTACGAGAACGCGGCGCGCACGGTCGTCGAGGCGACGAGGCGGTACTACGAGCAGGACGACGAGTCGGTGCTGCCGCGCAACATCGCCACGTTCGCCGCGTTCGAGAACGCCATGGCCCTCGACATCGCCATGGGTGGCTCCACCAACACGATCCTGCACCTGCTGGCCGCCGCGCAGGAGGCGGAGGTGCCGTTCGGCCTGGAGGAGATCGACGCCGTCTCGCGCCGCGTGCCGTGCCTGGCGAAGGTCGCGCCGAACGTCGCGAAGGACCGCACGTACTACATGGAGGACGTGCACCGCGCGGGCGGCATCCCCGCCCTGCTGGGCGAGCTGCACCGCGCCGGACTGCTCAACGAGGACGTCCACGCCGTCCACAGCCCGTCCCTGGCGGACTGGCTGAAGACCTGGGACGTGCGCGGCGGCTCCCCGTCGCCCGAGGCCGTCGAGATGTGGCACGCGGCGCCCGGCTGCGTCCGCTCGGCGGAGGCGTTCTCCCAGTCGGAGCGCTGGGAGGCGCTGGACCTGGACGCGGAGAACGGCTGCATCCGCTCCGCCGAGCACGCCTACTCCAAGGACGGCGGCCTGGCCGTGCTGAGGGGCAACCTGGCGGTGGACGGGTGCGTCGTGAAGACGGCCGGCGTGGACGAGTCGATCTGGACGTTCGAGGGCCCGGCTGTCGTCTGCGAGTCGCAGGAGGAGGCCGTCGAGAAGATCCTGAACAAGCAGGTCAAGGACGGTGACGTCGTCGTCATCCGTTACGAGGGCCCCAAGGGCGGCCCGGGCATGCAGGAGATGCTGTACCCGACGTCGTTCCTGAAGGGCCGCGGCCTCGGCAAGACCTGCGCGCTGATCACCGACGGCCGCTTCTCGGGCGGTACGTCGGGCCTGTCCATCGGCCACGCGTCCCCGGAGGCGGCGTCGGGCGGCACGATCGCCCTGGTCGAGGACGGCGACCGCATCCGCATCGACATCCCGGACCGCGCGATCGAACTGCTGGTGGACGACGAGACCCTGGCGGCCCGCCGCGAGGCGCTGGCGGGCACGTACGCCCCGAAGTCCCGCACCCGCAAGGTGTCGGCGGCGCTGCGGGCGTACGCGGCGATGGCGACGAGCGCGGACAAGGGCGCGGTCCGAGACGTGACCAAGCTCCCCTGACCCCGCGCCCCCCTGCGGGCCGGGACCCGCGCCTCGTGCCGGCCCGGCGCGAGCCGGGACCCGCGCCCGCCCTCCCCGAGGCGGGCCGGGATCCGGGCCCAGGCCCCGCGCCTCTTGTGAGCCCGGTCGGCACTCTGGCCCCGCGCCACTGAGCCCTAGACCCCAGGGCCTTGCCCCGGGGCCTCTGCCCCTGCCCGGCCCGGCGGGTCCGTCGCGGCCGCGCTGCCCCGCGGGCCGCTGCCGCTGTGGGCAGCTGGTCCGCCGGGGGCGGAACGGGTGGGCACAGCGGACTTGCGGGTGACGGTCCCAGCGCCTGCCGCACAGGTGCGGACCCCTCCCGGGCGGGGCACCCCGTTGCGCCCACGCGTTCCGCCCCTCGCGGAACGCCTGCCCACAACGCAGTGGCGGGGCGCCGCGTTGCGCCCACCCCGGCGTGGGGTGGCACCGTGTCGGACCTGCTGCCCACAACGGGGGGACGTCGCACAGAACGACCCACCCCGCAGGCCGCACCCTCCCCGAAGGGCGCGCCCAACGAGCCGCGGGGCCACCCCGCAGGGGCGTACGCCCCGCAAGGGGCGCGGGGTCACCACCCCGCGGGGTCCACCCCGAAGACCACCCCGTCCGGCGCACCGCCGTACACCTTTCCCCCCACCACCACCGGCGCCGCCAGTAACGTCACCACCCCACCAGCCATCCGCGGCCCGCTCTGCCCCACCAGCACCCCCCGCCCCGCGTCGACGCCCAGCAGCCGCCCGTCACCCGCCATCAGGAACACCCGCCCCTCCGCCACCACCGGCCGCGACACCCGCGCCGCCCCGGTCTCCAGCCGCCACAGCTCCCGTCCGCGCCCGGGCCCCGCGCCCAGGTCCACCGCGGCCAGCGCCCCGCCCGACCCGATCACGTACGCCGTGTCCCCGGCCACCACCGCCTGCGCCTGGTCTGCCGCCCCCGACAGCGGAACCCGCCGCACGCCCCGGTCCCGCAGGTCCAGCCGTACCACCGCGTCCGTGTACAGGTCCTTGTCGGCGGCCAGCAGCACCAGCGCCCCGTCCGTCGCCTGCACCGGCGTCAGCGAACCCGGCAGCCGCTTCCGCCACAGCACCGCGCCGCTCACCGGGTCCACGGCGCTGACCAGCGTGGACGCACCGTCCATGGCGACGGACGCGGCGAACACGGGCCCGCCCGCCACCGCCCCGGCCACCCACTGCGCCCGCGCCGACGGCCGCCCGGTCCACCGCTCGGCGCCCGTCGCCGCGTCCAGCGCCCGCACCCGCCCGTCCTCGCGGACGACCAGGACGACGTCCGGGCCGTGCACGACCTGCGCGTACGCACCCAGGTCCACGCCCCACCGCACGGCACCCGACGCCGCGTCCAGCGCCTCCAGCCGGGCGTCGCCGCCCGCCGCCCGGTCGCCGACCACCCGTACGAGCCCTCCGGCCGCCACCACGGCCGTATCCGACCCCTGCACGGCCGGCCCCTGGCCCGGCCCCTCGGCCGGCACCGACCAGGCCACCGTCCCGTCCGCCGGGTCCAGCCGCGCGGCCTTCACCCCGGGCGCGGCGCAGAACAGCGCACCGTCCGAGGCGGCGCACACCGGCGGCCGCTCCGCGTCGGCGCCCGTACCCAGCGGCACGGCCCACGCCCGGAAACTCCGCGCCACGGCGGCCGACCCGGCGTCCCGCACCCCGCCGCCCCGCTCGCCCGCACCCTGTACGGCGATCAGCCCCCCGACGAGCGCCCCGGCCAGCGCGACCCCCGTGGCCACCCACACAAGCCGAGGCCGCCGCACCCGACGAGCCGCACCCCGCCCCCGCGCCGCCCCACCAGCACACCCCGACCCGCCAAGCTCACCCGCGTTCGGCGAACCCCCACCGGCCTCACTCACCCCACCGGCCTCAGCCGCCCCCACACCGCGCCGCCCCAGCCGCCCCCGCTGCTCCGGCACCCGCACCCCAGCCGAACCACCACCAGCACCGGCACCCGCATCCACACCGGCGCCAACACGAGCACCGGCGCCAACGCGAGCACCAGCCCCGACACCCCCACCCCGCACCTCGAGCGCACCCACCACACGCCCGCCCGGCACCCGCAGCGCCGCCATGACCTCCTCGGGCAGCGGCCGCTCGACCGGGTCCTTGGCGAGGCACCGCAGCAGCAGCGGCGCCAGCTCCTCCGGCACGCCCGCGAGATCGGGCTCGTTGTGCACCACCTGGTACGCCACGATGTACGGGCTGTTGGAGTCGAACGGCCCCCGCCCCGTCGCCGCGTGCACCAGCACCGCGCCCATCGCGAACACGTCGGCCGCGGGCCCCACGTCGCGGGGCCGCTGGAACTGCTCGGGCGCCATGAACGGCGGCGTGCCGATCAGCTTCCCCGTCTCGGTGCGCACATCGCTGTCGCTCGGCCGCGAGATCCCGAAGTCGATGACCTTCGGCCCGTCACCGGCGAGCAGGACGTTGCTGGGCTTCAGGTCCCGGTGGACGACCCCCGCCCGGTGGATGTCGCGCAGCGCCTCCGCGAGGCCGGCACCCAGCCTGCGCAGCTCCACCGCGTCCAGCGGTCCGTTCCGCTTGACCCGGTCCGACAGCGTCGGCCCGTCGATGAACAGGGTCGCCATCCACGGCCGCGCGGCGTCCGGGTCGGCGTCCACGACCGGCGCGGTGAACGCCCCGCTGACCCGCCGCGCGGCATCGACCTCCTGCCGGAAACGCGCCCTGAATTCGGGGTCCGCCGCGTGCTCGGCATGGACCACCTTCACCGCGAGGCGCAGCCCGGAGTCGGACGTGGCCAGCCGGACGACCCCCATGCCGCCCGAGCCCAGCCAGTCCTCCAGCCGGTACCTCCCGGCGTACTCCGGATGCTCCGCTTCCGGTACGGGACCGGGGCTGCGCAGCGGCGGCATCGTCCACCCCCGTGTGTGCTCGCTCGGACGCGCGGCGCACGTCCGGCGCGCGCGACGCACGGAGCCTAGTCGATGATGCGTGCGATGTCGGTGTGGCTTGTTAGCCTCCCCCTCGTAGACGCACCCGCATTCGGCGGGCGCCTCGGGGGGAGGCACACATGAGCACGAATTCGGTCAAGCGGTACCCGGTCGCGCCGGGGGTCCAGCTCAACGTCCGCAGCGGCCCCGGCACGCACTACGGCATCGTGAAGACCCTGCCGACGGGCGTGAACGTCCCGATCAACTGCCAGTCGCCCGGCACCTGGGTCACCGGCACGTACGGCACGTCGAACATCTGGGACAACATCGGCAACGGCGAGTGGGTGTCGGACGCGTACGTCAGGACCGGCACCGACGGGTACGTGACGGTGCGCTGCGGCTGACGCGCACGGCGGCGGCGTCGGCCGGCGAGGGATAATCGGCCCCGTGAGCGACCCCACGGACCCGACCGACACCAAGCCCCCGACCGGCCCCGCCGCCGCATCCGGCCCGTCCGGCGCGACCGGCACACCCGGCGGCCCGCAGCCCGAGGCGCTCCGGTTCTTCGGTACGACGTGGGTCGCCCGCGACGGCGGGTACGGGCTGCGGCGCGCCGGTGTCGCCGCCGGGTCCCTGGCGGCGGCGGTGGCGGGCGCGCTCGTCCTGCGTTTCGCGTACGAGGGCCTGGCAATCGCGCAGGTCGGCGGGTTCGTCAACGGCCTGCTGATCGTGATGTTCGCGGTGTGCACGGCCGTCGCGTTCCAGCGCACGTGGGAGGGGTTCGTAAGCCGCCCGGCCGACCCGGCGCGCGAGGAGGCACTGCGCAGCCTGAAGGCCGTCGGCTTCCTCGGCGCGCTCCTCGCCTACTTCGTGCGCTCGCTGTTCGAGGCGCCCGGCGAGAAGCTCGCCCGCGCCGAGTACGAGACGGCCCGCGCCCAGTACGAGAACGGCCCAAGCGCCATCCCACCCCCCTCGCCCCGCCCCACCTCCTTGACGCCCCGCACCCCCGCGTCCACTATTCATCACATGATGAATTCCTCCGGCGCGGCCATCGAAGCCCGAGGTTTCACCGTCGTCCGCGGACCCCGTACCGTCCTCCGCGGCCTCGACTTCTCCGTACCGCCCGGCCGCATCACGGGCCTCCTCGGCCCCTCGGGCTGCGGCAAGACCACACTCATGCGGGCCGTCACCGGCACCCAGGCCAACGTCACCGGCACCCTGAACGTCCTCGGCCGCCCCGCGGGCGACCCCGTCCTCCGCCCCCGCATCGGCTACGTCACCCAGGCCCCGTCCGTCTACGACGACCTGACCGTCCGCCAGAACCTCGCCTACTTCGCCGACGTCCTCCACCCCGGCCGCCGGCACCGCGACCAGCGCGCCGAGGCCGTCACCCGCGCCCTCGCCGACGTGGACCTCACCGACCACGCCGACGCCCTCGCGGGCCGGCTCTCCGGCGGCCAGCGCAGCCGCGTCTCCCTCGCCGTCGCCCTCCTCGGCAGCCCCGACCTCCTCGTCCTCGACGAGCCGACGGTCGGCCTCGACCCCGCCCTCCGCCGCGACCTGTGGGACCTCTTCCACCGCATCGCCGCCGACCGGGGCACCACCCTCCTCGTCTCCTCCCACGTCATGGACGAGGCCGAGCGCTGCCACCGCCTCCTGCTGCTGCGCGAGGGCGAACTCCTCGCCGACGACACGCCCGACGCCCTCCGCCGCCGCAACGACACCGCCACCGTCGAAGAAGCCTTCCTCCGCCTGGTGGACACCGCCGCCGCCATCGCCACCACCGGCCACACCCCTCACCCCGCTCAGGCCCCCGCCAACCACCCCGCCCACGAGGACCAGCCATGAACGGCCGCCGCACCCTGGCCACCGCCGCCCGCGTCCTGCGCCAGCTCCGCCACGACCCGCGCACCATCGCCCTGATGCTCCTCGTCCCGGTGCTGATGATCACGCTGCTCCGGTACGTCTTCGACGGCAGCCCGCGCGTCTTCGACACGGTCGGCGCGTCCCTGCTCGGCATCTTCCCGCTGATCACGATGTTCCTGGTGACCTCCATCGCCACCCTCCGCGAACGCACATCGGGCACCCTCGAACGGCTCCTCGCCATGCCCCTCGGCAAAGCGGACCTGATCGCCGGGTACGCCCTCGCCTTCGGCCTGCTCGCCGTCGTCCAGTCCGCACTCGCCACCGCCGTCGCCGTCGGGGTCCTCGGCCTCGACGTTGCGGGCTCGCCCTGGCTGCTGCTTCTCGTCGCCCTGCTCGACGCGCTCCTCGGCACCGCGCTCGGCCTGTTCGTCTCGGCGTTCGCCGCGTCCGAGTTCCAAGCCGTCCAGTTCATGCCCGCGGTGATCTTCCCGCAGCTCCTCCTGTGCGGCCTGTTCACCCCGCGGGACCGCATGCATCCCGTACTCGAAGCCGTCTCGGACGCGCTCCCCATGTCGTACGCCGTGGACGGCATGAACCAGGTGCTCCACCACCCCGACGTCACCGGCGACTTCGTCCGCGACGCCCTGGTCGTCGCCGGCTGTGCCCTCCTGGTCCTCACCCTCGGCGCCGCCACCCTCCGCCGCCGCACCCCCTGACCCCCGCACCCCCCGACATCCGCACCCGACAACCGTCAGCGACCGAACACCCGGCGCGCCCCACCCGACCACCCCGACGCACCTCGTACCGCCCCTCGGACACCTCCTCCACCACCCCCCGCCCCGGTGGAAGGATGGGCCCAGGCACGTACCAGCGCACGGCGAGGTGAGCAGAGCAATGACCCAGACAGTCGCGGTCCTCGGCACCGGCAAGATCGGCGAGGCCCTCCTCAGCGGCATGATCAGGGCCGGCTGGCCCACCGCCCACCTCCTCGTCACCGCCCGCCGCCCGGAGCGCGCCGAGGAGCTCCGCACCCGCTACGGCGTCGAGGCCGTCGGCAACGCCGAGGCGGCCAAGCGGGCCGACACGCTCATCCTCGCCGTGAAGCCGCAGGACATGGGCCGCCTCCTGGACGAGCTGGCCCACCACATCACCCGCGACCACCTCGTCATCAGCGCCGCAGCCGGCATCCCCACCGCGTTCATCGAGGAGCGCCTCGCCCCGGACACCCCGGTGGTCCGCGTCATGCCGAACACCCCCGTCCTCGTGGACGAGGGCATGTCCGTCATCTCCGCGGGCACCCACGCCACCGGCGAGCACCTCGCCCACACGGAGGAGATCTTCGGCGGCGTCGGCAAGACCCTCCGCGTCCCCGAGTCCCAGCAGGACGCCGCGACGGCCCTGTCCGGCTCAGGACCTGCGTACTTCTACTTCCTCGTCGAGGCGATGACCGACGCGGGCATCCTGCTGGGCCTGCCCCGCGCCCAGGCCCACGACCTGATCGTCCAGGCCGCGATCGGCGCCGCCGTGATGCTCCGCGACAGCGGCGAGCACCCGGTCAAGCTCCGCGAGGCCGTCACGTCCCCGGCCGGTACGACGATCAGCGCCATCCGCGAGCTGGAGAACCACGGCGTACGAGCCGCCCTCATCGCCGCCCTGGAAGCCGCCCGCGACCGCAGCCGCGAACTCGCCTCCGGCAACGGCTGACCCGCACCGCTCCCTGTCGGCTAAAGGCCCCGCAGCACATCCGCCGTCCGCACCACCCGCGCGAACCGGTCCGCGTGCAGCGACACGGCCGTCGCCCGCGCCAGCTCGTCGGCCGTCAGCGTCCACCCGAACGGCCCGGTCGTGTCGAACGTGTGCGTCGCGTCCAGCGGGAACAGCACGTCGTACCCGAGGTTCCCGCCCATCCGGGCCGTCGTCTCGGCGCACATGTTCGTCTGGACGCCGACGACCACGAGCTGCCGCACCCCCGCGCCCCGCAGCCACGCGTCCAGGTCCGGCTCGCCGTAGAACGCCGAGTTCACCGACTTGGTCACCAGCAGCTCGGGCCCGGAGCCCTTGCCCCGCCGCTCCTCCACCAGGTCCTGGAAGCCGTTCCCCGGCTGCCCGGGCCGCAGCGGCGACCGCGGGGACACCGAGTCGTGCCGTACGAACACGACCGGCCGCCCCGACGCCTGCCACGCGTCGATCAGCGCCGCGATGTTCCCCTCCGCCCCCGGGTTGTTCCGCCGCCCCCAGTACGGCTCCGCGAAGCCCTTCTGGACATCGACCACGATCAGCGCGGCATCGGCCGCCACCTCGACCCCGTCCCCGTACCCGTCCTCGATCGCACCGGCCACAACGCTCTCGTTCAGTTCCATGCCGGAAATCCTCCGGCCGCCACCCCGCCCCCACCAGTGGCGGCAACGCCACCCATCGATGACATACGGCCACCACCCCTGGCATCCTCAGGCCCGTGGCCCCCTACCGCGTGGCGATGCTCGCCTTCCCCGGCGTACGCGCCTTCGACGTCTCCGTCATCACCGAGGTCTGGGGCGTGGACCGCGGCGACCGGGGCGTCCCCCCGTTCGAACTGCGCCGCGCCGCCGCCGACCCCACCACCCCCGTCCCGATCCCCGGCGGCCTCGCCCTCACCCCCGACCGGCCGCTCACCTGGCTCGACCGTGCCGACCTCGTCGTCGTCCCCGGCCTCACCGACCCCGACCTGGACATCGACCCGCCCGTACTCGACGCCCTGCGCCGCGCCCACCGCGCCGGCACCCCCGTCGCCGCCCTCTGCGCGGGCGCGTTCGTCCTCGCCCGCGCCGGTCTCCTCGACGGCCGCCGCGCCGTCACCCACTGGTACGTCGCCGACCGCCTCCGCGAACGCCACCCGGCCGTCACCGTCGAACCGAACGCCCTGTTCATCGAGGACGGCGGCCTGTGGACCTCCGCCGGGACCGCGGCGGGCCTCGACCTGTGCCTCCACCTCGTCCGCACCGTCCACGGTGCGGAAACCGCCGCCACCATCGCCCGCGCCATGGTCACCGCCCCGTTCCGCACCGGCACGCAGGCCCAGTTCATCGAGCACCCCACCCCGCGCGCCGACCGCGACGCCGACACCCTCGCCGCCGTACGAGCCCACGCCCTCGCCCACCTCGACGAGCCCCACACCGTCGCCTCCCTCGCGGCCCGCGCCGGAATGTCGCCCCGTACGTTCGCCCGCCACTTCCGAGCGACGACCGGCACCAGCCCCCTGCGCTGGCTCACCGCCCAGCGCGTCGCCGCGGCGCAGAAACTCCTCGAACGCACCGACCACCCGCTCCCCGAGGTGGCCCGCCGCGCGGGCTTCGGCAGCGAGGTCACCATGCGCCAGCACTTCGCGACGCACCTCGCCACCAGCCCGCGCGACTACCGCACCGCGTTCCGTCAGACCGCCGGCAACAGCCCCACCGCCCGGTAGGCCCGGTCCACCACCGGCCGTGCCATGCCGCGCGCCCGCTCCGCCCCGGCCCGCAGCACCCCGTCCACGTACGCCGGATCGGCCACCAGCTCCGCGTGCCGCTCCCGCAGCGGCCGCAGCAGCTCCACCACCGCGTCCGCCACATCCCGCTTCAGCGCCCCGTACGACGCGTAGTCCCCGGCCAGCTCCGCCGGGTCAGCCGCGCCCGTGCACGCGGCCAGCACCTCCAGCAGGTTCGCGAGCCCGGGACGCCCCTCCCGGTCGAACACGACGTCCTGCCCACTGTCGGTGACGGCCCGCATCACCTTCCGCCGCACCACGTCCGGCTCGTCCAGCAGGTAGACGATGCCCGGCCCGCTGTCATCGGACTTCCCCATCTTCGAGGTGGGGTCCTGGAGGTTCATGACGCGCGCCCCGACCACCGGATGCGTCGCCTTCGGCACGGTGAACGTGTGCCCGTACCGCTGGTTGAACCGCACCGCCAGGTCCCGCGTCAGCTCCACGTGCTGCGCCTGGTCGTCCCCCACGGGCACCTCGTCCGTCTCGTACGCGAGGATGTCCGCCGCCATCAGCACCGGGTACGTCAGCAGCGACAGCCGCACGCTCCCGCCCCGCTCCCGCGCCGCCTTCTCCTTGTACTGGATCATGCGCCGCATCTCCCCGTCGGTCGCCGTGCACTCCAGCAGGTACGACAGCCGCGCGTGCTCGTCCACATGACTCTGCACGAAGAGGACGCACCGCTCCGGGTCGAGCCCGGCCGCCAGCAGCAGCGTCGCCGCCTGCCGACTGAGCCGCCGGACCCGCGCCGGATCGTGCTCCACGGTCAGGGCGTGCAGGTCCACGATGCCGAACAGGGCGTCCGCCCGGTGCTGGTCCTCCTCGACCCACTTCCGTACGGCCCCGATGTAGTTGCCCAGCGTCAGATGCCCGGTCGGCTTGACCCCGCTGAAGATCCGCGTCATGTCGCTGTCCCTCTCGCTCCTGGTCGGGACCGCCGCTCCCCACGGCCGCCCCGCCCGGAGGGGGAAACACGAACGGCCGCCGAGGCGGCGGCCGTTGTCTGCATGCGTCAGTACGGGGCCGCCGTCAGGCGGCCCACCACAGAAGGCTGTGCGCATGCGTTGTCATAACGGCACCCTAGCCGGGTAGGGGCGTGGGTTGACAGTGGTGCGGGCCGTGCGTACTGTTCTCCGAGTTGTCCGACGTGAGCGCCGACCCCGGTCGGTCCCCGGACAGCCATTCCGCAAGAAACACCTCCAGCGAGCGACTCACCGTCGCGTCGCTTTTCGTGCGCTTTTGCGGAATGAGGAATCCACGTTCGAGAGAGCGGGAGCCCGATTAGCGTCGGGCTCACGGATTCGCTAAGGTTCACGACGTCGGAACGGCCCAATGGCCGCGAGGACAAACCCCGCTGACTGGGAATCAGGCCCGAAGGGATCTGATAGAGTCGGAACCGCCGGAAAGGGAAAGCGCGAAAGCGAAGAACGGCCCGGCAGCCCGCTCCAGCGGGTGGCAGAAACGGAAAACGGATCTGCTAAGCTGGAAACACCGAAGGGAAGCGCCCGGAGGAAAGCCCGCAGGGGACTGAGGGTGAGTACAAAGGAAGCGTCCGTTCCTTGAGAACTCAACAGCGTGCCAAAAGTCAACGCCAGATATGTTGATAACCCCGTCTCTCTGAGACGAGGTTCCTTTGAAAAAACACAGCGAGGACGCTGAGAACCGGAAGGACTATTCCTCCTTCGGGTTCCGCTCAACGCGAGTGTCACCGGGATAACCCGGAAGCATTCACGGAGAGTTTGATCCTGGCTCAGGACGAACGCTGGCGGCGTGCTTAACACATGCAAGTCGAACGATGAACCCACTTCGGTGGGGGATTAGTGGCGAACGGGTGAGTAACACGTGGGCAATCTGCCCTGCACTCTGGGACAAGCCCTGGAAACGGGGTCTAATACCGGATACGACCACTTCAGGCATCTGATGGTGGTGGAAAGCTCCGGCGGTGCAGGATGAGCCCGCGGCCTATCAGCTTGTTGGTGAGGTAACGGCTCACCAAGGCGACGACGGGTAGCCGGCCTGAGAGGGCGACCGGCCACACTGGGACTGAGACACGGCCCAGACTCCTACGGGAGGCAGCAGTGGGGAATATTGCACAATGGGCGAAAGCCTGATGCAGCGACGCCGCGTGAGGGATGACGGCCTTCGGGTTGTAAACCTCTTTCAGCAGGGAAGAAGCGAAAGTGACGGTACCTGCAGAAGAAGCGCCGGCTAACTACGTGCCAGCAGCCGCGGTAATACGTAGGGCGCAAGCGTTGTCCGGAATTATTGGGCGTAAAGAGCTCGTAGGCGGCTTGTCGCGTCGGATGTGAAAGCCCGGGGCTTAACCCCGGGTCTGCATTCGATACGGGCAGGCTAGAGTTCGGTAGGGGAGATCGGAATTCCTGGTGTAGCGGTGAAATGCGCAGATATCAGGAGGAACACCGGTGGCGAAGGCGGATCTCTGGGCCGATACTGACGCTGAGGAGCGAAAGCGTGGGGAGCGAACAGGATTAGATACCCTGGTAGTCCACGCCGTAAACGTTGGGAACTAGGTGTGGGCGACATTCCACGTCGTCCGTGCCGCAGCTAACGCATTAAGTTCCCCGCCTGGGGAGTACGGCCGCAAGGCTAAAACTCAAAGGAATTGACGGGGGCCCGCACAAGCGGCGGAGCATGTGGCTTAATTCGACGCAACGCGAAGAACCTTACCAAGGCTTGACATACACCGGAAACACCCAGAGATGGGTGCCCCCTTGTGGTCGGTGTACAGGTGGTGCATGGCTGTCGTCAGCTCGTGTCGTGAGATGTTGGGTTAAGTCCCGCAACGAGCGCAACCCTTGTCCCGTGTTGCCAGCAGGCCCTTGTGGTGCTGGGGACTCACGGGAGACCGCCGGGGTCAACTCGGAGGAAGGTGGGGACGACGTCAAGTCATCATGCCCCTTATGTCTTGGGCTGCACACGTGCTACAATGGCCGGTACAAAGAGCTGCGATACCGTGAGGTGGAGCGAATCTCAAAAAGCCGGTCTCAGTTCGGATTGGGGTCTGCAACTCGACCCCATGAAGTCGGAGTCGCTAGTAATCGCAGATCAGCATTGCTGCGGTGAATACGTTCCCGGGCCTTGTACACACCGCCCGTCACGTCACGAAAGTCGGTAACACCCGAAGCCGGTGGCCCAACCCCTTGTGGGAGGGAGCTGTCGAAGGTGGGACTGGCGATTGGGACGAAGTCGTAACAAGGTAGCCGTACCGGAAGGTGCGGCTGGATCACCTCCTTTCTAAGGAGCACTTCTAGACCACGCAAGTGGTCCAGGGGCCAGTACATCAGCGAATGTCTGATGCTGGTTGCTCATGGGTGGAACGTTGACTATTCGGCCAGGCAACTGGGCCGGAGGCTGCTAGTACTGCTCGTAAGAGCGTGGAACGCATGATCTCCGGACAGGGACCGGGTCGGGCGCGCTGTTGGGTGTCTGAGGGTGCGAGCGCTGCTCGCCCTTCGAACGCCGGCCCCAGTGAACTCGCCGCGGTTGCGGTGGGGTGATGGGTGGCTGGTCGTTGCTTGAGAACTGCACAGTGGACGCGAGCATCTGTGGCCAAGTTTTTAAGGGCGCACGGTGGATGCCTTGGCACCAGGAACCGATGAAGGACGTGGGAGGCCGCGATAGGCCCCGGGGAGCTGTCAACCAAGCTTTGATCCGGGGGTGTCCGAATGGGGAAACCCGGCAGTCGTCATGGGCTGTCACCCTTACCTGAACACATAGGGTAAGTGGAGGGAACGAGGGGAAGTGAAACATCTCAGTACCCTCAGGAAGAGAAAACAACCGTGATTCCGGGAGTAGTGGCGAGCGAAACCGGATGAGGCCAAACCGTATGCGTGTGATACCCGGCAGGGGTTGCGCATGCGGGGTTGTGGGATCTCTCTTTCACGGTCTGCCGGCCGTGAGACGAGTCAGAAACCGTTGATGTAGGCGAAGGACATGCGAAAGGTCCGGCGTAGAGGGTAAGACCCCCGTAGCTGAAACATTGACGGCTCGTTTGAGAGACACCCAAGTAGCACGGGGCCCGAGAAATCCCGTGTGAATCTGGCGGGACCACCCGCTAAGCCTAAATATTGCCTGGTGACCGATAGCGGATAGTACCGTGAGGGAATGGTGAAAAGTACCGCGGGAGCGGAGTGAAATAGTACCTGAAACCGTGTGCCTACAAGCCGTGGGAGCGTCGCTCACATCTTCGGATGTGGGTCGTGACTGCGTGCCTTTTGAAGAATGAGCCTGCGAGTTTGCGGTGTGTTGCGAGGTTAACCCGTGTGGGGAAGCCGTAGCGAAAGCGAGTCCGAACAGGGCGATTCAGTAGCGCGCTCAAGACCCGAAGCGGAGTGATCTAGCCATGGGCAGGTTGAAGCGGAGGTAAGACTTCGTGGAGGACCGAACCCACCAGGGTTGAAAACCTGGGGGATGACCTGTGGTTAGGGGTGAAAGGCCAATCAAACTCCGTGATAGCTGGTTCTCCCCGAAATGCATTTAGGTGCAGCGTCGTGTGTTTCTTGCCGGAGGTAGAGCACTGGATAGGCGATGGGCCCTACCGGGTTACTGACCTTAGCCAAACTCCGAATGCCGGTAAGTGAGAGCGCGGCAGTGAGACTGTGGGGGATAAGCTCCATGGTCGAGAGGGAAACAGCCCAGAGCATCGACTAAGGCCCCTAAGCGTACGCTAAGTGGGAAAGGATGTGGAGTCGCAGAGACAACCAGGAGGTTGGCTTAGAAGCAGCCACCCTTGAAAGAGTGCGTAATAGCTCACTGGTCAAGTGATTCCGCGCCGACAATGTAGCGGGGCTCAAGCGTACCGCCGAAGTCGTGTCATTCCAGCATGAGGGCCAACGCCCGCTGGGATGGGTAGGGGAGCGTCGTGTGCCGGGTGAAGCAGCCGCGGAAGCGAGTTGTGGACGGTTCACGAGTGAGAATGCAGGCATGAGTAGCGATACACACGTGAGAAACGTGTGCGCCGATTGACTAAGGGTTCCTGGGTCAAGCTGATCTGCCCAGGGTAAGTCGGGACCTAAGGCGAGGCCGACAGGCGTAGTCGATGGACAACCGGTTGATATTCCGGTACCCGCTTTGAAGCGCCAGCGCTGAACCCAGCGATGCTAAGCCCGTGAAACCGCCGTGTGCGTCTTCGGACAAGCACGGAGTGGTGGAGCCGGTGGCCCAGACTGGTAGTAGGTGAGCGATGGGGTGACGCAGGAAGGTAGTCCAGCCCGGGCGGTGGTTGTCCCGGGGTAAGGGTGTAGGACGTCACGTAGGCAAATCCGCGTGACACATAGTCTGAGACCTGATGCCGAGCCGATTGTGGTGAAGTGGATGATCCTATGCTGTCGAGAAAAGCCTCTAGCGAGTTTCATGGCGGCCCGTACCCTAAACCGACTCAGGTGGTCAGGTAGAGAATACCGAGGCGTTCGGGTGAACTATGGTTAAGGAACTCGGCAAAATGCCCCCGTAACTTCGGGAGAAGGGGGGCCACGCCTGGTGATGGAGTTTACCTCCGGAGCTGGGGGTGGCCGCAGAGACCAGCGAGAAGCGACTGTTTACTAAAAACACAGGTCCGTGCGAAGCCGTAAGGCGATGTATACGGACTGACGCCTGCCCGGTGCTGGAACGTTAAGGGGACCGGTTAGCTTGGATTCGTCCAGGCGAAGCTGAGAACTTAAGCGCCAGTAAACGGCGGTGGTAACTATAACCATCCTAAGGTAGCGAAATTCCTTGTCGGGTAAGTTCCGACCTGCACGAATGGCGTAACGACTTCTCGACTGTCTCAACCATAGGCCCGGTGAAATTGCACTACGAGTAAAGATGCTCGTTTCGCGCAGCAGGACGGAAAGACCCCGGGACCTTTACTACAGTTTGATATTGGTGTTCGGTTCGGCTTGTGTAGGATAGGTGGGAGACTTTGAAGCTGTGACGCCAGTCATGGTGGAGTCGCCGTTGAAATACCACTCTGGTCGTGCTGGATGTCTAACCTGGGTCCGTGATCCGGATCAGGGACAGTGTCTGATGGGTAGTTTAACTGGGGCGGTTGCCTCCTAAAGGGTAACGGAGGCGCCCAAAGGTTCCCTCAGCCTGGTTGGCAATCAGGTGTTGAGTGTAAGTGCACAAGGGAGCTTGACTGTGAGACCGACGGGTCGAGCAGGGACGAAAGTCGGGACTAGTGATCCGGCGGTGGCTTGTGGAAGCGCCGTCGCTCAACGGATAAAAGGTACCCCGGGGATAACAGGCTGATCTTCCCCAAGAGTCCATATCGACGGGATGGTTTGGCACCTCGATGTCGGCTCGTCGCATCCTGGGGCTGGAGTCGGTCCCAAGGGTTGGGCTGTTCGCCCATTAAAGCGGTACGCGAGCTGGGTTTAGAACGTCGTGAGACAGTTCGGTCCCTATCCGCTGTGCGCGTAGGAATATTGAGAAGGGCTGTCCCTAGTACGAGAGGACCGGGACGGACGAACCTCTGGTGTGCCAGTTGTTCTGCCAAGGGCATGGCTGGTTGGCTACGTTCGGGAGGGATAACCGCTGAAAGCATCTAAGCGGGAAGCCTGCTTCGAGATGAGTATTCCCACCTCCTTGAGAGGGTAAGGCTCCCAGTAGACGACTGGGTTGATAGGCCGGATATGGAAGCCCAGTGATGGGTGGAGTTGACCGGTACTAATAGGCCGAGGGCTTGTCCTCAGTTGCTCGCGTCCACTGTGTTAGTTCTGAAGTAACGAACTCCCGTTTGGCTGGTTGAGTTCATCTTCATAGTGTTTCGGTGGTCATAGCGTTAGGGAAACGCCCGGTTACATTCCGAACCCGGAAGCTAAGCCTTTCAGCGCCGATGGTACTGCAGGGGGGACCCTGTGGGAGAGTAGGACGCCGCCGAACAAATATTGGGCCCCGGCCCCGAGAAACCATGTTTCTCGGGGCCGGGGCTTTTTTGCGTCTAGGGTGGCTTCCATGCGCTACGACCTGGTCATATTCGACAACGACGGCGTGCTCGTCGACAGCGAACCCCTGTCCAACGCCATCCTGGCCGGCTACCTCACCGAGCTGGGGCACCCCACCACGTACGAGGACTCGCTCCGCGACTACATGGGCGGGGCCATGCACCGCGTCCACGACACGATCCTCGAACGGACCGGACAGCGCCTGCCCGACGACTTCGACGCGACCTTCCACGCCCGCGTCTTCGCCGCCTTCGAACGCGACCTCACCGCCGTCGGCGGAGTGACCGACGTCCTCGGCAAGCTCACCGCCGACGGCGTGCCCTACTGCGTCGCCTCCTCCGGCAGCCACGAACGCATCCGCGTCGGACACCGCAAGACCGGGCTCGACCTGTGGTTCACACCCGACGTCGTGTTCAGCTCCCAGGACGTCGGCCGGGGCAAGCCCGCCCCCGACCTGTTCCTCCACGCCGCCCAGCGGATGGGCGTCGCCCCCGACCGGTGCGTCGTCATCGAGGACAGCGCCCTCGGCATCCAGGCGGCCCGAGCCGCCGGCATGGACGTGTACGCCTTCACCGCCATGAGCGGCCCCGGCGAACTTCCCGGCGCGAACGGCTACTTCGACGACATGGCCCAGCTCCCCGCGCTCGTCCTGTGACAGACCTGTCCAGCGGCTGACCACCGCCGTACCCTTTCCGGCCATGACCGATGCGCGGCTGCGGCGCGGGCGGCGCGCGCTGACCCTCACGTTCCTCGTCCAAGGCGCCGCGTTCGCGCTGCTCGTCACCCGCATCCCGGCCGTCCAGCAGCAGTACGGCATCCCGGACGCCCTCCTGCCCGCCTACCTCGGCGGAGTGCCCGTGCTCGCCGGGGTCGGCAGCGCCGCGACCGGCGCCCTCGTCGCCCGCGTCCCCGTCACCACCGTCCTGCGATGGGCCCAGCCGCTCGTGCTCCTCGCCCTCGCGGGAGTCGGCCTCGGCACGCGGGCATGGCAGCTGGGCGCCGCCCTCGCCGTGTTCGGCCTCGCCGTCGGCGCGCTCGACGCGTCCATGAACATGCGCGGCGTCACCCTCCAGCAGGCGTACGGGCGGAGCATCGTGCTCGGCTTCCACGCCGCGTACAGCCTCGGCGGCATCGGCGGCGCCACCCTCGCATGGGGCGGCGCCCGGCTCGGCCTGCCGCTCGGCCACTTCCACCCGCCGCTCGCCCTGGCACTCCTGACCGTCGCGCTCATCGCCGGACGGCACCACGGCGGCCGGCCGGACGACCACGGCGCCCGGCGAGCCCGGCAGGGCCACCTCCCCCGGAAGGACGGGCCCGTGCCGTGGGCGGGCCTCCTGCCGCTGTGCCTCGTCATGGCGTTCGCGTACATCGGTGACGCCACCGTCTCCCACTGGAGCGCCACCTACGTCCTGGACACGCTCGGCGGCACCGAGGCGCTCGCCACCCTCCCGTACAGCGCGTACATGGCGACCACCCTCATCGGGCGGGCCCTCGGCGACCTCGCCGTACGGCGGCACGGGCCCGTCGCCGTCGTCCGGGGCGGCGCCCTCCTCGCGTCCGGCGGGTTCGCCGTCGTCGCCCTCGCGCCCGGGCCGTGGACCGGGCTCGCCGGGTTCACCGTCCTCGGGCTCGGGCTGAGCGTGATCGTCCCGCAGACGTTCGCCGCGGCGGGGCAGCACCCCGCCGCCGACACGGCCGTCGCGCGGCTCAACGTGTTCACGTACGCCGGGTTCCTCGTCGGGGCGCCGCTCGTCGGCGCGCTCGGCGAGGCGTGGAGCCCGCGCTGGGCCATGGCGGTACCGCTCGTGCTCCTGCTGGCGACGCTCCCGTACGCCGGGTGCTTCGCCGGGCGCGGCGACCGATACGGTGGCGGTCATGAGCGGCCGCGCACTGTTGATGTGGGATGACGCAGTCACCGGGTACGACTTCGGGCCCGGCCATCCGATGGACCCCGTACGGCTCGGGCTGACCAGGGAACTGGTGAGCGCCCTCGACGTGGACCGGGCCCTCGACGTCCGGTCCGCGCAGCCAGCGGGGGACTCCACGCTGCGGCTCGTCCACCGCGAGGACTACCTCGACGCCGTACGGGCCGCGTCCGCCGACCCGCGCCACGCCGACCAGGCGTACGGGCTCGGCACCCCCGACGACCCGGCCTTCCCCGGCATGCACGAGGCGTCCGCCCGCATCGCCGGGCTGTCCGTCGGCGCCGCCGAAGCCGTGTGGCGCGGCGACACCAACCGGGCCGTCAACTTCACAGGCGGCCTCCACCACGCCATGCCCGGCGCCGCCGCCGGGTTCTGCGTCTACAACGACGCCGCCCTCGCCATCGCCCGGCTCCTCGAACTCGGCGCCGAACGCGTCGCGTACCTCGACGTGGACGTCCACCACGGCGACGGCGTGCAGGCCGTCTTCCAGGACGACCCGCGCGTCCTCACCATCTCCCTCCACGAACACCCCCGCACCCTCTTCCCCGGCACTGGATGGCCCGAGGAGACCGGCGGGCCGGGCGCGGGTGCGGGCAGCGCCGTCAACGTGGCCCTGCCCGCCGGGACCGGCGACGCCGGGTGGCTGCGCGCCTTCCACGCCGTCGTGCCCGAACTCCTCGCCGACTTCCGGCCGCAGGTCCTCGTCACCCAGCACGGCGCCGACACCCACTTCGAGGACCCCCTCGCCCACCTCGCCGTGTCCCTCGACGCGCAGCGGGCCGTCCAACTGGCCTGCCGGGGCCTCGCCGACGAGTACGTCGAAGGCGGCCGGTGGATCGCCCTGGGCGGCGGCGGGTACGCGGTCGTGGACGTCGTACCGCGCTCCTGGACGCACCTCGTCGCCATCGCCGCCGGAGCCGACGTGCCGCCCGAGACGGTCATCCCCGAGGAATGGCGGAGCATCGTGTACGCGCGGACCCGGACGCCCGGGCCCCGGCGCATGACCGACGGCCGGTGGCCCGTCACCTGGCGCGCCTGGGAGGACGGCTACGACCCCGAGGACCGGCTCGACCAGGCCGTCCTGGCCACCCGCAAGGCGGTGTTCCCCCTGCGGGGACTGCTCGTCCACCCGTAGGGGCCCCGCGGGCGCACGCAGGGGCCGCGGCGGGCGTTACGCCGACCGTGCGGTGCCCGGCCGTTCCCGGCGCGGCAGGCGGACCCGTACGGCAGCATCGGCGGCGTGCTGAGTACCGGGGCGCTGCGCGCGCATCTGCTGGCGGCCGGACTGGCCGGGCCCGTCGCCACGGCGCGCGAGAAGAGCCTGCGCAACTACCGGCTGTTCGCCGCCCGGGACCCGCGCGCCACCCTCGGCCTCGACCCCGAACAGCGGTGGGACGAACGGGACCTGCTGCGGCTCATGGCCGACCGGTGCGGGGTGTCCGGCGACCCCTGGCACCGTACCGGGCACGACGTCATCGACCCCGAGCGGACCCTGAGCGCGCTCGACGCGTTCGCCGGGCGGCTCGCCGCGGCCGCCCGACGCCGCGCACCCGTGCTGTTCGGGACCGGGCACCCGCACCGGCTGCTGGCGTTCTACGCCACGTTGGCGGACGCCATGTCGTCGGCGGGCTGTCCCGTACTCAGCCCCGCGCAGGGGAGATGTATCGACATAACGACCCGATTTGGCGTACGCACGCATCGTCTCGTCTACGCACACGGAGTCGCACTCGTACGGGAGTCCCACGGCGGGAGCGCCGGTTGTGAGCCCGGCGCGCACACCCACTCACCCCTCCCCGTGAGGGCCGCCCTCGAGGCCGCGGCCGAGGCCGGCGGGGTCCTTCCGGAACTGGTCGTGGGGGACCACGGATGGGTCTGCGGGGCAGGTCAGCTGGGCATCGAGGCCATCGGCCTGGCCGACACGGACGACCCCGCGCTGTTCGTCGGGGAGGCCGAGGGGCAGGTGGCGGTCGCGGTGCCGCTGGACGACGCCGTGCGCTCAGCCTCCTACCGCCCGCTCACTCGCTATGTACTCAATCGGGCGTGTCTGTCACAGTAGGCGGCGGATGGCTGCTCCTCTTCCCCACCCGTATCAACCGCCCCTAGTCTGGGGAGTGAGCGCACAGCGACGAAGAGTCACCGGAGGGGAAGCCGGTGGCGTCATGTGCGGAAGGTACAGGTGGGTCATGGTTGCTGCTGGCGAGACACCTCTCAACGAGGTCAAGTTCCTGACCGTGGCGGAAGTTGCCTCGGTGATGCGTGTGTCCAAGATGACCGTGTACCGGCTGGTGCACAGCGGTCATCTGCCGGCGATCCGGGTGGGGAGGTCCTTCCGGGTGCCGGAGCAGGCGGTTCACGAGTACCTCCGCGAGTCCTTCGTGGGGGTGGAGACCGCGTAGTCCGGAGTCCTCTCACCACCCTCGGATTACGAGCTCGGCGCTTCGGCGGGTAGGCT